>NZ_JAVDYJ010000001.1:1466435-2932870 GCF_031458395.1 Enteractinococcus fodinae
AATGATGGAGACCAAGAGCTGTTCCCCGTTGGTCACGGTCACTCGGGTTTCGTAGCGACCTTGCGCCAACACTTTCGACCACAGCGAGGCTGAGTGTGGCCTATCCACCGGAGTTAGATCAAGCGTGGTCATGTGTGGTCAGCTCCCAAAAAACATCCTCTAGAGATTTGCCGCTCAACCCTAGATCAACAGGCATTAGATCGTGACGCACCCACCAGGCAGTCAGTGCATGTAAGTCAGTGGGGTTTTCTATCCCAGCGACGTGCCAGACCACATCCCCGCTTGCGGCTCCTTCAGTGCTCAGTGACAGGTGCGCTGGAAAATCCTGTTGCTGTTGTGGTGTCAGTGCGGTGTCCAACCGGAATGCCAGTGGCGGACGCAATCCAGTTGCAGTTAATTCATCGACGGTGCCGGCTGCTTCGACACGACCATCGCGAATGAGTACCACGTGGTCCGCTAAGCGTTGGGCGTCTTCGAGCAAGTGAGTGGTCAAGATGATGCACACCCCAAGAGCTTTGAGTTCTTCGATCAGTTCGAACACGATGCGACGTGACACCGGATCTAGGCCTGCGGATGGCTCATCAAGGAACACCACCCGAGGACGACCCACCAGCGCGGCAGCCATGCCTAAGCGCTGCCGCTGCCCACCGGAAAGCCGACGAATTTGACGATCCTTGAAGGGGTGGATCTCGAGTCGTTCCATGAGCCCATCGATATCCGCCGGATGCAGGTACAACCGCTGCAGATGTTGGAGTAATCGCTCACCCGTGACCGCCATGGGTAAGCCACCTTCTTGCAGCATGACACCAACCTGGCTTCGTAAGCCTGCATCAGCGCGGTACGGATCAACTCCTAACAGTCGCACGCTTCCGGAACTGACCGGATCGATGCCCTGAGCGATGGACAATGTCGTGGTTTTACCGGCTCCATTGGGACCTAGCAGCGCTGTGACCTCACCGGCTTTGGCTTCAAAGCTGATGCCTTTGAGAATAGGAAAACGCCCCTTGCGGGTAGGGACGTTTCGATGGACATTTGATAATGACAGCATGAACTACGACTCACAACGTTGATCCAACACCTGGGTAAATACGGCCTACAGTCTAGTCAAATAATCTGGCAGCTCTGCCGATAATGCCCATGAAGCTCCCTTGGCCTTGAGCAGAATCATTGTGCTCGTGAGTAGCAACACAACGCCATATGTAGCCAAACCGCGGAAGTGGTCTATAATTAGGACATACCATGATTACTAAATTCGCTGAATCCCCTTCGGGAAATCCTTCTTCTGGCGCGGGCACAACCAAAACGACGCGGCAGAAGGTCATGCATGCCGTACTGGCTCACGGACCGGTGAGTGCTGCAACGATCGGTAAAAAACTTGGCCTCACAGCTGCGGCGGTACGGCGTCACCTCGACGCTCTCGAGGAAGAAGGCCTCGTTGAGGTCAAAGTAGTCTCCGGTTCGCAGCGTGGTGCTGGGCGACCATCCCGACGTTATGTCGTGACACATCAAGGGCAAGTACAACTTGGGGATGACTATCTCGATGTCGCGACTGACGCAATGTCAGCTCTCGTTGAGCTAGGCGGCCAGGAAGCACTGCGCGGATTCGCCCGACAGTACTTTCATAAAATTGAACAACGCTTCCATGAAGAACTCGTTGAGGGAGCCACGCTCAACGATCGAATTCACACGTTGACGAGCGTCTTGGAAGAACTCGGGTTTGCAGCCACCACCCGACGCGCTGGTCGAACAGCGAAGGTCACCACCTTACGGGCGGCCCAAATTTGCCAGGGTCATTGCCCTATCCAAGAGCTGGCCGGAAGATTCCCACAATTTTGTGAGGAAGAAACTGACGTGTTTGCGCGTTTACTAGAAGTAGACGTCCGAAGACTCGCGACAATGCCCACAGGTGGCCATGTATGCAACACCCACGTACCATTGGGTCGGGCTGCACACGCGTCACTGCGGGCGGCAAGCAGTACAAAGACTTCAGCGAATTAAATCAAAACCCTAGTCACCGACTGTCCCGACTGGACTGCAATCGATGACCACCATCCACGACCCGTTCTAAAGAGGTTGATAATGACGGATCAAATCAGTCAAGAAACCGCCGATCCAGGCGTGATTCAGGATGTTCTGGATGCCAACCCAGAGCTCGAAGCCATTGGTCCCTACGAATTCGGCTGGCACGACCCGGACGAAGCCGGCGAAAAAGCGATCCGCGGCCTCAACGAAGACGTGGTTCGGAACATCTCCGAACTCAAAGATGAGCCTGAATGGATGCTGAAGACCCGCCTGAAGGGCCTGCGCTATTTCGATCGTAAACCCATGCCAACGTGGGGTGCAGACCTCTCCGGGATTGACTTTGATCGAATCAAATACTTCGTGCGTTCCACCGAACGCCAGGCTACCCGCTGGGAAGATCTGCCCGAAGACATCCTCGAAACCTATGAGCGTCTAGGCATCCCAGAAGCCGAACGTGAGCGTCTGGTTGCTGGTGTAGCAGCCCAATACGAATCTGAAGTGGTCTACCACCAGATCAACGACGAACTAGAACGCCAGGGCGTGGTGTTCTTAGACACCGATACCGGCCTTAAAGAACACGAAGATATGTTCAAAGAGTACTTCGGTTCGGTCATCCCAGTTGGCGATAATAAATTCTCTGCCCTCAACACTGCGGTATGGTCCGGTGGCTCCTACGTTTACGTGCCAAAGGGTGTACACGTCGAGATCCCACTGCAGGCCTATTTCCGGATTAACACCGAAAACATGGGTCAGTTCGAGCGCACCTTGATCATCGCCGATGAAGGCTCATACGTTCACTACGTCGAAGGCTGTACCGCACCGATCTACAAGACCGACTCGCTGCACTCCGCCGTCGTTGAAATCATCGTGAAGAAGAACGCCCGCGTTCGCTACACGACCATTCAAAACTGGTCGAACAACGTCTACAACCTGGTCACCAAGCGTGCGGTTGTGGAAGAGGGCGGCACCATGGAATGGGTCGATGGCAACATCGGTTCCAAAGTCACCATGAAGTACCCGGCCGTCTACCTGACCGGTGAACACTCCCACGGTGAAACCCTGACCATGGCATTTGCCGGCGCAGGCCAGCACCAAGACACCGGTTCCAAGATGGTGCACTTGGCACCAAACACCAAGTCGAATATCATCTCCAAGTCGGTAGCCCGTGGCGGGGGACGTTCTGCGTACCGCGGTCTGGTGCAAATTGCCGAGGGCGCGAAGAAATCGGCAAATAACACCGAGTGTGACGCACTGCTGGTCGACACCATCTCGCGGACCGATACCTACCCGTACATCGACATTCGCGAAGATGACGTCACCTTGGGTCACGAAGCGACCGTGTCCAAGGTTTCTGAAATGCAGCTGTTCTACCTGATGAGCCGTGGGCTGTCAGAAGAAGAAGCCATGGCCATGATCGTCCGCGGCTTCGTTGAACCGATTTCGCGTCACCTGCCAATGGAATACGCACTGGAACTGAACAAACTTATTGAACTGCAAATGGAAGGATCGGTGGGCTAAGCGTGGCCAACACTGACGCAACTACACTCGACGGCGGCCCAGCCCTGCTTATCCCAGGCATGGGTGAAGAAGGCGAAGAACTCGTCGTCAAGCAAACTGCTGGCCAGCAGTCCGACGCCGAGGAAGTCACTTACGGAACTTCACGTGCGGATCGTCAGACCAGCTTTGATCTGGCAGATTTTCCGGTCTTGACCGGTGAGGAAGAAGACTGGCGCTTCACCCCGCTCCACCGCCTCGCCGGCCTGCACCTACCTGAAGGTGACGACACGCTCCTGACTGGTCCAGCACCACAGGTCACTGTCACCGAACACGAGGGTGTCACCATTGAAACTGTTGGTCGCGACGACAACCGGTTGGGCTCCTTTATGGTGCCAGATGATCGCACCTCAGCTGCAGCCTGGGCATCCTTCAGCGAAGCAACCGTTATCACGGTGGCTGACAATCTCGAGTTCGAAAAACCGCTTGAGATCTCTGTTCAGGGTAACTCGAAGGACCCGGCAGCACAGCACATCTACATTGCCGTGGGCGCAAACACCCACGTTGATCTGGTAATCAACCAGACTGGTCAAGCTGTCGTGTCGCAAAATATCGAGTTTGCGGTAGGACAGGGCGCGAACGTCAACGTCGTCTCCTTGCAAGCTTGGGACGACGATGCAGTACACGTTGGCTCACAGCAGGCATCACTGGGCAAAGACTCCACCTTCAAACACGTGGTCATCTCCTACGGTGGCTCCTTGGTTCGTCTGACCCCGATCACCCGGTTCGCCGGCGAAGGTGCAACCACTAACATGTACGGCCTGTACTTCGCAGACGCCGGACAGCACCTAGAACACCGTATTTTCATCGATCACTCGACGAATAATTGCACCTCGGATGCACTGTACAAGGGTGCGCTGCAAGGAAAGGGTGCTCGCGCAGTGTGGGTCGGTGACGTCTTGATTCGCGGGAACACCTCAGGGACGGACTCCTACGAGAAGAATGAGAACCTCCTCCTGAGCGAAGGCGCCCACGCCGATTCGATTCCAAACTTGGAAATCGAGACCGGGATCATCGACTCCGGTGGTCACGCCTCATCGGTCGGTCGCTTCGATGAGTCGCAGCTGTTTTACCTGATGGCTCGGGGGATCCCAGAGCCAACCGCTCGCAAGCTGATCCTGCGCGGCTTCCTCAACGAAGTCATTCAGAAAATCGGCATCGAGGAAGTCGAAGAGGCCGTGACTGAGGTCATGGAACGCGAAATCGCCGACGTCGCACTGTAACCCCACCTGTAGCCATTACCCAAGCCCCGTACAACACGGGCAACAAGGAGACTTAAGTAAAAATGTCCAAACTTGAGATCAAAGATCTACACGTCAGCATCGAGACCGAGCAGGGCGATGTCGAGATCCTCAAAGGTGTCAGCCTGACCATCAACTCCGGCGAAACTCACGCCATCATGGGACCCAACGGTTCCGGTAAATCCACGCTGGCCCAAGCCATCGCGGGTCACCCGTCCTACAACGTCACCAGCGGTGAAATCTTGCTGGACGGCGAAGACGTGCTCGAAATGGAAGTTGACGAACGTGCACAGGCCGGACTGTTCCTCGCCATGCAGTACCCAGTAGAGGTACCAGGCGTTTCGATGACCAACTTCCTGCGGACCGCAAAGACCGCGCTGGACGGCGAAGCACCATCGATCCGCACCTGGACAAAAGACGTCCGCGAGGCCATGAATAACCTCGAGATGGATGCCAACTTCGCGACCCGTAACGTCAACGAAGGTTTCTCCGGTGGTGAGAAGAAGCGCGCAGAGATCTTGCAGCTTGAACTCTTCAAGCCAAAAATGGCCATCCTGGATGAGACAGACTCCGGGCTGGACATTGACGCGCTGCGCATCGTTTCGGACGGCGTAAACCGTGCACAGGAAAATAACGGCATGGGTACCTTGCTGATCACCCACTACACCCGCATCCTGCGCTACATCAAACCGGATCACGTGCACGTCTTCGTTGACGGCAAGATCGTTGATTCAGGCGGAGCAGAACTCGCCGAACGTCTCGAAGACGAAGGCTATGTCAACTACGAAAAGACCGAAGCCCCCGCCTAAGTCTTTTCTGCTAACGTGCTAAACAGACGGAGCAGGAGGTAATCATGTCCACTGTTGCACAGACACCACTCGAAGACATTGAGGAAGCCCTCAAAGACGTCATCGACCCCGAATTGGGTGTCAATATCGTCGATCTAGGCCTGCTATACGGCCTGAACTACGCCGAAGACGGCGCCCTGATCGTAGATATGACCTTGACCACCGCCGCTTGCCCGCTCACTGACGTGATCGAGGACCAGGTAGGCCGTGCCATCGAGACCATGGTCGATGAATGGCGCCTCAACTGGGTCTGGATGCCGCCATGGGGTCCAGAGAAAATTACCGAAGACGGTCGCGAACAAATGCGCGCCCTCGGGTTCAATATCTAACCCAGACAACACTGACACCAACCGGTTGGCCACCTCCAAGTGGACAACCGGTTGGTTATTTAACGCCTACACTAGAAACCGCCCACCCGAACAAACTAGAGGATAAGTATGCTCACCGTTGGAGTAGATGGATCAGCACTTGGCAACCCCGGCCCCGCAGGATGGGCCTGGTACATCGACGACTCCAACTGGGCAGCCGGCGGATGGGAAGAAGCCACCAATAATCGTGGCGAATTGACCGCCATCATCAAGATTCTAGAAGCGACTCAGGACACCGATCACGACCTCACGATCCTGGCTGACTCCCAATACGCAATCAACTCGATCACCAAGTGGCTTCCCGGGTGGAAGAAAAAAGGTTGGAAAAAATCCGATGGCAAACCTGTGGTCAACCAGGATCTGATGATCCAACTCGATGAACTTATGACCAGCGCAACAGCGGCCGGACGCAATATCACGTTCCAATGGATCAAAGGCCACGCCGGTCATCCGCTCAACGAAGCGGCAGACACCCGCGCGAACGCGGCAGCCAAAGCCTTCCAAGCTGGTAAACCCGTCAAAACCGGCCCGGGCCTCAATATCGACCAAGAGCTTCAACCACCCGCACCAGCGCAGGCGCAACTACACGGTACCAAGGACGCACCCACGGCCAGGGTAACGGTGCATACTCCATTAGATAAGACGTTGGCCGACGAAATAGTCCAACGTGCGCAACAACGTGGTGTGACGCCCCACGAAGAGCTCGCGCGACTGATCGAAGCCGGTATGACAGCCGTCTACGACACCGATCAGTGAACAGAGTCGTCACCGAACCGAAGGCATCCCTACAATGGGACAGACCTAAACGCTCAAAGAACCCTCGCGAGGTAATACATAGATGATTTCAGCACAACAGCTGTCTGTTGTGGTTGGCTCCCGGACGCTCCTATCCGATGTCACGTTCCACATCAACGCCGGAGACCGCATCGGACTTGTTGGTCGCAATGGCGCCGGCAAGACCACACTGACCAAAGTGCTCATGGATGAAGTCATCCCAGCCAGTGGAACCGTCATGCGATCCGGCACGGTCGGCTATCTACCGCAGGACCCACGCACCGGAGACTTGAGCCAGACCGTGAGCGACCGGATCCTCTCGGCCCGAGACCTGGCCGAATTGGCTCGACGAATGCGCCGCGCCGAAGAAGAGATGAGCTCCACAGACCCACGTCAGATGGAACGCGGGATGCGCCGCTATCCTACTGCCGAAGCTGAGTTCATCGCAGCCGGAGGTTATGCTGCACAATCGCAGGCTGCCTCAATCGCAGCGAATCTCGGGATCGACACCTCCCTGATGCATCGTTCACTAGACACGTTGTCTGGTGGGCAACGCCGCCGTGTCGAACTGGCTCGGATTCTCTTCGAGCAACCAGATACGATGATCCTCGACGAGCCCACCAACCACTTGGATGCCGATTCCATTATTTGGCTTCGTGACTACCTCAAAACGTACGAGGGCGGGTTGATGATCATCTCGCACGACCTCGATCTGATCGACGAGGTTGTCAATACAGTCTTCTTCTTGGATGCCACCCGTCAGGTGATTGACATTTATTCAATGGGCTACCGTGCCTATTTGAAGCAGCGCGAAGTCGATGAGCGACGTCGACGCCGCGAACGCGCCTCCGCAGAAAAGAAAGCCGCAGCTCTCTACGCGCAGGCCGATAAAATGCGAGCCAAAGCCACCAAAGCAGTCGCAGCCCAGAACATGGCACGCCGGGCTGACCGAATGCTCGCGGGCCTGGCCGATGAGCGCGTAGACGAAAAGGTCGCAAACCTTCGTTTCCCCACGCCTGCGCCATGTGGCAAAGTGCCCTTGACCGCTAGCGGACTGTCAAAATCCTATGGCTCGACCGAAGTGTTTACCGGCGTGGATCTGGCCATCGATCAGGGTTCTCGAGTCGTGGTCCTCGGTTTCAACGGGGCTGGCAAAACTACACTGCTGCGGCTGCTGGCCGGCCACGAAGCACCGGATGCAGGCCAAGTTGAACCAGGTTATGGTCTGAAGCTGGGATACTATGCGCAGGAACACGAGACACTTGATGTGCAGCAGTCTGTGCTGGACAATATGAAATCTGCTGCTCCAAATCTTGATGAAACCGCAGCACGCACGGTGCTCGGTTCCTTCTTATTTTCTGGCGACGACGTCTACAAACCCGCTCAGGTGCTATCTGGCGGTGAAAAGACTCGACTGGCATTGGCCACCCTAGTGGTATCAGGAGCCAACGTCCTATTGCTGGACGAGCCGACCAACAACCTGGACCCGGCATCTCGCGAAGAAATTTTGGCTGCAATCCGCAGCTACGAGGGTGCAATCATCTTGGTAACCCACGATGCCGGAGCGGTCCAGGCCCTTGATCCGGACCGGGTGCTCATCCTGCCCGACGCGGACGAAGATATCTGGTCAGATGACTACCTTGAGCTCGTCGAACTCGCCTAATCCATGCGGTCCTGAGGTGTCGAAGCGCTAGCTATTAAGCATGGCGTCTTCGATTTCCTCATCGGTCAGTTCACCTTTACGACGCTTGATCGGTTTGGCGCGTTCGATTCGGTGAGCCGAGATGAAACCATCTTCTTCTCGCTCACCGTAAAGCTCATCTTCGCGATTCCGAACCGCTTTCTGATAGGCGAGCCAACCCCACACGGCAAATGACATCAGTCCGAATGTGAACCATTGCATGGAGTAGGACAGGTGAGGTCCCTCGTCACGCTGCGGCTCTGGCATTTGCTGGGGCACCACGTCCATCTGAGGAGACTCGGCCGCCATGAGTCCATACGCTTGATCAGCTACGTCATAATCAAGTTGTTCGTTGATGGTCGGAAGATGGATTGAAGCTACCTGGCCGGCTGGTGCGTCACGGTCCAATGAGTCTTCACCGGGTACGACTCGCACAATGATGCGTGCCTGGCCTTGGGGAGGGGAAGGTATCGTTTCAGGTTCTGAGGCGTCGCTGCCCAATGGTAACCATCCCCGGTCAACGATCAAGCGGTCACCAGAATCCGTTTCAAATGGTACGAGGACTTCGAACCCAGGGACCCCGGCACGCGGACGGTTGCGTGCAACCATGGTGTCTTCTTCGATGTATTGTCCCTGCACTATGACTGGTGTCCATTTCGACTGCTCGTCAAAATCATCAAACAGCGCTCCGGCCGCGGCATATGGCACAGGCTCATCATCGTAGTTATCGACGATTTTATTAATCTCATCGAGCTTTTCCATCCGTCGGTCCATTTGCCATTCCCCGAGGAAAACCGTCGCAATGGAAAACAGGATGCAGAATACGAAGCCGCCAATCCAAGCACCTGACAAGAGAAATCGAAAGTTGAGTTTCGGCTTCTTTGCGGCTTCGGCAACAGGTTCGTGAGTCATGGATTAGGTCACCTAGGTAGCGGTTGTATCTCTTGGAGAAAAGCACGGGACGAAAGGAAGTCTGCGAGGAACTCACGATGAGTGTCGCAAGCCAACCAGATTTTACGACGCTGCGGAGTGTGAATCTTGGGATTATTCCACAACAGTTTCCAGACAGCATCTGCGGTACATGATTTTCGGGAACACTGTACCTCGGTGGTAGCAGGCTCAGGTGCAGCAGACCCGGTCTGCATGAGGTTTCCAAGGAGATCAGGACCGTTTGTCATCATCGTCCCTCTCATTTTGGCCAAATTGCGCTTCGGTTGCAGAAGATTCAGCGGACGGCTTGGCCGTTTGAGCTGCTGGTTGGTCATCTAACACGTCACCAACGATAACGGTGTCGTTGTCATCCTCTTCCGCCTCCCCGCGAGCGGCTTCAAGCGCAGCCTGTTGGGGTTGAACGGTTTCAATGGAACGAGCCTGGACCTGACGGATCGTGTTGGCAACTTGGACTCCGATCCACGGAGCCAGCATCCCCCCAACGAAAACGGCCAGCTGTACCCACCCGTCGGTGACCAAGACGACGAAAAGCGAAGCGATGCGCACCCCGATGAGCGCAGCATAAATACGATTCTTGCGTTCGGAATCTGCTACCACAGACTCCGAGGCGCCCGTGATGAGATAGACCTGTTTATCTTCTTTGCGGGCTTGGCGCGCGTGACCGCGACCAAGTTTGCGGTCCGGTTGAGAGGCAGATTTTGACTGATACGTCACCTCATCTCCTTTCACGCGCCGATTTATTGCGACACAAATTTTCGTTACGTTACGGGTTGCAGCATCTATTGTCTCACTTTCCCGCTTAGAGTAGGGACAAAACGTCTCGATCTATCTTGAGGAGTAATTGTGGCGCAAGGCCGAAGTGTACTGGTGACCGGTGGTAACCGGGGGATAGGGTTAGCCATCGCCCGGGCCTTTGAGGCCAACGGGGACCAGGTGGCAATCACCTCGCGGTCCGGCGAAGGACCCGAGGGACTGCTGACTGTCAAAGCTGACGTCACGGATATGGCATCCGTTGACCAGGCCTTTGAGCAAATAGAGGAAGCGCACGGACCGGTGGAAGTGTTGGTGAACAACGCTGGTGTCACCAATGATCAGCTGTTGCTCCGCATGTCTGAAGAAGATTTCGAACAAGTCGTGGACACGAACCTGACCGGTTCGTTCCGCGCTTTAAAGCGTGCGACTCGCGGCATGATCCGCCTCAAACGAGGCCGCGTAATTTTCATTTCTTCAGTCGTGGGTCTGTACGGCTCTCCGGGGCAGGTCAACTATGCAGCCTCCAAGGCTGGTCTGGTGGGCATGGCCCGCTCCTTGACCCGAGAGTTGGGATCACGCAATATCACTGCAAATGTTGTAGCACCCGGATATATCGATACAGACATGACGCAACAGCTCAGCGAGGATCTCCAAAAACAATACAAACAGGCAATCCCGGCTGGTCGATTCGCCGACCCAGCTGAAGTGGCCAATGTAGTTCGCTGGTTGGCCTCCGATGAAGCAAGCTATATTTCAGGGGCGGTTATCCCAGTAGATGGCGGCCTAGGGATGGGACACTAAATAAATGACACAGACTCAAGATTTAGCAAATACCGGCATCATCGTCACCGGTTCTTCTCGCGGCGTGGGCGCCGCCACCGCGCAGCGCCTGGCAGCTCGTGGCGCCGGGGTGGTCATCAACTACCGCCAAAAAGCACCCCGCGCTAATAAAGTGGTCAAACAAATTGAAGATGCGGGTGGCAGAGCTGTAGCTGTCGGCGCAGATATCACCACTTCGGAAGGCCGCAAAGCCATGCTTGATGCTGCCCAATCCTCCTTTGGTGGGCTTGATGTGTTGGTGTTAAATGCTTCTGGCGGGATGGAATCTGACTTCGGGGAAGACTACGCTATGCGACTCAACCGAGATGCTCAGGTCGCCATGTTGGAAGAAGCACTCGAGGTTATGAAACCGGGCGCCCAAATCGTATACGTCACGAGTCACCAAGCTCATTTCATCGACGACGTTCCGACCATGCCCGAGTACGAACCTGTAGCAAAATCCAAACGAGCCGGTGAGGTTGCTCTTCGGGAGCGCATACCGGCCCTGCAGGATAAGGGGATCGGTTTCGTGGTGGTGACCGCTGACATGATCGAGGGCACTATCACAGCGACTCTGCTGAACCGGATGAATCCAGACGCTATTGAGTCGCGCCGTCAAGCAGCTGGAAAGTTGTATACCGTCGACGAGTTCGCTGATGAAATCGCGGCTCTGGTAGGACGCGACGATCTCGAAGTTGGTCATACCGAATACGTCGGTGCGGCACATGATTACTTCGAGCAGTTGAAGAGCAAGTAGCTTCTTCTTACCCTTGACACACGCGCCGGATGTTAGCATTCGGCGCGTGTTGTCGTCTTAGTGCTGAGGATAAGAAACAAGTCATCCACAGCCAGAGCGTTTGACGCTAAACCGCGGACGGGGCTGTTCTACCTTGGTCCCATGAGCTATTTCTCTCCGCAATTCCGAAACCCGCGTATGGAGCACTTCGAACGCGAAATACACGACGTGCTCCCACACCATTTTGCACGGTTCCTTGAAGGGGAACCATTGAATATATTTGAGCAAGTCTCTGATCACATGCATCTGCATCTCTACATCTGGGCTCCGACCTCGCGCCGCAATATGTGGACCGTCGTAACAGCAGGGATGTCCGCGCATGCCATGAATACGCCACCAGAACTCAGCTATTACTCACGCGTTGAGCTCGTCTTCACGCTGCCCGCGACCTGGCCGTCGATCGAGGATATCGAGCGGATGCCATCCATCAGGGCTAACGAATACCAGTGGCCTCTCGAAGTGATGACGGCGGTGGCTCGACTTCCATACCTTTATAACACCTGGCTGGCTCGTGGCCACACGGTCCGCAACGGCCATGAGAGCGATGACACCTATGCCGGCTCGAAGTTCTCTGGGGTGCTTGTCGATGGTGTGACGTCGTTACCGCACACGGCCCAACTCATGGAGGTAAACGGCACACCTGTGCACTTTCTGGGCCTATATCCGCTGTATCCTCAGGAACTTCACAACATTCTGCGCCGTCACATAACCGGTCATGAGTGGTTTCACCGATGTCTCGAAGCGGGTTTCCACGAAGGATTGCTGACGGAGCGCCCGTTGTTAGGCTAGGCCTGTTCACAGGCCTAGCTGTTCGTGATGGTCTAGAGGCCCAGGACCGCCCGCAGCACATCGTGGGTGGGAATCTCGATGATGCAGTCCGCGTGTTGACGCACCACAGGCTTGGGACAGAACCCAACTCCATAACCAGCCAGCTCAAGCATGTCGATGTCATTGGCGCCGTCACCCACGGCAATTGTCGCTTCCAACGGAACCTGATGCGCTGCGGCCCATTGCCGTAGCATGGCAGCTTTCGCGGCCCGATCAATAACCTGGCCGGTGACCTTTCCAGTGAGCTTGCCGTCAGCGATTTCTAAGGTGTTCGCGGCATATCCGTCGAGGCCTAATTGAGCCGCGAGAGGCGCCAGAGCATGAGTGAAACCACCAGAGACTGCGTAAACATGGCCCCCGGCTTGTTGTACCGCCTCCACCAGGCCGGGCACCCCTTCGTGAATCGTAGCGGCCGCGGCCACTTCATCGAGGACGCTGACGGGCAACCCTTCTAAAGTCGCGACCCGATAGTGCAGCGAGTCAGCAAAGTCGATCTCACCGCGCATGGCACGCTCAGTAACCTCGGCTACTTCACGTTCCTTTCCCGCGTGTGCGGCGAGAAGCTCAATCACTTCCTCATGGATAAGTGTGGAGTCAACATCGAATACGACCAGTGGCGCATGGTCTTGCAGCGTCTGAACGGTCAGTTTAGACATGACAGCTGGATACCAATGGTCAGGAAGATCTTTGAGACGATCTGCAGCAGAAATCCAGCGATGTCCGGTAAAGCCAACGCCTTGAATCGCTTCTGCATATGTTGGTACGCCATCTAGATGAGGATGACCAGCATTGTTGTAAACGACCACACGGTCACCGATCTTCATCTTGGCAATATTTGTCGGCATATACCGGTTCCTTTCAACAATTCGTCCTACATCTAGCCTAGTCTGGTTCGTATGAGCTCATCCGAACTGATTTCCTCTGCAACAAACGCGCAACGCCCCATCGTGGCACCTCATGAATTTACCCCTATAGAAGACTCCGTGCTTCACATGTCGCGTGTAAGTATCCAACGTGGTCAGAATCTGTTGCTCGATGAGGTCTCATGGCATGTGCGAGAGGGCGAGCGCTGGATCGTGATGGGCCCCAATGGTGCGGGCAAATCAACGTTAATCAATGTTGCTGCGGCCCGCCTGCATCCGACCTCAGGCAACGTAGGAATTCTGGGGGAAGTTCTGGGAGCTGTTGATGTTTTCGAGCTCAGACCGTCCATTGGCTTGTCTTCAACGTTGTTGGCTGAACAAGTACCCGGCGGTGAAACGATCCAGAACCTTGTGGTTACCGCAGCTTACGGGGTCACTGGTCGCTGGCGTGAAGAATACGATGCGGAAGACTTGGAACGCGCAGAGCGGCTCCTGGCTCGATGGGGGATAGCCGGATACAGTAACCGTAAGTTTCGGACCCTGTCTGAAGGTGAACGAAAACGTGCACTCATTGCCCGTGCGATGATGACCGACCCAGAGCTGCTGATCCTGGATGAGCCTGGTGCGGGTCTTGATCTGGCCGGTCGCGAGACCCTAGTGCGCTCACTGACCCAGCTGGCTACAGATCCTTTAGCACCAACCCCTATTCTTGTCACCCATCACGTCGAAGAAATCCCACCGAACTTTACCCACGCACTGTTACTGCGGGACGGCCAAGTTATTTCAGCTGGACCGATTGACGCTGCCTTAACGGAAGATACCTTGTCGGAAGCATTCCGTTTGCCGTTGAACGTTTCCCGCAACTCCCAGGGTCGATTCACCGCGTTTGCTCGCACCTAACCAGAATCAAGGAGATCCATGGAGATTCTGGGCTTGGAGTGGTGGCAAGCACTCATCGTACTGCTGGCTGGTTTCTGGGCGGGGACGATCAATTCAGTGGTCGGTTCCGGCACGCTTGTGACCTTTCCGGTGCTTGTGTCAGTCGGTTTCCCGCCGGTCACCGCGCAGATGTCGAATGCGATAGGTTTAGTTGCCGCCGGTTTTTCCGGTACCTGGGGATACCGGCGAGAACTTAAAGAAGCCGGCACGATCGCGAAAAAACTCACCGGAGGCTCGCTACTAGGTGGGATTATCGGTGCCACCCTGCTGATGGCACTGCCACCGGCCGTTTTCGGGTATGCAGCGCCAGCGCTTATTGTATTCGCCATCCTTTTCGTCGTCTTCCAACCGCGTCTCAATGCCTGGGTCCGTCGGCGCAGAATAGCCGATGGTGACGAGCCGGTGCGCGATGACGTGCTACCGGTACCCAGCGGACGGGTTTCCCCGGCCCTGTTCATACTGGTGTTTCTTGCTGGAATCTATGGCGGGTACTTCGTCGCTGCCCAAGGTGTGCTCTTGATGGGTATCCTTGGCGTGTTCATGACCACAGGTACTCTCGTGCACGCAAACGCCATCAAGACCTGGTTGTCATTGGCCGTGAATCTCATTGCCGCGGCAGGCTATTTGATGTTTGCATTTGACCGCATCGACTGGAGCGCCGTGTTACTCATCGCAGCCTCGTCAGTTATCGGAGGCTCCGTGGGTGCCCAGATTGGGCGTCGAATCCAACCCAACGTCTTGCGTGGTGTGATTGTGGTCGTGGGACTGGTAGGTCTGGTCAATATGGTGCTGCGCCTCGTCAACGGTTGACATGTCTCCAGGACCAGAATGTGGCCCAGTAACGTTTCGTCGGGTAAAGATGCTAGACGCGCGCAAAGCGTGTAATATGGTCCCTTGGTCTATTGACCGCACCTAACTCATTGTCTTCGTGCGGCTGGCAAAATCCAGTGGCACCAACGAAGGAACTCAACATGCAAAAAGATATTCACCCTGATTACCACTACGTAATCTTTAACGACCTCTCCTCTGGTGAGCGCGTCCTGACACGTACCACCGCGACTTCCGAGCGCACCGCAGAGTGGGAAGACGGTAACACCTACCCGGTCATCGATGTTGAAATCTCCGCTGCTTCGCACCCGTTCTACACCGGTAAGCAGCGTATTTTGGACACCGCTGGTCGCGTCGAGCGCTTCAACGCTCGTTTCAAAGGCTTCGGCGGCAACAAATAACGCAGCGGTTCGTTTAACTAAGCTTTGTACGGCGCCACATCGTTTTCGATGTGGCGCCATGCATTTAACCTATTGATCGATCACAAGAGCTTCGGGGCGCAGTGGGTCTCCCCAAGCTGGGTCTCCTTGAGACCATCAGCATAGCGATCCCGTCATTATCGCTAACTCGTCGCTGGTAACCCTTGGGCAACGGCACCCCGGGTATGAGTGCAAGGTTCGATTCGCCCCAAACCACAAGCCTGTTGCTTTAGGCGCCCGTGAGTCAGCAAATGGCCCAGACAAGCGAGACTTATGGGCGGTAATACTCGTCTTCGCCAAGGATTGCAAATGGTCCGTGACCTTGCAAATGATCTTCATCTTCGGTGCGGATCGGTCCGCCAGGACGTGAGTCGAGCACGGAAAAGACAGCACCGATCACGCCTGTGATGGTCATGACGATTGCGGCTGGGTTAGCAATGGCCGAACCAGCAGCTTCCCAACCGGCACCGAACAGGACCGCCACGAGCGCGGTCGCTTGATCATGGTTGATGGCGGAGAAGATGGTGTCGTCTGGCAGGAAAAGTCCCACGACGAACGCACCGGAAAATGCAATCCATAGCCAGGCGACGGCGCGCTTCGACGGTTTCTTTTTGCGTGCGGCTGGCACACCTAAGGTGACACAACCAATCGCAAGAATGACGACAGTCAGAATGACAGTGACCGCCATGGCGCCAGTAACAGTCGTGCCGATAATCAATCGCGGCAGCAAAATCCACGCAGCAAACACAAATGTGGCGACCCATCCGGCAATAATGCCGAATTTATGCCAACCTACCGGAGCATCCT
The DNA here is from genome assembly GCF_031458395.1 of Enteractinococcus fodinae. NCBI lineage: Bacteria > Bacillati > Actinomycetota > Actinomycetes > Micrococcales > Micrococcaceae > Enteractinococcus > Enteractinococcus fodinae. The sequence continues at coordinate 1,482,927 of NZ_JAVDYJ010000001.1, forward strand.
GATGTGAGTTTTCCATACCTATAAGGGTAGCCCGAAGATCCACAGCGCACATGTTCTTCGTCAGTTAGGCGACACCATAGCACCGCTGAGTAGGATCCGCTCCGTGTCGTTAGGGAAGTCTGCTCTATGGTTCGTGAGTCATCGAAGTAAGCTAGGACCATGACTGCTTTACCTCCTGACAATGGCAAGCACTTTCACGGCGAATTCAAGGTACCCGGTGGAAAATTAGTGGCTGCCGATCTCCACGTGTCGAACGGCACTATTACGACGGCAAATATTAATGGTGATTTTTTTCTAGAACCTGATGACGCCCTAGACGATATTAACCGGGCCCTGGTGGGGCTGCCGCAGGATGCGAGCCACAGTACGATCGCTAGAACCATTGAGGCCGCTCTGGATGAGTCAGTGGTGATGTTTGGTTTTGATGCCCAATCGGTCGCGACGGCCGTCCGACGGGCTACCGGGTATGCGACCCGTTGGCAAGACCACGCGTGGGAAATCATCGTTCCCACGGAGATTCCCATATACACCCAAGTCGCACTCGACCAGGTTCTGACTGAGGATGTGGCAGCCGGGCGGACCCCTCCAGCTATGCGCCTTTGGAAATGGCCGCTCAGCGAACCTGCCGTGGTGATTGGATCGTTCCAAAGTTTCAGCAACGAAGTCGATGCGAACGCAGCCGAAAAATACGGAATCAAGGTTGCCCGCCGGATATCTGGTGGCGGTGCCATGTTTATGGAAGCGGATAACTGCGTGACCTATTCGCTGTATACCCCGACCTCCTTGGTTGATGGTATGAGCTTCACTGATTCGTATCCCTTCTTAGACGCTTGGGTTATGGACGCTTTGAATCGGATGGAGGTCAAGGCCTTCTACGAGCCCCTTAATGACATCTCCACGCCCGAAGGAAAAATTGGTGGTGCAGCCCAAAAACGACTTGCATCAGGGTCCATGTTGCATCACGTGACAATGTCATATGACATTGACGCCCAGAAGATGACCGAGGTGCTGCGTATTGGACGCGAGAAAATCTCGGACAAGGGCATCACCTCGGCACAGGCCCGTGTCGACCCGTTGAGACGTCAAACTGGAATGGAACGCTCCGAGATATGGGACGTCATGATTGAGACCTTTGCGGAGCGCTACGGGGCCACGACGCGGGAAGTTACCGCTGACGAGATCTCCCGGGCTGAGGCGCTTGCAGAGGAGAAGTTCACAACCCGGGATTGGATTCATCGCGTACCGTAGGTGAGCGATCTGCGGCCGCTTGCGCCCGAAGCCGGTCTAACACATCGGTACGACGTTCTATGACGAGGCGCCGCAGGGCACTTGGTGCCTCAGGGTGGTCAGCTAGCCACGCATCGATGGTGTGTAGCACGGGATGTTCGCGTTGCGTTTCCGGTCCACCCTGGATCGGGGAGTGACGAATTGGGAACAGCCCGTCAATTGTACGGGTAGCCAAGTTATTCGATCGGGAGTCCCAAATCCAGGTCAGCCCGGCTAACAGAGTTTCCAGGTGCTGGCCCTGGTCCCGGGGCGCTGACGCTCTCAGGCCGGTCGCGATGGCGGATAGTTCAGCATTTGAAAGTGCTTTGCCCGTGGCGTCTGTTCCGTCAAAAACTTGTCTCCACAGTTGAGCTTGTCTGACAGGATCGGGCACCGCTGCCGTAGCCGTACGATGCCGCAGTTCATTGATCGCGGTGCGCGAGGTGGCGAGTTCATCGTCCAACCGCTTGCTATCGATGTGCCCTAGTGATGCCAGACTGGTCAGGAACAACCATTTGAGTTCATCATCGACCTCTAGGCCTGGGGCGATATCAGAACTCGCGTTGTCGGCGAGCAGGTGGTTCAGTTCCGTCGCCAAAAATCCTGTACCTCGACCGAGCTGAGCGAACGCCTTTGCGGCAGAGCGTTGGCGGTCGGATCCAGGCTCGAATAGTCCGAACGAATCTGACAATGCGGTCGCAAGGTGTTTCGTCAGCTGATCGCGCTGTGCTTCCGGAGCGAAGTCTTGTAGTGCTACGACAGCCTGTTCTAGGATTCTGGCGTGCATCGACACTTCGTTGATGGTGGGGCTAAGCGTTGCTACCGCTCGAACGAACTCAGCGGCAGGGAAGCTCGCCTGGCGGACCATGGTCCACAGGGTTGACCAGATAGTGGCCACTGTGGTCGAGCTTGAGTCAGAGACCGGGTAGTTCGTCACGGCGTGTAAGGTCTGCTCATCGAAAACAACCTGCGCGTAGGTGTCATCCTGGGAATTGATGATGACCGCGCGCACTGCTTCGCGGGGCACGCGTTTGGATGTGAGGCTCACCGACCGCTGTCCGGTCTGAAGTACCACGGGAGACTCTGATATGTTCGCTAGTTGCTGCTGTGCATTGAGGGTAAGTACCGCCAGGGAAAGCGCGTGGGGACGTAATACCTCCGCGCCGGTGATCGGGTCGAGCGCGGTTTGGGTGACTGTGAGCGACCCAGTGGAATCGACGGTGGCTTGAAGTGTTGGTGCACCAGCGGTCTGTAGCCACGCTTGAGCCCATTCACGCATTGCTAAGCCCGAAGTGTGCTCGAGGACCGCAAGGAAATCCTCCAACTGGGCGGTGCCGTAGGCGTAGTTATTGAAATAGATTCGGCAGGCTTGGATGAATGCTTGCTCGCCGACATATCGGAAGAGCTGCTTGATGACAGCAGCACCTTTGGCGTACGTGATGCCGTCGAAGTTTTGACGTGCGGCTTCCAGATCGACAATATCCGCCACAATGGGGTGCGTGGTGGGGTAGGCGTCCTGCACATATGCCCAACCCTTGCGCTGGTGAGCAAAGGATTGCCAAGCGCCGGGTATGTCAGTGGCTTCAGCCACCGCTTTTGTGCCATAAAAATCTGCAAACGACTCCTTCAACCACAAGTCATCCCACCACTTCATGGTGACTAAATTGCCGAACCACATGTGACTCATTTCGTGCATCACGGTGGTAGCTCGTTGCATATGCTGTGACACGGTAGCCCGAGACGTGAAGATATACGTTTCATTAAAGGTGACCAGCCCGGGGTTTTCCATTGCCCCCAAGTTGTACTCGGGCACAAACGCCTGATCGTATTTACCCCACGGGTATGCATGCTGAAATTGATCGTGGAACCACGTCAAACCTTGTTTGGTTAACGCAAATAATTCTGGCGCATCAACGTGTTCTGCTAGTGATTGTCTGGCAAAAATGCGCAGCTCAATCGGTTGGGCACCACTGTCGACGTGGCCGACCCAGGTGTCAGTAAAGTGCGCGTACGGGCCGGCGAGAAACGTCGTGAGATATGTCGAAATGGGTTTCGTCGGTTCGAAATGCACTCGAACCAGGCCATTTGCCACATGTTCCCGGTGCGTCTCTGCGCCATTCGATGCCAATGTCCAGGCTTCATCACCAACGACACGGATCGTAAAAGCGGCTTTGAGATCAGGCTGTTCCATGTTGGGATATACGCGCCGTGCATCTGCAGGTTCGAATTGCGAATACAGATATACCTGCCCATCCACCGGGTCCACAAAACGATGCAGACCCTCACCGGAGCGTGAATATAAACTGTGGGAGCGGACGACGACCTGATTCTGGTGAGCTAAGTTGGGTAGCGCTATGCGTGCGCTACCCACGACTTCAGCCACGTCCAGAGCCGTGCCGTTTAAAGTGACTGCTTCAACTGACTGACCAAGATAATTCAAGAAGGTATCGGTACCGCTGGTGGCAGCACGAAATGAAATAGTCGTGGTCACCGGATAGGACGGTTCGTCGAGCTCCGCAGCGTTCGACAGGTCCAGCTCGATCTCATAACTATCTATAGAGATCAGCTCGGCTCGAGCGAACGCTTCGTCGCGGTTGAGATGTATATTATCCAGCGGCACGTGATTTGACATGCCATTTATTCAACCAGGTGGCTAGGCAGAAGACGACAGCGTGTCGTTGCGCACTGCGAGCGCAACGACACGCTGTCCTGACTTCGGGTCTTTAGGGATTAGCTATTGCGCGCGCGATATACCTTCTCGGGAATCGGGGCTTCGCCGGACGCGCGCTGGCGGCGATAGTACTCCAGGGCTTCTTCTTGGCGTTGCTGTTCGCTACCGCTGGTGATATCCATGCGCAGGTGGTTCTGGTTGAACCCGAAGGCATCAACGAGATCTTGAGCATGGGGACGCAAACGTGCTGCTAATCGATTGGTGTACTGGCGTAAGGCCCGTGCTCGCTGCTGCGAGATGCGGCCATATTCGATAAACCAACCTAAGTCCCGTTCGATTGTTGACAGCGCAAACAGATCTCGCATCCAGGTCATGATTTTGCGGGTGTCTTGGTCCTCAATGCGCTCTAATGCGTCAGTAAACGATTCCCACTGGAGTAGTTCAGCTTGAGATTTGGCCGCTTTGATCAGATCGTATTGATTCTCGTTGAAAACCTGTGCCTGTTCTGCTTGTGGTTTTTTGGCTACTGGACGCAGCGCATCGGCGACTTCCGCGACTTGGGTTCGGACTCGGTCGCTGAAGAGTTCGCGTTGGACTTCGGTGTCTTTCAACCACGCTGCGGAACGCCGATCTGAACCGACATCGGTGACCTGTTGGACCACACGGCGTAGTCCGGATCGCTGGTACAGGCTGTGCTCGGCTCGTTCGGCGACGTAGCGGGTCAACACTTTGAATGAGCCATCGGCAAATTCTTTGGAGTAGTCTCCGAGCAGACGACGTCCTACAAGTTGCAGCAAGACGTTATTGTCGCCTTCGAAAGTCGTATAGATGTCGAGGTCATCGCGCAGCGCATTGAACCTGTTTTTGCCCGCAATGTATCCGGCGCCTCCGGTTGCTTCACGGGCCTCTTGATAGACATCCATGGCGTTCCAGGTGGTCACTGCTTTGATCCCGGCCGCTAGGGTTTCAAGCTCTTGACGATTTTCGTCGGTATCGTCTTCGCCCGAAAACACCTCATGAAATTTTACTAAGAGGTCGTTGGTCGTGAAGATATCGGCATAAGTGCGTGCCAGTCGATCGATCAGACGACGTTGGTGCAACCCGTAGTCTAGGAGTACTTGCTCCTCAATGTCGGAGGCGGCATTGAATTGGCGGCGTTGGTTGCCGTAGGTAATGGCACCGGTCATCGCCAGTGCGGAGGCATTCGCCGCCGTGAGTGCTAGGGAGACTCGCCCCTGAACGAGTGCACCGAGCATGGTGAAAAATCGGCGGCCCGATGAGGCGATGGGTGTGGTGTAGTCGCCATGTTGGTTGACGTGCCCGAGCTTATCGAGGAGATTGGTACGCGGGATTCTTACATGGGTGAAGTGTAACCGGCCGTTATCCACGCCATTGAGCCCGCCCTTGACGCCGTCATCCTCACCGCCGACGCCGGGAAGGAAGTTACCTTCGTCGTCACGCAGGGGTACGAAGAAAGCGTGGACACCGTAATTGACATTCTTGGTGATGAGCTGAGCAAAGACAACGGCAGCTTTGCCGTGTAGGGCTGCGTTGCCCAGGTATTCTTTCCAAGCAGCCTTGAATGGCGTGTGGATTTCGAATTCGTCATCTTCGGGAATGTATGTGGCAGTCGTGCCAATGTTGCCCACGTCAGAGCCGTGACCGATCTCAGTCATGGCGTAGACGCCTGGCAGGTCCATGTTCAGCACGCCGGGTAACCACTTTTTGTGCTGTTCCTCGTTGCCGAGGCTCAAGATAGCCGAGCCGAATAGGCCCCACTGCACGCCACCTTTGATCTGCATGGATGGGTGAGCGTGGAACATCTCCGCGAAACCAGCGACGTTGGCGCCGGGATTTCCTTGGCCACCAAACTCTTTGGGGTAAGCCTTGCCGATGATATTGCGATCGACCAATTCGTGGAGCTGTTGAAGCGTAAGCTCCCGATGTTCTTCCTTGGTGACATTAAAGGGGTGGTGGAAGACGGGATCTTCCATGAGTTTGCGTACGTGTCGACGATCCTCAGCCCAGGGGCCAAGGACATGTTCTAACAGTTCGTCGTGGTTGAGTTTTACATCCGTGTTGGTGGTAGGCATTAGTGCTCCTGAGGTTGTAGACGGGTTGCGTCAGTCGAGTCGACACCTGACAGCAACCAATCAGCAATATTGCGGGCCAGGTGTTCGGCTTTGGGACGGTCGGGCTGTTGCTTTTCCGCAATCCATTCTTCGCCGGCCGCCCGAACGAATCCGACCGCCGCATTCGCCCAGTAGTAGGCCAAATTTTTGTCACCACCGTGCTGCTTATATTGCGGCGCGACCTGTTCCACGGCTCGTTGCAAAAATTGCGCCATGTTCTTGCGAAAAATGGCCATCCCCGTAGGGATAGCGGTAGAGAAGTTGTAGACATTGGGGGATGAGTCCGCCAGCTGTAGATAAGACAGCACCATCGTGTAGAGCCCATCGTGAGCTGTACTGGCTGTCGAACCAGCTCGTTTCAGTTCGGCTTCCATAAAATCAATAGAAGCCTGAGCCACTGCCCGTTGAAGCCCTTGCTTGTCTTCGAAGTACCGGTAAAACACCGATTTAGAGGTGCCCGCATGCTGGGCAATCTCTTCCATGGACACTTCCGGGCCAATACTGTGGACAGCAGCACGTGCAGACTTAATAAGTTCGTTGCGGCGCTGACGACGGTGCGCATCCCAACGTGTATTGCGCCCGTCGGGGAGAGGTGTTGCAGACATCTTCACGATACTGAGAGTATCAGGTAAAGTGAGTGTCCGTAAACACACCGAACCGTAACCACGACTATGTGAAAGAGACTCGAATGACTTCTACACCCACAACGGCAATAGCCGGAGGCTCCCTACGCCCAGCAGTGGTTGTCGGGGGCAACCGCATTCCATTCGCCCGGGCGCACGGAGCCTACGCCGGAGCATCGAACCAAGACATGCTGACGTCAACGCTTGAGGGCTTAGTCGCCAGATTTGGCCTCCAAAATGCGCAGCTTGGTGAAGTCGTGGCTGGCGCAGTGATGAAACACTCGGCAGATTTTAACCTCTCTCGTGAAGCGGTTTTGGGCACCTCACTGGATGCACACACTCCAGCCCACGATGTGCAAACTGCTTGCGCTACCGGTATCGAAACTGTCGGGGGAGTCGCCAATAAGATTCGGCTCGGGCAGATCGATTCAGGCATCGGCGGTGGTGTCGATACGATCTCGGATGCTCCCTTAGCCTTCAACCGAGAAGCTCGCGATCTGTTTATGCAGCTCAACCGGGCTCGCACCACGCAGGACAAAATCAAAATCGCCATGAAACTGCGTCCCAAACACTTCGCGCCCCTCGCGCCGCAGGCGGGGGAAGTTCGCACCGGTCTATCAATGGGCGAACACCAAGCACTCACCACCCATCACTGGGGTATCACTCGCCAAGAACAGGACGAGCTGGCGATGCTGTCCCATAACAACATGGCTGCGGCTTATGAGGCTGGGTTTTTCAATGACCTTCTGACACCGTTTCGGGGACTTGATCGGGACAATAATATGCGACCCGGTTCCACCATGGAGGGTCTCGCAAAGCTGCGCATAGCGTTCGGCAAGCATCTTGGTGAAGAGGCCACCATGACTGCTGGAAACTCCACTCCCATGACAGACGGTGCTGCCGCCGCGCTGCTGTCGTCAGAAGAATGGGCACGGGAACGGAATCTGCCAATTCTTGCCGAATTCATGGACTTCGAGATGGCAGCCGTCGATTTTGTCAACGGTAACGAAGGCCTGCTCATGGCCCCCACATATGCGATCCCACGCATCCTCGATCGTCACGGCCTGAGCCTAGCCGATATCGATTTCTTCGAAATTCACGAAGCATTCGCCGGTACCGTACTGGCCACTATGAAAGCCCTGGCCGATGAGGACTACAACAAAAACGTCCTGGGGCGTGACACCCCACTGGGCCACATCGATCGTTCCAAGCTCAACGTTCACGGCTCATCATTGGCGGCGGGCCACCCATTTGCTGCCACCGGGCCTCGCATCGTTGCTTCCTTAGCCAAGATGCTGCACGAAAAAGGTGAGGGCTCACTGGGGCTCATCTCGGTGTGCGCCGCAGGCGGGCAGGGCGCAGTCGCGCTGATGCGCGGTCGTTAATCCGCACCTTGAAAATGGCTCTGAAAGGACCTCCAGTATTTATGCCACACACAGATAGTTACACCCGCTTCGTGAATAAACCACTCGGCAAGAAACTCGCCAAGACCGTTGGCCTACCCCAACCTGTTCCACTTCGACGTCACAACAAGGGGGACCGACTCATATCGGGTCCGATCCTGGTGGTTGGGGATTCGCCAGCGGCAGACGCCATCGCCAAACAGCTCTGGGCTGACGATTACGACGTGCGCAGAGATCCTGGCCTGAAACAACCCTTTGCCGGGATCATCCTGGCACTGGACGATGTTTCACACCCCGCCGACCTATCCGATCGTGTCTTGGAAGTCGGAACAGCCCTCCGAGGGCTACAGTCCAACGGCCGCGTGATTACAATCCTGCGTGATCCACAAGACGCTACTGCGGCAACCGATGCCAGCCTCATGGCCGCTCGACATGGAATCGAAGGATTCACCCGTTCGCTGGCCAAAGAGATGCGCCGCGGCGCCACCACCAACGGGATCGTGCTGGCTGAAGGAGTGGAAATGTCAGCTCCTTCAGCACAAGCGGCTCTACGGTTCCTCCTCTCGGGCCGATCCGCCTACGTGGCAGGACAATTCATCACAGTCTCTTCAGCGGCAGGCAGCCTTCCTGCCGACTGGGATCAACCCCTGGCAGACAAGGTCATCATCGTCACCGGTGCAGCCCGGGGTATCGGCGAAGCGATCAGTGAAACCTTAGCCCGTGACGGCGCAACTGTCATTGGCGTGGATATGCCCTCGGCAGGTGAAGCGCTCACCGCCGTGATGAACCGAGTCAACGGGATCGCAGTACAACTGGACATCACGGACCACAACGCCGGAAACAGGCTGCTGGCACTGGCCGAGGAACGCTTCGGCCGATTGGATGGGATCGTCCATAATGCCGGTATCACTCGCGATAAGTTATTAGCCAATATGGACGCGGGTCGGTGGGATTCATTGATCGGGGTGAACATTTCAGCACCGTTGCGTATCAATGACCAACTGCTCGCCGCGCTGGGACAAGGTGTGGTCGTCGAAAACTTCCGCATCACTTCGCTATCTTCCACCTCTGGTATAGCCGGAAACCGGGGTCAAACAAACTATGCTGTCGCGAAAGCCGGCGTCATCGGCATGACCCAAGCGCTCGCGGCCCGTTTGGCACCGACTGAAGGGTCAATTAATGCGGTGGCTCCGGGCTTTATTGAGACTGCGATGACCGATGCGATGCCGACGGCCACGCGTGAGGTCGCGCGTCGAATGAATTCCTTACAACAAGGTGGCCGACCAATTGATGTCGCTGAGACCATCGCATTTTTGCATGCGGACGCCGCTGCGGGCATCAATGGCACCACCCTGCGTGTCTGTGGCCAATCGATGGTAGGAAAATGATGCTAACCCCAAACATTGTGGATTCCCATCCAACCCCGGAGAAGTTTCGTGTCCACCCCGTTGAAAACATCCCGCCGCTGACCAAGTCATACGCAAGGGTCGCTGCCGGAATGCTGCGGTCTAAACGGTCCCAGGTTATTTCGCTGCCCGATACCCGCTGGGAAACCACCGCACGCATCTCACGAGAACTCGTAGATAGCTACAACGCTCTCATGGGCGCATCCGGTCTTGTGGGCCAGAATTCGGCTCCCTCAGTAGCGGTGCATATTACGGCGTTCGGCTTGTCCACGGCCATGATGGCCGACCGACGTTTCCCGCTGCCACTTCAGGGGATGGTCCACTTACAACACAAAGTGTGGCACATGTCGGATGTCCCAATTGATCAACCGGTGCGCATCTCGACCTGGGCGCAGAATTTGAGTCCCCATCATGCCGGTACCAGTGTGGAGGTCTGGGCCCAGGTCAATGACCCCACCACGGACAAATTGTTGTGGCAATCGATGGCGTTGTACCTGTCGAAATCTGTCATCCTGCCGGGATCGCCACGCCCTGAACGGCCCGAACGACCTAATTTTCAACCACCGGTGATAACCGGTCAGTGGGAATTGTCGAAGGATATCGGTCGGCGTTATGGAGCCGTCTCAGGGGATCGGAACCCAATTCATTTGTCCAATCTGTCAGCCAAAGCGCTGGGCATGCCAGGCGCGATCGCGCACGGGATGTATGCGGCTGGACGGATGCTTGCAGGCCGCGAAACTCTGGCCCCTTATACGTGGGCTATCGAATTTGCCTCGCCAATGCGTTTGCCGTCCCGGGTAGCCCTGCACTACGACCAACAAGGAGACCGGTTACTTGTAGCCGGCTGGAATGCCAAACGCGAAAAACTGCACTTTCTGGGTGAAATTCAGCAGCACTAACTCAGCAGGTGAGTTTCGACTGGCCGTTTGTACATCAAGCGGTCAGTCGCAGCGTGTACGGCCTCGGGCGGCTGTGCGATATAGCTGGAGCATGTTCTGTGCCATGCCCGTCCAGGAAAATGTGGCAGCGTGGTGCACCGCAGCGTCGCCATAGGTGCGCCATGTCGCAGGCTGCAGCATCACCGATTCGAGCGCATCGGCCCAGGCCTCGGGGGCCAACGAATTTAGCAATTCACCGGTGCGTTGGTCGGCGACCGCAGTGGTTAGGCCACCTGCTCGGTGCGCTAAGACCGCTGTCCCGCAAGCCTGCGCTTCGATCGCCACTAAGCCAAATGATTCTGAGACCGACGGCACTGCTACGACATCAGCGGCTCGCATATAACTGGCTAACACAGTGGGGGAGACCGGTCGGGAAAACGAACAGTATCTGGCCACCCCGAGCAAGTACGCCTGAGCATGAACGTTATAGTCCTTTTGACCAGACACTGCGCCGGTGAAGTGGACGGTGGGCAGGCTCGCATGGCCACGGCGGCGAAGGTCTGCCAGCGCTTCAACCAGGACGTGTGGGCCCTTAAAGGGCTGCATCCGGCCAGCGAAGAGGACTCTCGGTCCCATCTGGGCTTGTCTTCCCGGCCACACGGTAGGCCCATGGGACGTGAAAATGTGATGATCCACTCCCGGGGGCACGACAACCACCCGGTGTGGTGCCACACCGGTGTGTTGGATGAGCTCTTGTCTTTCTGCTGCCGTATTTGCTGTTAGCACGCTCACTTTGGCTGCGATGTAGTTTTCTCGTTCAACCCGGTAAGCAGGCTCCGAACCCGGCGCGGAACTATTCTTTGCTGCACCAAGCGTATGCATCGTGTGGATCACCGGCGCCTGCAACCCTTGTGCTGCCTCGATCGCCGCCAGACCTGAGAGCCAATAATGGGAATGCAACACCACACGGTGCTTGGCTCGATTCTTCACTTCTTTTACCATCATCTGGGCAAACTGGGTCGTTAGGCTGCTCAGTGCTTCCTTGGGTAATTTATAACCGCCCGCTGCTAGTGGGATCACCTGGGACCCAGTCGCAGCATCTATGACGACCGGTATCTCCGGCCCGGAAGTTTTTCGGGTGAACGCTAACACTTGATGACCTTGACTTATCAGCGCCTGCGAGAGGTTGCTGACATAGACATTGAGCCCTCCGGCGTCGCCCTGGCCAGGTTGGGCCAAAGGAGAGGTGTGCATAGCCACCATCACGATGGTGAGTTGCTCAGTCAAAGCGTCCTTACCGTCGGCAAACAAGAAAAATCCGAGCCAAAAAGAGGTCTGTACTCTTGTCGATCCTATTATTACCGCACGGTCTGAGATGAAAGTACTGCCAGAACGACGTGGGCGCAGTGGTGTGTGCCGGAAATCAAAAATTCGGCTCCTCATCCCTGGTCTGACCTGGGATGAGGAGCCGAATCCGTGGTGCGCGGAGGGGGACTTGAACCCCCACGAGCGATAAAGCTCACAGCGACCTCAACGCTGCGCGTCTACCAATTCCGCCACCCGCGCTGGTGATGAATTCTCCAACTCAATGGAGAAGGCAACAGCGATAAGCATAACATACTTTTTGTCGTTCGCGCACCATAGTCGGACCAAGAGGTGTTCGCTAAGGTGACAGTATGGCTCAACACTCAGAAACTACTTCGATCGCGCCGGGAATTTTCCGGGATCGAGTCGCTCACATTACTCGAGATCTCATTCAGATCGACACCACAAATTTCGGGGGCAATGACTCCCGTGGGGAACCGGAGGCCGCGGCGTATTGCGCTGACCTCATGGAAGCCATGGATATGGCGCCTGAAATCATCGAGTCCTCTCCTGGTAGAACCTCGGTGGTAGGTCGCATGCGCGGCTGGGATCCAGATGCGCCGGCACTGGTCTTGCACGGGCATCTCGATGTCGTGCCGGCAGACGCCAGTGAGTGGTCGGTTGACCCGTTTGCTGCAGATGTTATCGATGACGTCATCTACGGCCGGGGAGCCGCAGACATGAAAGGCATGGATGCCATCATGCTCACCGCGCTGGAGTATCTGCACGGGCAAGGGCTTCGTCCTCGCCGAGACATTATTTTGGCATTGTTTGGCGATGAGGAGGCCGGCGGCGTGTACGGCTCGGACTGGTTAGTCACTCACCGGCCAGAGCTGTTTGAGGGTGCGACCGAGGCTATCTCGGAAGTCGGTGGCTTCAGCGCAACGGTGGCCGGCAAACGGGCGTATTTCCTGCAAACCGCCGAAAAGGGCATCGCCTGGCTCAACCTCTCAGCTACGGGGACACCGGGCCACGGTTCAGCACGACACGCCGATAACGCGGTCACCAAGATGGCCGATGCGATCTCGGCAATCGGCCACCACCGGTGGCCACTGCACTACACGGCCACTACTCGACAGCTCATGGAGAAAGTCGCTGAGCTCATGGGCGTCGAATTCGATGAGACGAATCCGGAGCCACAACTAGAGGCCATCGGTTCAGCGGTGGCCTTTGTGGGATCAACTCTGAGTAACTCATCAAACCCAACTGGTCTTACCTCAGGGTATAAACACAACGTGATCCCCGGTAAAGCCACAGCGACCGTGGATGCTCGGCCACTACCTGGCCAAGACGAACAGCTGATTCAGACCATCCGCGAATTGGCTGGGCCTGAAGTCGCTGTGACATATGAGCATGGGCGCCAAGCCATCGAAGCTCCACTGTCAGGTCCACTGGTTGACTTGATGGTCGAAGCGATCGCGCAAGAAGACCCCGAAGCCCTCGTCTTACCGTTTATGATGTCCGGCGGCACCGACAATAATGCACTGTCCCGTCTGGGAATCGCAGGCTACGGCTTTATTCCACTACAGCTACCCGCCGATCTGGCATTTCCCGAACTCTTCCATGGTATCGACGAGCGGATGCCCATCGATTCATTAGATTTTGGGGTTCGGGCCTTGCTGCGCATTCTCGATCCTGCAACCGACTAGCTGAAAGGTTTTCCATTATGGGCTTGCCCTTCTCGCGTTACCAACAAGATATCGATGCGGTGCTCACCGATGACGTATTAGACGGCATTCGTGACCGCGCCGCCGGTTTCGATGAGCGGAACGAATTTCCTTATCAAGATCTCGAGGTGCTCAAAGACACCGGGTATCTTGCCGCGTTGACGCCAGTCGAGGATGGGGGATTGGGGTGGAATTTTGCAGCGGTGGTGGATGCACAGAAGAAACTCGCCGGCTATGCCCCTGCCACAGCACTGGCAGTGAACATGCACTTGATCTGGTCCGGTGTTGCAACGATCTTCCGAGCGCACGGCAATCACGACCTAGATTTCATTCTCCAGGACGCTGCGGCCGGGCAGATCTATGCCTTTGGGATTTCAGAAGCAGCTAATGATGCCGTGCTCTTCGACTCCAACACTCTGGCTGAAGATCAAGCCGATGGCTCAGTGAAATTTAGCGGCACGAAGATCTTCACCACGCTGTCCCCGGTATGGACCAGACTCGGCGTGTTTGGCAAGACCCCTGATGGGTCAGAACTGGTCTATGCCATCCTCGATCGCGACGAAGGCAACACGTCAGCCGAGGGTTCCCGGTGGGACATGCTCGGCATGCGGGCCACGCACTCTTTCGTTACACACCTCGATGGGGCAGTGGTACCAGCCGAACGGATCATCCGCCGCCTCCCCACTGAACCGAACCAAGACTTGCTGACGTTTGGGATCTTTGCGTCGTTTCTGACGTTTATTGCCGCAGTCTATGCGGGCATCGGAGACCGAGCCGTTGAGATCGCTGCAGAAAAACTACATCAGCGCACATCTCAGGTGCAGGGCACCGCACTATCGCAAGACCCGATCCTGCGATACAAACACGGGGAAGCGATTCTGCGCCAGATGACTCAAGACCAGCAACTCACCGGGCTAGCCGAGGCCATTACGAATCTGACGGATTACAGCAATGAATGGTTTCCACGTCTAGTTGCCAATAAGATCTCGGCCATACGAGTGGCTAAAGCACAAGTGGATTACGCGTTCGAAGCATCGGGCGGGGCGGGCTATCACCGCAGCGAAGAAATCGCCCGACTGTATCGAGATGTGATGGCAGGCGTCTATCACCCATCAGACGACGAATCCGCCCACAACACCTTCGCGACGTTCGGTCTAGGCCCAGTTGAAAACTAAGCGCAGCTAGATCATCACGAGGGTGGACTCGACTTTGATGGCTTTGCGGCGCAACCAGAATCGTCGGGTACCACCCTTGTATAACAACGTCCGCTGCAGCTCCCAGTGGCCGTATTCGGCGTGCTCAACGAGCCGCTGCCGAGCCTGAGCTAATGACTCGCTGGGGGCAACGGTGATGACCAAATATTCCCAAGCATGCTTGCGGGTTAGAGAATCAACACGACTTGCAATCGGAGTCTCTCGCACTCGTTGGGCCTCCTAGCGGCATATGACCAAATACAAAACAATGTCATCTACTGTAGTCAGGTTGTGCAAGAATCGGAACGTACCAGCTCGTCCGTTTCGCAGCAGGCCGAGTACCCAGAATCGAGAAGTGTGGTCACCTGTGACAAACCAAGATAGCCTAGAGCCTATGAGCACCGATTCACGCGTTTCGTTAGAGGCCCTTGTGTCCGCACTGCAAGAACATCTCGCTGCGGCGACCAATAAACGAGGCGATGATGATCCCGCCCTCGAACACGCGTACTACGCACTGGCTGACGCGTTTGAAGGCTATGAAGACGCCCTCTACGATGCCACCGGTGAAGTCACACCTCTGGAAGTCTTTGAAGATGAAGACGACGATGACGATGACCCTGATTTCGATGACTTCGACGATGAAGATGACTATGACGAAATCGACATCGACGCCGCTGACGAGCAAGAAGATGGTAACGACAGCGACGACTAGCAGCTTCAACCAGCTGTAGCTTCACAAAACTTGCGCGTGAGTGTCGTAGGGTTGACCAGGTGAACTGGATTGAAGCGATCATCCTTGGCATCGTCCAAGGTCTAACGGAGTTTTTGCCGATTTCATCCTCGGCCCACTTACGCGTCGTCGGCGAATTCCTACCCGGTGCAGCCGATCCTGGTGCGGCATTCACTGCCATCACCCAAATTGGTACCGAATTGGCCGTGCTGCTGTACTTCTGGCGGGACATCACCCGAATTATCACCCAGTGGTGCAGGGCGATCGTTGGTAAGGTGCCCCACACCGATCCAGACGTGCGGATGGGGTGGCTGATCATCATTGGTTCCATCCCCATCGCCGTGTTGGGGCTGCTCTTTGAAGACTATATAGACACCAGTTTCCGTTCCCTGTGGTTAGTTGCCACCATGCTGATCGTCTTCGGCGTCATCTTGGCGATGGCTGATACCTGGGGCCGTCAGATCAAACCCATTTCCCGGCTCTCCTGGCGCGACGGTATTCTCTACGGTCTTGCACAGGCACTTGCTCTGATTCCGGGAGTATCACGTTCCGGCGGTACGATCACCATGGGTCTGGCGCTGGGCTATACCCGTAAAGCCGCAGCTCGCTACGCTTTCCTACTGGCAGTGCCGGCCGTGTTCGCCTCCGGTTTCTACAAACTGGCCCAATCCATCGCTGAACCAGACCCGAACGCCGCCTATGGGATGGGGGAGACCTTCGTCGCCACCATCGTCGCATTCGTGATTGGTTACGCGGTCATCGCCTGGCTGATGCGCTTCATCACCAACAACTCGTTCAAAATCTTTGTGTGGTACCGCATCCTACTCGGTGTGGCCCTCTATATTTTGCTCGGCCTTGGGGCCATTAACGCCTAACGGCGTGACGACCCGTCGGATTGTTATTTATTCAACGGAACTTGAGAGGTTTCATGAAATCGTGGATCACCCCCTTCCCGGTAGCGCTACCGGTGCAGGACGACCAGCTGCGGCTGTTTGACACCGCTACCCAGCAAAAACAGCGAGTGCAGGTCAAAAATAATCACGCGACCCTCTACGTGTGTGGCATCACCCCATACGATGCCACGCACCTGGGGCATGCCAATACGTATGTGGCGTTCGATCTGCTGTATCGCTACTGGGTCGCTGCCGGCTACCGGGTGACCTACACCCAAAACGTCACGGATGTGGACGATCCGTTATTCGAACGCGCCAACGAGTTGGGTATCGATTATCAACAACTCAGCGAGGAACAAACCGATTTGTTCCGGTCGGATATGCAACATCTGAACGTGCTGGCACCGTCGCATTATCTCGGTGTCGCCGAGACCGTCGATTGGGTTCGCACACTCGTGCGCCGAATGGTCGATGAAGGGGTCACCTACACGGTGCCCGGTGATGCACAGAACCCTGACGGCGACATTTACTTCTCCATCGATGCCGCCGAAAAGCTCACGCCGTGGCGGCTGGGTGCCATCGGGGCCCACACCCAGGAGGAAATGACGGAGTTCTTCCCCGAACGCGGCGGCGATCCGCAACGTGCCGGCAAACGCAACCCACTGGATCCGCTGGTCTGGTCTGCGCGACGCGACGGGGAACCCTACTGGCATGACGACGTGTTGGGCGCTGGCCGACCGGGCTGGCATGTGGAGTGTTCGGCGATTGCGCACAACACCTTGCCTGTGCCGTTCACGGTCCAAGGCGGCGGCTCAGATCTGCGATTCCCGCACCACGAATTTTCGGCTGCACATGCCACAGCGGTCACCGAGCAACCGATGGCCCAACTGTACGTTCACTCGGGCATGGTTGGCCTAGATGGCGTGAAAATGTCCAAATCCTTGGGGAACCTGGAGCTGGTCTCGAACCTTGTGGCCCGCGGTGAATCGCCGATGGCCATTCGGACCTTACTGTTAGACAACCACTACCGCAGTGACTGGTCTTATACCGATCAAGCCCTGGCGGCTGCGACCCAACGGATCGCAACCTGGCGTGATGCCCTGGCGTGTGAACAGCTCGGTGATGCTGAATGCCTCACCCAGGAGATTTTTGCTGCACTGTCGGACGACCTCAACGCGCCCGCGGCACTCCAAGCCATCGATCGGTGGGCCCAGGAACGTACCGCACAGGCCACACCGCGCGCCGAAAACCTGCCAGCGGTGAGCGTGATGATCGCGCTCGACGCGCTGCTGGGGATCAAGCTGTACTGATCTGCTGGGGAGCCCTCCGGGGACGGTTAGCGGGTGCCACCACCACGGGTGGCTGACCCGCCGCCGTCCTCGTCACGGCGCTTGAGGTAGCGTTCGAATTCTTTTGCGATCTGTTCGCCCGAGGCCTCGGGGAGTTGTTCGGTATCTCGGGCCTCTTCCAACTGTTGGATATAAGCGGCCACGTCAGGATCTTCGGCCGCGAGTTCGTTCACGCCACGTTCCCACGCGGCGGCATCATCGGCCAGGGTTTTCAGCTGCAGTCGCAGACCTAACAAGTCCTCGAGTTCCCGGACCATGGCAAGCTGCGCTTTGGGGGAGGGCGACTGTGCCACATAATGCGGCACGGTGACCCATGTGGCGATGGTGGGCCAGCCCCGATTTGCGGACGCGTCAGTCAGCACCCCGGTGATCCCGGTGGGGCCCTCATAAGTTGGCTTGAGATAGCCTTCGAGCGCATCGCGCAACGCTTGTGAAGCCGAGGATTTCGTCGGCGTCAGCGGACGTGAATGCGGTACGTCAGCCAGCAGTGCCCCCGTAACAACTACAGCATCAATATCCCACTGTTCAGCCGCGTCAAGGATTTCTTTGACAAACTGACGCCACCGCAAACTGGGCTCCGTGCCCAGCACAAAGTACAGTTCAGGCTGATCAGGGTGGGCCTGTCCAGCCAACGCATGAAACACTCTGGTGCGAGGCCAATCAACTTGTCCGGTACCGTCAGCATTGCGCGTCACAACCGGGCGAGTGACCTGGTAGTCGTAGTACTCATCTTGGTTCAGTTCCGAAATGAGTTCAGCATTGGTCTGGCGGGCTATTTCCTCGACCGCATCGGTGGCCGCATCCCCTGCATCGGACCAACCCTCAAACGCAGCGACCAGAATCCGAGCGGGACGAGACGTCCGGCCCGACAGGGCTGGCGTGTACTGTGTCAACCAGCCCAAGAAGCTCTGGTCAGTACCAGAAAAATCAGACATACAATCCATTCGATACGTTCAACAAAACCTAGTCACTCCAGCTTAGCTAACTCCGCAACACGCACATAACCACGCCGTCAGCGCAAACCCGGCGCACCCGGCAGCGCACGACGGTAGGTCGGCGAAAATGTGGCAGAGTTTAACCACATACCTAGTCAACGACCAGAAGGACGGAGCCCGGCCATGACCTCCAAAAAGGGCCTCAAGATTGCCTCCGTGGCCGGCGTACCAATCTATGTCAGCTGGTCATGGTGGATCTTTGCGGCCCTGATCATGGTGGTGTTCCAGCCTACCTTTGCCCAGGCACTGCCGGGTGCCACCACCGCATGGACCTGGGCGGTCTCCGCCTTCTTTGTGCTTATCATGTTCGGGACCGTCCTGATCCATGAGCTAGCTCATGCCTTGGCGGCGATGGCTTTCGGCTGGCAAGTCAACGAAGTCACACTCAATTTCTGGGGCGGGGTGACCATCTATCAACACTCGTCCACCGGCAAACCACAGACCCCCCTTCGGTCCCTGACCGTAGCGATCGTCGGGCCGATATCAAACCTCGTGATTGCAGGGGTGGCCTGGTTATTACTACAGGTCTTGCTCGACCCCACCGGCACGACCATGGTGGTTTTGAACCTCACGGTATGGACGAACCTTCTGATCGGGATATTCAACCTGTTACCCGGTCATCCACTCGATGGGGGACGGGTCGTTGAATCCTCGGTGTGGGCGGCCACCGGTTCACGCGCACGGGGCATGCGGGCAGCTGGTTGGTCCGGACGCTTCATCGTCATAGCGCTAGTCGTCGGTGTGGTACTCGTGCCATGGTTAGCAACCGGAGAGCCCTGGATCTTTGGGCTGGTGATTGCCGCACTCATTGGCACCATGTTCTGGCAAGCCGCCACCAGTGCGATCCGGGCAGCAGAACTGCAGATGGTCGCAGAACGGATGCGAATCACCGATCTGATGACCCCGGTCCGCACCATCCTGTCCGATGCATCCATTGCTAAACTCATCCCGCTCGTCACCGGGACCCGTCCCGGATTTGAATATGAACAACTTCCGGTCGCGGTCCTCGATATTTCCGACACGACTGGGCACGAACAGCTGGTTGGCATCGTTGATGTTGGCGCATTGTCAGGAGTCCCCCGGGGATCTTGGCAGTTGCCGGTCAGTGTGGTGTCCCGGAGAGTCAATCCCGCGGCACGTATCAGCGCCCGGGATGCCGTTGATGAGTTGTTCGACCGTTTTATGGAGTTTCCGGACGAAGTCATCGGAGTTGTTGACGATTCCGAAATTCCACATCGGATCATTGGCATCGTCGATCCGGACCTCGTGGCCAGACGCCTCCACGCCTAAGACCCAGTTTTTTGAAAGGACTATGACATGACTACCTCGGGGGATTCCACCCAACCGATCGGCGCCTTAGCTCGACGGGGCCCATTGCGTGCCGGAGAGCGTGTGCAGTTGACGGATGAGCGCGGCAAGCTACACACCATCACGCTGTTGGAAGGCGAATCGTTCCATACCCAACACGGCGTGCTCCACCACGATGAGATTATTGGTGGTCCAGAAGGCGTCGTGATAGAAAATACCCACGGGTTTGAATACCAGGTGCTGCGTCCCTTAGTTTCCGATTATGTGCTGTCCATGCCGCGGGGTGCGACCGTCATCTACCCCAAAGACACCGGCCAAATCGTGCATATGGCTGATATTTTCCCCGGTGCCAAAGTGTTGGAAGCCGGGGTGGGATCCGGCGGCCTGTCGATCTCATTACTGCGTGCCGTCGGTGAAGAAGGCCACGTGTTTTCCTATGAACGTCGCGCGGATTTCGCAGAAATCGCTGAAGCAAACGTGACGACTTTTTTCGGCCAACGACATCCGGCGTTTTCCATCACCCTGGGAGATGTCCAAGAAGAAGCGCTCAAGGATCACGAACCAGGCAGTATCGACCGCGTCGTGTTGGACATGTTAGCCCCCTGGGAAGTCGTTGATACGGTCGCAACTTTGCTGCGACCCGGGGGAGTATGGCTCAATTATGTCGCCACCGCTACCCAGCTGTCACGCATCCACGAAGCCATCCGGGACGACGGACGGTTCACCGCGGCCGAAGCTTCCGAGACGATGGTTCGCGGTTGGCACTTGGACGGACTGGCGGTCCGGCCGCAGCACCGCATGGTCGGACACACCGGATTTTTGATCATGGCTCGTCGTTTGGCCCTGGGGCAGGAGGGCCTCGAATTACGCCGGCGTATCAAAACCTTCAAACAAGAAGACATGGATATCTGGACGCCTGAAGAAGCCGAAAAGTGGCGCCCCGAAGAGCACGGCCACCGTGAGCCGACCACCAAGCGCGCCAAGAAAGCTGTCCGGCAATCCAAAGCCCAAGCGCAACGAGCAACAGAATCCTTGGCACCTGATGTGACGCTGCAGAATTCGCCACTAGACGATGAGCAAGGGGCATAAACACCCCACGAACTCGACGAAGCCGCGTAGACTATTGAGCACGTAACCATGGACTATTGGAGGTAGCGTTAGCTTGGCTGACAACACGCCGATCGAAACCCCCCGGGAATCCGTATCTGCCCAGGTACATAACGATTTGCGGCTCAAATACGATTCGACGCGGCGTCGGCTTGCCACCCTGGTGGAAGATAATCGGCAACTGCGGGCGGACCTTGATACCGCTGCACGCAATAACCGACGTATGGTTGACATCCTCAACCTGACCCGGGATGAGATCACCACGCTCAAAGACTCCATCGCCGACAACGCCCAACCCCCGTTCAGTTTCGGCACCGTCCTAGAAGTCCACCCCGGACGAGAACATAACCCCGATCTTGAGCTGCCCGCAGCAGCTAGACCCAGTGCAGACATCTTGTATTCGGGACGCAAAATGCGCACCCACATCTCCCCGCTACTGAACCCAAAAGCTGTGACTCCCGGTAGTGAAGTACTCCTGGATGAGGGCCTGTCAATCGTGGCGGTGCTGGGAGCTAGCCCCACCGGTGAAACCGGACGGGTGAAGGAACTCTTGGACCAACAACGGTTGGTCGTGGTGGGCCGCTCCGATGATGAACACGTCGTCAAACGCGCCGCAGCCCTCCAGGACCAACGGATCCGCATCGGGGACGCTGTGCTCGTGGACTACCGTTCGGGTTACGCCACCCAAGTGTTGGATATTTCCGATGTCCAAGACGTCATGTTGGAAGAAGTCCCAGACGCGACCTTCGACGATATCGGCGGTCTAGGGAAACAAATCGAACAGATCCGGGACTCGGTGGAATTACCCTTTCTCCACCCAGAGTTGTATTACGAACATAACTTGGAGCCACCCAAAGGCATCCTGCTCTACGGGCCACCAGGTACCGGCAAAACTCTCATCGCCAAAGCCGTGGCGCAGTCCCTAGCCGAACGGGCCGATGGGGTAGACCACTCCTACTTCCTGAATATCAAAGGCCCGGAGTTACTCAATAAGTACGTGGGTGAAACCGAACGCCACATCCGCACCATTTTCTCGCGAGCACGAGACATGGCCTCAGATGGGTATCCGGTCGTGATCTTCTTCGACGAAATGGAATCCCTATTCCGTACCCGCGGTAGTGGCACCTCATCTGATGTCGAAACCACCATCGTGCCCCAGCTGCTGGCAGAGATTGATGGGGTAGAAGCCTTACAAAATGTCATCGTCATCGGTGCTTCCAACCGCGAAGACATGATTGATCCAGCGATCTTGCGACCGGGACGGCTCGATGTAAAAATTCGAGTCGATCGTCCCGATGCCACAGGAGCTGAAGAAATCTTTGGTATCTATCTGACCAAAGACATCCCGATTCACCCCGAAGAAACTGTTACACACGGCAGCGTTTCCGGTGCGTTGGAACATATGATCGAAGAATCCGTCGAGGCACTCTACGCTCGCAATGCCGCCAACGCCTTCGTGGAAGTCACCTATCACGACGGGACCACCGAGGTGTTGTACTTTGCAGACTTCGTCTCGGGTGCGACCATCGCCAACATTGTCGACCGGGCCAAACGGTTGGCGATTAAGGATCACCTCGAGGCACTGGACACTGACCGGCATGCCGGGAAAGGACTCAAAACCCGACACTTGCTCCAAGCGGTCCGGGAAGAAAAAGCTCAGCAACTCGATCTGCCCGATACATCGGCGCCGCAACAGTGGCTACGGTTGGCAGGCCACCGCGGCGGTCAAGCTATTGCGTTGCGGGTGTTGCAGGATGGTGCCACACCATGAGCGCACCGACACTGATTCCGGCCGAGCTGGCCGAGAAATTTGGCCGTCCTACAGTGGGTTACGGCGTGCACCGTGTCGTCGGCTTAGAGACGGAGTTCGGTATCCACGCACCCGCACACCCAGAGGCTTCACACTCAGTTCTCTCTTTAGAACTCATCAACGCCTACGGTCATAAACTTGCCTCAGAGGGCACGCATGTTGCCAGCACCGAGTGGGACTATAACGAAGAGTCCCCGCTCAGTGACGCTCGCGGTTGGCAGATGCCCCGTTCGACCGCGCATCCAAGTCAACTGACCGATCAAGTGTTGGTCAATGACGAGGGGCAGGAAATCCAGATGCTGGTCAACCTAATCCTGCCCAACGGTGCCCGGTTCTATGTCGACCATGCGCACCCGGAGTATTCCTCACCGGAAACCACGAACCCGCTGGACGCGGTGATCTGGGACCAGGCAGGCGACCGGATTGCCCAGCAGGCAGCAGACCACATCGGTGTCTCCGAAGGCGCGCCGCAAGTGCTGCTGTATAAAAACAATACCGACTCTAAATCCGTGTCCTATGGTGCCCATGAGAACTATTTGGTCGCCCGAGAACTGGATTTTGATGAATTGACGGAATATATCATCGGGTTTTTTACTACCCGACAGATCATCACCGGTGCGGGTCGGGTGGGGATAGGTAATCTCAACCAGCACCCTGGTTTTCAAATTTCCCAGCGCGCGGACTTCTTCGAAGAAGAAGTAGGTTTAGAAACCACGATTCGTCGCCCGATCGTCAATACCCGCGATGAACCGCACGCCAAACCTGACGCCTACCGGCGCCTGCACGTCATCATCGGTGACGCAAACCTTTCCCAATATTCGACCTGGCTTCGGGTGGGAATGACCTCGCTGGTGCTGGCGATGATCGAGCTTGGCGAGCTGCCCATGGTGGAACTGGCCGAACCCGTCAAAGCGCTCCAAGCAATCTCCCACGATCCGACCCTACAAACGCAGGTGCTAGTCAATGGGCGCGGCTGGATGACGGCCATCGACATTCAACGCATCTACCAACAGGCAGCCCGGGACTATCTTGACCGCTACGATATCGACGATGACCAAAGTGTCGAGGTCGTCAATGCGTGGGCTGAGGTGCTTGAGCTACTCGAGCACAATCCCATGCAACTGGCTGATCGACTCGACTGGGTAGCGAAATATCAACTTCTCAACGGCATGCGCGAACGTCACGGACTGACCTGGGACAACGCGAAGCTGGCGATGCTGGACTTACAGTGGGCCGATCTACGGCAGGACAAGGGGTTATATAACACCCTGGTGGCGAAGGGAGCGATGCGCACCCTTGTATCTGAAGAGCACATCCAGCAGGCTATAGACCTGCCACCGGCCACCACACGCGCTTGGACTCGTGGGCGGCTCATCGACCGTTTTGGTGCGCACTTAGCCGGCGTATCCTGGGAGTCAGTGCTACTCCGCCCCTTCCGGCACGGACCAATCCACCGGTTCTACCTGCTGGAGCCACTGGAAGGAACCCAAGAAGCGCACAATGGTCTACTGCACCCCGAAAAGCCCCAGCTCAATTTGGACGACACTGAGGCAAATCGTGCGGAAATAGCGCAACTACTCGAGCTGTTACAACCGTATAGAGCCACCACGGACTGATCACTGCCACTAATGAAAGGAGCCCAGCATGGCACAAGAACAACGCCGCCAAGCCCAACAGCGTGCTGAGGATAACTACCTACCAGATCCGCCAGCTGGAGGAACCCCAGCAGCCGGTGCTGCTGCCGCACAGACTTCGGACCTCGACTCGCTCTTAGACGAAATCGATGATGTCTTAGAGGTCAACGCCGAAGAATTCGTCCAAGGTTTCGTGCAAAAGGGCGGCCAGTAACCTCCTGGCCCGCTCAGTTTCTCCTGTCGTTTCCTAGAAAGACCACACTCGCCAACCATGATTTCGCCCAACACACCGCTCGGGATGGACGCCTCCTTTGTGGCCCACCTACAACACCAGCATCCCGACTTGATGCCACAAGCCACGGGGGAGCGCCCCGATATCGCCGAAGCAACGACCATCACCGCACTAAGCTTTGCTACCGGCGTGGTCATGGCTGGCGATCGTCGAGCCACCGTCGGGAACCGCATTGCGTCATCGACCATGGAGAAGGTCTTTGCTGCCGATTCACACTCGCTGATCGGGGTGGCCGGGGTCGCAGGATTCGCCGTGGACTTGGCTCGGTTGTTTGCGGTCGAACTCGAACACTACGAAAAGCTGGAAGGGACCCAGTTGAGCCTGACGGGCAAAGCCAATCGGTTATCGACTTTGATTCGGAATCAACTACCGCACGCGCTCCAAGGGCTGTCTGCGGTCCCAGTCTTTGCGGGCGTCACGCCCGGTACCGATGACGCGAAGATCTTCTCCTATGACGCACTTGGCGGCCGGTTCGAAGAACGTCATTGGTCCTCGATCGGTTCCGGCTCGCCATACGCTGCCACTACGCTGAAACGCTTGTGGTCCGCTGAGGCATCGCAAGAACAAGCCATCGATGCGAGCCTGCAAGCGCTTATCGACGCCGCCGAGGCGGATGCAGGCACCGCTGGGCCAGATCCGCGCCGGGATCTCTACCCCCTGGTATATGTGGTCACCGGAGCCGGTGTCACCCAGGTCGAACAAGCTGTTATCGCTGAGCGTGTCGCAGGATTGGAGGGCCATAACTAATGCAGCCACCGATCTATGTTTCACCTCAGCAACACATGGAAGATCGGGCGGATTTTGCCCGCGCAGGAATCCGTCGCGGTCAACCGGTCGTGTTTGCCTCAACCGTCGAAGGCATTGTGTCACTGACCCATAACGCCTCGAAATCACTGTTCAAACTGTCCGAGATCTATGACCGAATCTCGTGGGGTGCTGTAGGACGCTACAACGAGTTCGAAGCGCTACGCCAAGCTGGTATTCGATACACCGACACCCGCGGTTACGCCTACGAACGCATCGATGTCACCGCTCGAGGCCTGGCCAACATGTATGCCCAGACCCTGGGTGAACTGTTCTTATCCGGGGCTAAGCCATTTGAAGTCGAAATCGGGGTGGCCGAAGTCGGACAAACGCCCGCAGCTGACCGGTTATACCAAATTGGATTCGATGGCACACTGCTCGAACACGATGGTTTGTTGGTGTTGGGCGGCAACGAGCAAGAACTTCGGCAGCAATTAGAAGCCGAGCTCGGCGACGAACCGGGCGAGCTCACTGATACCATTGCGACGATCCGACGGGTGCTTGGCACCACGGATACCCACGTAGAGTTGGCGCTGTTGGATCGTGACCCCCAAACCATTCGGGGGACCCACCGAGCATTTCGCCGACTCGATCCCCAGGCGCTATAGGAGGCCTCTTGGATACCCGCATCATGGGTGTAGAAACCGAATACGGCCTCCACACCGTCCATCCCACGAAACGACCGCTCGCGCCCGACGAGGTCGCACGCTACATGTTCAAACCGGTCGTGGCCTGGGGAAATTCTTCCAATGTGTTCATTCCTAATGGTTCCCGGCTCTATTTAGACGTCGGGTCGCATCCCGAATATGCGACCGCAGAAACCACCCGAGTGGATGAACTGATTGCCTCAGATTCCGCCGGCGATGCCATCATGCACCAACTGGTGCTCCAGGCCCAACAGGCTATGGCAGATGACGGATTTGACGGGGACGTATATCTGTATCGCAATAATGCCGACTCGCTGGGTAATTCCTATGGCAGCCACGAAAACTACATGATCGAGCGCACCACCCAGTATCGGCGACTCACTTCAGCGCTGCTCCCGTTTTTAGTCACCCGGCAGCTGATCGCCGGCAATGGGGTCGTGATCAAAGATCCCAGCGCGCTACCGTTAGCTGACCAATTCCCGACGCGGTCCGAACCACACTTTGCGTTCTCTCAACGCGCCGATTACATGCATGAGGCGATTTCCTCCTCATCAACCCGGGCTCGACCCATGATCAATACCCGCGACGAGCCCCACGCTGATTCCACCAAGTACCGACGTCTCCACGTAATCGTCGGGGACTCCAACATGTCTGAAACCACCCAGCTGGTTCGATTCGGTACCACCGAATTATTGCTGCGGATTATCGAGTCGGGTAAACCCTTGCGCAACCTGCAGTTAGCCCATCCGGTGCGTGCTATCCGGCAAACCTCTCACGACCTCACCGGCAATACGCCACTCGAGTTAGCCGACGGCCGAACCATGACGGCGCTGGAAATCCAAGAATTTTATTTCCAAACCGCCAAGGATTTCCTTGCCCAGCAGGGTCACCATCACGACCACCTCGAACAGGTCATGGATTTATGGGAACGCACGCTCACCGCGATTGCGACCCAGAATTTTTCGTCGATCGACACCGAAATTGATTGGGCCATCAAACATAAGTTCTGTACCGCCTATGCGAACAAGCATCAGCTGGACTGGGATGCGGCCCGCCTAGTACAACTGGACATGGCCTACCACGACATCCACCCCGAACGCGGCTTATTTAACCTCTTGGAGGCTAGGGGAGCGGCGGCCAGGTTTCTGACTGACGCCCAAGTCGATGCCGCGCACGATAATCCACCGGCAACAACCCGAGCGTTGCTTCGCCACCGGTTTATCGAAACAGCCCGGGCGTTGGGCATGGAGTACTCCATGGACTGGACGCATATGAAACTCAACAACCATCCGATGCACACGCTATATATTCGCGACGCATTTGAAACAGACATTTCAATCGTTGACGATCTGTTTGCTAAAGTCGCTTGAGCTGGCCACTCAACGGTGCATAACCCACACACAAGGAAATTCATGTCAACTCAACACAGCCGGTCCAAAATCGTGACGCTCACGGGTGTCCTCCTTAGCGCAGCTTTAGGCCTCACCGCTTGCGGCGGTGACGATGAAAACGACGCCCAGGCCAACGCCGAAGCCCCTGACGTTGAGATCACGTACGTAATTTCGGAAGATACCGAAGAAGTCGAAATCAACGGTGAGCTAACTATGGACGAACCGGCCGCGTGGTTGATTTCCGAAGGTGACGGGGAGCCCCTCGAAGAGGGCGACCTGCTGCATATTCTCAGCGCAGACATTGACATTCAGAACGAAGAGGTCAATGCCCACGACTTCGACCTCGGGGGACAAACGCTGCAGCTATCGGAACAGTTTGAGTCGCAAAACCCACAGGCCTACGAGGCTCTGGTGGGAGCTCCAACGGGTTCAGATCTGGCCTATTATCTTCCCGCCGATACGCTGGGCCAAGACACCCCCGCCTACCTGAATATCATCGCCATCGAAGATACCGTGCCAACGCATGCAACCGGGGAACCCGTTGCGGCGGCTGAACTGAATGACGCACTGCCCGAAGTCACGCTCGACGAAGAGACGCAAGCCCCAATTATCGCCGAACCAGAAGGTGAAGCACCCGAAGAACTTGTGGTGGACGTACTCAAAGCCGGTGACGGACCCGAAGTACAGTCCGGCTCTTATGTGACCATCCAATACCGCGGCATTAAATGGTCAGATGGAGAAGAATTTGATTCCTCATGGGGCCCCGACAACACTGGTGGACCAGCCCAATTCGAACTCCAACAACTGATCACTGGGTGGCAAGAAGGACTTGAAGGCCAGCAGGTCGGCTCACAGGTGATCATGTCGATTCCTCCTGAACTCGCTTACGGTGGAGATGAGCACGAATTACAAGAGGAAACCTTGGTCTTTGTGATCGACATCTTGCACTCGGCAGACCCCATAACAGCTGAATAACCCACTGCTATTGCCCCAACAGAGGAGACCCTATGTCATTTGGTAAACGCGAACTGGACCGCACCCGCCCAGAGATCGATTTCCCCGGCGATACCCCACCCGAAGATCTCGTTATTGAAGACATCATTGAGGGCACCGGCAAGGCCGTGACCCCCGGAAGCCCTATCTCATGTCACTACGTCGGGGTAGCATGGTCAACCGGAGCAGAATTCGACGCTTCCTGGAATCGTGGCGAACCGCTGGACTTCACCGCTGGGGTCGGACAGGTCATCCAGGGCTGGGATCAAGGCCTGCTGGGCATGAAAGCTGGTGGCCGTCGTCGTCTTGAGATTCCACCGCACCTGGCCTACGGCGAAACCGGAGCAGGTACAGATATTGGGCCAAATGAGACGCTCATTTTCGTGGTTGATCTGGTGGAGGTCCGCTAACCGTGTCCCGGTCCGCGGAACGCATCGTTTCGCTGCTCTGGCTTCTGTTAGAAGCCGGAGCGACCGGTCGCACCAAAGCGGAGATATTCAGCTACCTCTATGATCATCTCGACACCTCTACGGCCGCAAAACAACGCCAGTTTTCCCGCGACAAAGAGGTCCTGACCACCATCGGAGTGCCGGTCGAGTGGGATCAAGATCTCAACACCGACGGCACGTATCGCATAGATGGTGACCGGCTGTATTTACCCGACCTGAGCTTGACCGAAGATGAAGTCTTGGCATTACACCAGGCTCGTGCCTTGTGGATGAAAACGCCCATCGAAGATGCCATCCATACCGCTCTCGCCCGGATCACAGCCAGTCGTCCCACCACGCCACCCGTGGTCGGAGCCCAACTTGAGATGTCACATCGGCTCCTGACCGACTTGGTGACGGCAGCCCGGGAGCAAACCCCGGTAAAATTCCGGTATCGCACTGCAGGTAGTGAAGCCATAGTGCAGCGACATGTGCGTCCTTGGGCGATCCTGATGGCCCACCAGCAGTGGTATATGGTGGGGTGGGATTTTGACCGCCACGACGAGCGGCTGTTCAAACTCAGTCGCATAGAATCGAAAACCATCACCCCACTGTCAGCGGATGCGATTTCGGTCGCTTCGAACGCCTCCATGCGTCCCGCTGACTTCGACATCGAGGCGATCCGTCAGCGATTGTATCTCCAGCAACCCCAAACAGATGCCTATGTGTGGTTGCGCCACAACACTCCGTCAAGCCTGCGCGTTCGGGCACAAGCAATTGAGCAACGCAACGGTTGGGAGCTATTGCACCTGACGTACCAGGATGCGCTGAAAACTGCCGCCAGCGTCGCGTCCTTGACCACCTTGGCGCAAGTAGACCAAAAGCGCAGCCCTGAGTTAGCGGAACTGGTTGCTGATATTCTCGCGATTGTTCGAGATGCGCACGTGGGCGCGAGCCCATTAACTGTGCCGAAGCTGCAAAAGGTGGCTCGAACCCGGCGACGGACCAGGGACAAAGATGTGATTGCGCGCCGTCTTGGTCTGGTGGCGGTCGTCAATCAGCACGGTGGGACTATGCCACGGGCAGACCTACGGCAACGATTTGGTATTGACGACACCACCCTCACCGAGGACCTGCAAGCAATGCAGTTCTGGGGCATGCCCGAAACCGATTTCGCGGGCCGGCAGTTTGAGATCGATCCATTGGCTGACCCGGTTCAGATCGCAAACGCAGAGCTGTTGGCTCAGCCCTGGCAACTTTCCGCCCCAGAAGCTCTGGGTCTGATCTCTGGACTCAGCGCGGTGCCTACCATTCCAGGAATTTCGCAGCGTCAGCGAGCGGCCGCCCGCACCTTAGAAACCAAATTGCGTAATGCCATTGAGGCCGTTGCGCCGCAGGTCGGCTCACCGGATCCTATTGTGCACCCGGACCTAAGCTTGGGCAAAGACGACGAAATCGCTGAAATCTTGCATCGGGCCGCTCAAGAGCAGCAAGTCGTGTCCATGAGTTACTATTCGGAGTCCTCCGGAACTATCGGGACCCGGGCCATCGAACCCCTCAAGCTGTTATATGCCGGTGGTCATGGGTACGTTCGGGCCTGGTGTCGTAGTACAGAAAGCGTGCGCACGTTCCGTCTCGATCGGATCGGGGCGGCATCGGTCACTGCTGAGCGCTTCGAGCCCACCGCGCATCAGGCTGTTGACGACGCTCTCACTCCGATGACCGATTCAGAATCACTAACCGTCGTGGTCCATGCGACCCATCGATACCGGGATGTCATCGGTGCTTATCACCCATTCGCCACAGCGGTGGCATCAGATGGTTCGATATTTGCGCGGTTGGCATTTCGCAACCGTTCGACCTTAATGGAATTACTCACCACACACGCCGGACAGGTCGTGGTCCTTGAGCCCGATACGACGCGCAGCGAAATTTGGGAGGCGACGAATCGTGCAGTAAATGCACGCTACGAGTCAACTCGATAAGTTTCGTATCGGCTGTAGAATAGAGCCAATTGTATAGAAAGGTAGACAATGAACATCTTTCGCAACCCAGTGATCCTCCTGGTGCTTGTCCTGCTGGCCTTCTTATTATTCGGCGCAAATAAGCTGCCACGCATGGCTCGCAACCTGGGCCAATCGATGCGTATCCTGAAGTCTGAAGTCAAAGAAATGAAGACCGAAGGCAAGGACGGCAAACAGGATAAAACACCCGCCGAAGACGATACGGAAGCCGTTGAAGGTACCGTGATTTCTACCGGCGAAACCGCTGCCGGTTCCACCTCAAAAGAGCATCCTTCTCAGTAACACCCCGCCACCTTCATGACAGCCACTGACAAGGGTCAACCCTCCTCGCAGAAGCGACGGAAAAAGACGCGCAAGACCCCTGAGGGGCAGATGTCGCTGCGTGAGCATCTGCGAGAGCTGCGCAACCGTTTCTTCAAAGCGGCCGGTGCGATTTTAGTAGGTACGATCGTCGGCTTTATTGTCTACCAGCCGGCCTTTACCATCCTGACAGAACCCATTACGCAGCTGTCAACCGATGAAGCCCCGGTCGAGGTGGTCTTCTCGTCCGTCGCGCAGCCCTTCGACATTATGCTCCAAGTGGCCATATTCATCGGGCTGATCTTGTCCTCACCGGTGTGGCTGTATCAGGTGTGGGCGTTTATCGTACCCGGACTGCGCAAGAACGAACGACGCTATGCTTTAGGCTTCATCGCGGCGGCAGTGCCCCTATTTGTCGGGGGGATCTTGCTCGGCTGGTTTGCTCTGCCGCAAGCCATGGCATTCTTTACATCTCTGACCCCAGACGGTACCGCCCATCGTGTGCTGGCAACGGTCTACGTCCCCTTCGTCACTCGCTTATTGCTGGCCTTTGGCATCGCGTTGGTGATTCCAGTAATTCTGGTCGGGCTGAACTTAGCTGGCATCCTAAGCGGCAAGACTATGCTTAAACACTGGCGTATCTCCGTCTTCCTCATTGCGGTGATCGCAGCGATGGGAGCACCAGGTTCGGACGTCATCACGATGTTTTACTTAGGCGCACCACTGGCGATTCTGTTTGGTCTGGCGCTTGGACTCGCGTTACTCAACGACCGGCGGCTGGCTAAAAAGGAAGCTCGAGAAGGCACCGCAGGTGAGGTCGAGATTCAGCGCGGGGCACAGCCTCTGTCTGAAATTAGCCCTGACGACTAAAATAGGTGCCTATGTGCGCCGCTACTTCTGATCCCAACGACCACGAGCTGTCGCCAGCAGAACGTTATGCGGCCTCACGACGGCGGGTTGAATTTGCCCAAACCGAGCTCGGTCGGTTCTCTTCCAGTCTCGAATTTCCCATGGATCCCTTCCAGTTGGAAGCATCCGAGCATCTCGAAAACGAGGATGCGGTATTGGTTGCAGCCCCCACCGGTGCGGGCAAAACCATTGTGGCCGAATTTGCGATTCATCTTGCCTTACGCCAAGGCAAGAAAGCTTTTTACACCACGCCGATCAAGGCGCTGAGCAATCAGAAATACACCGATCTGGTCGCCACCTACGGCGAGGAACACGTCGGCTTACTCACCGGTGACACCTCGCGCAATCCCGAGGCACAAATCGTGGTCATGACCACCGAGGTCTTACGGAACATGCTGTACGCGGATTCCACCACGTTGGAAAACCTCGGGTATGTGGTCATGGATGAAGTGCACTACCTGGCCGACCGTTTCCGAGGTGCGGTGTGGGAAGAAGTCATCATTCACCTCCCCGAATCGGTACAGCTGGTCGCGTTATCGGCCACCGTGTCGAACGCTGAAGAATTCGGCGCCTGGTTAGATACTGTTCGTGGCTCGACCTCCGTAGTCGTTTCCGAACACCGCCCGGTGCCCCTATGGCAGCACGTGATGGTCGGCAAAGAACTCTATGACTTGTTTTCCATGACGGGCGACCAGGAAGCCAGCTCCCAAGTTAACCCAGAGCTTGTACAACTAGCTGAGTCGGCACGCCGCGATATGCAACCCAACGATTGGGGTCGTCCCGGTAGTCGTGGGCGCGATCGGCAACGGACCCGTGGCGGGCGCCGGCAGGGCAACCGCCGCCAGTCAGACCGAGAAGGCTCAGCTGAACGCAGCAGACCATCTCCACGGAAAGACTTACGCGTTTCGCGGCCCCAGATGGTCCGCACCCTCGCCAGAGAAGGCCTGCTGCCGTGCATCAGCTTTATTTTCTCTCGCAATGGATGTGACGCCGCGGTTGAACAGTGCCTGAATGCCGGCCTGGATCTCACCGATCGCGTCGAAAAAACTCAGATCCTCGAAACGGTCGATCGAGCCGCTACAGTCCTGGCCGAACAAGATCGCGACGCCCTCGGTTTCTGGGGCTTTCGTGACGGCCTACGGCGTGGTTTCGCCGCACACCACGCCGGTCTGCTGCCACTGTTCAAAGAGGTCGTTGAGGAACTCTTTGCCGCGGGGCTAATTAAAGTCGTGTTCGCCACTGAAACCCTTGCATTGGGCATCAACATGCCGGCTCGGACCGTGGTTATTGAACGGCTCGTGAAATTTGATGGTGAGTCGCACAAAGATATTACCCCGGGGGAGTACACTCAGCTCACCGGCCGGGCTGGCCGACGCGGAATCGATGTCGAAGGTCACGCGGTGGTCATGTGGCAGCCCGGCTTGGATCCAGGAGCAGTGGCTGGTCTGGCAGCGCGTCGTACCTACCCGCTGAATTCGTCCTTCAAACCCACCTATAATATGGCCGTCAACCTGCTGGCACGCTTCGGACGCGAACGGGCCCGCAATATCCTGGAATCCTCTTTTGCCCAGTTCCAGGCTGACCGTTCTGTCGTCGGGCTCGCACAAGAGGTCCAACGGCAGGAACGCTCCCTTGCCGGGTATGAGGAATCGATGCGGTGTCATCTCGGAGACTTCACCGAGTACGCCAAGTTACGCCAAGAAGTGTTAAGGGCTGAAAAAGCTGCTTCACGGGCGCGACATCGCGTGCAACGCCGAGCAATCATGGAGTCCCTAAATAATCTCGCCGTCGGGGACATTATCGAAGTGCAAGGTGCCCGGAGCCTTGGCACCGCGGTCGTTGTTTCGACAGCAGGCAACCCGACCAACCCGCGGGTGGGGGTCGTCACGGCCAAGGGCCAGTTACGCAGGATCTCGACTGATGAACTTGATGATCCCATCGTGCCGTTTGCTGGCGTTGAGTTACCGCGAAAATTGCTCACCAAATCGCCCAAACACCGCAAGAACATCGCCGGATGGATGCACGGGGCCATCGGGCAACAGCGCCCACCAATCTCTGATGGCGCTGAACCGGTCGGCTTTCGGTATATAGATGATCACGATCTCGCCCGTGTGGACGAGCTACGGAAACAGCTCCACGCCCATCCGTGCCATGGCTGTCCCGATCGTGACAAACACCTCACCTGGGCCAACCGCTGGGATAAATTGCGTGCCGACATCGACAAGAATGTCGCAAAAATCCGCGGACGAACCAACACGATCGCTCGCACCTTCGATCGGATCATCACCTTGCTGACCGATTTCGGCTATGTCGAAAACGATCAGGTCAACGAACCTGGTCAGAGCTTGCGTCGTATCTATGGCGACCGCGACTT
Source organism: Enteractinococcus fodinae (assembly GCF_031458395.1). Classification (NCBI taxonomy): domain Bacteria; kingdom Bacillati; phylum Actinomycetota; class Actinomycetes; order Micrococcales; family Micrococcaceae; genus Enteractinococcus; species Enteractinococcus fodinae. The sequence goes on from NZ_JAVDYJ010000001.1 coordinate 1,517,519, forward strand.
GCTCGTGTCGATGCTCTTGCAGGCCGGGGTGATGGATGAGTTGTCTCCCGAGGATCTGGCCGGTCTTGCAGCGCTATTGGTGTTTGAGTCATCCACCGAAGACCAGGTGTTCCAGCCCGCAATGCCAACCGACATGCTCCAAGGCGCCCTCGATGTCGTTGACGAACACTGGTATACCCTGCAGCAAGCTGAACTCGCCGCAGACCTAACGGTGACCGCCCAACCACATCCAGGATTGGTGTGGCCCATCGTGCGTTGGGTTCGAGGTCATGAGCTGCTGGCATCACTGACCGGTTCAGATATGGCGGCCGGTGACTTCATTCGCTGGGCACGCCAAGTCATGGATCTGTTGGATCAGCTGGCATCATTAGATGACACGCACCCAGATTTGGCCCGGCGCTGTCGACGAGCTAAAGATCTCGTCAACCGGGGTATCGTCGCTTATTCCTCCGCGATTCGGATACCCGAAGCTGACACGAAGGCCGATGAGTACAACGCTATCGAAAATTTGGAATTGGATCAGTGACCTCTAGTTTACTTCTCACCAACGGATACGTTCATTCAGTATCCGAGCCCTATGCCAACGCACTGCATATCGACCACGGTGTGGTGGCGTGGCTGGGCGCAGATGACACAGCGCAGCAAATGGTTGCCGCAACCACGACCGGCCCCGTGGCAACCCACGACGTTCAACACATGCTCGTCACGCCGGCCTTCGTTGATGGTTTCAGCAACCACAAGCTAGCCCCTGATGACAGTCGCATCACCCTGAGTTCCGTGACGCCCGCGCCGCAGGCAGTTTTTTACGCCCCGGTCGATGAGGTAGCTGAAGACGCTGACGGGATGTATGTCCCGGTCGAGCAACTAGACCAGCTCCCCGCTATTGTTGCGCAGGTGAAGCCTCCGACACAGTTACTCATCGGATCCACGGGCCCAGAAGATATTGTTCGAATCCTAGCGGCCCTAGAACAACAGCCTAATGCCGCGCTGATGCGCTGTCGCCATCGGGTCCTTATGAATCACAGCCTGACCGATCAACATGTCGAGAGGCTGGTAAAGCTCCATGCCTCGGTCACGTTGGTTCCTGACGTTCAGGACGGTCGTCCAGTATTTTATGCACCAACCGCGGCACTGATCAGCGGGGGAGTGCACGTGGCAACTGGCAGCGGCTCATGGTCCGGTTCGATGTGGGACATCTTAACCGCACTTATTGAGCACCCGGATGAGTCCCAACGCGTTTCAACCCGGGCGGCCTTCAACACCATGTCCCGCGATGGGGTACGGGTCCTCCCAAGCAAAATAGCCCAGGCGAATATGACCGCCGGGCAGGTGGCCGTGGGGTCGCCAGCAGATTTGAATATTTGGCGTGCCGGACAGCTCGGCGTGCAAGTTCCAGACGTTCGTGCGGCTCACTGGTCTACCGATAAACGTGCTGGAACCGCCCTGCTACCCATTCTGTCGTCGAGTGAACCCGCACCTGAATTGGTACGAACCGTCCGAAATGGCCAGATGTCGTAGCGTTGCCTACTAGTGCTAGCTATAATCGAAGGCTGATCCCGGCTCGATCGTCGGGACGTGGTAAACAAAGGACACTCGAGTGCGCGTATTGACTATTATCCCCACGTACAACGAAGCCGAATCCCTACCGGGCACCCTCCAACGGCTACGTGCCGCGGTACCAGAATCGGATGTGCTTGTCGTGGATGATAACTCCCCGGATGGGACCGGCGTATGGGCCGATGCGCAAGCCTCAAAAGACGACCAGGTATTCGTAATGCACCGTCAGGTCAAAGACGGGCTCGGTGGAGCCTATATCGCCGGGTTCCGCTGGGGGCTTCAGCACGACTATAATGTCCTCGTTGAAATGGATGCTGACGGTTCACATCAGCCCGAGCAACTTCCACGCCTCCTTGAAGCCATCGACGAAGCTGATCTGGTCATCGGTTCTCGACGGGTGCCCGGAGGCAAAATGGTGAACTGGCCCTGGTACCGCAAGCTACTATCGGTAGGCGGCTCACTCTATCCACAAATTCTGTTGGGTCTGCGCTTGACAGATATTACCGCAGGCTTCCGGGCCTACCGGGCGACCACCATCGAAGCCATGGATCTCGATGCAGTGCAGTCAAAGGGCTACGGTTTCCAAGTTGACATGACCTTCCGCACCGCTCAACTGGGCAAGCGCATCGTCGAGGTGCCGATCACCTTTACTGAACGTGAATTCGGCGAATCCAAAATGTCCGGCAATATTATCTCCGAGGCCCTAGTCAACGTTACGAAATGGGGCTTGGCGGCACGCGCTGACAAACTCCGGGCACGACTCGGCCGCTAAACCTGCATCCGTTAAACGACTTCGGGGTGGCAACGACAAGTTGCCACCCCGAAGGTTTGTATGAAGCGTGAGTTAGGCGTCGACATCCTCGCCACGGCGGGCACGCAGCTTTGCTAACTGGCCAGCTAGCGTCTCTTCGAGTTCTTCGATGCTGCGGCGTTCCAGCAACATATCCCAGTGGGTACGCTGTGGCTTGACTTCTTCTAGGTCGGGAGCATCAGCGTCAACACGAAACGCTTCTTTTCCAGATTTCGTAGTCCAGGTGTCCGGTACATCAGCCTCGGCAGCAAAAGTCACGACCACCGATTCGCCATCTTCCGAACGGTACTCAATTTGTTGACGTGGTGCAGGTTCTACCCCTGCTTCAGTTTCCATCGATTGGGCACCGAGGCGCATACCGCGCAGTGAACGATCAGACATTCAGACATTCCTCCAACGAAATTTTTGCAGACAAGACAGTCTATCTAAAAAAGTCTCGCAGTGTATAACGCGTCGCCGACTACTTTTGTTCCCCGTCCGGGCGAGGAGATGGCCGCTCTTGGTAGATATCTTCTTCGATTTCCGGTTCAGCCAAGGCCTCCTCTAATGAAGTATCATCCAGCTTTGGTGCCTTTGGGGCACGATCAGCAATCTCAGCTGCAGTTGTCGGGCGCTTCGTGCGACGACGCGGGGTCGGCGGGGGAGTAGGGGTTTGATCCTGGCTTTGGGATTGATCGTCAGAAGAGGCTGAGCCGCTAGAAGGCATCTGCTGACCGGAGCCACCGCTGAAACGATTCAAGGCGTCGGTGACTTCGGAGGGGATGATCCACATCTTGGATGATTCTGAGTCGGCGATTTGGGGGAGTACCTGCAGGTACTGGTAAGCCAAGAGATCCGCGTTAGGCCTGCCTTCATGGATTGCTTCGAAGACGGTGACAATGGCTTCTGCTTCAGCATTTGCGCGCAGGATTGCTGCCTGAGCGTCACCTTCGGCTTCGAGGATTGCCGACTGGCGTTGTCCCTCAGCTGTGAGGATTTCTGATTGCTTTTGTCCTTCCGCGGTCAGGATCGCAGCACGACGATCGCGTTCAGCACGCATCTGTTTTTCCATTGAGTCCTGAATACTGCGCGGCGGGTCGATGGCTTTTAACTCCACCCGAGAGACCCGCAGCCCCCATTTGGAGGTGGCCTCGTCGAGAACGCCACGAAGCTGTGTATTAATCGCATCCCGTGAGGTTAGGGCCTCCTCAAGATTCAACCCCCCAACAACGTTACGCAAGGTGGTTGTGGTGAGGTTTTCAACAGCTGCAATGTAGTTAGCAATCCCATACGTTGCTGCAGTGGGATCTGTGACTTGGAAGTACACGACGGTATCGATCGACACGACGAGGTTGTCTTCGGTAATGACCGGTTGGGGTGGGAAAGACACCACCTGCTCACGCATATCAATCAGCGGCAGCATTTCATCCACAAACGGGATCATCATGGTCAATCCAGCCATCTGGGTTCGCTGATACTTACCGAGTCGCTGAATAATGCCGCAGTAACCCTGGGGGACGATGCGGAAAGACTTCGCCAATACTGCCACCACGAACACGGCCAGTACGACGAAAAGAATGATGAGAAAAATATCCACGGTGCTTCCTGAATGTTCGTAGTTTTGCTGTATCTGCTTGACACTACCTAGTCACTGCCCACGTAGAAACACCCCTTGGTTAGGTCTCAGCGGCTTCCGATGTAGTAGCCACCCAAACAATGGCCCCTTCAATCTGTTGGATCACCACCGGTGTTTCCACTGGGATGGGGGTGGGGCTGTAGGTTCGGGCAGACCAAATCTCATTGCCGATCCGCACCATGCCGTGACTAGAAGTGACTTCCTCTGTGACCTCACCGATGCGACCAACATACCGGTTGACGCTCCAGGGGGAGGGTCCGGCATCATTCGCCTTGCGTTTGGTATCGAAACTGCGAAGCCAGAATAATGAGGCAATGGAGATGATCGTCACAATAATAAACTGTACATAGATCGGAGCCCCCAGAACATCCGCGATGATGGCAGTCAACGTGCCGGTAGCAATCAGTAGAAACGTCATTTCTCCAGTAATTACTTGCGCGCTGACTAAAAGCAGCATCATAATGAGCCAGAATGACCAAAAGTTCTCTACAACCCACTCAATCACGATGGCCTCCCAGACGTATCTTCATGGCTTCAGGATACTGCCTATACGAACCGATTGTCGTCCTAAGCGCTAGAACGCAGGTGGGGTTCAGCTCGATTAGGCAGCACCTTGCCCACATCGCAGTGACAAACCCGGACAAACAGTCAACCTATGCTGTGTTTTCGCAGACCAGAGCGTAAACTAGCAGCATGGCCACTATTTATACAGCAGAGCTAAATCCCTCAAAACGCGAGTTCGTCACAGCATGGTTGGACAACCAGTTTTGGGGCGGCTCTGGTGAGATTGAACTGATCGGCACCTACCGTTTCGATGACACCAGCGGAGAAGTCGGTCTAGAAGGGTTCGTCATGCGGCGTGAAGAAAGGATCTTACACTTGCCGGTGACCTATCGAGGAGCTCCCATAGATGGAGCCGATGACTATCTCATTAGCCAAACTCACCACTCGGTCCTGGGAGACCGCTGGGTATATGATGCCATGGCCGATCCAGTCGGTATCCATATGCTGAATCAAGCTTTAGCTGGAGAAATCCAGCAGGCGGAATACCATTTCTATAATGAGGATGGTCAATACCTGGGCTCAGAAGATTCGGCCATTACTTTGTATATTCGTGGAGAACTACCCGAGAATTGGGGCACGGTGTCGGTGCATCACGTCCTGGACCATCTAGATGAGGACGGTGGCGAACTCCGTCGACTGGTTGGCCGTTGGGAAGATGCCTCAGCAACATTCTTTGAATTGACTCCTGAGCCTGAGCCTCAGACGGCGCCAATTCCCATGATGGACGAGTAAGCATTACGTTCGTTCAGAGGACTTCCATAAAACGCCGATAATCTACATTATGTAAAGTTGAGCTTATTTCGCAGCATAGTCAGTCGCTTCTGCAAGCATCAAGCGCTCCCCTGAGGTTGCCTTCTGGCTTCGTGAACGCTCCACTTCGTTGAGGTAGCTACTCTGCGCGCCTGCGCGACTTTGGTGACCCACAAGACCACAAGTGTCGTGGTGTGTGACCAATTCGTGGAGATCTGACAAACCCTGCACGTTGTGCCTCAGCCGCGACATTCGGGTAGTCGGCCGAGCTAACCTTCAATAAGTTGTTCGATTTGAACCGCGAGCCAATATGCCACCTTGCGTGATTCATACCAGTAACCTGCCTGGAGCCGAGAAGACACCGCCTGCTGCGAAACTCCTAGCAGCTGTGCGGCTTTAGACTGTGATTGGCCAGCGTTAATCATCAAACCGGCCTCTTGCCCCTCGTCGGAACGGCGTCGCTCAATGGCACACAAAAGCTGCAGCGTCGACTCAACCGGACCGACCTCTGGCGCTTGTTTTGGACCGACGAGGTTGCCATGTCGGAGCAACTCCACATTGACTCCCCCGGGCGCGCGGAGCGCACGCGGACCTGAGATCGAGGCTTGTTCTAAAACGCGACCCAGCTCAGAGTCCCCCTCGACATCGACGTTTTTAGATGCACTCAACAACCCGAGGTGTACACCCCAGATCGCTGAACGAGCGGCAGACAAGATGAAACCCACAGCTTCATCAGCCGACCATAGACAACCTTGAACTTGGCGCTGGCCTATGGCCTTGAACCCTGCGACCTCTCCCCCGACGGCGTCAGGGTGATCGTTGAGTGACGCAACCAATTGATTGACGGTCTGCTCCGTCGCCGTTGCGGGGAAAGTATTCGTCAGGCTTAGAGTCACACACAGCATAGTGGACAACCCTAGCTGTTTGTGGCCGTGGAGCTGGCCAATCTCAGGGTGGTGTGTGACACAAGGGGGTGCTGCTCTCCCCTGGCCTAAGCTAGAGCTATGAATTCAGAACCTCCGGCAGCCTCGCGCGCCACTGTGATCGGAATGTTAGGACTCGATGCCGCACTCATTGTTATTTTCGCCATGTTTGGTATCGCATCACATGATGGCAGTCTCAATTTTTTCGGTATTGCCAGGGTGGCTCTCCCCTTCCTTCTCCCCTATGTAGTGTTAACGGCACTTATCAAACCCAGTCGGTACATTCATAATGTCTTTCCGGTCGGGGTGGTTTTGTGGCTCGTGACCGTGGCGCTAGGGCCAGTGTTGCGTGCAGTGCTGTTTAACGACACGTCCGCGATGGCGTTTGTCCTAGTCACAGCCGGGGTTTTAGGAGTGCTTCTCCTTGGTCGACGCAGCATTTCGCATTTGGTCACCAGGCGCCGTGAGAACGCCTAAACTAAGGACAGAACTACCCGAGGAGGACCATGGTTACCGCTTTTGTCATGATTAAGACTGTCACCGACCGTATTCCAGAAGTCGCCCAAGAACTCGCTGATAAGGACGGCATCACACAGGTGTATTCAGTCACTGGAGCCTGGGATCTTATTGCGATGGTTCGGGTACGTGAATTCGATCAACTTGAAGACGTGATTTCTGACCGTCTGTCAAAAATCGATGGAGTCGAAGCAACCGAAACTCATCTCGCGTTTCGCGCCTATTCTCGAAGCGACCTCGAAGAAGGCTTCGCGCTGGGGTTTGACTAAACCTCGCAGAGCCTGCTGCCCCACTTTTCAGCGCTCGTTCGAAGCCTGTGCGAAAAGAGTCTCTAACGATCCGCATTCGGTTCGGGGCGAGAGACTCGCACCCACCTATTAAGCACTTCTTGGGCTGCGCCTGAATCAATCGACTCTTCCGCGCGTTTCATGTTCATGCGCATCCTGTCGAAGAGGTGACCGGTCGCATCTTTATCGTATGCAGTCAGACCGGCGGCCGTGTTCAGTAATACCGCATCACGGACCGGTCCTTTCTGACCGGCCAGCATGTCGCGGATGATGTCAGCGTTATAGGTCCCGTCTCTTCCTGCCAAGGCCGCGACCGAGACCAAGGGTATGTCGAAGTCTGCGGGATGTAAGGTGTACTGCTCGACGTTGCCGTCTCGAACCTCAAAGATTGTTGACGAGCCGGAGGTGGTAATTTTGTCACGACCGTCGGAGCCACGGAATACCAGGCCCCGCACTCCCCTATCTGCCAGCACTCCCGCGAGCAGCGGGGCCATCTTTTCAGAAGCGCATCCGAGGGCTTGAGCTTGAGCCCGGACAGGATTAGACAACGGCCCAAGGTAGTTGAACGCAGTAGGTACACCCAATTGCTTGCGTGCCGGGGCGACGTAGCGCATCGAGGGATGATATTCCTGTGCGAACAGGAATGTAATGCCAGCCTCTTCCAGGGACTGCTTGGCGCGGGTTTGCGTGAGAGTCAGATCAACGCCCAGCGCCTCGATCACATCGGCAGCACCGGCTGTCGAAGAGGAGCCACGGTTGCCGTGCTTGACGATCTTAGCGCCGGCTCCGACTGCAACGAGCGACGACATAGTTGATAGATTCACTGTGCCCAGACGATCGCCGCCGGTTCCAACAATGTCTAAAACATCGGAAGGCAGATCGACTTCCACCGCTTCGTCCAACATTGCATCAGCAAGACCCAAAAGCTCTTCAACCGTTTCACCTTTGGTGGCCAAGGCCATCAGAAAGCCTGCGATCTGTGCGTCCGTGGCAACACCAGACATCATTTCCTGCATGGCCCAGGCAGCTTGGTCCTGTGTTAAATGCTGTTGCTTTGAAACTGCGTTGAGCACCGTGGGCCAATCCATGAAATACGTCCTTGGGAAAATTCGGTTCCGCTTACCTTGGTCATCCTAATACTCCAGTCAGCAGGCGTCCCCCAGATAACCTCGTAAGGCCATTGCCGCACCGCAAAACACACCTTCAGCATCGGAATTTCGCTTAACAATTCCGCAACTTTGACAGCCTGTAGAAATGCCCTCCGACTGAGGTTTATCCCAACGGAATCTGCGTTTTCGCTGGGAATAACGCGGAAGTCGCGTAGACAGGGTCAGATCCGTCACATCAAAAAGACACGCGCCCGGCAAGTCTCATTGTGAATCTTGGAGAATTTCGGGCCATAATGAAGGGGTGACAACATCAACTCAGACTCTCTCGCATAATCCCACCGGCTTCCCGAGTCGGCCAAACCTTGCTGCCGTAGGCACCATGGTCTGGCTCTCCTCCGAGGTAATGTTCTTTGGTGGCCTGTTCGCTATGTACTTCACGCTGCGCTCGACTTCGCCCACGTTGTGGGAGGAAAATACAGCGTTGCTGGATCCGGTCCTGGCGACCATTAACACTGTCATTCTGGTAATTAGTTCGTTTACCGCTCAGTGGGGTGTCAAAGCCGCCGTCCAGCTCCGTCCGCGGCGGACAAGTAACAAACTTAAGGACTGGGGTGTTGTGGAATGGTTCGTCGTTTCCTTCATCCTCGGTTCGATCTTCTTGTCCGTACAGTCCTATGAGTACGCGGTCCTGGTATCCCACGGCGTGACGGTTGCATCCAGCGCCTATGGGTCGGCCTTCTACATCACCACTGGCTTCCACGCACTGCACGTGCTGGGCGGGCTGGTTGCGTTCTTGTTCGTAATAGGCCGTGCTTATCTAGCGAAGCGCTTTGGCAACCACGAATCCACGATTGCCATTGTGATCTCCTACTACTGGCACTTCGTGGACGTAGTGTGGGTCGCTCTCTGGTTCATCATCTACGTCATTCAGTGACCTGTCCGGTCCGCCGGCTCGACATCAATCGCACCCCGAGGTAACCGGAACGGACTTGTCACACCTCATCCGGTTATACGAAACGTAAGGAATCCATAAAGTGAAGGCACTCTCTCAGAACCGCCGCCACCCGATGGTCGGAGTGGCCCTGCTGCTGCTGGGTCTGCTGCTGACCGGAGGTCTCTACTCGCTGGCCTCCAACATCAACTCTGCGTCGGCATTCTCCGAGGCGGACTACACCAGCGCAGACAACATTGCAGACGGTGAAGCCCTGTTCAACGCCAACTGCGCCTCCTGTCACGGCATCGGAGCTACCGGCGGTCCCGCTGGTCCATCGCTGGTCGGTGTCGGTGCTGCGTCCGTAGACTTCCAAGTTGGTACCGGTCGCATGCCGCTGCAGATGAGCGGTCCTCAAGGGGCCCAGAAGCCTGTGCAGTTCAACGAAGAGCAAACTATGCAGATGGCTGCATACGTACACTCCCTCGGCGTTGGTCCATCCATCCCTGAAGATGAGTACTTGGATACTGACCATGCCGATGTGAACCTGGCTCGTGGTGGCGACCTGTTCCGTGTGAACTGCGCGATGTGTCACGCCGCTTCAGCAGAAGGTGGCGCCCTGACCCGCGGTAAGTACGCCCCGACCCTGCACGGCGTTTCAGAAAAGCACATCTATGAGGCCATGGTTACCGGCCCACAGAATATGCCCGTCTTCTCGGACACGAACCTGACTCCAGAAGATAAGCGTGACGTCATCGCTTACCTCAAAGAGTTCGAAACCCAGGGTCACCCCGGGGGCGAGAACCTCGGTTCCATTGGTCCAGTTGCTGAAGGCCTCTTCATCTGGACGGCCGGACTGGGCGTCCTGATTGGTTTCATGGTGTGGATGACCACACGTTCCAACTAAAGACTTATCGCATCATCGTCGATTAACAACATCACCAACATCACTCGAGTAAAGGAATCAGATCTATGGGCGAGCAACGCCACGGAGATCCCGGCACACCGGGCACCGTAGAGCGCGCTGGAGACGATTCGGGTAAATTCGCTATTGAAAACCCGGGATTGCCACCTCACCGGCCACGTACCACGGATGAAGATCCACGTGCAGCCAAGCGCGCAGAACGCCAGGTTTCTTTCCTGTTCATTCTGTCTATCATCGGTACCCTCCTATTCTTCGTAGGGTACTTCGGCGTCGGACAGTTACCACTCGACGAAACGAACATGGACCTCATCCGCGTGCAGAACACGCTGCTCGGACTGGGGACCGCCTTTGCCATGTTGGGCATTGGTATCGGTATCGTTCAGTGGAGCCGCGCACTCATGCCAGACCATGAATGGGTTGAAGAACGTGAATCCGTTGCCAACGAAGAAGACCGCTCTGACGCTGTGAGCATCGTCAATGATGTCATTGATGAATCACAGATCAAGCGTCGGCCACTTTTGCGCAACACCCTCATCGGTGCTTTGGCAATCGCACCACTTCCAGCAATCGCTATCTTCCGCGACCTGGATAACAGCGGTAACCAGTCCGATGACCCAGCTCAGAATTTCGGCCCCGAGCGTCTGCGCCATACCATGTGGGATACCGGTACTCGCTTGGTGCGAGATGTGACCGGCACTCCAATCCGCGCTTCTGACGTCACGATCGGGTCTGCCATCCACGTGGTCCCTGACGGCCTCCTAGACATGCATGATGACATGCTCAACCAAAAGGCCAAAGCAGTTGTCCTCTTGATGCGCATGAACCCTGAAGACATGAACATCAGCCCTGAGCGGGAAGATTGGCATGTTGACGGCATCGTCGCGTACTCGAAGATTTGCACGCACGTCGGATGCCCGATTGCGCTGTATGAGCAGCACACTCACCACCTGTTGTGCCCTTGCCACCAGTCCACTTATGATCTGACTCAGGAAATGAAGGTCGTGTTCGGTCCTGCTTCGCACCCGCTGCCGCAGCTGCCGATCACCGTTGACAACGAAGGCTTCTTGGTTGCTCAAAGTGACTTCCTTGAGCCGGTCGGTCCTGCCTACTGGGAACGTGACCCTAGACCAGCTGAGGAGCGTGAAGCCTAATGTCTGTTACGCATGACTATAAAGCCTCCACAAACACCGGGAAGATCGCGAATTTCGTCGATACCCGCGTGGGTGCTTCGAAGATTGTCAAAGAATTCGGGCGCAAGCTCTTCCCGGATCACTGGACCTTCCTCTTCGGTGAAGTAGCGCTCTACTCTTTCGTCATCCTGGTTCTATCGGGAACGTTCCTGACGTTCTTCTTTGATCCATCGATGTCGCACCTCCCCTATGAGGGCGCTTATAAGCCCCTCTACGGTGTTGAAATGTCGGCCGCATATGCCTCGACACTGGATATCTCATTTGAGATCCGCGGTGGGCTGTTCATGCGCCAAGTACACCACTGGTCAGCGCTTCTGTTCGTGGCTGCCGTCACGGTCCATATGCTCCGCGTTTTCTTCACGGGTGCGTTCCGTCGCCCACGTGAACTGAACTGGGTCGTTGGTGTCGTCCTGTGGGTTCTTGCCCTACTGGCCGGTTTCACCGGCTACTCGCTGCCAGACGACGTGCTGTCGGGTAACGGCTTGCGCATTGTGGACGGCATGATGAAAGCAATGCCGGTTGTAGGGACGTACATCTCGTTCTTCTTCTTCGGTGGAGAATTCCCCGGCACGGATATTATTCCGCGCTTGTACTCACTGCACATCATGGTGATTCCGGCGCTGATCATTCTGATGGTTGCCATTCACCTCTTCATGGTCGTGGTGCACAAGCACACCCAGTACCCTGGTCCAGGGCGGAAGCATACCAACGTGGTCGGTTACCCCATTGGCCCGGTATACGCGGCGAAAGCCGGCGGGTTCTTCTTCATCGTGTTCGGTATTGTCGCGCTGATCTCAGGATTCTTCCAGATCAACGCCGTCTGGAACTACGGACCGTATGACCCCTCACCTGTATCGGCAGGTACCCAGCCCGACTGGTACATCGGCTTCGGTGACGGTATCCTCCGCCTGATGCCAGGTATGCTCGGTGATTTCTCCTTCCTCTGGCATATTCCGATGCCATGGGGCTGGAACGCGTTGCCGATGGGCGTGCTGATTCCGCTGATCCCAATGGGACTGCTCGTGGTCGGTATGTTCATCTGGCCATGGCTGGAACGCAGCATCACCAAAGATAACCGCGAACACCATGTGCTGGATCGTCCACGTAACGCACCTGGCCGCACTTCCTTCGGTGTTGCCATCGTGATTTTCTACTGCGTCATGTGGGCCGCAGCGTCCTCGGACTTAATGGCTGTCGCCTTCTCAATGTCCCTGAACGATGTCGCGTATGTTCTACGCTTCCTCCTGATTGTTGGACCGATCGTTGGCTACATTGTGACGAAGAGAATCTGCCTGGCCCTGCAGCGGAAAGATCGTGAGATCGCACTGCACGGTCGTGAGACCGGTGTGATCGAGTGGTCACCAGAAGGTGCAATTCTCGAGCGTCATGAACTGGTGGACGATTACCGTCTCTATGAGCTCGTCGCTTTCGAATCGCCGGAACCTGTACCACCGCAGCCCAACAAGAAGGGCAAGATCAGCCTGTGGGAGCGCTTCCGTGCAAGTGTCTCACGGCAGTTCTTCGAAGATCGTGTCGAGCCTGTCACAGCAGAAGAGCTGGCAGAAGCTGAAGCCGAGTTCGGTCAAGAGCGTCGTAAACTGCAACGCTCCGTCGACCAGTCGGTACGCGAGCTCGAGGGTAAACGTGATCGTTCCTAAGAACACATAATCGACGATACGATTGGCCCGGTTGGATATCCAACCGGGCCAATTGTTTTAAGCCATATTTGTATGGAAGGTCGGTCGACATACTGGCAGAAGCGACTCAGACATTCGGTAGTTTCTCTGAGTGAATCGCATATCCCCCAGCTCCAAGCTACTAAGTGCCAAAGAGCGCTCCAGCGACGCCACAAAAACAACACGACGTCCGGATGTACTCCCCTGCTCTGTCGGGCCAGCAGTGACGAAGCGTCGAACCCGAGCATGAGCCGAGCCTACAATCGTGTATATGTTGGCAGTTTGCCCTGTTGTAACCCCGTGGTCGCCATCTACAGGATGGACCGCGAGTTCCGCAGTGCTCACTGGTGCGATCTACCGAGAGTTAATTACCTACAAGACTGTGGGTTCCCCTCAGAAACCCCTGAGCTACTGCACCCTGCAACGTCACTCACGCGAGCTTAGTTGCAACCCGTCAGGGACACATTCCCGGCTCTCCGAATGACGGTAGTACGCCAAGTTGAGCCGATACACCAGTCAAGAGAACTCGTAGACGGAAACTATGCTTGTGACCGACAGTATGAAGGGCAGGCACTACGATGTCGCGGCTCGACATATGGAGTCGGCATACACGGCGTCTGCCGATGCACTACTCTCTCCGAAATGCAGGATGGTTCCGCACAGCCCAGGATTCTCAGATGCACGTTCCTGACCACGTTCGGACGTGTGGTGAGTTCCTGCGAAAAAACCTTCTTTGATCGGCCGTGATTCTCGCTTCCGCAATGACTCATCTCTACCGCTCTATTAGCGGTCATAGCAAGCACGAGGAGCACTCCACACCGCCAACTTATCTCAGGCCTCTCCCCTATTAATCATCAAAATGGTGTACGTTGCGGCAGCCAATCAGTGGCCTGCAGGGGACAATGAGAATCCCGGTTGGATACGCCGCCTCAATGGGCTATCGGTGCGGGCCATAAAACTCTGTGACCGGTGGATTTTGGGGAAGCGCTGTCGTGAGTCGCCGGAGCCTTTGCTCGGCGGCCGTATAGCGAGACGAGATTGACCGTGCAATCGCGTGGCGCGTTTCAGCGGGGTCAGCTGATCGACATTAGGTGAGGAGCGTGACGAACGCTAGAAAAATAATGAACGCAACGACTGCGACTGGTAAGAGATACTGTGGCCAGACTGGTCGGTCACCGTGTGGGGACGACGATTGTGCCCTCTCGGACGAGGATAAGTGGTGTTGGTCGGAGGACGACTGATACGTATCGAAGGACGAAGCATTGGATCCTTCTTGACCATAGTTATACGTTGTGAACGAATCATCAGCACGTTGTACAGGACCTGAGAACTTCCCCTCCGCTTGATGTCTCAGTGAACTGGCATACTCACTCCACGCTGATCCTGTCTCTGAAGCATACTCCGCGCCGCGTCGCCACCATGGATCGACGGTGCTGCCTTCGGCAGGCTGGGTGGAGTCTCCTCTGGCGCGTAATCTCTCCTCATGATGAGAATACTGATTGACTCCCGCCTCATTGCCATCCGAGGCATCGCGGTGAGGGTCTGCTTCATCCGTGAGGCGGGAATCGTCAGCTACGTCTGCTAATTGAATTCTTATCTCGCGGGTCCGACGACCAGCTGATAGACCACTATTGGTCTTCGGTTTGGCCCACTGTATTGCCGGGCCGATATGACGTTTGGGGGTTGGCTTGTGATTACCCATCAAATCCCTCCGCGCGACCTATTCTATATATTCCTAGTGTACGCGTTGTCGTGTCTGCAGACTGCGCTACCACAAGACACCGCTCGCCCTTGATACGGTTTAAATAGCTGAGGGCTCCAGTCTTTTGACTGGAGCCCTCAGCTATTTAGAGGATGTTCACTATGGAGTTAGTGTTTGTGCTGGCCCTTCGAGAATTCGAAGACCCAACCGGTCACGAAGAAAAGACCGAGGCCGATACCGATGATGAAGATCCACCAGTCGATCGCTACTCCGAGGAACACGATGGCGCACGCGGCACCGAGACCAAGTGGCCACCAGCTCCATGGAGCGAAGCGGGCGTAGGTCCCAGCATATTCAGCGATCTCGCCGTCTTCTTTGTCGTCTACGCCTGGCTTGTATTCTTTGTCCAGAAGCCGTAGATAGTAGGCGACCATATACTGCATGGCAGCAAGCCCGAACAGTCCGGTGATGCCGACCATTTCAGTTCCACGGGTCCAGATCGCGTAGATAACTGCTGCGACGAGGAAAAATGTCCCGAGGATCGCAAAGAGATTCTGATTAATCTTCACGTCATGCACCTGCCTTCGTAGTCATTTGTTCACGCCGGTCCAGCGGTATCAATTCTGGGTGATGCAAGTCCAGAGCCGGACGTTCCGAACGAATGCGTGGCAGAGCGTGGAAGTTGTGACGTGGTGGTGGGCAAGAGGTAGCCCACTCGAGTGAGCCACCGAAGCCCCATGGGTCGTCGACAGTGACTTTCTTGCCATACCGGGCGGTGTAGTAGACGTTCCACAGGAACGGGATGATGGACGCACCCAGCAACATTGACGACACCGTCGAGAACTGGTTCATGAGGGTAAATCCATCTTCAACCAAGTAGTCAGCGTAACGACGTGGCATACCCATGACACCCAACCAGTGCTGCACAAGGAAGGTTCCGTGGAAACCGATGAACAGCATCCAGAACTGGATCTTGCCCCAGGTCTCGTTGAGCATCTTGCCGGTGAACTTTGGCCACCAGAAGTAGAAGCCGGCGAACATCGCGAAGACAACGGTACCGAAGACGACGTAGTGGAAGTGAGCAACTACGAAGTAGGTGTCAGAAACCTGGAAGTCCAGTGGTGGAGAGGCCAGGATAATACCGGTTAGACCACCGAACAGGAAGGTCACCATGAACCCGAGGGTCCACAACATCGGTGTTTCGAAGGTGATCGACCCTCGCCACATGGTTCCGATCCAGTTGACGAACTTCACGCCGGTGGGCACTGCAATGAGCATGGTCATCAGGGAGAAGAACGGCAGCAGTACCGAGCCGGTAACGTACATGTGGTGTGCCCACACGGTCATCGACAGTGCTGCAATTGCGGCGGTCGCAAAGACCAGTGATTTGTAACCGAAGATTGGTTTGCGTGAGAACACCGGGATGATCTCAGAAACGATACCGAAGAATGGTAGAGCGATGACATAGACCTCCGGGTGACCGAAGAACCAGAACAGGTGCTGCCAGAGAATAGCTCCACCGTTTTCTGGGTCAAAGATGTGGCCACCAAAGCGGCGGTCAAGCCCGAGCCCGAAGAGTGCTGACGCAAGCGGTGGGAACGCCATCAGGATCAGAATACCCGTGATGAGGGTGTTCCAAGTGAAAATCGGCATACGCCACATGGTCATACCGGGTGCACGCATGGAGATAACCGTGGTGATCAGGTTGACGCCACCAAGAATGGTACCGAAGCCCTGGAGACCAAGACCGAAGACCCAGAGGTCTCCACCGATACCCGGCGAATAGGTCGCATTCGAAAGTGGTGCGTAGGCGAACCACCCGAATGATGCTGCACCCTGTGGGGTGAGGAAGCCTGCGGTTGCGATGAGTGAACCAAACAGGAAGAACCAGAACGACAGTGCGTTAAGACGTGGGAACGCCACATCAGGTGCACCAATCTGTAACGGCATAATCACGTTGGCGAACCCAATAAACAATGGGGTCGCAAACATCAACAGCATCAGTGTGCCGTGCATGGTAAACAGCTGGTTGAACTGTTCTTTAGTTTGCAGAACCTGCATACCTGGTTCGAACAGCTCGGCACGAATGATCAACGCCATGACACCGGCGAGACCGAAGAAGATAAATGACGTGATCAGGTACATGTACCCGAGCGTCTTGTGGTCAGTCGAGGTCAGCCAATTAACGATGACACGGCCTTTAGAAGCCGGCACCACCTGTGGCCGTACACGCGACCGAGAGTCGTCTTGTGTGTATTCGTAAGTAGTCATGTACTTTACTCCTCGATCCGTTGTGGATCGCCCAAAGGTACCTCTTGGTCAAGCTGACCTTCAGGGTTCTCGTTCGGGTTACGGTTTAGTTCCGCGCCCGAGAGACCTTCTGGAAGCTGACGAATCTGGCTGAGGAACTCGGCTTCTTCAACAACTTCAACATTGAAGAGCATCTCAGAGTGGAATTCACCACAGAGTTCTGCACACTTACCCTGGAAGTGTCCGGTCTCCCCCGGGGTGAGGTACAAACGGTTTGTTTGTCCTGGGACCATGTCCAGCTTCTGCAGGAAGGCAGGCACCCAGAACGAGTGGATAACGTCGCGTGATTTCAACTGGAATTCCACCGGTACATCAACTGGCAGGTAAAGCGTGGGAAGTGTCTGCTCGACGCCCTCTTCACCGGTCAGCTGGCCCTGAATACCGTATAGGTGGCGTTCTTCCGTCTGCCCATCCGGTGTGGTGTATTCGTAGTCGAAGTCCCATGCCCACTGCTTGCCGTGCACCGTAACGACCAGTGGTGAATCTTCCACTGGGGTATTGATGGTGCGCTCAACACGGTCAGTGAAGCCCCACAGCGTAAGAACCAAAATAATCGGAACCACGGTGAACATGGTTTCCATTGGGACGTTGTAGGCAAGTTGACGCGGGTAGCCTTTGTCGCCCTTGCGGCGACGGTAGGCGATGGCAACCCAAAGGATCATCGCCCAGGTAATGACACCAATCACAAGGGCGGCTATCCAGCTGCCAACCCAGAGGTTGGTAAGGATCTCATTGTGATTAGTAGTCTCGTTGGATCCGGGATACCAGCCTCGCCTTGCTTGTTCAGAACACGCAGTTAAGAACAGCAAAGCCGTAGCGCCAATGACTCCCCCCTTTAGGAGTCTTTTGCCGCGGCTGCCGGCTCGTTGTAGCAGTCTCACAGACGGCCCTTCCTCTTCTTTGTCCAGTGCGAGTGTTTTGCTTTGAGTCTCCAGAGCCATCTCATGACGCTCTGAGATTTAACACAGCAAAACAACTTTGGCTGAGTACTACCTTAGTGCTTTTTTGTCACCAAATGTGGACCATGACAGCAAAACGGCGAGTCAACGTTAAATGTGACGTTGGCTCGCCGTGATGCGATTTTTTAATGTGAAATCCGTCTAGTGGAACGAGTCCCCACATGCGCAGGAGCCTGCAGCTTGCGGATTGTCGATGGTGAAGCCGACTTTGGTAATTGAGTCTTCAAAGTCAATGGAGGCGCCAGCCAAATATGGCACGGACATTTTATCTACGATGACTTCAACGCCGCCATAATTCTTGACAGCGTCACCATCTAGGACGCGTTCGTCAAAATACAACTGGTAAATCAATCCGGAGCAGCCTCCGGGCTGGACAGCAATACGTAAACGAAGGTCTGGCCGTCCTTCTTGTTCTAACAGGTCCCGGACTTTCTGGGCTGCTTCATCAGATAGCTCTACGTCATGGGTCGGCAGGCCATCGGCGGGAGCTGCTTGAGGCAGCTGCTCGGCGATATTGTCGGTCTGTGTCATCGTTTTCTCCTCTGAAATGTAACACCGGCGTTCAACAGGTAGGAACAGCGTAGTGGCTACTCTTTATTCCACAACGTCATAGGCCATTCTGGCAAGTAGTAGTACTTCTGCTTCAATCGCATGGCGTAATACGGACAAGTCTAGCGATTCGTTGGGGGCGTGGGCTCTGGTGTCTGGATCCTCAATGCCTGTCAACAGAATCTCAGCCTCGGGATACACGGCGGCCAGTTCTGCCACAAATGGGATCGAACCACCCAAGCCAATTTCGATAGCTTCGCTCCCCCAGGCGTCGGTTAAGGCTTGTTTCATCATGCGACTATACGGCGCACCACCATCAACGACGAAAGGCTTTCCCGCCTCACCCGGATAGGTTTTCACCGTAGCTCCGAAGTTGTCCATGGCCTCAATATGATTGGTCAATGCACTCATGGTTTTCTGCGGATCCATACCTGGCCCGAGCCGCAGTGAAAACTTGGCACTTGCAGTATGGACGATGGAATTTGATGCCTCCGAGATACGTTTCGTATCGATGCCAATAATATTGAGCGCCGCCTTGTTCCACATGCGATCGGCCAGAGTCCCCTTGCCTGCAAGTCGGAAGCCTTCAACGGCTCCGGTTTGGCTCCGGTAGTCATCTTCATCGTAGACAACCTCAGCCCAGCGGGATTGCTCCAGTCCGGGAATCGCAAGCTCCCCATCTGGCGTATGCAGCTGCGCGATGATTCGAGATAACACCGTGATGGCGTCTAGCATCGGTCCCCCGAAAAGTCCCGAATGTACTGGATGCTCTGCGACGGTCACTTCGATGACCCCGTCGAGTAGTCCGCGCAGTGAGGTGGTCAATGCGGGCACGTCAGTGGACCAGTTCGCCGAGTCTGCCACGATGATCGTATCGGCTTCCAGGAGTTCCTTGTGGCGGCTTAAAAACTGCGAGAAAAACGGGGACCCTATC
The DNA here is from genome assembly GCF_031458395.1 of Enteractinococcus fodinae. Lineage (NCBI taxonomy): Bacteria > Bacillati > Actinomycetota > Actinomycetes > Micrococcales > Micrococcaceae > Enteractinococcus > Enteractinococcus fodinae. The sequence continues at coordinate 1,536,827 of NZ_JAVDYJ010000001.1, forward strand.
TCTTCTTCCCCCTCAATGAACACGGTCAGACCGAGTCCATGGTCGGCACCAAGCAACTCCTCGAGAGCCTGAATCGCTGCGTAGTGGACCAGTATGCCGGCTTTATCATCCGCGGTCCCTCGTCCATAAAGCCGCCCGTTGATTTCGGTTGCTTCCCAGGGGTCGGTGTTCCAGGCGGCGCGGTCGCCCACGGGCTGAACATCGTGGTGGGCATATAACAAGACCGTTGGCTTGTTGGCGGCGGAGGGTCGGCGACCGATTATGGCGGGGCCGGAAGCGGTGCCATCAGAACCGTGTTCCGTAAGCTGCTGAAGTTCCTGGAGTCCCAGCTTCTGCAGCAGCGTGACCACCGCGTCGGCGGAAGCTTCTAGCGGTGCGCGCTCGTAGCCCTCAAAAGCAAGCGATGGGTAGGTGACGAGGTGTTTGAGTTCAGCAACGATGTGCGAAAAACGATGCTCAACCCACTCTTTGACAATTTCAACAAAAGCAGCGGAATACGGATCTAGTCGTGTACCTGCGGGGAATGCATCGTTCATAGTCCATAGCGTACTCGGGATGACAGCGCTGAGGGAACATCTAGAATAGAGCCAGATAACCCGTCCTCAAGAAATAACAGAAGAGTAGAGATGACCGCAGAAGACCAGGATTCGGACCAGATCGGCACGCCAGGCAAGGGCCGCCCCACGCCAAAACGCCGTGATCAGGAAGCCGCCAATCGTCGTCCGTTGATCGCTGATGATCGTAAAGTCGCACGTCAGCAACAAAAGCAGGCAGTCGCAGAGGAACGCGCCCGAATGCGACGCGCCTTGGAAACCGGCGAAGAACGCTACCTACCACCACGAGACAAGGGGCCGCAGCGCCGGTTTGCTCGCGACTACGTCGATGCCCGCTGGGGTCTTGGTGAGTGGCTCATTATTGGTGTGCTGATTTTCTTAGGACTCAGCTTTATTCCGACGCCGACCATGCAAATGGCTTCGACGATCGGGATGTTGATCTTTGTTTTCCTGGTCATCTTCGAAGGCTTTTGGGTAGGCCACCAAGTCCGCAAGCGATTGGAAGCCAAGTTCGGGCAAATGGAGCCTGGAACACGCTGGTATGCTGCGATGCGTTCCACCCAGATGCGGCGGATGCGTCTGCCTCGCCCGATGGTCAAGCGCGGGGAATTCCCGAGCTAACGTTGCTGCAAGGCCGCGTTGATGCGTCCCGCCCACAACGGGCCCTCGTACAGAAACGCGGTATAGCCCTGAACCAACGCTGCGCCAGCCTCAAGACGCTCGATCACGTCGCTGCCCGTCGTCACGCCGCCGACGGAAATGATGCTGGCATCGGTCAGGTGCTGGGCTAACAACCGCAGAACTTCCAACGACCGCGCAGCTAGCGGAGCTCCGGACACTCCCCCAGCGCCGAGTGCCTCGACTTCGGTCGGTGTCGTGGTCAGCCCATCACGCGAGATAGTTGTATTCGTTGCGATCACACCGTCTAAACCAAGTTCGGTGACCATCTCTGCGACCGCCACAACGTCCGCGTCGGCTAGATCAGGAGCGATCTTGACCGCCAGCGGCACATGCCGACCGGTGACGGAATCTGCGGTCTTGGAAACTGCCGCCAATAAGGGGGCCAACGATTCGATGGCCTGAAGTTGGCGTAGGCCCGGAGTGTTCGGACTGGAAACATTAACCACTAAGTAGTCAGCATGGCGAGCCAACAGCCGGGTGGATAATAGGTAGTCCTCCCCCGCATCCTGTAGCTCGACCGTTTTCGTCTTGCCAATGTTGACGCCGAGGATGGGTCGATCAGCGCCGAACCGACGTGTGAGGACTTTCCGGGTATGCGCCAAGCGCGGCGCGATTCGCTGAGCCCCATGGTTGTTGAAACCCATGCGGTTGACTAAGGCTTTGTCCTTGGGAAGTCGAAAGAGGCGCGGTTGCGGGTTGCCGGGCTGCTCTTGTCCAGTGATGGTCCCGACCTCGATATGGCCAAATCCGAGTTCAGCTAAAGCCGCTGTGCCGATCCCGGCTTTGTCAAAGCCTGCGGCTAGTCCAAAAGGTGACGGAAAAGTCAGTCCCATGGCTTGGGTCCGGAGGCTGTGATGCGGGCGGAATGCTGCTCGCAGTAGCCGTGAAGCACCAGTCTTTTCTGCCGCGCGTATGGCACGAAACCCAATCTCGTGTGCACGCTCAGCATCCATGTCCGCAAAGACCGTGTTAAAAACGTGTGGATACAGCGATGGTTTCTGGCCGGCAAGACGTGCAGCAATTAGGTTGGTCATAGATTGTAGTCAACCACACGGACGATTAAGGTCGACCACTGTGCATGGATTTTGTCATATTTGGAGGGGTGAATGCACTACGGACTGCTGCAGGATACGCCCCCTGGCGAATGGGTGCCCGATGTCTTGGAGGGCTTTTCGCGTCGTACCATCCATTTAGGTGAGGACCATGAAGGACCGTTGTCGGCCACACTGGTCCGCCATGACGCAGCCGATGGAGTTCCGGTGCTGTATATCCACGGTTGGTCAGACTATTTTTACAACACCGAGCTGGCTCAAGCGGCAGCGGAGTGTGGTTACAAGTTCTACGCCTTGGATTTACGCAAGTATGGGCGGTCATTGCGCGAATACCAGACCCCCGGTTATGTTGATGATCTCGCCGTATACGATGATGATATTGGCTCAGCCCTTGCTATTATCAAGCTGGCCCATCCAGGATATATACCGGCCATCATTGCTCACTCCACCGGTGGTCTCGTTGCAGCCCTGTGGGCAGACCGTCATCCGCAACAAATAAGCACCCTTGTGCTCAATGCTCCCTGGCTATCGCTGCAGGGCAACACCTGGCTTCGCAGTTTTGCGAATACGGTGGCCGACCCCTTATGGCGAAGCAGGCCGGAACGAAGGCTCCTTTTACCGAAGGTGGATTTTTTCTATCGCAGCATTTCAGCGACCGAACACGGCGAATGGGTGTTGCATCCCTTGTGGCGACCGCGCTACGCATTCGATATTCGGGGCGGGTGGCTATCAGCGATCTTGGATGGTCACGCTCAGGTACGCAAGGGATTAACCATCGATGTGCCAGTGTTCGTGATGACCTCAACGGCGTCGTATTTTGCACCGCGGTATTCGGTGCAGATGCAACGAGCCGATAGCGTCATTGATGTCGAAGACACCGTCCACCAGGCGGTTGATCTCGGTGAGACGGTAATGATTCATAAGATCCGTGACGCCTTGCACGATGTATATGCCTCCGCCCAGCCGATCCGGCAGAAAGCATTTGATGCCACATTCGCCTGGTTGGACTACTTTAGCCGCTAGATACTGGAGTATCCACTGCCCCACCGTAGCGACGGTCACGTGAGGCGTAGAGTTCCACGGCATCCCACAGGGTTTTGCGGTCTACATCCGGCCACAGGGTGTCGATGAAGACCATCTCGGCATAGGCCGATTGCCACAATAAGAAATTCGACACCCGTTGCTCCCCTGAGGTGCGCATAAAAAGGTCCACGTCCGGCACGTCCGGTAGTCGCAAATGCTCGGCAATGCTCTTTTCCGTGATTGATTTCGGGCTGAGCTTACCCGCAGCCACTTTGGTAGCGATCGCCTGCACGGCGTCAGCAATCTCCGCTCGTCCGCCATAGTTCACACACATGATGAGATTGGTGCCGGTATTGTGCTTGGTGAGTTGTTCTGCTGCTTGCAGTTCTCTAATCACCGATTTCCAGAGACGTGGTGTTCGGCCATTCCAGCGTACTCTGACACCCCACGAGTTCAGCGTGTCGCGCTGGCGACGTAAGACATCCCGGGAGAATCCCATCAGAAACGCCACCTCGTCGGGGGAACGTTTCCAGTTTTCGGTTGAGAACGCGTAGACCGAAACGTACTCAATGCCCATCTCCACGGCACCTGCCATGACGTCCAACAGTGCTTGCTCCCCCGCGCGGTGGCCCTCAGTTCGAGGGAGGCCTCGTTGATTAGCCCACCGTCCGTTACCATCCATCACGATACCGATGTGACGGGGCAGAAACTTCTGATCGATAGCGGGCATCACGTAACCGGCAGGATGCGGCTGCGGGACTTCATACGGCATGCGTTCCTCCTGTTAGCCCTGCTCCATGACGGACAGTGACTGCAAATTCTTTTCTAGATGGTACTGCAAATACTGCGCGACGAAGCTTGTGGCTTGGCGGATCTCACCATTTTGAGCGCCTTCGATGGCCGGCCAGTTACCGGCCAAGAGAGCCGATAGCAGCGCAACGACATCGTCGGGAGCGTAGGTGGTTTGGGGTGGTGCGCAATCGTCGCATACCACGCCGCCGAGGGAGACCGACAGCCAATTATGCGGCCCCTCGATGCCACATTTACTGCATTCGTCAAAAGTTGGCGCCCATCCTGCGATCGTCAGCGCGCGCAGAAGGTACGAGGTCAACAACATCTTGGGCGCTGCTGCCCGGCGCGCTAACGCAGCGATCGCCCCGTGGAGCAATTGGTAGTGTGCTGTCCCACCGGCGACGTCTTCATCGCGGGTAAGTTGTTCTGCGGTTTCAACCATGGCTGAAGCCGCACCGAAACTGTCATAGTCATTGGTGAGCATCATGCCGTAGGGGTGAATCGTTTCGGTTTGAACGATAATATCCATATTCCGGCGTGGTACGAGCTGCATACGGGTGTGCATGAAGGGTTCCAGCGTCGAACCAAATTTCGAACTCGTCCGGCGCACGCCTTTGGCGACCGCCCGGATTTGACCTCGTTCAGCGGTCAGTACGACGATGATCCGATCGGCTTCGGCGAGTTTATAGGTGCGCAGAACAATCCCGCGGGTCCGGTAGCTTTGAGAAATATAGGTAGCGGACCCGCGAGACTTTTTCCGCGGTGTCTTATTCAGTGGAGACGGTTACCTTTTCATCGCGCATGTATCGATTAACCGCCGAGGTAACTGCCTGCAGGGAAGCAGTGGCAGTATTATGATCCAATCCGATGCCCCACAGCACACGATCACCAATCGCAGCTTCCACATAGGCTGCGGCCATGGCTTCGCCGCCTTCAGTGAGCGCATGTTCGGTGTAGTCGAGGACCCGCACGTCGACGCCGGCTTCGTGGAACATTTTCACCAACGCGGAGATGGGGCCATTACCGGTGGCCGTGCGGGTGACAATCTCTCCGTCACGCTCCATCTGTACTTCCATCCAGAAATCGCCATCCTCGGTGGTCGACGATGTCGATGAAATCAACTGGTAACGACCCCAGCGTTGCTGTGGGTCATCGGTGGGAAGGTATTCGTTAGAAAACACATCCCACAGAGTTTCTGATGAGATCTCCCCACCATGGGTATCGGTGTACTCTTTGATGACGGCCGAGAATTCGACCTGAGCGCGACGCGGCAGATCCAGGTTGTGGTCGGCTTTGAGCATGTATGCGACCCCGCCCTTACCGGACTGGGAGTTGACCCGAATGACGGCTTCATAGCTGCGACCGATGTCTTCTGGGTCCACGGGCAGGTATGGGACACCCCAGTCCAAGTCTTCAGTCGTGACCCCTGCGTCAGCAGCGCGGGCATCCATATCCTCGAATCCTTTTTTGATGGCATCTTGGTGAGAACCAGAAAATGCCGTGAACACGAGTTCGCCTGCCCACGGTGAACGCTCGTGGACCTTCATCTGGGTCGCGTACTCATAGACTTCCTGGATGCGATCCATATTCGAGAAATCAATTTCGGGATCAACACCCTGGGTGTAGAGGTTCATGCCCAAGGTGACGAGGTCAACGTTGCCGGTGCGCTCGCCATTGCCAAACAGGCAGCCTTCGATCCGGTCGGCTCCGGCCATGTAGCCCAACTCGGCTGCCGCCACGCCACTGCCTCGGTCATTGTGCGGGTGGAGCGACAAGATGATGGCATCGCGGTTATCGATGTTTCGGTGCATCCATTCGATCTGATCGGCGTACCGGTTGGGTGTCGACATTTCGACGGTGGCCGGCAGGTTCAGGATCATCTGCCGGTCGGTGGAGGCTTCTAACACTTCAGCGACCCGATTCGAGATGTCGGCAGCAAAGTCCAGCTCGGTGCCGGTAAAGGACTCGGGAGAATACTGATAAATAACTTCGGTGTCGGTGAGCTGTTCTTCGTATTTGCGGCACAACATCGCGCCGCGCGTGGCGATATCGATGATGCCGGATTTCTCTTCCCGGAACACCACGCGACGCTGCAAGACAGAGGTGGAGTTGTACAAGTGCACGATCGCACGCGGTGCGCCCTCAATCGCTTCGTAGGTGCGCTCAATGAGGTGCTCACGAGATTGGGTCAGCACTTGGATGTGCACGTCTTCTGGAATGCGGTCTTCATCGATGAGTTGACGAACAAAGTCGTAATCAGTTTGCGAAGCCGAGGGGAACCCAACTTCAATTTCTTTGTAGCCCATTTCGACCAGCAATTCGAACATGGCCATTTTCCGGGCCGAGTCCATGGGGCTGACCAGCGCTTGGTTGCCATCCCGAAGATCTACTGCACACCAGCGTGGAGCCTGGGTGATGACTTTATCCGGCCAGGTGCGGTCTGGCAGGTGCACGTCGAGTTGCTGTTCGAAGGGCACGTATTTCTTATAGTTCATGCCGGAAGGCTGCTGAAATTTACGCAAAGTGTATTCCTCATTCTATGACTGCCTGGTCCCGAGACGAGTTTAGTGGACCAATACTGACAAACCGGTCTATGAGAGTTCATGTCGATCCGGTGGCAGGCCGTGAGATTCGCTCCGTAACGGGGTCCGACCCTACCTGGTGGCGTTCAAGGCGTGTGCTTGAAGAACCTAGGCCCCGCTACGGCACGGTAGTAGAAGAAGACCTAGTAGAGCACCAAAAAGCACACGGTGAAGACCGTGGACGGGGGCGCTCTGAATGCGATGCATGGTGTTTAGCCTAACAGTACTGACCTAAAACCCCAAACGGTTCATATGCTTGGGGTTACGCTGCCATTCTTTGGCAACTTTCACCACCAGGTCAAGATACACCGGGGTGCCTAATAGCTTTCGGATGTTCCTCCGTGCTCGCTGGCCGATGGCGCGCAACTGTTGGCCACCCTTGCCGATGATGATGCCTTTTTGGCTATCTCGCTCTACATAAATTTCAGCGTAAATATCTGTGATCGGTTCGTCTTCGGGTTGCCCCTCACGTAAGCCCATCTCAGTCACGACTACCGCCAGGGAGTGGGGCAGCTCATCGAAAATATCTTCGAGCGCTGCTTCCCGAATCAGCTCAGCGACCATGATGTCATCCGGTTCATCGGTGACCTCGCCGTCTGGGTAGAGTGCCGGTGAGGTAGGTAAGTACTTGGTCAAGACATCGAGCACCGTGTCGACCTGCACGTCGCCTTTAACCGAAACCGGAACGATTTCGGCGAATCCTTCACCAGTTTCTGGAGTGAGCAGTTCTTCGCCAAGTTGTTGGACGGCGATGAGCTGGTCGGCCAACACTCCCCGAGTGACAGTGTCGACCTTCGTGACCAAAGCTATGACCGGAATGTTGTGCAACCCGGCAAGCTGTTCGGTGATGAACCGATCCCCCGGCCCGATCTTTTCGTTTGCCGGGATACACAGCGCCACCGCATCCATCCCCGATAATGTTTCGGCCACCAATTCGTTGAGGCGCTCCCCTAACAGAGTTCGGGGACGATGCAAACCGGGAGTGTCCACGAGGATGAGCTGATAATCATCAGTGGTTACAATACCGCGAATGACTCGCCTAGTGGTTTGTGGCTTGGAGGAGGTAATGGCTACCTTGGAACCAACCATGGCATTTGTCAGCGTGGATTTGCCGGCGTTTGGTCTGCCGACAAGGCTGACGAACCCGGAACGATAGTGTTCCGGATAATCGGTTGACATCATGATGTGGTCTCCTCGGACGGGGCGTGAATGGCGACGCGGATGGTGTCTACCCGATTTCGTTTGCCGGCCAGTGAGGCAACAGTCAACGTAAGGTTCTCGATCTCGGTCACGGATCCTTCAATGGGAATCTTACCCAAAGATTTGGCAAACAATCCGCCAACAGTATCTACGTCTTCGTCATCCTCCAAGAAGATGTTGAAAGCCTCGTAGAAATCGGTGACCGACATGGACGCGTTGACCAGATATTCGCCATTTGGCTGTGGAATGACGTCGGCGATTTCGGCGTCATCGTATTCATCCGAAATTTCACCGACGATCTCTTCGATGAGGTCTTCTAGGGTGACCAAGCCTGCGGTGCCACCGTATTCATCCACGACGATCGCAGCGTGGATGGCTTCGCTTTGCAACTCTTGGAGTAAATCCCACACCGATTTCGATTCCGGAACCACACGGATTTCGCGGGCCAGCGCATTGACCTCATCCTTGGGACCGAGACGGTAGGTGTGCAACGCCCGGACAATATCTTTGAGGAACACAATGCCTAAAACATCGTCGGGGCTGTCTCCGATCAGCGGGATACGTGAGTAGCCGGAGTCGATAAAGACTTGGATCGCGGTTTCCAGGGTCGTGTCTGAATCTAACCACACCACATCGGTTCGCGGGACCATGATGGCGCGGACTAGGGTGTCGTCCATTTCGAAGACCGACTGAATCATTTCCGCTTCGTCGTCTTCCAATACATCGGCTTTCGAGGCTCGTGAAACGTATTCGCGGAAATGCTTTTCTTCCAGGTCGGGCTCGTCGCCGATGTTGTCGTCTGCTGCTTCAGGGTCTCGAATAAACAGGCGAGGTATCGGGCCGAGGATGACAGTCAATAAGCGTACTAACCATGCGGTGCTCTGGGCAGCCACTTCGTAGTGTTTGGCACCCAAACGCACCGGGCTGCGCATGGAGCTGAGCAGGGTGATCACGGCCATGACCACTATCCCACCGGCTGCAGCCAGCCACACGTTATCGACGAAAAAGTCAATAAAAACCGTAATGAGCACTGCGGTCGAAGCCAGCAGCACGGCGTTCCAGAAGCGTACGGCCAACTGATGTTCTGCTAGCCGTTCCATGATCGTCAGCACCGGGTTGCTGGGGCGTTTGGCCACGATGGCTTCGGCTTCCCGCGACGACAGATAATCGAATGCGGTTTCGGCAAAGGACAAGGTCCACGTGAGCGCGTAACTCAGGAGGGACAGGAGGGCCAGGGTGATCGGTACAGCCACGGTGGTTATGCTCCGTCGTTATGCAATTGTGGTGGTGTGTACCCAAGAAATTGCTCTAGTAGTTGGTTTTGCGTGGTAAACATCTGGTGCTTTTCATCGTCATCGTGGTGGTCATAGCCCAGCAGATGCAACAGCCCGTGAGTCACAAGCAGTGCGATTTCATCGGCAACACTGTGGCCGCCACGTTGAGCATGATCGGTGGCTACTTCCGGGCTGATCACGATGTCGCCCAGCAGTCCCTGTGCCGGTTCTTCCTCAGTGCCGGGACGCAGCTCATCCATAGGAAAGCTCATCACGTCGGTGGGACCTTCAAGTCCCATCCATTCTTGGTGGAGTTGACTCATTGCCTCATTGTCGACGAACACGATCGCGAGTTCCGCATCGGGGGCGATGTTCAGTTCGGAGTACAGGTGTTTGCCCAGGCTGATGAGACGCTGAATGTCAAAGTCGTAGGAGGTTTCGTTGAGAACTTCGATGGCCATAATTTCTATCGGTTTCGATTCCTACCGGACCGCTGCGGCCGGGTGGGTTCTGGCTGGTGACGGTCATACGCATCGACGATCTTGGACACGAGGTTGTGCCGGACCACATCGGATGATTTCAGTTCAATAATGGCGATATCGTCGATGTCGGCTAAGAAGTCTACGGCTTGTGCCAAACCTGAGTCGGTGCCGCGGGGCAGATCAACTTGTGATGCGTCGCCGGTGATGACCATGTGGGAGTTGAAGCCGAGCCGGGTGAGAAACATCTTCATCTGCTCGGCTGAGGTGTTTTGGGCTTCGTCGAGGATAATGAACGCATCGTTGAGGGTGCGACCGCGCATGTAGGCTAGCGGCGCAACCTCGATGGTGCCCACTTCGATCAGATGCGGGATGGTTTCTGGTTCGACCATTTCGTGGAGTGCATCGTAGAGAGGCCGCAAGTAGGGGTCGATTTTTTCGCTTAAGGTGCCGGGCAAATAGCCCAGCGATTCGCCGGCCTCAACTGCTGGGCGAGTCAAAATGATGCGATTCACCTGGCGTGTTTGCAGCGCCTGGACTGCTTTGGCCATGGCGAGGTAGGTTTTACCGGTTCCCGCGGGGCCAATACCGAACACCACCGTGTGGGTATTGATCGCATTCACGTAGGCTTTTTGATTTTCGGTTTTGGGCCGGATTTTCTTGCCCTGAGCAGAGACAATCATTTCTGCCGGCAGTGTCGAGGTGTCGTGTTGTTGCAGGGTGCGAATCCCCGCGATGGTGGCTTCGATAATTTCGGGCCCGACCGTCGTCCCGGCCCTGGCCACGGTTTGCAGATCGTGGACGATTTTGACAACTTCAGCGACGTCTTCAGGTGCGCCCTCAAGTTCAAGTTGCTGGTCACGGACCAGCAGTTTCATCGTTGGATACACGCCCTCGACGACACGAAGCAGCATGTCTTGTGGGCCAAACGTTTGCACCATATCGGTCTGGGAGGTAAAGGTGATGGTTTGGCTCATGCGATGAGTATCGGTTGGTTCTGTCAGGTCTACTCCATAAATACGATGTGCTGTGTCACTAGTCTAAGCGGTGGTCGCACCGTGGTCTATCTTTCTGGTGCACTGTCGGCGGCCGGGCAGGATCACCACCGGTCAAGAAAGTGGTTCAGTAAGGCTATCGCCACAGGCCCAGCCGTGGAGGCCCGCATCACGGTGGAACCAAGTTGAACGGTATTGCCGCCGGCCTGTTCTACTGCTGCTAATTCTTCTGGCGAGACGCCACCTTCGGGACCAACTACCAGATGCAGGTCAGCCAGTGTCTTCGGCAGGGCTTCGACCACCTCTTGCATGGTTGACCGGGCATCTTCGTGCAGGACCACTAGATGCTGATTGTCGCCCGGCGCATGAAGTTCCGAAATCCCGGTGCCTTCGACGGCAGGCCGAAGGGCCGGTATGAAAGCGCGCCGGGATTGCTGGGCTGCGGCATGGAGCTTCGCCTCCCATTTGGCGCGCATTTTTGCTGCTCGTTCAGGACGCATTCGCACGATCGAGCGCTGGGCTTGCCACGGTGTGATCGCATCGACGCCTACTTCGGTGGCCATTTCCACTGCCATGAGGTCCCGATCGCCTTTGGCCAGTGCTTGTACCAGGTTGATCCGCACGGCTGGGCTGGGTTGGACTTCGACCGTCTCGACGATTATGCCGGCCGACTGCGGGTCAGCTGAGGTGATGGTGCCGTGTGCTAATGTACCGGCCCCGTCGGACACCATGAGCAGATCCCCCAGGCCCAACCGCTGGGAGCGGATCGCATGAGCTGAAGTCGCAGCGTCCAGATAGACAGCGTCTCCTGGAGCCTTGCCCGTCACGTCCGAACTATAGAACAGCGGGCGTGTCACGATTCATCGTGGGAAAACATGTTGTCGAATCCGGATTTGAGGCGAGAGAAAAAGCCCCGGGATTCGACTTCACCGTTGGCCACGTCTTCGGCACGCAATTCGGCCAATTGCGTCAGCAGGTCGCGCTGTTCGTCAGTTAGGCGGGTTGGAGTAGCAACGTTGAGGGTGATTTTCATATCACCGCGGCCGTTGCCCTGGAGCCTTTTTGCGCCGAGATTTTTCAACGTGACCACATGTCCCGACTGCGTGCCGGGTTCGATGGTGAAAGCCTGTTCTCCGTCGAAAGTATCCACGGTAATTTCGGTGCCCAATGCGGCAGCGGTCATGGGCACGGTCATCGTGGCGTGCAGGTTGTCACCCTGGCGAGTGAAAATGTCGTGTTCCCGGACGCGAATCTCGAGGTAAAGATCGCCGTTCGGGCCACCGGCCACTCCGGCCTCGCCGCGGCCGGCAAGTTGGATGCGGGTACCGTCACGGACGCCGGCAGGTACTTTGACCGTAAAGGAAACCCGCTCGCGGACGCGTCCCTGGCCAGAACATTGGCCACAAGGATCGGTAATGACGTCCCCAAAACCGCGGCAGGTTGGGCAGGTTTCGGTGGTCATCATGCGACCCAGAATGGAATCGACGGGACGAGAAATCTGTCCAGCACCACGACACGTTGTACAGGTTTCTGGATGCGTACCAGGTTCCATGGCCGAGCCTTCACAGCGTTCACATCGCACCGCGGTTTCGACCTCAATGGTCTTTTCTGTACCGAAGACCGCTTCTTCGAGATCGATATGTGTCGCGATCAGGGCATCTTGTCCACGACGGGCGCGGGACGCCGGGCCACCACTTCCACCACCCCCGAAGAACGTTTCAAAGATGTCGGAGAACCCGCCGAATCCGCCGGCACCACCAAAGCCTGCCTGACGGCCATCTTCGTGGCCGGTCGCGTCATAATTTCGACGCTTTGTACTATCCGAGAGCACTTCGTAGGCGTGAGTAACGGCTTTGAACTGTTCAGAGGCTTCTTCGGAAGGGTTGTGATCCGGGTGCAATTGACGGGCCTTTTTGCGGTAGGCCTTTTTGATTTCTTGTTCTGTGGCGTTACGGTCAACACCCAGGATCTGGTAATAATCTTGTGCCACTTGTTGGTCGAGTTCCTTTCAGTTCAAGCCTGTCTGCCTGAAACCGTTACATGGTCGAACGTCTATTATCGCGCCTATAGGCTAACTTGACAAAATCCGTGATAAGTATCGTGCGATCGCCCGTACCGCTGACATCGTCGAGGGGTAATCCATGCGGGTTGGACCCACTACACCGATCTTGGCGGCATCTCCTGGCCCGTATCCTGCGGCCACCACCGAGGTGTCCCCTAGTGAACCGAAGTTCTCATCACCGATACGTACCGATACCCCGTGCGCGTCTTGTTCCATTTCTGTCAACAGTTTCAGTAAGACTACTTGTTCTTCCAGGGCTTCAAGAATCGGACCGATGGAAGAACCGAAATCTTGTGGAGACCGGGCGAGGTTTGCTGTGCCGGCTAGCATAATACGGTCACGATGACCTTCTTCTGCTAACAATTGCAGGGCACGCCCTAGAACTTCAGCCAACGTTTGATCTTCGCGTGGGATCACCGTGTGAATCTGTGCTAGCGCTTTCGTCATCTCGTAAGGGCTGACGTTATCCAGATACTTCATAAATACCTGGGCGAGAACATCAAGCCGCTGCTGATCAACGGGTTCATTGACATACACCACACGCTGATCAACCCGCCCGGTCGACAGGATGAGTACTGCCAACATCCGGTCTTCAGACAAGATGACAAACTCCACCCGACGGATCACTGACGAGTCCATTTGGGGGTATTGCACTACGGCAACCTGACGTGTCAGCTGCGATAGTACCTGGACGGTCGAGGCCATGACGTCGTCAATATCGTCGGCATTATTGAGCAGCGTGGTCACCGCACGTCGTTCGGCGACAGACAAGGGCCGAACCTCTGAGATGCGGTCAACGAAATAGCGGTACCCTTTATCCGTGGGGACTCGCCCCGAGGAGGTGTGCGGCGCTTCAATCAGGCCCTCGTCTTCGAGTGCGGCCATGTCGTTGCGAACGGTTGCCGATGACACGCCCAGATCGTGGCGTTCCACGAGAGCTTTCGAGCCGACCGGCTCCCGGGAGGCAACATAGTCTTCCACGATGGCTTGCAAAACTTTCATACGCCGTGGCTGGTCAGTCATCCACCCTCCCCAAAAAAATTAGCACTGTAGACAGTTCAGTGCTAATGCTAGCCGGAAACTGTCAGGGATTACAGAATGACTTGCTGGTTCTTCGCTGTTGACTGATCAGCCTTTGATAACCTCAATTGAGCACTCGAGCAGAAAGAGATCTTAGGCTATGAATTGGGACCAGTGGGGACCATCCGAGACTGTCGGTCGCCCGGCCGTTACCGCCCCGAAAAAAGTAGCAGCGGCCAGAGGGTTAGTCGTTGAGGATGCGACTTCGGGCTTTACCGGGGCGGTCGAGCGTATTGAGAAATCCGGCGGGGTTCACCTCGTAGTGTTAGCAGGGCGCCGAGACCGGCGACGTTCTTTCCCATTGGGGCTGGGCTTTATGATTGACGGTCAGCCCGTCGAACTTGTCGTCCCCTCTCCGGCCCGCCAGTCAGCACCGCAGCGCACCGCCTCAGGTTCTCGGGCAGTCGGAACGCAGCGCGCAAAAGTCGCCAAAGCATCGCGGATCTGGGTCGAGGGTGTCCATGATGCCGAATTGGTTGAAAAGATTTGGGGGGAGGATCTGCGCGTAGAAGGCGTGGTAGTAGAACCCTTGCACGGGGTTGATGATCTGGCCGAGGCCGTCCGCGCATTCCAGCCAGCAACACGCCGTCGCCTGGCGATCTTGCTAGATCACCTCGTGTCGGGGTCGAAAGAGGAACGCTTGGCAGCACAGGCCATGCAGGTTGCAGGCGCCAAAGACAACGTGCTGATCGTAGGTCACCCGTATGTGGACATCTGGCAAGCAGTGAAACCTGAGGTGATAGGGATCAAAGCCTGGCCGAAGATTCCACGCAGTGAAGACTGGAAAACCGGGATGCTTGCCAGGTTGGGTCTCCCCCATAAAACCCCGGCGGATATCGGGCGGGGTTGGAAGACCATCCTGGCTCGAGTTAAGAATTTCACTGATCTTGAGCCCGAGCTTTTGGGCAGGGTTGAGCATATGATTGATTTCGTGACAGTCCACGATTAGCTGAATAGCTCTGACTCGCTCATAGATGTCAGGCCAGCCACATAATCGGGTTTAGACTGGTGATTGTTTGCTATGATCAGCCGGGTTACTTCCTGCTGAATGAAACGTAAAGGATGCTCGCCGTGTCGCAATCCCCTGGCACCTCACAGAATGGCCCCGGTTCCACCACTCGTGGTCCCCTGACGCCATCTGAAGACCGCCAATGGGCAACAGTTGCTCACTTTGGTGCGTTCCTGGGATTTGTCCCCTCACTTGTGGTGTTCATCGTGTTTCGCTCTCGCGGTCCGTTTTCCGAACAAGAAGCCAAGGAAGCGTTGAACTTCACCTTGCCGCTCACCGTCGTGGCGATTGCCTTCAATATTTTGGCGTTTTTGCCCGTAATGGGCGCGATCTTCGGTGTGGTTGCAGTATTGCTCTGGCTGTTCATGACGATCTCAGGAGTCATTGCGGGTATCGAAGTTAATAAGGGACGTCCTTATCGCTACCCGTTCAATCTCCGTATTATTCGATAGCCTGACTCGGTGCTAAAAACCGGCCAAGCGCCGGGTGATGGCATCATCGAGGAGGCGGCCGCGCAAGGTTGGGACAATGCGTCCTGCTTCCAGAGCGTCGGGTTCAATGAGACCTTGTGTTGCTAAGAGCTGGGTTTCAGTCATCGCATGCTGGGCGGCATGGCGAGGTTGATCTGCTAATACCGCGGTATCGAGCCCTTCAGCCAACCGGACTCCCAGCATGATTTTTTCTAATAATCGAGCATCTGCATCCGGTATCTCATGTCCGATGGCCGGGGAAATATTTTCCAGCACTCGAGAGGCATAGGCCGCCGGGTGTTTGGCGTTCCACCAGCGGAAACCGGCCATGTGTGAATGAGCACCGGGTCCGATCCCCCACCAATCTTGGTCTCGCCAGTAGGCAAGGTTGTGCTGCGACTGGTGAATGCCTTGATTGTCGGGATCGTACGCCCAGTTGGAGATCTCATACCAGCGGTATCCTGCATCGCTGAGCCGTTGCTCGGTGGCAAGATACTTATCCGCCTGGTCGTCGGGATCGGTATTCGGGTAGACACCGCGCCGTATCTGAGCGGCAAGCTTGGTGCCCTCTTCCACGATCAGGCCATAAGCCGAGACGTGGTCCGGTCGGAGTCCCAGGACGGTATCCAATGAACGTTGCCAGTCTTGTAATGATTCTCCGGGGGTACCGAAGATGAGATCTAGCGATAGCTCGAGATGTGCTTCCCGGATCCATTGGGTTGCTGAGACCACATTGTCGGGGTTGTGGGTGCGTTCTAGCACCTGTAATACGTGAGACACCGAGGACTGCATGCCCATGGAAATCCGGTTGAACCCACCTGCAGCAAGCTCTTGTACGACCTGTTGCGTTACGGAATCTGGGTTGGCTTCGGTTGTGATTTCTGCACCTGGTTGGATGCCGAAAAGTTGTCCGGCCCGTTCCAGAATGGCGTTGAGATCTTCAGCGGGCAATAAGGTCGGGGTACCGCCGCCGAAAAAGACCGAATGTAAGGGACGTGGCACGATACCCGATCTGTCGAGGGTATCCGCGGCGAATTCAAGTTCTTTGATTGCCGTCGATGCATAACTATCGTGCGAAGCCCCCGGCCCTAGATCCGGTGATATATACGTGTTGAAATCGCAATAACCGCAGCGTGAGAGACAAAACGGTACGTGAACATATAACGAAAACGTCCGATCCGTGGCCTGCACTGCTTCGGCGACGAAGTCAGGTAGGACATGGGCGGCGGGAGCATCAGTGTGGTTCAAGGGTTACTTGCTATCCGTATCTGTTGACAGCGCTGCAATGAAGGCTTCCTGGGGCACCTCGACGGTGCCGACCATTTTCATGCGCTTCTTGCCTTCTTTTTGTTTCTCAAGCAGCTTGCGTTTACGCGAAATGTCACCGCCGTAGCACTTCGACAGCACATCTTTACGGATCGCTCGAATGTTCTCGCGAGCGATGATGCGGGAACCAATCGCAGCCTGGATGGGGACCTCAAACTGTTGTCGTGGGATGAGTTCTTTGAGTTTCGAGGTCATCTTCACGCCATAGGAGTAGGCATGGTCCCGGTGGGTGATGGCAGAAAATGCATCCACGGTATCGCCCTGCAATAAAATATCGACCTTGACCAGGTCTGCAACCTGAGAGCCCTGGCGCTGCCAGTTCAACGAAGCGTATCCCTTGGTGCGTGACTTCAGCAGATCGAAGTAATCGAACACAATTTCTGCCAGTGGGATCCAGTAGCGGATCTCTACCCGCTCCTCGGATAGGTAATCCATGCCTTCGAGTTGTCCACGTTTGGCCTGAGATAGTTCCATCACGGCACCAATGAATTCTGAGGGCACAATGATGGTGGCCATGGCCATGGGCTCTTCAACCTCGAGAATTTTACCTTCCGGGAATTCAGATGGGTTGGTCACTTTGACGACGGTGCCGTCTTCAGTGGTGACATCGTAGATGACGTTGGGTGCCGTCGAAATCAGGTCCAGATCGTATTCACGCTCTAACCGTTCGCGCACGATCTCCAAGTGCAACAGCCCAAGGAAGCCCACGCGGAACCCAAACCCGAGAGCAACGGACGTTTCGGGCTCGTAGGATAGCGCGGCATCATTGAGCTGTAGCTTTTCGAGGGCATCGCGAAGAGCTGGATAATCCGATCCATCTATCGGGTACAGCCCCGAAAAAACCATCGGCTGTGGTTCGCTGTAACCACCAATTGGTTCGGGAGCCGGGTTGTGTTTTGAGGTGACGGTGTCTCCGACTTTGGATTCCGAAACTTCTTTCACACCGGTGATGAGGTAACCAACCTCCCCTACGCCCAAACCCGCTCCAGGGATGGCCCCTGGCGAGTACACGCCAGTTTCTTGAAGCTCATAGTCGGAACCGGTAGCCATCATTTTGATGCCTTGACGGGGCTTCAGACTCCCGTCGACCATCCGGACATAGGTAATCACACCGCGATAGGTGTCATAGATTGAATCAAAAATCATCGCTCGAGCCGGCGCATCGACATTCCCGGACGGTGACGGGACGGTGTTGACGACTCGATCAAGGAGCGCCTCGACGCCCTGACCGGTTTTGCCGGAGACTTTGAGCACATCGTCGGGGTCTACCCCGATGAGGTTGGAAATTTCTAACGCGTAGCGTTCAGGTTCGGCCGCGGGCAGGTCGATCTTATTGAGCACTGGAATGATTTCCAGGTCGTGTTCCATAGCCATGTATAGATTCGCTAGCGTCTGGGCTTCGATGCCCTGAGCTGCATCGACTAGTAAGATCGCACCTTCACAAGCTGCCAATGAGCGCGACACCTCATATGCGAAATCCACGTGACCGGGAGTGTCGATCATGTTCAGAATGTAGTCATTCCCGTCGACTTGCCATGGCATTCGGACGGCTTGCGATTTGATGGTGATCCCGCGTTCCCGTTCGATATCCATCGAGTCAAGGAACTGGTCTTGCATCTTCCGTGGCGTCACCACGTTTGTATTTTGCAGCATGCGATCGGCTAGCGTGGATTTGCCGTGATCAATGTGCGCGACAATACAAAAGTTCCTGATGACCGATGGGTCAGTTGAACCGGGCTGAGGCGGGTTGGACGCCACTGGCGACACGTGCACCATCCTTAGAATGTTTTACTTTGAGAAAACTGAAAGCTTCTGGAGCACCGCGACGGGTGCGTTGCTCTATTCTTTCACGTTTTATCCTTCGTATCGACAACATATCGCGCACTGCTTGGCAAATGGCCGAACACTATTTACTCCGCGACCCAGTACAGGCCGCAGGATTCGCTGTCTAGGTTGAATTTTGGTAAACTAGACCGCTGTGTGTCCGCGCAGGTCGACGGGCACTCTTAGTCAGGCTTTCCAAGGTGCCCCCACACCGCTCAGTCGTCTGGCTAGGAATACCCCTCACCGACCCACATTTTTTAGAATGAATAGGACCAGTATTGGCTAATCTCAAATCTTCAAAAAAGCGCGCAATTACGAACGCGAAACGTCGCGAACGCAACCACGCTATCAAGTCTGAACTCAAGACTGTGCTCCGCAAAGTAAATAAAGCCGTAGAAGCTGGCGATAAAGCCGCTGCTGAAAAGGCTCTTGCTGTTGCCGGGCGCAAACTGGATAAGGCTGTCAGCAAGGGTGCGATCCATCGCAACCAGGCCGCGAACCGGAAGTCCGGTGCAGCAGCCCGCGTGAACGCAATGGATGCATAAGTTCGCGAAGCGTTAAAGTTTGAGGCCGTCACGTTGAACGTGACGGCCTCAAACATTTAATAGCGTTAGCGTCGCTGCGCGAGCGTGGCAACCTTTGTTACCATACGTTCCACAGCAAATTCTGCGTCTCGCGCTTGGCCTTTCGCTTCGGCATCAGCACGGGCGATCAGCTCGACAGCCCCAGCAATATTGACGGGAGTCCAATGCCGAGCAGTAGCCGTGACCCGCTGAACTTGCCACGGGGCCATCCCGAGGACAGAGGCGAGTTGCCCCTGGGGCACTTTCGCGTCGATGATGCGTGCAACCTGGCGGGCTTTGAGCGCAAACGAAGCGCTCACCGCGACCGGTTGCACTCCCGTGGCAAACGCGTGCCGGAGCAACGCGATGGCCGAGCCAAGTTGACCATCAAGTGCCGCGTCTGCCACCTTGAAGGCGGTGGCCTGGACTCGTCCGCCATAGTACTGTTCGACCATTCGCTCGGTGATAGTACCTTCGGTGTCAGAAATCAGCTGGTGTGCTGCGGCAGCGAGTTCTCCCAGGTTCTCCCCGATGGCGTCTGCGAGCGCGCGGAGGGCTTCAGCATCGATCTTTCGGCGCGCACTGCGGAACTCTGCTTGGAGGAAATCCATGCGGTCGCGGTCTGATTTGATGGGTTTGGCTTCAACGAAGACACCGGACTTTTTGAGTGCGTCGAGCAATCGTTTGCCTCGGGTGCCGCCTCCGTGGAGACCCAGGAAGGTGACGTCCGGGTTGGGTTGCTGGATGTATTCGAGCCCGTCGGTGACGAATGCGTCAGACATTTTGTGCATTTCGTCGAAGATGAGGAGCTTCTTTTCGCCAAACAGTGATGGGCTGGCGAGCACCTGGATTTCACCGGGTTGGTATTCTGCAGCGGAGCGGTGGTGTACCTCGGTGTCTGGCTCGGCCTGTTTCAACTGTGTTTTGATGGCCTCGGTGACTCGAGTGTGAATGTAGTCTTCACTGCCTTGGACAAAGATGAGCGGCGCTACTGTGACGTCGCGCCAGGAGGCGCCGGCGGTTTTGGTTCGTCGAGGAGAAGCCATAGGGCTGATTCTAGCGTTGTGCGGCGACGTGTGCGGGACTGTGCTGCAAGGTCACAGAAAACGTGCCGTGGAAATCAGTGCGTCGAACGTCGGTTCGTGGCCCGAGCGCCTCGAGAATGTCGTCGTGCGGGTGGCCATAACTATTGTCCATACCCACCCCGATGAGTGCCACACTGGGTTCGGTATGTTCGATGAGGCCTGTCCCGCCGTTTTGTGCGCCGTGGTGGGCTAATTTGAGGATGTCGACCTTGGTGGGGATACGGTCTGCGGCGAGGAGCTTTTCGGCTTCGTCTTGTTCTAGGTCGCCGGTAAACAGTGCCGTGGCGACTCCTCCGTGGCGATAGATTTCGATGAGTAGCACCGCGGAGGCATTATTTTCATTTGGTGTTTGGTGATTTGCGCTGAGCACTGACCACCGGAGTTGTACCGGATGGTCGGGATCCTGTGCAGCGTGATCTATGACGGAGACCGTGGGGCCTGTGAGTTGCTGGGCGGTGGAGGGCAGTCCCGTGGTACTGGCTTGATAAGTTGGGTCCGTGCCCGTGGCATATACGATGTGTTCTGGCTCGACTACGTCTAGGACACCTTGGAGCCCGCCGACGTGGTCTGCGTGGAGGTGGGTGATGACCAGAACATCGATGCGAGTAATGCCGGCAGCTCGTAGGCAGTGGTGGGCCAAGTCTGGTTCTGGTCCGGTATCGAAGACCATGGCTGATTCCGGCCCGGTACGCACGAGGAACATGTCGCCTTGGTCGACATCGCATCCGACAATATCCCAATCGGGGTTAATACCACCGGCTTTCGTCGGCCAAAACACGGCCAGGTGCGCGACGACAGCTACCACCACGATCAGGTACTGCAAGCTTTGGGCGGGGCTGGTCTGTTGGGTGAGCCGTATAGCCAGTTGGTGCCATCTGGGGAGACCCCAGTCCACGCGCACGGGTGGTGGTGTCCGTCGTTGTCGCCGCAGGAGTTTGATTGTGACGATGCCGGTGGCAGCCCAGTGCAGGGCGATGAGTGCTGTTCCGACGACCCCTTCAGGCCACGGGAGCGTCGAGCCGGGTAGCTGGGTTGTGGTGGTAGCGATCCATCCGATGGCGGAGGTCGGCAACGACACCGCGTGCAAAAGTAGTTGGGAGACGCCCGGGGCGACCATGATTAAAGCTGCAGCAATGGTGCCGGGGATGGTGATCAGCGGCAGTAACGGCGTGGCAAAGAGGTTTGCGGCTACTGAGTAGAGGCTGACGTAGTCGATAAACGTCAGCAGCAGTGGTTGGCAGGCCAGTTGCGCAGCAGTGGAGATCGCCAGCGAGGAACTGATGAGGCTGGCCCAGAAATCAGGGAGAAATTTTTCAAAATATGGGCGTATCAGTCGGTCGAGGGGTTGGGCTGCTAGCACGATCCCAGCCGTAGCTGCCACGGAGAGTTGGAAGCCGACTTCGTGGATCAGCTCGGGGGTCAGCGTCAAGAGGGCGATCGTGGTGAGGGCCAGGATCGGCAGGGCTTGTGAACTCCGACCGGAAAATACCGCCCAGGCGCCGATCGCTCCCATTGTGGCAGCTCGAAGAACTGAAGGTTGTGTTCCCACGATGTGCACGAAGAGAACCAGGGTTCCGATAAATGCAACGATGACGATGGGGCGCGGGAAGCGCAAGCTGCGAAACAAAAGCGTCGCCGCAGCGGCAATCACTGACGTATGCGCTCCCGAGACCGCTGAGAGGTGGCTCAGCCCGGAGATCTTCATGGCTTGATCGACAGTTTCCGATTGTTGGGATCGATCCCCCAGGATGAGTCCTGGAAGTAGTTCCGGGCCATAGCTGATCGTCTGGGCTGCCTGGTCTTGGAGCGCTGTGCGTAACGTATCGCGACCAGTGGGTGCAGTTTGGCCGGGTGGTTGACCACAGCTGTCGGGTTGAGCTAAGTGGACTGCTTGGACAAACGTGGTGGCATCCTGTTCGGTGACCCGCCCGAGAAAACAGACGTGGTCGCCGCTACGCATCTGCGACCAGGCCTCGTCGGCTGCGATCACGATCTTCGCTGGGTGGGGCGTGGGGGTAAGATCCCTGCCGTAGTGGTTTACCTCTGCGGTGACGAACCAGCTAGGCCCCCACGGCCCGTCACGTTCCACAGGGTCGTTTACCAGCTCGGCCGAGAGCTTGGCGGTCCCCAGATGCTCGGTAAATGCTAGCCATCCGGAGGTTTCTGCGGCGGCACGTTGTTGGTTGGTCAGCAGCGCGGCCGGAGTGGCCAGCCAGCAAGCCAGCGCGACGATGAGCAGCCATTGCCCCACCCGCTTACGGCGTCTGATACTTACCATGAGTATCATCGCGATGAGACCGCCCAGTATGAGGGTGAGGGGCACATGGTGTGCTACCCACGGTGGCAATCTGGGACTCAACAGACATACGGTTGCGGTAAGGCCCGCTGCTGGCACAAGTCGAATATCGACGGGGGCTGCGATGTCGTCGGGTTTGATGTGGCTTGTCATTACCAGCTCACGAGGCCATCGAGGCGTTCCCGGGTCGCGGGACCAATCCCAGAGACTGCTTCGATATCTGCCAGTTGCGTGAACGGACCGTGCTGCTGCCGGTGAGCAATGATCTGTTCAGCGGTAGCCGGTCCCACGCCGGGCAGGGTTTCCAGCTGGGTGGCGTCAGCAGTATTGAGATTGACCGTGGAAGGGTTGCCGGGGCCAGCGGCTGAACCTCCTGGTGAGCCTGAGGAGGTTTCCGCTTGAGTTTCGGACTGTTCATCGGGCACCAAGATGTAGTCGCCGTCGTTGACGATCGCCGCCAGATTGAGCGCATCGAGGACGGCAGCCTCTGTGGGGCCGCCGGCGCCTTCGATAGCGTCTACCACCCGGGCCCCGGTTTCTAATTCAACAATTCCGGGCTGGTGTACCGCACCTGCAACATGGATGATCGTCGTATCCGGGCCTACCGAGGCGTCGCCGGGCTCGTTGTCCTGAGCTGGTTCCACAGTGGCACTGTCGGTGCGATCCACCGCAACGGTAGGTTCCGGTGAGCTCGGTTGTTCGGTGGTAAGCCAGCGGAAGCCATAAATTGTCGCTGCCACCACGATGAGCATCAAGACCGCAGACAGCGTGATTTTGGTGCGCCACAGCGGGGGCCGCTGCGGCGGCGCTGTGTCTGCCAGATGTTTACCCATGCGTCCAGCTTCGCTGGGGATGAGCTGCTATTGCATCATGGCGGAATCAAATGTGGATAATCCGATCAGCCGGGGCAAGGCTGTGGATTCGGGATCGCTTAGTTGGCCCCGTAACTAACGTAGTCCAAGTCCGGGCTCATCGATACACCAAGCGCGCCGAGGCCTAAATGGGCTGCTAGCACGGCCGGCAGCCGCACGACGGGTACGGGCATGACGGAGTGATCTTGTAACTCCGCGGCCAACTGGTGGGCTGTGTCGAAGTCGCCGTAGGCTTGGACGCTCAACCGTACGGGCGGTTCTACTGCTAGTGCAAGCTCGGTCATCGTGGCCAGTGCTTTGGCTTCGCTCCGGGGACGATCGAGCAATGCGATGGCGCCGTCGTGCAAGTGCATGACAGGGCGAACCTGGAGCAGTTGGCCCAGCAGTCCGGTCAGCGCCGAAATGCGTCCGCCTTTGCGCAACGTGTCAAGGTTCGGCACGGTAAAAATTGTTTGCCCTGCTCGCGCCTGGCGAGTGGCGATGCTGGCCAGGAACGGTGTTGACAGGCCTAACCGCGTGCGCAAGAGGACATCGAGCACCGCATTGCCCAACGATATGCCAGCGTTATAAGAATCCAGCACGGTCACGGGAATGGGGGCTGTTTGGGCTGCGATACGTGCCGCGTCGGTGGTGCCCGAGAGCTTCGATGACAGGTGAATCGACAGAATCTGACCGTACCCCTGGTCGGCGATGTGTCGGTAGGTTGCGGAGAAGTGCCCGGGTGATGGCCGTGAGGTCCGCAGTGGGGTGCCAGCCGCTAAAGCAATGGCCAGATCCTGGTGCAGTATTTCGTCGTCTTCGGTATAAATCTGGTCGCCAATCATGACCGGAATGGGGACCACAAATAAATCTGAGCCCGTCGGTAATTTATACACCTGATCGGGCAACGCGGCCGAACTGTCGGTGACAATGGCTAGGCGTTCACGGCGTGGCGGGGTGATGTAGCGTGCCCAGCCGACCGCCTCGGTGCGCATATCGCGCGACCGGGCGGCCAATCGGGCTATCCAATCATCGACCTCGGTCATGTGGGGTTAGCCCACCACGAAGTTGACGAGCTTACCGCTGACCACGATAACTTTGCGGATTTGTTTATCGCCGATGGCTCGTTGAACGTTGTCAGATGCACGGGCCATCGCTTCGAGCTCATCATCGGAAATATTCGCCGGCACTTCGAAGCGATCCCGCAGTTTGCCTTGGACCTGAGCGATGACGGTGATCTTGTCTTCAACCAACAACGCCTCATCGACCTGCAGCCAAGTTGACCGTGCCACTGAGGGCTCATGGCCTAGCATGGCCCACATGTCTTCTGCCGTGTAGGGCGCGACCAGCGACAGCAGTTGAGCTACAACTTCGGTGGCTTCTCGGACCGCCGGATCGGCCGCACCGGCTCCATTATCGATTTCTTTGCGGGTCGCGTTGACCAGCTCCATGGTCCGGGCCACGACGACGTTGAATTTCTGGTCCTCCAGCAGGTTCTCTGCATCATGGACGATCTTGTGGGTCGTCTGACGTAGGGCTTCTACCCCGCTACTAGGGTCGGTATCCGGGGCTGAACCCGCAGCCTGGACATCTTGTGCCAGTCGCCAGGCGCGTGCCAGGAATTTCAGGGAAGCTGCCGGGGAAACATCCGCCCAATCGATATCATCTTCTGGTGGTGAGGCAAACACCATGGTCAATCGGATGGCGTCCACACCGAAGGCATCGAGTTGTTCACCCAGTGCGACCCCGTTCCCCAGGGACTTCGACATGGCTTTGCCACCGTTGAGGACTTGGCCTTGGTTCAACAGTCGGCTAAAGGGTTCGGTAAACCCGACGAGGCCCATGTCATACAGGGCCTTGGTGAAGAACCGTGAGTATAACAAGTGCAAGATAGCGTGTTCAACGCCGCCTACGTATTGGTCGACTGGCGCCCAGCGGTCTAGCTTGTCGCGATCCCAGATCTGCTGGTCGTTGTGCGAGTCGACAAAGCGCATGTAATACCACGACGAGTCGACGAAGGTGTCCATCGTATCGGTATCTCGTGTAGCGGCTCCACCACACTGCGGGCACGCGACGTTGACCCAGTCTTCGGCGGCAGCCAGTGGCGACTGGCCTTTCGGGGCGAGCTGTTGACCGTGTAAGTTTTTGGGCAGTTCCACCGGCAGTTGATCTGCCGGTACCGGCACGAGTCCGCAATCTGCACAGTGAATGATGGGAATCGGTGTACCCCAGAACCGCTGTCGGGACAACAGCCAGTCGCGCAACCGGTAGTTGACTGATTCATAACCGGTGCCTTTTGCTGCAAGCAGTTCAATCGATTTGGCGATCGCTGCTTCACCTGACAGGCCGTCGAGTTCACCGGAGTTAATGTTGGTGCCAGCCTCAGTGGTGGCGATGCCGGTGACTTCTGGGTCCTCAGCACCGGTGTCCACGACGGTTCGCACCGGCAGGTCCATGGCCCGAGCGAAATCCATGTCTCGCTGATCGTGAGCAGGGACTGCCATGATGGCACCGGTCCCGTAGTCGGCCAGAACATAGTCTGATGCCCATACCGGTACGCGCTCGCCGGACAGCGGGTTGATGCCGTAGCGCCCAAGGAACACGCCGGTCTTTGGGCGATCGGCGGATTGCCGGTCAATGTCGGAAACGTGTTTAAGCTGTTCACGGTAGTCGTGCAATGCCTCGGCATGCTCGTCGGTCACCAATTCTTCGGCGAGATCCGCATCGGCAGCCACGACCATGAAGGTCGCACCGTAGAGGGTGTCAGGCCGGGTCGTGTACACCTCAAGCTCAGGGCCATCCTCGATGGAGAACGTCACGGTGGCACCGGTGGATTTGCCGATCCAATTGCGCTGCATGTTCAGCACACGCTCGGGCCAGTGGCCCTCCAGCGAGTCCATATCTTGGAGCAACCGTTCAGCGTAGTCGGTAATTTTGAAGTACCACTGTTCCAAGGCCTTTTTGGTGACCTCAGTGCCACAGCGCTCGCAGGCACCATCGACGACCTGCTCGTTGGCCAGCACGGTCTGGTCTTTGGGGCACCAGTTGACCTGGGATTTTTTACGGTAGGTCAGTCCGCGCTCATAGAATTTCAGAAACAGCCATTGGGTCCAGCTGTAGTACTCCGGATCCGAGGTGTGCAGGATAGTGTCCCAGTCCACCGAGATGGCATACCGCTCAAAGGAGGATCGCTGGGTGGCGATATTCTCATAGGTCCACTCCGCTGGGTGGGCGTCCCGGGCAATGGCTGCGTTTTCGGCGGGCAGCCCGAAGGAGTCCCAACCGATGGGGTGCAGCACATCGTAACCGCGCAGCATCCAATACCGGGCGACGACGTCACCCATGGCAAATGCTTCGGCATGGCCCATGTGTAGGTCACCGGACGGGTACGGGAACATATCGAGGACATATTTTCGGGGCCGTTGGCCGTCGCCGGAGGCTTTGAAAACTTTGTTCTTTTCCCAATAACCGGCCCAACGTTGCTCGATGGCTGCAAACGAGAATTCTTCGCGCTCAGCGCCGGCATGCTTCGATGTGTTCGTCACGATGTCCTGTCTACGTTTCATACGAAAGGTCAAATCTTGTTTCCGTCTAGTATTCTAACTGCTCTGGTCCCCCGACCACCCAATCGCGTGCTCAATGGCCCGGTGCCAGCCAGCTATGAGACGCCGACGCTTGTTCGGATCAATATCTGGGCTCCAGGTCCCTCCGGAACGCCATAGATCGCGCAACTCGTCGGTCGAAGCCCAGATGCCAACCCCCAAACCGGCCGCGTACGCTGCGCCACGAGCGGTAGTTTCAACGTCAGCGCTGCGGTGGACCTCGACATCTAAAATATCGGCTTGGAATTGCATGAGTTGTTCGTTGACGGTCATCCCGCCGTCCACGTTGAGCTGTTGAAGCTTATGCCCGGTATCGGTTTCGACCGCGCTGATAACATCCAGCGTTTGATACGCGGTCGCATCCAGAGCAGCCCGTGCAATGTGGCCAGCAGTGGCATAACTGGTGAGTCCGATGATCGTCCCGGACGCATCAGCGCGCCACCACGGCGCAAATAACCCAGAAAATGCCGGGACGAAGTACACGCCGCCGTGATCGTCGACGCTATTGGCCAACGATTCAATCTCGGCTGATGTTCTAATGATCCCGAGTTGATCTCGCAACCACTGCACCACGGAGCCGGCTTGGGCCACCGAGCCTTCCAGCGCATACACCGGGGCAGCATCGGGAAGCTGATAGGCCACCGTGGTCAACAAACCACTGGTAGAAAAGACGGGTTTCGACCCGGTGTTATACAACAAGAAACACCCGGTACCGTAGGTGTTTTTCGCTTCCCCGGCAGCAAAAATGGTTTGTCCAAAACTGGCCGCCTGCTGGTCCCCCAGGACGCCGGTAATCGGAACCCCGGCGATAGCCAGTCCGGGTGCGACCGTCCCGTAGTTGTATACCGATGGGTGGATGGCAGGGAGCGCGACTTCAAGCACGTCAGGGTCGATGCCGAATACCGCTCCGAGCTCATAGTCCCACTGGCCGGTCGTGATGTTCATCAGGGAGGTCCGAGAAGCATTGGTAATGTCCGTAGCGTGGACGCGTCCACCGGTTAGATTCCAGATGATCCAGGTATCGATCGTGCCAAAGCGCAGATCGCCGCGTGCTGCCAGGTCGGCAGCCTCCCGGGTATGTTCTAGGATCCAGGCCATTTTCGATGCCGAGAAATACGCCGAAAGATTCAGCCCGGTGGTCTGTTGTACGGTGGCATTATGTCCGGCCTGCACCAGGTCCGCGATGACCCCGTCGGTGCGGGAATCTTGCCAGACAATGGCACGATGGATCGGTCGTGAGGTGGTGGCATCCCATGCGACCACGGTTTCACGCTGATTCGTGATGCCTATGGTTGCGATATCGGCGGCCGTCAACTGGGCCCGCGCCAGTGCTAGCGCCGTAAGTTCCCGAATATTCGACCAAATCTCATGAGCATCGTGTTCCACCCACCCGGGGTGCGGGAAATACTGGCGATGTTCGCGTGCCACGATGGTCACGGCCTCCCCCGCAGCGTCATACAGCGCTACCCGCGTTGAGGTGGTCCCCAAGTCAAGGGCCATAATGATCGTGGGTGAAGATGCTGCAACCATATGCGCAACTTAACCACATTCGTATCAGGTCAGTCACTGACAAACCTCTCAGGGAGTCAAATCTATAGACTGGTCACTATGATTGAGGGGATGACTGCCCGCTTGCGGCCGCGGTATTTAGTTCGTGACCGTTCAGTGTTGACCGGGCATCGACAACGGGATCCGCAACGTTTCGGATTACGCGTCAGTGATCCACTGACAGGCGCGCCATTCGAAATTGCCGTCTTCCGGTATCCCGGCCCACCGGGTGCCCAACAGATACTTGGAGTTCATGGCTTCCGGGGTGATCACCACGGCTTAGAGCTGATGGTCGATGGGCTAGCTTCCTATGAGGTGTGGGTTCCTGATCTTCCAGGTTTTGGCGTATCTGGTGCGATGCCAGAGGCTGAGCACAACGTCGAGCACTACGCCCAGATCATCAATCAGGTGGCCCAACATATGCTCCATCCTGTGCTGTTGGGGCATTCATTCGGATCGGTGATTGCTGCAGCCGCTGTTGCCTCCGGAGCGGGGCACTACCCTCACGTGGTGCTGCTGAACCCCATCGCTAAACCCGCGCTTGAGGCGGCCTCACCCACCGACCGGGCCGCGACCCTGATGACCGACGGGTTCTATCGCGTCTGTGCAGCACTGCCAGCAGCACTGGGACGGACCTTATTGGGCAACCAACTTATCGTGTGGGCCACGGGGGCCTTTATGACCAAAACCGAGGATCCACGCATCCTGGCGTACACCCATGATCAACATCAGGCCTACTTCTCCGGCTTTGACTCCCCCACAACGCTATTGGAAGCCTACCGGGCCTCCATCACGCACACCGTGGCAGATTTTGCCGACCACCTTTCAATACCCGTAACCATGTTGGGAGGGGCAGCTGACGAACTGTCGTCCCCCGAAGATATCGCGGCGCTCGCAGATGTGATCGTCAGTGACGACGTGGAATTCTACGTGCTGGAAAATACTGGCCATCTGATGCACTATGAACGCGCTGGAGCAGTGGCGGTATTGATCATGTCACGCCTGGCTGATACCACATAGCGGCGTATGGGATAGCGGCTCATTCTGACTGGACCCAGCTATCAGCAAGCACAGCCCCGATACTCGTCTAAACACCCTCGAAGTTGGATAATGAGTTGTATGTCTTCTGCCGATCTTGCCTTGCCCGACGATTACCGTCAGACACTCGAAGCGCTCAAACACCGGGTAAACCAAGCCCAAATTCAGGCGCGGCGCACCATCAACACCGAGCTGATTCAGCTGTACTGGGCCATCGGCAAAGAAATCCTCCTGCGGCAAGAACGGCAAGGCTGGGGCAGCAAAATCATCGCGCGCCTAGCCGAAGACTTACGGGCCGAGTTTCCACAGATGCGCGGCTTTTCACCTCGAAATCTGCAGTATATGACCACTTTCGCTCGACACTGGAACGTCGAGGCAATTGCGCCACAACCTGTGGCGCAATTGCCGTGGGGGCATATCCGCACACTTCTCGACAAACCCTTGAGTCAAGAAGCGCGACAATGGTACGCCGCCGCGGCCGTTGAATTTGGGTGGTCGCGCAATGTGTTGCTCAACATGATCAAAAACAACACGCTTGAACGCACCGGAGCAGCACCGTCGAACTTCCCGCAGCGCTTACCCGCACCCGAGTCAGAACTGGCACAGCAGGTGGCAAAAGATCCCTACACTTTCGAATTTCTGGGATTAGCTGGCGAAGTCGCTGAGCGAGACGTGGAACAAGCGCTGACGGAGCGGATTGTGGAAACTTTACGCGAGCTGGGACCTGGTTTCGCGTTCGTCGGGCGCCAAGTGCATTTCGAAGTTGGTGGCGATGACTACTACATTGATTTGTTGTTCTTCCACGTCGAGCAGCTGCGCTACTTTGTCATTGAACTGAAAACCGGCAAATTCCAGCCCGAATACGCTGGGAAACTAAATTTCTACGTTGCTGTAGTCGATGATCAGCTCAAGCGTGAAGCCCACAGTCAGACGGTTGGGATCTTGATCTGCGGCAGTAAAAACGACCACAGCGTCCGGTACGCCCTGAGCCGGTCCGACTCCCCTATGGCTGTGGCCACCTACACCTATGACTCCTTGCCTACCGAGGAGAAAAAAGCGTTGCCCGCCGAACACGAACTCTCAGCGGCTTTCGAACAGATTGAAAATCCTGGCCAGTCCTAATGCAGGTGTCTAGTCTGCGGGTACTACAGCACATCGGTTGGGTCGACCCGCAACCGCACGGTGGTTGCCTCACCGCGCGCAGAGAGTTGTGCCCGGGTTGTTTTGAGCGCGGAAATCACCTGATCTGCTACGTGATGCGGGAAAAAAAGTAATGCCCGGTGGGTGTGTTCTTCGAAGGGCACCGGTCCAATCCAGGGAGACTGATCTGCCTGATACGGCAACGGCGTGTGCCGAATCGTTTTCGTGACCTCATCGAGCGGCCCGAGCAGTTCTGCGACCCGTACAGCCGGTGGCAGACCCAGTTGTTGGCGCTGGGCTAATTGGCGGTCGGCCCACGCGATGGGGTTCATCTGGACCAGAGCGGCAACCGCGTCATCATATTCCGCGGTGACGACCACCACTCCCCCGTCGCGTGCTGAGCGAACCAGCGTTGAAGCGCGCATCCAGTGGCCGAGAACGTGTTCTGGTACATCGAGCCCCTCGCGCTGTAACTGGGCGTCGCCGTCCAGCAGGAGCGCGGCCGCATAGCCTCCCGGTGCGACCGGTTCCGCTCCCGGGGTGGCGATGACGATGGCTGGCTGGTCCGCCACGGTCACCAGGAGGTGATCTGCAGAAGACGACATGACCGGGGTCATGGGAAAGGCTCTGCCAAGCTCATCGGCGGTTCGATGCACTCCCCGTGCCCCAGCGCGCAGTTGACGTGACCCGCAGTTAGTGCACGCGAAGTGGCGCTCTTTGATGCCACACCAACGGCACGATGCTTCGTGTCGTTGGACCGCGAGTCGGTCAGTGTAACCCAGTGGTCCGGTGCAGTGTCGGCAGCGGGCTGATTCGCCACACTGACTACAAAACAGGCCCGGGATGAAACCGGCTCGCGCGACTTGTACCAGCACCGGCCCTGGTGGCGCATGTTTGCCTTGGAGGGCCTCCTGTGCGGTGCGATGTGCCAGGTGTGGAATGCGCGCGATTTGAGCCAGCGGGTCGCGTTCTGCGTGAAAAGAATCTGAGGTGGCAACCACTCGCGGTGCCAGGGCATTTCGGGTGGCTCGGTTGACGCCGATTTGTGCCAGTTCCCCTGTGGAGACCAGCTGCTGGACAGTGATAGCCCGGGAGGTTGAGGCTAGGACCAGGCGGGCATGGTGTTGCCTGGCACGCAAGCGTGCGACCGTGTGGACGTGGAAATACGGGGTGCGGGGTTCGATGAGGTGTTCACTGGTAGGTTCCCAGACAAAAATCGCGTCGATGTGGTTCAACGGTGCCCAGATGGCTGAACGGGTCCCGATGACGATGCGGTGTTGGCCGGTCAGAATCTCTAAAAACGCTCGATACCGAGCCGTATTACCCTGTTCTGCACTGAGCAGGGCGAAGCCTCGCTGTCCGAGGTCTTCTTCCAGGTGCTTTTGAAGACGAGCCAAGTGTTTGTGGTCTGGCACGACGATCAGTGTGTTCTGCTCGGTGGCGGCCAGTCGTTGGGCTGCGTCAGCCAGGACCCCCATGGCGTCCCATGACCCATGAGCTGACGGTAGCGTCATCGCGTAGTGACCACGGTGTCCCGGGGTGAACAGTTCAGCTGCACCTTCGAGCAGCTCCCAAGAAAATGTTGGGGCGTTGCTGTCGCCCAATGGCATATCCGTCGGCGATGAAACGGTCGGAGGTGCCGGGATGCGATCGTCGTCCAGCTGCTGTGCGATGTCACGTTCAACGGCCGCCACACGGCGCGGGATGACCGCGCGAAGGACATCAGCGGTGATGGAACCGTACTGTTGAGCGACCTCGCGTGCCAGCGCGAGAACCTGGGGTTCCAACACGGGTAGCACAGAGACTACTTTCCGGATCGTGCTTAACCGGGCGGCTGTATCAATCGTGTCTGAGCGTTCAATAAGCCAGCCGAACAGTTCTTGGTGGCCGAATCGCACTTTGATTCGGACCCCGGGCTGGGCTGCCGTATCGAGCTCGTGGGGAATGAGGTAGTCAAAGAGCCGGTCCAGATGCAAGACCGGCGCTTCGAGGAGGACTTTTGCGACAGGCTGAGCGGGCCAGCCGTCGGCTACTGGCGGGAGGCTTGCCCGCGATTCTGGGAGATCAAATAAAGCATCTGTTTGGGGCACGTCACCAGCCTACCGCGGCGCGCAATTGATCAACTTTATCGGTGCGTTCCCAGGTGAAATCTGGCAGTTCGCGACCGAAGTGACCGTTGGCGGCGGTGGCTTGGTAGATGGGGCGGAGCAGTTGAAGATCTTGGACGACTGCTGCGGGGCGCAGATCAAAGACTTCGTTAATGGCCGCCACGATCTGTTGGTGACTGACCTTTTCGGTACCGAAGGTATCGACGTAGAGACCGACCGGACGCGCTTTACCAATGGCATAGGCGACTTGGACTTCTACGCGATCAGCGAGTTCAGCTGCGACGATGTTTTTGGCGACCCAGCGGGTTGCGTAGGCAGCGGAGCGGTCCACTTTGGAGGGATCTTTACCTGAGAAAGCGCCGCCGCCGTGGCGGGCCATCCCACCGTAGGTGTCGACGATGATCTTGCGTCCGGTCAGACCGGCGTCACCGACTGGGCCACCGATCACAAAGGGACCCGAGGGGTTGATGATGATATCGACGTCATCGTGGGGCAAACCGAAATTGACCAAGACCGGGGTGATGACGTGCTCTTGAACGTCTTGGTGGAGTTGTTCTTGAGAGACTTCGGCTAAATGCTGGGTGGAGACGACGACTGTCTCAACCGTGCGTGGGATGTGGTCTTCGTCGTAGCCAATCGTTACCTGAGTTTTGCCGTCGGGCCGGAGGTATGGCATCGGTGAGTTGGGCTGCTGCCGCACGGTGGTGAGTCGCTCGGAGAGTCGGTGGGCCAAATAGATTGGGGCTGGCATGAAGGCCGGGGTCTCGTTAGAGGCATAACCGAACATGATGCCTTGGTCGCCTGCACCCTGTTTATCGATTTCATCGACGGAACCATCGCGGGCTTCCAGCGAAGTCGAAACGCCGTGGTGGATATCAGAGGACTGCTGGCCGATCGATACATTGACCCCGCAGGTGGCGCCATCAAAACCATGCGCGGAGGAGTCATAGCCAATATTTAGGATCGTTTGGCGCACAATCTCCGGGATTTCAACGTAGGCAGAGGTGTTAACTTCCCCCGCTACCTGTACGAACCCAGTGGTCACCAGAGTCTCAACGGCCACTTTGGCGTTAGAATCTTTCGCGATAATCGCATCGAGTACCGCATCAGAGATCTGATCGCAGATCTTATCTGGGTGCCCGGCGGTTACGGATTCTGAAGTGAACAGACGCAGTTGGCCGTCGCCGATACCAGCGTAAGGTTCATACATGGCAGGAGTATTTTTAGCAGTCACAGTATGTGAGTGTACCCGCTTGTCATTCGGACGAGCCACCGTGGTTCATGCAACGTAAAACTCTATGCCAGGGCACGGGCGAGCTGGTCGATGATCTCGGCTGCAACTGCTGTTTTGGTTCCCTTGATGGGCACGTCTGGACTGCCGTTGGCAAAAATAATGGTCGCATCGTTGTCATCTTGGCCAAAGACTTTGCCAACTCCAACTTCGTTGACGACCAGGATCTCACAGCCTTTACGCTGCAGCTTGGCGCGACCATATTCTAATGGCGTCGTGGTGGCATCGCCCGTCTCGGCCGCAAACCCGACGATGACACGTGGGAGCGGTTCACCGGCCGCGCGTTGTTCCACGGTAGTTTTGAGCACATCTTCGGTTTGTTCCAGCACAATGGTAGGTGCCGAGGCCCCGTCTTGTTTTTTGATCTTGTCCGAAGTGATGGTGGCTGGCCGGAAATCGGCCACCGCAGCGGCCATGATCAGGGCATCTTTGGCGCGTGCGTGGTTGAGCACAGCATCGAGCAGTTCGCGCGTCGACTCAATGTGAACGACGGTGATGTTCGGGTGCTCAGGGGCCGGGATGTCCATCGCTCCTGCAATCAGGGTGACGTCAGCGCCTTGCTGTGCCGCGACTTCGGCGAGGGCGACACCTTGTTTACCCGAGGATCGATTCCCGAGATACCGCACCGGGTCCAGTGCCTCTCGGGTACCACCAGAGGAAATGACCACATGCTTGCCGGCCAGTGGCTTCTCGGTGTGCGCATCAGCCATGATCCGAAGCGTTTGATCCCAGATATCTTCTGGTTCGGGGAACCGGCCTTTGCCGGTATCTGCCCCGGTCAACCGCCCAACAGCGGGCTCGATGATATGAACCCCCCGGTGACGAAGGGTCGCAACATTTGCCTGGGTGGCGGGGTGTTCCCACATTTCGGTGTGCATGGCCGGGGCCATCACCACTGGCACGGTGGCGGTCAGCAGGATGTTGCCGAGCAGATCTGGGGCCAGACCTGCGGCTGCTTTCGCCAGCGAGTCTGCCGTTGCGGGTGCTAGCACGACAAGGTCGGCTTTACGACCTTGTAGCACATGATTGACGTCTTCGACGGCTTCGAATGTGTCAGTGTAGACGGGCTTCCCCGATAGCGCCTCCCACGTGGGCTTACCAACAAATTTCAGCGCCGATTCGGTGGGGACGACGTGAACTTCGTGACCGGCTTCGGTCATTAATCGAAGCAGTAACGCGGCTTTATATGCTGCAATGCCACCGGTGACGCCTAATACAATCCGCATGCACTCCCCCTACGGCCCGGTGTGTTATTCGTCGTCAGCTTCGGCGGCTGGTTCCTCTGGCAGCGCGAATGGATCATCCTCGTTGGCAGGCAGCTCGAAGGTTGGGAATTCTTCATCGAGTTCTTCTGCGGCAGCAGCGCGCACTTCTTCCACTGGCTTCATCTCTAATAGGCCAGCGTCGATCTCCCGGAGGGCGATCGAGAGCGGTTTTTCATTGAGTTCGGTGTCGACTAGCGGGCCGACGTATTCGAAGAGGCCTTCGTGCAGCTGCGAGTAGTAAGCGTTGATCTGGCGGGCACGCTGTGCTGCGAACAGCACGAGTGCATATTTGGAATCAACCTTGTCGATCAGTACATCGAGCGATGGGTTGACGATGCCTTCAATTTTTTGTTCAGTCACTGACTCTCCAATAAATTTCTCCGGAGCGACCGGAGACGGTAGATGGTACTTTTTGTGCCGATCACTGCCGGGTGGGTAACTGCATGAGTTCTACCAGCCTTGCAGAAGCTTGTCCAACTGTATCGTTGACGATCACGGCATCAAATTCTGGTTCTGCAGCAAGCTCCAGTTTAGCGGTTTCTAGTCGCCGTTGCTGTTCGGCTGCTGTTTCCGTGCCGCGGCCAACAAGGCGTCGAACGAGTTCCTCCCAGCTCGGTGGCGCGAGAAATACAAAAAGCGCTTCGGGCATGGTCTTACGAACTTGCCTAGCCCCCTGCAGATCGATCTCTAACAAGACGTGTTTGCCTTTGGCTATGGCGTCTTCAACGGTATCGCGACGCGTGCCGTACTTATTGAGTCCGTGCACTTGAGCCCACTCCAACATTTGGTTCTCTTCAATGAGTTGATCAAATTGTTGATGCGAGACAAAAGAGTAGTGCACCCCATCGATCTCACCGGGCCGTGGTGGCCGTGTCGTTGCAGAGACCGATAAACATACCTGGGGGTAATGTTCCCGGATGTGCTGGCTGACCGTTCCCTTTCCGACCGCAGTCGGACCCGCGAGGACGGTCACGGCGGGACGTTTGCCTTGATGTTCTGGCCGCAGGGTCAAATCACGTGGGCCGGGGATGACCGGGGGCGTCTGATCTGGCAAATTGTCCCTCGAGAATTCGGTGTGCTGGCGCGATAGTAGTACCTGCAAGGGTATCGCAAAGCATGTCATTCCCCCAAAATTCCGGTCGAATTTTGGGGGAATTTTATCTATCGGCCTAGCGCATCGATCAGGGCGTTGCGTTGGCGGTGGCCCAGACCGCGGAGCCTGCGATTCAAAGATATGTCGCACTGTTCCATAATGCCCTGCGCTCGAATCTCGCCGATGCCTTTGAGGGCAGTGAGTAAATCGATGGTGCGCATCCGAGCGACGGCTTCGTCCTCATCGGCGCGATCGAACACTTCTGCCAGAGATAGCGTACCGTCGGCGAACTCAGACTTGATTTTCGCACGCGTAGTTCTTGCATCCAGCGCCTTCTGACGTGCAGCTTGGCGCTCTTCGGGTGTCAGATCTTTTAGAACCATTAGTACTGCCTTTCGTGCCCGATCCTACCGTGACGGTAAGGACAGCCACACCCAGAAAGGTGAATGACTACTCCGTGTTTTCGGCTATCTTACCTAGTGAACTGTATTCTACTTCACAATGAGGTCTTTGCGAGCGTCACCAATAGCCAATTTTAGATCACCGAGGTTCGGTCCGTGCTGCAAGATACCCCGAGACGAGTTGACTAGGACATTTGGCCAGGCTTCACCAAACCCGTCACGGATACTTTTCGCTTCAGCACCTTGAGAACCATACCCCGGAGCGAGAATGGGGGCGTTTGCCCCAGCCAGATCGATACCCAGCGCGGCCGCCTGGGCTGGCACCGTTGCACCCA
Organism: Enteractinococcus fodinae; assembly: GCF_031458395.1. NCBI lineage: Bacteria > Bacillati > Actinomycetota > Actinomycetes > Micrococcales > Micrococcaceae > Enteractinococcus > Enteractinococcus fodinae. Next base: position 1,573,846 of record NZ_JAVDYJ010000001.1, read on the forward strand.
CCACCAAGCCGACTGAACCAAGAGTTTCGTCCCCCCGGTTGTCCCGGGCTGCCGCCTCCACGACCCGTTTGGCTACCGAGTCGTTTTCTGCGCCAAGATGTTGAACAGATGCCCCTTCGGGATTCGATGTCAACGCGAGAATGAAGACCCCACGCTGATGAGCTAAAGCCAAGTCAATGGCCGGGCGGAGGGACTCGTAGCCCAGATACGGCGACAGCGTCACCGCATCTGCGACTAACGAAGAGCCATCAGCTAACCATGCTTGAGCATAGCCTTGCATCGTGGAACCGATATCTCCGCGTTTTGCGTCTGCGATCGTGAGGATATCGGCTTGGTGGGCCAGCTGCAGGGTTTCTTCTAGCACGGCAAACCCAGCCGACCCGAATCGCTCATACAGCGCGACTTGAGGTTTCAACGCAGCCACACCGGTTGTCTCGGCTGCGGCTTCTACGACGGTCTTCGAAAAGGTCGACAACCCTGCCGGGGTGTCATTGAGACCCCAGTCATGCAATAAGTGCCGGTGCGGGTCGATCCCCAAGCACAACGGACCATGGTGTGCCATGGCCTGAGCTAACCGGGTACCAAAAGTTTGTGACATCTTGGCCTACTGTTGGTTTGCAATCACAGCGGCGAGGCGACGGTCATGTTCCTGCAGGCTCGTGACATCCCAGGAGTATTCCCGCTGTGCTTGGATAGCTTGTAGCGCAGTACCGAACGCAGCCAGGGTGGTCACCAGTGGCACACCCAAGGAGTTCGCGGCGGCGCGGATCTCATATCCATCTCCCCGTGCCTCAGATCCGGAAGGGGTATTGACCACCAGATCCACGCGCCCGTCTTCGAGCTGATCAAGGATGGTTTCGCCAGGTGATGGAGCGTCACTGGTGATCTTATCAACCACTTCGGTCATGATCCCGTTGCGGGCTAACACATCGGCGGTGCCTCCGGTCGAAACGAGCTCAAAGCCCATATCGGTGAGACGTTTGGCGTGGGCGACGATTCCGCGCTTATCTCGGTTGGCTACCGAAATGAAGACCCGGCCACTGGTGGGCAGCCGTCCACCCACAGCATCTTGAGATTTCGCATACGCTGTGTCGAAGTATTTATCGATTCCCATCACTTCGCCGGTAGAGCGCATCTCGGGGCCCAACAGCGAATCCACGACGCGACCTTCGGGGGTGCGGAAGCGCGTGAATGGGAGGACCGCTTCTTTGACAGCGATGGGCGCGCCTAGTGGGAGCGACCAGCCATCATGCGTGGCTGGCAAGTCACTGGTTTCACGTAGTTGGGCGATCGTTGAGCCTACGCCGATTTTCGCAGCGGCCTTTGCCAGGGCAACACCGGTTGCTTTCGAAACAAACGGTACGGTCCGTGAGGCGCGCGGGTTGGCTTCGATGACGTAGAGAATATCTGCGGCCAACGCGAATTGGATGTTAATGAGACCGCGTACCCCAACACCTTTGGCGATGGCCTCGGTGGCTTCACGCACACGAGCCAGTACATCGGGGGCCAAGGTGGTTGGTGGCAGAACACAGGCCGAGTCACCCGAGTGGATCCCGGCCTCCTCGATGTGTTCCATGATCCCGCCCATGAACAGTTCGTTCCCATCATAGAGCGCATCCACATCGATCTCGATGGCGTCGTCCAAGAAGCGGTCGACTAGCACCGGGTGTTCCGGCGTGATTTCGGCGGTGGAGTGTTTGATGTAGTTCGCCAGTTGTTCTTCGTCGTAGACGATCTCCATTCCACGCCCGCCCAGCACATACGAGGGACGGACCAGCACGGGATAACCGATTTCGTCGGCCACATGTTTGGCGTCCTCGAACGAGACCGCGGTGCCGTTTTTCGGTGCGGTCAAATTCGCCTGCTGCAACACCTGCGCGAACAAGCCGCGGTGTTCTGCTAGATCAATCGCCTCCGGAGAGGTGCCAAGAATTGTAACACCGGCATCGGCCAGATCTTGGGCGAGCTTCAGCGGGGTCTGGCCACCCAGTTGCACGAACACGCCCTCGACCGGGCCGGTTTGTTGTTCGGCATGAATGATTTCCAACACGTCTTCGAGCGTCAATGGCTCGAAGTAGAGCCTGTCTGACATATCGGAGTCGGTGGATACTGTTTCTGGGTTGCAGTTGACCAGCACCGTGTCATAACCGGCTTGCTGCATCGCCATGGTGGCGTGAACACACGAGTAGTCGAATTCGACGCCTTGGCCAATACGGTTGGGGCCGGAACCGAGGATCACCACGGTCGGGCGGGTGTGCTCGGTAATTTCGGTTTCCTGACCGTCATACGAGGAGTAGTGGTACGGAGCCTGTGCCACGTGCTCACCGGCTGCGGTATCAACCGATTTATAGACCGGACGAATCCCCAAAGCATGGCGTACCCCACGGACCACGGCTTCATCCATGTGTCGCAGCTGCCCGATCTGCTTATCAGAAAAACCGTGTCGTTTGGCGTGTTCCAACACGGACTTCGTGAGCTCATCAGCACCACGAATGTCTTGTGCCACCTCATTTATCAAAACCAACTGATCAATGAACCACGGGTCGATCTTGGTGTTTTCAAAGACTTCTTCGACGGAGGCTCCCCCGAGCAGCGCGCGTTGGATTTGACCAAGCCGAGCGGTGGTGGCGGTTTTAGATGCCTCAAGAAGAGTTGCGACTTCACTGGCATCGGGGACCGTAAAGTCTAATTCTGCGTCATCGGTTTGTTCCAGCGATCGCAGCGCTTTTTGCAGAGCCTCGGCAAAGTTCCGTCCAAAGGACATGACCTCACCCACGGCTTTCATCGTGGTGGTGAGGGTCGCATCAGCGGCCGGGAACTTTTCAAAAGCAAAACGCGGGACTTTGACGACCACATAGTCCAGTGCTGGCTCAAAGGCGGCTGTGGTAGTACCTGTGATGTCGTTAGTCACCTCATCCAGCGTGTAGCCCAACGACAATTTGGTGGCAATCTTGGCGATAGGGTAACCGGTGGCTTTAGATGCCAGCGCCGAAGACCGAGACACGCGCGGGTTCATTTCGATCACCACGATGCGACCATCTTCTGGATTGACCGCAAATTGGATATTACATCCACCCGTGGCGACGCCAACCTCGCGGATGATTTTGATCGAAATATCACGCATCTTTTGGTATTCGCGATCCGTGAGGGTCACAGCAGGGGCGACGGTAATGGCGTCCCCGGTGTGCACACCGACCGGATCGAAGTTTTCAATCGAGCACAACGCGATGACGTTGTCAGCGCTGTCGCGCATCATTTCGAACTCGTATTCTTTCCAACCCAAAATGGACTCTTCTAATAAGACCTCGGAGGTCGGAGAGTACTGGATGCCGGCTCCGGCGATACGGTGCAGATCAGTTTCGTTGTAGGCCATCCCCGATCCGAGCCCACCCATGGTGAAGGAAGGACGAACGACCATGGGGTAACCGAGTTCTTTTGCTGCCTCAAGGGCTTCATCCATGGAGTGGACGATCACCGAGCGTGCCGATTCGGCACCACAGCGCTCTACTACCCCTTTGAAAGCCTCACGGTCTTCCCCGAGTTCGATGGCGGCGATGTTCGCGCCGATGAGTTCCACCCCGTACTGTTCCAAGACCCCGGCTTCATCCAATTGAATGGCCGTGTTGAGCGCGGTCTGGCCACCCAGGGTCGGCAGAATGGCATCGGGACGTTCTGCGGCAATAATCTTTTCCACGACCTCAGCGGTAATGGGTTCCACATACGTGGCGTCAGCCATTTCCGGGTCGGTCATGATGGTGGCGGGGTTGGAGTTGACCAGGATAACCCGAATACCTTCGTCTTTGAGGACGCGGATAGCTTGGGTGCCGGAGTAATCGAATTCTGCGGCCTGCCCGATCACAATGGGTCCGGAGCCGATGACTAATACGGAGTGGAGATCTGTGCGTTTTGGCATGGTATATCCTTAGTCTTATTTTCCGGTGGCCATCAGGGTTGCGAACGCATCGAAAACCGGGTGTGGTTCATCGATGGCAAGCGCGGTATTTTCTGGGTAATACTGCACGGTCAAAACCGGCAGTTCCTCGGCACGTAACGCTTCAACAGAGTGATCATTGAGACTGTGCTGGGTCACGGTGACGTCGCCGTAGCCTGCGTTTGGAGCAGGATGGGTCCCCAGAGGCGCATCAACGGCATAGTGGTGGTTTTGATTGGTAATAATGCTCTGCCCGGAGGCCACATCGAAAACCGGCTGATTGGGCCCGCGCTGGGCTTGCGGCAACAGCATCGAGGCGTAGCCCAGGGCGGCCGCGACGATCTGGTGGCCCAGACCAATCCCCAGGACCGGCATCCGTGTTTCAAGCAACGCAGCGGCCAAGCTAATTTGATCGGTGGCTTCGGCTGGGTTGCCCGGACCGGAGGAGAACACCACGCCATCAACATTGGCTGCGGTGAGTTCTTCGATGGTAGTGGAGGCCGGCATGACCTTGACGGTATTACCGCGTTGCACCAACTGGGTGATGGTGGCTCGACGAACGCCCAAATCGATCACCGCAACGGTGGCTTGCGGTTGATCGGCTGCGACTTCATAGGCCTCATCTGTGGTGACAGCTTCTAATAGTTGCGAGGTGCTGGGTTGTTGCCATGCCTGCACTTGAGCCACGAGTTCTGCATCGGTGGCCTGGGCGTCAGCTCCGCCGAAGATGCCCGCAGCGACTTGTCCGCTGCGTCGAACGTGACGGGTCAGTGCGCGCGTATCAAGTCCGGAGATACCGACCACACCGGCAGTCGTGAGGTCTTCTACTAGTGACCGTTCGGACTGCCAGTTTGACCGAACTCGCGCTGGATCTCGAACCACGACACCGGCTGGCCAGTACTGGTCAGATTCGGCGTCAGCATCATTGACGCCCACGTTGCCAATGTGTGGGAAGGTAAACACCATGATGGTGCCGACATTTGCGGGGTTTGTCAGGCTGTGTTGGTAACCGGTCATTGTTGTGTCAAAGATCAGGTTGCCAAAGACGGCGCCGGGTGCTGCATAGGAGGTGCCGGCGTAGATGGTGCCATCTGCCAGAACGAGTTTGGCTGATGCGCTCATGCTGTCTGCCTTCCGTTAGTGAATGTTTCTAGTGTGGTGCGAAGTTCTTGGTGTTCCGAGATGGTCTCGGTCCGAAGCCCGGTCGTGACCTCGGTGTCATCTAAGTTCCAGGTGATAGCCAAAATGCCGTCTTTTTCGACGAATTTTCCGGCGATACCCGACACGGTAGCGACCTGGGTAATCTGTGGGGCTGGGATAAAGAAGTTGGGTTCTCCGACTCGCAGCAGCACAACCCCTTCAGGATGTACCTCAATGCGAGCCTGGCTGCGGTTACCTAACCGATGCGCGGTGACCCGTTCGAGAAGATGCTGTCCCAACACCGTGGTGATGTAGGTGCCGTCCACCGCAGCGGTGGGCTCGCGTTCCAATAACCGAGCTGGAACTTCGGTGGGAGCTGCAATGTGGTGTTGTCGCTTGGTTCGGTTCCGGCGGCCGAAATAGATACCTAGCAGGATGCACGCCACCAGGATGGCGGTGAGGGTGACGGTAAATGTTGTTTCGTCCAAGTGTGGATCGTTCCTTCTTAACTGTGCCGGTATGGGGTCGTCAGGTTGGCGTCAGCGACGACCTGGTGGCCGCGGTAAAACACGTCCGTGACTTGCCCGGAGAGCTCCATGCCGCGATATGGGGAGTTGGTTGATTTGGAGGCGTGGTCGGTCGGGTTCACCGTGAACTTGTGATGGGGGTCGTACACGACCAGATTCGCGACCGCTCCTTCAACCAGTCCCCCGGATTTGGTGAGCTGACCCTGCTCAGCGTGCCGATAGATACGGGCTGGATTCGCTGACATGACGCGGGCAACTCCATGCCAGTCCAATAGCCCGGTATCGACCATGGCGTGCTGGATGACCGGCAGCGCGGTTTCTAGCCCGGTCATCCCCATAGCTGCCACTACCCATTCGCATTGCTTAGTCTCTTGGGTATGCGGTGCGTGGTCAGTTCCGACCGTATCAATCGTGCCATCGGCCAGACCTTCGCGCAGTGCATGAACATCGGAATCTTTTCGCAGCGGCGGGTTGACCTTATACACGGGGTCGTAGGTCTTGACGTAGTCTTCGGTCAACAGCAGGTGGTGGGGCGTGACTTCGGCCGTCACGTTGATGCCTTGCGATTTTGCCCAACGAATCAGTTCGACTGATCCGGCGGTGGAGACATGGCAGATATGAATTCTGGAGTCGACATGCTGAGCTAAGAGAACGTCCCGGGCGATAATCGATTCTTCCGCCACGGCCGGCCAGCCGGCAAGGCCCAGTTCTGATGAGAGCGCTGATTCGTTCATTTGTGCGCCCTCGGTCAGTCTCGGCTCTTGGGCGTGCTGGGCGATGAACCCGTCGAAAGATTTCACGTATTCCAGTGCACGACGCATCAGCACGGGATCCCAGACGCACATGCCGTCATCGGAGAACATGGTGACCTGGGCTGTGGAATCATACATCGCTGATAATTCTGCCAGGCGTTCGCCCGCAAGACCAACGGTGACTGCTCCCACCGGATGGACGTCTGTCCAACCGGATTGTCTACCTAAGCGGTAGACCTGTTCTACTACCCCGGCGGTGTCCGCTACCGGATTGGAATTTGCCATCGCGTGGACCGCAGTGAAGCCGCCTTTGGCTGCCGCTTGGGTTCCCGTCTCGACGGTTTCGGCATCATCGTTGCCGGGCTCTCTTAAGTGAGTGTGTAGATCGACGAGTCCGGGCAGGACGATCTTGCCGGTGGCGTCGATGGTCTGCGCTGCCTCGGCAGCCAAACTATTCCCTAGGTGAGCAATGGTGCCGTTAGCATCGATGGCGATATCTGTGGCGATACCGTCTGGTGTCGTGCCGCCGGTGATCAAATACGAAATGGTCATGGTCTGGCCTTTCATTGCCCTAGTTGCCCTGCCAGCAGCAGGTACAACACTGCCATACGGACTGACACGCCGTTGGCCACTTGTTCGAGTGCGGTGTTTTGTGCGGAATCCGCTGCGGCCGCTGAGATTTCTAGGCCACGGTTCATTGGGCCGGGATGCATAATCAGCGTTGGCGTATTCGCAATCTTTTTGTACCGATCGTTGGTTAAACCCCATCGACGCGTGTACTCGGCAGCTGACGGGAAAAAATCCCCGGACATACGTTCAGCCTGGACACGCAGCATCATGACTGCCTCGGGACGTTGGGCTAAGAGTGCATCCAAGTCATAGTTCACTTCGACGGGCCAGGTGTGCACTCCCACTGGCATCAAGGTGGGTGGGCCTGACAGGGTCACCTTGGCGCCTAACGTGTGCAGCAACCACACGTTTGACCGGGCTACGCGTGAATGTAAAATGTCGCCAACAATCACTATGTGTATGCCGGCTAGGTCCTTGCCGGTCCCCTGTTGGTTGTATAGCCGGTTCCGCAACGTGAAGGCATCTAAGAGCGCTTGCGTGGGGTGTTCGTGCGTGCCATCGCCGGCATTGATCACTGCCGATGACGACCAACCGAAGTTCGCTAATTGTTGTGCCGCGCCGGAGGCCCAGTGGCGCATCACGATCGCGTCGCCACCGATAGCCTCTAAAGTTTGAACGGTGTCTTTGAGCGACTCCCCTTTGGAAACCGAGGATGTCTTGACCGCAAAATTTAACACGTCGGCTGACAGTCGTTTAGCTGCTGCTTCAAATGAAGTACGGGTGCGTGTGGAGTCTTCGAAGAAGAGGTTCACCACGGTTTGGCCGCGCAACGTCGGCAGTTTCTTGATGGACCGGTCCGAGACGGAGGCCATTTCTTGGGCGGTATCCAAGATCGCCAGGGCGTGATCGTAGGATAAGTCCCGGGTTGCTAGCAGGTGACGCATTAGTTGATCACATCCACGATTTGTACTTGATCAGCGGTGTAGTACGCTTCGTCACCGTCAATTTCAGCCAGATGGACTCGCACGTGCTCTGATGACGCGGTCGGCAAGTTCTTGCCCACATAGTCAGCGCGCAATGGAAGTTGGCGATGGCCGCGATCGACTAACACAGCAAGACGTACTGTGTGTGGTCGTCCGAGGTCGGCTAGCGCATCCAGTGCGGCCCGTATTGTGCGCCCGGAGTACAAGACATCGTCCACCAGCACCACCACAGCATCATCGATGCCGACCGGTGGGATGATGGTCGAGGCCGGTACGCGTGTACCGGTCCGGCCTAGATCGTCCCGGTAGAGTGTGATGTCGAGCTGTCCGGTACGCTCGGCGGCTACAAATTCCGGATCAATCTCGGCCAGTTTCTCCGCGAGCCGGTTGGCTAATGGCACGCCGCGGCGCGGGATGCCTAGCAGCAGGAGATTTTCGGTGCCTCGGTTTGCTTCTAGAATTTCATGGGCAATGCGTGTTAGGACCCGATTGATATCGGCTGCTGACATCACGGTGCGGACTTTTCGCACAGGTTGATGCACCACGATTTCTCCTTTCCCGCCTCACGGGACGGTGTTTAAAGGATGTGCGGGATCTGTGGTGGTCCCGTCATTCTCATGCGTTGTAACTGTAGCACCGCTGGGGTGCTCCAGCGGTTGAATTACAGCAATAAGGTGGGTTTCAGTTCCTGTAAGCGACCAAGCACACCATTGACGTAACCCGGTGAGTCGTCGTTGGAGTATTCCCGTGCCATGTTCACTGCCTCATTGACAGCTGCTGCATCGGGCATTTCATCGTTGAACAGGAGCTCCCAGGCGCCTAGCCGCAGGATCGATTTATCCATGGCCAGCATGCGTTCCATGGTCCAACCGTGTGCATACTGAGCCAGCAGTTCATCGATTTGTTCTTGATGGGTGATGACCCCATCGATGATCGCTGTGGTATACGGGTTGATCGTTTGGTCGGTGTATTCCCGACGGCGCTGCAGCGCGTCGAGCGGTGTGGTGTGCCGGTGTTCGGCTTCGAAGAGGATTTCGAGGGCACGGCGTCGGGCCCTGCCGCGGGAGCCTATTTTGTGGGGTTTATTGTCTGATGATTTTGTCAATGTAGTGCTACTCCGTGCCAGGGGTTAGTCGGTTGCTCGGCCCTGGTACTCACCGTTTTTGGTGTCTACACGGACTTTCGTACCTTCGTCAATGAATAGAGGAACTTGAATTTCCAAGCCGGTTTCTAAGGTGGCGGGCTTGGTCCCACCGGATGAACGATCACCTTGGAGCCCGGGCTCGGTATAGGTGACTTCTAAGACGACCGTGGCGGGCAGTTCCAGGTATAGCGGGGAACCATCTGAGATCGCGATCTGCGCGTTGTCGTTTTCGAGCAGGAAATTTGCCGCATTTCCGACCACTGAGGAGGGGACCATGACCTGATCGAAGGTGGTCAGATCCATGAACACAAAGTCGTCGCCGTCACGGTAGAGGTATTGGTATTCGGACCTGTCGACGGTGGCAAATTCTACTTTGGCTCCGGCATTCCAGGTTTTGTCAATGATCTTATTTGAGGTCAGGTTTTTGATCTTGGTGCGGACAAAGGCACCACCTTTACCTGGTTTGACGTGCTGGAATTCTTGGACCTGCCAGAGCTGGCCGTCAAGGACGACGACTGAGCCGTTTTTGATGTCATTACTGCTGAGCATAACCATGGGGCGTATTCTTCCTAAAAGTTGTGGGACGGGGATCGTATCTGGCAGTCCAGGGGTCACCCCTTTGGGGGCCGTGTCCTAGTCTAAGCCACGGAGCAAATCCGGGGCTGCTAGTCGGCGATTTCCTGGTAGGCGGCGAACAGTAACGATTCATCGGGAACGTCGTAGATGACCGGTGCGCCCTGAGCCTCCAGGATCACAAAACGAAGTTGCTCACCACGGTTCTTTTTATCGCGCCGGATACCATCGAGCAGGGTGGCCCAGCGGTCGCCCTGATAGGAGGTCGGTAGGCCGACACCTTCGATGATGCGTTTGTGGCGCTCGACGGTGTCATCGTCGAGTCGGCCAACTGAACGGGCGAGTTCTGCTGCAAAGACCATACCTACGGCAACGGCAGCACCGTGGCGGTATTGGTACCGTTCTGCCAATTCAATCGCATGGCCGAGCGTGTGACCGTAGTTGAGCATCTGCCGCTGGTTAGATTCTTTGAGATCTTCACCAACGATGTCGGCCTTGACCTGCACGGCTCGTTCAATGAGTTCCCGTAACACTGGCGAGTGCGGGTTGGTGACCTGTCCCATGTTGTCTTCGATGAGGTCCAGAATCTTCTCATCAGCGATGAACCCGCATTTGATGACTTCGGCGAGCCCGGAGATCAGCTCATTTTTTGGCAAGGTCAACAATGTGTCGAGGTCTGCTAGGACTCCGGCGGGCGGGTGGAATGAGCCCACAAGGTTTTTTCCCTCAGCGGTGTTGATGCCGGTTTTCCCTCCGACCGCCGCGTCCACCATGCCCAGCAGCGTGGTAGGCATGTGGACCACGCGCACGCCGCGTAGCCATGTTGCGGCTACAAAGCCGGCAAGGTCTGATACCGCTCCCCCACCGACAGACACCACGGCATCTGATCGGGTGAAGTCACTTTGGCCAAGGACTTGCCAGCAGAACGAGGCAACTTCGATGTGCTTGCCCTCTTCAGAGTCCGGAATTTCTACCAGAATCGCGTTGTAGCCTGCGTCATCAAGGGCAGCTTTGACGACATCTCCGGTTGCGCGCAAGGCACGGGGCAAAATGATGGCCACCCGATGAGGGTGCGGGCCCAAAATGCCCGGCAGTTGCGACAACAGCCCTTTGCCGATCACCACGTCGTAGCCGCCGGTGACTTCTTTTTCGGAGCCGCCAGAAACCTTAATAACTGTGGGTTGATCGACGGCGTGATTCGTGGATGGTTCAGACATATACTCGGTCGTTTTCCTTGACAAAAATTGCTCGTATCCTTCGATGATCTTAGTCGCCACAGCCTCCACGTCCAGTCCGGAGGTATCAACCACCCGATGGGCTGAATCTGTGTAGTAGGCCTGGCGCGCTTGGCGAATCCTGGACCAGTTGCCGGCGGGGTCCCCAGCCAGTACGGGCCGATCGGCGCCTTCCCCTAACCGTTGCAGCGCCTGGTCTTCGGCAACATCCAAGAAGACCACGTAGCCGTGTTGTTTGATGAGATCCCGATTAGCCGACCGAATCACGGCTCCGCCGCCCAAGGAAATAACCCCGAGGTCGCGGCGTGCTAACGCGTCAGCAATCACAGCTTCTTCTTCGTCCCGAAAAGCAGCCTCGCCGTGAGCGGCGAAGTAGTCTGCAACCACACCGTGGCGTTCAACGAAAAGGTCGTCGGTATCGACGAACCCGGCACCGAGTCGTTGAGCTAAGTGTTTTGCAACGGTGGTTTTGCCAGAACCCATCGGGCCAATCAACACGACCGGCGGAGTGTCCTGTGTCTCCATGTTTATAGCGGGTCACCCATAGCGTCGTCGGAGATTACCTCTTCAGTGGGTTCTGGAATGCGTTGCAGCGTGGCACGGTAGTTGTCCATATTCCGCTTGGTTTCCGCAACCGAGTCACCACCAAACTTTTCCAGCACTTCTTCCGCTAGCACTAAGGCCACCATGGCTTCGGCGACCACACCGGAGGCTGGGACCGCGGTGACATCGGAACGCTGGTGGTGGGCTTTGGTAGCTTGGCCGGTTGCCACATCTACCGTTTGGAGAGCGCGGGGGACGGTGGCAATTGGCTTCATCGCCACCCGGACGCGGATCGGTTCACCGGTCGAGATGCCTGCTTCGATGCCGCCGGCACGGTGCGTGGCACGTGTTACCGACCCTTCTGGGGTGCGCAGGATCTCGTCGTGGGCAGCTGAACCAACGCGGGTCGCCGTGGCGAAGCCGTCGCCTATTTCGACACCTTTCATGGCTTGGATGCCCATAAGAGCCCCTGCCAGTTTGGAATCTAAGCGCCGGTCCCAGTGGATATGCGAGCCTAAGCCAACGGGTGCGTTATGCACGAGCACTTCCACAACACCCCCGAGGGTTTCGCCCGCTTTCTTGGTCGCGTCAACGACCTCGATCATCTTGGCCGACACCTGGGAGTCGATACAGCGCAGCGGATCCGCGTCTAGAGCCTCTACGTCGTCAGCTGTGGGAAATTCGTATCCATCTGGCACCGCTACGTCGCCCATTTGCACGGTGTGGGAGACGGTGGTGATGCCCAGCTGAGCTAGGAAGTGTTGCGCAACTCTGCCGAGTGCAACGCGGGTAGCGGTTTCTCTGGCGGAAGCGCGTTCGAGCAACGGGCGTGCCTCGTCGAAGCCAAATTTTTGCATCCCTGCCATGTCCGCGTGGCCGGGACGTGGCCGGGTCAGTTTCGCATTGCGGGCTAAGCCTTCGATCTCTTCGGGATCAACTGGGTCAGGGTTCATGACCTTTTCCCATTTCGGCCATTCGGTGTTAGCAATGTGAATAGCCACCGGAGAGCCCAGCGTCACGCCATGACGGACCCCGCCGATGATGGTGACCTCATCTTTTTCGAATTTCATTCGCGCGCCGCGACCATAGCCGAGTCGACGACGTTGAAGTGCCTCCTGGATGTCGGCGGTGGTGATCTCAATCCCCGCCGGGAGCCCCTCGATTATTCCCACGAGTCCGGAACCGTGAGATTCTCCTGCTGTTAACCAACGCATCATACGCCCGATTCTTTCATGCTCAGCGCAGGTGCGCTGGCTTCATGTCGATGTTTGTCTAGTGTCTTGGTTTCACTGCTTGACCAGGCCCAGCGCCTTCGCCATGCGTTGTGTCGCGTCCTGCCAATCTACGCATTCGGGGTCCACGAGCCGGTGGGTGAAAAGTTTTGCTTGTTCCACCCCTTGATACAGCAACATATCCATTCCGGAAGCAACCGCACTGCCCGTTGCCCGCCAAGCCTGGGCTAGTGCAGTGGGCCATGGGTCGTAGATGACCTCTAGTAATGGCGGCAGCGGAGCGTGAGGCAGGTGTTCGGCTAACGAGTCCGCCGCGTGTGCCGGCAAGGTGGCGACCACGGCCTGGTGAGTAGGGCTCTCCTGAACAAATTCCGGGAGGCTTTTGATCTCTACCGCGAGGCCAAACCGTGTCGCTACGGCGCTGGCTTCGGCAGCTCGCTGCGCGTTTCGTACATATAGTACAACCGCATCTAAACCCATGTCGGCGGCAGCCGCTACAGCGGCCGTTGCGGTACCACCGGCTCCGAGAATCGCCATGGTGCCACCGCGCGATGGTTGATAACCGGCTTGCATCAAGGCCAGTCGGATTCCGTCGACGTCGGTGTTATATCCCCGGGTCTGTCCTGACTCGTCAAAAACCACCGTATTGAGTACACCAAGTCGTTCCACCCGCTCCGACAGCGTGGTCATATGAGGCACCAGAGCGTTTTTCAACGGCATCGTCACCGAGAAGCCCACCAGGCGTTGGGTCGATCCGTAACGTTGCGGCAGCGAGGCCATGAAGTCAGCCGCCTGATCGAGGGTGACCTCGATACGGTCGTAGTCGATGGGCAGGTCGAGGTGCTCATACAGTGCACGATGCATATCAGGTGATTTGGAATGGGCTATCGGCGAGCCCAATACTGCTGCGTGCATCGTTTCTGCCACAGTGGCCGACTGTCCCATCTATCCTCGCCCACAAATGGACGGGTTTTCATCACAATAAGCTCGATATTCGGCTTGATATTCGCGATGCTCTTCGTACGTGGTAGAGAAGTGCGTCTCACCGGTCTCGATATTGGTGGTGATCCAATAGTAATACTCGTTGTCTTCGGGGTCAGCTGCAGCGTCGAGGGCAGCGATCGAGGGGGCGCCAATCGGACCGGGCGGCAGGCCACGGTGGGCGTAGGTGTTGTACTCGTTGGACTCGTCTTGGCGGTCTTCGGAGCTAAACTGCAGCTGGCGGACGCCCATGCCGTAAATGACGGTAGCGTCGATTTGTAGATATCCTGCGGTTTCGGGGTTCGAGTTATCCAACCTATTTTCAATGATCCCGGCGACGGTTTCGAAATCTTCGGGCCGTGCTTCAGCTTCCAGAATTGACGCTACAGTGACCAGCTGATGCTGTTCGGTCGGGTCAGAGACCTCGAGTCGTTCGAATTCATCGAGTGTCGGTTCAATCATCTCTTGGAAGATTTCTTCGAGCGAAGCGTCTAAGGGGAAGTGATATTCCCCGACGGCAATGTAGCCTTCGAGTGTTTCAGCTTCGTCGGGTACTTCATAGTTCGCCGGATCCGCAGCCGCCTCTATTTCTTCGAGACTGTAATCGGTGCGGTCTTCCAAGGTGGCATAGACATCTTCGATGCGATGACCGGAGTTCACGTGCGCGTAGTTCATACCGGTGACGCCGACTCTTAGGAGTATCTCGGCGGCGTCTCTGGCCGGCATCTCGTACCGCAGCGTGTATTCACCGGGTTGGATTTCTGAGGTGGTGTTCACCGCTTCAAGGGCATCACGAAACGCTCCGGTGGAAGCTACGATGTCTTGGTCTACCAGGCGGTTGCCAATCACGATTGGCCCCTCCCCTGGGTTGACTTCAAATACTACTTCCTCGCCGCCCGGGCCCGGATAATCGTTATTGGTCCAACCAACTAGTTGGCCCACACCAAGACCCACGATAGCTAAGAGACCAAGGAAGACTCCGAAGCTGGAGAGCATAATCAAAGTGCGCTTGCGCTTGCGTGCCTGACGTGCTTTGAGCTGTTCCTCGTCAAGTTCGGGGACTGCGATGCTCTCATCATCGACCAACATGTAGCCCAGCGACTTCTCATCGTCGGGCTGGTGTGGCTCTGTGGTATCTGAACGCTCTTCGAGCGTCGGATAATCGCGCTCGTCTTGCGGAAGCGGATTCAGGCCACCAAGGTCGCTATTGAGTTCGGGCGTATATTGCCGTTCTTCGGGGCGTTGCGGCCGATGTTGTAAGCCACCTGGCCCGTCAGCTGCTAGTGGCTGCGGATGAAATTCTCGGTCGGGCTCGCCTTGTGAGTCGCGGCTATTTGTTCCGGTTTGAGCCTCACTGGGGTCGGGCTGTGGTTCGGCAGAAGGAACATAGGCGCGACCTTCTGCAAGAGCACGTTCGTACTCGCGCCGGGCGCGGCGTGAACTGAAATGTGGTTGGGAAGATTGTTCAGGCAGATCTTTATCCGTCAAACTCTTCCTCCTGTTCGGGCGTGATGAGGTCCCCGGTATTGACGCCCGAGTTGCGTTCGAGCATCATAGCGTGTTCTAAAATCGCGACCGCAGCGAGCTGGTCAATCACAGCTCGTTGGTTGCGCGATGAAACCCCCGCCTGATGCAGTTGCTGCGAGGCACTGACCGTGGACAACCGTTCGTCAATCATTCTAACTTCGGTTGAGAGCTCGGTTTCGAACAGCAGGGTGCTGAGCTGGCGGGCAAACCGGTGAGCATCCTCGGTGGATGCCGTTCTGTTGCCTTTGAGATTAATGGGGTCTCCGACATAGATACGCACTGCGTTACGTTCAATGACCGCTTCGACAATCTGATGTAAATCGCTCAGATTTTTGGTGTCGCGGGTCAGGGTCGCCACTGGACTGGCGAGAATGCCAGCTGGGTCGGTCGCGGCGAGCCCAACGCGGGCACGGCCCACGTCTATTCCGAGCCGTACCCCGTTGACGGGTTCGTGGTGAGGTGTCTGTGTCATGGGAGAGTTCTGCGCACTTGCGGTGCTTAGGAGGCCTCGATGTGCTGGCGGAGGGTAGCTAAAGCCTCATCGATCTTAGTGACATCCTGTCCGCCACCTTGGGCTAAGTCAGGTTTGCCGCCTCCACCGCCACCTAACACCTGTGAGGCGGTTTTCACCAGCGTACCGGCTTTCAGGCCTCGGGCTTGGGCTCCTTCGTTGACAGCTATAACTACCAGCGGGCGGTTATTTGCGGTCCCGATCATGGCGACCACGATATTTTGGTTACCTGCCTTGGCGAGACGATCGCGAAGATCTTGCACGGCCGACCTTAGATCGTCAGCACTCGAGACTGGCCCAAAGTTATGAGCCAGTAAGGTCACCTCACCTACGGTTTCGGCTTTTTCGACAAGCTGACCTGCTTGTGCCATCAGCTGCTGGGCTCGGAGTTGTGCGAGTTCTTTTTCTACTTCGCGCAACTTGTGCAGCGTCTGCTCGACACGTCCAGGGATGTCGCTCGCCGGCGCTTTGAGCATGGCTGATAATTGATTGACCAGCGTACGTTCGGCAGCGAAATGTTCGAACGCGTCGAGGCCAACGAGTGCTTCGACACGGCGGTTACCCGATCCGACAGACTGCTCGTTGAGTAGCGCTAGCGTCCCGATTTCCGCGGTGGAGGTGACGTGCGTGCCGCCGCACAATTCGCGTGACCAAGCACCGTCGATTTCTACGACGCGGACTCGGTCCCCGTATTTCTCACCGAACAGGCTCATCGCGCCCATGGCTTTGGCTTCTTGCAGACTTGTTTCCATCGTGTGCACGGTGAAGTTATCCCGGATGGCAATGTTGGACAGTTCTTCCACTTCCTGACGTGCTCCTTCGGAAAGCGCGTCTTGCCACCGGAAGTCGAAACGTAGGTAGCCTTCTTTGTTGAAGGACCCGGCCTGTACTGCTTCCGGACCCAGGATTTGATGCAGAGCAGCGTGCACGATATGGGTGGCCGAGTGCGCTTTCTGGGCATCAAGACGGCGTTGGAGGTCGATCGCACCCACGGCTTCAGCACCCATTGGCGCTTCACCTTCACGGATGATGCCACGATGTACCGATAAGCCTTTGATGGGTGATTGCACGTCGGTGACTTCGATGACGAAACCGTTACCTGTGATCAACCCGCTATCTGCTGCTTGCCCGCCGGCTTCGGCGTAAAACGGGGTGGCATCCAGGACGACTTCGACTTCTTGACCCTGTTGTGCCACGCCTGCGGTCTGACCGTCGATCAACAGCGAGCGGATCGTGGACTGCGTGGTGTGCTCGGTATAGCCGGTAAAGACAGTATCTTCGCCGGCGTGTGCCTGGTAGTACAGGCTGGTGTCGGCGTGGCCAGTCTTTTTGGCTTTGGCATCCTTTCGGGCGCGTTCGCGTTGCTCTTGCATGAGTTCTACGAACTTATCCTGATCGACCGAGACCCCCGCCTCTTCGGCCATCTCAAGGGTCAGATCGATGGGGAAGCCATAGGTGTCGTGCAGTTCAAACGCGGCATCACCCGAGAGTGCGATACCGGCTTCGCGTGCTTGAGCAACGGAGCTTTCAAGGCGCGTAGTGCCTGCTGCAATGGTGCGCAGGAATGCGCGCTCTTCGGCATAGGCGATGCGGGATATGCGATCAAAATCTTCGGCCACTGCGGGATACGACCCACGCATGGCATCGCGCGAAATTGGCAACAGTTCCGGCAGCACGGCAGTCGTGACGCCCATCAGACGCATCGCTCGCACTGCACGACGGATTAACCGTCGCAGTACATAGCCGCCGCCTTCATTGCCCGGCACTACCCCATCACTAATCAACATCAACGCTGAACGAATATGATCAGCGACGTACCGCAGGCGCATATCATTGGCGAAGTTTCGGTCCTCAGGATCCTCCGTCGAGGTATATGTGACCCCCGCGAGCTCAGCTGCGCGATCCAACACCGGGCGGACCTGGTCGGTTTCGTACATGTTCTCGACACCCTGCAAAATCATTGCAAGACGTTCCATACCTAGCCCGGTGTCGATATTCTTATTGGCCAGTTCGCCTGCGATGTCGAAATCTGCTTGGCCGCGAACTTCTCCGAGTTGGTATTGCATAAAGACCAGGTTCCAGATTTCTAGGTACCTGGTGTCGTCGGCTGCTGGGCCACCCTCGGCACCGTATGCTGGTCCGCGATCGTAGAAAATTTCGGAGCATGGGCCGCCCGGGCCGGGTTGGCCAGTGTGCCAGTAATTATCTTCCTTGCCGATGCGCTGCAGACGTTCTTCGGGGATTTTCACCACATGGCGCCAAATGGCGTATGCCTCATCGTCTTCTTCATAAACGGTGGCCCATAAGCGATCGGGATCAAGCCCAAAGCCCCCCTCATCTTGTGGGGTGGTCAGCAGCTCCCACGCCATCGTAATGGCGCCCTCCTTGAAATAGTCACCAAAAGAAAAGTTCCCGGCCATCTGGAAGAAGGTACCGTGCCGGGCGGTTTTGCCAACTTCTTCGATGTCAGCCGTACGAATACATTTTTGGATAGAAGTGGCTCGAGTGTATGGGGGTGTCTGTTGGCCCAAGAAATAGGGGATGAATGGGACCATGCCAGCAACAGTAAACAGCAACGATGGGTCAGGTGAAACCAACGACGCCGAAGGCACTACGGTGTGGTTGTGTTTTTCAAAAAACGCAGTCCAACGACGAGCTATTTCATGTGTTTGCATAACTGTTCATCCATCACGAGCTAGAAAACCGGCAGCGGGCCGGTTGTGGGTCCAAGAAAGTACAAAATATTGTGGGTCATGCAGAGCGTTCGGTGGTCACTTCGGTCACTTCGCCCTGTAGTGGATCCACGCGATGAGGGTACTCGACAACTGGCGGCGCGGGCTGTGCCCGGTTGAGCGCGGGGACTTGCTCTCGCATGGTCCCGAAGAAGGATCGCGTTGTTTCGACAAGAATACTAGCGGCACCTTGTCCGATGCTGCGTCCGATGTTTTCCGGCGACAGTGACGTGCGCAGGGCTTCTTCAGCACGAAGGGCGGCTGCGTCGCGACCTTGGGATAACTTGGTATGTCCATACCAGCCGATGGCAGCACCGACTCCAACCAGCAATACTCGTTTCACAACCGCAAACCTTTCTGATGTATAACCGTCCCTACTCTACCCAATGCGGTGGGTAGATGACTGCTGGAAGACAACAGCTTTCGGGTGAGACACCACCGGCCCGGGGCCTTGCCGAAGCAAGTCCACCGAGCCGGGAAGAGTGTGTAAGCCGAGGCTTAGCGTGAGTAGTGCTCGACGACCAGGTTTTCTTGGATAGAAACTGGAATTTCGGCACGTTTTGGTGCGCGAACCAAGCTCGCACGCAGCTTATCGATTTCTACATCGAGGTAGCCTGGCACATCTGGCAAGACTTCCTGGTGTGCCCCGGTTGCTGCGATCTGGAAGGGCACCATGGTTTCGCTGCGTTCTGCAACATGAATCATCTGGCCTTCTTTAACCTGGAATGATGGGCGGTCAACACGCTGGCCATCGACGAGGATGTGCTGGTGGACAACCAGCTGACGGGCCTGAGCAATGGTGCGAGCAAAACCGGCACGAAGCACAAGAGCGTCAAGACGAGATTCCAGCATCTCGACGAGGTTTTCACCGGCCAGACCCTGACGGCGGCGTGCTTCGTTGAAGTAGCGGACCATCTGGGCTTCACGGATGTTGTAGATAGCGCGGAGACGCTGCTTTTCTTTCAGACGGACCGAGTAGTCAGAGTCTGCACGACGACGTGCACGACCGTGCTGACCTGGACCGTATGGGCGGCGCTCCATGTACTTTTCTGCTTTTGGAGTCAGTGCAATGCCAAGTGCGCGAGAGTGGCGCACTGTGCGGCGGGTACGTAAACCTTTAGCCATAGTGTTGTGGCTTCCTTTTCTTGTCATGCGGTATCGCTTGGTTTTGTCATCCCCTGCACGACAAAGCCGACTAGCCTAAATGCAGGTGATTCCTGGCCTCTGATGTCAGTGTTTTCCAGAGAGCTGAGGGTTATACCGCCAACCGTCATTACTACCGTCTTCTGTATTTAAAGACGTGCCAGACAAAGGGCTATCCTATCAGCTCCAACTAGCCCCGCCTAATCTGCGGTATCGGGGTCTGCTGTCGTCTTGCTGTGGGTTTCGGACCGTGGCGTTGCTGGGGACTCTGCACTCGTCGGTGGGTCAGTGCTCGGCTGGTTGTACAGCACCGCGCGCAATCGTTCGACTCGCTCCGACAACATGTGTTCACGGCCGTTATTCGTCGGCAGGTAGTACTGCCGCCCCAACAACTCATCTGGCAAATATTGCTGGCTCACGATCGAATGCGGATACGAGTGGGGGTACTTGTAGCCCACGCCGTGGCCCAGAGCTTTCGCACCCGAGTAGTGCGCATCTCGTAGTGGTTTCGGAACGGCCCCAGCACGTCCAGCGCGCACGTCGGCAAGCGCTTGATCTATGCCTTGGTAGGCAGCATTAGATTTCGGCGCGGTCGCTAAGTGGACGACGGCTTGAGCAAGCGGGATCCGGCCTTCCGGCATACCGATTAGCTGAACCGCCTGAGCAGCTGCCACAGCGGTCTGGAGTGCCGTGGGATCAGCCATGCCGATATCCTCGGAAGCGTGCACAATGAGTCGACGAGCGATATACCGAGCATCTTCGCCTGCGTGAATCATGCGGGCTAAATAATGTAAGGCAGCATCCACATCTGAGCCGCGGATGGATTTAATGAATGCCGAAATCACGTCGTAGTGCTGGTCGCCGTCTTTGTCATATCGCAAAACGGCCTGGTCCATTGCCTGCGCCGCTTGATCTAACGTCACCACCGGAGTGTGTGCCGTATCTTGGGCCTGATCGAGGCTCACACCGGCTGCCGCTTCGAGGGTGGTGAGCGCACGCCGTGCATCGCCTTGGGCCATCCGGATCAGATAGTCGCGTGCTTCGTCATCAAGTTCGACGGTCTTGTTCAGCCCGCGTTCTTCCGTCACGGCGCGGTCGATGAGCACACCTATGTCATCGTCACTCAGTGGCTCTAAAGTCAGCATGATTGACCGCGACATCAAAGGAGCCACGACGGAAAAGGAGGGGTTTTCGGTGGTCGCCGCGACGAGTACGACCCACCGGTTTTCGACCCCGGGGAGCAGCGCATCTTGCTGCGCCTTGTTGAACCGGTGGATCTCGTCGAGAAATAAGATGGTGGTGCGGCCGTAGAGGTCACGGTTATCCAGCGCCTGATCCATAACCCGTCGCACGTCCTTGACGCCAGCTGAGATCGCGGACAATTCGACGAACTTGCGGTCCGGGGCCTGAGAAATGACGTGAGCTAGCGTAGTTTTGCCTGTTCCGGGTGGGCCGTACAGCATGATTGACGATGGCCCCACATTTGCGGGGCCGCTGGTCTCGGTGAGTTTCCGCAGCGGTGAACCCGGGGTGAGCAAATGCTGCTGACCGACCATTTCATCCAGCGTACGGGGGCGCATCCGCACGGCCAACGGCGCCGAAGCGGAGGTCTTGGCGCTCTGCATCGAGTCGTGGTCATCGTCGGGCTGGGCCGCGGAGAACAAATCTTGCACGCCTCTACTCTACTGGTGGCCCAGGATGGTGGACATTCCCGGCTACACTTGGGGCCATGCGTGCAGTAATACAAGTGGTTTCATCTGCCAGTGTCACGGTTGAAGAGCAGGTGGTGGGGCAGCTTCCGCGCCCCGGACTGATGATCTTATTGGGCGTCCACGTGGACGACACTCAAACACAAGCCGATGCCCTGGTAGACAAGATCGTCAACCTTCGGATCCTCGGCGACGAACAGTCCGCGCTCGAGTTACAAGCACCCGTGATGGTGGTATCGCAGTTCACCCTCAACGCCGATGTGCGTAAGGGACGGCGCCCGTCGTGGTCGAAGGCGGCCCGACCAGAACAATCGGAGCCGTTATACGAATACTTCCTGCAACGGGTTCGCGATCAGGGCTTGGAGGTAGTCACCGGTCAGTTCGGGGCGAGGATGGATGTAGCGCTGGTGAACACCGGACCTTTCACATTGGTGATTGATTCCGATGATTTGGCGGCCCCGCGACGTGGTGTGACATAAACTCCTGATATGAGCTGGAACTCAAGGTACTCTGCCCAAAAGTATCAGCGCCAAGAGCGCCGAAAAGCCACTATGATGATCGTCATTGGTGTTGCGTTCACTGCCAGTGGCGTGTTCATCTGGTTCACTGATAGTGCCTGGTTAGCCCTGACAAGCGTCGTATTCGGTCTGGCAGTCATACTGGGCGGAATGCTCACGTGGAGCCAATCTGACGGTTCGATAGGCTCATTTAGGGTCCTCATCAGCGCATGTGTCATGTTTGCTATCCTCTGCGCAATAACAGTCGTCCATGCGACGGTTGCCCCGCAGGACTTCGACGGTATGCTCAGACCGCTTTATGCACTCATAGCCGGCTACCTCGGCCTGGCCTTATTCGGTGGAGGCTTGATTTTTCTTCTAATCAGATCCCTCAGAAACGCCCGCTCTCGAGCAGCTACTCCACCCTCGACCGAATAATTTGCTTCTAGTGCTTCTCAGAAGGCTGCAAAGCCCGCAAGAGATAATTAGTAACCTCGCCAACCCAGGTCATCACGAGTTCGTCACGGGCTCGTGTGGCAGCTACATACAGCGAAGATTTCTCTCGCAGTTCGACATCATGTTGTTCGGCTCCTGGTAGTTCTGCTAGCTGCCTGTAGCGGGTATTTTCTCGGTTCCGGCACCAATAATGATGGCACGTTCGGCCTCCTTGGCGCTTTGCATGCGGAGTCGACGAGCGCGTCCCACGAGATTTATGGCTCGGTAAGTGGTTCAGTTATGGTCAAATTCTTGGCTGACAACCCAGCTTCACAAATGAAACCGCCGACCTCTAGTACTTCTTGAGATCGGCGGCTTCGATGTGCGAGAGCTTTATGCGTTGGCGGTGGCTTCTTCTTCGTCTTCTTCGGGGACGTAGTCGACACCGGTTTCGGCGCGTTGTTCCTCGGTAATCGGGGCGGGCGCATCGGTGAGGGGGTCGTGACCGTTGCCGGTCTTCGGGAAGGCAATGACTTCACGGATGGAGTCGGTGCCGGCTAACAGTGCCACGATACGGTCCCAACCAAAGGCAATACCACCGTGCGGTGGGGCTCCATACTGGAAGGCGTCCAGGAGGAAGCCAAATTTTTCTTGAGCGTCTTCGTTGGAAATGCCCATGATGTTGAAGACGCGTTTTTGTACCTCTTGGTTATGAATACGGATCGACCCGCCGCCGATTTCGTTGCCGTTGGCGACGATGTCATAGGCGTAGGCCAAGGCTTCACCCGGGTTGGTGTCGAAGGTGTCCATATATTCTGGTTTCGGCGAGGTGAAGGCGTGGTGGACTGCTGTCCATGCGCCATCACCCACGGCCACATCACCTTCGGCTACGGCTTTTTCGGCCGGTTCGAACATCGGGGCGTCTACTACCCATACAAAGGACCAGTCCTGTTCTTCGGCTGGGACTTCTGAGTTCGGTTTAATCAGTCCGATCCGATGGGCGATTTCAACGCGCGCGGCACCCAGCAAGGCGCGGGATTCATTGGGTTTCCCGGCGGCAAAGAAGATCGCATCACCTGGGTTGGCGCCGACTTTGGCAGCCAGCCCCTCGCGCTCTGCATCTGAGATGTTGCGCGTAACCGGTCCGGTGAGTTCGCCGTCTTCTTTGTACAGAACATAGGCCAGACCGTGCGCGCCACGTTGTTTTGCCCATTCTTGCCAGGCATCCAGTTGGCGCCGTGGCTGGGAGGCTCCGCCGGGCATGACGACCGCGCCGACGTATTCGTTCTGGAATACCCGGAACGGGGTGTCTTTGAAATATTCGGTCATCTCGGTCAGTTCTAAACCGAAGCGCAGATCCGGTTTGTCCGTGCCGTATTTGTCCATCGCCTCGTGGTACGTAATCCGCGGGAACGGAGCAGGCAGGTCCACGCCGATAAGCTTCCAGATGGAGACCAGCAACTGTTCAGCAAGCTCGATGACGTCGTCCTGTTCGACAAAGGACGCTTCTATATCGAGCTGGGTGAATTCCGGCTGGCGGTCGGCACGGAAGTCTTCGTCTCTGTAGCAGCGTGCGATCTGGTAGTACCGTTCGATGCCGCCGACTTGAAGCAACTGTTTGAACAACTGCGGGGATTGTGGCAGGGCGTACCAGGAGCCCGGGTCTAACCGAGCCGGAACCAGAAAATCTCGGGCACCTTCAGGGGTGGACCGGGTCAGCGTTGGGGTTTCCACCTCAATGTAATCCTGGTCTGCCAACAGGTTTCGGGCGACGCGGTTGACTTCCGAGCGCAGGCGCATGATGCGGGCCGGTTCAGGGCGACGTAGGTCGAGGTAGCGGTGTGCCAAGCGTACTTCCTCGCCCACTTCGACATGCTCATCAATTTGAAATGGGAGCGGAGCTGCGGTATTCAATACCACGACTTCAGAGGCAAAGAGTTCAACGTCACCGGAGGCGATATTGCGGTTCTCGCTCCCCTCGGGACGAGCCTTAACCTCCGCAGTGACCTGCAAAACGTATTCGTTGCGCAGCTGATCAAACTGCGATTCATCATGGACCACGATCTGCGCGACACCCGAGGCGTCGCGCAGGTCGAGGAAAGCTACTCCACCGTGGTCACGACGGCGGGCTACCCAGCCTGTCACGGTCACAGTCTGGCCGATGTGGTCGGCGTTGAGTTTGCCGAGTTGATGGGTGCGAAGCACGTTGTGTTTCCCCTTTGAATCTACGAGTTGTATAAAACTGATCTAGTTCGGCGCTAGTCTACCGTTGAGCTGCCGCATGGGTTGGGTCAAGTTGTTTGATCTGGGGTGTCAGATCTTCCTGCGGGGGCAGCCAGGTGTTTGGATCTGCTGGTACTTGCTCACCCGAACGGATGTCTTTGACTTCGTGCGTGACAATGTCATTCTCCGAAGTCGTGAACCAGACATACGGTATGCCACGTCGATCTGCGTGGCGAATTTGCTTGCCAAATTTTTCGGCCTTTGTGGCCACCTCGGTCTTGATGCCTCGGGTACGCAATGCCTGTGCGATATCTTGCGCCGCTGACCAGTCTTCGTCCGAAGTTAAAGCGACGTACACAGTGGTCGGTACGCTGCGACTGGCCTCTACAAGCTGCTGAGAGAACAGTCGGGATAAGAGGCGTGTTACACCGATGGATAAGCCCACCCCGGGGAAGGTGCGTTTGCCTTTGGTTGCCAGCGCGTCGTACCGGCCCCCAGAACAGATAGAACCAAGCTCTTCGTGGCCGACAAGATTCGTTTCGTAGACGGTGCCGGTGTAATAGTCCAGTCCACGCGCAATAGATAAATCAGCAACGGCAGTGCCCGGGACCCGTTTATGCAGCTCGTCGATCACCTCGGCGAGTTCCCGCAGTCCTTCGTCGAGCAACTCGTTTTGCACACCGAGTGCACGGACTTCGTCGACAAAGGATGAATCTTCGGCACGAATCTGGGCAAGCGCTAATGCCTGCTCAGCCTGCTGGGGGCTTGCACCAAGCTCATCTTGGAGTCCCTGGGATACTTGTGCGGCCCCGATTTTTTCGAGCTTATCGATATTGCGTAACACACCAGCGGTGTCTTCCAGGCCAATCCCCCGGTAGAAACCCTCGGCCAGTTTTCGGTTATTGATTCGTATGAGAAACTGGCCGATCGGCAGGCGTGATAGAGCCTCAGCCATAACTAAGGCAACGTCGATGTCATGGCGGAAGTCCAGGGCGCCATCGCCCACGATGTCGATATCGGCCTGGGTAAATTCCCGGGCACGGCCTTCTTGGGGCCGTTCACCACGCCAGACTTTTTGGATTTGGTAACGGCGGAAGGGAAACGCGAGGTGTCCCGCATTTTCTGTCACGTACCGGGCAAACGGTACTGTCAGGTCGAAGTGTAAGGCCAGCCGCGACGTGTCGGTCGGGTCTGGGGCTTCAGTGTCGTGGATCCGAGAAACCGTGTAGACCTCTTTGTCGATCTCACCTTTGCGCAAGAGCGTACCCAGTGGTTCAACTGCGCGGGTCTCTATGTTTGCAAATCCATGGAGTTCAAAGACTTCTGCCAAAGTGTGAAGCACATGGAGTTCAACGAGGCGTTCCTGCGGTAGCCATTCGTGGAATCCAGATAGTGAAGTCTTACGGGACATAGTGGGGTCTACTCCAGAGGTTCTCGTCGGGGCTGCAATGCGCACCTTGGCGTCAGCTATTTAAAGTACTCTGCCATTGTATGCGTTTCGCGTAAGCTATCAGTGACCATCTCATGACAGTCATCCGATGGCTGACGGGATCTCCTCCTACGGAAGAAAGTTTTTGCGGTGACAACTAGTCAACAACCCGACGCCCCAAAACCAGCGGCTCCAAAACCAGGCGTAGTAACTCCTGCAGCAGTAACTCCGGTTGCTCCTGTAGCGCCGACTCCGGCCTACACCTCGGATATCGAGGAAGCTAAGCAATTTGCTGAGGTTTCTGCCGAAGGTGTCGTCACGCTGCTTGATGGCGACGAAAAGGTCGAGGTCGGTCAAGTGCCCGATGCATCTGAACAGGATGCTCTGGCATATTACGTGCGCAAGTATGACGAGGTGATGACGCAACTCCAACTGTTGAAACAGCGTCTTGACACTGATGTAGCGAATCAGGAACTCGAAAAAACGCTAAATCAAATTGATGAACTCATCATCGCACGCCAGATGGTCGGAGACATGACGAAACTGCGGGAATTCTCCAAGCAGCTTCGGGATCAACTTGCAGAACGTCGTGCAAAACAGCAAGCAGAGCGTGAAAAGGCACTCGCGGAACAACAGGCCGCACGAGAAAAAATCGTGGAACGTGCCGAGAAACTGGCTGAGCAAGATCCTGACAAGACCCAGTGGAAACACTCCACAGCTCAGATGCGTCAACTATTCGATGAATGGCGTGACGTGCAAAAGTCGGGCCCACGGTTGCCCCGCGCTACCGAAGACGACTTGTGGAAGCGGTTCCGTTCAGCCCGTAATACATTTGAAAAAAACCGGCGCGCTTTCTTCTCACAGCTCGATGCACGCAATGCTGAAGCTAAGAAGACCAAAGAAGACCTGATCGCTCGGGCTGAAGCTTTGCAGGACTCCACCGACTGGGGTCCCACCACCTTGAAATACCGCGACCTCATGAATGAGTGGAAGAAATCTCCACGAGCATCGCGCAAAGACGATGATGCGCTGTGGACACGTTTCCGTGCAGCTCAGGATGTGTTCTTTCAAGCTCGTGATGCGGCCAACGCTGAAGTTGACCGTGAATACGAAGCGAATTTGAAGGTCAAAGAGCAGATTCTTCAAGATGCACAGCAGCACCTGCCGTTCAAGAACTTGGAGACGGCTCGCAAGGTTATGCAAGATGTGAGAAAGCGCTGGGACGATGCCGGGCGGGTACCACGCAAAGATATGTCCAGGATGGAAGGCGAGCTATCGAAATTAGAACGCGCCTTCAATGAACTCGAGCAGGAACACTGGCGGAAGACTGATCCGGAGACCAAGGCTCGGACCAATTCAGCCCTGGTGCAGCTCGAAGAGAGCATAGCCCAGCTCGAAGCCGACCTGGCAGCCGCTCAAGAAGCCGGTGATGAGCAGAAAATTGCAGCGGCCCAGGAGGCCCTGGACGCACGCCGTCAGTGGCTGGATGTCGTTCGGGCCGCAGGGGAATAAGGCACCAACCACTCCGCCTGAGACGTTATCCACAGCTTCGGCCAACTCACCGTTGGCCGAAGCTGTTTTTTGTCATCATAGCGGTATGACGTTTTTTGATTCAGAATCTCCCTGGACCATCACCAACGACTACGACCTCTATGTTCCCCACAACCCATATACCGCTTCTGAACTCTCCGCAATGGCATACCAAGGTGTGCTGCGGCCGCAATTTGGTCCCTACTACGTTGACAGTAACCAACCGGATACCCCCTCTCAGCGTGCCAAGAGCGTCCGGATGGTCGGAGAGCAGCTTATCGACGGGAGTTGGACCGCGACCCTGCTGACCGCTGCGTGGATATACCTTGGTGGACAAGCTCCAGAGATGTTCGAAGCCGCCACGGCGGTGGCGCATCGCGGAAAGTCCCGGTCCACCGTGATGCCCACTGCGTTACGGCAGTGCGACTACCTCGGTGATGAAAGCATTCACGAAGACGATCTGCGTGTCATTGGAGGGGTGGTGGTCACCAGTCCCGAATTAACGATAGAAGATCTGTTACGCCTCGGTGGACGCACACGTCACCAGGACCAAGCTCGTCGCTTAGGCGCCTTGACCGACCGCGACCGTCTGGAACAACGCTTGACATCGGCGGGACTTGGTCCAGAGGCGGCTCACATATTGCAAGATCGCAACGCACCAGACCTTCAAACTGTCTGAGAGCAGTTAACGTTGTTCCGTCACGAAGTAGACTTTTTACGGTCTGAACGGCGGTACACATCATACACACCATCGACTTGCCGCACGGCATTCATCAGATGATCAAGATGATCGGTGTCGCCCATTTCAAAGACAAAACTTGTCTCCGCTACCCTGTCGCGCCGGGTTTTCACATTTGCGCTTAATATATTGACGTGATGATCCGAAAGTACTGCTGTGAGGTCGGATAACAGCTGCTTTCGGTCAAGCGCCAATACCAAAATATCAACGTTGAAGGTTGCGTCCGAACTCGGGGCCCACTGTACCTCGAGGATCCTATCCCGTTCAGGGGTGTTGACGATGTTCAAACAATCTTTCCGATGCACAGAAATACCAGACCCACGGGTCACGAAACCGATAATCTCATCGGATGGAACCGGCGTACAACAGCGGGCCAACTTCGCCATGACATCTCCCGCACCGGGCACGACAATACCTGAGTCGGTGTGGCGGGATGGGTGTGGGATGGTTGGGATGGCGACAGTATCCGGTTCCGGTTCTGGTCTTTCATCTTCCGGTACAAGAATCTGCTCAATATGTTTAAACACATTCTGCAAGGAGATGGAGCCCTCGCCGACAGCAGCATACAGCGCCTGGATGTCTTCATAGTTCAACCGCTCGACAACCTGACTCAGGGTGTCGGTGCTCAGCATCTGTTGCAAGGGTAAGGTGTGCTTGCGCGCTTCCTTCGTGAGCAGTTCTTTGCCACGTTCGATAACCTCATCACGACGCTCTTTGGAAAACCAGTGGCGAATACGGTTACGCGCACGCCCGGAGCGCACAAAACCCAACCAGTCTTGCGAGGGGCCGGCATTTTCGTCCTTGTCGGTGAATATCTCGACAGAGTCGCCGTGGTTCAAGACCGTGTTCAACGGCACGAGGCGGTCATTGACCCGTGCGCCTACGGTGCGGTGACCCACCTGGGTGTGCACACTATAGGCGAAATCGACAGGTGTTGACCCGGAGGGAAGAGCCTTGATCTCGCCCTTAGGTGTAAAGACATAGACCTCGGAGGAGCCAATCTCCGTGCGTAGTGAATCGAGAAAATCATTCGGATCAGAAGCATCTTGTTGCCAGTCCAGCACGGTTTTGAGCCAACCGGGAGTTTGTGCCTCAGCACTACCCGCGCGCTTATAGATCCAGTGGGCAGCGACGCCGTATTCAGCGCGGTGGTGCATTTCATGAGTCCTGATCTGAATTTCGACTCGCTTGCCACCAGGTCCGATAACCGTGGTATGTAACGACTGATACATGTTGAACTTCGGCATCGCGATATAGTCTTTGAAGCGACCAGGAATCGGTGACCACCGCGCATGTAATGCACCGAGGACTGCATAACAGTCACGTACTGACTCAACGAGCACACGGATGCCCAGCAAGTCGTAAATCTCGTTGAACTCTTTGTCTTGTTCCTGCATTTTTTGGTAGATCGAATAATAATGTTTCGACCGACCTGTCACCGTGGCTCGGATCTTAACGGAACGAAGCTCTTTCTCAACCTGTTCGGTCAGGTTCGCGACAATCTTCTGTCGTTGTGGCGTGCGCTCCCCCACCAGCCGTACGATCTCGGCGTATACCTTCGGCCACAGCGCAGCAAACGACAGATCTTCAAGTTCCCACTTAATGGTGTTCAGACCCAGTCGGTGCGCCAGGGCCGCGTAGATCTCCAAGGTTTCTTTCGCCTTACGTGCAGACGACTCTGGAGCTACGTACCGCCAGGTTCTGGCGTTATGCAAACGGTCTGCAAGCTTGATCATCAACACGCGCACATCTTTGGCCATGGCGATGATCATTTTGCGCACAGTTTCCGCTTCGGCGGCTGAACCAAATTCCACGCGATCCAATTTCGTGACGCCATCAACGAGCAGCGCTACATCGGGGCCAAAGTCTTTGGTGAGCTGTTCGAGGGTGTAGTCAGTGTCTTCCACGGTGTCGTGCAGCAGCGCAGCGATCAACGTTTCACCGGTCAACCCAAGTTCGGCCAAAATAGTTGCCACTGCAACGGGGTGGGTAATGTATGGGTCGCCAGATTTTCGGAATTGCTCGCGATGATGATAATTCGCGACGTTAAAGGCGCGGATGATGGGGGTGATGTCGTCTTTGGGGTGGCGAACCTTCAGGGTGCGTATCAGTGGTTCAAGCAGCGGTGAGTAACCGCGCCCTGTCAAGCGGGCGAACCGGCCAAAACCCCGCGCCGGGGTTGTCTCGGCAGCGCCCTTTTGCTTTCGGTCATGCGAAGCGGGCTGAGTTGAAGCCACGGTCCCTCCCCTCGGGGTCATCCTCCACTGTAACCGATAAGTCTACTCCGCTACACGAGGTCACCACGAATTCTTAGCTACATTCGAACACGAAATTTAACGTCTGCTGTCCTGCAGCTTGTTGCCAAGGCTACAGGACAGCAGAATCTAGTGACAGGACGGCAGATTAGGTAGCGGTATTTGTTGACGCCTCGTCGTCGAGAGCGATGTCCGCGTTGCCAGTATTGCGCTGACGCAGGATGCGTTGGTCGCGTTGACGGATACTGTCATCGTTTCGACGGAAGAGTGCATACAGCGGTGCTTGGATGAACAAGGTGGCGACCGTACCGACGATGATACCGACGAAAATGGACAGGGAAATATCACGCAGCGTGCCGGCACCCAGCAGCCCAGCACCGATGAACAGGATAGACCCGACCGGCAAGATACCCACGATGGACGTGGTAATGGAACGAACTAGAGTCTGGTTAACCGCGAGATTAACCAACTCGCTGAAGGTTCGTGTCCGGTCTTCTTCGAGACGCTGAGTATTTTCTCGGATCTTATCGAAGACGACGACGGTGTCGTAGAGCGAGTACGACAAGATTAATAGGAACCCGATAATCGCCGGCGGTGTGACCTCGAATCCTACTGCGCCGTAAATACCCACCGTGAGCATGACGACATAGATGAGGCCGATAATAGCGGCAGCTGACATCTTCCAGGTGCGGAAGTAGAACGCTAGATATAGGGCTACCAGGACGAGAAAGACAATAAGCCCGATAAACATTTGTTCGGATACCGCGGCACCCCATGTCGGACCCACGAAGTTCGAGGTGACTTGGTCAGCTGAGACGTTATAACCATCCTCGAGGTTGCTTGCCACTTGAAGGGTTTGTTCATCTGTCAGCTCGGCGGTCTGCACCCGAATCGTACCGGGAGCGATATTGGTCGCGGTTGCCTCCGCTTCGGGGATGACTTCGGCAACGGCTTGTTCACCAATGAGCGGATCGGTATTCTCCACAGCTGAGACGGTGAATTCGGATCCCCCACGGAACTCGATGCCCAAGTTGAATCCGCCGCGCAATGCAGTAATGCCACCGGCTGCGGCCAACAGAATCAGAGCTACAACAAACCATGTCTTCCATTTGTGCACAAACGGGTACGAGGTCTTGCCCGTATAGAGCTCATTCCCCCACGTTGCTAAGCGACTCATGACTCCTCCTGTGCAGGCTCACGCTCTGCAGATTTCGATGATTGCAAGGCCGCCTCGCGTTCGGCAGCGCGACGCTCCGCAATCGTTTGTCGTCGCTGCGCTTCTTTGCCAGAGCGCTTGTTTTTCTTCTGTCGGTGCTCTTTGACTTCGCCTTCAGGACGGAACTCACGTACTCGGCCTGCCCCCTGATAGAGCGGCTTTTGACCCAGCAGAGACGGATCCATACCAGACATCGGATGACCGCTGGCAAAGAACTTGGTCTTTGCCAACAGCTGCATCACGGGGTGGGTGAATAAGAAGACCACAATGAGGTCCGCGATGGAGGTCAATCCCAGGGTAAATGCGAAACCGCGGACGTTGCCCACGGCAACGAAGAACAACACGACGGAAGCCAAAATATTGACGAGCTTCGAGACCGTAATGGTCCGCTTGGCACGGTCCCAGCCATAGTTCACGGCTGAGTCAAATGGACGGCCATTACGCATCTCATCTTTAATGCGCTCGAAGTAGACGATGAATGAGTCAGCGGTCAGCCCGATTGAGACGATAATCCCGGCAATTCCGGCCAGTGAGAGCCGATAGTTATCTGACCAACCGAGAAGCACAATCGCCAGGTAGGTTATCAATCCCATGATTCCAATGGAGATCAATGTGACCAGGCCAAGCGCCCGATACTGGAAGAATTGGTAGATGGCGACTAAGGCCAGGCCAATAAGTCCGGCGATCAGACCCCAGAACAGTTGGTCTTGACCAAGGGTTGCTGAAATCTGTTGTTCCGACTCAACTTCGAATGAGATCGGTAGTGCTCCGTATTCGAGCTGTTCTGCAAGCTGAGCAGCGCGTTCTTCGTCGAAACTACCTGAAATTTGGGCGCGTCCATCGGTGATGACGGCTTGTGATGCCGGCGCTGAGACTATTTGTCCATCTAGCAGGATCGCGAACTGATTCTGTGGTGGGTTCATGCCCGTGAGGCGTTGTGTCACCTCGCGAAAGGCTTCAGCTCCCTCATCCTCAAAGGCTATATTGACAACCCACTGACTCGAAGCCACACCGGTTGGCGTCTGTGCCATTCCATGATCGGCCGAATCAATTTGATCGCCAGAAATCTCCAGCGGACCCAGAATGTATTTCACGCCCATCTCGAAATCACAGGCAACTACGGCTTCATCAGCGGGCAGATCATCACGCACTTGGCCGGCATCGGGTGCTGTGCAATCGTGCGTTTGAAATTCATCGTAGAGTTCCGGGGTGACCCAGTTGGGGTCCGAACCGTGTTCGGGCGTAGCCTCAGGTTCTGGAATGTCAGATACATCGACTTGCTCTTCTTCAGGCACGGCGGTGAAGGGTCCCTGCGTGATGACCGAACGGAATTCCATGTTGGCTGAAGCCTGAATGAGTTCTCGGGTCTGTTCGTCTGGGCTACCGGGCATGGAGACGACAACGTTATTGTCGCCTTGCGTGTTGATCTCTGCTTCTGAGACCCCCGTCCCGTCGACGCGTTGCCGGATGATCTCCACGGCCTGACTCATCTGCTCAGAGGTCACATCTTCACCGGTGGCTGTTTCTGGGGACAGTACCATCTGGGTACCGCCCTCAAGGTCCAGGGCCAGCAACGGGGTGCCGTCAGTATTGTTGGTCGCGATACCAATTCCCATGATGGCGCTGAGGCCAACAATGATTGCGGCTAGCCATGCCAGGGATCGTCGGGCGCGAGATTGCGGGGTCTTAGACGCCATAGAGTTTAGGGACTTTCAATATTCTGTTCGTCGAATGAAGTTGCTAGGGTCTAGCGGTCGCGATCATCGCGGGGATCGTTATACTCGGAGCCATAGTCGGAGTTCTTGGTGTCAGGACCAGCTTGCTCAGGGTAATCCGGAATGTCATCAACGGTGATATCCGATTCCGGCAGCTGCTCTGGATCAGTTTCTTCCACCACTTGACCGATGGCTTGTAGGTGTATGGTCGCGTACTGACCAGGTGAAAGTTCCATGATGGCTTTGTTATCGTCATGGTCTACCTGTGTGATGGTCCCGAAAAGACCGAAGGTGGTCATAACTTCCATACCCGGCTGCAGCGACGCGCGCTGCTCTTGCTGGGTCTTCATAGCTTTACGGCTACGCCGGATCATCATGAAGAACAGCAAGGCAAGCACCGCTAGCATCAGCAGCATGAACATGCCTGAACCGCCTTCTTGGCCGCCTTGGGCTTGTGCCACAACGGTGGTTAACTCAGCGTTATTAATCATCAGTAATCTACCAACTATCTAGGTCGTATTCGTGCTCGGTCGGCACGCACGGAAAACTACCGCCCAGCGGCAATTAACACATATTGTCTGAGCCTATCCTAATGGTCCATAGGAAATAGCGTGAATTCTGGGACCGGATCTTCGATCAAATGCGGTGACGTGTCAGTCTCGGTCCTCAAAATATAAGATCCCGTCGAGGTTTTCTTGGTGTAGTGAACCAGCTGGTTCCGTGTTAAGTCGTGATGAGTCGCCCATAGCGGTCTCTTCAGGAATCAGGGACCATAACCCCTGGGTCGAGGTATCTTCTGGTGGGGTCAACCCTAGATGTTCCCAAGCCGCGGGCATCGCGATCCTGCCACGAGGAGTTCTACCGAGTAAACCCTCTCGCACTAAATAGGGCTCTGCCACTGTTTCGACCGTTTCGACTTCTTCTCCCACGGCAATCGCCAGAGTCGAAAGTCCCACCGGGCCGCCATGAAACTTCGTACATAACGCATCAAGCACGGAGCGGTCTAGGCGATCCAATCCCCGCGAGTCCACTTCATACATATCGAGAGCTGCGGCAGCTGCTCGGGCGTCAACGTCAGATAACTGGTTGACTAAAGCCCAGTCCCGCACACGACGTAGCAGTCGATTGGCGATACGAGGCGTGCCGCGAGAACGCGTTGCAATTTCGGTAAACGCCTCGGAGGTAAGGTGCATATCAAGCATCGTGGCAGATCTGCGCAGCACCAATTCGAGCTCGTCGTTGGAGTAGAAATCCAGATGTCCTGTAAACCCGAATCGATCCCGGAGCGGTCCGGGCAGCAAGCCGGCCCGCGTGGTGGCGCCCACGATCGTAAAATGTGGTAACTCCAGAGGGATGGAGGTCGCCCCGGCGCCTTTGCCTACGACGATGTCGACTCGGAAATCTTCCATGGCCATGTACAGCATTTCTTCGGCTGGCCTGGACATGCGGTGAATTTCGTCCAAAAACAGCACTTCACCTTCGGTCAGTGAAGATAAGATGGCAGCAAGGTCCCCTGAATGTTGTATAGCGGGACCCGAGGAGATGCGTAGTGGGGCGTTCATTTCTTCTGCCACGATCATCGATAGCGTGGTTTTACCCAGCCCTGGCGGCCCGGACAACAGGATGTGATCTGCTGTCGCACCGCGCAGTTTCGCTGCTTCTAATACTAAAGACAGTTGATTTCGGACTCGGTGCTGGCCCACGAACTCCGCAAGATGTTTGGGCCGTAATGCCGCTTCGACTTCACGTTCTTCGCTCATGGAGCTTCCGGCAACGATCCGATCGTCACCTTGTTCTGGGGAGAATCCGCCGGTAGTCATAGATTAGTGTCTCTGCCTTGTCTGGCCTTCACCGAGGTTCTGCAGGGTTGCTCGGAGTGCGGCCGATACATCAGTTGAGGTCGCCAATTCTGGATCATTGTCAAGGGCATGCTGAATGCCCTTGAGCGCATCTTTTTCGCTCCACCCTAAGCCCACCAGAGCTTGTTGAACTTGTTCTTTCCAGGAGGGCTCTGCCCCGCGAGGCGCGCCTGATGCGGGTGCATCGGGTTCCTCGCGTGGTACGAGCTTGCCTGAGAGCTCTAGAATAATGCGGCGAGCAGATTTTGGTCCGATTCCTGGCACTTTTGTGAATGCCTTATCGTCCTGTTGATCGATACTTTGTCGAACTTCGTCAGGATGGTAAACGGAGAGTACCGCAAGCGCAATGCGGGGTCCGATGCCCGAGACCGTCATCATAGTTTCAAAAATCTCGCGCTCGTCGGCGGTACCAAAACCGTACAAGACCGGATTGTCATCGCGGATCAGCAAGAGCGTCTGAACGCTGATATCTTGACCCAAGCGCAGCGCAGACAGGGTGGTTGGGCTAGCCGAAAACACGTATCCGACGCCGCCTACCGCAATGACAGCATGGTCGATGCCAATGTGTTGGATTTCGCCGGTGAGCGACGAGATCATGTGTGCTCCCTCTGATGGTCCGAGCCATCGCTAACCGTGGGGGCAAACTTTCGGGTTGTACCCACACGTAAGTAATTATTGTGTGCGTCGTTCAGCTGCCAACCACAATTTCTGGGCCGGTGTCAGGTCTGTCGTGGCACCCGCAAACTTCGATGCCCGGGCCGGACTCGTCAGTTTGCCGGTGTCTAATCCGCGACCGAAAAGACCACCTCGCCAGGCATGGGCGATAGCAATCGCAATCGCATCGGCAGCATCTGCAGGTTTTGGTGAGGTGGTCAGTCCCAGAATTCTGGTGACCATGGCTGTGACTTGTTTCTTATCGGCTGTTCCCGATCCGGTGACTGCCGCTTTCACTTCCGATGGAGTCAACAAAGCAGTGGGGATGTTGCGTCGAGCCGCTGCTGCAATAGCGACCCCGGACGCTTGTGCAGTACCCATCACGGTCGGGGTGTTATGTTGGGCAAACATTCGTTCTACCGCTAAATGTTCGGGCTGATACTTATCCAACAAGTCATCCATAGCCTGATCAATAACGGCTAAGCGTTTGCCGATGGGCTCGGTTCCGGGACTACCGACGACAGTCACGTCGACAAGTTGAGCCTTCCGGTTCGATGCGATATCTACTACCGCAATACCGCAGCGGGTCAGCCCCGGGTCTACGGCACAAACCCGAAGACTGGTGGGTGCTGGTCGGCGGTTACGGTCGGTCACTTAGGCGTCCTGTGCAGCTAATTCATCGAGAACTTCAGCGGTAATTTCTACATTGGCGTAGACGTTTTGTACGTCGTCGAGTGCTTCGACCGCGTCCCACAGTTGAATGAACGATTGGGCAGCTTTCGCATCGAGTTCGACTTTCATCTCGGCAAAAAACTCGACATCGTCCGACTCGTATTCGATGCCGGCTTCATCCAAAGCCTTCGACACTTCATGGACATCAGCAGGTTCTGAGACAATCTCGAATGCAGTACCGGACTGGATGATTTCTTCGGCTCCAGCATCGATCACGGCCATCATAATGTCATCTTCTGCATGATTGTCCGCTGGAACACGCACAACGCCACGGCGTTCAAACATAAATGCCACGGACCCTGGGTCCGCCATCGAGCCACCGTTGCGGGTCACCGTGGCGCGTACTTCGGAAGCAGCGCGGTTGCGGTTGTCGGTGAGACACTCAACGAGAAGAGCGGAACCTTCTGGGCCCCGGACTTCGTACATGATCTCGGCATAATCAATTACTTCCCCGGTCAGTCCTGCGCCACGTTTAATCGCACGATCAATATTGTCGTTCGGTACCGACTGTTTTTTCGCCTTGGTGACGGCGACTTCCAAAGCGGGGTTACCGTCAAGATCGGGGCCACCAGCACGTGCAGCTACTTCGATAGCTTTAATGTGGGTGGCATACATTTTGGCGCGCTTAGCATCTAACGCAGCTTTCTTGTGTCGCGTTGTATGCCATTTTGAGTGACCTGCCACTGTTGCAAACTCCTCTTCCGTTGAATTCAACGGGGGTTAGGGTTCATTGACTGCTCCCATTATAGGCGCTACCCCATTCCTGAGCAGTTTTTGGGCCCGCAAGGCTTAAGCGGTGCTCGGCTGCGCCATTGAGCAAAACATGTAACCAGGTCAGCACCGCTGATTCGAAACGCGCCGGATCAACGTTCCACTCGCGGGTATGGCGGGCATCGTGGAAGCGAATAAGGCTCACCAACTGGGGATTTTTTCTTGCCAGTTGCGCGGATGGTCCGACCGGCACAAAATCGTCGTCTTCGGAGTGCAAGATCAACACGGGGTGTTTGAGTTCGTTAGACCTTGTGACCCAATCGAGCGAACCTAAATTGACCGGGGCCGCTAAACCCGTGATGGTTCTGCCCCATGGCGACTCAATGAGCCATCGGCCCAATTTTCCTGCCGCGTGTGGCAGACGATTGATCCGTGCCTGGTGGCGCAAAACGTCGAGCCAGTCGATCACCGGCCCGATCAATACCAAGCCCCGGACGTATCGTGCTAGTACAGAGCGATGGACCAACTGCAGGCTGACGGCTCCGCCCATAGAATACCCAGCTAGCACCACAGACTTGGCGCCGTTGTTGAGCGCATAAAGGATCGCGGCTTCTACGTCTGGCCATTCGGTTGCACCCAGTCCGTATCGCTTATCAGGCGCATCTGGTGCTTCGCCATCGTTGCGATATGAAATCAACAATCCGGGCATCCCCATGCGCTGGGCGATACCCATCATGCGCAGGCCTTCGCTGCGTTTCGAACCACGTCCATGGACCGTGATCATCCAGGTGTCGCGGTGCGCAGTCTCTCGGGTTGACGGAATGAACCACGCCGGAGCCAGACCATTGTCGACCGGAATAAGAACATCTTCATAGCCATAACCGGCTTCGCGGGGAGTGGGCCAGACGAAACCCGCCCACCGTCCTCGAGCAGCCGTGGTCAGATTGCCCCGGTATATCTCTTCAACAACTCGAGTCACTGTTTGCTCTTTGACATTGGTCGAAACGACTTCCCCGATTCGGGCAATCCCCTCCCCTAGATGAAATGCCAAGGCGTACCGCCCCCGGACAGTGGTCTGGGTGGTGATCGACAAATCGATCACGTCTTGGCCCGCAGGGCCCGCTCCTGGGCGATATGAAAGTATCCGAACGTCTTCCGCTGGGTGAGGTTCTGGAGTCACTACCGTGCGCGCAAAGATAGAGGCCAGTGTCGGAATTGCGGCAAGGGCCGTTCCGGCGACCGCACCGGTAATGGCTCCTAGGGCAGACCACCGAATGGTTCGCTTTGTTCGTCGATTCTGGGTGCCTCTGAATGGTATTCGGACGCGGTTACGTAGGTTGTCATCACCCATGGCTACATTGTTACTTGAAAGCAACATTTTCGCTAGCGTGTCGTTGACATTCGCCTGATTGCGTATGAGGGGTGTTTTGCAGTCAGGTAAATACCTCGACCGCGCCCGAGGCGACCGATAGATTAGCACCATGACACAAGATGCCACGACACCCTCGGAAAATACAGCAGCTGCCACTAACAAGTCGCTTTCTCGCGACCAGGCGCGGGCCTTAACAGAACAACAGTGGCGTGAGCGCTTGAGCCCAGAGGCATATCACGTACTACGTCAAGCCGGTACGGAGCGCCCATACACCGGCGAATACTGGGACGCTACAGAGGTTGGCACGTACTCGTGCCGGGCCTGTGGCGAGGAGCTGTTTACGTCATCGACAAAATTTGATGCACGCTGTGGCTGGCCATCGTTCTATGCTCCAACTGATAACGAGCGGATTACCTATATTGAAGACCGTTCCATGGGGATGACCAGGGTTGAAGTTCGGTGCAGCAACTGCGATTCTCACCTGGGTCACGTTTTTGCGGGCGAAGGCTTCGACACCCCCACAGATCTTCGGTATTGCATCAACTCCTTGAGCTTAGATTTGACAAATACCACAGAATAATTTCTAGAGCGAATATACTCGGCGCGCCGCCGCTAAATCCTTCAAGTGGGGGTTTAACCTAGAATTGTGAATCCCCAACAAGCTCAGGCGCACAGTTTAAACTCCGCGCCGCAGACCTTCCGGGTCGCGCTCGACCAACTGCGGCAGGCCGATACGCGTAGCGAAGTAGAGCTCGATGAGGTGCCAGCACCAGCACAGCTGGCACCCTACGCGGTCGCGATGTCTGCAGACGTCGCGGGCCAACACGGTGAAGCGCTGGCCGTGGGCCGATTCATCCTCTTATACAACCCACAATATTCGCCAGTGTGGGACGGAAACTTTCGAATCATTACCTACATTCGCACCAGTCTCGAATCCGATGTGGGTGAAGATCCGCTCGTCTCGGAAGTAGCGTGGACATGGATGGTCGAAGCCCTCGATGAAGCAGCAGCCACGTACCGTCAACCTGGCGGGACAGCCAGCCGAGTGCTGTCACAAAGTTTTGGGATGATAGACCAGCAACTCGAGACTATAGACTTAGAACTACGAGCCTCGTGGACTCCTGCCGGCGACCACCTAGATAGACACCTCACTGCGTGGAGCGATATGGTGTGCACGTTCGCTGGTTTACCACCGACCACGGATGGTGTCATCCCCTTGAATCACATACGAAGGAAATAACGATTTCTAGCGCCCGTCTCGCCGCAGATGATTCGGAAGAATCACGCGGTGCTATACCTGCACCTCAGACGCCGGACAACGAGCAGGAACCGGTCCTTGTCCAGGCACCTGCAGGCGGGATCCCCCCAGTCATCGACACCGAAGCACAATTACGTCACGCTGCTGAGAAGCTCCGCCAAGGCTCAGGCCCTGTGGCCGTCGATACTGAACGCGCCAGCGGGTACCGCTATGGTCAACGGGCTTTCCTTATTCAGCTTAAACGCGACTCTGAAACCATCTGGCTCATCGATTCCGAGGCCTTGGAAGACCTGCAGCCAATTCAAGAGGCGCTTGCGGGTGTGGAGTGGATCCTGCACGCAGCGATCCAAGATCTGCCCTCGCTGCATCAGGCTGGTTTATGGCCCGACCAATTATTCGATACCGAGCTTGCCGGACGTTTATTGGGATATCCTCGGGTGAGCCTATCCGCACTGCTGGAACGCAAGCTCAACATCACGCTGGCAAAAGAGCACTCGGCGGCAGATTGGTCTGTCCGTCCGCTGACGGAAGCCATGCGCAACTATGCTGCATTGGACGTGGAATTCTTACACGAGCTCCGGGACGCAATGATTCGGGAGCTCGAAGATGAGCATAAGCTCGAGATCGCCTATGAAGAATTCGATTCGCTGCTAGCCCGGCCCAATAAACCACCCAGGAAAGATCCCTGGCGGAAAACCTCGGGCATCCATGAAATTAACGACCGCAAAACCTTAGCGATCGTCCGCTCCCTGTGGACCACTCGCGAAAAGCTTGCCAAATCTCGAGATTTGCCCCCGGGAAAGTTACTCAACGACCGCACATTAATTGCGGTGGCCAAGGCAAAACCACGAACCGTTCCACAGCTGATGCAAATCCCACGCATGCGCCGCAAGGCCGCTGCACGAGACGCTCGCCGATGGCTCCAAGCTATCCAAGATGGCATCAAGGTAGCCCAAGACCCCGACAAAGTGCCACCCATGCGCGTGGCCTCTCAAGCCCCGCCCGCGGTTAAGGCTTGGCGCGAAAAAGACCCCTTAGCGGCCCGGCGATTGCAGACTTCCCGGAAACGCTTGGCTCGTTTGGCTGAGGAGCAGAGCATACCGTTGGAAAACCTGTTACTACCAGAAACTCTGCGGGAGTTATGTTGGCGACCTCCTGAACCCATCACGCCCGGCTCAGTAGAACGACGGCTCCGAGATCTCGGAGCCAGGCCCTGGCAAATCCAGGCCACGTCTGCCATCATCACGGTGGCGCTCTTAGATCCAGATCCGCTCGAAAGTTAGCTAAGCTGCGGCTGTTAGCAGAGAGTGTATGAGACCAAAGGAGACACGGTATGAGCTGCTGTCAACATCGACCGTCACGTCGAACATTCCTAGCCGCCGGTGGCTTCGCTACGGCTGCGGCCACGCTGGCCGCATGTGCCTCTGAACCTGAGCGCGAAGACTTTTCCGGCGGTGAGATGACCCCGGCCCTTGCCATAGAGGACCTGCCGGTGGGCGAATCGGTGCAAATGGCAGTGGGCGCGAATCAGATGCTCATTTATCGTGAAGACGAGCAAGTGGTTCACGCCTATTCGGCCGTGTGTACTCATGAGGGTTGTATTGTCGGCGTCGGTGAGAATGAGCCATCAGAGCCTTTTGTATGCCCGTGTCACGCCTCAAATTATGACAAGCTCAGTGGCGAGCCCGTCGCAGGTCCAGCACCTTTACCGTTGACTCGTCACGAGGCGAAGATCACCGATGGTTGGATCCACGTTGAAGTGGACCCCGCCACGTAGTTGTTCTCAGTTACCGGGGGACTCGTACTTTCCGCGACTGGGCCGCGGTCGGCCCATGCGAGGGGCGTTGATGGCGCGCGTGGCTGGATCCCATGTCGGCTCGGCTGCTTTTCGGCGCGGGTAGTAGCCTTTGATCCACCATAACCACGCCAGGGACCCGATTCCCGGCAAAATTACTATCGCCAACATCCACCAGAGACGTTGTCTTGGATGCAGAGGGGCTGCGCTGAGGCTCAGCAGCGACCACAGCATAAATATTGCTAGGCCGATAAAGCCGGCCGATACGAGGAATTCGACGCTGTTGATGTGAAGCTCTTTCCCGTGGTGAAAGTTTAGAACAGGGCAATCTTATCAACCGGTGGGAAGATCTCATCCAGCTGGGCCAAATCTTCCTCGGTTAGAGTACGATCAAGGGCTTGGGCGTTCTGTTGTACTTGCTCGACACGCGTCGCGCCGGCGATGACCGATGCCACTGGGTGTTGGGCTGCCAGCCAGCCAAAGGCTACCTCAACTTCGGTCATCCCGCGCTCCGCGGCAAAAGCAGAATACCGGTCGAGTTGGTGCCAGTCGGCGTTGGCGACCATGTGCTGCCGAACATATGACAGTCTGGAACCTGCTGGCCCTCCCTCGGGATGGTATTTCCCGGTCAGGAGCCCGTTATTTAGTGGGAAGTAAGGAAAAACTCCCAGCTTGAGAGCCGCAGCGGCGGGCAGGACCTCTAGTTCAGCGCGACGATCCATCAGATTGTAGTGGTTCTGGGCGGAGATGAAACGTTCGGTACCCAGTTCCTTGGCCACATATTCAGCCTGCGCGATCTGCCAGCCGGAGAAATTTGAATGCCCGATATAGCGAACTTTCCCGTCACGAACCAGCTGATCCAGCGCAGCCAACGTCTCGTCGATGGGCGTGTCAGGATCAGGGGAATGGTACT
Source organism: Enteractinococcus fodinae (assembly GCF_031458395.1). NCBI lineage: Bacteria > Bacillati > Actinomycetota > Actinomycetes > Micrococcales > Micrococcaceae > Enteractinococcus > Enteractinococcus fodinae. The sequence goes on from NZ_JAVDYJ010000001.1 coordinate 1,616,412, forward strand.
GCAGGAGATCAAGATACTTAGTACCTAGCCGCCGTAGAGATGCCTCAACCGCTGTCATGATATACCGACGTGAGCCACGTGCACCAAAGTCCGGGCCATTGGCTCCCTTCATGTCGAGCCCAAATTTGGTGCCGATGATCACCTGTTCGCGGACCGACCGTAAGGCTTGGCCAAGGTATTGTTCCGATAGTCCTGGGGTCTTCCCATAGGTATCTGCGGTGTCAAAGAAGGTGATCCCGGCATCGACGGCCGCTTTGACGACTCGGACTGCTTCGTCACGATCTTCGGTCGCAGAGTTGGGGCGCCCGAGGTTATTACAGCCAAATCCGATGGCCGAGACCACCAGACCCGACGAACCCACACGACGGTAGTGCACTGCTAGTCCCTTTCAATCTTCATTCGGTCGGCACGAAAATCGGTCTTTTTAAGCGCTTCGGTAGCGTATTTCGCTGCCTTGGTGCGATGCACTGTGCTGATCTGGTACACAAACGCGCTCCGATCAGGGTTTTCAGCCCAGTTCTCGATGTCGCCAAGACCGCGCCAGGCCAACAGGGCGACGTACTCGCGAGCAAATTTCTCGGCATTGGCTTGCTCGGCCTGATTCGGGGTGGTGCCTTTATACCGAATAACAACAGTAAAGACTTCCGTGCCGAGATCCTCGACATCAACAAAGTTGTCGGCGGCATTCTGTTCGGCAAAGGAAGCCAATAGAAGGTCGGCCTCCGTGCTGTCTGCCACGTTTTCGACGCTTGTGATGCCTGACTCCCCTACTTTGCCATGGTGGAGTACGAACTCCTTGGTGTCCTCTTCCCACCACGCTTCGCGATAGTGGGTTGGCCGCTTCTGGTCCTCGGGGGTGTAATACATCCGCAGTATGGTCATTGGTGTCCTTCGTCTTGGGCCAAGCTCTCAACGCAAAGCTCCTACCTGCTGGAGATCTTGGCACTTGTATAAGAAATACTAATGGCCCGGAACCGTTGTGGTTACCGGGCCATCAGATGGTTAGCGCCTATATGGCGTTATGTCAGCTGGCGACTAGTTGTTTTTGTCAGCCATCTGACGCAGCACGTACTGCAGGATGCCACCGTTGCGGTAGTAATCTGCTTCACCAGGAGTGTCGATTCGCACAGTGGCGTCGAATTCCACCTTGGCACCGTCATCCTTGGTTGCCGTGACGTGTACGGTTTTCGGTGTGGAACCGTGGTTCATCTCGCTGATGCCGGAGATGTCGAAGGTTTCCGTACCGTCCAAGCCCAGCGAGTCGGCAGATTCACCGGTTGGGAATTCAAGCGGTAGCACGCCCATACCGATCAAGTTGGAGCGGTGAATACGCTCAAATGATTCGGTGATCACGGCCTTGACGCCGAGCAGAGCGGTGCCCTTGGCAGCCCAGTCGCGTGAGGAGCCGGAACCGTATTCCTTGCCACCGAGCACGACGAGCGGTGTGCCAGCTTCTTTGTAGTTCATCGCTGCATCGTAGACGTAGGACTGTGGTCCACCCTCTTGGGTGAAGTCACGAGTGAAGCCGCCCTCGACACCATCCAGCATCTGGTTTCGGATGCGAATGTTCGCGAACGTACCGCGGATCATGACCTCGTGGTTGCCACGGCGTGAGCCGTAGGAGTTGAAGTCCTTGCGCTCTACACCGTGTTCCAGCAGGTAGCGGCCTGCAGGAGTATCCGACTTGAACGCACCGGCGGGCGAAATGTGGTCGGTGGTGACGGAATCGCCCAGTTTCAACAGAACCCGTGCGCCAGTGACGTCTTCAACAGGCTCAGGGTTCAAGGTCATGCCCTCGAAGTATGGCGGTTTCCGCACGTAGGTGGATTGTGGATCCCACGCGAAGGTGCTGCCTTCTGGGGTGTCCAGGCTCTGCCAGCGGTGGTCGCCATCGAAGATTGTCGAGTATTCTTCGGTGAACATGTCGGTGTCGATCGATTCGCCGATGATTTCCTCGACCTCGGTTGGGTCTGGCCAGATGTCTGCTAGGAAGACATCGTTCCCTTCAGAGTCTTGTCCAAGAGGTTCGTTTTCGAAGTCGAAGTCCATCGTGCCGGCCAGCGCGTAAGCGACAACTAGCGGTGGCGAAGCCAAGTAGTTCATCTTGACGTCTGGGTTGATACGACCTTCGAAGTTACGGTTACCCGACAGGACGGAGGTTACGGCAAGATCGTGTTCGTTAACCGTCTTGGAAATTTCGGGATCCAGCGGACCGGAGTTACCAATACAAGTGGTGCAACCATAACCGACGATGGAGAAACCGAGTTCTTCCAGGTCAGGGATCAGGCCGGACTTCTCGTAGTACTCAGTGACCACGCGTGACCCCGGAGCGACGGAGGTCTTGACCCATGGTTTTGAGGTCAGACCCTTGCTCACAGCGTTGCGCGCCAGCACTGCCGCAGCCATCATTACTGATGGGTTGGAGGTGTTGGTGCACGAAGTGATCGAAGCGATCGCGACTTTACCGTGATCCAGTTCGAACTCGCGACCGTCGCTCAGGGTAACTTCAGCGGTCCGAGATGGACGGCCTACGCCGGCTTCATCAGTGTCGGCGTAATCGTGGATGTCTTTGCGGAACTGATCCTTGGAATCATCGAGAATGATGCGGTCCTGTGGACGGCGTGGACCCGAGATCGACGGCACAACGGTGGACAGATCCAGTTCCATGTATTCGGAGAACTCGATGTCCTTCGATGGATCGTGCCACAAGCCCTGTTCCTTGCTGTATGCCTCGACCAGGCGGATGTTCTCTTCGGGACGGCCGGTCAGACGCAGGTAGTCCAAGGTGACCTGATCGATTGGGAACATCGCTGCGGTCGAACCGAACTCAGGCGACATGTTACCGATGGTCGCGCGGTTAGCCAGTGGTACCGAGCCGACACCTTCGCCGTAGAATTCAACGAACTTGCCTACCACGCCGTGTTCACGCAGCATTTCAGTAATGGTGAGCACCACGTCAGTAGCGGTGGCACCAGCTGGAATTTCACCGGTCAGCTTGAATCCGACGACCCGTGGTACCAGCATTGATACTGGCTGGCCAAGCATGGCTGCTTCGGCCTCGATACCGCCAACGCCCCAGCCGAGGACACCCAGGCCGTTGACCATGGTGGTGTGGGAGTCGGTACCAACACACGTGTCTGGGTAGGCGCGCAGCACGCCGTCTACTTCACGAGTCATGACGGTGCGTGCTAGGTATTCGATGTTGACCTGGTGGACGATACCCATGCCAGGAGGTACGACTTTGAAGTCATCAAATGCGGTCTGTCCCCAGCGCAGGAATTGGTAACGTTCACCGTTGCGCTGGTATTCAATTTCAACGTTACGCTCGACAGCATCGGGGGTACCAAAGTGGTCGATTTGCACCGAGTGGTCAATAACCAGTTCTGCCGGTGAGAGCGGGTTGACCTGTTCTGGGTTACCACCAAGATCAACGATGGCCTCACGCATAGTTGCTAGGTCAACGACACACGGTACACCGGTAAAGTCCTGCATCAGCACCCGGGCCGGCGTGAATTGAATTTCGGTGCTTGGCTGGGCTGATGGGTCCCAGTTGGCCAGAGACTCAATCTGCTCTTTCGTGATGTTTTTACCATCTTCGGTGCGCAGCAGGTTCTCAAGCAAGATTTTTAGCGAGTACGGAAGTTTTTCAGAACCTTCAACTTTATCTAGCCGAAAGATCTCATACTCAGCACCATCGACGTTCAATACGTCTTTGGAACCGAAGCTATCAACTGTAGTCACAGTGGACTCCTCTTTTCCCGCCCGCTTCGGGGCGTTTCCATTGTCCTGTGTAAGCTGTGTCGCTCAACGCATGCAGGTGACACGTCAGGGCACGGCCGGTGCGAACCGCCCAGCCCAGTGAGTGCATACGTGGGCGGTGTGGCTTTTATTCTAACGCGAGTCAGTCTTGCTCGCGTGTTTGTCTCAATGAGGTTGACGGCCGAAATGTGGTGACCGTCTCCATGTGGTATGTGTCAGGGAACAGATCGTAGATGGTTGATTGCTCAATCTCCCAGCCGTGTTCCACCAACCATTTCGTATCCCGAGCAAGGGAGGCGGGGTCACATGAAACATACACAATTTTCTCTGCGGCCAACTGATGGATTCTGGTGATTGTCGCTCGACCGGCTCCTGCGCGCGGCGGGTCAAGCACCACCGCATCGACTGGGCGGTCATCGAGTCCACCCTGCTCAATGGGGGCGTCTGGGCGCTGCAACCAGGAACCGATGATTCTATCTGTCAGGCCGTTGATCACATAAGCATGCTTATGTTCCCGTAAATTCTTACGGGCGTCTCGAGAGGCACCCGGAGACGCCTCAACCGACAACACTGCACCTTGGTCACCGACGGCATCGGCGATAAATTTCGAAAACAGGCCAGCCCCGGCGTAGAGATCAGCAATGACCTGACCGGGTGCCAGCTGGAGTTCTTGCATCACAGCATTAACAAGGGTTGCTGGTGCATCGCGGTGAACCTGCCAGAACCCGTCGCCAGAGATGCGGAAGGTGTGGGTACCGTAGCGTTCGGTCTCGACCACTTCGCGCAACCACGTGCGACCACGGAGTCGGATCATTTCCAATGGGCCAAATTGTTTGGTGCGCAAACCTACAACCACGGAAACTTTCGACGGTAAGTGGATCATGCGCTTGCGCCACTGGGCAATGTGGTGTTCAAGCTGTTTTTTATTTGCCGCCACCGAGTCTAGTGGGAAGATCACCACAAGGACTTCCTCGCCGTGGGAGGGTGTTGCTACCTCGACACGTCCGGCTCCAGTGAAATCAATGTCCCAGAGCTGTAAAGCATCCAACTGACGAACCCCCAGAGGAATGTTTCGCACCGGCACGACCGTAGCCGAGCGGTGGACATTCATGGCCAGCCGGCCAGTAGCGGTTACAGAGAAGGCGTTTCTCGTGCGCCAGTGCAATCCGGTAGGTTCATCTTCTGCAATACCGACAACCGGCGCTTCGACGTTGAGCTGACCAATCCGTGCCATAGTGTCACGAAATACCTGGGCTTTGAGACGCCGCTGGTGCTCAAGAGTGATGTGACCAAACTCTGCGCCGCCAACTGGAAACCGGCCAGAGGCATGAGCCCGGATGGAGTCTGCGAGTTTCCACTGATGCGAGCGTCGAAATTCTGAGGGTCGGACTACCGAGACGGTGTCAGCGCGCCAGAACCGGGCATCTTCTCCGCCAGCGGTCACCGCAGCGTTAACGATTTCTCCCGGAATGGCATGCCGAACGAACACGACTCTACCGTCGTGGCGTGCGACGCAGTGACCGCCATGAGCCATCGCGCCCACTTCCAACGTGAGGATCTGGCCAGCATCTTTATCATGGGCGGCCAGATGCGCGGCAGTCTGAGAACCTGTGCTTGTCATTGATCGGCCTGCTTCAAAATTGTGTTGTGTGTGGTTTATGGGGTGAACTCGGCAAGCCGAATTTCACGTGCTTTTCATTTAGCGCTGTTCCCTCCACCATAGTATCGGTTTGGCGTGTGTGATGTATCACCGTGAAGGTCGCGGTCATATCTTTGGAGCGACTCCGCTCCCACTTGCAGAATCGTCACTACCACCTGTGTCATCATGTGTCATCTGCTGGTGCGCGGCAGGTCTCGACACAAGCCAACCAAACCACAACACCAATGCATACAGTGGCACACCCATCACGAGCCGAGCGGTACCCAGAGCCACTACATCGTTGGCCCAGTACATAGGCAACTGCACGATGAGCCGAGAAACAAAGACGAGAACCATTAACAAGGTGGCGATCTGATATTTGCGGCGTCGGACGGGGTTCTTCTGCCAAGTGATCCCCTCACCGCGAATCCAGCCATATACGAGGCCCATAATGGGCCACTTGACGGCCATCGACAGGGCGAATGCGGCGCCATATGCGGCGGAAACGTAAAAGCCGATGACGTAATAGCCGCGAGCATCGCCTTGCAGCAGGGCCACCGCAGCTGAGATCGCCACCCCGAACACTCCGGCAAGCGCCTGCGTAAGAGGCTGTCGTTGCACTAATCGCACCAGGCTGGCGATCGCGGCGAGCCCCACAGCGAGGATTGCCGACCAGACTACGTCCGATGTGCTGATAAATGTTACTAAGAAAACCAGCGCTGGAACGGTTGCTTCCGCAATCCCGCGTACTCCCCCGACGGAGGCTAGAAGGTCTAGTTGACCATTCTGAGTGACCGCAGCGCGACCAGCTAGCCGCTGAGCAACATGTTCTATCTGCTCTTGATTCTCAGTGGGCTCGTCTTCGGCCTTGCGCATTGTGGGTCTCAATTCCGGTGTGTCTTCTGCTGCGGGTTTCCTGACGGCTCCTATTGATTAGCGTCTTGTTGTTTCGCTTGTTCGCGCCGGCGGGCTGCTGCTTCACGCATGGCCGCAAGTACATTTTCTGGCGGAGTTAACTCCAGCATTTGGCGTGCTGGAAGTGGGCGGTCCCCTCGGTCGATGACGGTATCTTTCAGGATGTCGTACAGGATCACAGCTTCGTCTTTTTTCAAGGCTGCTTTCCCCATGATCATCGCTCGGATCATCCAGCGAGGACCATCAATCCCAAGAAACCGAGCGGGTCGTTCACCTTGTCGACCATCCGGCAGTTTCGCAGGGATTCGAATCAGTAATTCTTTGCCAAATTCACCGTCTTCGAGCGTGACTTTAGCGCCCTTCGCGTTTCTGTTCTGTTCAAACATCTCTTGGCGGATTTCGTCCCACTGACCGCCAGAACGCGGCGCAGCAAATGCCTGAATTTGTAAGGTCGAGTTTTCATGGACGGCAGAAACGGCGAATACCTTCTGGTTAGCTTGCTCCTGCTCGAGTCGATAAGACACATTCTTGCGCAGCGGTACTTTCACGGCACCCAAGTCCATGTAACCTTTACTAAAGTCTTTCGTGTCGACTTCGGTGATATCAAACGGTCCGTCAGGGCGAGTATCACCTACCGGAGCGTCGTCATCTTCCCGTAGGTGTTCAGGCAACACCACAGTCTCGGCTTGCACATGTCTGTTGCGACCAAAAAGCATCGTAGCGCAATCTCCTTTAAGTTCTTTTGACCGTACCGCAGGTTAGCGACCCGAGACAAAGCCTCCGGTAGACCCGAAGCCAGCATCCCGGCGTGCCGAGTCAGGAAGTTCATCGACCACTGTAAACGTTGCTTGGTACACCGGTTGGATTACGAGTTGAGCAATACGTTCACCGCGTTGCAAGTAAATGGTCTCGGTCGGGTCGAGATTGATCAGGGGGACCTTAATCTCGCCTCGGTATCCTGCATCTATCGTACCTGGAGCATTGACCACGCTCAGCCCCGCCCGGACAGCTAACCCAGATCGTGGGTGAATAAAACCGGCGTACCCGGTGGGTATTGCCATAGCTATCCCGGTGGGGACCAGCTCACGTTGTCCCGGCTTTAATTCCACGTCTTTAGTGGTGGACAAATCAGCACCAGCATCACCTGGCAACGCATACTGTGGTGGAGCGATTCCGTCATCCAGTACTTTAAGCTCGATGCGGAGCTGATGCGGTGATTCGAGATGATCATAGGTCATCGGTGCACCTAGCGCTTTCTTCTGACTACCGGGCATTACCATCGGCTCACATTCTAGCCATCAGGAATGGCTCATTCTGAAATGGCAAGCAATTCAGCCCAAGCTGTAAGCTGGAGGGTATGACAGAAAATGCTGACAAGCGAACTGGGCCGGGCGGCTCCTCAATCATTTACCATGAGACTCTGCGTCCAACATGGTCGATGTGGTTACTGGTGATCATTGCGGCTGTCCTCGGCTGGCTAACGCTAGCACCACTGAGTACAGGTTGGGGCATCGCTTCTGGAATCCTGGTGGCGGCCGTGGCCGTCTTCGCCCTCCTGGCATCCCGAAGTGATATCACCGTCACGTCAACCCATTTGCAAGTCGGCCGCGCCACGATCGAACGGGAGCACGTCGGCGAGGTTACCGGTTATGTGGGAGATGCAGCGTTCCAACAGCGTGGACAGAAGCTTCATGGCTTGGCATATCTGCACCTGCGCAGCTGGATTAAGCCTGTGGTGCGTATTCAGATTGAAGACCGCCAGGATCGTACGCCGTATTGGCTCACCTCAACTGCCCGCCCTGAAGAGCTCGTGGCCGTGCTGGGTGGCACCATGCATGTCGAGGATCAATCGGAAGACCTCCACGAGGAGGACATTCCGCAGTGGCTTATCGATGCCGAGCGTGCTCAATTAGAAGCCGAGCGCGCTGACGAGCAGCAGAAGTAGTGTCGATAGGCTTTTAACACTCAAAGGGGCGACCGTGGTGACACACGGGATCGCCCCTTTGAAGTTCTGAAGCTTAGATACGTCTAGTGCTGTGCACTGAGGCAGTATTAACCTTCGCAGTCAGTGCAGTAGAGCATACCGTCTTCTTCAAGCGCAACCTGAGAGCGGTGGCGCACCAGGAAGCAGGAAGAACAGGTGAACTCATCCGACTGGGCCGGCAAGACGGTGACTTGCAGTTCCTCGTCTGAGAGGTCAGCGCCGGGCAGCTCAAAGCCTTCTGCTGCTTCGGCTTCGTCTTCGTCGACAACAGCAGATTGCGTATCAGTTCTGCGTGCCTGTAGCTCCTCAATCGAGTCCTCGCGAAGCTCTTCGTCGTTCTTGCGGGGGGCGTCGTAGTCCGTAGCCATGAATCTCGCATTCGGTTAGGTTTCACATCAGGTTTTGATGCATTCATTCAGATGGTGCTCTACGTTGTATCACGAAGGAAGACACCTGTGAGCCAGATTCACCCTGGGCGGATTGTGGCTCATGTTTTCGAGGTGATCTAACCTTATTGGAGACGACTTTGCAAATCGAGATCTCAGTGCATTGCACTCGCGGTGAATTTGCCCTCTCAAATGGGCGCCACACCGGGGTACTTCCCTGTTTTCCCGCGGGTTACATGGCAGAGTTCATACAGAAGTAGTATATATTCGGAGGCCTTGCATGGGTTCATCATTTAAGCACGATCCCGCTCGTCGGCTTCGGCTCGTGGGAGTCGCTGACAGCGCGGACGAGCTCGTCCTGTCGAATGGTGATGGTGAAGAGTTTTATTTACCTATCACCGATGCGTTACGCAATGCCGCAACCCGTCCAATTGGTCGCCCTTCGGCCGCGGCTGCCGACGAAGCCGCCAAAGAGCTCTCACCGCGTGAAATCCAGGCCATGTTGCGTGCTGGAGTCACTGTGGACCAACTTGCCGAACGGTTCGACACTGAGCGCGCGAGTCTCGAAGTGTATGCCACACCAATCATTGCCGAACGGGATTGGATTGCGCGTCAGGCACAGGAATTAGAGGTTGCTGCCCCGCAGCTTGGCAATCAGGCCTACGAGGCGGTCTTCGGAGATGAGCCAGCACTGTTAGGTGAGATGGTGAATCACCGGTTGGAAGCGATGGGCCTGGATCCAGACACCGTGGAATGGGACGCATGGCGCGAAGAGAATTCCGATGTGTGGACAGTCTCAGCCAACTTCTCGGTCGAAGGACTGGGAGATTCATCCATCGGTGATCCTCCCCCAGCCTTGTGGAGTTATAAGCAACAATCCAAGCATTTAGAGAATTCGAATCGCTGGGCTCAGGTGCTCAGCGAATTCGGCCCAGCCGACTCTCCTGTGACTTCGACATCCCCGCGGAGTTTTCTTTCCTCGGTAGCGGATGCGCCCTTTGATGTCGAATCTGAAACAGACGGTTCGTCTCGTGTGCCGTACCAGCCCAACGAATCGCACGAAGAGTTGCTAGATGTGCTACACGCTCGCCGTGGTCAACGACTCGGGGTGGATGAAGAGTCTGATGATGAATTAGCTGCGATGATCACTCGTGAAGAAGAGCCAAGTCTCCCCCAACGACCCAAACTTGTGGTTTCAGAAGATACTGAACTCGAGACTGCTGAACAACCCGAGTCGGAAATCGTCAATGTCACGACCGAAGTCGAGGTCGCATGGTCTGATGATGAAGCTGAAGATCCAGCTGACTGGGACGGACGCGAAGTCGTAGCCGGCGAAGTGCAGCCGACTGACTACGATGAGGGCACCGCTCCTGAACCAGCTGCGGATCAGCCGTCAGGACACTCCCCGGCCTATGACGATACTGCAGAATCAGATCCTGATGAGGCCGAGAAAAAATCTGAGCCAAGCCGGTCAAGAAAACGGCCTACGGTCCCGAGCTGGGATGAAATTATTTTCGGGACCCGAAAAGATAAGTAGAACGCCTCGTTGACTTTGTTCGGAGCCTTATTCAGGTGTGCGAATAAGCAACCAGGGGATGCGTACCTCAGCCGGTGTTGGCGCGCCATGATGCCCGACCATGCCGAAACTCTGGGGCGCGGCCCGTCGACTGTCATAAAGCGCAATCGGGGCAAAACCGGCCACTAGGACATCACCGATCCGTGGAAGGACCCTGCCGTTTACGCGACCGAACCATCCGGCTTCCACCGCCTGCTGGCGGGTTACTACCCAAGCTTGATCACCGAATCGTTGCCGCCATGCCTCGAGGGTCTGATCGCGCTGAGACTCAGTGGCCTCCGATGCGAAATGCAGCTGCACCATTCGTGGCTCACCTGCTGTATGAGCGATGTGCCTCACCAATTCTTCCTCATGGCCGAAGTCGATCCGGTCTTCCTGGTGGACAGTGATCATGCCGTGGTCTCCAGTCACAGCAGCTACTGTGCCCTCGGGTAGTTTTCGTACCATCCGACGCGCTTGAGCATCGAGCTCTTCTAGTACTTCCAACCACTCATCAGACCCGGGCCCGTACTGATGGCCCACTTTGTCCAGTTCATTGGCGTATAAGTAGATCAACTTACCGGGGTGCTGCGCTTCGTGTGCTGCTTGAGCGAACCGGGCTGTGAGTGTTTCGTGGCCAATGAAGCGGGGCCCTTGTAGGGCTGCCCGTGTCAGAGCGGACTCTTCAAACGCCGGTAACGAAACCGTGACGGGTTCGATGTCATGGACACCTGCTAAACGCTGCTCGTTGAGCTGCTGGAATATCGTGGGGGCTGGCTGCCATGTTTGGGGATCAGTGCGCTCATCCCAACCTCCGAGCTGATTGATGACGGTGTCCCGGTCCGGATCGTATACGTCGTATCCGACGAGCCCATGTTCACCCGGTGATAAGCCGGTGCCCAGAGATGACAACGCTGCCGCTGTGGTTGAAGGGTAGATCGTGGAGAGCTCGGTTTGAGCCTCGGTCTGTTGCTTCAACGCTTTCCGAAGAAACGGTGCATGGGCTGAATATTGTTCGAGCTGCTCAAGCCCTAAACCATCCACGAGCAGCAAGATCGCTGACCGAGCCCTCGGCAACTGCAACGTGTTGGGTAACGCCGCTCCGAGACTGGCAGCTAGAGATGGCAGAACATGGGTGAGATTACGCTCGGGATTGAATCCGGCCGGCAGTGCCCTCGTCATGATGCGTTATCTAAAATTGCGTCTCGGAGTCTGCGACTGAAAGCCAGTGCCTTATCGACCGCCTGTTGCCCGTCTGCTTTACCGGCAATCCGCAACACCAGGTCTTCAGCGACTCGGGTACCCATGTAGCCATGATCAGCGTCGCAGTCTGGGTCATCACACAAATTTGGAACGAATTCTAATCTGGCACCGCCGGCCCAGCTCAACACGAGCGTGACTTCAGACGGAGGCTGTCCAGGTTGATACTCCTGCGGGTGGTCGTATCCTGTGGTGACCACACACGAGCCAATTTTGGACAGCGGAATGATCTCGGTTGCCACCGATGCCCGCGCAGCGCCTTCGTCGAGCTCATCTTCGAGATCATTGAGGTGTAACGCCGCCAGCACATTGCCTTGAGCAAGAACCAAGACCGTGATGTGACGGTGCAAATCGTCGTAACCGAAGTGCGTTTCAACGTGCACATAGTGGCTCAGAATTTCACGTTCACCCAGCTGCTGGCCCATCACATTGGCCACAAGCTGAGGGTAGAATCCTGCACGCTGGATGTCCTGCGCCAAGTCTGTTGGCAGTACGGGATACGGCATGGGTATGTGTTTCGTCCTCTGGGGGTTATTGCGTCAGTAATGCCCGACGAGCCGAGTCGGTGCGGACTGCGGCATTAGCTATATAGATTTCGGCTTTCAATACAGTGGTAGCACCCGGTGCGGCAAGCAACGGGTTGAACCGTAGTCTGGCGACCTGGGGCAGGTCGTCTTTGAGCTGTGAAACTCTGGCGACCAAGTCTTTCACGCCCTCAACATCCACCGCTGGAATATCGCCGTATCCAAAGAGTTTAGCCGATGCCCGGGGTGTGCGGAGCAGACGGTCTAAGTCTTGGTCGGATAATGGTGGCACCACGTGAACCCAATCGTCTAACAGTTCTACGGCATCACCAGAGATACCAAAGGAGATGACCGGTCCAACGAGTGGATCTTCCACTGCTGCCACGATACATCCTTGACCGGTGGGTGCCATCGCTTGGACTTCAATCGAGGGAGAACCATACGGGGCCAACACCTCCCGCATCGATTCGATGTTGGTACGTAATGCTTGAGGAGTATCAATGTTGAGACGAACTCCCCCAAGATCGAGCCGGTGGCGAAGAACCGTATTGTCGGCTTTTAGTGCCACGGGGTAACCAAACTCTTCGGCGTATTCCAGGGCTTCGTCGATGGTCTGAAATCGCCGTGAGGGCAGGACCGTGATCCCATAGCATGCCAGGAGTTCATCAGTTTGATCGCGCGTGAGTTTGACCAACTCGGTACCAGTGGCGTTCTCGGTCCATTCATCCACCAACTGTTCAGCTTTATACCGGTCAATATCCTCGTACTCAATCGCGATGCCCTGCTCTGCATCACGCCAGGCACGGTACTGTACAAGCTCAGACAGCACGGAGACAGCCTGTTCCATCGATGCAAAGATCGGCAGCCCACGCTGTTGCGGTTCTACCACATCCGGATCAGCGTCAGGCTCTCGCTCGCGCAACTGGCCTTGTCCTGCGATAGCGGTTGGGTTAAAGGTATTTTCCAACACCGCGGTGAAGGAAGCCAACACCGTAATGGAGCTGTCATCGGCCACGTCATTGATTGCTTGCGCCAGGCGTGCCGCGTCACCTTCACGCTGCTGCATGCCTGGTTGCATCACAACAATAATCGCATCGGTTTGACCAGATTGAGTCGCAGTACGGATAGCAGCAGTGAGGGAATCAATGACGTCGTCAATCGAATGCTGATCACCAGGTGTAGGGATATCCTGAACCTCGACGATTTCTAAGCCGGCACTTCGAGCATTTTCCACCGTCAATCGATTGAGCGATGGAGCGTTGCCAAGCACAGTGAGCCGAGGTCCCGCTGGCACCGGTTGGCAGGCTAAGACTTGGAGGATATCCATGAGCGCGGCATAACTGTCGGTTTCGATCGCACCCGATTGACGCAGCATCGACGGCACCGTGCCGTGCGGGGCTTCGGTGGTGCGCGTGGAGTGCCCCGGTGGGATTCGTCGTCCCATCCCGTGGGAGCGCGAAACAACCACGGGTTTCTTTCGGGCGAGGCGGCGCACGATACGCGAAAACTTGCGAGGGTTGCCAAACGACTCGAGATAGAGCCCCACCGCGCTGGTGTTGACGTCGTCTTCCAAATATTGCATCGCATCGTTGCCGGATACGTCGGCCCGGTTTCCTGCGTTAATCATCGACGATATGCCGATACCACGTTGTTGAGCTGCGGTGAACAGCATTGCACCAACAGCAGCCGATTGGGAAAACAATCCGATCGAGCCCCGTTGTGGCAATTGTGGAGACACCGAAGCGTTAAGACTCACCTGCGGATCAGTATTAATAATGCCAGCAGAGGCCGGGCCTATCACCCGCATGCCGTGGCTGCGCGCCACGCGCACCAGACGGCGTTGTTCGGCTAGGCCTTCTTCACCGGTAAATCCATCAGTGACGATCAACAATCCTTTGACCCCGTGCTCTGCACAGTCCTGGACCACGGCGGGAAGCTCCGCATACGGCACCGCGACTACAGCAAGCTCAACCTCCTGAGGCACTTCTGCCAGGGAGGTACGAGAAATCATGCCGGCGATTTCCAGGGCATCTTTATTGATGCCATAAACCGGCCCGGTAAATCCCCCCTCGATGATGTTTTCAAGCAGCGCAAAGCCGACGGAGCCCCATTGACGCGATGCGCCGATCACCGCAATGGATTCTGGGCGGAGTAGTTCAGCGATCGATTGGGCCTCGGCGCGGTGCTCGCGGGCCTCCATCACAGCGCGTACTCGTGCCGTGGGGTCGATGGGAAATTCCACAACGACGACGCCATCTTCAAATGAACGAGATGTTTCGAATCCGGCCGCCTGAAAAACCTTGAGCATTTTGCGGTTTTCGGGCAGTACTTCGGCGGTGAAAGTGCGCAACCCATTTTCCCGGCCCGCTGCCGCGAGGTGTTCTATCAGTATCGATCCCAGACCGCGACCCTGATGCGCGTCAGCAATATTGAAGGCCACCTCGGCTTCGGTTGAATCACCGAGTCGGTCATAACGGCCAATACCCATCAGCTCGTCACCTAACAGCACGACGAAAGCCACGCGATCGACGTAATCGACCACGGTGAAACGCTCGAGCTCTTTGGCTGACAGCTGGGATTTGTACGTGAAGTAGCGAAAGTAGATAGAATCTTGAGATTGACCCTGGTGCATCTGTTGCAATGCGTCGGCATCGTCTGGCGAAACCGGGCGCAGTCGTGCTGTCGCACCATCGCGCAGTAGCACATCGGCTTCCCAGTGAGCCGGATATGGGCGTTTGGTTTTCTGTTCAGCCATATAATCATCTTAAGCTACAAACAGGCCGTGGGAACCACGTGACGGGAAAGGTCAGATGTCAAAGCGTTCAAAAAATAGGTCTTCCAGTAACTCCACGACAGCAATCGTGCCGACTGAAGATCAGAACATTATCGACATTGATGTCGCCTCCGAGATGGAACACTCCTTCTTGGAATACGCCTATTCGGTGATCTACTCCCGCGCCCTGCCAGATGCTCGCGATGGGTTGAAACCCGTCCAGCGTCGCATCTTGTACATGATGGACCAGATGGGGCTGACACCCGATAAGGGTCACGTCAAGTCAGCACGCGTGGTCGGCGAGGTGATGGGTAAGCTCCACCCCCATGGTGATTCGGCCATTTACGACGCGATGGTACGGCTTGCCCAGGGCTTCAACTTGCGTCTTCCCCTTGTTGATGGGCACGGCAACTTTGGTTCAGTCGATGACGGTCCTGCTGCCGCCCGCTACACCGAAGCGCGCATGGCTCCAGCAGCCGTGGCGATGACGGCCAATCTGAATGAAGATACGGTCGATTTCGAGCCCAACTACGACAATCAGATGCAGCAGCCAACCGTGCTGCCCGCTGCCTTTCCCAATCTGCTAGTCAACGGTGCGTCCGGTATTGCCGTGGGGATGGCCACCAACATGGCCCCGCACAACTTGCGTGAGGTCATCGATGCCGCTCGACACTTGATTGAAAACCCGGAGGCCGACACCAAGGCCCTGATGAAATTCGTCCCCGGCCCAGACCTGCCATCGGGAGCCAGAATCGTTGGCTTAGACGGCATCAAAGAGGCCTACGAAACCGGGCGCGGTCGGTTCACCATGCGTGCCACGGTCAACGTTGAACAAGTTTCTGCGCGCCGAACCGGCCTGGTCGTCACCGAACTCCCCTACGGAGTCGGTCCCGAGCGCGTCATCGACCGACTCAAAACCGCCGTCAACACCAAAAAGGTCGCCGGTATCGCCGATGTCATCGACCTGACCGACCGCAACCACGGCCTCAAACTCGTGATCGAGTTGAAGTCGGGTTTCAATCCTCAAGCCGTGCTAGCGCAGTTATACAAGTACACGCCATTGGAGGAGAACTTTGGCATCAATAATGTCACGCTGGTTGACGGCCAGCCCCAGACCCTGGGGCTCAAAGACTTACTCTCGGTCTATGTAGATCATCGGCTGACGGTTGTGCGACGTCGCACCTCTCACCGGTTAGGAAAGCGAAAGGATCGCTTGCACCTGGTCGAGGGATTACTGCTAGCCCTGGTCGATATTGACGAGGTCATTGAGATCATCCGGACCTCGGATGATGCAGCCGCAGCTCGTGAGCGGTTAATGCTGGTCTTTGACCTAACCGAGATTCAGGCCAACCATATTTTGGAACTGCGTTTGCGGCAGCTGACAAAATTCTCCCGACTCGATCTGGAGACTGAGCGCGACGAGTTACTCGCCGCGATCGCGGAGCTAGAAAAAATCCTTGCTTCCGATGCTGTCTTGCGCGAGACCGTCTCTAACGAGCTAGCTGAAGTTGCTGAACAATTCGGCGATGAGCGCCGCACGAAGCTGCTGAAATCGGAAGATCTCGCGCCGGCTGTTACCGCGGTATCGTCGAAGGCCGACCGGCAGGTGGCAGCGTCTGCGCTGTTAGTTCCCGATGACCCATGTTGGGTGTTGCTATCGGCTTCCGGCCGGTTACTCCGCACCCAAGACCGCACCCCCATCATCGCTGCCGGAAGACGACGTCGCCACGATGTCTTCACGTCACTTGTTGCAACGACAGCTCGAGGTGAAGTCGGAGCGCTCACGGATGCCGGTCGAATTCTTCGGGTCAATGTGGTCGACCTTCCCGCAGCCCAGGAGCCGACCGCGACCCCAGCGATGAACGACGGTGTGAAGGCCACCGACTTCTTGACGTTGGAACGCGGCGAACACCTTATTGCCATGGTGCCGCTGAACCAGGTCCTTGCCCTGGGCACGCGCAATGGTGTGGTCAAACGCGTACGGCACGATGATTGGCCCCTGAACCAGGATGAGTTCGAAGCCATCACACTCAAAGATGGCGACAAGGTGGTCGGTGCCAGTGTCGCAGCTCATGACGGTGATCAGTTGGTGTTTATTACCCAAGCCGGGCAACTGCTTCGCTACGCTGCTGAGCTGGTACGACCGCAGGGTCGTTCCGGGGGTGGCGTCGCCGGCATGAAGCTGGTGCAAGACGATAAGGTGCTGTCGTTTTCGGTGGCGCCTGCCAACCAACTCGAAGACTCCGTCGTAGTAACCATCACCGACACGGATGCTGGTATAGAGGATGCGTCGTCGACCGCTAAAGTGACCGCGCTTGATGAATTTGCTCCGAAAGGGCGCAATACGCAGGGGCTGCGAGCGCACCGCATGCTACGCGGTGAGACCGGATTGGCGCTCGCCTGGGCTGGTCCACAACCACTAGCGTCAACCACCGGTGGCGTAGCCCGCGCGCTACCGCAAGATTACTCGGACCGGGACGATTCTGGCATCGTGTTGGACTCGGCCATCGGTGCGATCGGTCTCGGCGGCTCACCAGTGGTCCAATCCGAGAAGACCTCCGAAGGTTCTGTCTGACCTGTTAGAGCTGTACGGCGACCTCGGTGTCGGCAAAGCGTCGATCGTGGGTCACCATGACCACAATTTTGTCGCGCAGCGCGATTTTGAGGTCGTCGAGCAGCTCGGCGGACTCATCGGCGCCTAGGTGAGCGGTGGGCTCGTCTAACAAGATCACCTGAGCGTCTGCTAATAATGCTCTGGCCACGGCCACCCGTTGCCGTTGGCCTCCAGAAATAAAGTGGCCTGAGGGTCCCAGACGGGCATCCAGACCTGCTGGTGCATTTGCCAGCCACTCCCCGAGCCCGACGGTTTCTAACGCCGTTTGGCATTCCTCATCGGTGGGTCGGTGTGCCGGATCTCGTGCTAGCGCAAGATTCGAGCGCAGCGTTGAGTCGAAGAGATAGGCCTCCTGAGGACACCACGCAACGTGTTGGAGCGCGTTCAAAGCGTCTGGCGCATCGGCGGTCAGGCGATACGTTCCGGCTTGTGGCGCTAGAAAGCCCAACAATACTGCCAACAGGGTCGATTTTCCTGCCCCCGAGGGACCCGTGACAACAACGAAGTCACCGGTGGTGGCATGTAACGAGAAGTGGTCGAGGACAGCGGGTTGGGTTTGGCTGTATGACACGGTGACGTCCTGGAGGTTCAAGGCCGTCACCCCGGAGCTGGCTGTCGGTTCCAGTGCAATCCAGTCGGCTTCGCGGTGTGTGTTGGTGTCCAACAGCGGGAGCAATTTGCCCAGCTGGTGGTTGAGGACGCGTGCTTCTTGGGTGGCTTGGTTGAACAGGCCAAAGGGTTCTGCCATGGCCAACATGAGCATGACGACCAGGGCGGTGTTGGGAGCTGAGATGCCGTTGGTGATGGCCACCCACATGGTTTGGACGGCTGCCCATGCTGCAATGAGCGAGGTCAGTCCCTCTCCGAGTCCTGCTGCTGCCGCGCTGCGCTTCAGAGGTGCGGTGGTTTGACGGTCCGCGGTGATGAACGTATTTGCGGCGCGCTGGGCCATCCCGTTGCCGGCCATATCGGCTGCTGCGGTCAACAGGCGGGAGGTGGCCGATACCAGGCCGGTCCGATGGTCGGCTAGGTGTGCGCTGGTTCGTGCATCGACGAGATGGACCACGATGGGTACCACCACAAAGGCTGCAAGGCCCGCCACCGCTGCTGGCCACCATGTCCCTGGAGCCATAAAGGCTACGATCCCGGTTGCGGTCGCCCAGGTGATCAAGGCCGCCGGGATGGGAACCAGGACCCGCGGCACGGCATCGCGTAACTGATCGACGTCTGAGATGAGCACCGAAAGCGCGCCACCCGAGCGAGTCAGTTTGTGCCACTGGGTGGCCTGTGAGCCCAGCGCGTCCCAGACGCGTAAGCGGATTCGGTTGGCCCACGATAGAACCGCGTCGTGGACCGTCAGGCGTTCGGCATAGCGAAAGACAGCCCGTCCGATGCCAAAGAAGCGGACCCCAACGATCACGGCGAGCAGATAGAGGATAGGCGGTTCATAGGAGGCTTGAACGATCAGCCAGCCTGATAGAGCAGACAGCAGGGCAGCCGAGAGCAGTGCGGCCACGGCCCAGCCGATACCGCCAAGGAATTTGGGATTGTTCAGCGGTAGGACCCGCCACCAATCAGCCACGGTCACTCTGCGTCGCGACTGTCGGTGCTCGTCGCCGGTGGGGGCAGCTGTGTTTGAGGGGCTCAGGGTTTGCGGTGTGTGCTGTTCAGCACGTGTAGGCGTGGCGATGCTCTGGCCCAGCAGCTGCTGAGCATCGGCATGGATCAGCGCGTCGTGCGAGGCGACCAGCAGGATCGTGTCCAGGGTGGATCCGTCGGGCAGTCTGCCTTGGGCGAGCGCACGCAGTGTGGTGCGGATGCGGTTGGCCGAGGCGTGGTCGAGGTGGGCAGTGGGTTCATCGAAGACAAGGAACCAGGCGCGGTGGGGCGTGTTTGCGGCTGCAGCAGCGAGTAACCGGGCCAGGACACGAGCAAAGCCCAGTCTGCGCCGTTCCCCTGGGGACAGTTCGTCAATGCGACGGTGTTCGTAACGCTCCAGTCCGGCGGCACGCAGCGAGGTCATCAGGATGTGTGGCATATCCAAGCTCTCCGGTGAGCCACCGAGTTGCTCTATGGTGCCGTATCCGACCATAGTCAGCTCATCGTCGACGCGCTCTGAGACAAACGCCGGGTGCTGCGCCAGATATGCCACCGGACGTCCGGCAAGACCGCCGACGCTTCCGGTGAAGACCGCCTCGGCATCGGTCAACAACCCGGCGAGCGCTTTAAGGATGGTGGATTTTCCTGTACCGGAGGCGTCCCCCATGACTGTGTACTGGCCCGGTCTCAAGTGCATGGACACTGATTGAACTACCGGTGCCAGTTCCTCGACTTCATATGTGGGCACATAATCGGTTTCGGAGTCCTGCTGAGGCGTACTGTCTCGTTTGGCTGCAGCATATTGTTGTGGGGTCAGATACTCTGGGCCAGCTGCCGGCTGGTGTTCGACGCGACGAAGCGCTTTGTACGCAATCGTGAGGTCATCGACAACGATTCGATCGTCGTTCGCAGCAGCGGTGTCTAGGATGTTCGCTAGTGTTGCGGGGACCGGTTGGTTGATATGGGCCCGGGCGCGTTTGAGCGCTTCTACGCCGTCTTCGGAAGCATGGTAGGCCGAGCCGATGTTTCGAAACGGCAGATACACTTCGGCTGCCAGAGTTAGGACCATGATCCCGGCATAGAGGTCCATGGAGCCGTTGACGAGTCGCACACCTATAAACACCGCGATGATCGCCACCGATAAGGTGGAGATGAGCTCGAGCGCCAGTCCCGACATGAAGGCTGCTTTCAGCGTGTTCATCGTGGTGCGTTGATAACCGGCTGAGACTTCTTGGAGCGCTTTGCGTTGCGTGCCGGCCCGGCGTAACCCGACGAGTACGGGCAATCCTCGGGCCAGCTCTAGGAGATGGTGTGACAGTCTATTGAGACCCTCAGCGGCTTCATCGACCCGATGCTCGGTGTATTTGCCGATAAGGATCATAAACATTGGAATGAGTGGGATGGTCAGTACCAGGACTGCCGCACTGATCCAGTCGTGCAGCAGAATCCAAAGGCCCAGACCCAGGGGGATAACCAGGGCTGAAACCAGCGAGGGTAGGAAGTCGGTGTAGTAATCATCGAGGCCGTCGAGACCTTTGGAGGCTAACACGGTGTCTTCCCCCGCACGATCGGCATGGGCGCCCGCTGCAGCTAACCTGTGACGAACCAACTGGGCTCGCAGCTGCTCCTTTTCGCCCAGGGCGGCACGAGTGGCTAAGACCTGTTGGCCCCATTGGGCTATGCCGCGCAGGATCGCTCCGCCAAAACCCAACGCCAAAGTGACCAGGAATTCGCTGCTGGTCGTGTGGTCAATGAGTGACTCGATCAGCCCGGGTGCGGTTTTGGGCGAATTGAATAACAGTTGCAGCAATTGCGCGGCATCGGATGCCGGAAGAGCTGAGGCCAGATGGCTGATCCCGCGGGCCAGTGACGTCGCGATCAGAATCCAGCCAATAAGTTTGACCGCCGCCAGGACGCCGAGTCCGAGCAGGGCTCGACGTCCTGTCTTCGAGGATGGCAGTTCGGGGATCAAACCGGGGTCACCACCGCTGACTCTGGGATGTGTTGGTCATCAAGCCGCCGTCTGAAGGTCCAATAGCTCCAGGCACTGTATGCCAGGACAAGCGGAAAGAAAATGGCGGTCACGACGGCCATGATCGACAGTGTGTAGTCGGATGACGAAGCGGTGGTCACCGTCAGGTTATATGCCTCGTCCAGCGTTGAAGGCAAGACATTGGGAAATAGGGACGTGAAGATGGCTCCGACGCCCAGTGCCACGAAGATGACCATGCCCACAAATGTCAGCCCTTCGCGGCGCTGCCGGGAAGCGACCCATGCGATGAGCATCCCCCCGACGGCCATCGCGAGCATGCCCCACGAGACCACCTTGGGATAGCTCACGATCACGCCGATACTCCACAGCGCTGCGGGCAGCAGATACAGCGGGAGATAGCGTCGAAGGTGACGGTTGCCGGCTTCTCGTGGTGCGCCCAGGGTTTTGAGCGATAAAAACGCCCAACCCATTGCCAGCGAGACGCCTACGACGGCTAGTCCGCCCAGGACCGCCCACCCGTTGAACCACGCAAATGGGCCTCCAACTCGGTCACCGTAGGAGTCCAGTGGCAGACCTGTAGAGGTCAGTGCCAGCATCGCTCCGATAGAAAAAGCAGCGACGAACGACCCGCCGGCCATGCACCAGTCCCAAAGGTTCCGTGCGGTCTGGCTGTGCGACTTGCCGCGATATTCGATAGACACCGCTCGCAAGATCAACGCTAACAAAGCGAAGGTCAGCGGAATGTACAGCCCCGCAAACAATGACGCGTACCAGTGCGGGAACGCCGCAAATGTGGCACCCGCAGCGGTAACTAACCAGACCTCGTTGCCGTCCCAGACGGGGCCAATCGAGTTCAGCAGCACGCGCCGCTGGGATTCGTTCTTAGCCCAACCTTTCATGAGCATCCCGACCCCGAGGTCAAAACCATCCAGAATCAGGTAGCCAATCCACAGCACCGCAATGAGGATGAACCACAACGTTGGAAGAAATTCCATGTTCGTATTACCTTTCTGTTGCTGTGGTTCGCATCAGTATGCGAAGGACAATACATCGGTTGAGGGCTTATCGCGGTCGTCATCGTCGCGCTGCTCATCTGCTAGCAGGTCAGGCATGCCCGCCGGGTGACCACCTTTGGTATATCTGACCAGCAAGACGACTTCGACTACGAGTAACAACGCGTAAATCAGTGTCAAAGCGATCAGGGAGAATAAGATTTCTTCACCACTGACACCCGGGGAAACGGCCGCGGCAGTAAATTGCCACACTTGGTCTACACCGTTGAGGTTTGGCACCACAGTAAAGGGTTGTCGCCCCATCTCCGTGAAAATCCAACCGGTGGAGTTGGCCGCAAAAGGCGCCAGAATCGACAGCCAGGCAAGATTCATCAGCGTCTTGTCATACGGCACCGTCCCCTTGCGTCCGATCCATAGTCCGATCGCTGCGGCCAGGGCTGCTACCCCACCGAAGGTGATCATCAGACGGAAGCCCCAGTAGGTCACCTCCATCACCGGCAAGTAATCAATCTCTGAACCAGCGCGCTCGCCGTACCGTGGGTCATCGGGCAGATGGGTTCCGAAAGCTTCCTCGTATTTGGGGATCAACGAGTTGACGCCCTCTACGGGTGTCTCAAAATCGTTATGAGCTAGGAAGGACAGCAGTCCTGGGATTTCGAAGACACCGACCACATCGTCACAGGTGGTGGCTCCGCCGCCGTCTCGGCTGGCCACCGATAGGACTGAGAAGCCGGTCCCGTCGTGGCATGCCGCTTCTGCTGAGGCCATTTTCAAAGGCTGTTGTTCGATCATCATCTGAGCCTGGGTGTGACCAGTAAACGCCGTGCCGAGAAAGGCGACGATGGCAATCCAGCCGCCCCAACGGAAGGAGGTGCGCCACCCCCTGTAGTCGATTTCATCGCGCGCCTTGGATCCGGTAGACCCCACAATCACATATCCTTCGGCGTCGACGGTATCGATACCGTCTTTGCGGCGTTTCCATAAGTGATACCAGGCGATACCTAACAGCATGGAGCCGGCCACTGCCAGGGCACCGAAAATGGTATGTGGGAAGTGGATCAGCAGGGTTGGGTTCGTCATGACGGCCCAGAAGTCGACCATTTGTGCGCGACCGTTGACCAGTTCGACGCCCACCGGATGTTGCATGAACGCGTTAGCGGCCAGAATGAAATACGCCGAGATCACGGATCCCAGGACGGCTAACCACAACACGGCTAAGTGAATGCCGGGGCGAACTCTGCCCCAACCAAAGAGCCAGATGCCGATAAAGACTGACTCGAGAAAGAACGCAATGAGCGCCTCCATGGCTAAAGGAGCGCCGAACACGTCACCGACAAAGCGGGAGTATTCACTCCAGGCCATGCCGAATTGAAATTCCTGAACCAGACCGGTGGCAACCCCCATGATGAAGTTAATCATGAAGATCTTGCCCCAGAACTTGGTCATGCGCAGATATTGTTCTTTACCTGTACGGTGCCATGCGGTCTGCATGGCTACCAGCACGATGCCCAAGCCGATAGTCAACGGCACCATAAGAAAGTGATAAACGGTTGTAATCCCGAATTGCCACCGGGCCACTTCAAGAGGATCCATGAGGGTCCCTCCCCCCACCGGCCAAGGCTCGCCGGTGCTCGCAATTGTTAATATCAAGTTGCGCTAGATCACACTGTGACTAGACGATTCACAACTCAATAGAGGCGACATCGGCGCCTCGAGCTCCATAATACTCGCAATTCTACGCAATGTAGAAATGCGTCTACGCAGCGTAGAATTGAATCTACGTAATGTAGAACTCTCGGCATGGTCCCGCTATACTGGCAAACGAGATCTCACGTAGTGCTGTTCGCGACACCACTCACTCACACCGCGCACAGTCATGGTTATGAAAGAAGGGACATCATTGGGCGAGCTAGAACGAGCCATCATGGATTTGCTCTGGGATGCGACTGAGCCGCAAACAGCTAACGAAGTGCGCGACACCCTGGCGGAACGCCAGGACAACACACCAGCAATTACCACCGTGCTCACGGTACTGGGACGATTGCACAAAAAAGGCTTCGTCCTCAAGGACGATGCACGCCGCCCCCACGAGTTTTCTGCGGCTACCAGCCGTGAGGAACACACTGCTCAGCTACTCAACGAAGTGCTCGGCTCCGCGGTCGATAAACGCGCCGTGTTAGCCCGTTTCATCGGCGGTATTGACCCCTCGGATGCTCGCACCCTGCAGCATTTGCTGAGCTCGCGCAACGACTAGCACCTTGATGCCGGAGGCCTACTCTGACCCCGTACCTGCTTGCACTGCTGGCCATATTGCTCGCATGGCCAGTTCCTCTGTGGCTCAAGCACGCGAAATGGCCCTCTAAAGCACCAGGGGCTGCGCTGGTCTTGTGGCAAGCTATTGGCATAAGCGGTGGGCTTGCTCTGGTGACCGCCCCACTGACGTGGGGACTGCAGCCCTTCGGGCCGGGAATTGCTCCCGCGCTGGTCGAGCTCTGGCAGGTATTTACTACACAAGGGCTCAACGCTGTCCTGACAGATTCACGGTGGCACCCATTCGGGTTAGCTGGCATCACGTTGGGCCTGCTGCTTTTTGGGCACCTTTTCCTAGTTCTGATTCACACTGCCTATCGCACGTTTCGGCAACGCAAGAAACACCGCGAATTCGTCGAAATTCTCGCGGCTTCTGTAAAAGAAGAGCACGGTCTAAACCAGGCTGTGTCGAGTGGCACGCGAATCTTGCCTGTCGAACACCCCCTGGCCTACTGCTTGCCCGCTATCAATCAGCCGCTCACTGTCGTATCGCAAGGTCTGTTAGAAGAACTGACCCCCGATGAGCTAGCTGCTGTGCTGGCACACGAGTCGGCCCACCTGACGCAACGCCATGATCTGCTGCGCCTGGCGTTTGAAGCATGGCACAAGGCAGCACCCTGGTTCCCTGCTACGGGAGTCGCGGTGCAGGAAGTCACCGAACTCACCGAAATCATGGCCGATGACTCCGCCTTAGTTGATCACAACCGCAACGACCTCACTGCCGCACTAGCCTTCACGGCACACGAACCAGGCGACCAGCCCGCCTCGAACGCGCAGCGTGCCACTGCAGCTGACAGCGAAGTCGCCTCGCGCCGTATCAGGCGACTAACCGACCCAGAAAAGCCTCTGGGTTCATGTAAAGTTGGCCTGGTTATAATCACCGCTGGGCTGCTTGTGACTGTGCCAGCTGCGATCAGCCTGATATGACACCCACCACTAACTCTCTGTCGGCGAAACTAAGCTGCCAGGTGATGACGTGGCATGCGAATCGCGTGGCTAATCAAACCGCGCTAAGCTGAGAAGTTATGACAAGTCAATCTATTGGTGTCCGAGCACTGTTTTCTCACACCAATATTGAACGGAATTAAACAGAAATGGACAGGCCAACGTGAGTTCTAACGCGGTTTCAATTCATCACAATGCGGCATTACTTTCTGTGGTAGAAGTGACCGCTCCGGTCGAAGTCACCTCTGACATGATCGATGAGCGCCTTGCAGCCGTTCTGAAACGTTTGCGACTGCCAAAACGCCTTCTGCAACGAGTCGCTGGCGTGAAGGCTCGTCGGATGTGGGAAGCCCCAGAAGATTACCTTGCCGGTGCTGCCCAAGCTGGTGTCAAAGCACTGGCCGAAGCTGGCGTTACGCCAGATGCGGTGGGGCTGCTCATCAATACCTCCGTGACCCGCACACAACTGGAACCGGCCGTCTCTGTGCGGATCCATGACATGATGGGACTGTCGCCCTCCGCGACGAACTTTGACATCACCAATGCCTGTCTGGGTTTTGTCAACGGCATGGATCTTGCCGCGACACTGATTGATGCCGGCCAAATTGACTACGCGGTCGTTGTTGCCGGCGAAGACGCAATAAACCTGCAAGAGGCAACCCTTAAAAACCTGCTCTCGGACCGCACCACGCGCGACAACTTCATGGAGCAGTTTGCTTCCCTGACCTTGGGATCTGGAGCGGCTGCAGCAGTTCTAGGACGAGCAGATCGTCACCCTGAAGGCCACCGAATTCTTCGCGGAGTCACACGTGCTGGGACTCAGCACAACGGCTTGTGCCAGGGTGGCCGTGAAGGGATATACACCGATTCCGGAGCGCTATTGGAAAACGGGCTCGAGTTAGTGATGGACGCTTGGAACGACACACCCGCCGACTGGGACTGGGCCAACATGGACCGCTACATCACGCATCAGGTGTCTCAGATGCATACCGATGCGATCATCGAGTCGGCCGGTATTGCACGCGAAAAGATCCCGACAACATTCCCCCAGCTGGGTAACATTGGTCCAGCTGCGTTGCCAATTACCTTAGCCAGAGAATTGGATACGCTAAATATTGGTGACCGAGTCCTGACCATGGGTGTCGGATCCGGTCTAAATGTCGCAATGCTAGAAATAGAGTGGTGAACCCCTTTTGCTGATCTCTCCCAAACCGGCACATCTTCCACAGTCCATCGTTGACCTTGAACAGCTGCCGGGGTGGGACTCCCGATGGTCGAGACTGATCGATGTCGACACTATTGATGGCACACGGCAGTTTCACGTGCTCGATAACGGCCCGGTACTGGCCGAGCTTGGGATTCCAGCGGAGGACGTTGACGCGATTATCGTTGCTGTCCACGGCAACCCCACCTGGTCTTATATGTGGCGTCGCGTCGCTCAAGCAGGCATAGACGCAGCCCAGGGCAACCTCGACCTCGGACCGGGTGCTGGGCGAGCTCCGGTTGTTCGGGTGATAGCGCCGGATCAGCTCGATATGGGCTTTTCTGAACGCTTGGCCCACGAAACGTGGCCCACCGTCGGGCTCACTCCCATCACGTATCGCACCCTTGAGGAGCGTATCGCCGACCTGGATGCGCTCCTTGCCACCTTGCTGACCGACTCTGATGTGCCGCTCTATACGCTGGGGCACGACTGGGGTGGGGTCGTGTCGCTCGGCTGGGCTACAGACCACAAACGACGATCAGCCGGTTCAGGGTTGCAGCCTGCCGGCATGATCGCTTTGAATACCGCCGTCTGGCATGACGAAGACGACCCTATCCCGGCTCCGCTGCAAGCGGCCCTTGCCGGTCCATTGCTTGCCGGTTCGACAATTGCCACCTCAGCATTTTTAGACACCACGCTGGTGCTGGGACAGCCCGCATTGTCCGACACCGTAAAAACCGCCTACAAGGCGCCCTACCAAAACCGGAACCAACGCGGCGGCATCGGTGGCTTTGTGGCAGACATTCCCGCATCCCGGGGACACCGGTCACGAACAGCGCTTCGTTCCGTGGCCCAGAACCTTGCCGCCACACAGACACCGGCGCTGCTGCTGTGGGGGGCTAAAGACCCCGTCTTTGTGGATCGATATCAACATGATCTGTTATCGCGAATTTCACACGTCGATATTCACCGGTATGACACCGCCGGACATCTTCTCGCTGAAGACCGCGACATCGTAGAGCCAATTTTTGGGTGGATTCAGCAACAACTCTGGGGAAACAACCGACCTGCGCCCGCTGAGGCTGCACCCCGCGGCTCCCATGCTGTCGGCGAATACACTCCGTTGTGGAACTTCCTGGACCAATGGGCCACCTCTGACGAGAAAGCCATGGTTGATATGACGGTCACCGATCGCCACGGGGACCCCTTCGCAGTCTCCTGGCGACAGCTGTCTTCCATCGTCAATGCCATGGCTGTGGGATTGCGAGAAGCCGGGATGCGCCCCGGCGACCGAGTTTCGATGTTGGTCGAACCAGGCCGAGACCTCACCGCCGCACTCTATGCGGTGCTTCGGGTCGGTGGCGTAGCAGTAGTCGCTGACGCCGGATTAGGCCTGGAAGGCATGACCAGAGCTATCAAATCTGCGGCCCCGCAATGGATCATCGGCGAAACCCCTGGACTCACGTTGGCCCGCGCTGCCAACCTACCGGGGAAACGAATAAGCATGCGTAGCCTGGATCCTGTGGCACATCGCCTGCTGGGGTTGACCGGGTCCATGTATCGGTTCGCAACGCGATACGCCGGGCAGCGATTCACCGCGACCCTGGCTCATCCAGACCCAGACCCACAAGCAGACGCCGCAGTGTTATTTACCTCCGGGTCGACCGGCCCCGCAAAAGGCGTACGCTATACGCATCAGAAGCTCTCGGCTCTAACGCAACGATTGCAAACGACTCTCAAGGTCAAACCCGGATCGAGCCTGTTAGCTGGATTCGCGCCATTTGCACTGTTGGGTCCCGCCATCGGTGCCACCTCGGTGACCCCGAAGATGTCGGTTACCAAACCCGCAACTCTGACAGCCACCGCGCTTGCCGATGCGGCCATTGCCGGGGATGCCACGATGGTTTTTGCGTCCCCGGCAGCTTTACGCAATGTCGTCGACACTGCTCACGAACTCAATGGCATCCAACGGGTAGCTTTGCAACGAGTCTCAATGTTGCTCTCGGCAGGAGCACCGGTGCCTGTCACCCTCATGGACGAAGTCTTAGAGCTCGTCCCCGATGCTGAGTTCCACTCCCCTTACGGGATGACCGAATCGCTGCTCATTTCGGATATTGATCACCATACGCAACACGACATCGCAACGCAGCCTGATCGCGGCGTTTGCGTCGGCAAGCCGCTGGATGTGGTCCGTGTCGCCATGGCACCGCTAGATTTCTATGGTCGAGCTTCTGATGACTTAGTAGAAGGCGAGGCTGCTGTAGGTAAACTTTCCGAGATCGTCATCTCGACTCCACATATGCTGGCCGGCTACGACAAGCTCTACAACACCAACCGTCAAACGCGGGTCGACTCGTTAGATGGTTTGCAATGGCACCGCACTGGCGACATTGGACACTTCGATGCCGAGGGCAGGCTGTGGATCGAAGGCCGTACCCACCACATTGTGACCCCACCGACCGGTGTGCTCGGGCCCGGCGGTCCTGAAGACGACATCCAACGACTCCCAGAACTCAATCGAGTGGCCATCGTTGGGGTCGGACCGGTAGGCACCCAAGCTATCGTGGCCGTGGTCGAACCACACGATTCGGACATCAAACCCGGTTTAGCTCCGACTGAACTCACCGACGCGGTCCGCGCTGCCACGGATGTCGATATCGCCGCAGTCCTAGTCACTGACCACGTTCCAGTCGATATCCGCCATAACTCCAAAATTAACCGCCCGGTCCTGGCGCAGTGGGCTGCACAGGTGCTGGCCGGAGAAAAGGTGAGTGCCCTAGCATGAAAATTTCACCCACCATCGCTGAATACCACACCGGTGATTATTCCGGCCACCGGGTCCTGGTGACCGGTGCCTCCGGAGTTCTCGGCTCAGGTGTCGCACACGCCCTTATGTCAGCTGGGGCAGCAGTAACCGTACTGCAACGCTCCCCCTCGGGTATATCGGGTGTTCGCGAAATCCAAGGTTCCATCACTGACCCAAACACTGTGGCGGCAGCCGTGAGCGGGATCGACTCCGTCATACATATCGCTGCGAAAGTTTCTGTCTCAGGGCCCTTGGCTGAATACGAGCAGGTCAACGTGGAAGGCACCCGTCTGCTGCTGAACGCCGCCCAGGACGCCGGCGTGCAACGCTGGGTGCACATCTCCTCGCCTTCTGTGGCACATAGTGGGTCATCCATCATAGGTGCTGATGCGCAGCCGGCCGATCCTGCCACCGCACGCGGTCACTATGCTGCGACCAAAGCCGCAGGGGAACTCCTAGCGCTGGCAGCAGACTCTCCTGCTTTTCGGGTGCTTGTCCTGCGGCCCCATCTGATGTGGGGGCCGGGTGACACGCAGCTGACTGAGCGCATAATCGATCGGGCAAAACAAAATCGCTTGCCACTTCTGGATGGCGGTACGGCCCTGGTGGACACGTTGTTTTCAATCAACGCGGTCGAGGCCATCGTGGCCGGGCTCGATGCTGTCGATAGAGTCCATGGCGAGGCGTTAGTCCTGACGAACGGTCAGCCACGCCCCATCGGAGAAATGATCCGGAGGATCGCTGTCGCTGGTGGAGCTCAGGAACCCACACTGAACTTGCCTTCTGGACTTGCTAAGGCCGCAGGCTCGCTCATCGAGATCTTCTGGGATGCCGAGCAACGCGGGGATGAGCCTCCCATTACTCGCTTCTTGGCAGAGCAGATGTCGACAGCGCATTGGTTCGACCAGCGCAGAACCCAAGAAGTCCTGCGTTGGCGACCTCGTATCTCACTGGCGGAAGGCTTTGAGCTGACTCGCCAGTACTACAACCCCTAGGCGTCGATCTCTTCGCGGTCGAGCTCTTCAGCGCCAGAGATGATGAAGTCTCGCCGGGGTGCTACATGCCGACCCATCAAGAGTTCAAAGATCTCTTCGGCTTTCTCCGTCTCTTCGATATTTACTCGGCGTAGCATGCGGTAGCGCGGATCCATAGTGGTTTCGGATAGCTGATCAGCATCCATCTCACCCAGACCCTTGTACCGCTGAATCGGCTCTTTGATCTTGCGACCTTCTGCTGCCAGGCGATCCAATACTTCGTGAAGCTCTTGTTCAGAGTACGTGTAAATGACCTCGTTAGGTTTTGACCCTGGGTTCACAACTTCCACACGATGTAAGGGTGGGACGGCGGCATACACTCGGCCGGCTTCCACCATCGGGCGCATGTATCGGAAAAACAAGGTGAGCAACAAGGTTCGGATATGGGCACCGTCCACATCGGCATCGGTCATCAAAATCACTTTGCCGTACCGAGCTTCGGAAAGATCGAAGCTGCGTCCCGAGCCGCCTCCGACTACTTGAATGAGCGCAGAGGACTCAGCATTATTGAGCATCTCACCGACTGAAGCTTTTTGAACATTGAGAATCTTGCCCCGAATCGGTAGCAATGCTTGGTAGTCCGAAGAACGAGCCAGCTTTGCGGTGCCCAGCGCCGAATCACCTTCGACGATGAATAGCTCGGTATTTTCTACCTCGTTGGAGCGGCAGTCGGCCAATTTCGCGGGCAACGATGAAGTTTCCAGGGCTGTTTTGCGTCGCTGATTTTCTTTGGCGGTTCGAGCCATGATGCGTGACTTCATTTCGGCCACGACTTTTTCCAACAGGGCATCGACCTGCTGCTTCTCAGCACGCTTGCGAGACTGCAGAATCTCACTCAGTCGATCAGCTACGACCTTTGATACGATCTGTCGCGCCGCAGGTGTCCCAAGTACCTCCTTGGTCTGACCTTCGAACTGTGGTTCAGCAAGCCGAACCGTGACAATAGCGGTGAGACCGGCCAAAATATCATCTTTTTCGACACGGGTATTCCCTGCTTTGAGGCGCCGGGCGTTGCTTTCGACCGCCTTCCGAAATACGCGTGTGAGAGCCTGCTCGAAGCCAGTGTTATGTGATCCACCTTTGGGCGTGGCGATGATGTTCACAAAACTGCGGATCTTCGTGTCGTAGCCGACGTCCCACCGCAGTGCGACATCAACCTCGCAGGTTCGCTCGACATCTTGCATGTGAGCCTGTCCGGAGCTATCCAATACCGGGACCCGCTCGGTGAAGTTCCCTTCGCCGTGTAAGCGCCAGACGTCGGTAACCGGGTTCAACTGTGATAGGTGTTCAACGAATTCAGCAATGCCGCCATCGAATTGGAAGACCTCTTCGTGGGTCCCATGCTCGCCGGCGGTACCAGCTAGACGTCGTTCATCTCGTACTGCAATACGTAGACCAGGGATTAAGTATGCGGTTTGACGGGCCCGTTGTTCGAGTTCTTCATACAGAAAAGTCGCTTCGGGAGTGAAGATCTGGGTATCTGCCCAGTACCGCACTTTGGTACCGGTACGTCCCCGTTTGGCTTTCCCGACGACGGCCACTTCAGCACCGGTCTCTTGAGGCGTAAATTCGGCGTCGGGGCGAGGCTTGCCCTGGTCTGAAAAATGCCCTGGCTTACCGCGCTGGAAACTGAGTTGATGGACTTTTCCGCCTCGGATCACCTGTACGTCAAGCCGTGACGATAAAGCGTTGACGACGGCAGCCCCTACACCGTGAAGCCCGCCGGCTGCAGCATACGAATCGGAGCTGAACTTACCACCGGCGTGAAGTTTCGTGAACACTACTTCGACACCAGATAAGCCGGTCCGAGGTTCGATGTCGACCGGGATACCACGACCGTTATCTTCGACTTCAACCGAGCCGTCAGCAAACAATGTGATCTCAATAGACTGGCCGTAACCAGCTAAGGCTTCGTCCACCGAGTTATCGATAATTTCCCACAAGCAATGCATTAACCCGCGAGAGTCTGTCGACCCAACGTACATGCCGGGGCGCTTGCGCACGGCTTCCAAACCTTCTAAGACAGAAAGGTTGCGTGCGCTGTACTCGGATGTTTTGACCACGTGGTGTTTGTCCCTTTCGGAGGCAGTTCGATTGGCACGGCATTGTCGAGCGGAATCGCAGAAGTTCAGATGCCGTTTACGTTTCAATTGTCATTAGTAAGAATAACGGGTTGACCGCTGGGATGGATGTTTTTGGAGCTGTCTTGAACTATAAGCCGAATTGGGCGGAGCGAGCTTTCGCCGCTCGCGTATGGCGTTCACCAGATCTTTGCGAAAGCTCAAGGAACTGGCAATATAGACCCACTTGGTCATGCATGCATGACCGTATTGCATAGTGAGCATACGCTTTGTTCGCCGGTGGCTAGGTCAGCATCTTCGGGCATAAACCAGATAATCGGTGCGTTGTTCTACACAGCAATAAAATAACCTGTCAGGATGGAAGGACCAACCTAACAGAGTTTGGACCACAAATTAGGAGGCCCAATGTCCACGGCAACTAGTCTTGAGCAACCTACCCTCAACGCCGCCGATCGTTGCGACCGTTGCGGAGCCCAAGCTTACGTTCGTGCAGTACTACCATCGGGTGGCCAACTGTACTTCTGTGCTCACCATGCGCGCCAGGTTGAAGAGAGCCTTCGTCCACAAGCCGCCATGTGGCAGGATGAAACCAGTCGTCTCGAGGAAGAACGTTCTACAAGCTTATAATCGAAGCTACGTGAAGCTTCGGACTTAATAACAGCATATTTGCGTCAAGAAAAAATCCGGGCCGTTCCCATATTGGGAAACGACCCGGATTTTTTTGTTCCTCTATAAGAAACTTCGAGAGCAGCAAGCATTTATAGCGTCGCTGCCCTCAGCGGATCCTGTCGGTTTACTCGAGGTAGTCGCGCAGCACCTGCGAGCGTGATGGGTGGCGAAGTTTCGACATGGTCTTTGATTCGATCTGACGAATACGTTCACGGGTGACACCGTACACTTTGCCGATTTCATCCAATGTCTTGGGCTGTCCGTCAGTCAAACCGAAGCGCATCGCCACGACGCCAGCTTCGCGTTCTGACAAAGTATCGAGCACCGAATGTAGCTGTTCCTGCAGCAACGTGAAGCCCACCGCATCAGCTGGCACGACAGCCTCAGAGTCTTCGATGAGGTCACCGAACTCAGAGTCACCGTCTTCACCCAGTGGGGTGTGCAGTGAGATTGGCTCGCGTCCATATTTTTGAACTTCGATGACCTTTTCAGGTGTCATATCGAGTTCAGTACCCAACTCTTCAGGAGTGGGCTCACGGCCGAGATCCTGCAACATCTGACGCTGCACACGTGCCAGTTTGTTGATCACTTCTACCATGTGCACCGGAATACGAATGGTGCGAGCCTGATCGGCCATGGCACGGGTGATCGCCTGACGAATCCACCACGTGGCATAGGTCGAGAACTTGAAGCCTTTCGTGTAGTCGAATTTTTCGACTGCACGGATGAGACCGAGGTTTCCTTCTTGAATGAGGTCTAAGAAGAGCATGCCTCGACCGGTGTAGCGTTTTGCCAGCGATACCACGAGTCGTAGGTTGGCTTCCAACAGGTGGTTTTTCGCACGGCGGCCATCAGCGATAATCAGTTGCATGTCGCGCCGTAGCCGCGCATCAGTGATCTCGTCCTGTTGCATTTTGTGCTCAGCATAGAGTCCGGCTTCAATGCGAGTGGCAAGATCTACTTCTTCTTCGGCATTAAGAAGCGCGACTTTCCCGATCTGCTTCAGATAGTCCTTGACCGGGTCCGCTGTGGCACCAACGATGTTGACTGCTCTTTGCTGAGGAGCATCTTCTTCGGTTTCAGAAACAACGAAGCCGCCGGCCCTGATCGCGGATGCCACGTCGGGTTTCTCGGGACCCGCTGTTTCTTTGATCTCAGCTACTTCGTCGTCTTCGGCCAGGTCTTCTGGCTCGTCTACTGGCTCTTCAACGTCCTCGTCAACCGCCACAACGTCATCTTCAACATCATCAAGTGCGTCTTCCTCAACGACGATGTCATCTTCTTCATCAATCACTGGATCATCAGAAACCATAGATGCCTTCTTACCATTGGCGGTAGCGGCTGCCTTCTTTGCAGTCCCGTCGGCTGTGGCCTGCTTCGCAGTAGTTTTCCTGGCAGTCGCCTCTTTTGGAGTAGTAGTCACTCAGGTCCTTTCCTCATTGGCAGCCGTATGAGTAGTAAGCTCACACACGATCAACACACCTATGACCCTGTCAAGTCCATGTTGAAGTAATCACTGTTTCCGTCAAACGCCAGATGCGTTTGACCGTCGCAGGATCCATGGATGCAGGGTCTCTGGTGTGTATAACGCGCAAGGTGATGGAATTGTTCCCATCGTGACAAAAACTTTGGAAAAGTTTTCCACACAGCCGTTAGAACAAGACATTATGCCACAATCTCAGGGATTTCGAGAGGCTTCAGGCTGAAGCCTATGCGGCGTGTTGCGGACTCCAGGCGCAGTCTACGCGAATGGCCCACTCGGCGACTGTCCCAAGCTCGAGAAGTCGTTCTAAAATCACGAGCAATTGATCAGCTGGAAAGTGCTTGCGCGCTTGTCGAACATATGTGAGGGCGACACTGCCGCGACCGCGAACCCACTCGATCCATACCAACATTCCGGCAAGCGCACCTGCCGACCGCCCATCGGATAGTGGCAGCAGCAGACGACATAACCGCTCTAGTTCAGCGATACGCTGCCAGTTCGGAGCCCGTTGAGACCGCCCTTTCAGGCCTTCTTGCACTGTCGTTCCGTCAGAGAGATTGCCATGGACCTCAGCAATGGCGGCCAGCTGTGCAGGGAATGTGTGAAGTCCTACCATTCCTTTGATCGCGGTTGGAAGGTCAAAACAGGCTATCGCCACTAGCGCATCACGGATAGCTCGATGCTCAACCGCTGACAGCAGTTGTGCCACCTGATCCGAGTGGAGCATGGCGGGTCCTGCGCTGAGTCGCTGGTCCCATAGCTGCAACCAATTCAGGACCACCTGCGGGCGGTGGAGCAGAAGCTCCTGGGTATCTGGCTCTTCTTGGGTAAGTTCCGTAGCGGTTGGCGGGAAGACGAGCGGTCGAGGCGTGTTATCCGGCTTTGCGTCTGAGTCTTCGCGCGGAGCCAGCGCTTGGTAAATTTCAGTTGCTTGAGGATCACCAATCGGCTCTCCTTGCACGACACATTCGATGGTCTCAGGACATCGGAGGTGCCACAACATCTCATGATGTATCAACCATGATTCCTGCACAGGTATGCCCTGGAGCGCGAATTGGGCGGAAATAACGGAATTGGCCGTGCCCATCACTGCGAGCGCTTGTTGGTCTGACACCGTGACATCGTCGGCGATGTAGATCACGAGACAGGACGTTGTGGAGGGCTCCCGCGCCATGACCTCGCCGAGCTGCCGACCTATGCTGATGAACTCTAATTCTTGGTCTTCTGTCATACCGAAGTCCATATAGGTCACGCTTTCAGGCGTATCACAGCGTGCCATGTGTTGGAGGCTCTCAGGGAGGTCGCACCGGACGACGGTCGACATTTGAGTGTCGGCGAAGGCCACGACCGCTATAGAGTTGCGCGGCTGAAATCCTAGGGTGCACGCAATATAGGCTAAGACATCCGCTGAGGTGTCGACCTGCAATGGCTGTGAGGCTTGGGGGTTTGGTTCTTGTCTGTTAGCACCGGGCGCTTCAGAGGGTACTGCAAATAATGGGGTGGGTTTTGAAAAAAGATCGGATTGAGATTCAGGATAGTCCGGGTGGTTTTTGTAGTGATCCATGCCTACAGCATGAATCACATGTCACAATTCCAGTCGGTCAGGTGCGCTGAATGTGGAAAACTCAAATCCGCTAATTTACAAAGGATGCCACTTGCGAATTACTCTGCATCGGGCTTTGGTTCATCGTCCTGATCGGGATCGTCCTCTGGGGCAACAAAGCCTAACGATTCTGGATCGACCTCTGAGCGCGAGGGCCGCATGGGGTCCGTGGAGGGGCGTTTTTGTTCGAGTTGGCCGCTATCCAGTAGTGCGGAATGATCATCTGCATCTAGGCCAGCATCATCGCGTTGGGCATGATCACTCAAGTAAGACTCGACCGCTGAACCAATCTCATCGGCATCTGGCATCTGCTCATTCGGTTTGAGCAATAAACTCCGGGCTTGGTGCTCCTGCGCATAGGCATCAAAACGCTCTTCCAAGCGCTCCAACATTGCAGAGATTTCTGGTCGGTTTTGCACCTGTGCGGCGATCTGTCGCTCCACTTCCCGACCCGATTCACGCAGTTCTTCACTGGGCAGCATCAAGTCCATTGCGGCTCCGACATACTCCAGGGCCGCTACAGCAGCTTGGGGATATGTGGCGTCCGCTAGATAATGGGGCACATGAAGGGTGTATCCGCTCACTTTGTGTCTTGCCTCAGCAGCACGTAATTCAAGAAGCTGCGCCGCACCGGCGGCGATCCGGCCTTCTGGAGCCCAGGTGGCTAACCCTTCGAGAAGTTCCTGTGCGTTCCCGTGTGTTGTCACACCGAGAGGGCGGGTGTGAGGAACTGGCAATGGGATCGCATCGACAAAGGTGACGAGGTTGACTTCGAGTTGTTCTACCAGGAGCATGACGGCGGCGACGAAGCGATCCCACTGATAATCCGGCTCTGGCCCACTAAGCATGAGGAAGGGTTTCTGCATCTGATCTTTGAGCAGGTGTAACTCTAATTCCGGAGCTTCGTAGTCGAAGAATTGCTCGCCATCGAAGCGCAAGTGCGGTCGCCGGGCCCGATAGTCAAGCAACTGGTCCGTGTCGAACGTGGCGATCCGTTGATGATCCAAACGCTCCAATAAGACATTTTCTAGCTGAGTAGATACGTTGCCGGCGTCCAAGTAGCCCGAAAACACGACCAGGAGGTCTAGGCCATGTAATGCGGGGCCTTCCTCGTCCGATGCATCACGAGCTTGTGTTCCAGAGAGGAGTTCTTTAGCTGAAGACGACAATCGGATGAGATCAATCGGATCAAGCATGCAAATTCCTCACTGTTTCGGGATGGTGTCTTCCAACATTAGACGCTATTGAGCACAACGTAGTGGATCCACCGCTTATTCCGTCACCGTTTCGGGGCTGCCTCGTTATGATGGAGTGACCATCCATTGTTATTCCGTTATCAAAAGGACGTGATTACGTGGCCCAAAACGCCGCCGCCACAGATTTCATTGCGGATTTTACCGCTCAACTGACCGCGATCGATACCCTTGACTCGACCGACGCGCTCGTGGTCGGGGTGCAGTCCACCGATGATGGCCCCGTCATCGTGGCTCCAGGCCTCGATGAAAACACTGTCGCAGGGTTGCAAGAGCAGCTCGAAGCACTGGGCTTTAAAGGGAAACTTGACGAAGTAGCGAAGGTCGCTGGCTCGGCAACCGATTTTGAGGCCAAGGTCGTGGTGCTCACTGGGTTGGGGTCCACGGAAACTCCACCACAGGGTACACCGCAGCTTGATAACTCCGCTCCCGGCACCTTGTCTGCTGAAGCCCTCCGTCGTGCCGCTGGCGCAGCCACCGCGAAACTCACCGGCCACTCCCCGATCACTATCGCATTACCAGCTGATAGCGCCGCGCGCGTCACAGCGATTGCCGAGGGTGCCACGCTTGGCACGTACTCATTTGCGGGCTACAAATCTTCGAACGATGAGGAGACGGACGCTTCGTCAACGACCGAGCTGCAGATTCTTGCTTCGGTGGCCGACGCCGATGCGCTGGTTGAACGCGCCGGAATCGTTGCTCGTGCGACATTCATTGCACGCGATCTAGTCAATACGGCACCTTCTCACCTCTATCCCGCGACCTTCGCTGACGAGATCGAAGCGCTAGTCGACCACTCGAAAATCAACGTCACCATTTACGATGAAGCCGCCTTAGCGGAAGGCGGCTTCGGTGGGCACCTGGGTGTCGGTCAAGGCTCAGCTAATCCCCCACGGTTAGTCAAACTGGAATACGCCCCAGCCAACGCCAAGGGTCACGTTTCTCTGGTTGGCAAGGGAATTACGTTTGATACCGGTGGCATTTCGCTCAAACCTGCCGGGTCGATGGAAACCATGAAATCGGATATGGCCGGCGCCGCGACTGTCGGTGCCGTAGTCCATGCCGTGGCGGAGCTGGGCCTCGATATTAAGGTCACCGGCTGGCTAGCGATGGCGGAGAACATGCCTTCGGGTACCGGAATCAAACCATCCGATATCCTCACCATTCGGGGTGGCACCACCGTCGAGGTCATGAACACTGATGCCGAAGGCCGTCTGGTCTTAGCTGACGCCCTCGTGGCTGCCACTGAGGAAAACCCTGACGTGGTGGTTGATATCGCCACATTGACCGGCGCAGCGATGGTAGCTCTTGGAAACCGCACCACCGGCCTCATGGGCGCACAGCAAGTGCGAGCCGAGCTATCCCAAGCTGCAGCCACCACCGGTGAGACGGTGGTCGAGGTGCCGATTCCAGAAGAAGCTCGTGCAGGTTTCGACTCTAACGTTGCCGATATGAAAAACACCGGCGAACGGTACGGTGGAATGCAGGGCGCAGCAGCGTTCTTACGCGACTTCGTCGGAGAGACGCCATGGGCACATCTGGATATTGCGGGACCGTCCTTCAATGATTCCTCGCCGAGAGGTTACACCCCGAAAGACGCAACCGGAACCATGGTTCGCACGCTCGTGGAATTTGTCACCAATCGAGCACAATAACAGCACCTAATTACTGCGTCGGGACCGTTAGCTCAAAGCGGTCCCGACGCAGATTGATGCCATACGTCACTGCGGGTTTTCTAGCTTCAGTCGGCTGACAAAAGTTAACGTGGTACAGGTTATGGATCAAGGGGTCAGCGAGCCTATAAGGTTAAGTAGAAGTGTCCAAACTGCCCTGGTAACTCCAGATTGAGCAGAAACCGGACGCATGGTTGGAAACCACAGACGAGGACAATGCGGGGCGAACCTCCGCACAGATGAGGAGCATCAATCGTGACTGAAACCGCTACAGAATTCGACGTACTAATTCTCGGCGGTGGATCCGCCGGTTATGGTGCGGCCCTGCGCGCCGTACACCATGGACTAACCGTTGGTCTCATTGAACGAGACAAGGTTGGTGGCACTTGCCTCCACTGGGGTTGTATTCCAACCAAGGCCTACTTACACGCAGCTGAAGTTGCTAACGCGGCTAAAGACTCTGAGAAATTCGGCGTAAAAGCCTCGTTCGATAGCGTCGACATGGCGGCCGTTCGGAAATACAAAGACAATATTGTCGACGGTAAATTCAAAGGTCTGCAAGGCCTATTGAAAATGCGCAAAGTCACCACCATTGCTGGTAACGGTCGGTTAGTTTCCGAGAATCAGATCGATGTGGATGGCACCGTCTACACCGGAAAACACATCATCCTCGCCTCGGGTTCCGTTTCCAACACCATGGGTTTGACCATTTCCGACCGCGTGCTCACTTCTACCGAAGCCCTCGAACTCGACTACACACCAAAATCAGCCATTGTGCTTGGCGGCGGGGTCATTGGTTCCGAGTTCGCCTCGGCGTGGAACTCATTCGGCGTGGAGGTCACCATCATCGAGGGCCTCGATTCGCTGGTACCCAACGAGGATCCAACGATCGTCAAGCAACTGACTCGGAACTTCCGCAAGGCCGGGATCAAATCAAATCTCGGCGTCTTCTTCGAAAACGTTGAAGAAACCGACAATGGCGTCAAAGTCACCCTCGCTGATGGCAAGGAATTCGAAGCAGAAATTTGCCTTGTCGCCACCGGTCGCAAACCCAATACTGAAAATATGGGTTATGAGGATGTCGGTGTCTCCATGGACGGCGCCCACGTCGCCGTCGATGATCGCCTGCACACCGGCGTGGGCAATATCTATGCCATTGGTGACATCGTCAAAGGCAAGCAGTTGGCACACCGTGGCTACCAACACGGTAACTTCGTGATCGAAGAGATTATGGGCAACAATCCGCTCAAGGTCGAAGATCGCAATATTCCCGGAGTGACGTTCACAACCCCAGAAATTATCTCCGTGGGAATGACAGAGCCAGCCGCTCAAGAAGAATTCGGGAAAGACAACGTCGAAACGGTCGAGTACAACCTGGCCGGGAATGGTAAATCATCGATTATCGGCACCGGCGGTCTCATCAAGTTGGTTCGTCAGAAACATGGACCAATTGTCGGAGTCCACGGAATCGGCGATCGTATCTCGGAACAAATTGGTGAAGCACAGCTGATCGTCAACTGGGAAGCATACCCAGAGGACGTCGCCCACTTCATCCATGCTCACCCAACGCAAAACGAGTCGCTGGGTGAAGCAGCAATGATGCTCAACGGGTTCCCGTTGCACGCCTAGTCCACCTGGTGGCTTGCCACCAACGCATCAAGCACCGAACGTGTGAGCATTCGAAGAGGAATAGAGAGGAAACCGGACGGCATGTCTGAAACCATTACTCTGCCAGAACTGGGCGAATCGGTTACTGAAGGTACCGTAACCCGTTGGCTCAAAGAAGTCGGCGACACCATCGAGGTCGACGAACCGATTGTGGAAATCTCAACCGACAAGGTCGACACTGAGATCCCCTCCCCTGTCGCCGGGACCCTACTGGAAATCCTGGTCCAGGAAGACGAAGACATTGAAGTTGGCGAGGCTTTAGCCGTTGTCGGCGATGCCGATGAGTCTGCATCCGACCAGCCTGCAGACGACTCAGCCGACGAAGAAGCTCCCGCTGAAGAGGATACTGCTGAAGAAGAACCAGCTGAAGACACTTCTGAACAAGATGAGCCAGCACAGCAAGAAACTGCTGAAGAAGAGCCCGCAAAAGAAGCACCTGCTGCATCGGGAGATGCTGAAGAAGTGAAGTTGCCAGAACTTGGTGAATCCGTCACCGAAGGCACCATCACCCGCTGGCTGAAAGAAGTTGGCGACGAAGTTGAAGTCGATGAACCGATCGTAGAGATCTCTACCGATAAGGTCGACACTGAAATTCCATCACCGGTAGCGGGCACCCTGTTGGAAATCAAAGTCCAAGAAGACGAAGATATTGAAGTCGGCGAAGTCCTTGCCCTCATCGGTTCCTCCGACAGCGCGCCATCAGAATCTGAACCTGCGCAAGATTCAGAACCGCAGGAAGAAAAAGCTCAAGACGATGCACCTCAAGAAGAAGCATCTCAACAGCAAGACTCCGAATCAACTTCAGCATCCGAGCCGGAGCCTGAACCAGAGTCGACACCTGAGCCAACTCCTGCACCAAAACCCGAGTCCAAGCCAGCTGCTGAAGAGTCGCCCTCATCCCCCGACGAGACGCCACGCGGTGACGGTTACGTTACCCCGCTAGTTCGTCGTCTCGCTCGTGAACAAGGCGTAGATCTGGCAGAAGTTACCGGGACTGGCGTCGGCGGACGCATCCGCAAACAAGACGTCCTCGCTGCAGCCGCAGCAAAAGAATACGAAACTCGTGATGAACAGCAGAGCCAAGCCGCTGCCCCAGCAGCGACTGCTCAAACCGCTGCGCGCCCGGCTCCAAAAGATCCATCATCGTCAATCGATCCGTCCAAGCGCGGCACCACCGAGAAAGCTTCGCGGATCCGTCAGGTCATTGCAGATCGCATGGTCGAATCCTTGGACACGTCAGCCCAGCTGACGCAAGTCCACGAAATTGACATGACCCGCATCGTACAACTGCGTAACCAAGTGAAGGAACGCTTCAAGGCGGAAAACGGTGTCAACCTCACGTTCTTGGCTTTCATTACGCAAGCAGCAACCGAGGCGCTGCGGGCTCACCCTGCGCTCAACGCCCAATATGATGCCGAGTCCAAAGAGATCACCTACCACGACTCAGAAGACATTGGCATCGCTGTAGATACCGAACGTGGCTTGCTGGTCCCAGTTATCAAGGGGGCGGGCAACCTGAACCTCACGGGAATTGCAAATGCCATTTCTGATTTAGCGCTGCGGACTCGTGATAACCAGGTCAAGCCCGATGAGCTGTCCGGGGGTACCTTCTCCATCACAAACTTGGGCTCGTTCGGCGCGCTGTTTGACACCCCAGTTATCAACCAGCCTCAGGTCGCTATCCTGGGTCCTGGAAACATCGTCAAGCGTCCAATGGTTATCACCGACGCGGAAGGCAACGATGTTATCGCGATCCGGCACATGATGTACCTCTCCCTCACCTACGATCACCGCATCGTCGACGGCGCCGACGCCGGACGTTTCATGACCCAGCTGAAGAACCGTCTTGAAGCTGGCGAATTCGGTGGCCAGCTAGGCCTCTGAAAGGACCTGCACTAAACCTATGGACATTGTCTACCCCA
This sequence comes from Enteractinococcus fodinae, assembly GCF_031458395.1. Taxonomy (NCBI): domain Bacteria; kingdom Bacillati; phylum Actinomycetota; class Actinomycetes; order Micrococcales; family Micrococcaceae; genus Enteractinococcus; species Enteractinococcus fodinae. The sequence goes on from NZ_JAVDYJ010000001.1 coordinate 1,659,077, forward strand.
TCTTCATCGCCATTCACATCTTGGCGATGGCCGCCATCGTGGGAGGTTGGCTAGCCAACTTTAAAAACCCCACGGTCACCAAATCACAGTGGTACGGCGCCATCTTCATGATCATCTCTGGGCTCGTGCTATTCGGTCTCGCCGAGATGAGCGGAATCGAAGACCCAGCTCAGCGCATCAAACTCAGCATCAAACTCATCCTGGGGTTGATGGTTTTTGTGACTGCGCTACTCGGTCGTCGCAAGATTAACCGAGGTGAAGAGATTTCCACTGGTCTGGCGCATGCAACCGGTGGCACCGGTGTCATCGCTGCTCTGGTGGCAACGCTCTGGCGTTTCTAACCAGCCGACCATACCAAGGCCGCAGAGAACTGATGTTCTCTGCGGCCTTTGTGTATTGCGATACCCACCTCAGTCAGCTTCCACGGTACTCAGTGCCCACCCAGTGGGCGTTTCTACTAGGTGAAGCGTCAATTCCTCTGTTCGCGCATCAGTGGTGCTAACGATCTCAGACGATTTATCGCGCTGAACATACCCATCCGTTCGCCAGGTCACCGTCACTGAGGCGCCCTGTGCGGTGGGCTCAACTTCTTCCACCACCGCTCGCATGCGTATCCCGTCAAGCGTGGTGCTCGATGCTTCTAACTCAGCCAGCACCGCCACATCCTGGTTAAAGACTTCTGACTCTTCAGCAGCGTAGACAACCACTTGGTTAGGATCAGCCGTAGCCCAGGCCTGGGTTCGTGCTTTGGCCAACTCATCGACAACTTTTTGAAAATCTTCCGGCACCGCATGCTCTTCAATTACGGGCATATGCGACTCGTCCCGATCGACAAAGTGCATGGTCACAAGCACTCCAGCAACCAAGGAGCACGCACTGGCCACAAGCGCTACTCTGCGACGGCGCAGCATGGCCCGCGTGACGCCATCTTGATTGGGCTGAGCCGCAAACCAAGCCGGCCCTCGTGGCAACCTCCCACGATCACGGCCCGAGCGGCGGCTGCGCGAGCGCCGTGTATCGCGTGCTTTCCTAGTGGGAAGAAATAGCGCATAGTCCTCGCCGACCGCAGCGAACAAATCCACTGGTTCAGGATCAGCCCAACGTGCCACAGCGGCTAGCAACTGCGAGAGTGCGGGCCTCAGCATAGGCTCTGTGCTCAGACACGCTTCCAGAACCTCGGCAATCTCGTGTTCTACCCCAGGTCGAAGGGTGCTCAAGGGCATGCGTGACTGCTGCGAGCCTGGAATCGTAGCGGTGAGACAGAACCATCCAAGGGCGGCAAGTGAGTAAACATCAGCTGCTGCTCCTAACCCCTCAACGTTGCGGTTGGGTCCCTGGATTTCCGGCGCGACGAATCCCGGCGTCCCGGCAGCGTGGAAAGCATGCGCTGTAGCTCTGACCGTTCCTAAATCGATAAGCACTGGCCGTCCGTCAAAATCGAAAAGGATATTTGCCGGGGACAAATCTCCGTGGACAATCTGGCGTTCGTGCAAATACTGCGCTGTTTGAATCATAGGCAGCAGGACCGTCACCGTTTGAGCGACACTCAAGGAACCGGCGGCACCAATGAGTGACTCCAATGATCCAGCTGGCACGTATTCCCAAAACGTTGCCCCTGCCTGCTGTGCCAAAGATAACCCTGAATACGCTTGCGTGGGCTCTGCTCGGATAAGGTTTTCATGTGCTAGACCAGCAGCAAGCTCAGCTTCCTGCGAAAGCTCGGCGTGATCATCGGCAGTGCGGGGGAATTTGCACGCGACAGCGCGTTGGGTGACTGTGTGCTCCAAAAGCCAGACTGTTGCGGAAGAACCACTGCCGAGATGCCGTATAACGCGCCATTGGTCAAGCGCGGTCAGCTCCGGAGGAACAAGTTCCGGGACGATGCGAGTACTGAGCGATACCGCTGGATGCGCTTGAGGGTAATTCACCGTTTCTCTCCTCGTACGGGTATGCTCTATGATGCCCGAAAGCGCACAGGTACGATTAAGTTATCCACAGGGTTAGGGCTAGAATAGGTTTCATCATGGCTGAACTAAAATCTTCTGGCGCATCAAAAGCGTCGAAAAAAGACCTCAAGACCGTTAAGGCTGAGCAAAAAGCTCGTCGCAAAGCGGAGAAAATTGAGGCTAAAGACCGGAAAAAAGCCAAGAAAGCGAATAAGCGCGGCTTTTTCAAACAAATAGGCGACGTCTTCAAAATGACTCGCAAGTACGATCCGTCCGTACTGTGGTGGATGATCGGCGCCTTCGTCGCGGCTCTTGTTGTTGGGCTTGTCATCGGCCTGCTAACAGGCTCACCGGTGCTGTGGACGCTTATGTTCATACCACTTGGGCTGCTTGCGGCCATCATCATCATGAATAAGAAGGCCGAGAAAGCAGCGTTCGCTCAGATCGAGGGCCGCCCAGGCGCAGCAGGTGCTGCCTTATCTCAGCTTGGTCGAGGCTGGATCGTGGAAGATGAACCGATCGCAGTCAACCCGCGAACCCAAGAAACCGTCTTTCGGGCAGTTGGTAAAGCCGGTGTAGTGCTGGTGGCCGACGGCGATTACAACCGTGCCAAGCGACTGGCCGAAAAGCAGCGCAAACACCTAGAGCGTTTCCTGCCGAATGTGGAGATTCGGGTGCTGCAGGTGGGTCACGGCCCTAATGAAGTGGAATTGCACGAAGTAAAGCCCACGATTAAACGAATGAAGAAGACCCTCAACCGCCACGAAGTGCGTGCGGTAGAACAGCGTATCTCTTCGCTACCGGTCAATAACCTGGGTATTCCAAAAGGTATCGACCCCAACCGGATGCGTCCAGATCGCAAAGCTATGCGCGGACGGTAGCCCACACCATCCAATAGGTCTCTACTGGCCGGTACTGTGCAATTCACATATGAATCTGTACGGTGCCGGCCAGTTTGTCATGTAAACCGCGACCGTCCCGATCGATCACCAGTACAGGAATCACCAGCCCAAGCAGTACCGCACGAATCGCTGCTTGATACAGCTTGATGGTCGCGCCACCGACCTGAACCACTTGGATTTTAAATACTCGCTTACCCAGCGTCGTGCCAAACAGCCATAACAGTGCGAAGTGCATGCCAATAAAGACCACCAAGACCCACCACGAGTTGCCGGGTTCTATGATCATCGCAATTCCCGAGGCAACAAACCAGTCGATAAAAATCGCACCGATACGGCGTGGATATGAGGCCGCTGAGGCTGGCCCGGACTCCGGTAAGCCGAGAAATTCGCCGGCCCACCGTGGTTCTCGTGAAGGATTCTGTGCGTAGCTCATCGTCTCTAGCTTAGATGCTTTGTCGCAAGAGATGAGTATTAGTCACCGCCTCGAGTGTGGGTTAGACCCCATTCCCGCGAATTGGCGGCTGAGCACTTCTGTGTGTTGGGCAAACTCGATACGCTTGTACCAACTTGTACGCAATGAATGGAGTGACAATGTTCACCTCGCCCGAAGAAGTTTTATCTTATATTCAGGACGAAGATGTGGTTTTTGTTGATATCAGGTTCACCGATCTGCTCGGGGGCCAGCACCACTTCAATGTCCCTGCCAAATCGGTAGACCAAGACTTCTTCACCACTGGGCAACTTTTTGACGGCTCATCGATTCCTGGTTTCGCCGGCATCGCCGACTCAGATCTGCAATTGATCCCGGATGTGGGCACTGCCTTCATCGACCCGTTCCGTAAACATAAGACCCTGTGCATGTCCTTTTCCATCTTGTCGCCGCGCACGGGTGAAGCCTATGTTCGTGACCCGCGGTCCGTAGCTCAGCGAGCTGAAGACTACGTTGCTTCCACAGGTATCGCTGACACCGCGATCTTCGCTGCTGAGGCTGAGTTCTATATTTTTGATGACGTACGGTTCGAAACGCATCTCCCCCATCGAGCGTTTTTTGCGCTGGACTCAGATGAGGCGTTCTGGAACGATGCCACTGAGATCGAAGGTGGCAACCTAGGCCACCGCAACCGCACCATGAAGGGTTACTTCCCTGTCCCGCCCGTCGATAAACATGCCGACCTGCGCGACGATATTTCCCTGCTGCTTGACCAAGTGGGGTTAGAAGTGGAGCGCTCCCACCACGAAGTAGGAGCCGGCGGCCAAGGTGAAATTAACTACAAATTCAATACCTTGGTGCGTGCCGCCGATGATGTGCAGTTATTCAAATACGTCGTCAAAGGTGCCGCAGAGCAAGCCGGCAAATCAGCCACCTTCATGCCCAAACCTGTGTTTGGTGATGGCGGCTCAGGCATGCACTGTCACCAGTCGTTGTGGATGGACGGTGAACCGCTGTTCTACGATGAACGCGGCTACGCGAACCTGTCTGATACGGCTCGCTGGTACATTGGTGGATTACTCAAACACGCTTCGGCGGTCTTGGCATTTACCAACCCCACGGTGAACTCATATAAGCGCCTGGTCAAAGGGTTTGAGGCCCCAGTCAACATGCTCTACTCCCAGGGCAACCGGTCGGCTGCTGTACGTATCCCCGTCACCGGTTCGAATCCGAAAGCCAAACGTCTGGAATTCCGTGCGCCAGACCCTTCCGGGAACCCATACCTGGGGTTTGCAGCCCAGTTGATGGCCGGCCTTGATGGGATCCGAAATCGCATCGAGCCAGCCGAACCGATCGATAAAGACCTCTACGAACTTCCGCCAGAAGAAGCAGCTGGTATTCAGCAAGCACCGCGCACCCTTGCAGAAGCCATCGATGCCCTCGAAGAGGACCATGACTTCCTGTTAGCCGGAGATGTCTTTACTGAAGACATCATCCAAACCTGGATCGACCTCAAACGCGAAACCGAAATCGCCCCGATGGAAGCCATGGTTTCGCCCAAAGAGTTTGAACTCTACTACAGCGTCTAGGAACATCACCTGATACTAGAGCACCTTGAGCCCCGCCCACGAGCTGCGTCAGCGCATCTGGGCGGGGCTCAAGCTTTTCAACGACTGCTGGGTCACGGTTTCCAGAGAACCGAAAGGTACGCGAGAACTGATGAATACACCAACGGAACGGGTACGAATCGTCCCTGCTGAATTTGATGACGGCTGGGTGTTGGAGGTCGACGGTGATATTCAATCCCACGTCGATGTGCACGCCCCCCGGTTGATCAGATTCGAATACCTGCGCCGTATCGGCAATGTCTTAGACACGTGTTGGCCGCCCTCGCAACCGATACGAATCCTGCATCTGGGAGCGGGTGCGCTCACCTTGGCGCGGTACGTGCAAGCGACTCGACCTGGTTCCGAGCAAACTGTCATTGAACTCGATGCAGAACTGATGGAACTTGTCGCCTCAGAACTGCCCCCTGATCCAGACACAGATTTGCGCATCGTCATCGGAGATGCTCGAGCCAAACTGCACGAGCTGGATGACAAGGGCTTTGAGGCGATCGTCGTGGATATCTTCACCGGCCCGGACACCGCCACCCACTTATGCGACCCTGGGTTCTACCAAGACGTCTTGATGCGATTATCTGCACAAGGCGTCTTGTTAGTAAATATCGGCGATGAGGAAGGGCTCGAGTTCTTCCGCCGACAAGCACAAGTGCTCCACCAGGTGACTACCACCAGGGAGCTAAATGGCGTCTGGACGCTCGCTGATGCTTCCACGTTGGACCGCAAACTTGCTGGCAATGCAGTGCTCGCGGCAGGACCGGGATTACCGAGGGGCCACGATGAGGTCACCACCCTGCGTTCCCGATTGGCAGCCGCAGGACCCTTCCCAGCCACCGTATTGACGCCCGGGCAGACGGCAACGCTGACGCAGATATATGCGGATGACGAAGAGATGACCTGAACACTCCACAATGTGACGAACATTGTGTACAGTAGTCGTTGTGTTCCGGGGTCGGTGAGAATCCGAACCGGCGGTGAAAGTCCGCGACCCCCGCACCCGCGGGGCTGAACCAGTGCAATTCTGGTACCGACGGTGATAAGCAACATTGCTTTAGTCCGGATGAGAGGAACGCGCTGCGACGAGTTCGCAGCATTTCCCGGCGCACCTGTATCTAGGAGTAAGACGCCGGATGTTATCTCACACCCAGCTTTCTTCCGCGATGCAGCGTGCTATTACGCTCGCGCACCGCGGTCCAGCCGATGACGTCAACCCTCAAGTCGGCTGCGTCATTGTTGATGCTCACGGCCAGATCGTCTCGGAAGGGTTCCACGCCGGAGCCGGCACCGACCACGCCGAGATTGTAGCGTTGACCAATCTGCATCCCGGGTTGGACCCCGCCACACTCACCGCCGTCGTGACCTTGGAACCCTGCAATCACACCGGCAAAACGCCGCCGTGCGCGGATGCACTGGTCCGCTCTGAGATCGGCACGATCGTCTATGGCCAACCCGACCTAGGTGAGCAGTCTTCTGGAGGCGCGACCAAACTGACCACGCATGGTCGGTGTGTCATCGGTGGTATCGAATCTCGAGCGACCCGCGATTTGATCGCAGACTGGCGCGTTCGCAGTAACATCGCTGAGTCCGGCATCATCGCCAAGTGGGCGCAATCGTTGGACGGCCGACTTGCCGCAGCTGACGGCACCAGCCAGTGGATCACCTCGGCGGCCTCGCGGCGTCACGTGCACACCCAGCGCGCATTAGCCGATGTCATCATCACCACCACCGCCTCGGTTGCCACCGATAATCCGTCCCTGACCGCCCGGCATCCCACCGGGGAGCTCCTTGTACCGCCCAAAGACCAACCGTTACCCGTTATTTTTGGGCGCGGTTCCGTTGATCAGCAGGCCGTCATCCACCGTCACCCTGCCTTAACATATCGCGGCTTGAACGCTGCCCCGCGTTTTGCCGGGCACGATCTCGCCGCAGACTTTGACCAGCTAACGGACCTTATCGGGCATCGACCCCGGGTGTTTATTGAAGCAGGCCCAACCTTTCTCAACGCGGTGCTGGCAGCACAACTTGCTGATCAGCTGCTGATTTATACGGCACCGTCACTGTTAGGCGGACCCCATCACGTCGTAGAAGATCTGGGCATCACGACCTTGGCCGAACGCTTCAATTTCGCCTTCACCGGTATCCACCGGCTCGATACCGACCTCGTCACCACCCTTCGGAAGGACCACTAACGTGTTTACCGGCATCGTCCACACCCGCGGCACTATCACCGCGATCGAAAACACCTCAGACGACACCCTAGCTATGACGGTGAATGCGCCCAGCGTGCTCACTGACGTCAGCCGAGGGGATTCCATCGCGATCGACGGCGTGTGTCTAACCGTCACCGATCACACCGACGCGACCTTTACCGCTGACGTCATGATCCAGACCCTGAATCTCACCTCGCTGGGTGGCAAGACCACCGGCGATGAGGTCAATGTAGAGCCCGCCATGGCAGCTACCGACCGATTCGGCGGGCACATCGTTCAAGGCCACGTCGAAGCGACCGGCACCATTCTCGAAATCGCACCCGATGAGCAGTGGACGCGCATGCGCATCAGTCTGCCCGACCACTTGGCCCCGTATCTGATCGACCAAGGCTCCATCACGGTCAACGGCATCTCGCTGACCGTCGCCAGCGTGACACCCCCGACCGCAACGGAACATGCCTTTGAGATCTTCTTAATCCCGGAAACGCTAGCAGCCACCACCATGGGAGAGGCCGCTGTCGGCGATGTGGTGAATCTTGAGACTGACCTCCTTGCCCGTCATATCGCCCGCATCATTCAGTTCAACACCAAAGAGGAAAAATGACACTCGACAACATTACCCAAGCTATTGAGGCCATCGCCGCGGGCCAACCGGTGATCGTGGCTGATGACGAGGACCGCGAAAACGAAGGCGACCTCATCTTGTCAGCGCAACTTGCCACCACCGAGACCATCGCTTTCATGGTTGAACATTCTTCGGGACTGTTGTGCGCGCCGATGTCAGACGCCATCGCAGATCGGCTGGAACTGCCCATGATGGTCACCAACAACCAAGATGTGCGGCAGACCGCCTACACGGTGACCGTCGACGCAGCAGAAGGGGTGACCACCGGTATCTCGGCGGCCGATCGCGCGCATACGGTGAATTTGCTGGCCGGTTCTGAGACCGTGCCGGCAGATCTCAACCGTCCCGGGCACATCCTGCCGTTACGTGCCGTCGCCGGAGGCGTGCGACAACGTCCTGGGCACACCGAAGCTGCCGTCGAGCTGATGAACCTGGCCGGGTTAGCTCCCGTAGGTGTCATCGCCGAGATCGTGGCAGACGACGGCGACATGATGCGCCTACCGGGACTCATCGAGATGGGTGCGGAGCAAAACATTCCGGTCATCACCATCGAAGCGCTCATCGATTACCTCAATGAACACCACCCGGAAACAGCGCCTGCCCAAGTTATTCATCGGCACGTATCCCAGCGTGCCGAAGCCGTTGTGCCGACGAACTTTGGGGACCTGACGATGAAGGTCTACCGGGATCGTAAAGCCGGGGTAGAACACGTGGCACTGATTGGCCCCAACACCTTGTTAGCAACGGATCAGCCCACCGTGGTGCGCGTGCACTCGGAATGTCTTACCGGAGAAGCGTTTGGTTCACAAAAATGTGAGTGCGGAGCCCAACTGGATGCAGCGCTGGCACACATCGGCACCCACGGGGGCATCGTGATCTATCTGCGCGGACACGAGGGACGCGGCATTGGCCTGGGCAATAAGATCCGGGCCTACCAGCTGCAATCCACCGGGCTAGACACCGTTGAAGCCAACGAGCATCTTGGGTTACCCGTCGACGCCCGCAGCTACCAAGCCGCCGCCGAGATCCTCGACAGCTTGGGCATCCACAACGTCGAACTGCTGACCAATAATCCCGATAAGGTCGCCCAACTTGAAGCCAACGGGATCAACGTCACCCAACGGCTGGGACTCATCGTGGGGCAACACCCCGAAAATCTCAACTATCTCACCACCAAAGCCACCAAGCTCGACCACGCTATCCCTTCTGAAAACGTCTAAGGAACTAATCATCATGGCCAAACACGGCGCTCCCCAACTTCAAGTCGATGCCACTGGACTCAACGTCGCAATCATCGCAGGCTCTTGGCACACGACCGTCATGAATGGGCTTATCGACGGTGCGAAAACAACCCTGGACGCTTCCGGGGCGACATATCAGCTCATCACCGTTGCTGGGTCGTTTGAAATCCCGCTGGCCGCGCAGTCCGCACTGGCCAATGGTTATGACGCTGTGGTCTGTCTGGGAGTCATTATCCGCGGGGACACACCCCATTTTGATTTCGTGGCTGATGCCGTGACCTCCGGGCTGACCCGAGTCCAACTCGATGCTGGGAAACCAGTAGGATTCGGTATTCTCACGGTAGATAACGATGCCCAGGCGCTGGCTCGCGCCGGGCTGGCCGACTCGGAAGAGTCGAAAGGCCAAGAGGCCGCAGAGGCCGCACTTCAGCTTGCGGTGACAGTCCGGCAACTCACGGAATAATCCGTGCCTCACTTGGTGCTGTAGGTGCTGAAGGAACAACTCTGGAGGTATTTTGACTGCACCCTATCCTGTGTCCATTTTAGATTTGGCAACCGTACGCCACGGCCAGCCGATCGCCGAATCGCTTCAAGAATCTACGGAACTGGCCGTGCTGGCCGACGAACTGGGTTTCCATCGCCTGTGGTTTGCAGAACACCACAATATGGAAACGATCGCATCATCGGCCACCGCGGTACTGCTGGCGCACATGGGGGCACACACCCACAACATCCGACTCGGGGCCGGGGGCATCATGTTACCCAACCATGCTCCCCTCATTATTGCCGAGCAGTTCGGAACCCTCCGGGAGCTCTATGGCGACCGTGTGGATCTTGGACTTGGCCGGGCCCCTGGTACGGATCAAAAAACCTTGATGGCGTTGCGCCGGACGAACCAATCGGCCGATCGTTTCCCTTCCGACGTGTTGGAATTACAAAGCTATTTGCAGGGTGAGTCGCGCATCCCGGGGATCAATGCATACCCCGGGTCTGGGACCAATGTGCCGTTGATCATCCTGGGTTCGTCGCATTTCGGTGCCCAGCTTGCAGCACAACTGGGCCTGACCTACAGTTTCGCCTCCCACTTTGCCCCGCAAATGCTGGAATCCGCCGCGGCGTTGTATCGCAGCGAATTTAGCCCCTCCAACGATTTGGCTAAGCCCTACTTCATTGCTGCAGCTAACGTCATCGTCGCCGAGACGGAAGACCATGCACAGCACATGTGGGAACGCGCGAAACGAGCTCGCATCCGCACTATGCTCGGCCGGGGTCGACACCTCAGTGACGAGGAAGTCGAACAACTCGTGCATTCTGCTCCCGGTCAACAGGTTTTGCAGATGTTAGAGATGACGGCCGTGGGTACTCCTGATCAGGTCCGCGAGTGGTTGGATGATTTTGCCGCTCGAGTCAGCGCAGATGAACTGATCATCACCAACATGGCTGGGCCGTTGGAGGATCGGAAGCAAGCACTGCAGTTAGTGTCCGATCACATCATTCACCGCTGAGCTCACGACGGAGGGACACCCTCGTCATCGCCTGACTGCTCCCCCGGTGAGAGCCCCGACATCACCTGCTAGCCTCGTGTCGGGGCGGACAGCTCTAGAACACTGAGTCTCTAAACGATCCGTTTATCTACCACGCCGTAGAAGACCCGTTCAAATACCGTGCGAGCGTGGCGTGTGATGCGTAAGTAGTCATCTTCGAACTCCCCTATTTCACCCGCGTCATACCCTGCCCATCTGGCCAGTGCTTCCAACTGGTCGCGATTGGTTGGGAGCACATCAGACGATTTGGCAGTCGAGATCAAAATCCCTGAGCGAATACGCGTCGCGAAACTCCACGCCTGGATCAAAATGTCTGCATCGGCAGGGTCCAGAAGTTCTGCCTCCTTGGCGGCAGTGAGTGCTTCCAGGGTGTTGGTTGTTCGCAGCTCAGGATAATCTGGCGCATGTTGTAGCTGCAGTGTCTGGACCAGCCACTCGACATCAGTTAGCCCTCCACGACCAAGTTTGAGATGGCGTACCGGATCGGCACCACGAGGTAGTCGCTCAGCTTCGACACGGGCTTTCATTCGACGGATGGCTTGGGCTTGTGCCGACGTCAAACCGTGCTGGTACCGTACTGCATCGGCCCACTCGACAAAGGCCTGTTGCAGGTATCGGGGGCCAGCAATGGCGCGCGCTTTCAGGAGTGCTTGGACCTCCCAGGTATCAGCCCACTGCTCATAGTAGGCCTTATAAGAATCTAGGGAACGTACCAGCGGTCCACGGCGTCCCTCCGGACGGAGGTCGGCATCGATTTCTAATACTGGTTCTAACACGATCGGGGGTCGTGTTGGCATCTTCATGAAGCTCATCAGTGCTTTGGCGACTTCCACAGAGAAGCGAGTGGCCTCATCGGACGTTACTCCTTCAGCTGGATCATGGACGAACATCGCGTCCAGATCGGAGCCGTAGCCGGCCTCGTATCCACCCTGCCGGCCCATGACGATGACCGCGACGTTGGCCGAAGCCACTTCGATGCCCCACTTTTGGCGGACATGTTCATGTACCACATCTAACAGCGCTTCCACTGCGGCCTGATCCGCTGCGGCCAGCGCCATAGAGACCTGATGCTGATCGACGAGCTTGCAAGCATCAGCCAGGCTGATGCGCAAAATCTCACGCCGACGTACCAGTCGGATGTAGCGGGCAGCATCGGGCAGGTGCGGATGACGACGCAACAAAGCCGACAGTTCTGTTCGAATCGTCTCAAGATCCAGCGGCATCAGATCCTGATCACGGTCCATCCAGGCTGCGGCTTGCGGAGTGTGTTCGAGCATATCCGCGATATACCGTGACGAGGACAGCACGTGCGCCAGCCGCTCCCCCGCAGCAGAAGAGTCCCGCAGCATATGCAGATACCAATGTGAGCTACCGACCGACTCGCTGAGCTTTCGGAATCCTAGCAATCCCCCGTCGGGATCTGGCCCTGAGGCCAGCCACCCGAGCATGGCCGGCAGAATCTGACGCTGCAGTTTCGCCTGCCTTGATACGCCTGAAGTCAACACCTCAATATGGCGCACTGCCCCTTGCGGGTCCCGGTACCCCAGTGCGGCAAGTCGTGCCGTCGCTGCCTCGGGGGTTAGCCGCGCATCGTCGGTCGATAGGGCTGCTGTCGAAGGGAGCAGCGGGCGATAGAAGATCTGTTCAAAGAGTGTCCGGTTGGACCGTACGGTTGCCTTCCACGCTTTAACAAGTTGTGCGGCATCTTTTGGCCAGTCTTGTTGCATCGAGCGGATCGCGCGAGCCAGGGTGCGCAGCTCGTCTTCGTCGTCGGGCATCATGTGCGTGCGACGCATTTGGACCAGCTGGATGCGGTGCTCAAGGAGGCGCAGGAACCGGTAGTTGTTCGTCATGACCTGAGCATCACTGGGCCCGATATAGCTGCCGGCTTGGAGGGCTTCGAGGGCGTCTTCGGTGGCTCGGACTCGGAGTTCCGGATCAGTTTTACCGTGGACAAGTTGGAGCAGTTGTGCCGGAAACTCAACGTCGCGTAACCCACCAGGCCCAAGTTTGATTTCGCGTTGGCGCTGGTCGTGGCTGATGTGGTCAATGACCCGGTTTCGCATACGTTGGACCTGGCGGACGAAACCCTCTCGAGTCGACGCCTGCCAGACCATTGGGCTGAGCGCATCAAGGTATCGCTGGCCAAGTTCTAGGTCACCCGCCACCGGGCGTGCTTTGAGCAATGCTTGGAACTCCCAGGTGTGAGCCCACCGCTGGTAGTACTCCAGATGCGACGTAACGGTGCGAGACAGCACCCCATCCTGGCCCTCGGGGCGCAGATTGGTATCAACTTCCCACAGTGCCGGTTCGCGTGCCGGCTGGTTAATGACGGTCGAAATGCCCGAGGCGAGGTCCCCGGCAATATCGGCGACGGCTTCACGGCTCAGGAGTGAACCTTCGACCACATCGTGGGCGAAGATCACATCGACGTCGGAAAAATAGTTCAGCTCGCGGGCACCGCATTTCCCCATGGCGATGACAACCAGTTGTACATCGTCGCTGGCTTCGTACCGCTGTTGCGTTTCTGCGCGCGAAACCGCCAGGGCGGCCTCCAGCGTGGCAGTGGCGAGATCGGAAAGCCAGACCGATACGATGGGTTGCAGAGCTACCGGGTCAGCTGCGATGAGATCTTCGACAGTGATCGCCACCAATTGTCTGCGATATTGAATGCGCAGTGCGACCGAGGCATCTTTGCCCGTCAGGTTGGCGACGGGCACCTCGGCTTCTGGATCGGCATCAACGGCGCGCAGCATGATAGCGCGCAGCTGCTCAGCCGCGTCGCGAAGGTTGCCCTCTGCATCGGTCAGCCCACCACAAGCCGGAGCGGTGGTGACGTCGGGGTCTCGGAAAATGTCGAGATGTTCTGAGCGTCGAATCAGAAATTCGCCCAGCGCCTCAGAAGCGCCCAGCAGCCGTAGCAATGGATGGGCCTGTTCGTCGGCTACCAACTGGGCAACGCTGGGGTCACGCTCGATCAGTCGGATCAATAGCAGTAGCGCCATGTCCGGATCAGGGGCGACGGCGAGTTGGTCTAAGAGCGATTCGGCGTCCAGTTCGGCCAGTTCTGCAGAAGCTAGCAGCGATTCTGCGCGTGGTAGATCACGCAGCCCAGTGGACACGAGTCGCAACTGGCTGACTGCTTGACTCATACTGCATCCATGTAGCGACGAATTTCAAAGGGCGACACGTTGACCCGGTATTCGTCCCATTCGGCACGTTTGGTCCGCAAGAAGGACTGGAATACGGTCTCGCCCAATACGTCGGCAACGAATTCGGACTCTTCCAACACCCCGATGGCATCATGCAGGGTTGTGGGCAGCGACCCGTGCCCCATGAGGATGCGCTCGCGGGTCGTCAGCAAGGTGATGTCCTCATCAGCGGGTTCAGGGAGCTCGTATTCTTCTTCGATGCCTTTCAGCCCCGCTGAGATGAGCAGTGCGTAGGCCAGGTAGGGATTAGCTGCAGCGTCAATGCCTCGATACTCCACTCGCGCAGATCCTGCTTTATTTGGTTTGTGTAATGGGATCCGGACCAGGGCGGAACGATTGTTGTGCCCCCATGAGACGTAGGATGGCGCCTCTTTGCCGCCCCACAATCGCTTGTACGAGTTCACGAACTGGTGAGTTACCGCGGTGATTTCCGCCGAGTGGTGCAGCATACCGGCGATAAATCGTCGTGCCGTGGTGGATAACTGATATTCTGCGCCGGGCTCGTGAAAAGCATTCGAGTCTGATTCAAAGAGTGAGAAGTGCGTATGCAGGGCGGATCCGGGTTGGGCGCCAAGTGGTTTTGGCATGAACGTGGCGTGCAGGTTCTGCAAAGTGGCCACTTCTTTGATCACGGTGCGCGCCGTCATGATGTTATCGGCGGTGGTCAACGCATCGGCGACTCGCAAGTCGATTTCATTTTGTCCAGAGCCGGCTTCGTGGTGTGAAAATTCCACGGAGATACCGACGGCCTCGAGCATGGACACGGCTTCGCGACGGAAATCTTGCGCCACGCCACCGGGTACGTGATCGAAGTAGCCAGCTTGATCCACCGGAATGGGCGCGCCTTGGTCATCTCGGATACCGGCTTGGAAGAGATAAAATTCTATTTCTGGGTGGAGGTAGCAGCTAAACCCCATGTCGGCGGCGTGGTCCAGCGTCCGACGAAGCACATGCCGTGGATCGGCCATCGATGGCTCTCCATCGGGCATCTTCACGTCGCAAAACATCCGTGAAGTCTGGTCCTCGTCACCACGCCACGGCAGGATCTGGAAAGTAGTCGGATCAGGCTGGAGCAACATATCGGATTCGAAGATCCGGGTGAATCCGTCGACTGATGAACCGTCGAAGCCCAACCCTTCAGAAAAGGCGTACTCGACTTCCGCCGGCGCCAACGCCACAGACTTCAGCGCACCGACCACATCGGTAAACCAGAGGCGGATAAACCGTACATCACGGTCTTCCAGAGTGCGTAACACGTATTCTTGCTGGCGATCCATGGATGGAGTCACTTCCTGACAAATTCTCGAGGTCACCTACCACAATAGCAATGTGACGTTAGACTATGGGCATGGTTGATTCCCCATATTCAGTTTTGAAAAAGACCCCTGCCCGCTACCGGACCGTCCACTTCCAGCAGATGAAAGAGGCAGGTGGCAAATTCGCGATGCTCACCTGCTATGACGCACTCACGGCCGCGATATTCGACGAGGCCGGTATCGAGACGCTTCTCATCGGTGATTCCCTGGGTAATGTCGTGCAAGGCCAATCCTCGACCCTGGGCGTGACCATGGAGGATATGATTACTTTCTCCAAGGCGGTCGTTGCCGGCACCGACCGGGCCTTCGTGGTGGCAGACTTACCATTTGGCTCTTACGAGGCGTCCGTAGAGCAAGCCGTCGCCTCAGGAATTCGCCTGGTCAAAGAAACCGGAATCTCAGCGATTAAGATGGAAGGCGGCGTAGAATATGCCCCGCATATTCAAGCGCTGACTGCAGCCGGTGTCGCAGTCATAGCCCACACCGGGTTCACTCCGCAATCAGAGCACGTGCTGGGCGGGTTCCGTGTGCAAGGCCGTGAGGACGACGCAACGCAACGCATGGTGCAAGAAGCACAGGTGCTACAAGAGGCCGGCGCAACCATGTTATTGATGGAGATGGTACCTGCCGAGGTCGCAGCTGCCGTTGACCAAGCACTGACGATACCCACCATAGGCATTGGCGCCGGTAGTGGCACCACAGGACAAGTCTTAGTCTGGCAGGACGCGTTTGGCCTGAACCGGGGCCGTGTCCCATCGTTTGTTAAACGCTTCGCCGAGGTTGGGGACGCGCTATCTGACGCTGCAAAGCAGTACCGTGAAGAGGTACTCAAAGCCGAGTTCCCGGACGACGAACACAGTTTCTAACGTGGCCTACCAGTCGTCTTCAGCTTCGTCTTCTTCGTCCCAGGCCCTGTTACGTTTTTCGTAGGTGGCTAGCGCATTTGCGGCTTCGTCACGGGTCGCAAATGGTCCGATGCGATCCGTGGAAAACGATTGCGGGCCGTCTTCGACTTCACCGGTTTTGACGTTGTACCAGTAGCGTTTTTCTTGGGTCATACTTCTTTCATACCAGATGAACACACCGGCCAGATAGACTGAGGCTATGACTTTTACACCACAGAACCTTGAGTCCCGTGTAGTGGTTGAGCCTGGGTCACCTGCATCCCATAACCAACCGGTCGACTCGCCGCCGCGCCCCGGACCTGGTTCCCGGGCTCCCAAGGGCCGGTTGACTCCGGGATATGTTGCGCCACAGCTGCCAGTCCCAGCCCATATCGAACGCCCCGATTATGTCGGGAAGAAGGATGCCGTTGAGGGGCTGCACGGTGACGTCTACGATGCTGAAGGTCTTGGCAAAATTCGTGCCGCAGGACGGCTAGCTGCTCAAGCGATGAACCTGGTGGAGCAATACATTCGCCCGGGGGTAACTACCGCTGAGTTGGATCGCGTGGGCCATGAGTTCATCATTTCCCAGGACGCGTGGCCTTCGACGCTGGGCTATAAGGAATTCCCGAAATCGATGACCACATCACTCAACGAAGTGATTTGTCACGGCATTCCTGACGACACCGTGTTGGAGGATGGCGACATCATCAACATCGATATCACGGTGTATAAAGACGGCCACCACGGTGACCACAACAAGACATTTCTCGTGGGTGACGTTGACGAGGAGTCGCGATTGTTAGTCGAACGCACCGAGAAGGCTCTGGAGCGTGCGATCAAGGCGGTCAAACCCGGCAGGGAAATCAACGTCATTGGCAGGGTCATTGAAACCTATGCCAAGCGCTTCGGCTATGGAGTAGTAGAAGATTTTGTAGGCCACGGTGTCGGCAAAGAGTTTCATTCCGGGCTCATTGTGCCGCACTACGATACAGCACCCCGCCATAACGAGGTCATGGTTCCCGGGATGGTCTTTACCATCGAGCCGATGCTCACGTTAGGAAGTATCGCCTGGGACCTGTGGGATGACGGCTGGACGGTTACGACCAAAGATAAGCAACGCAGCGCGCAGTTCGAACACACCATTGCGGTAACCGAAGATGGCGCCGAAATTCTTACCATCGCTGATTAGCGAAGTTTCAGGGTCCGGGGTGGGCTGGCTTCCCCTTCCAGCCCACCCCGGAAGTCGTTAACGCGTGAACAACTTGGCTTGCAGCGGCTCTTGTACGTGTGGGCGCTCCCGCAACTCATGGATAGCTTTTTCAAAGTCATCCAGATTATCGAAATCTTGATAGACCGAAGCGAACCGCAGGTAGGCGACCTGGTCCAGCTGCCGTAGCGGACCTAGGATGGCCAAGCCTACCTCGTGAGCATCGACTTCAGCATGTCCAGTCGCCCGGATTTTTTCCTCGACCTCCTGGGCGAGTTTGGCTAAATCGTCGTTGTCGACCGGACGACCTTGGCAGGCCTTCCGGACGCCGTTGACGATTTTGGCCCGGTCAAAGGGTTCGGCCACTCCGGAACGTTTAATAACGCTCAGTGAGGTGGTTTCCATCGTGGTGAAACGTTTATCGCAGGAGCGACATTCTCGTCGACGACGTATCGCCGAGCCGTCATCTAATGACCGAGAATCCACGACGCGTGATTCTTCATGTCGGCAAAACGGACAATGCATGGGGGAAGAAACCTCTCTATAGGATAGGTCTAAGCACATCTTAGTCCTACATATAGTTGCGGTTCAACCCCTCGGGCTACTATATGTAGTGGTTCGGGATCTGAAGCTGTCGTCCCGAAGTCTACGGTCGGCACTCATTCGAGACACGAAGGTCCCAAGAGGACCTTCAAATCGCCAAAGAGTGCCGGGTTCGGATTAACCTTATACTGCGGACCGACCCGCAAGATTTCCATCGTCAGGTTCCCAACGAGTTTGATATTCACGTCGGTTGTACCCGAGTGGCTGCGCAGCACTTCGCCGAGTTGCCTAATTAAGGGTTCGGTAGCTTTATACGATGGGATCGTCAGGTTGAGCGGTCCCCCGGCTGCCATGTCCGTGGTATCAAGAATGGTCATCTCTTGGGCTGAAATGACCACAGAGCCGTCATCGCGGCGTTGAACCCGTCCCTTGATGGACACGACGAGATCTTCAGCGATGACCGTGGAAATGGGTTCATAAACTCGCCCGAAGAACATCACGTCTATGGAGCCGGCTAGGTCTTCGACTTCTGCGCGAGCATACGGGTTGCCTGACGTTTTTGCGACACGACGTTCAAGAGTCGTGATCAACCCGGAGATTGTCACGAACGAACCATCGGCCGGGCCTTCATCGTCAACGACCTGACTCACGGTGTGATCCGCATGCTGATCCAGAAGCTGCTCCAGCCCCTGCAGCGGATGGTCCGATACATAGAGCCCGATCATCTCGCGCTCAAAAGCCAGTTTCGTCTTCTTATCCCATTCGGGCAAATCAGGGACCGTGATACCAAATCCGGTGTCGACGCCTGTGGTTTCTTGGTCGTCGAGCAGGGAGAAGAAGTCGAACTGGTTATTTGCTTCCTGGCGTTTTTGCACCATGGAGGCGTCGACCGCTTCCTCATGCACGGCCAACAGGGCACGTCGAGAGTAGTTTAGTGAATCGAACCCGCCCGCCTTGATAATGGATTCGATAGTGCGCTTATTGCACACTTCTTGCGGTACCTTTTTGAAAAAATCCTGGAATGACGTGAAGGCACCTTGTTCTTCACGTGCCTTGACCATGCCGGCAACAACGTGCGCGCCCACGTTACGAACCGCACCCATACCGAATCGGATATCTTCACCGACCGGGGTGAAATTTTGCGCGGATTCGTTAACATCGGGTGGCAGGACATTGATATTCATTCGGCGGCATTCGTTCAGATATACCGCCAATTTGTCTTTATCGTGGGATACCGACGTCAGCAGTGCTGCCATATATTCTGCCGGATAGTGCGCCTTCAAGTACGCCGTCCAGTAGGAGATCACCCCGTAGGCAGCCGAGTGGGCTTTGTTGAAGGCATAGTCCGAGAACGGTAGCAAAATGTCCCACAGCGCAGTAATGGCTTCTTGGGAGTATCCGTTATCCAGCATCCCTTGCTGGAAGCTGGCGTACTGCTTGTCGAGTTCTTCCTTCTTTTTCTTACCCATGGCACGCCGCAGAATGTCGGCCTGCCCGAGCGAGTAGCCGGCCACCTTTTGGGCAATGGACATGACCTGTTCCTGATACACAATCAGACCGTGGGTCACCCCCAGGATCTCTTCGAGCGGCTCTTCTAGCTCTGGGTGAATCGGGGTGACCTCTTGCAGCCCGTTCTTACGCAGCGCATAGTTATTATGCGAGTTTGCCCCCATGGGACCGGGACGGTACAACGCAAGTGTCGCAGAGATGTCTTCGAAGTTGTCAGGACGCATCAGTTTGAGTAACGCGCGGATCGGGCCGCCGTCCAACTGAAACACCCCGAGGGTATCGCCACGAGCTAGCAACGCATAGGAATCTGGGTCATCCAACTCTAGGGTGTCCAAATCTAGCGTGAAGTTTCGGTTGAGTTCGATATTTTCGACCGCATCCGAGATCACGGTGAGGTTGCGTAGCCCCAGAAAGTCCATCTTGATCAAGCCCAGTGCTTCAGCGGTGGGGTAATCGAACTGGGTGATTACCTGACGATCAACTAACCGTCGCATCAGGGGAATGACGTCAATGATCGGGTCCGAAGACATGATCACACCGGCCGCGTGGACACCCCATTGACGAATAAGTCCTTCGAGTCCCTTGGCGGTCTCGAAGACTTCTTGGGTCTCGGGATCAGTCTGGAGCATCTCCCGGAAATCGCCGGCCTCTGAATAGCGTGATGCTTCCGGATTTTCGATGTCGGCTAACGGGATATCCTTGGCCATGACCTGCGGTGGTAGCGCTTTCGTGAGCTGCTCCCCCATCGAAAATGGTTTACCCAGCACACGGGCTGCATCTTTTAGGGCCTGCTTCGTCTTAATAGTCCCGTAGGTTACGATCATCGCCACACGTTCGTCACCATATTTTTCGGTCACGTATTCGATGACTTCGTTTCGGCGGCGATCGTCAAAGTCCACATCGAAGTCAGGCATGGAGACACGATCCGGGTTCAGGAAACGCTCGAAAATCAAACCGTGCTGTAACGGATCTAATTCGGTGATGCGGAGAGCATAGGCGACCATCGAACCGGCACCGGAACCACGTCCTGGACCCACCCGGATGCCTTGTTCTTTCGCCCAGTTGATGAAGTCTGCCACCACTAGGAAATAGCCGGGGAAGCCCATGTTGATGATGACTTCGAGCTCATAGTCGGCTTGTTTTTGAACATCCGATGGAACCCCGTTGGGATACCGGAACCGAAGGCCTTTATTAACCTCTTTGATCAACCAGCTGGTCTCGTCCTCACCCGGCGGGGTGGGGAATTTTGGCATGTAGTTGGCGTCAGTGTTGAAACTGACTTCGCACTGCTCGGCAATCACCAAGGTATTGTCGATGGCTTCGGGCAGGTCCGAAAAGAGCGCCCGCATTTCCGCGGCGGATTTCAGGTAGTAGTCATTACCGGAGAAGGCGAACCGTGAGCCACCTTCGTCGTAGGTTGGTTCGCTAAGTTTGGATCCGGATTGCAGGGCCAACAACGCTTCGTGATGTTTGGCGTCGTGCTGGTGAGTGTAGTGCAGGTCGTTTGTCGCGACCAGCGGCAGATTCAAATCCTTGGCAATTTGCAGCAGGTCTCCGATGACTCGGCGTTCAATATCCAGCCCATGTTGCATCACTTCGACATAAAAATTTTCTTTGCCGAAAATATCTCGGAACTCCGCTGCGGCGTCGAGAGCCTCTCGGTACTGTCCCAGGCGCAGCCGCGTTTGGACTTCACCAGATGGACACCCGGTGGTGGCGATCAGGCCTTCGGAGTACTCATTGAGTAGCTCGCGGTCGATCCGAGGCCATTTCGCATAGACCGAATCCAGGGACGCGTGTGATCCCATCCGGAATAAGTTGTGCATACCGGTGTTGTTTTTGGACAGCAAGGTCATGTGCGTATAGGCGCCACTACCGGAAACGTCGTCGCCGCGTTGGTCGGGATCGCCCCAACGCACACGGGTCTTATCGGTGCGGTGCTGATGGCCAGGGGTGAGATATGCTTCCAACCCCACAATGGGCTTGATGCCATACTGCTGGGCCTTGTTCCAAAAATCGAATGCGCCGAAGAGATACCCGTGATCGGTGATGGCGATCGCTTCTTGGCCTAACCGATTGGCCTCAGCAAACAGTTCATCAAGTTTTGCAGCTCCGTCGAGCATGGAGTATTCGGTATGGGTGTGAAGGTGTACGAAACCGTCGCGTTTCCCTGTAGATCCACCGGCCAAGAGTGTGTCGACCTCCAACTTGATGACTGACTAGCGACAGTCAGTCTAGCCGTAGTCTTGCAAACGTTCCAAAGCGTAGCGCAGGTCGTCAGGATACGATGACGTGTAGCTCACGTATTGACCCGTGACGGGGTGCTCGAAGGCAATGCCAACGGCATGTAGCCACTGACGGGTCAGCCCCAGCTCTGCGGCAAGTTGCGGATCAGCATCATAGGTCAGATCCCCGACCAGCGGGTGTTTGAGCGCTGAAAAATGCACTCGAATCTGGTGAGTTCTTCCCGTGAGGAGCTCAACGTCAACCAGCGTGGCAGTACCGAAGGACTCGAGCGTTTTATAGACGGTCAAAGCTTCTTTGCCACCCTCGACGACACCGAAACGCCATTCATATCCCGGTTGCCGGTCGATCGGGGCGTTAATGGTGCCGTTGAGCGGATCGGGTAGCCCTTCGATGAGGGCGTGATAGTGACGCTGCGGGGTTCGATCATGGAAGGCTTGTTTTAGCCGGCTGTAGGCAACCTCAGTCTTGGCGACCACCATCAGCCCGGAGGTACCAACGTCTAGCCGTTGTACGATGCCTTGGCGTTCGGGCGGGCCGGAGGTGGCAACATCGATTCCCAGCGCAGCTAACCCGCCAACCACGGTGGGGCCCTTCCACCCCTGGGAGGGATGGGCCGCCACGCCCACTGGTTTGTCTACGACGACATAATCGTCCTCGTCTGCCACGATTGTTAGGTCCTGCACGAGTTCGGCTCTCACCTCTAATGGGTCCGGGTCATTGGGCAATGTCACGCTCAGGATATCGCCGGGTGCCACCTTGGTTGACTTCGCGGCTTGTTCGGCGTTGACGGTGACCAAGCCGCGTTGAATCCATTGCACCGCTTTGGTGCGAGATATGCCGGCCAATTGTGCTACGGCTGCGTCGGCTCGGCTGCGTTGCTCTATTGTGACGATCAGTTTTGCGGGGTCGGAGGCGGTCATGCGCTTCCTATCCTGAGTTTTCGTTTGCGGTTGACGATTCCTCTGGCTGACCATCAAGCGTCTTGCCACGCATGACTAAAATAACGATGACGATAATGGAAACTACGATGAATGAATCCGCCAAATTGAAAATGGCGAAATTTGGCACGGCTATGAAATCGATGACGTGTCCGACACCAAACCCAGGTTCCCGAAAGAGACGGTCTGTGAGGTTGCCGGCTATCCCACCGCCCAGGGCGCCCAGCGTGATAAGCCAAGGGGTTGTTCTGGCCCGAAAAACGATCAGGTACAGCACGATCAGCAATCCAACAGCCTGAATGATGGTAAAGACCCAGGTGAATTCTGTTCCGATTGAAAATGCCGCTCCGGGATTACGGATGAAATGCCACGTTAACAGTGGCTCAATGACCGGTATGCGCTCGCCCTCGTGCATATTGGCCAAGACAGCTTCTTTGGACCAAAGATCCGCGAGATAAGCTACGACCAGCGGGATGAGCGCGATCCACCAGCTACGCTGGGGAACGTCGTGTTCGGTATGCGCCACGTTCTTCTCCTTGGGCGGCATGACATACTCTTCCAAACACTGATGGTCGGCTATTTACGAGAATAGCCGACCATCTGTGTTTGACCGAGACGCCCGCAGGGCGTTCTCGGGATGTCAAAGTTAGTCTGTGACTCGGGCTTGAGAGTCGAGGTCCTTGAGCTGGTTTTCGATGAAGGAGCGCAGACGCGAACGGTAATCACGTTCGAAGCCGCGGAGCTCTTCAACTTCACGCTCCAGGGTGGATTTGCGTTTCTCAAAGTCTTCGAGAGTCTTGCGAGAGGTCTCTTGCGCCTCGGTGACCAGGCGGTTCGCTTCGCGTTCGGCCTGTGAGATAATTTCGTCGCGTTTACGTTCACCTTCGGCGACGTATTCATCGTGCAGTCGTTGAGCCATGGCCAACACACCGGCAGCAGATTCTGCGGTGGTTTCTGTGGAGTCGGCTTGGGCCGGCGCGGCTGGTGCAGCAGGCTGTACGACTTCAGGCTCTGGCTCGACTACTTCTTGAGCCTCTGGTTCTGCTTCTACCACTGGCAGATCTGCTGCTGTGGCGGCTTCCTCTTCGTTACCGTCAGCTGGGACGGGCGATGGGACCGATGCGCTTTCTCCGGTCTGAGCTTCTAGCTCTGCCACCTGACGACGCAAGTCATCGTTCTCTTGGTTTAGACGGCGCAGTTCCTCAACGATCTCATCGAGAAAATCGTCTACTTCGTCTTGGTCGTAGCCTTCTCGAAATTTCGTGACTTGGAATTTCTTATTGACTACAACTTCCGGCGTGAGAGCCATGTGGTCACCCCAATTACTTGGTCATGTACAAAACTAGAAAACCTGGTGTTTTCTCGTGAGCAGCGCAAGCGGAAAACTCGAAGCTACTACGTATCTCTGCTTACAATATCACCGTATATCGCTGAACGAGTAGTCTACACAGCTGTTACGGTAAAAAATTCGTCTTCTTGAGCTAAATAACTTGATAAAGCTTAAGATGCTGCCCCTTGGAAGGCAACTAGACGGACGATCATCACTATAAAGAACACTACAATAAAGGATAAATCCAGTGACACTGGTCCGAGTTGTAAGGGTGGGATAAACCGGCGGAAGAAGCGCAAAGGCGGATCAGTCATGGTCATGACTATTTCGGCAATGATGAGGTTGATGCCGCGCGGTCTCCAGTCCCGAACGAACGCGCCCACCAAGGAGTAGAGGATCCGCACTACTAGGATGAAGAAGTAAATGGTACTTACCAAGTACAGCAAGGTCCAAAGTAATTGCACGAGTCCTCAGTTTCTTCGGTATAGCGTCTGGTCGTTGTCGCCGTTTTAGGCCTGGTCGAAGAAGTCTTCGTCCTGGCTTGCAGCAGCGTTCCCCTCTACGACGTTTTCAACATTAGTAGGAGTCAGCAGGAACACCTTATTCGTGACTCGTTCGATTGCCCCGTGCAGTCCAAAGGCAAGACCCGCCGAGAAATCCACTAACCGCTTGGCTTCTGTTTCTGCCATATCAGTGACATTGATGATCACGGGGACACCGGATCGAATGGCTTCACCGATCAGTTTGGCGTCATTATAAGACCGCGGGTGAATCGTACGCAGTTTGTGCACTTCAGCGCTTTCCTCTCGGGACTGGACCACACGTTTGATCGGCGTGACCGGTGCACGGTATTCGTCGTCTTCGTCTGGCACTGGTCGTGGACCAGTCGGTTTCGACTCCACCGGCTTGACAGGTTCTTGTGCGGCATCCGACGCAGTCGGTTTGGCCGCGATGTCTGCTGCAGCTGGACTCGCTTGGCGTTCTTCTTCGAGAAGCTCTTGTTCATAGGCTTCGTCACTATCAGCCAGACCCATTCGGATCATGGCTTTCTTGAATCCGCTAACCATGCGCACCTCAAATCCTTGATGGTTCTAGGACACTATTGACACTAGTAGACAACCCCACGAAATCAGGGGAAATACGCGACCTGATTCGGTGTGTCGTAGACCATTACGAGTTTTGTTGAGCTTTCCATACGAATCCAGCGATCCGTCCTTGACCGGGTTCGCGACGGTGGGAATAGTAGCGCTCATCGGAATAGGTACAAATATCACTGCGGACTACATCGACCGCTAAGCCGCTGAGAATGGTTTCGGCAGCCGCTGGAAGATCTAATGCCGGAGTGCCCCAGGATGTTTCAGCGCCGATGTTTGCGTAGCGGTGCACTGCCCTGGTTCTCATGGCCAGTGGCACTTCGTAGCAGTCGCCGCAAATGCTGGGACCGATCACCGCGGTGATGTTCCCTCCGCCTGCAGTGTTCAGTTCGCGCAACTGAGCCACGGTGTTCTCAAGAATGCCGTTCAATAACCCGACTCGGCCGGCGTGTGCCACAGCGGAAGGACCGTAGTCGGTGGTAAAGGCCACCGGCAAACAGTCCGCGACCAGGATGGCTAAGGGATCGTCGCCATCCGTAGACACTATCGCATCTGCTTCTTCGAGAATATCCTGATCTGCCCAGCCGTCTGTGCCTGCCTTGACGACCCTGTTGGAGTGGACCTGTGAGACGAATCGGGTGGTCCCGGGCTCAATGCCTAACTCGCGTTCGACATTATGGCGATGGGACCGAACCTCGGCTGCGGTCTGCGCCTCGCTCAGTACCGTAGTTGACATGTTCCCGGCCTTTACCGTGGTAAATGCGACATGGTGCGTGGAACCAGGTTGGGCCGGGTATGTCAGGTACTTATTTGAGGAAGTCAGGGACATCTAGGTCGTCGTTGCGTTTATTGGAAGACTCGACCACGGTCGGCAGTGGCTCAACGTTGGAGCGTTCGGGCTCTTCCTGGGGGCTGGTAGCGGTCTCTGAGGGTGCGCGACCATCGGTGGCATCCGGTCCGCTGACAGGACTGATTGAGGCCACCGGTGCCACTGGTGCGGCCACCTGAGATTGCGGGGCCTCGTGGTTGCTTTTAACGGGGTCATCGAAACCGGCTGCGATGACGGTGACGCGTACTTCGTCGCCGAGGTTGTCGGAAATAACCGCACCGAAGATGATATTGGCTTCGGGGTGGGCAACTTCCTGCACCATACGTGCAGCTTCGTTGATTTCGAACAGGCCCATATCGGTGCCACCCTGGATGGAAAGCAACACACCGTGTGCGCCATCGATCGAAGCTTCCAGTAACGGGGAGGCAATGGCGGCTTCGGTAGCTTCCACCGCACGGTTCTCGCCTTGCGCCGCACCGAGCCCCATCAGGGCAGAGCCAGCTCCTTGCATCACAGACTTGACGTCTGCGAAGTCAAGGTTAATGAGCCCGGCGGTCGTGATGAGGTCGGTAATACCTTGAACACCGGACAGTAAGACTTTATCGGCTTCTTCAAACGCCTCCATGATGGAGATGGAACGATCAGAAATGGACAGCAGACGGTCATTCGGGATGACGATGAGTGTGTCGACTTCATCGCGCAGTGCTTCAATGCCGGTTTCGGCATTGGTGGCACGACGACGACCTTCGAAGGTGAAAGGTCGAGTTACCACGCCGATGGTGAGCGCACCCAGGGAACGTGCAACTCGAGCCACCACTGGTGCTGCACCAGTTCCCGTCCCACCGCCTTCTCCGGCGGTCACAAAGACCATGTCGGCGCCCTTGAGGGCTGCTTCGATCTCTTCGACGTGATCTTCGGCAGCTTGGCGACCGACCTCAGGATCGGCGCCGGCGCCCAAGCCTCGAGTCAGTTCACGTCCGACGTCCAGTTTCACTTCGGCAGAGGACATCAACAGGGCTTGAGCATCGGTGTTGATGGCAATGAATTCAACGCCGCGCAAGCCGACATCGATCATTCGGTTGACAGCGTTCACGCCGCCGCCGCCGACACCAACAACTTTGATGACGGCCAGGTAGTTCTGGGGTGAGCTCACGATATGATCCCTATTCTGCGTTCGTGGTGGGACGAAGATCCAGCTGCGTCCAAGGTTCCTTCATTAGCACACGATATGCTCACACCTGCGGCTGGGCAATGACCCGGAGCCGTGTGTCGGCACGATCGTGCAAATTTGCTCCGGTGTTTACCGTGTCACGGGGAAATCGGGTGCTGATACATCATACTCAGAGATTTCAGCTGCCTGGTCCTCATCGAGCCCAAGTAACGCTTCTAATACTTGAATCTTTTTCTGTGCTTGTTCATTATTGCCCCACATGACGGTCTTGCCAGAGCTCAGTTCAAGTTCGATTGAATCGATCGAAGCCCCGGATGCGGCCCGGACCTCTTCGCGCAGATCGTCAGGTAATGATCCCAGCACTTCGGTAATAGTATCGAAGACCTCTTGATCCACGACATCGGATGCCGAGGCGACCACCGGTAGGTCAAACTCTTGGGCACGTTGTGAGGGGATTTCTGCCAGCTCGATGCCGGATTCGGAAAAGACGACATACTGTTTGCCTTTGGGACTCATGGCAACAGGAGTGTGTTCATTGACGATTACTACGAGCCCATGCGGTGGTTCAGCTCTGACCGTGACATCATCGACTGCGGGCGTGTCAGCAAAAAGTTCTGTCACGTTACGATCGTTGACCTGCGGCAAAGGGGTACCAGCCAGAACCGCGGTGCGTTCTTCGGCCTCCGATTCGGCAACCAAATCAAGCCCTTCGTGGGATATCTCTTCGATGGCCAAAATTGGGCTGAAATACAGCAGTGCCCAGCCGCCGGTGACCACGACCAGCACGATAATCGCAGTAATGGTCCATACCTTCCGCCGCCGTGCCTTACGGTGCTCGGGGCTGGGCGGCAGTTCAAGGACGGTTTGTTGGTCCGCAGCGGGTTGCAGTTGCTGCGGTTCGCGTGCCGGTTTGGTCGCCCTCGACTTGGCCCGTGCTGTGCTGGAAGTTGATCCGGTCGGGCGCGTGGAGTCGTCACCGTTGGGGCCATCGAGGTTGGATTCAATAACTGTTTTTTTATCTGAATCCAACGGGCGTTCGACAGAAATAGATTTGATCGGTTTGTCAGACGAGAGGCCCGGGAACTTCTCGGCGATTGGATCGTCGTCGTGGGGAGGATGCTTGGCCATGGTACTAGGTGTTGCGGACGGTAAGTTCGGACAGGATGTCGTCAATGAGTTGGTTGACGTCTCCTGCACCAAGCGTCAAAATAATATCCCCCGGAGTGGCGGCTTGCACGACGGATTGGACCGCTTGGTCCGGGGTAGCCACCTGGGTCGCGTGCGGATAGCGGGCTGTGAGCTCCGGTGCTAACTGACCGGTGATCAATTCAGCGGTGACACCATCGATGGGAGTCTCACGGGCGCGGTAAATATCAAGTACTCGCACGGTCGAGGCCTGGGAGAGAGCTTCAGCAAATTCGGGGGCGAAATCGCGCGTGCGGGAGTACAAATGCGGTTGGAAAATGACATGAACCTTCTTGCCGGCGGCCATGCTGTTGGCCGCACGAATTGCTGCCTGGACTTCGGTGGGGTGGTGTGCGTAGTCGTCAAAAACCCGGATGTCATTGATGGTTCCGTGGTGTTCAAACCGTCGAGCCGAACCGGCAAAAGCCGATAATCCTTTGGCTGCGGCATCGGCTGGCACACCTGCCACGACTGCGGCCAGCAGTACGCCGGCGGCGTTAAGTGCGTTGTGTGTTCCGGGTGTGGCCAGCTGCACTTCCTGATAGCTACCATCTGCAAACCGGTAGGTGACATGCTGGCCGGTTTCGGCATCATCGGGCTGGATGTCGATGATGGCTAAATCCAGTTGCCTGTCATGGGTGTTGAGATTTTGGTGCGGATTCATACTGGAGACGAGCCCGTATGTGTAAACCTCTGCTCCGGTGGCACCAGCATCACGGTGACGCTGTCCCAGCGCAGCTGCGCCAGCGTCATCGGCACAGAGCACCAGGGCACCATCAGGTCGGATTTGGGCCGCGAAGTCGCTGAAGACTTGGTGGACTGCGGCCTCAGTCCCGTAGTAGTCGAGATGGTCGGCCTCAATGTTGGTGATAATCGAGATATCGGGAGTGTAGTTCAGCAGGGACCCATCGGATTCGTCGGCTTCGGCAATGAACCAGTCACCAGCACCGTGATCCGCATTGGTCCCAAGGTTTGCGATCCCAGCGCCCACCGCAAAAGACGGGTCGTAGCCGGCGTGTTTGAAAGTTACCGCCGCCATCGACGAGGTCGTGGTCTTACCGTGCGTGCCAGCTACAGTCAGGACTTTCTTACCATCCATGGCTGCCGCGAGCCCCTGGGAGCGGTGATACACCGGAATACCGGCGGCTTCTGCCGCTTGGCGTTCGGTATTCTCCGCGCCAGCAACCGTCGAAGCGATGATGAGGTCAATGGGTTGACCGGTCTCCTGCTCGGCGCGGGCAATATTGTCCGCCGCGTATCCCACATAGAGGATGGCCCCGCGTTCCCGCAAGCTGTCCATGACCGGTAGGTCTTTGGCGTCTGTGCCAGTCACGGTGATGCCCCGTGCCGCCATAATGCGCGCGACCCCGGAGACCCCCACTCCCCCGACACCCAGAAAATGGGCATGGGAGATCTCGTGGAGTGCTGGTACGGGCTGTTGGGTCATCGGGATACCTTCGTTTCGGTAATGATGGTGGCCATAGTTTCGGCTGCATCAGTGATGCCAAGATTCTTTGCTGTCTGGCTCATGTATTCCAACCTTGGCGTATCTTTGAGCAGATTCGGTAGCCGGGTGGCGACCCACTGCGCGGTGAAGTGTTCATCTGGGACGACGACCGCTGCGCCGTGTTCCTGAAGACCGGCCGCGTTGAGTTCTTGCTCGCCGTTGCCGACAGGTAGCGGCACGAGGACCGAAGGCAAACCGATGGCGGCTATTTCGTGCACCGTGCCAGCACCAGCACGGGCGACAATAAGATCGGCGGTCTGATAGACCCGGGCCAATCCGTCAATGTATTCGATTTGCACATAGCCTGGGGCGGTGACCGGTTGACCGTGCCCATCGGTGACGGTTTTGCCTCGACCCGTGAGATGTAAAATTTGTGCTCCAGTGGCGAGCAGGTCGTCCAGCGCCCCGCTGATGGCCGTGTTGATGTTGAGCGCACCCGAGGATCCACCGGTGACGACCAGCGTGGTTTTGTCCGGATCGAGCCCTAGCGAACGCCGAGCTTGAGCTTTCATGGTGGGGCCGGTGGGCAGATCGGTAATTTCCATGCGCATCGGCATGCCCACGTGGATCGCCCCGGGCAGAGCAGTGCCTTCGAAAGCGCACGCAACCACAGTGGCAAACCGGGCCGCCAAGCGATTCGCTAGCCCGGGCCGCACGTTACCTTCGTGTACAATGACCGGTATTTTCTCTGCCCTTGCTGCCAAATACACCGGAGTGGCAGCGTATCCCCCCACTCCAACCACGACTTGGGTGCGGTGGTCCCGTAAGAGTTTGCGAGCCTGTTTCACGGCCTTACGCAATCGCCACGGCACTGAGACTAAATCCACCGAGAGACTGCGCGGCATGGGGACTTTGGCGACCGTGGCGAACTCATATTTCGCATCGGGTATCAGCGTGGCTTCCATGCCTTCTGCCGTGCCGATCATGAGAATATCCGGGCGGATCTCGGTATCCTGGCATTTGCGTTGCAGCGCATCGGCCATGGCAAGCATTGGTGAAACATGTCCGGCTGTTCCGCCGCCGCAAAAGACGACGTTCATGGTCGTAGTCATTGTGTCGATTGTACGCTTTCTTTGGTGGCTGACGGCGTCTGAGCGCGCACGGTTGCGTCGTGCAGTTCTTGGGCTTGTTGTCGGGCGAACGATAGCACCACACCGACCGCGAGGATGGCCATCAGCAAGGCGGATCCCCCGGCTGAGATAAATGGTAATGGCACCCCAATGACGGGCAGCAATCCGGTGACCATGGCAATGTTCATAAATGCCTGACCCAGGAGCCACGTCATGATGGCCCCGGTGGAAATCCGTACGAAGGGATCGGTGGTGTTATAAGCGACGCGAAACATACCGATACCCAGGGTGATGAATAGCCCCAGCACAAGAAGCGCGCCGAGTAAGCCGAGTTCTTCGCCGAGCACCGTGAAGATAAAGTCGTTACCGGCTTCGGGGATATAGGACCATTTTTGCCGCGATTGGCCCAAACCTACGCCGAACCAGCCGCCGGAAGCCAGGGCAAAGATGCCTTGTTCGTATTGATAACAGGGATCGGAAGCGTGATCGCAGTTGCCCAACCAGGCTTCAATACGCAGCATGCGGTTGCTGGAAAACAATGTTGCAACCACAACGCCGACCAAGCCGAGGGCGGCCATGCCGGCTAGATAGATGCTACGCATCCCGCCCAGGTACAGCACCGCTGCGATAATCAGCAGCATGATCAACACGGTTCCAAGGTCGCGCCCCATCAAAATGAGCAGCACAATCAACGCGCCGAAGGGAAACACGACGGGCACCAGCAAGTTTTTGCCGTAGCCTTCGAGTTTAAGTTTCTGGCTCAGTGCATAAGCGGCCCACACGCTAAAGGCGAGTTTTGCCGCTTCAGCAGGTTGGAAGGAAAACCCGGCCACGCGCAGCCAGTTCCGGTTGCCGTTAATTTCAACCCCCAGGGGGGTAAATACTAAGATCAGCAGGCCGATGGATAACAGCAACATAACTCTGGCAAGCCGGTAATAGGTTTCACGACGCCATTTACCCATCCAGAACAACAAGGCGACACCGATGACCGCGTAAACGCCTTGGGATCTCAGGGAGGCGAACGAACCAGCACCACCGATATCTTCGACCGAAGAAGCTGACAGCACCATCACCACCCCGATGAAGGTCAACGCAAGGGTCGGCCCCAGAATCAGCCAGTAGGCAGACTTGGTCGAGTGTGTCCCGGTGAGCCAATCCCAGGCACGAGCTACATGAGGTGTTGGACCGTTGCTCATATCGTGCTCCTGGTAGTGCGTAATCAGTGTCCGGGGTAGTTGATGTCGGATAGTAGTTGTGCGATGGCCTGCGTGAACGCTTCACCGCGAACGTTGTAGTTGGCGAACTGATCCATTGAGGCTGCTGCAGGCGACAGCAGGACTGTATCGTGTGGGTCAGCGATCCGGTGGGCCAGGTTGACGACTTCTCGCATCACCGCTGACCCGTTTGCAAACTCCACTGTAGTGTCTTTGAGGTAGTCGGTGTAGATAGGCACCTCGGGTGCGTGTCGCTGCAGTGCTTCAACGATGGGCGCTTGATCGGTCCCGATCAGGATCACGGCCTTGAGCCGCTCCTGGTGGTGACGGACCAACTCATCATATGAGGCACCCTTGGCCAAGCCACCGGCAATCCAGATGATGGGGTCATAGGTTGCCAGAGCCGCGTCAGTCGCGTGGGGGTTGGTGCCTTTGGAGTCATCAACCCATAAGACGTCATGGAAGTGAGCCACCGACTGGATCCGGTGAGGTTCAGGTTCGTAGGAGCGCAAACCTGCTTGAATTGCGGCTGGTTCTACTCCGACTGCCCGTACCAGGGCCGCTGCGGCCAGCGCGTTGAAGACCATGTGCTTGGGCGCGGGATTGCCGATGTCGGAGAATTGAGCTAATTCATAGGCTTGGCTTGCCCGGTTGGTCAGGAATGCCCGGTCCACCAGGAGGTCGTCAACGACTCCAACCATCGAACGCTGCGGCGTGTCGGTTGTTATGCCGATCGCACGACAGCCTTCAATGACGTCAGCTTCTTCGACCATGCGCATGGTCTCGGGCTCTTCGTCGTTGTAGATGGCCGCGATTCTGGTGTTTTCATAAATCTTGGCTTTTGCCGCTGTGTAGTTAGGAAATCCCCCGTGCCAGTCGAGGTGGTCTTCGGCAAGATTGAGGACCACCGAGGCTTCAGGTTCGATGTGTTGGATCCAATGCAACTGGAATGAGGAAAGTTCCACAATGAGTAGGTCGTATCCCTCTGGGTAGCGAATCGCGTCCAGAATTGGGGTGCCCACGTTGCCCACGGCGATTGCCTCAAGTCCTTGGGCTCGCGCCATCGCTTGCGCCATGGTGGCCACCGTGGTCTTACCGTTCGTGCCGGTCAGGGCGACCCATTTAGCGGTCCGTTTGCCGTGGCGCTGTCGAACTCGCCAGGCGAATTCAATGTCCCCCCAAATAGGGATGTCGGCCTTTTGGGCAGCAACGAGCACCGGGTTATCCGGCCGCCACCCGGGCGAGGTGATGACCACGTCGATACGGCCACCAGTCGCCGCAGGATCAGGGAGCCCTTGTACCGCCTCTTGGCCCAGGAGCACCTCTTTGACCCCGACGATTTTGAGCGTGTCTGCTGCCTGCCGATTGTGCTCAGTGTCTTGGCCATCGATGACCATGACCGAGGCCCCGAGTTCAGCTAGCGTGTCAGCTACAGAGAATCCTGTGACGCCGATACCGGTCACGAGCACTGACAGTTGGGACCAGTCAGCATCCCAGCTGGTGAGTTCATCAAGGTTAATGCTCATTGCAGAATCACCCATTCGGTGTAAAACAGGGCGAGCGCTGCCACTACGAAGGCTAAACCGATGAGCCAGAAACGGACCACCACGGTCACTTCTGCCCAGCCTTTGAGCTCAAAGTGATGCTGCAGCGGTGCCATCAAAAAGACACGCTTGCCGCCGGATAATTTGAAATAGGCCACTTGGATAATCACCGAGGCCGCGATGACGACCATCAATCCTGCCAGTACGACCAACAGCACCTGAGTCTTGGAAAAGATCGCAAACCCGGCCAGCGCCCCGCCGAGGGCCAGTGAGCCGGTGTCCCCCATGAAAATCTTGGCCGGCGCGGTATTCCACCATAAGAAGCCCATGAGCACCCCGGCCAAGATGGCTCCTAAGAGTGCCAAGTCCATCGGGTCGCGTACTTGATAGCAACCTCCCGCAGCGGTGGTGCCGGAACACGACTGGTTGGCTTGAAAGAGGGTGATCAGCACGTACCCCACCGAGACCATGGCCACGGCCCCGGTTGCGAGCCCGTCGAGGCCGTCGGTGAGGTTGACCGCATTAGTCGTGGCGGTGGTAATGAGGTTCGACCACACCACAAACAGGATTGCCCCCACCACGGTACCGGCGAAGGCCAGGTCCCAGGAGGTATCGCGGAACACTGAGATTGCGGTGGAAGCTGGCGTCAGTCCGTCGCTATCGGGAAAGTTCAGCGCCAAGATTGCAAAAGTGGTCCCCACTGCCCCTTGGCCGATGATCTTGCCGGTTGGTGTCAGGCCCAAGGACCGTTGGTTAGAGATCTTAATGTAATCGTCTAGGAAGCCGATGAGCCCCATCCCGGCGGTCAGGAATAAGAGCAGTAACGCTGAGACCGTGATACCAGAGGTTTCCAAGTCCAAAAGATGCAGAATCCAGTGGGTGATGAAGTAGACGATCACAAAGTTGGTGACGATGACCACGCCGCCCATGGTTGGGGTGCCACGTTTTGTTGCGTGGGTCGTGGGGCCGTCGTCACGGATGATCTGACCGTAGCCGCGTTTGTGGAGGAGCCGAATAAATAACGGTGTCCCAACGCCTGTGAGCACAACACCAAGTACCGCACCTAGCAGTAGTCCAATCACTGTTGCTCCTTGCGCCCAAGCGGGGCGGTGGTGAGTTTATCTGCCAGTTCCCACAGTCGGGTGCCGTTGGAACCTTTCACAAATATAATGTCACCGGGTGCTGTCCGTTGGGATATCAAGTCAAAGGCTCCCTCATTCGTAAGGACGTGGTCCACTTCATCTCCCCAGGACCCCTCATTAACAGCACCCGTATAGAGGGCGCGCGCCGCAGCGCCCACGACGACCAGCTGGTCGATGTTTAACCGCACGACGACCTCGCCGAGCAGGATGTGCTCCTTGGCGTGTTGGTCGCCTAATTCCAGCATTGGGCCAAGGACCGCCCAGGTCCGTCGACCGGTGTTTCGGCCCAGCATGGCTAGGGTTTTCAACCCTGCGCGCATGGACTCAGGGTTGGCATTATAGGCATCGTCGATGATGGTGATGCCATCTGTGCGATCCGTGCGCGCCATCCGGTGAGCTGAAGCAGGTTTGATGCTTGGCATCGCGGTTACAATCGCACTCAGATCCACACCTGCGGCAAAGGCTGCCGCGGCAGCTGCCAACAGGTTGGTGGTGTGGTGCTCGCCGATCAGCCCAGCGGTGACCTCGCGTCCTGCTCGATCGGTCGCAGTGGCGTCATCGGCCAAGTATTGCAGGTCAAAGCGCGGGTTTTCATCGACTGTCGTATCAGCGTTGGCGGCGTAGAGCACCCGTGGTCGTCGCGGTGGGGCAAACGCTGCGGAGAACCACAGCGTTGAAGCGTGATCGGGAACACGGGTGGCCATGGCGGCCACGTTGATGTCGTCAGCGTTGAGCACGGCGACCCCTCCGGCCGGAAGAGCTTCGACGAGTTCACCTTTGGTTTGGGCAATATTGTCTACCGAACCGAATGAGGCTGCGTGGGCTGAACCGACTGTGAGCACCACGGAAATGTCGGGCCGCACGATATCGGCAAGATCACGAATATTGCCCACCCGGTCGGCGCCCATTTCTACGATCAAATAGCGCGTGTCGAGGTCGGCGGTGAAAATGGTTAGCGGGACGCCGACTTCACTGTTGTAGGAGCCTTGTGGCGCTACGGTTGGGCCTTGGGTGGCCAGCAGCGTTGCGAGGGCGTCTTTGGTGGAGGTTTTCCCAACGGAGCCTGTGATACCAATGACCGTGGTTTCGGAGTGTTGACGAATCTTGTCCACAATGTATCGCGCCAGATTCGCCATCGCTACGGTGGCGTCGGGGACGATAACCGCTGGGTCGGGTTGACCGTTGGCGTCAGTGGTTTCGCGTTCTGCCAGGATCAGTGTGGCCCCGGCGTCGCGGGCTGCCCCAATAAAGTGGTGTCCATCAGTGGTCTCACCGGGACGGGCAATAAATAGCCCGTTGGCCGTCATCAGCCGAGAATCCGTATTTGCCGTGGTCACGGTCGCTGTGGTGTCCACCGTGGAGGTCAGACGCCCACCGGTCGCTTCGGCGATCTGTTGTGCATTGAGTTCAATCATGTCGATTTTGACCTTACCGCGTTAGTCCGCACGCTGTGTTGATGCGGGGTCCGATGTAACAAATCCGTGATCCTGCAGGGCCTGGTGGAGAACTTTCCGATCGTCGAGGGGAAATACTACCCCGGCGAGATCTTGGTGAGTTTCATGTCCGCGCCCGGCTGCCAGGATGGTGTCCGTGGGTTTGGCCAGTTGGACCGCATATGCCAGCGCGTCAGCCCGCGGGGCAATTTCTACTACTTCGGGCCCATCAGGTGTGGCCTCTGCCAGCTCACGTGCACCGGCAAGGACAGCCTGACGAATCGCGGCCGGATCCTCATGGTGGGGATCATCGTCGGTGACAATGACCACATCAGCATGTTCTGCTGCGATGCGCCCCATTAATGGTCGTTTCGCGGTGTCGCGTTGCCCAGTTGCCCCAAAGACCACAATGGTACGCGCTTGTGCTCCGTGTTGCTGTCGGCTGGCACGATTGACGGCCTGCAGCGCCTGCGTCAACCCGTCTGGGTTGTGGGCAAAATCCACGACCACGGTCGGAGTTTCGGCGATGACCTCCATTCGTCCCGGGACAGCGGATTCAAACGGTGAGTGGTGTCGGCGTTCCAACACCGCTTTAATGTGTTCCCAGTGGTGCCGTTCATGACCGGTAAATACCATAACCGCAGCTAAGGCAGCGTTGGCGATGTTGAATTTACCGGGCATCCCTACTCGTGTGACGACGGTGAACCCAGATTCGTGTTGGAGCGTAAACGTGTGGCCCAACGCGGTCGGTTCGTACCCTGTGATGGTCCAGTGTCCACGAACCGGCGTTGAGCTGGTAGTGGCGGCCGCGGGACCTAGATCCAAGGTGACGGCATCAGGCACCTGTGTTGCAAGCTGTTGACCCCAGTGCGGTTCAGCTCCCCCGTTCAGGGTGACCACCCGAACTGTGGAATGATCAGCTTCGAAGAGGGTAGCTTTGGCATCGAAGTAGGCTGCCATGCTGCCGTGGAGATCCAGGTGATCCTGAGTTAGGTTGGTGAATCCCACGACCCCATAGATCAGGCCGTAGGTCCGTTTATAAGCCATCGCATGGGAAGAGACTTCCATACTGGCTGCTGTAACGTCGGCTTCGCGCATGCGCGCGATCAAACTGTGCAGTTCGGGAGCTTCAGGCGTGGTGAATTGGGAGGCCAGCGTGGTACCCGCAATACGAGTCTCGATGGTACCTATCAGCCCGGTGGTGTGGCCAAGTTCTGCAAGTATCGCGTTGAGGAAATACGTCGTGGTGGTTTTACCGTTGGTGCCTGTCACGCCATAAACCTGTGGGTCGACCGTGCCGGTATTGCCGTAAATCAACGCCGCTGCATCTGCTAGGGCGGATCGCACATCGTGGACGATGACGGACGGGACACCATCCGGGATACGGTCGACGCCGCTTGTGTCCGTGAGGATCGCTACCGCACCGGCTGACAGTGCTTCGTCAATGTAATCGGCTCCGTGATGTTGTGCCCCCGCCACGGCGGCATATAAATCCCCAGGTTCGATGGTTTTAGAATGCATCGAGATGCCTGAAA
This sequence comes from Enteractinococcus fodinae, assembly GCF_031458395.1. Lineage (NCBI taxonomy): Bacteria > Bacillati > Actinomycetota > Actinomycetes > Micrococcales > Micrococcaceae > Enteractinococcus > Enteractinococcus fodinae. The sequence continues at coordinate 1,696,510 of NZ_JAVDYJ010000001.1, forward strand.
CTAATTGCTCCATGTCCCCTGCCGGGGTGGGTTGGTAGGGTTCCAGGTGCTCGATAAGTGCTGCGAGTTTTGTGTGTAATTTCGTTTGTGGTCGTAGCATGTCTGTGTGGCAGCCCCAGCGGTGCGGGACTACCAGGGCCTTTCCTGTGGGTCTTCGGTAAATACATCATAATGCTGCGGTCCTGTTTCGGACGGCGGGACCGAATATTTACTCAACAGATACTTCATCACATCAGCGGCGGTATCAGTGACCTGCCAGGTTTTCCAATCGCCCTGTGGGCGGTGCACGGCTACGGAGACGACGAATTGCGGGTCATCTAATGGGACGACACCGGTGAATGACGTGGTGTGCCCGTCGTATCCGGACGCTCCAGCAGCCTGTCCGGTACCAGTTTTACCTCCCACGCGGTACCCATCAATCTTGGCGGCTTGAGCCGTGCCCTCCTGCACGACCCCTTCCATCAGTTTCAGCATCTCATCTGCAGCCTCTTTGGATATGACCTGTCTCGGCTCGGTCGGGGCTTCCCAGGGTGTCTCTAGACCATCTTCATCAATGTAGGCGTCGATGACTCGTGGCGGCATCATGACCCCATCGTTGGCTAGCGCCTGAAATATCCTGGTGACATGTAGTGCGGTCACCGAATAGCCCTGGCCGAATGTGGTGGTGAAGTGTTGTCGTCGGTCCCAATTTTCCCAAGAGGTAAATTGGCCCTGATTGACCCCACTGACGCCAATATCAATAGGCTCGCCGACACCAAAATCCGACATATATTGCCAGCGTTGTTCTGGACTGAGGTTTTCGGCGACCTGTACGGTACCGGTGTTATAGGACCGAGTGAAGATGCCCGCTGTGGTCATGTCGTAGGTGTCGTGGGGCATCGAGTCATTGATGGTTTCGTTATTGAAAGTCTGACTGTTCGGCACTGACCATTCCTGCTCGGGGGTGACCACGCCGGCGTCTAAGGCCATAGCAAAGGTCATGGCTTTGCCGGTCGATCCGGGCTCATATGCCTGGGTGAGAGCGGTAGGTCGCCAGAAGAGCTGATCGGTTGCAGTGGGGTCTGTTGGGTCCACGGTCTCGGAATCGGCCAGTGCTAGGATATCTCCGGTTTGAGCATCCATCACGACGATGTTGCCCCATTGTGCGTTGTATTCATCGACCTTGGCCGCGATGGCTTCTTGGGCGTACCAGGATACGTCCTGGTCGATGGTTAACCGGACGTCTTTGCCATCGACGGCTTCGGTTTCGGAGAACGAGGCGTTGGGTATCCGCACCCCATCGGCGGAGATTTCAAAGACACGTTCGCCGGGTTGGCCTTGCAGATGTTCGTCCTGTGAGCGTTCGACGCCTTCTAACCCGTGCCCATCGTGACCGTTGAAACCCAGAATTGATCCCGCGACAGCACCGTTGGGGTATATCCGTTCTGCTACGGGTTCCGATACAAGACCGGGGATACCTACCTCGAGCGCTTCTTGGCGGATCTCGGGGGTCACCCTGCGAGAAATGATCCGGTAGGGGCGGTCCCCCACCATAAGTTCGCGCAATTCTGGGTAATCAATATCTAGGATGTCCGAGAGCTCTTGCAGCTGATCATCGATATCAACCTCAATATAGGAGCCGGTATCTGAGTCCCAGACGCGTGAATCCTGCACCAGCCGTTGGTCTACAACTAAATCGTACCGCTGAACTGACTCGGCCATGACGTTGCCATCGCGGTCTAAGATAGCGCCACGCTCGGGTGCTAACGTAACCGGTCGCGTTCTACGATCCATGGCTTGTTGGGCTTGGTCTTCAGCATCAATGCCCTGAATAAATAGCAACCGACCGCCCAGGACGAACAGGCAAATCATGAGCATCGACATGGTGACTTTTAGTCTCGATTTGGGCACACGAGTCACCATTGGATTTGACACACGATTCACCTGCCTTCAACACTGCCAGCCAGCGGCTGACGTTAGTTGCCACTCGGAAGGCTGATCTGGGGTCCTTGAAGACTACCGGCCGATGAGGTTTCGATCGTCGATGCCACGCCATCTTCGGTTGACGAATTCGTCACGTTCGGTTCAGGCATGTCTACCTGCGGACTGATGATGCTAACGGTATTGGATTCGGGCCCTGGCACCTCTTCGTTTGTAACAGTGACAGGATCGTGGGGAACCTCAGCCGGCAGTTCAATTTCTGCTGGAATACCGGTACTCGACCGTACTGTGGGCTCGGCTACGAAACTCGTCGGCGCATTATCAGCGGTGGCAGCAGTGGCAGTCCCAAGGACGGTGCCGGTGCTCAAATCGATAGAGGCTGGGGTGCCTGGTAGCACCATCCCCATGTCGGCGGCTTGCTGGGCGACTGATTGTGGCGCGGATTGTTGTGATAATTGTTGCGCCAGTGCCTCATTCGTTTGAGTGATAGAGGTGAGACTGCTGTTGAGTTCTACGAGTTCGTACTGTCGGTTTGAGACGACAATATTGACCACCAGCACCACCAGCAGCGCGATCACCGGGATAGAAAGAATAAAGATGCTGTAACCAATTGGAGCACGTTTGAGTTGACCCGAGATGACCTTGAGCTGGTCGCGCCGAACACTGGCATCAGTGTCCGAATCGCTTCTAGGCTCCTGGGACGGCATGTCCAGATTGTCATAGTATTCCGCGTCGAAGTCTCGAGCGGTGGAATCTGGTGAAAATGCTGGGCGCAAAACGCGGATGTTCGAGGGGGAAGGTGTCATCCGTTGCTCCTGGTTGGTCGAATTTTCTCGATAGCGCGCACTTTGGCCGAAGCCGCGCGTGGGTTCTGGTCAATTTCCTCTGCAGTGGGTTTTTCTGTTCCCCGGGTCAATATGCGTACCACGGGAGCGTGTTCTTCTAACTCAACTGGGAAGTCCGGGGGCGTCAGGCTCTGCGCCTGTTGCTGGAAAGCTTTCTTCGTGATGCGGTCTTCCAACGAGTGGTAGCTCATGACCACCATGCGGCCGCCAATGTGTAGACCAGCCATAGCTGCGGGAAGTGCCTCACGTAAGATATTCAATTCTTCATTGACTTCGATGCGTAAGGCTTGAAACGTTCGCTTGGCCGGATGGCCACCGGTCCGGCCGGCAGCAGCAGGCACAGCGTCACGAATCACGTCCACGAGATCGCCGCTCCGCGTGAAAGGACGCGTGGATCTGCGCTGCGTAATAGCCATCGCGATCCGACGAGCAAACTTTTCCTCACCGTACCGGCGGATCAACCGCTCCAGCTGATGCTGGTCGTACTCATTGACGACATCAGCCGCAGTAAAACGCGCTGTGGGATCCATACGCATGTCCAACGGCGCATCATAGGAGTACGCAAAACCGCGCTCGCGTTCGTCTAATTGATACGAAGAAACTCCGAGATCGAAAAGATACCCGTCAGCGGCTTCGACCCCACCGGCCGATAGGGCCTGTGGAATTTGCTCATATGTGCCGTGAAAAGGAACGAAGCGCTCTGCAAAGGATGCCAAACGCTCCCCCGCCAGGCTTAAGGCTTCGGTATCTCTGTCTATTCCTATCACCAAGACGTCATCAAAACGTTCTAGCATTAATTGGGTGTGGCCACCCATGCCCAGTGTGGCATCAACGATGACGGGTTGACGATTCTGCTGGCGAGCGTGCGCGAGTCCAGGTACAAGGAGGTCGACAACCCGATCGGCCATGACTGGCACGTGTCGTTGAGCAGCATTGGCAGCAGCTTGGTCATGGCGCTGATCGCCCTGGTCGCAGACTGCCATTGCGCTCCTATACTGCATGCCGCCATCTGGTAAAAATAATGACTCTTATCCCAGATCCCTATCCGTGCACCTGGCCCAGGGGAAGACGGGCCAGCTGTTCGGATAGAGGTCTGAAATAAGAGACCTGGTCGGAATTGAGTTATCGAGCGGTGACTTTGGTCTTAGAACAAGCCCGGAATGATTTCTTCATCCGTCTCAGAAAACGCGGTTTCCTGTTGTTCGAGGTAGTCATTCCAAGCGGTCTGATCCCAAATCTCAGCTCGTGTGCCAGCACCAATGACCGCAACATCTCGATCCAGTCCCGCGTACTCACGCAGCGGAGCCGGGATCGTGATCCTGCCTTGCTTATCCGGCTTCTCATCTGAGGCACCGGACAGAAAGACACGAATGTAGTCTCTGGCCTGACGGGAAGAGAGCGGTGCTTCACGCATTTGATTGTGCACTCGTTGAAACTCGTCCATCGAGAACACATATACACAGCGCTCCTGACCTCTGGTAAGTACCAGACCGTCAGAAAGTTCATCTCTGAACTTCGCAGGCAAGATCAACCGGGACTTTTCATCCAAGCGTGGAGTGTATGTACCCAAAAACATGTGGCACAACCTCCAGCGTGGTGCTAATCCCTTTGCTCAAGCTTCGCGATCACCGTCCTCTTCGTGCTCCACTTTACCCCACTTTGCCCCACATTCAATACTTGTCAGACCATTCTTCGACATTTCACAAGATTTTTCTATGCGTACAAGACAGGAAGTTTTCGCCAACTCCGGCATTATTACGAGGAGAATCGCGCCCAGGGGCCAATGTGGAGCGTACTGGGGAGCCCGGTGGAGGATGCGGGATGACGGAAAGTGATTATTGTGACAGGAGTGCAGAATGGTGATTGGCCAAGCGAATCTACCCCGTGAAACAAGACTGCGAGCGCGATGGTGGAGCAAAGTGGGGGCGCACCTCCTCCCCGATGAGTGATGTAAGGAAGCAGAGCGACCCCTGACGTGTCGTCACTGCTGAAAGCGGTAGCTAGGATGGAGCCGTAACGAGATCCAACATCGTTTTCCGGTACCCCTAAGGGAAAGTCGTACATTGCACACCACCCACACCAGAGCAAACCCGTCGGCAAACCGCCTCGGTTCCCGCTCGCGCATTCTGATAATTTTCGTGGCCTTATGCGCAGTGGTCCTGTCTGCCTGTGGAGCGGATGTCAATTCGCGATTGGATCTGCAGCCCGATTATTCTGGACAGCGCCTGTTCGTGCTCACAATGGCTGACAACGATCTCAATGCGTTATCCGGAGGTGTAGAGGCTGCGGAACGAGCTCTGGCGATCCATACGCCTGAAGTCTTGACCTTTGAAGGAGTCGAGCCAGAGGACGAGGGCTACAGCGCGACTTTTACGATGCCGTTCAGTAGCCTTGAGGACTATCAGAACAATATCTCCGCATTACTTGATGCCTCGAATGTTCCGGCCGATGAACGGGATATGACCATCGAAGTGGATGATCAACCCCTCACGACGAGCCTGACCTTCCAAGAAAGCTTCTACAACGATGATCTGATGGGCTGGGCAGCGGAAGCCCTGAGCGTCGAAGAGGTGGTTTCCCCCGGGACTACGGTGTTCACCTCGAATGGCACCGCAACGGTGATGTTTGATGGCGAAGAAGTCGAAACCTCCACTTCCCTCCCCCGCATCGATTTCAGCATGACACAGGATCAGCGTTTTGCCGAGATCGGTCTGGACTTCGAGATTCTTGAGTCCGGAGATGTCCATATCGCTATGTCGTATCTGATTTCTGATGAACACCAGCAGGTTCAAAATAACTACCTGACCGAACAAGTCGAACAGCTAAACGATCTCGATGGTGTAGACGGCCAAGTCCAAGATTCGGGGTCGGTCGAGCCAGCAGACGCCAGCGGTGAGGTGCGGGAAATAGCGGTCACCTTTACTACCGCTGCTGCCGTGACGGAGGGCATCCAACTCCTCCTCGCCAATGACAATGCGTCATTTGAGATTCTCGAACAGACCGCCCAAGGATCTCTCGATACCGCGGTGCGATACGTGGGGACTGACTGGAGCTGCGAGGCCATTTGTGACCCCAATAATCTCCAGCAGTTAGACGGTGCAACGCAATACCCTGACCACTGGGAGCTCACCGAGCAGCGCAGACAAGGCGGAGAATTACTTCTAGAGTTCAACCGCGGCATGCCTTTGGATTCGCTGACATCATCGACTCAGCTGAATCTCACAGGCAACATGGTCCAACGCATTGAGTACGTGGTCGATAACGAAACACAACAGGGCCACGAAGATGCCGTGGCGGATCGTTTCGCGCCGCCTGCAGGTACCGGGTCGTTTGATACCACTGTTCGTGATGCGACTACCTTATATACCGTCACGTTTGAAGCAGATGACGCAGCCGAACTCACGACGCTGCTGAATGAGTATTTGGCGGCAAAAGACATTGACGAGCAGATCGCAATAAACCACGGACCTCTTACCGGCCTATGGGCCTCATATGATGTGCAAGCCGACCTCTCAGCGGTGTGGGAGTTAGCCACCGGAGGCGTGGAGGGCGCAGCCATCTTCCAGATAGTCTTACCGGCGATGCACTCAGGCGAGGCCGATAACGCCATCGAGTCAGGGCGGACCGTGGTCATTGACGATGCGGATGGTAACTTCCTGGTCACCGCCAGCGGTCCCACCCTCACCACCGTGTGGGTAGTTGTCATTGGTCTATTGCTCCTGGCCGTGATAGTTACCTTACTAATTCGTACGCGTAGAGCCGCTACGCGGGTATGGTCTATCGCGTCTCCACAGGCCGAGGGCCAGCCGTACAACGTGCAGGGACCAAGGGATACGCTGACCGAAACTGAGATTTTGGCGTCTCCGGTGGCTCCTGGGCCCTACGCGTCAGAAACCACAAAGTTGAACGAAGGGCCGGTAACTGAACAGGCCCAAAGCAGCAAGCAGCCCAAGCGTTTTCCCGATGTACCTGTACCATCGCCCACCGATTACGCGCAGTTGCAAGAAAAATTGGAAGAACCCGAGGGTTCTTCTGGGGACGACTCCGAGGTTGAAACCCCACAAGATGGCGACGCTGACCCGAATAAAAACGAGTAATGACTAGCACTAGGGAACAGAAAACCCGCAGCTATTGCTGCGGGTTTCCTTTGTGAAGGGCAAGTGCCAGGGTCTGAAGAAATTTACTGCTGACGCCGTCGTTCGTCCCAGCGTGACTCAAGCCCTTCCATAAAGCCTTGATTCGACTTCGTGTTTCCGGACCCACCACGGCCTCCCGACTTGCTTGGAGGCTTCGTGGTCCGCTTCGTCGCTAAGTAGATACCGCCGCCCATAATAATAAAGCCGACGATACCCAACCAGATGGCGTCGATCGTTACTCCGGTGAGTAGCACGACGATACCGATGGTGGCGGTAAGCACACCGAGTACGATATTGCGCGTAGAAAACCGACGCATCGGGCCCTTTGCGTGCATCTGCATTTGCGACGCAAACTTTGGGTCCTCTGAAATCAACTGAGATTCAATCTCAGCAAAGACCTCTTGCTCTCTATCTGATAAGCCCATGGTTGCCTCCACATGTGTTACCGAAAACTCGTCCAATCTTCGGTTGAGTTTGTTTCTATTCTAAAGTTTGTGCCTGATGTTTTGCTGAGATTGTCACACGGTGAAGCGCAACTAGCAACACCTAACCATCCGACATTCGCTGGGAACGTTCATGACGCAAAAGCGAAGCTGGTTTGATCGCAGCCTCCGGAAACTTCTTAGCTACATCGTCCAAGATCCGGTCGGTCGAATCCCATGCCTGGCGCGGTTCGGTCTCGACATCGGGTACTTCCAGATCGAAGAGTGATTCTTGTTGGATCGTTGGTACGTGCTCGGTGGGTTCAGCCACTTTATCGGCTCGCACACCCAACAGCCGCACCGGGTGCCACCGGGCGGCCAGGAGCTCATCCAACAGTGGTCTTGCATGATTGAAAAACACCGCACCTGAAGTAGCCGGTGTCGCCAGCGACAGGGACTTGGTTCGCGTACTGAAATCCACGTCCTTGACTTTGACGCTAATCCCCCTGGCTTCCAGCCCGTCTTGTCTCACGCGACGCGCACACTCGTAAGCCAAGTCCAGTAGGTTTTTTTCTAACTCTTGGGCGTTGGTGACATCGTATTCAAAGGTATGCTCCACTGAGACGGATTTTGCATCTTGGCGCGGCTCGACACGTCTGGGATCGTCACCGCGTGCCAGCGCGACGATATGCGGCCCGGCGGCCCCCAACCAGCGCCGCATCCGTTCTGGATCGCGTTCTGCAAGATCACCCACCGTATATATATCTGCATTGTTAAGGCGCTGCAGAAGTTTCGGACCGATCCCCCAGATCACACCAACAGGAAGCGGGGCAAGGTAGCTACGAGTCTGCGCTGCAGGCACGACGCCAATACCATCGGGCTTGGAACGATCAGACAGAATCTTCGCGACTGATTTATTTGCTGCAACGCCCACGGTAGAGGGTAAGCCCGTGACTTCTCGCACGCGAGTCTTGATGAGCGCAGCAATCTGGGCAGGGGTCCCCAGACGACGACGGGCTCCAGTGACGTCGATAAACGCCTCATCGATAGATAACTGCTCCACGGCCGGGGTGACGTCGTGCAATACGCTCATGACCTGTCGCGACGCCTGCGTGTATTTCTCTCTGCTGGGTTCGATCACAACCAACCGTGGATATAGCGACAACGCATGCGCCATTGGCATGGCCGATCGAATTCCGAATTTCCGAGCTTCATACGAGGCGGACGTAACAACTGATCGACCAGACTTTCCGCCCACGACCGCTGGGATCCCGCGAAGCTCTGGTTGATCAAGTAACTCTACGGATAAAAAGAAAGCATCCATATCAAGATGCAAAATAGTGGACTCCCAGGACTCATCAGCCCAGGGTGGGCGCGATGTGGAATGTTGACCCGTGGAGACCATGAATCAATACTACGTGCTAAGGCCGGTAAGGTTGAAGCGAAGATGGCGTGAGCTGATCATTTCAGCAGGCAGGAGAATCAACACCGTGACAACGCTGGACGCATCGTGGTTTTGCACCCAACTCGAAGCCCGGATGCAGGAACTGTTAGCTGACTACCGGAGCCAAGCGACCACGATCGCGCAGGCTTCAGATCCCCTGGTGTCTTCCATTGCCAAGCTCGTAGAAAGTGGCAAACGCTTGCGGGCGCTGTTGGCGTGGTGGGGATGGCAGGGTGCTGGCGGGGAGGCCGATGATCCGCGCATTATTGACGCAGGCGTCTCACTAGAACTTTTTCAAGCCGCAGCACTGATTCATGACGATGTCCTTGACCGCTCGGATACCCGCCGTGGTCAGCCCTCGGTACATAAAAGCTTCGAACACCTCCATCACGAAAACCGGTGGGCTCAAGACGGCGCTCACTTCGGTGTCTCCGCTGCAATCTTGGCTGGTGACGTGGCGCTTGGGATGAGTGAAGAAGTGTTTTCCACCACCGCTGATGCCACAGCTTTTGCGGCACCTGCCCGTGAGGCATTCCATGCCATGCGGTTCGAAGTCATGACCGGTCAATACCTAGATATCTTGGCCGAAGCAAACATCCCAGACGATCCAGCCGTTGCCCTAGAGCAAGCTCGAACCGTACTGCAATATAAATCAGCTCACTACTCAGCTGTCTGGCCCTTCGAAATTGGAGCTCTTCTAGCAGGCGCCGACGAGACGACATTGCGGGCTTACCGCGAGTTTTCCTTACCTCTGGGACTCGCCTTCCAACTGGGTGATGACCTTCTAGGAGTGTTTGGCGATCCGGAGCTGACGGGCAAGCCGTCAGGGGATGACCTATTAGAGGGGAAACGGACCGAGCTTGTTGCCCACGCGTTAGCGAACCTCACCGAAGACGATGCTCAAATGCTCAACAATTTCTTAATGCAACCAGAAGCGAGTCCGTACACCGTTGAAGAGGTTCAGCAGCTCATCCAGTCTTCGGGAGCCAAAGATACCGTCGAAGCAGAAATTCGGCGCCTCGGAGAGCAGACCTACGCCGCGTTGGATCGTTTGCAGTTAACTGGTTCTGTTCGAACCGGCTTGCAGACCCTGGTGGCGGGACTACTCGGCCGACAGCGCTAGCAAACTACCAGGCCAAGGCCTGCGCACGTCGGCGAATCTCAGTCTTTCTGCCGGCGTGCAGCGCATCAATGGGTCTACCAGGCAGCGAGTCGTCATCAGTGAAGAGCCATCGGATAATCTCGGCTTCATTGAAGCCTGCATCTTCGAGCACCGTGATCGTGCCACGAAGCGATTTCAACACGCCTGCGTCTGTCAGAAACTCAGCTGGCACATACCGGACGTTCCGCTCCCCCAACCGGACGTCGATCAGTTGCCGTTCCTTAATCATTTTGTGAACGCGGGTCACGACAACATCAAGACGCTCAGCGATCTCCGGCAGAGTCAGCCATTTTCCAACAAGTGTTTCTAAGTCATGTGTTTGGGTCACACCCCAAGCGTAGCGCAGGTATTCGGTATTTCGCGATTGATTCTCGGCGTCTCGAACCGATTGAGGTCAAATAGGACCGGATAGATCTCGTCTATTAACATTTGTCTCAGGAGTAATGTATATTCACTCATGTAACATTTTGATCACGTACACCTCGACGCTATTTTTGTCACACAGTGCACAAGAACTTCCCCTGGCTCGGGTGCCTGACGCAAAGAGGATACGTTTAATGACTGACCGTACTTCCGGTGCTTCCCGGTTCTACAAATCAGCTGTTGCCACCTCGGCTCTGCCGTTTTTAGCTTTGGGTTCCACCGCTACGGCTGCCCCAGCGGTAGCCGACACCCCGAGTACGGATTTGGGTCCTAGGTCGGCAACCGCCGCAAATGTAGCTGCTGTGGAGCAACGGCTCCAATCCAGCCTGATGCCTTCCGACCAAGCGGCCGTCGCATTGCCGGCGCGCTTCACCATGGAAAACTTTCAGGCAGCCCGAACCGCACCTAAAACCTATAAGGTGAAATCTGGTGACACTTTGGGCCACGTAGCGCTCAGAAACAACGTGTCGCTATCAAACCTACTCAAATGGAATGGCCTCAAAGCCTCCTCCACCATTTACCCCGGAGACGTTTTAGACCTTGGCCCGTCGGGTTCATCGTCCTCATCGAGCTCTCGTCCAGCATCCAGTTCATCGTCTAACAGCAGCAAGACTTATACGATCAAATCAGGCGATACACTCTCGGCTATCGCAGCCCGCCACGGTGTGAGCCTCTCAACGTTGCTACGGGCCAATGACCTGTCCATGTCTTCGGTGATCTACCCGGGGCAAAAACTCAAGCTGTCGGGCAGTGCCTCGTCGACTAATTCCTCGAGCAGCTCCAGCAGTTCCTCGTCTGCAAGCAGCTCCGGGTCTTCTTCGACGAGCTATACCGTGAAATCCGGCGATACCCTGTCAGCTATTGCCGCCCGCCAAGGTGTGAGTTTGTCGGCCTTACTTCGGGCCAATGGCTTGTCGATATCGTCGATCATCTATCCGGGGCAGACCCTGAAACTTTCAGACGGCCCCTCCTCGTCTAACTCGTCCTCAAGCTCCAGCAGTTCCTCGTCTGCAAGCAGCTCCGGGGCTTCTTCGACGAGCTATACGGTGAAATCAGGCGACACGCTGTCAGGTATCGCAGCCCAGCACGGTGTGGGTCTTTCGACGATTCTTCGGGCAAACGGGCTAACCTTGTCCTCGACGATTTTTCCGGGTCAAACCATCAAGCTTTCCGGTAGCGCTTCGGGGTCGACGAGCTCCTCTAGCTCCGCTAGCAACTCCTCAGGGAACTCCGCGAACTCTTCGAGTTCGTCATCGAGCTACACCGTCAAAGCCGGCGATACGCTCTCCGGCATCGCTGCGCGACACGGAGTCAGCCTTTCGACCCTGCTCCGGGCCAACGGGCTGAGCACCAGTTCGATCATTTTCCCGGGCCAGCAGCTCAAACTTTCTGGCTCCGCGTCGGCATCAAGCTCGGGAAGCTCAAGTGGTTCAAATAACTCATCGTCCGGTCCAGCGACAGCCTCAACGTACACGGTAAAAGCTGGCGACACACTGTCTGGCATCGCCTCCCGCAACGGTATAAGCCTGTCGGCGTTGCTGCGTGCCAATGGCCTGAGCTCCACTTCGATCATCTACCCCGGCCAAACGCTGAAGCTGAGTGGCTCTTCGTCGGTCTCGACTGCTTCATCGAGCGACAACGAGCAGTTGATCGGGAACACGTTCTTGCATTACACCTATCCCGATCATGTGGTGGCAAATGCCAATGCAAACAAACGCGCGCTGCTAAACGCGCCGATGCCTACGCGGAATCAGGTTCGACAGATGGTACGGGATACCGCGACATCAATGGGTGTGGATCCACGGTTGGCGTTGGCACACGCTCAGATCGAGTCGGCATTCGATCCCACTGCCGTGTCGCCAGCAAACGCGATCGGCACCATGCAGGTCATCCCTTCATCGGGTGAATGGGCATCGCAGCTGGTCGGACGCAAACTCAACCTGCTGGACCCGCAGGACAATATCACCGCTGGTGTGGCGATCATTCGGCATCTCCAAAGTCGCAACCCAGGCGACATCGGTATTGCCGGGTACTACCAGGGCGAAGCCGGTGTCCGCAAAAATGGCATGTTTTCAGACACCAAAGATTACGTAGCCAAGGTCAACGCGGCCAAGAACCGCTTTTAGATGACTCACCTTTCAGGAAACGAATACCCGGTCACCGAGCGTGACCGGGTATTGTGTGTGACGTGAATACCCCAGCAGGACCGTCGCTCGTAGGCCTCACCGTTGACGACCGCTACCATATAACCCAGCGGATCGCGCACGGTGGGATGGCCACGGTCTATCGCGCCGTGGACACCCGCCTCGACCGCGAAGTCGCACTGAAGATTCTGCGGCCCAATATGGCCGAAGATCCCTCCGTTAGAGAGAAGTTCGAAGCTGAGGCCAAGAACACCGCCAAAATTAACCACCCCCATGTGATCAATGTTTATGATCAAGGATTGGGTGATGCCGGCAACGGCAAGGTTGCGTTCTTGGCCATGGAATTTATTGAGGGCCACACCCTACGCGAGGTAATGCGCGCTGCAGGACGCATGTCGGTCGAAGATACCTGGAATATTGCCCTGCCCATTATCCGAGGGGTTGCAGCAGCTCACCGCGTCGGGCTCATCCACCGAGATATCAAACCTGAAAACGTTCTGGTCTCCCACGAGGGTGACATTAAGGTAGCGGATTTCGGGCTCGCTCGTGCGGCCTCGAACCATACCGGCACCGGAATGGCACTGATGGGAACCGTGTCCTATATGTCTCCCGAGCTGGTAACCGGGGAACAAGCCGATGAACGTTCAGATGTCTATGCCCTTGGCATCGTGATCTTTGAAATGCTAACGGGAGAACGCCCATTTAGCGGTGAATCTGCGGTTTCAATCGCCGTCCAGCACACGAATTCGCGTGTCCCTGCCCCGTCCTCCCTGGTTCCTGCCATTAGTGCCGCCGTCGACGACCTGGTGCTGCACATGACGGAGCCCGCACCCGAAGACCGACCCGCAGATGCCTCAGAAGTCCTGATACTGGTTCAACATTTATTAGACAATCCAGCGACCGCGGAACGGCTCGCCGATCGAGACCGAAACGATGACGATGCGACCCAGGTCTTTACCCCGGGCACTACCCAGGTGCACGATCCAGATGCGACCGTCCCCTTCGCATCGGTCCAAGACGACCCGCAAGCCGCAGAACCGCCACCTCCACCCGAGGAGCCAAAGGTATCTATTTTACCCCCCGCGGTCACTGCACAGGCCAAACCGATCGGCCACGGTGAGCAGCATCAGCACACTGAGGCGCCCCACCACCCTGCGGCGGCGTCACGGCACCGGGATCTCAGTCATAAGAAACCCCATGAACCACTAGAGCGTTTTGCACCAATCAATACCACACGCGCAGCCGTGAACACGCTGCTACTGATCATGGCCGCCGCCGCTACCGTGTTATTTGGTCATTGGGCTGGAACTGCACTGATGAGTTGGCTCTTCGGCTAACGACCCGTCAACTCAAGATGTATAGAGGCTTTAAACGCATCGACCGCCGGAATCATCCGGCGGTTGATGTCACGGCTGAGCTGCCAAGCTAAGGTGTATTGCCTTTGGCCAGGGACTCAGCCACTAAGAAGGCCAATTCCAAGGATTGTTGATGGTTTAACCGCGGATCCACGAGGGTTTCGTACCGCTCATCGAATGCCGATTCATCAATGGCGACAGAGCCGCCGAGACATTCGGCAACATCGTCACCGGTTAATTCGATGTGTAGCCCACCTGGATGCGTACCGGTTGCGTGAGCGACCTCGAAAAAGCCACGAACTTCGTTCATGATGTCTTCCAACCGGCGGGTCTTGTAACCGTTGGCAGCGGTAATGGTGTTGCCGTGCATCGGATCCGTGATCCACAACGGAGTCGCGCCCTCAGCTTTCACACCCTGCATGATCTCCGGCAACCGCTCGCGAATGGTGCCTGCGCCCATCCGGACAATAAAGGTCAGGCGGCCGGGTTCACGTTCTGGGTCGAGCTTTTCGATAAGCTCCATCGCTTGTTCGACCGTGGTGGTCGGACCCAACTTCACCCCAATCGGATTTTGGATCCGGGACAGGTAATCCACGTGTGCCCCGTCGATCTGTCGGGTCCGCTCGCCGATCCACACAAAGTGGGACGACGTGATGTATGGCAGACCTGTCCGTGAGTCCACCCGGGTCAACGCTCGCTCGTAGTCAAGCAATAGTGCTTCGTGTGCGGAGAAAAATTCCACGGTGCGAAGTGCATCAAAATCTGCGCCAGCTGCCTCCATGAAGCGGACAGCTCGGTCAATTTCGGCGGCCAATTCGTCAAAGCGAGCGTAGGCCGGGTTGGACATGAAGCCTTTATTCCATGAATGAACCGTACGAAGGTCAGCAAAACCGCCGGTGGTAAAAGCACGGATGAGATTTAGGGTGGAAGCCGAGGTGTGGTAGGCCTGGACCATCCGACGTGGGTCGTGCCGACGGGACTCCTCGGTGAAATCGAACCCATTGACGATCTCGCCGCGGAACGATGGCAAGGTCACACCGTCACGAGTTTCCATATCAGAAGAGCGCGGTTTAGCGAACTGGCCAGCCATTCGTCCCATTTTGACAACCGGCATAGAAGCACCGTATGTCAACACGGCAGCCATTTGGAGAATGGTGCGGATCCGCGAGGAGATTTTATTGGCGGTGGCACCGGCGAAGGTTTCAGCACAGTCTCCACCCTGCAGCACAAACGCTTTACCAGCTGCTGCGGCAGCGAGCCGTTCGCGCAGCACATCAACTTCTCCGGCGAAGACTAACGGTGGCACATGCGATAGCTCGTGCATGCTCTCTTCGAAAACTTTTTGATCATACCACTGCGGTGCTTGTTTTACGTCTAGATCCCGCCAAGCGTCCAGGCCTGGATAATCGGCGGCACCCTGAGAGAGGTTGGTACCAAAGGGCTCAACGGCCCGATTCTTTTCCGCAGTGTCAAACATCATGCCAACAAGCATACGGTGACGACAACAGGCCGGGTAGTTCATGAAGCTAATAGCCCAAACTTTCCTGGCCCACAACTCCCTTGAAAATTTCGCGCCGCGTAAGTATTTACGTGCCCAACCCCGGCACTATGCTGAAGATGATGGATACCGTGCTAACTCCCCACTATCTCACCCCGAACCCAGATGGCGTGCTGTGTGCGACCGGCACTCGCTGGGCTGTGCTGATGCTTCACGGGTTCACCGCTGGCCCACAATCGGTCCGACCGTGGGCTGAGGCGCTTGCCGAGGCCGGTGCTACGGTTTGTCTTCCGCGCCTATCAGGCCACGGCACCACCGTATCGGACCTAGCCCAAACAAGTGCTGGCCAATGGCGGCGCGACGTCCAACAAGCGGTCGATGGTCTCTTAGCCCGGGGCTTCGACAAGCTGGCCGTAGCGGGATTGTCGATGGGTGGCACGCTGGCCCTGGACGCTGCCAGTCATCGTCGCGTGGATGCCACATTCGTGGTCAACCCGGGTCTCAGTTTCAAACTGCTCGACCGGTTTGGGGTGGCGCTCTCTCCCCTCTTTCACCGTGTGATTCCGACAGTGGGGCCGTTGGCCGGGGATGTAAATAAACCCGGTGTAGCCGAAGAAGCTTATAGTCGCACCCCGGTGGCTGCCGTCCAACAACTGGCGAAATTGTTTTGGACAACCCGTCGGCAACTGGTCGACATCGACTCGCCCGTGACGCTGTATTGGTCGAGTCGGGATCACATTGTGCCGCCTTCATCCGCCAGAATTTTACGCCGTGCAATCAAACCTCACCTGTTGACGACCGTTGTGCTGGAGCGTAGTTTCCATGTGGCCACATTGGATTATGATGCACCTACCATCCACCGGCACAGCATTGCCAAACTTCTAGAGTTATCGGGAGGACACCGTGAGACCCCCTGAATCCAGCGATAACGAGCAATGGGAAGATCTCGTGCGACGACTCGGTGGCACTTCGGACCAGGCACAAACCCCGCCCACTTCTGAACGTGATACCTCCCAGGATGACTCGCACCCGATCGCGCCACTTCAGGGACCGCGTGATTATCAGCTGGCTGATGAGATAGTCGAAGATTTTCGACCGCCCGAGCCCAAGGCCATTGCCAGCGGGAACCCACGTACCGTGCTCTCGTGGGTGGGAGTCGTTGGGTCAGTCATCATATGGATTCTGGCCGCTCTGTTGAGTGCCCCGCTGCCCTGGTGGCTCTCAACCGCCACTTTATTGGCTTTCCTTGGCGGCGCGTTGAGCTTGTTCTTGCTCTTGCCTAAGACTTGGGCTCATCGAGACCCCTTTGATGAGGACGATTACGGTGACGGGGCCAAACTCTAACCGCGAGTTCCTCTACGTGGCGGCTCGTCATTCACGCTACCTGACAGTAGAATGTGATCTAGATCGCTCAATTCCACTCACAGAAGGAGCATCCTTGAAAGAGATCATTATCCCAGCGGTGGCAGAAGCCCCGCCTACGTCCAATGCCACAGACCTGGTCGAAGATCAGTTCAACCAAGACCCTCAGCACGCGCTTTTTGCCCGCCAGCTCCAACCCGGCCAATGGACTGATGTGTCGGCTCGAGAGTTTAGAGACGATGTGAAGACCATCGCACGGGCCCTTGCCTCGGTCGGTATCAGTCCCGGCGATAGTGTGGCCATCATGAGTCCTACCCGTTATGAATGGACCCTACTGGATCTTGCGATCATGTATGCCGGGGCGGTCACCGTGCCGATATATGAGACCTCCTCCCCTGCCCAGATTGCCTGGATTCTCGAAGATGCCTCGGTTAAAGCTATCGTGGTGGAAAAATCCGAGCATGCCCGAGCGGTTGAAACCGCGATCCAACGCGAAGGGCTGCCAGAACTCAATGGCACGTGGATCATGGATGAAGGCCTTGATGATTTACGTTCCTTAGCTGAACAAGGTCCTAGCGAAGATGAGATGGAACGACGTCGGACCCAGGCAAATCTCGAAGACGTGGCCACGATTGTGTATACCTCAGGCACGACGGGACGCCCCAAGGGTTGTATGATCACGCACGGCAACCTGGTCAATCTCTCATTAAACGTTTTACATTCCGAATTACGGGACGTGCTCACCCGTGACAGTAAGACCATCTTGTTCATTCCGCTGGCACACATTTTCGCCAGATTTATTTCGTTTCAGACCTTGGCATCCGGGTCAAAAGTGGCACACACTCCCAATGTTAAAGACCTCGTCACCGACCTGAAATCCTTCCAGCCCGATTTCCTTTTGGCCGTCCCGCGAGTTTTTGAAAAAGTGTATAACTCAGCCCTGCTCAACGCACAAGAAGGCGGCAAGGGCAAGATTTTTGAACGCGGTGCCGAGATAGCCGTGGAATATTCAAAAGCTCGCGAAGCCGGCTCCATTGGGGCGGGCCTGCGCCTCAAGCATTGGGTTTTCGACAAACTGTTGTACTCGAAGATCCGTACAGCGATGGGCGGGCACGTGAAACACGCGATTTCTGGAGGTGGTCCCTTAGGAGCGTATCTGAGTCACTTCTTCCGTGGCGTCGGCGTGGATATCAAAGAAGGCTATGGACTGACAGAAACGACGGCACCGGTTACCGTCAATCGTCCCGGCAAGACTCGCGTTGGGACGGTGGGACTTCCAGCACCAGGTTGCGGCATTCGTATAGCAGATGACGGCGAGATCCTGGCTCATGGCATTTGCGTGTTCAAGGGGTATCATAATCTCCCTGACAAAACGGCCGAAGAACTGGTAGACGGGTGGTTTCACACCGGCGACATAGGGCATCTGGACGAGGATGGTTTCCTGACCATCACGGGCCGTAAAAAAGAAATTCTTGTCACTGCCAGCGGGAAGAACGTCGCGCCAGCTCAACTCGAAGACCAAATACGAGCTGACGGTCTGATCTCTCAGGTCATGGTCATCGGCGACAATCAAAAATTCGTGGCGGCAATTGTCACGCTCGATGAAGAAACCGCTCCGGCCTGGTTGAAGCACCACCAGTTGGACCCCAACATGAGCATGGCCGAGATGGCAAAACATCCGACTGTGCTGGCACATGTTCAAAGTCTCATCGATCGAGCGAACGAGTCGGTCTCCCGTGCAGAATCGATTCGCGAATTTCGCATCGCTGAGCGTGACTTCACCATTGAGGGCGGCCATATGACGCCCTCCATGAAAATTCGACGCGAGACCATTATGCGTGACTACGCGGACCTTGTCGACGACATATATCAACCAGCAAGCCGGTAATCTCCAGCCGGGCTTCATCCCCCGACCGCTCTGTTCTGACACGGATCAGAGCGGTCGGGTGCGTGTTGTCAGCTTAGAGACATCCCGAATCGGGTACGTCTAGACCCAGCAGCGCGTTTTCTACTACTTCGGCCATTGCCGGGTGAATCCAGTACTGGCCTCGGGCCAACTGATGAGCCGAAATGTTCATAGACATTGCGGTTAATACCGGTTGGATCAGGTTCGTGGCTTCGGCCCCGAGGATATGGACGCCGAGGATGTCTCCACTGGATTTTTCGGCAATGAGCTTGACGAAACCATCGTATTCTTCCATGGCCCACCCATAGGCGGTATCGCCGTAGTCTTGGACTTTCACGGTGATAGCCTCTTCACCGTACTGGTCTTTCGCCTCGTCCTCGGTCAATCCTGCACTGGCAATTTGCGGGCGGGTAAATACGCCGGCAGGGATTGGTCCCAGGGTTTCGCGCTTCATTGAGTCTGGATTTTCCATGTTGTGCGATACTAAACGTTGCTCATGGTTGGCTACGTGTTTGAGCATTTGCGGATTAGCAATGTCCCCGATTGCCCAGACTCCATCAAGCGGTTGTCCGTCTGATAGCACTCGCAGATACTCGTCACGCGCGATGAATCCCGCATCGGTGTCAATGCCAGCTGCTGGCAGATTGAGCCGATCAATATTGGGGACTCGGCCTGTCGCTAACAGCACCACGTCACCGACAAAGTAGTCCACGACTTCATTGGTCTCATGGCCGGTAGCGCTCAAGTTGACTCGCAGTCTGCCGCCCTGCTGATCGATTGAGTGGAGGGTGCGGTTGAGTGCGACTTGCCACTGTTCTTTGGCAATGCGAGTGAATTCGTCAGAGATCGTATTGTCGTGGTTCGACAGGAGCTGTCCGGAGCGGTTGATATGGATTACTTCTGTCCCTAGCCCGGAGAAGATCGCAGCAAACTCCGACCCAATGTATTTGCCGCCCACAATAATGATGCGTTTTGGCAGGGAGTCGATGCGCATGATCGTATCCGAGGTATGGACCCCCGGCAGGTCTAGGCCGGGGACGTCCGGCAGGCTCGGCCGGGATCCTGCCGCGATCACGATCTGGTCGGCTTCGATGGTTCGACCGCTGGGGGTCGTCAACTGCTTAGGTCCAGAAAACTGGGCTTCTTCGGTGATGAGCGTGGTGTGTTCGAGCTCTTTTTCCCGATACGCTTTCCCACCGGCCGAGATGGCATCAATACGTGAGAAAATCCGGTCCCTGATAACCGGCCAGTCGGCTTTTGTAACTTGCATGTCCACACCGAGGCGTGCAGCGGTGGTGGCATTAGACGCTAATTGCGCGGGGTAGGCATACATCTTTGTCGGGATACAACCGACGTTGAGACACGTGCCGCCGAAGGTCCCCGAGTCGATAATAGCGACCTTCTTGTTATCCCAGAACGGGGTGATAACGGAATTACCGGATCCGGAACCGATAATGGCCAGATCATACTGTTCGATGCTCATGACCTTCAGTGTAACGGTTCCGAATCCGGTAACGACTTCCTAGTACTTACGGTGTTACGCAGGATCAATGACGAGGATTAAGTCATTTCCTGCCACCGGTGTTGGGTTTGGTAGGACCACACGTGAGATGGTGCCCGCGACCGGTGCGGTGATGCTGGCTTCCATCTTCATCGCTTCGATCGTGGCAACAGCGTCCCCGACCTCCACGGTGTCACCTTCTGCGACGGTGACCGTCACGGTTCCGGCAAATGGTGCCGGCAGGTGCCCCTTATTCGAGGTATCGGCTTTCTCGGCTTCATGCACGCTGGACTCGATTGACCGGTCACGAACATCGACCTGGCGTTGTTGTCCGTTCAAGGTCACCATGACCGTGCGGATGCCTTTATCATCGGCTTCTGAGACGGCCTGCAAGGTTGCCAATAAGCGCACGCCTTTACCTAAGGAAATGACATGCTCATGGCCTTCTACCATGCCGTAGAGGAAATCGCGGGTGTGCAGGACAGAGGTGTCCCCGTATAACCGGACGTGTTCCTCGTATTCAGCGGTCGGGCCCGGGAAGAGCAACCGGTTCAGTGTCCGGCGGCGTGTCTCGCCAGCCTCATCCAGTTTTGCCGCGTCTTCCGCCGAGATATCTTCGATTTCAATACCGGTGGCCTTGCGCCCCTCGAGCGCTTTGGTTCGGAACGGTTCCGGCCAGCCACCCGGAGGGTCTCCCAGCTGTCCCGATAGAAACGCGATCACGGAATCTGGGATATCGTAATTGCGGGGGTTTTCCTCAAAATCTGCCGGATCGGCATTGGCAGAAACCAGGGCCAGTGCGAGGTCTCCCACGACCTTGGAGGATGGCGTAACTTTCACAATATCGCCCAAGATTTCGTTGGCGGCCGCGTACATATCCTCGATGGATTCGAAGCGCTCCCCCAATCCCAGTGCGATAGCCTGCTGGCGCAGGTTCGACAGTTGGCCCCCAGGGATCTCGTGCGCATAGA
The DNA here is from genome assembly GCF_031458395.1 of Enteractinococcus fodinae. Lineage (NCBI taxonomy): Bacteria > Bacillati > Actinomycetota > Actinomycetes > Micrococcales > Micrococcaceae > Enteractinococcus > Enteractinococcus fodinae. The sequence continues at coordinate 1,717,599 of NZ_JAVDYJ010000001.1, forward strand.
CCCGACCGGTTGGTGCTGGGAGGCCAGACTCAAAGGGCGAGTAAATTTCCCGCACTGCTTCCCAATACGGTTCTAATCCCGCCACGTGTTCAAGATCGAGGCCGGTTTCCCGGTCCGTATTGTCCGTTGCGGCAACGAGTGCAGACATCGAGACTTGCGAAGTAGTCCCGGCCATAGCTGCCACAGCTGTATCGACCGCATCGACCCCTGCAGCTGACGCTGCCATGAGGGTCGCCAGTTGCCCACCGGACGTATCATGCGTATGGAGATGCACTGGCAAATCAAAGTTGTCGCGCAGTGCGGTCACCAGTTTGGTTGCAGCAGCTGGCCGCAACAGACCCGCCATGTCTTTGATCGCCAGAACATGCGCCCCAGCTTCGACCATCTCTTCGGCTAAGCCCAGGTAGTAATCCAGGGTGTACAGCTTCTCATCCGGGTCCAGTAAGTTTCCGGTGTAGCACAGTGCCGCTTCGGCAACCGCAGAAGTGTTGTCACGTACCGCGCTGATTGCCGGGATGATCTGGTTAACATCGTTGAGCGCATCAAAGATGCGGAAGATATCTACCCCGGTTTGTGCGGCTTCTTCTACAAATGCCTCAGTCACGCGTTGCGGGTACGGTGTGTATCCGACAGTGTTCCGGCCGCGTAACAGCATCTGTAACGGGATGTTCGGCATTTCTTCGCGTAACCGCGCCAATCGATCCCAGGGATCTTCCGAGAGGAATCGCAGGGCGACGTCATAGGTTGCTCCGCCCCATACTTCAGCTGAAACCAACTGGGGCAGAAGGTGCGATACTGCTGGTGCAGCAGCTAGCATATCGCGGGTGCGAATGCGGGTGGCCAGTAAGGACTGGTGGGCATCACGGAAGGTCGTATCCGTAACCGCCAAGCCTTCATGATTCCTGAGCGCTTTAGCGAACCCTTCGGGTCCTTGCTCTAACAAAACGTCACGCCAGCCCGGCGGCGGCGCTACCTGAGAAGGCCCGTCAAAGGGGCTGCGATCAGGCTCGTCTGATTTATCGCCCGGGAAGTGCGGCAACTTGCGTCGCGGATCCATTCCCTCGATACGTGGTCCGAAGGGTTGGTTGACGGTGACATCAGCCAGGTAAGACAGCGCCCGAGAACCGCGGTCTTTGGAACGGTTGATCTGGGTGAGATAAGGGTTCTTATCAATAAAGTCCGTGGCCACATCGCCGTCAATGAATTGCTGGTTGTCGAAGACATTGAGCAGGAACGGAATGTTGGTGGCCACGCCGCGAACGCGGAATTCTGCTAGGGCGCGCCGCGCACGACGGTGTGCGGTTTTGAAGTCGCGACCGCGAGCCGACATTTTGACCAGCATCGAATCGAAGTGCGGAGAAATTTCGGCGCCGGTGTAGATTGTGCCGCCGTCGAGTCGAATACCGGAACCACCTGCTGACCGATATGCGGTAATTTTGCCGGTGTCTGGGCGGAAGTCGTTTGCCGGGTCTTCAGTGGTGATGCGGCACTGAATGGCCGACCCGCGTACATAAAGGTCTTCTTGTCGAATGTTGAGGTCTTCTAGCGAAGCACCGGCAGCAATACGTAGTTGGGTGGCGACCAGGTCGATATCGGTGATTTCTTCAGTGATGGTGTGTTCGACTTGGATACGAGGGTTCATCTCGATGAAGACATGCTGGCCAGCCCGAGGCCCCTCAGTATCCACCAAGAATTCCACTGTACCGGCGTTACGGTAATCCATCGCCTTGGCGAACTTCACGGCATCAGCATAGAGACGCTGGCGCAGTTCTTCGTCTAAATTCGGCGCGGGAGCAATCTCGATAACCTTCTGGTGACGACGCTGCATAGAGCAGTCGCGCTCAAACAGGTGCACGACGTTGCCGTAGTGGTCGGCCAAGATCTGGACCTCGATATGTCGTGGCCGTAGGACTGCTTGTTCAAGGAAGGCAGTCGGGTCACCGAAGGCGGTCTCGGCCTCATGCATAGCTGACTTGAGCGCTTCGGGGAGATCCTTGGCAGTTTCGACCCGTCGCATACCTCGACCGCCGCCCCCGGCAACAGCCTTAACAAAAAGGGGAAATCCAATGCTGTCTGCTTGGTCGATCAGTTCATCGGGATCCGCGGAAGGTTCCGTGGATTTCAGGACGGGAACGCCCGCTTTTTCTGCGGCACGAAGTGAGGCAACCTTGTTACCCGTTTGTTCCAATACTTCAGCAGGTGGACCAACAAACGTCAGGCCGTTGTCTGCCGCTTTCCGAGCAAGTTCGGCATTTTCGGCTAAGAAACCATATCCAGGGTAGATAGCGTCAGCACCGGAATCGAGTGCGACTTTCACAATGCTATCGACATCAAGATAGGCCCGTACTGGATGGCCTTCTTCACCTATCCGATACGCTTCATCAGCTTTTTGCCGGTGAATCGAGTTGCGGTCTTCGTAGGGAAAGACCGCTACGGTCTTGGCATCGAGTTCGTGACACGCGCGGAATGCACGGACAGCGATCTCGCCGCGGTTGGCTACCAACACTTTTTCAAACATTGGGTTACCGCTGGTGCTTTGGGCCGAGTTCTCTTGATTTTCAGCCAAGGTACCTCCATGGTGTTTGTGCTGCCACAGCACGTGACAGACGCTCAAGTAAGTCCAACAATACCGCTTGTGTATACATTGAACATACGTGATACTACCCACGTTCAAGCTCGTTGCAAAAATTATGTACTTGAACTGACCTCTCCCAGAAGTTCATCTTGGGCTTGTTAGAATGTGTTATCGACCAAGTCTTCTATCCCATAAATTAGGTGCAATCGTAGTGCAGGTAATTTCAATTTCCAGCCTCAAGGGCGGCGTTGGCAAAACATCTATCACCCTGGGTTTGGCATCTGCAGCTTGGGCTGCCGGCATCTCTACTTTGGTCATTGATCTAGATCCCCATGCAGACACCACCACCGGGCTCGGCATTAAACACGATGGGGCAAGTACTGATATCGGAACGATGCTGCGCAAGCCCAAACAGCACCGCATCGGCGATCACACTGTGCCGTCTGGTTGGATGAAGACCGAAGAGGATAGTGAGGCCTCGGGGACCTTGCACGTAATCCGAGGGTCGGCAAAGACCTCATTGTTTGAAAAAGTCACCACTCGACGGCGAGAAATTAATCGCCTGGCGACGTTATTAGATGGCGTGGAAGACTACGATTTAGTCCTAATCGATTGCCCACCGGCGCTCAATGGCGTCACCCGGATGGCTTGGGCTGCATCAACTGATGTGTTGCTGGTAGCTGAGCCGAGCCTTTTCTCCGTGGCTGGCACAGAACGAACCTTCAGAGCATTAGATTTATTTCAACGCGAGTATGCACCGAAGCTAAAAACTACAGCGGTGGTTGTGAATCGTGTCCGAGCAGCATCAACAGAGCATAAATACCGGCTCTCCGAGATGCGGCGCATGTTTGGCACCCGTATGCTTGAGACCCAGATCCCGGAGACTTCCAACTGGCAACAAATTCAGGGCGCTGCTTGGCCAGTACATGCTTGGCCCGGGGATACTGCAGCAACCGCCGCTCGGACCTTTGATGAGGTTCTTCAAAGTCTTTATCACACGTCGTCTACCCCAAGGCGGGCTCGCCGCAGCTAAAACCGTCCAATTCAAGGTACTGAGTATTCTCACAGAAATGCCCGGCTATGTATACATAGCCGGGCATTTGAATGACAACGAGATATCAGGAGGGGTTATGAGGCGGTCTTGCGTCGTGTCTGCCGACGAACGGCGAGCTCATCGCTGGGAAAGTCCCCCTCAGTTTGACCGTCCGCTAAACGTTCCGCCGGTAACTCTGACAGCGTGCCTTCGACTTCTCGCCAGACCCGACCGACAGCGATACCATAAACGCCCTGACCGCCTTGGACAAGGTCAATGACCTCATCGGCGGAGGTGCATTCGTAAACCGAGGCGCCATCAGACATCAAAGTAATCTGCGCCAGGTCTTCAACACCACGATCCCGTAGATGCTCCACAGCGCTTCGGATCTGCTGCAAAGAAACGCCTGTGTCGAGCAGCCGTTTGACCACCTTCAGTACGAGTACATCACGGAAGGAATAAAGGCGTTGTGTTCCTGAGCCCTCAGCGCCTCGAAGCGTGGGAACAACCAGTCCGGTGCGTGCCCAGTAATCGAGCTGGCGGTAGGTAATGCCTGCTGCCTTGGAAGCGGTCGGGCCGCGGTAGCCCCGATCATTATCTAGCCATGGGGCATCATCGTTGAATAACACACCTTGATTGCCAGCATCCAAACTCTGGCCTTGCCCTGAATCACCTGTGTGCGACACTGGGTTTCCTCCTGCCGTTCTGTTCCACGCGGGGAAGTATGGCGCAAGAACCTGTATGGGTAGCCGTGGGATATAGGACTACTTCAATAATGGTCTCACATTGTGCAATGGAACGTATAGTGCCCCACGCTATTCTGACAACTTGCCGTGGTCAAAGACCAACGCCGAGAAACCAATCGTGTCGGCACTAATTCTTTTCTTCGTCCCCATTGTCATCGGTCTGATCTGGTCGGTGCTCTCCAGCAGGGTCGGGGGGCGACTGGTCCGTCTCGTCTGCAGTCAGGAAATCTTCTGGTCTCAGGTCCTTGAGAAACTCTCGGAACTCGTCGACACTTTCCTCGGTGATCTCAGGTTGAATTTCCGGTTGCTCGATATTGAGCTCGGCTGCGATATCGCCTTCGGTAAGATCGATACCAGCAATTTCCAGCACATGTTCTGTGGTGTAGACCGGCACCTCAGCAAAGAGCGCCGCAGCTACGGCATCGGAAGCTCGCGAATCCACGGTCTTACCTGAAGCCAGGACCAGCTCAGCGTAGAAAACTTCGTCGTCAACTTTCGATATTCTAACGGCCTCCAAGGCATCACCGGCGACCTGCAGCGCATGAACTAACAGTTGGTGCGTGGTGGGCCGGGGTGTTTCGATGCCTTGTTGCGCTAAACCTATTGCGGTCCCTTCGGAAGGACCGATCCACAATCGCAAAAGGCGTTGCGATTGCTGATCGAGGAGCAGCAGAATGGGCTGATTACCGGGCAGTACAATGCGTATTTCAAGGACCTTCAATACGATATCGGTCATGGAGAAGCTCCTTTTCTAATGGCGCCGAACGAGATTCACGCTATTCGTTCATATCTGCAATTTCAGCACTGACCACTCCGGCATGCAAGCTCAGACAGGCTTGAGTGATCTCGCGAGCGGCCTCCAGCGCGCCTTCTCTTGATACGCCCTCATTATTCTGTGTTAAGCCAGAAGTCGCTTGTTCAACCATTCCGAGTTCTCGGTCTACAGCGATCCGAAAAGGCCGCAAGTGACGGGGTTCGAAACCAAACTGTGAAAGCGTCACCGCAGCGCGAGCGACTTTCAAGCTGTAGTCGCTGTATCGTTGCTTTTCATCTGGCCAGATCAGTCGGTAGGCTTCGAGGGTTTTCATCAGCTCATCCGAAGCTCCCGACATGCCTTGCAACTCTGCTCGGGACATCGGCCGAATGTGCCCATTAAGCTCTTGAGCCAGTTGTTGCGATACCGACCTTGGCTCGAGGCGTAGGCCACCCGGAAGAGATTCTGGACGTTTGCCGGCGTCTATAGCATCAAGATAATCTTTGATGACTTTCAGCGGCAAAAACTGATCCCGTTGCAGTGCGAGTATAAACCGCAGTCTGTCGACATCAGCTTGAGTATATTTTCGATAGCCAGCGGCGGTACGTGCTGGGGTGATCAGCCCGCGATCCTCGAGAAAGCGCACCTTGGAAGCGCGCACATCCGGGAACTCGGCATTGATATGTTCTAATACTTCACCAATACTCATCAGGGCATGCCCTCGCGGCGAAGGCTCAGAAGGAACCGAACGAGGTTTTGGGGAAGCGGACAATGTGTTCAGACCTTTTCAAGACAATGGACCGGATATAAAGGAGTCACCGGCTTATCACCGGCGACTACTCAACGTTACTAGCTATTAGTTTTCAGGTTGTTGGGTGCCTGCGTAGTAGGACAGCCGAAATTTACCGATCTGTAGTTCCATTCCGGTACGCAGTATGATCGAATCCACGCGGTCGTGATTGATGTATGTCCCGTTCAGAGACCCGGTGTCTGTCATGCGGAAGTTATTGCCCTCTCTTTCAAAGACAGCGTGCTGACGCGAGACAGTGACATCGTCTAAGAAGATATCGGCATGTGGGTGCCGCCCCACGGTGACACGGTCTTGATCGAGGAGGAAGCGGGCACCACGATTGGGTCCCTCGTGAGCTACCAGAAGAGCTGAACCTACAGGCAGAGCATCTAGCGCTGAACGCTCTTCCGCTGCTAGATGCAGTTCTTGAAGCGGTTCAAGCTTAGGCAACCCAACTGTCGTAGGCTCAATATCAGAGTGATCCTCTGAATTACCAGGAACGGGGGTATCTTTTGTCATGCTTGAGCGCTCCTTGTTGTACAAAATGATGCTGATGACTCCTGTTGTTGAGTCACCCTGGCTCACTTAGTTTAGCCGATCGATGCCGCCAATTCACTGGTTAACATCACATCTTCCAACCCGAACGTGCCTGTCGTCTTGGCTTTTCGTGCAAAGTATGCTCAGAGTAAAACTACACTCGAAGGTTAAAGTATCAACAGTCTGGCTTTGGAGAAAGCAAAAAGCATCCTTGGTGCCAGAGGAACCAAGGATGCTTTGTCGGGCTGACAGGATTTGAACCTGCGACCCCATCTCCCCCAGAGATGTGCGCTACCAAGCTGCGCCACAGCCCGCTCTAACACTGTTTCATCAGCGCTAGGATACTCGGGTTACTCTACACCATGATCAGACGAACGCCGAATCGTGTGACGGGATGAATGTCGCGGCTGATCAGGCTAGGCCTAAACTGTTCCTATGACCTTCATGGCTTCGGAAGAAACAAACCTTGTCTATGCGCGTTCGCTGATTCGAACCATTCAAGATTACCCTCAGCCCGGTGTGGCATTTCGAGACATCACACCCCTCTTGGGGGATGGCAAGGCGCTGCGGGCAGTTGCCCACGGGTTGTTGGATCAAGCGAGCACAAGTTTTGACGTTGTGGCAGGTATCGAGGCCCGAGGCTTCATTTTTGCCGGTGCTGTGGCGGCTATTGCGGACACGGGCATGCTGCCTATCCGCAAGGCAGGCAAATTGCCTGTGCCCGCGCACCAGATTTCGTATGACAAAGAGTACGGACCAGATACTTTAGAGGTTTCACCGGAACTGAAACCAGGCATGCGTGTACTACTCATTGACGACATCTTGGCCACTGGTGGAACGTTAAAAGCCGGCGCAGATCTGATTGAACTCGCTGGAGCGCAGGTGGCTGGTGTCGGCGTGGTGATGGAGCTTGAAGGATTAGGCGGCAGAAGAGTGATGCCGCAAACGCAGGCGCTGTTCACCATGTAATTTGCGGCATCCATCAGACTCAACTCATCGACGGCGACGTTCCCGCACGCGCATCGTGATTTCTATGGGGCTGCCTTCAAAACCGAAATACTGGCGTAACCGATTGATGATGAATCGGCGATATCCCGGGTCTAAGAAGCCGGTGGTGAAGAGAATGAACTTGGGCGGACGGGTGGAGGACTGCGTAGCAAAGAGGATACGCGGCTGTTTTCCCCCACGCACCGGGTGAGGATGCGCCGCCACAAGTTCTCCGATAAATGAATTGAGTTTGCCGGTGGGGATGCGGGTTTCCCAAGAGGCCAAGGACGTTTCCAATGCGGGCACAAGACGATTCTTGTGCCACCCGGTTTTTGCAGAGATATTGATCCGCGGCGCCCAAGCAACGTGCTGCAGGTCGAGGTCAATCTCCCGTTCCAGGTCGTGACGCCGGTCGTCATCTACCAGGTCCCACTTGTTGAAAGCCAAGACGAGTGCTCGTCCAGCTTCGAGCACCATTTGGATGATACGAACATCTTGTTCGCTGAGCCTTTGGGAGGCCTCCAGCAGTACGACTGCCACCTCGGCGCGCTCCAGGGCTGCTCTGGTGCGTAGCGAAGCATAATAATCTGATCCCGACGCCATGTGTTGACGACGTCGAATACCTGCGGTGTCGACAAATTCCCAGACTTTTCCGTCCAGTTCGACGAGCTCATCCACCGGGTCTCGGGTGGTGCCAGCAGTATCATCGACCACAGCACGTGCATTACCGGCCAGACTGTTGAGTAGAGAGGACTTCCCCACGTTTGGTCGTCCCACCAGCGCAACGCGTCGTGGTCCCCGGGCGACCAGGGCCTCGCTATTAGCGGCTTCGTCGGGAAGCGTGTCGATGAGCACATCGAGCAGATCAGCGGTCCCTCGACCGTGCAGCCCCGAGACGGGGTGTGGATAGCCGAATCCTAACCCCCATAACGCCGCGGCATCGGCTTCTTGTGACTGCCCATCAACTTTGTTGGCAACAAGTACCACGGGTTTATTCGATCGACGAAGCATAGCAACAATAGCTTCGTCCGTTGCGGTGATGCCAACGGTGGCATCCACGACGAAGAGCACGGCATCCGCTATTTCAACGGCCCGTTCTGCCTGGTCCGCTACCTTAGCAGCTAGCCCTTTGACACCGTACTCCCAGCCGCCGGTATCTGCCACCGTAAAAGGCTGCCCATTCCATTCGGCTTCGTAGAACACGCGATCTCGAGTGACCCCTGGCACATCCTCAACGACGGCTTGTCGACGTCCAATGATGCGGTTGACCAGGGTCGACTTGCCCACGTTGGGACGTCCAACGACGGCCACCACTGGGGGTATGAAGTCGTGTAGGTCAGGCTGAGCGTCGTCCTCGAAACCTTCTAAGATCTCGTGGTCGTCTTCTTCAAGCTCGTATTGTTGTAGACCGGCAAGATAAGCTTCGGTGCGGGCCTGGTGTTCTTCATCGGTCATTTGTGCCAGGTCTTGATCGACCGTATCGGCACCCGCCGGAGTGTATTCTTCTTCTGTCATAACGCTTTCTTAGGAACCGTTGGCGTTGACTTGGCGCTGTATTTCGGCCAGGACCACGGTCACAGTGTCTTCGAGGGAAAGATTGGTGGAGTCGATTTCAGCTACCCCGTCAGCAGGGGTCATGAAATCTACGAGTGCGGAATCTTTAGCGTCGCGCTCCAACACGTCGGATTCTACTTTCGTGGGATCCTGGTGGGTTTCGCGTAGCTGCTGACGCCTCCGGGCCATACGAATTTCTGGGGATGCGGTCAATAAGATGCGCGCCTGCGCATCAGGTGCCACTACCGTAGTAATGTCTCGGCCTTCCACCACAATGCGCGGCCTGGCTTCTATGGCTTGGCGTTGGAGTTGTACCAGATGTTCTCGCACTTCCGGGCGGGTGGAGAGCACAGAAACGTTAGCGGTAACCTCGTCTGTACGGATCGCTTCGGTGATGTCTTGGCCATTCAATGCCAGGCTGACGTTATTGGGATTGAGATCCTGGGCCAGCGGCATCTTGGTGATCAGCTCGGTGATGTCTTGTGTTTGAACATTTTCTGGATGTGCAAGGTCTAAACCGTTTTTCATGCACCACAACGTGGCGGCACGATAATTCGCTCCGGTGTCCAGGTAACTGAGCCCCAACTCTTGAGCGACCCACCGCGCGACGGTGGATTTGCCAGTGCCAGACGGTCCATCTATGGCGATAACAAGCCGAGGTTGTAGTGACGACATTACAGTACCTTCCATCCAAGTTCAGTCAACGAGTCGACCAGGTGCTTTTTGTGCCCGGGGACCACGGAGAGCTCCAGCATACCGACCTGGTACCCCGAGGAGTGTTCCATCCTCAAGTCTTCCACGTTCACCCCTGCATCGGCTACCGCTTGCAGCGCTGAAACAAGTGCGCCCGGCGTATCGTCAACCAGGATGGTGACTAGGGCGAAGCCCTGTGCTGGTCCCCCGTGCTTACCGGGGATACGCGCTTGACCACGATTGCCTTCGTCCATCAGTTGAGCAACGTCTAAGCGCGCTCCTGATGCGGTTGGTTGGCTTAGAGTGTGGATCAGTCGGTCAAGGTCAGACTTCATTCCGTGAAGTTCGGGCAAGATTTGTTCCGCGTTGGCGGTGAGGATCTGTACCCATAGGCTTGGATCTGATGCCGCGATACGCGTGGTGTCACGTAAACCATTGCCTGCCAATTGAAGTGCTTGAACAGACGTATCTTGGAGCCGGGAGGCTAATAAGGAAGCTGCGATCTGAGGCAGGTGACTGATTTTGGCTACTGCCGCATCATGTTCTTCCGGGCTCATATGATAAATCGTGGCACCAAGCAAACGGGCGACGTCGGAGGCAACGTAAATCACCTGCCGCGGGGTGTCGGGTTGCGTGCACAAGACCCAAGGGGCTGCAGTAAATAACTCTCCGCGTGCGGCTACCGGACCAGAGCGTTCCCTGCCGGCCATTGGATGGGTACCAAGATATCGCAGGCTGTCTCGGGGAGTAATTCGCCCCGTCTGGACGGCGTGTTCAACTTCTCGCACAATGGCCGTTTTAACCGAAGCAATGTCCAACACGATAGCTTCAGGCCAGCGTTGGAGTGCGGCAATGACTTCTTCGCCTGTGACATCGGGAGGTGCAGCCACCACCACTGTGCCGGGTTGATCCTCCTGGGTCAGTCCGCGACCGGCACCGATATCTTCGGCCACCGCTTGGGCCGAGGGTGACGGATCGGTCAGGAGTACCTCAAGGCCAGCGGCGCGTAAGCCCAGACCAATGGAAGTCCCTAACAGGCCGGTACCAATAATGGCTACCGGTTGTCGTATGGAGTGGTGTTTAGAAATCGTTTCAGTGGCTGCGGCCAGCGAAGCAGTGTCGACAATCTCGGTGCGTGAGAACCGGGGTGTCGTCATAGCCCCACCGCCGCCATAAGATGCCCGACCTCTTGTGAATTTAGTTTACGAATCGAGCCCTGACGCTGATCCCCCAGGGTGATCGGACCGTGCGCAACGCGAACGAGCCGCTGGACAGGATAGTCGACGGCTTTCATAAGCCGGCGAACCACACGGTTTTGGCCGCTATGAATCACCACTTCACATAAGACGTGACCCGGCGTCGAGTCCACCACTTTGAAAGAGTCCACCGAGACGAGGCCATCTTCTTCGAGCTCGATGCCCTGTCTGAGCTCATCGCCAACACCCTTACGCAGCGGACCCTTGACCTGCACGAGATAGGTTTTGGGTATTTCATATCTAGGGTGTGATAGTCGGTTTGCCAGTTCACCATCGTTGGTCAGTAGCAACAGGCCCTCGGTCTCGTTGTCCAAGCGGCCAACGTGAAACAGTCGGGTGTCGGCTGTGTTGACATAGTCAGCAATTGATGGCCGACCTTTGGGATCCGACATCGTCGAGATGACGCCGCGCGGTTTATTGAAGGCGTAGTAGACGGCATCTGGGTTTGTGTTCACACGAATGCCATCGACAAAGATAACGTCTGTGTCCGGGTCGACTCTGGTGCCCAGCGCGGTGACAATCTCTTCGTTGACCTCTACGCGACCTTCGCTAATGAGGTCTTCGGCGACTCTGCGAGATGCGATGCCAGCGGCGGCGATAACTTTTTGGAGTCGTTCGCCTTCGGGAACATGCTGACGCGATTTCTTGCCTTGGCCTTTCCCTTTTCTACCGTATTGGCTGCGGTCCACAGGTCCTAGATTGCGATCGTAGTCAGCCCCGGAAAATGGCCCACCGCGACGTCCCGTTTGGGGAGTGCGTTTGCGGCTTCCGGAGCCTCTCGGCTTGCGGGATGTCATAATTATTCCTGACTTTCTGCCAGCTGGCTGGCTTCATCCACTCCTGGGAGGAGCGGTGAGATTTTTGGTAGTTCGTGTATCGAGTTTATGCCAAGGAGTTCAAGAAAGTTATTCGTTGTCGTATAGCGTACGGCACCGGTGATTTCTTCCACCCCGTCTTCGGCGATAAGTCCCCTCGTCAAAAGGGTGCGAATGACAGAGTCGGAGTTGACCCCGCGGATTTGTGCCACTCTGGATCGTGTGGTGGGCTGTAGATACGCTATCACTGCCAGCGCCTCCAGGCTTGCCTGGCTCAGCTTCTGGGTGGCTCCTTGCAACATGAACGAGGCGATAACCTCTGCGTGCTCTGCTCGTGTATAGATACGCCACCCGCCAGCTACCTGGCGCAACTGGAAACCACGGGTTTTACTGTTCTCGTGACCATCGTAGTCGCGTTGGATAGCCTTCAAAGTGGCTTCAATATGGTCTGTGGACTGCCCGGTAGCTTTCCTGAGCTGTTCTACTGTCAAGGGCTCGTCTGAGACCATCAATATGGCTTCAAGTTGGGCGAAAAGTTCAGAGTGATGACGATGTTCACTCATGGGGAGGATTCCATTCCACCATGATTTCACCTAGTGGTGTCTCTTGGTGCCATTCGATCAGCCGGTCCCGATACATGGTGAGCAATCCCAGAAAGCGCACGACGACGACCATGGTGGTCGTAGCATCGCTGACTAACCGACCGAAGGAGAGCCTTTTGGAGGTTTGGAGCCGGTGGGTCATGATCGCGATCTGCTCTGTCATCGATACCAGCGGCGCATGGAGATGCCCTGTGCCGACTTCTTCTGGCACTTCACGAAACTTGGAGAATACGTCTTGAGCTAATGCTGCAAACTCATCGGCCGAGAGATCGAAGACGAGTTCGGGCAGGACATTGGCGTGTTGGGGTTCCGGGCCACCTTGTCGTGGAGTCATGGCTGCTTGTGCCTGCAACCGGTGATGAATCATCTCAGCGGCTTGTTTAAACGCCCGATATTGGAGGAGGCGCGCAAAGAGCAGGTCGCGCTCTTCCAGTAGCGCGAGTTCTTCTTGTACATCGCTGAGCCCCGTGGGAAGTAAGCGTGCTGTTTTGAGTTCTAGAAGGGTCGCGGCAACGACCATAAATGCGGTGGAATTCTCTAAGACTTCTTCGGTGGTTTTCAGCGTTGCGACGTAGGCGAGAAATTCATCGGTGACTTCTGCAAGAGCGATTTCAGTAACGTCCATGCGTCGTCGAGCTATCAGCGAGAGGAGCAGGTCGAAGGGGCCAGAGAAATTGGTTAGTGCGAGTTCGAAACCTACATGTTCGTCGCTGAGTTGATCTGCAAGTTCTGGGACTGCAGCCTGGCTCACGGTGCCCCGCCGCGACAGATTAATTCGCGTGCTAGTTGTCGATAATTCTTGGCGCCGGGGTGATTGGGAGCGAACGCGGTAATAGGTTCGGCAGCCACGGTGGCATCAGCAAACTTGATGGAACGGTTGATTACTGTTTCAAAGACTTTATCTCCGAACGCTTCCACTAATCGCCCGATCACTTCTTTGGAATGCAATGTTCTACCATCCACCATCGTGGCTAGCACCCCGTCGACCACTAGGTCGGGATTGATGCGGTCTTGAACTTTTTCAATGGTTTCCACGAGGAGTGCTACGGCACGGAGCGCAAAAAACTCGGCGGTCAAAGGGATGATGACTCCATGGGCCGCCGCTAGCGCGTTGACGGTCAGTAGCCCTAACGAGGGTTGGCAATCGATGATCACAATATCGTAGTCATCGACAATGGGGCGCAGGGCACGTGCCAGCACTTGTTCACGGGCTACCTCATTGACCAGCTGAACTTCAGCAGCGGAGAGGTCAATGTTTGCGGGAAGTAAGTCGATATTCTCGTCGGCGGTCTTGATGATTGCATCGCTGATGTGAACATCGCGCTCCATTAGCACATTGTAAACGGTGAGGTCCATTTCGTGCGGATTCGTACCGAAACCAGCCGACAGCGCGCCTTGTGGATCGAAATCGACCATTAGCACTTTTCGGCCGTATCCGGCCAGCGCGGCCCCAAGGTTGACTGACGATGTAGTTTTCCCGACGCCACCTTTTTGGTTCACCAAGGCGATGATGCGGGCAGGACCGTGCGAGGCCAGAGGCTCGGGAACGGGAAATTCGTGTTTGGGCCGCCCGGTGGGACCGATCACTGGCTCGCCGGTGATCATCATCACTGGACGTGGTTGTTGGCTGGCGTCATTCACGATGGTTGAAACTCCTGACCGCTACGTAAAAGTGGGGGTGCAATCCTCTTAGTGATCGAAAATGAGAGTGGTTCGGTTCTGAGTCTAGTGTATTGCGCGAAGATGACCTGGGCGGTCAAATAGCCTATTTTCTCGGCGAGCCTTAAAGTTTCAAGTCAAACATGAAGGTCAATTAGTCGTTTGCTCTGGGATGGGCCGCGGCAAAAACTTCACGTAGGGTTTCGGCAGTCACATGGGTATAGATTTGCGTGGTCGTGACGGAAGCGTGCCCCAGCAATTCTTGCACGACTCTGACATCGGCTCCTCCTTGAAGCAGGTGTGTGGCAAAGGAGTGACGCAATGTGTGGGGTGAAATTTCGGCACGTATGTCGGCTACCTCGGCTGCATGCTTGATCACATTCCAACCGGTTTGGCGCGATATGCGATTTCCGAAACGGTTCAGAAACAGGGCCGGTGAACCACGCCCTGCGGCAGCGTGGTGAGGACGGCCGCGCACCAGGTAGGCATTCACCGCATCGACAGCATAAGAACCCAGCGGGACGATGCGTTCTTTTGATCCTTTCCCAAAGAGTCGTACTACGGTCGTATCTTGCGGGTCGTCGAGCTGTACGATGTCGTCTACGTCTAATTGGATCGCTTCAGTGACGCGAGCGCCAGTGGCGTAGAGCAGCTCCATCAGTGCCCGGTCCCTCAGCCCTTGGGCAGTGTCCGGCGGTGGCGTATCGAGTATGCGTGTGACTTCGTCGATGCTGAGGGCATCAGGCAGATATTGCCCGGTGTTAGGTGGCCGAACATCGGCAGCCGGATTGATTTCCGTAGTGTGTTCCAGGTGCATAAAACGATGCCAACCCCGTGCTGCCACAAGAATTCGGTTGATTGATGAGGGTGCCAACCTGCCCATATGGTGGCTTCCCGAGCTGAGGGCCTGGAGAAAACCTGATACGTGATGACCGGTGATCTGTTTGACATCAGTGACGCGCTCTTGAGTGAGGTACCGCAGGTAGCGATTCAGATCCCGTCGGTATGCTGCCAGTGTGTTTTCGGCTAGGCCCCGCTCAACCGTAAGGTGGTTCAAGTACGCCGCGACTTCGTCCTGCAGCGCCTGAGGTATGTCAAGATTGTCCAAGCTCATGGGTTTTAGAACGGGCTGTCAGTTGAGCGAGGCTGACGCTGGGTGGTGGCCACGAGATGGGCCGCCATGATCCCGGTTATCGCGTTCACATTTTTTACAGCACCGGACATGACTGCATGTAGGGCTTCGTCTAGGGCTACCCACTCCAAGGTCAAATGCGCCTCTTCACCGACGCGCTGATGACGTTGTGCTTCCGGGACCGTGCGAATGTCTTGGGCGAGAAAGATGCGGATAGCTTCCGTAGATGAACCGGCTGATGGGTAGTGGTCAACCAACACGGACCAGGTATCGGCGACCATATCGGCTTCTTCAGCCAGTTCGCGTTGCGCTGTGGCTAATAGACTTTCACCTTCTACATCAACCAATCCAGCCGGTATCTCCCAGCAGTCTTGTCCAACCGGGTGTCGGTACTGTCGGATCATGGCGACGCGCTGTTGGTCATCCAGCGCAACGATGGCTACTGCGCCTGGATGTTTAACATAGTCGCGCGTCAGTGGTTCATCGCCCTCTTCGATCGTGAAGGTGTCACGTTGGATCTCCCAGATTGCACCCGAAAACACGGTCTGCTGGTCTTGGAGTGTCACTGGTTTTGGGGTGTCTTGAATGTGCGTCATGCAGTCGAGGTCTCCAACAATTCACGGGCGTGTTCGCGGGCTGATGTCGAATCGGCGTGACCAGCTAACATCCGTGCCAGCTCTGACACTCGTTCGTCACCACTTAATTCACTGACGTCTGAGGTCGTGAAGCCTGCCTCGACATCGGGAGCTTTATTCACCTTCAGATGTTTATTAGCATACGCGGCGACCTGTGGCAGGTGGGTGACTACGATGACCTGCACATGGCGGGCAAGTCGTGCCAAGCGTTTGCCGATCTGCACGGCAGCTTCCCCTCCAACACCCGCATCGATTTCGTCAAATATGAAGGTCGGAACCGGGTCGGTATCAGCTAGTACAACTTCCAGAGCCAGCATAATCCGGGATAGCTCCCCACCGGAGGCGCCTTTGCCAAGTGGCCTGGGGTCTGATCCCGGGTGGGGCTGGAGTAGTAAAGCGATGTCATCGAAACCGTGCGGACCGGGTTGCTCTGCCGGGGTGATGGCCACTGAGAACTGCGCAGTCGGCATCAGCAGACCGTGGAGTTCTTTTGTCACCTGCTCCCCTAGCTGTTCACCGGCTTGTTGTCGCAGCGCGGTGAGCTGGGCACCGTGCTCGTTGAGCTGTTCGGTAAGTTCTTGTTGTTGTTCAGTAAGGTATTCGATTCGTTCGGTGTCGCCGTGGAGTTCATCCAAACGGGGCCGTTGTTGTTCCGCCCACGCTAAGACGTCCGCTAGATCAGGACCGTAAAGTTTTTTCAGTCGGTTGAGTTCGGCTAGCCTCGATTGCGCCTGATTGAGCGCCAATGGTCCTTCTTCATCCAGGCTCGAAGCAAATTGCGAGATCTCGGCGGTGATGTCAGCCAACTCGATCCCCACGGATGCTAAGCGGCGAGTGATTTCTTCCAGTTCTTCAACCTCGCCGGGAGTTTGCAGGATCGCTTGTCGCGCAATTTCAACGAGTGATTCCGCGCTTGGAGCGTCCAAGTCGTTGTCATCACCTGATAGCGCTGTCGTCGACAGCCGTGCCGCGTTCCGGAACTCTTCAGCGGACTCGAGTCGTTTGATTCGCTCCTGAATCTCTTCGTCTTCGTTGTCCTGAATGTTTGCGGTATCAATCTCTTCAAGACTTCGTTGCAAGTTTTCGGCTTCGAGTGCTCGCTCTTGAGCCTGGGTAATGAGCGTCTCTAGCTGCTTGGTAACCTCGTGAAGTTGGTTGTAGGTCTCGCGGTAGCTGGCCAGTGCTTCGGTCACCGGCTTGCCACCAAAAGCGTCCAAGGCACGCCGCTGTGCGGTCAGAGATTTCAGGCGCAGTTGGTCGGATTGACCGTGGATGGCCACGGCCTGTTCGCCGATTTGGGAAAGGAGAGCAACCGGCACGCCGCGACCACCGGCTGTGGCCCGCGAGCGCGTTCCGCTTCCGGATGCGCTAATTGTGCGGGTAATGACAAGATGTTTGGATTGTCCTTCGTCGTCTAGGACGGCTCCGGCTTCTTGTGCCGCTGAGATGGAAGGATGATTGGGTGACAGCAGAAAGCCTGCCTCAACCGTGGCTTTGGTATCACCTGCACGAATAGCTCCGGCGTCGGCTCGTGCCCCGAGCAATAGGTTCAGGGCAGTCACGACCATAGTCTTTCCCGCACCCGTCTCCCCCGTAACTACGGTGAAACCTGGGTCAAGTTCTACGGTTGTTTCTTCGATGACGCCCAAGGAGTTAATCGACAAGTGGTCCAGCATTTAGTCGTCCTCCCCAGGTGCATCGCGTCCGGTATCAGGTGTCCGGTTCGGCAGTTCAACTATTTCTTCTTCATCGGCTTTGGTGATCACCGGGATCGGTGTCGTCACCGGCGGGCCAATCTCTGGCGGTGGCGCCATGTGATGGGGTTCTACAATCCGAACACCCTGGGAATCGGCCAGGGTCTGATGCCAGTTATCTTGGCCTCTTCGTTCGTTTTCTCGTGCTGCAATAGCCGCACGGTCGATTTCGCTTAACGAGCCTCGCCAGCCTTCTGTGGGCAGGTCGAACTTACGTACTAACCGTTCGGAGAACGGAGTCAGTGCCAAGCGAGCCAGCTTCACAGGACGCTGCGAGCGGGTTGCTTCGATTCGCGCCCCGGGTGGTAGGTCCACGGTCCGGCGACCATCACACCACAAGACACCGTTCTCGTTGGTCCGTTGCATCACGTCAACGGAGATGACTGATTCAGGAGCCACGACCAGGGGCCGAGCAAATAATGCATGAGCGGATAGCGGGACCATAAGCATGGCTTGGACTTCTGGCCACACGATGGGGCCGCCACCAGAAAACGCATACGCAGTGGAGCCGGTGGGAGTCGACATCACAACGCCATCACAGCCGAAGGAGGAGATAGGCCGGTCATCCACTCCGATGACGACCTCCAACATACGCTCGCGGTTGGATTTCTCTACGGATGCCTCGTTCAATGCCCACGTATGGGCAACCAGGTGTTTGCCCACCAGGACTTTGACGTCGATGGCCATCCGCTCTTCGACGAGGTAATCTTTGTTGACGATCGCTGCCACGGCTCGTTCCAAGTCGGCCTGTTCTGCTTCGGCAAGGAAACCGACGTGACCGAGGTTGACGGCCATCAGCGGCAGACCGGATTCGCGAACCATTTCGGCAGCACGCAATACGGAGCCATCACCGCCGAGGACCATGCACAGTTCTATGTCATGCAGCGTTGATTTGGAGTCGATGCTCTCCACACCGATACCGTTTGCTGACAACACCCCGTTGTGTATTGCTTCGTGCATCACGGCGGCATCGTGAGGCATCATCACCGGCGTAAGATCAGCTTCACGTAACAACTCGATGGCTTGCAGTGCAGTCTGCATCGCCTTTTGGCGTCCCGTGTGAGCCAAAATCAGTATTCGTCGGCTCATGGTCCTCCTTTGTTTATACGTCTGCCTAGTACCCAATGTAGTCGTTGTCGAACACGGGTTTCCTCAGTTCGGCACCTTGTGGACAAGCTGCTCAGCCGAGCTCATCATCCCATCTGACCTGCTGCGCGTCTAACCATTCTGCGGCATTGACAGTGTCCTGCCTATAAGCGCTGGTCTCTGGTTGGGTAGCCCAGAGGAAAAATTCTTTATTGCCGTCTTGGCCAGGCAACGGACTGGCGGCAAGACCTCGAGGACGCAATCCATGGGTCAGCGCCGCTTCGATCACGCCAAGCACAGCTGCTCGTCGTTGGCGCGGATCGCTGACCACCCCGGTTTTCGGCAAGTGCTCTCGGCCGATTTCAAATTGCGGTTTCACCATCAGGATCAGGTGGGCTCCCGGAGCGCTCACCGTGGTAAGCGCGTTGAGCACCAAGGTCAGTGAGATAAATGATAAGTCAGACACCACGATATCTACGGGGGCACCAACATCCGCCAGGGCTAGGTAGCGAACGTTGACTCCCTCGCGCACGTCCACGCGCGGATCAGCACGCAGTCGTTGAACGATCTGGTCGTGCCCCACATCGACCGCAATGACCTCCCGTGCACCCCGTTGAAGCAGCACATCGGTGAACCCTCCGGTCGAAGCACCGGCATCTAAGCACCTGGCCCCGGTAACCTGCACGTTGCTAAAACTATCGAGGGCACCGGCCAGCTTGTGTCCAGCACGGGATGCATACTGCGGCCCCGAAGCAGTGAGTTCAATCAGAGCGTCGGCGGCTATTTTCGTGGCGGGTTTGGTCACCGGTTGGCCATTGACCTTCACCTCCCCTGCCTGAATATGCCGCACTGCGATAGTCCGTGAGCTGACGAGTTGGCGAGCAACCATGACCTGATCCAGGCGTTTCATACTAGGTCAGCCCCGGGCCGTGCTCGTCGGGAGCGTTGAGTAGCTCTGTTAACTCGGCTAGCACCTGCTCGTAGGCTGCCAGCTCCTCGGCTGGACGCAAATCCGATACATGTTCCAGGGCAGACTGAAGATGCTGGGCGACGGTTTCAGGGTCGATCATGTTGGCCTCGGTGCTCGGGTTCCGGTGAGTTTAGCAGCACACTCAGATCAGGTAGGACCCAGGTAGGTGAGGAGATTCGGCGAAACGCTGGAAGATCTGCGCGCCGATGGATCCCGGTTTCCACCAGTGCACCGTCGAAACCAGCGTTGAGGGCGCCCAAGACATCCGTATCGAGACGGTCACCAACAACTAGGGGCTGACGCATCGAGAACCTGTTTGCCATGGTCCGAAACATCGTGGGCGCGGGTTTTCCGGCAGCAAGTTCGGGACGGTGACCGGTGGCTTGAGCAACGGCATTGACGAGGGACCCGTTACCGGGCGCCACCCCTTGGGCCAGCGGAATCGTCAGATCGAGGTTCGAGGCCAACCACCCGGCACCGTGTTGGATAGCAAAACTCGCTTCAGCAAGATCTTTCCACCCAAGGTGCGGGTTGAAACCCTGAACTACTACTTGCGGAGCGTCGGCGGCCACCGCTGTAGTGGCGAAGCCGGCGGCTTGGATCAGTGCCGTCAGTTGCTCTGATCCGGTGACTAAAACAGGCCCATCAGCGGGCTGGTACTCACGCTTCAACACGTCAGCCACCGCTTGGGCGGAGGTGATCACATGGGTGCTGTCTGTGTCCACCCCGAAGCTCGTGAGACGGTCTGCCACATCTGCAGCAGATTTTGAGGCATTGTTGGTCACGAAACCCACCGGGATACCGCGTTCGATGAGCGCATTGAGCGTGTCTACTGCATACGGGATCGGCTGGGCTCCGGCATAGACGACCCCGTCGAGGTCGCAGAGCAAGCCGTCATAGCCGTGATAAAACGTGGTCACGAACTACGCGTCTCCACCTTCGGTCTGTGCGCGACGTTGGTGTTCGGCAGGGGGAACGACATCGCGAGCCCGAACCGACACGGGCGTGTCTTCCCCGTCGAGGTCGAGAATCTCTGGCTCAGGTTCGACATCAAGCCCTAGTGCACGTTCTGCGCGTCGAGCAAGACTGGCCCACTTGCGTCCCTCCTCGGCGCGTCCAGCCGCGCTCAGGGCTTGGGCATAAGCCCGAAAGAGCCGCGGCGAATACGAAAATCCGCGCCGCGGATTCAATTCAGGGATCTCCAGAGCTTTTAGAGCTGACCGCGGGTCGTCGTTGTCGAGGTGAATTCCTGAAACAACGATGGCAAGTTCGACTCGGGACGCGACCGGGAGCTGGTCCGGTTTCACTTCAGCCGCAAGTTCTAAAGCTTTGTCCGTCCGGCCCAACGCGCGTTCGGAATCAACCATTTCTGGCAAGTGGGCGTTATCGCCACTGATCCGCCGATAGGTCCGGAATTCGCGAAGCGCTTCAGAGAAATTACCTGCCGCATAAGCGGTCATCCCGGCAGCCTCACGAACCACAGCGAGCCGACCACCGCGCCGAGACGCAGCAAGTGCGTGCGCAAAAGCAAGCTCCGGATCATCATCGATTAATCGTGCGGCCATCACTAAGTGTTTTTGCACCCAGGGACGGTTGTGCTCGTCTAAGGCACCCAGCTCTCGTTGGACGCTCTTGTCTAGCTCACGGCCTGTAACGTCCTCATCGATGTCTGGCGACCGGCCGCGGTCGGGCCGATTCGAGGAGCGCAGATCAGCCGGATTATGCTGCGGTGTCGACTCCGACTCGCTGTCCCGGGGACGCCGCTGATTCTCACCCTGGCGCGGCCCTTTGCCACGATACTGCTGATTTCCGCTGCCTGAACGGCCCCGCTGAGCACCCCGAGTTTCGCTGCCTCGGCCTGCACCCGAACGGCCTGCTTGCCGGGGTGTGCGCGCCCGGGACCCTTCTCGACGCTCAAAACGATCAGATCGTGATGAGTCGTCGCGATTCCGCGGCTGGTTTCCAGTGGTATCGGTCAAAGTTATAGCGTCCTTGAGTCATTCGGAGGCCTGTTGGGTAGTTGGCAGGCACATTTACACAGTGCCTCCATCTTACAGCTGTTCGTGGACGCGTTGAGGTGGCTGTGCCGCTCCTTATGCTAAGCGAACAAGACGGTCGTGGTTATCTACACTGGGGCAAAACTTTACCCAGTAACGGTATAGAACACATCACGGATTTACCGCGGTCCAGATTGACAAAATCTGGGTCGGACCCGCCGACCGGAAAGCTTTCGAACCCGCGGGTCGGGCTGCTGGCGTGAGACGCAATCGGGGGAATATTGGACATGGATGTCATCGGAGTCTCCTCATAGACCTCTGAGCACGACGATGTGCCGGAAACAGATAGAACCTGTGGAACTTGCTGTACTAACTGGCAGATGGAACACACTTCGGCTAGATGGGCCTGGACACGGACGCCTCTGGGCTGTCCGTGGAAGCTGAAACAACACAACGTTCGGGGGTATTCGAATCGACTGTGCCTTCCAACTTTGGCGCTGCGACAGTGCAGCACCGATACCGCTCAACTGTAACCTACGTCACCTAAAAGGGGTAGGGGGTTGGTTGAAAATTTTTGCATCTTCTTAGAGCAATGCGTCTCAATAGCTCAATATTTGCCGCTAAAGCGGAGCTGCACGTGGTATCGTGCAAGTTCGGATCATGTGGCCTTTGAGCCTTACCAGGCCAGTGCTGCTGCATGTGCTGTCGTCATCCACCCATGATTGCCAGGTAGTGCACACGAGCCGCTCGTACAACCAATGGTGCAGCCATCGTTGATGGTTACACCTACAAACTGCCAAGGAGTTCAAACACATCATGGCTACACCCAGCCCCGGTTATTCGATCATCGTCAAAGTTCAGGCACCTTCCACCTTCACCGCAACTAGTGACCTCACCGCTCTCGTGGCGGAGGCCGGCGCCGCGATCACAGCGCTCGACATTGTTGATGCCAGTCATGAGTCCAATATCATCAACCTGGCGTGTAACACGCTAGGGAAAGTGCACAGCCAGCAAGTCCGAGACGCTATTGAAGCCCAGGAAGGATTCAAGGTATTAAGCCTTTCGGATCGTACCTTCCATATGCATCAGGGCGGAAAGCTCCAAACCGTATCAAAGGTCAACGTTCGGAACCGCGATGATCTCTCACGGGCATACACTCCAGGTGTGGCACGGGTGTGCAAGGCCATAGCCAAAGATACGGCACGAGCCCGTGAGCTCACTATCAAACGCAACACCATCGCAGTGGTGACTGATGGCACCGCGGTGCTTGGTTTGGGCGACATCGGACCAGAAGCTTCGATGCCGGTCATGGAAGGTAAAGCTGTGTTGTTCAAGCAGTTTGCCAACGTGGACGCCTGGCCTGTGGCGTTGGACACCAAAGACACCGACGAGATCGTCGCGATCGTCAAAGCTCTGGCACCAGCGTATGGCGGCATCAACCTCGAAGATATTTCAGCACCGCGTTGCTTCGAGATCGAAGCCCGGTTGCGAGAAGAACTCGACATTCCCGTATTTCACGACGATCAACACGGCACCGCAATCGTCACCCAGGCGGCACTCAACAATGCTCTTAAAGTGGTCGGCAAAGATATCGCCGACGTCCGGATCGTTGTCTCAGGTGTTGGGGCAGCAGGTCACGCGATTATTCGGTTGTTGCAAGCGTCCGGAGCTCAGCACATCTTAGCTGCAGGTCGTGACGGGGTCCTCGAGCCTAACACCACTCAGCGAGACGAGCACCGCCAGTGGCTAGCTGATAATACCAATCAGGCCGGCTTCTCTGGGTCGCTCAAGGAAGCTATGGTAGGCGCGGATGTCTTCATCGGGGTGTCAGCTCCCAACTTGTTGGACGAAACTGATATCGCCAGCATGAATGACGATGCGATTGTTTTTGCGATGGCTAACCCCGATCCCGAAATCCTGCCGACGGAAGCTTCAAAGCATGCTGCGGTAGTGGCCACCGGACGTTCGGATTTCCCGAATCAGATTAATAATGTTTTGGCGTTTCCGGGACTCTTCCGTGGGCTGCTCGACGCGGGTGCATCCGATATCACTGAGGACATGTTAGTCGCGGCCGCCGACGCGATTTCGGAAACCATCACCGAGGATGAACTCAACCCGAGCTATGTCATCCCGTCGGTGTTCAATACTAGAGTCGCCCCAGCCGTAGCTGAAGCGGTGGCCGAGGTCGCCCAACGAAACGGTAACGCTGCAAACCTTGTAACAGGCACGCAGGACGACATCGACTTCTAAGACGCCACATAACCTGTTAGCCGTGTGTGAGGCTCAATAAGGGTCTCACACACGGCTTTGTCATGTCAGGCGTGATCGAGAGCGTCTTGGAGTGCGGAGAGTACCAGATGGGCGTTCGCTTCGGTGGCGTTATGCCCCATCATGCCGATCCGCCAGATCTTTGACGCGTATTCGCCGGTACCGGCGCCTATCTCAAGATTGTACTTCTCCATAAGATAGCTACGTACTGCAGCCGAATCCACGCCGTCTGGGACCTTCACCGTCGTCAGTTGAGCTAACCGCGCGCCCTCTTCAGCAAATAATGTGAGTCCCATGGCCTCTAGGCCATCCTGCAATGCCTTACCGGCTGCCGCATGCCGTGCGTAAACATTATCTAGCCCTTCAGCAAAGATCCGTTCTAGCCCCGCTTTTAGCGAGACCACCATACCTGTGGGGGCCGTGTGGTGATAGGTGCGTTGCCCACCGGTGGTGCCAGTGGCGTATCCCCCTAGCAAGTTGAGGTCCAGGTACCAGTTTGCCGGCCGTTCCACACGGCGTTCATACGCTCGTTCTGAGATAGTGAAAGGTGCTAGGCCGGGAGCAACGCCAAGACATTTTTGCGATCCAGCATACGCGATATCCACACCCCACTCGTCGAGTTCAATTGGCATCCCCCCGATGGAGGTTACACAATCGGCGAGCAACAGGGCGTCGCCTTTGTTCTCTCCCAACTGTTGGATGTCAGAGACGACCCCGGTGGAAGTCTCCGCGTGGACCGCGGCGATGATGTTCGGATTCGGATGAGCGGTCACCACCCGCTCAACGTCGACTGGTGTGCCATACTCGTGTTCTACCGAGATGACCTCGGCGCCATGCCGCGACGCCACATCCACCATACGCTCGCCGAACAGCCCATTGACCGCGACCACCACTACATCTCCCGGGTGGATTGTATTCACAAAGGCCGCCTCCATCCCGGCGGAACCGGTCGCGGACAGTGGCAGAGTTCGCTGATTCGCGGTCCCCCACACACGCCGCAGCATGTCGCTCGTGGCATCCATAGCAGCAATGAAGGTGGGGTCCAGGTGACCGAGCAAAGGCAAGCTCAACGCTAGGTGAGCTTCTGGATAGGGGTTGCAGGGTCCAGGGCCAAATAATTGACGACCGACGATAGGACTTTCAAATACTGAGTTATATGTCATAGTTCACTAGTCTAGGTCGCCCCATAGCGGGCAGGTATATTCAGTTACCCTTATGACCAGCGGTGATGCCTAGGCACCGAGGTCGAGACCTGGTTAAGCTGGCCCCATGAGTTTTGATACACCTGCGATACTGGGTGATCTCTCCCCAGCTGCCTTACGAGCTTCCGGCTCGATGAAATGGTCAATGTACCCAGAACACATTAACGGGCACGAGACCATCCCATGCTTCGTTGCCGAAATGGATTTCGCCCCAGCTGGCAATATCAGAAGGGCGTTGAAACATTGGGCCGAGCATGCGCCGTTGGGGTATCGGCCTCCTGGTCTGGTGCAAAATTTTCAACAAGTTATCGCCGAGCACTACCGAGACCTCGGCCTAACAGTGGATCACGATGCGATTCGCCCTATTTCGGATGTCATGACGGCGTACGATGCCGTGGCCAGGATCTTTACCGCGCCGGGCACGCCAATCACACTATTGACACCGGCCTATATGAATTTCATCCAGCATATCTTTGAAGACCAGCGCCCGGTACGCAATGTCAGTATGCTCGCGCCTGATGCGCTGCACCAGCAGTGGAGAATTGACTGGGAAAGACTTGAACAAGCACTCGCAGACGGAGGGCTTCTAGTTTTAGTTAACCCTCATAACCCGATCGGCAAGGTATACAACCGAACAGAACTCGAGCAGATTGCAGAGCTCGCTCGGCAGTATAACGTGCGGGTGTTTGCCGATGAAATTCATGAGCCGCTGGTTTTTGATGGGCATAGCCACGTCCCCTTCGCGTCAGTTAGTGCCACAGCTGCAGAATGTGCAATTACGGCTTGGTCGTGTACCAAGGGATTTTCGGTACCAGGCGCTAAGGCAGCTTGTTTGATTTTCACGCGCGATGGTGACCAGCGACGGTGGCAAGAGTTTGGTCAGCATTTCGAGATGGGTACGGCATCTTCCGGCTACGTCGCGACCATATCGGCGCTCAAGGATGGAAGCGAGTGGTTCCGGGTTGCTATGGACCAGTTAGAGCAGAACCGGAAGCAACTCACACAGTTGGTGGACACCTACCTGCCTGGAGCGGTCTACACGCCACCCGAAGCCACGTATTTGGCATGGATCGACCTACGAAGCACACCCAATTATGAAGCAGTCGTAGCCGATGTGCCCCAGCGCTATAGTCTCGCTGAGGCAACTGCACAACGCTGTGGAGTCATCGCTACAGATGGTGCCGCGACCGGAGATGTTGGCGAGGGCCACCTACGAATCAATTTCGCCACAGGGCCGGAAATATTAGACATGATCATAGATCGCCTGGGTTCGGTCTTCAGCAGGCAGAACTCTGGGCCCTAACGAATGGCAAGGGATAGAGCACCGATACCCGCGAACTGACGATGCAATTACAACAACTCACCCACAATCTGTAGACGAGGTAGGTCCCACCCTTGCTCAGGTACAGTGGTAGCACCCAAATAGCAGGACAGTATTGGAGGTCATTGCAATGTCGTATCCGCCAGCAGAGCTCAAACTCATCGATCTCAACGCAGAACAACAGGTACTCCGTGATTCCGCCGAAAGCGCGGTAGCTCGACGTGCAGGAAGCACCGTGTACCGGGGTGATGGCGTCAGACAGACTATGGTCGTGATATTAGCAGGTGAACACATGGCAGAACACTGGAGCCCCCAAGAAGGTTTCATACACGTCATGGAGGGTAAAGTCGTTCTTCATGGTGATGATAGAAACTGGGAAATTGCTGCTGGACAGATGTTGCCCCTGCCCCCAGAAAAACACTCTGTCACCGCGATTGAAGATAGCACTTTGACACTAACGGTGTTGCGACAAAGCGTTATTAACCGATAGGTAATAAGTTCCCGGAACGGAAGATCCGGAAGGCGCACGACACCATGTTTGTGTTGTTAAATGCAGGGGCCCCGGGAGGGGGCCGACCGTGTGGTCGGGGCCCTCCCGGGGCGCCTGTGAATGGTTGTCCGGCGGTGTCCTACTCTCCCACACCCTCCCGGGTGCAGTACCATCGGCGCTGTGGGTCTTAGCTTCCGGGTTCGGAATGGGACCGGGCGTTTCCCCCACGCTATAACCACCGTAACCCTTGAGCTCACCCCGTGGTGGGGTGGCAATCCTGTGGGTCACCGGTGTGGTGACGACATCTTATGCAATTCTGGGTGACCCTACCCACCCCTGGTTGCGGGGGGTTCGGGGGTGGTCACGGGGTGGTGTTGCTGTAACCGTATAGTGGACGCGCATCAACAAATCCTGTTGAGTGGTCTCGTGGACGCATGCACGTGTTCTGTGTGCACGTTATTGTGTGGTGACTCGTGTCAGACCTTTTGCTGCCTGACAATACACACCCCCCTCCACGGTGTGGTGTGGGGTGTGGGTAAGTCTTTGGTGTATTAGTACCGGTCAGCTGCACACATCTGTAGTCTGTGCTTCCACTTCCGGCCTATCAACCCAGTAGTCTACTGGGCACCTTATAAGGAGAATTCATCTTGAAGCCGGCTTCCCGCTTAGATGCTTTCAGCGGTTATCCATCCCGAACGTAGCGAATCAGCCATGCACCTGGCGGTACAACTGACATACCAGAGGTTCGTCCGTCCCGGTCCTCTCGTACTAAGGACAGACCTTCGCAATTCTCCAACGCGCGCAGAGGATAGGGACCGAACTGTCTCACGACGTTCTGAACCCAGCTCGCGTACCGCTTTAATGGGCGAACAGCCCAACCCTTGGGACCTACTCCAGCCCCAGGATGCGACGAGCCGACATCGAGGTGCCAAACCATGCCGTCGATATGAACTCTTGGGCAAGATCAGCCTGTTATCCCCGGAGTACCTTTTATCCGTTGAGCGACGACCGTTCCACAACGAGTCGCCGGATCACTAGTCCCAACTTTCGTTCCTGCTCGACATGCCTGTCTCACAGTCAAGCTCCCTTGTGCACTTACACTCAACACCTGATGACCGACCAGGCTGAGGGAACCTTTGGGCGCCTCCGTTACCATTTAGGAGGCAACCGCCCCAGTTAAACTACCCATCAGGCACTGTCCCTGGACCAGATCATGGCCCGAAGTTAGATATTCACTATCACCAGAGTGGTATTTCACCGATCGACTCCACCATCACTAGCGTGATGGCTTCACAGTCTCCCACCTATACTACACAAGTGACAGTCAATACCAATACCAAACTATAGTAAAGGTTCCGGGGTCTTTCCGTCCTTCTGCGCGTAACGAGCATCTTTACTCGTAGTGCAATTTCGCCGAGTTCATAGTAGAGACAGCGGAGAGGTCGTTGCTCCATTCGTGCAGGTCGGAACTTACCCGACAAGGAATTTCGCTACCTTAGGATGGTTATAGTTACCACCGCCGTTTACTGGGGCTTAACTTTTCCGCTTCGCCCACACAAGGTGGGCTAACAGATCCGCTTAACCTTCCAGCACCGGGCAGGAGTCAGTGCATATACATCGTCTTACGACTTCGCATGCACCTGTGTTTTTGATAAACAGTCGCCTCCCCCTAGTCTCTGCGGCCCTTACCCCCTCAACCCAGCACGTGGGTCTCAGGGTCCGGGCCCCCCTTCTTCCGAAGTTACGGGGGCATTTTGCCGAGTTCCTTAACTATGATTGTCTCGATCGCCTTAGTATTCTCTACCTGACTACCTGTGTCGGTTATGGGTACGGGCAACACTACACCTGGCGCCGATGCTTTTCTAGGCAGCATAGGATCACCGGATCCCCCACCACGTGGGGGCCCATCACGTCTCAGGCATGTGTCTGGCGGATTTCCCTACCAGACGCCCTACACGCTTAGACCAGGACAATTCCACTGCCTGGCCCGGCTACCTTCCTGCGTCACACCTGTTAATGCGCTTGACCTACTGGATCAGGTCCCAATCGCACCACCAGTGCACACCCGAAGGTGCACACCGCTGGCTTGAGAGGTTAGTCTCACCAGCGTGTCATGGGCGGTATAGTATCGGTACGGGAATATCAACCCGTTGTCCATCGACTACGCCTGTCGGCCTCGCCTTAGGTCCCGACTAACCCAGGGAAGATTAGCTTGACCCTGGAACCCTTAGTCATCCGGCGGACGGGTTTCTCACCCGTCATTCGCTACTCATGCCTGCATTCTCACTCGCGCAGAATCCACCACAAGTTCACACTGCGGCTTCACCTCCTACACGACGCTCCCCTACCCCGCAACACCAGCAGGTGTTGCAGTCATGGTTTCGGCGGTGTGCTTGAGCCCCGCTACATTGTCGGCGCAGAATCACTTGACCAGTGGGCTGTTACGCACTCTTTCAAGGGTGGCTGCTTCTAAGCCAACCTCCTGGTTGTCTCAGCAACTCCACATCCTTTCCCACTTAGCACACGCTTAGGGGCCTTAACCGATGATCTGGGCTGTTTCCCTTTCGACGATGAAGCTTATCCCCCACCGTCTCACTGCTACGCTCAACTTGCCAGCATTCGGAGTTTGGCAGACGTCAGTAACCTTGTAGGGCCCATCAGTCAACCAGTAGCTCTACCACCAGCAAGCACACGTAACGCTGCACCTAAATGCATTTCGGGGAGAACCAGCTATCACGAAGTTTGATTAGCCTTTCACCCCTACCCACAACTCATCCCCTCAGTTTTCAACCTAAGTGGGTTCGGTCCTCCACGCGCTCTTACACGCGCTTCAACCTGGTCATGGGTAGATCACTTCGTTTCGGGTCCAGAACACGCGACTGACTCGCCCTCTTCAGACTCGCTTTCGCTACGACTACCCCACACGGGTTAACCTCGCCACGCATCACTGACTCGCAGGCTCATTTTGCAAAAGGCACGCCCTCACACCCCACAGGATGCTCGGACGGATTGTAAGCACACGGTTTCAGGTACTATTTCACTCCCCTCCCGGGGTACTTTTCACCATTCCCTCACGGTACTGATTCACTATCGGTCACTAGGAAGTATTTAGGCTTACCAGGTGGTCCTGGCAGATTCACACGACGCTCCACGAACGTCGTGCTACTCGGGACATACTTGACAGCACCACATACTGTTTCGTCTACGGGACTATCACCCTCTACGGTGAGGCATCCAAACCTCTTCGACTACACCATGTAGCCACTGCGGTGCACGGCAGTACACCACCAACTACGCCCAACAACCCCGATCACGCAACCCCTGCCGGGTATTCCACGTGACCGGTTTAGCCTCATCCGCGTTCGCTCGCCACTACTAACAGAATCACTATTGTTTTCTCTTCCTGCAGGTACTGAGATGTTTCACTTCCCCGCGTTCCCTCCAACTGGCCTATACATTCAGCCAGCGGTCACACACACGCCCGAAGACGCACATGCGGGGTTTCCCCATTCGGACATCCTGGTCTCACCGTTTGGTTATCAACTCCACCAGGCTTATCGCAGATTCCCACGTCCTTCATCGGCTCCTAGTACCAAGGCATCCACCGTGCGCTCTTGCTAACTTACCCAACCACCACCCCAACAAGGGGGCCGCGGCTGCCCAAATCACAACACAACGCAAATATCACACCATCACCCAGCCAACGGCTGAACGAATGATGCAATCACACAGAACAATCACATACCACACACCCACCCACAAAGGGATGCGTGTGCGACACTCATTGAACTCAAAGATGCTCGCGTCCACTATACAGTTACAATCAACAACACCCCACCACTACCAGCCACCACACACCCTGTGTGCGGCACCACTAGCAGCAGGACCAACAACCACCCCCACACACCATCCACCCCACCCAGGGACAGACGCATGCATTCAACAGGGGGTTTTCAGTGGTTGTTCCAAAACCCAACAGTATGCCAAAATCACGCCACGCGCCCACCACCAGGACCACGTTCCACGACCAACCCCACCCAATACAGGGTAGGATTGCTCAGTACTTGTGCTCACTGATACCAGCCACGCACGGACCACCACCACCCCGACAACGTCGGGCCAGTGATGATTTGTTTGATGTTCCACCCACGCACAACCATCCCGACCATCCCAGGATGGGACGATCAGACCAATGACAGTTGTGCTCTCTAATATCTTGAGATATCAACTATCTCCTTAGAAAGGAGGTGATCCAGCCGCACCTTCCGGTACGGCTACCTTGTTACGACTTAGTCCCAATCACCGGTCCCACCTTCGACGGCTCCCCCCACAATGTGGTTGGGCCACCGGCTTCGGGTGTTACCAACTTTCGTGACTTGACGGGCGGTGTGTACAAGGCCCGGGAACGTATTCACCGCAGCGTTGCTGATCTGCGATTACTAGCGACTCCGACTTCATGGGGTCGAGTTGCAGACCCCAATCCGAACTGAGACCGGTTTTATGGGATTAGCTCAACCTCACGATCTCGCAACCCATTGTGCCGGCCATTGTAGCATGCGTGAAGCCCAAGACATAAGGGGCATGATGATTTGACGTCGTCCCCACCTTCCTCCGAGTTGACCCCGGCAGTCTCCCATGAGTCCCCAACCGAATTGCTGGCAACATAGAATAGGGGTTCCGCTCGTTGCGGGACTTAACCCAACATCTCACGACACGAGCTGACGACAACCATGCACCACCTGTACACCAGCCCCGAAGGGAAACCCCATCTCTGAGGCGGTCTAGTGTATGTCAAGCCTTGGTAAGGTTCTTCGCGTTGCATCGAATTAATCCGCATGCTCCGCCGCTTGTGCGGGCCCCCGTCAATTCCTTTGAGTTTTAGCCTTGCGGCCGTACTCCCCAGGCGGGGCACTTAATGCGTTAGCTACGGCGCGGAAATCGTGGAAATGATCCC
This sequence comes from Enteractinococcus fodinae, assembly GCF_031458395.1. Classification (NCBI taxonomy): domain Bacteria; kingdom Bacillati; phylum Actinomycetota; class Actinomycetes; order Micrococcales; family Micrococcaceae; genus Enteractinococcus; species Enteractinococcus fodinae. Next base: position 1,749,409 of record NZ_JAVDYJ010000001.1, read on the forward strand.
CACACCTAGTGCCCAACGTTTACGGCATGGACTACCAGGGTATCTAATCCTGTTCGCTCCCCATGCTTTCGCTCCTCAGCGTCAGTAACAGCCCAGAGACCTGCCTTCGCCATCGGTGTTCCTCCTGATATCTGCGCATTTCACCGCTACACCAGGAATTCCAGTCTCCCCTACTGCACTCCAGCCTGCCCGTACCCACTGCAAACCCAGGGTTAAGCCCTGGGCTTTCACAGCAGACGTGACAAACCGCCTACGAGCTCTTTACGCCCAATAATTCCGGATAACGCTCGCACCCTACGTATTACCGCGGCTGCTGGCACGTAGTTAGCCGGTGCTTCTTCTGAAGGTACCGTCACCCCCAAAGGGGGCTTCTTCCCAACTGAAAGAGGTTTACAACCCGAAGGCCGTCATCCCTCACGCGGCGTCGCTGCATCAGGCTTGCGCCCATTGTGCAATATCCCCCACTGCTGCCTCCCGTAGGAGTCTGGGCCGTGTCTCAGTCCCAGTGTGGCCGGTCACCCTCTCAGGCCGGCTACCCGTCAACGCCTTGGTAGGCCATTACCCCACCAACAAGCTGATAGGCCGCGAGACCATCCCAAACCGCAAAAGCTTTCCACCAACCACCATGCGATGGCTAGTCCTATCCGGTATTAGACCCAGTTTCCCGGGCTTATCCCAGAGTTCAGGGCAGGTTCCTCACGTGATACTCACCCGTTCGCCACTCATCCACCCCCAGCAAGCTGGGAGCTTCAGCGTTCGACTTGCATGTGTTAAGCACGCCGCCAGCGTTCATCCTGAGCCAGGATCAAACTCTCCATACAAAACATATGAAAACATTCAATCAAACAGACCAGGCCGGAAACAGCCCAATCCCTGGCACTACCACAACCAACCACACGGAGGTACGATCAGCCATGGCATAACCATTCAAAAATAAATGGCATCAAACAAACTTGGCACACTATTGAGTTCTCAAACAACCACCACCACCCACCAACCACCCCACAACACGCAGAGCAGCCACCAAGCAGCAAACCAACGACCCACAACCAAACCGTCATGAACCACACCAAAACCGGCGCAAAACACAACACTAAACAACGTCTAGCTGAGAGTCAAATTCTATCAACGTGATGTCAGCCACACTTCGATCAACTGGCACTTGAGCCATTGTTCGCTGTAAAACTGATCATTACTATCGATACTATCTGACCACTATCAATATCTGATTAGCTATCAGGACCGAATTGCAACCTTAGCATAACTGCTTCAGTGTTTGTCAACTCGGCTTCCGCTCTCGTTTATTCGAGTGCGGATCTTTACTATATACCGAAGTTCATCTGCATTTCAACTCGCAGATGCATACGTTCGGAGAAGTAAATTTTCTCTGACCTTGACGTGGATCGCTGTATAAATTTTTCTAAAAGAACTTCGGTGTCTCAGCGCTTCCCGTCTCCGGTCTGCCCTGGGCACGAGAGATAACTATACACACCTTAATTCCGAACGCAAAATCGGCGGACTCGATACGATCTGAGCAACAGAACCGCATGAATCCGCCGATTTATCAGCTTGAGCTATTCATTTATTGTCAAGAATTAGAATATTGAGATGTAGGTCTCAGTGCTTAGCCGCGGTCAGATCAACGAATCCGAGATTTCGACGGCCCCTGCGTACGATGAAGTACTTCCCGTGGAGTGCTTCGCTGACATCGATAGATTGCTCTGGATTTTCGACCTTGGCATTGTTTAAGTACGCTCCGCCATCTTTGACTGTACGACGCGCTGAAGACTTTGAGACTTCCAGACCGGTGGCCACCAGTAGGTCGATGATCGTTAGGTCAGTGGGTAACGATCCAGGAGCGGCGAAGGGAAGTTCTGTTCCGGCCGCTTCAAGTGTTGGAGCATCAATACTGTGAAGATCACCGCGACCAAAAAGGGCAGCGGAAGCATCAATAACCCGCTGAGTCTGTTCCTCACCATGCACCAATGAGGTTACTTCCCACGCGAGTCGGCGTTGAGCTTCGCGACGGAACGGCTCTTCAGCGACCTTCTGTTCAAGCTCTGCGATTTCGTCGCGACTAAGAAATGTAAAAACTTTTAGCCGGTCAATTACGTCCGCGTCGGCCGTGTTGATCCAGAATTGATAGAACGTATAAGGCGAACACATCTCAGGGTTCAACCAGATGGCGTTTCCTTCGGATTTCCCGAATTTCGTTCCATCAGAGTTTGTGATCAACGGGGTACCAAAAGCGTGGACATGTTCGCCTTCTACTTTTCGCACCAACTCAGTGCCGGAGGTCAGGTTGCCCCATTGGTCTGACCCGCCGGTCTGCAGCGTGACATTATGGCGACGGTACAGCTCCATGAAGTCCATCCCTTGAAGGACTTGATAGGAAAACTCTGTGTACGAGATTCCTTCATCGGATTCCAGACGCGATGCGACGATTTCTTTTCGAATCATGGTCCCGACGCGGAAGTGTTTGCCGATGTCGCGCAGAAAGTCGAGCGCTGACAAATTGCCAGTCCAGTCCAGGTTGTTGACCATTACGGCACCGTTGTCACCTGCGAATGATAAGTACTGCTGGATCTGGTCTCGTAAAGTCTCGACCCAGCCTTCCACCGTTTCTCTGGTATTCAAGCTTCGCTCGCTTGTTTGTCGGGGGTCCCCTATGAGACCGGTTGCCCCTCCAACAAGTGCAACTGGCCGGTGACCTGCCAGTTGGAGTCGACGTAAGACGAGCAATTGGACGAGGTGTCCAAGATGCAGGGACGCTGCGGTCGGATCGAACCCGCAGTAATAGTTTATTGGGTCCCCTGCGAGGGCTTCTTCGAGTTTATTTTCATCAGTGGAAACTTGGACGAGACCTCGCCATTGCAGCTCCTGCCAGATGTTTTCGAAAGAAGGATCATTGGCTTGTCGACTCAAAAACTCTTCGTTATTCACGCTGTTCAAGTTACCAGTTTCCGTCCCCAAGGATGAAAGTCTCCGCCTTATATGTCCTGCAAACCAAGTGGCAACTGCTCGACAGTTGCTGTAGTTATCAGGGTCAAGGTCTGCGTCGCCCGGGTCATCGCCACATAAAGATCACCCACCGACCCACCAGCACCACTGACAATATCTTGCGGTTCGACAATGATTACAGCATCGTATTCGAGGCCTTTAGCTTGCTGAGGTGAAACCAAGACAAGGTCACGATCCCGCCGACGACCGATGCCCCTCCACACGCGCCCCGGATATGCATGGTCTAATACTTCATGCACCATGTCGTGTTCCGGAATGGGCGCGATAACCCCGACAAGCCCGCCTTGGATTCTGCCGAGCTGTTTTTGCACGGTGTCGAGTATTTGATTTGGGCAGTGCTGGGGAGTGGTCACCACAAGTTCAGGTTCATAATCGCCTTGACGAAGAGCTTGAGGTGTAGTCACTGGGCGTCCTGCTTGCGTTGCTACTTCGGCAGCAGCTTCGGCTATGCGGGCAGGAGTCCGGTAATTGACTGTCAGTTCAGACTGACGCCAGTTGCCTCCAGCAAACGGAGCAAGCACTGAGGGCCAATCCGATTTGGCGGCGGCGCCTGAAGCCTGTGCTAAATCACCCACAACCGTGAAGGACCGTAACGGGGAACGCCGAAATAGCATGCGCCATTGCATATGGGTGAGCTCTTGCGCCTCATCGACAATAATGTGTCCGTAGGTCCAAGTACGATCTGACCTTGCCCGGTCGGCAACAGATTTCCATATCGCCTCTGGTTCTTGGGCAGCAGCGAGCATTTCCGCTGTCACGACCCCATCGACACCGATGTCTTCCAAGGTGTAATGCATGTTCTCCAAGGCAGCTTCGGCAGTATCGAGGTTTCGCTGTTTGCTTCGCTCACCTGAGGAACCACTTGCTAGAGAAGAAGAATCCCCTAATGCGACGGCGGCCTCGTCCAGGAGCGGCACGTCAGCCTCAGTGAATTGCGCGCCCGGTTGCCGCAGCAGACTCTTAATTTCCCTAGCAGTCAACATGGGAGCGGCATCCACGAGATATTGCGGAGTGGAAAGTAACTGATTTATCAACCCTGTCGGGGTCAGCGGCATCCAGCAAAGATTCAATAAGCGTCGTACTTCTACCGACTGACGTATCTCTTGACGCAAGTACGAACGATCAGCCTTGTTTACTAGGCCGTCGTCTCGCTTTGGACTCACGATGTCGCGCAGCTGGTCATATAACGTCTTGACCATATGGTCAACGAAAACTTCTCGCGCCTGGTTGTGCGGTCGTCCCGACTCGCGCGCGTGCTTGATGGCCCGCCGAATTTGGGCTGGCCGAACGCGCAGCCGGGTCCCTTCGACATGAACATAGGTTGTTTCCGGAATTGACCGTTGGCGCAAGCTGACGGCGTTGGCGATAACTTCAGCCATCTCCGCACGACCTTTTATTTCCGCTGCGTCAGAACTCACTTCCGGTACCCCGTGGACACCCGGATAAATGTTCCCGATAGAACTCATGACCACACCGGTTTCACCCAACGAGGGTAAGACCTGATCGATATAGTTCATGAATGCTTCAGAGGGGCCAACAAGTAGCACCCCGGACTTTGCCAGCCGATCTCGATGCGTATAGAGCAAGTAGGCAGCCCGGTGTAGTGCCACCGCAGTTTTACCGGTGCCTGGCCCTCCTTGCACGACAAGGACGCCCCGCATATCGTCGCGAATGATTTCGTCTTGCTCTCGCTGAATTGTCGCCACTATATCGCCCATAACCCCGGTCCGCGGGGCACTGACTGCTGACAACAGGGCTTGTGAGGCGTGTTCTTCGTCATCGGAAGTCAAAACGTCATCTTCAAATGACTCCACCGTACGCCCGCTCATCATAATGTGGCGTCGACGGGCAACACCCTGCGGATATGCGGCCGTTGCTTGGTAGAACGGAGCGGCTTCCGGCGCCCGCCAGTCAACTAACAGTCTTGAGCGATCGTCATCGGCTAGGCCAATTCGTCCAATATGTCGAGTTACGGCGTTGATCGTGTCAAGCCGACCAAAGACTAGGCGCTCATCTACCGCATTGAGCTGGTTGATCCGATCACGGTAAAGAGTGGCAAAAGAGTCGCGCTCTGATTGGTTCTGCAGAGAGCCTTGGAGGCCTTGGGCTTGGACTCGCGCAAGTTGTCGTTGTTTTTCTTCCCGCAACGTATCGAGGCGACTGTAGAGTTTCGCGATGTACTCACGTTCTGCTGCCAACTCGTGTTGATACCACGAAGTCGTACCGGTGGACCCGTGTTCGTCGGTCACCAAGGCTCCTTTACTGCTGGTACATTCCGCCAGCACTAGCTCACATCAACCCACTAGCTTAGCTATGACTCAGCGCAGACCGGTAGGATTTGTGGCGATAAACTCACGGATTTCCGCCAATTGCCGCTTAAACTCCGTCAATTGATGTGTTACTGCTTCTGGTCCAGTGCCTCCCTGACTCGACCGGGAGGTCAGCGATCCTTCGGTAGATAACACGGCGCGCACGTCGGGGGTGAGATGTTCTGAGATGCTGGCGTATTCGTCGTCAGTGAGATCCCAGAGTTCAACACCTCGATTTTCAGCAACGCGCACGGCTTCCCCGGCAAGCTCGTGAGCTACCCGGAATGGGACGCCCTGACGGACCAGCCACTCGGCGATGTCGGTTGCCAGCGCAAAACCCTCCGGTGCTAATTCGGCCATTCGTGCTGTGTTAAATGTCAAAGTAGCTACCTGACCTGCGAAGGCCGGTAACAGCAACTCCAAGGTGTCTGCCGCGTCAAAAACGGGTTCCTTATCCTCTTGGAGGTCCCGGTTGTATGCCAACGGCAGGGCTTTGAGTGTGGTCATTAACCCGGTGAAGTCCCCCAGCAGACGACCAGATTTGCCCCGGGCCAATTCGGCGATGTCGGGGTTCTTCTTCTGCGGCATGATGGAGGACCCAGTCGAGTAAGCGTCGTGCAGCGTCACGAAGTTCACTTCCTTGGTCGCCCAAAAGATGATTTCTTCGGATAATCGCGAGAGGTTCACCCCGATCATTGAGGCGATCCAGGCGAATTCGGCGAACACGTCCCGGGATGCTGTGCCGTCGATGGAGTTCCACACCGCCGACTCAAAACCGAGATCCTTCGCGATAGATACCGGATCGAGGCCAAGGGATGACCCAGCCAATGCACCAGATCCATAGGGGCTAACCGCGGCACGCCGGTCCCAGTCCACGAAACGTTGTAGATCGCGTAAGAATGCCCAGCCATGTGCCAAGAGATGGTGCGATAACAACACGGGTTGGGCGTGTTGTAAGTGGGTGCGACCGGGCATTGGAGCGTAGGGATGATTCTCTGCCTGAGTGATGAGCGCATCTACGACTTCAAGCAGTTGGGCTGATACGTTGCGCGCACTATCACGAAGAAACATGCGACCCATCGTCGCGATTTGGTCATTACGTGAGCGACCTGCCCGAAGCTTGCCCCCGAGGGTCTCGCCCGCACGTTCCAGCAGACCTCGCTCTAATGAGCCATGAACATCCTCGTCAGACTCGGCCGCGACATAGCTGCCATCCAGAACATCTCGTTCCAAGGTGTCGAGGGCAGCCAGCATGTCAGTCAGCTCCTGATCAGTTAGCAGGCCTGAACGGTTCAGCACTCGAGCATGCGCTCGCGAGCCTGCGATGTCGTAGCGTGCGAGCCGCCAGTCGAAATCGGTAGATTTACTCAGCGCGGCTAATGAATCCGCTGGACCGTCCGAAAAGCGACCTCCCCAAAGCGAACCTTCGTTTGTGCCATGTGATGGAGCCTCAGCCATGTGTTGAAACCTTTTCTTCCGCGATTACTGTTGAGTCAAAACTACCAACATTTTGGCGTCCCAAAAGCCCCGCTACCCTCTTGCGGCCTTGCACAAGACCTATCGGGGCCTTCCGAGGTCTCACCTCGCCGATGTGTCGCGCTTACAGGCAACGAGTAGCAACGCAGTCTCGCGGTCAGTGCTGGAGAAATTGTCTAAACTGGACGGCATGACAGAAAACCAGTCCGAAAATCAGCCAGAGCTAACAGATGAACAAATAGAGTTTCTCAATTCCCTCTTTGACTACGCGCGCGAAGGTCAGGTGGTCGCACTCACTTCCGCCATCGACCAAGGTATCCCGGTGGATCTGACAAATCATAATGGTGACACTTTTTTGATTTTGGCCGCATATCGGGAACAGCCAATAATCGTAAAGGCTCTTCTCGAACGTCAAGCTGATGTCAATCTCCTCAACAATCGCGGTCAGTCTGCGCTGACCTGTGCGGTTTTCATGCAAAATGAGGATATTGCTCGTCAGTTACTAGATGCTGGTGCCGACCCTGATCTCGGCCCGCAGTCGGCTCGCGCAACAATCTCGGCGATGGGGCTGGACCATATGGGAGACTTCCTAGCTGCTTACGAGGCAGACCAGTCGGCACGTTCCGGCGAGCAAAAATAACTTTTATCAAGCCGCCATATACTCTCAGACCAAGCGGTCTAATCTAGGAGCAATTTTGACTCAAACTATGTCCCCTCCACCCCGTCTGTGGACGGCAACCGGTCTCGGCATCGTGGCAGCACTTACGTTGTCATCGTGTGGGGGCGGCCCTCCTGCACTGACCGAAATCGCTACCGAAGCCAGGCAGTCGATGGAAGATGCAACCTCATTTACCTACACGGTCACCGATCCTGATGGTGTCCACGGTGATGAGTTGGAATTGGGCGAATTCTCCAGCCACACAGACCAGGTCAACTACAATATTCTGCTGGAAATGCCCCAAGCTGACGTCGAAGTGCGTGCCGTCGATGAGAGCAATGCGTTTCTGCGGCTCAATCTCAAGGATGAATCTCTGAGCGAGATCCTTGGGAATGTCGACACTGACGGTCAATGGATTGAAGTCCCAGAAGCCGAGCAAGAAGACCTCAGCGAATACACCCAAGATTTTGACAGCATCATCGAGACAACCTTCTCCCTCATAGAAGGTCTCTCCGAAGAGGAGCTCGATACCATTGAGGTCGAAGAGACCGAGCTGGATGGTCAAGCCGTTTATAAATACGTAGTACCAGCAACAGCTGACGGTGAGACTGTTCACTACACCGGGGCCGAGACCGTGGAATTTTATTTCCTCCAGGAAACTTCCGACCTAGTTCAGGTAGATGCTTCCACTGGCGACTCCACGGCAACCCATGGTTTTTCTGACATGGATGCAGTGGAGGTCTTTGAAGCTCCGCCCGAAGATGAGATTTCGGATCTGGAGTGGTCCTTCTAGGGTGCGCACCGCTCTGTGCCAGAATCGTCCGGAGACTTGAGCTCCGGACGATTGTTGTTCTGCCTTATGACGGTCGAGGATCTTGCTCGGCGTAGGCGATAAAATCAGCTGCCACCGCTTGGCCGCCATCCGGCACGCGCGTTATCACCATGATCGCATCGTCCCCGGCGATGGTGCCTAGAATACTGTGCAGTCTGGCTTGATCGATTGCCGAGGCAAGAAACTGTGCCGCTCCCGGCGGCGTGCGAAGAACTGCCACGTTGGCTGATCCTTCAGCCGAAAGGAGGAGTTCTTTGCATAGTGAGGCCATGCGAGCTGCGGCGGTTTCTGCAGATTGGCTGCCTTGCCCGGGGCCTCCGGTGGCCTCGTCCCCCGCGACGTGATACACCATCTGTCCTGATTCGTCTCGGATCCGGGTGGCACCAATATCGACCAGGTCTCGTGACAATGTTCCCTGCGTCACGGAGACGCCGCGCTGTTCCAGTACCTCCGCTAGCTCGGCTTGGGAACGGATCCGTTGTCTAGAAAGGACGGTCCGGATCTCGTGTTGACGAGCTACTTTGGTCATGGGAGCGGCCATATCACACTACTTGTGAACGTGATGCTACAGCCTGTGGCAGCTCAAGGTCCGAGGGGATGTCCGCTAGTCCGGATGCATACAGTAACCATGCAATGAGGGCCTTTTGGGCGTGTAACCGATTCTCGGCCTCATCGAAGACCCTGGACTGTGGGCCGTCGATCACCTCGGCCGTTACTTCGTAACCTCGGTACGCGGGGAGGCAGTGCAAAAAGATCGCCCCCTTATCGGCAAGTGCCATGGCCTTGCTATCGACCGAATAGTCTTCAAAGAGCTTCATCCGAAGTTCAGCTTCGGCTTCCTGACCCATCGAAATCCACGTATCCGTCACGACCACATCTGCTCCGTCCAAGGCCTCTTGGGCGTTTGTGGTGATGGTCACCGAGCCGCCAGTTTCAGCTGCACGTTGTTGTGCTGCTTTGACCACCATCGCATCGGGCAGATAGTCGGCGGGACCGGCTATGCGCACATGCATGCCGGCCGTGACGCCGCCAAGCAGATACGAATTCGCCATATTATTTGCCGCATCGCCAAGATACGTCATGATCAGACCAGCAGTAGCTCCTTTTGCTTCGCGAACCGTCTGAAGATCGGCAAGTACTTGGCACGGGTGGTAGTCGTCGGTGAGCGCGTTAATGACCGGGATCGAAGAGTTCTCTGCCAGTTCCACGATGCCCGACTGAGCAAAGGTCCGCCAAATTACCACGGAGACCATACGTTCAAAGACCTTGGCTGAATCGTAAATCGATTCTTTGTGCCCCAGCTGAGATTCTCCCGGGTTAATAATCAAGGGGTTACCCCCCAACTCGCTCAGTCCTGCCGCAAAAGAGACCCTCGTTCGAGTAGATGTCTTGTCGAACATGACGATCCCAGTTTGGGGGCCAGCCAAGGGTTTGAAGTCGTAGCGCCGGTGTTTCATCGTTGCAGCAAGTGACAGTACTTCGTCCTGTTCAGCTGCTGTCAGGTCAGTATCGACGAGAAAATGGCGTGGGGTCGTCGGCATTAGGCCGCTCCTTCTACGTACAGGTCAACTAATTAGCTTCGGCAATGGTTTCCGCGATGATATTCGGCAGATCGGTGAGTAACGGGTCGACTTGCTCTGTGGTGATGATGAGCGGAGGCGCCAACCGCAGAGTGGTCGCGTCGGTAGCGTTGAGGATGTATCCATATTCCAATGCTTTGGACACCACGGCCGGGGCCAACCCGGCTTCAGGCAGCTTTTGGTCCTGCTCCAGAATGGCTCCGGTATCCAGTTCGACACCCTGCCATAACCCATAAGCACGAACAGTCTTTACCCCGGGGAGAGTTCGCAACCGGTCGGCCAGATAGGTCCCCACGGTACGGACATTGTCCAGGATCTTGTCGTCCTCAAGAGTCTGCAATACCGCAAGAGCAGTTGCGGTGGCCAAGGGGTTACCCCCAAAGGTGGTACCGTGCTGGCCTGCGGTGAACAGCTCGGAAACTTCCTTGCCGAAGGTCACCAGGGCGCCGATTGGCATGCCCCCGCCCAAACCTTTGGCCAAAGTCATCGCGTCGGGAACTACGGGTTCTTGGCTACCGGTGATGTCTGGGTTTTGGAAGCCAAACCAGGTACCGGTGCGGCCGATCCCGGACTGGATTTCGTCGAAAATGAGTAGCGCGCCGTGCTCGTCACAAGCTTGACGGACCCGACGCAAATAGTCTACCGGGAAATCTCGCACGCCGGCTTCGCCTTGTACCGGTTCGATGATAACGGCAGCTACCGTGTCGTCCATTTCGGCTTCTAATGCCGCAATATCCCCTGCGGGGACAAACACCACACCGCCAGGAAGCGGCTCGAAAGGTTCGCGGTATTGCGGTTTCCAGGTCAGTGCCAGCGCGCCCATTGTCCGACCGTGGAAAGCATTTTCCAAGGCAATAATCTTGGTACGGGTGCCACCGGCGGCGTAACTATGACGACGCGCGAGCTTAAAAGCAGCCTCGTTGGCTTCGGTACCGGAATTTGCGAAGAAACACGTACCGTCTTTTGCCCCGGCGAGGGCGGTGAGGCGTTCTGCTAATTCCACCTGGGGTAATGAGGTAAACAAATTCGAGATGTGCCCAAGAGTGCGCGCCTGTTGCGTCAGAGCTTCCACTACCGCCGGATGGGCATGTCCCAGGGCGTTGACCGCGATGCCGGCGAGGAAGTCGGTGTAACGGTTTCCGTCGGCATCCCAGACGTACACTCCCTCACCTTTGACGAGGGCTGTAGCTGGGGTGCCGAACATGTTGGTCATGGCACGCTGATAGCGGTCCAAAAGGTTTTGCGTCAAGTGTGCTCCTATGGGGTGACCTGGGTACCTACACCGGCGGTCGTGAAAATTTCTAACAGCATGGAATGCGGTTGCCTGCCATCGACGATGTGCGCTTGTGGCACGCCAGCGTCAACGGCAGCCAGGCAGGCCCGCATTTTTGGAATCATGCCGGTTTCCAGTGAATCAACCATCTGCCGAAGTTCGGCAGCTGTGATTGCAGTGATTAAGGATGCGGGATCTGGCCAGTTGCCGTAGAGACCTTCGACGTCTGTCAGCACGACCAGCTTTGATGCCCCTAACGCCCCGGCGAGTTCGGCTGCTGCAGTATCGGCGTTGACGTTGAGCACTTGGCCGGTCGGTTGGCCTGTGGCCGGGTCATATTCTGGGGCGACCGACGACACGACGGGAATCCGGCCGTTTTCGATCAAGTCGGTGATCGCATTGGTATTGACGTGGACGACATCGCCAACCAGGCCTAGATCAACTTCTTCGCCGTCAATGACGTGTTTGGTCCGATGCGCTGCAAAGAGGTCAGCGTCTTCACCGGACAGCCCCACCGCGTACGTGCCATGCGCGTTGATGAGTCCCACGAGCTGTCGGCCGACCTTGCCGGTCAGCACCATCCGGACGACTTCCATCGTTTCTTCGGTGGTGACTCGCAGACCGCCGCGAAATTCAGATTGAATGTCGAGCTTTTTGAGCATCTGACTGATCTGCGGCCCACCGCCGTGGACTACCACCGGGTGGATGCCGCAGTGATGCAAAAAGACCATGTCCTGGACAAACGCCTCGCGGAGCTCATCGGAAACCATGGCGTTGCCACCGTATTTGATGACCATCGTGGTGCCGGCAAATTTTTGGATCCAAGGCAGGGCTTCGATCAACACGGCGGCTTTTTCGGCAGCCTTGGACATGTCTCGTTGTGTAGTGACCATATCGCGTTTCTATGAAGAGTATTCGGCGTTTTCGCGCACGTAGTCATAAGACAAATCGTTAGTCCAAATGGTGACTTCGTGCTCTCCGGCTTTGAGGTAGATGTCAACGTGCACTTCCCGGTCTGCGAAGTTGACCAGGTCGCGGTCCTCCCCGATACCGGCGTTGCGGCAGACCATCACACCGTTGACTGCAACGTCAAGGGTGGTGGGCTCAAATTGGGCGTCTGTGGTGCCCACCGCTGAGATGATCCGTCCCCAGTTGGGATCTTTGCCAAACATTGCGGTCTTGAAGAGGTTGGAGCGCGACACCGCACGAGCCACTTCTTCACCGTCAGCTTCGGTGGCCGCACCATGGACTGTTACCGCGATATCACGAGTTGAGCCTTCGGCATCGCTAATGATTTGGCGGGCTAATGAAGCACAAACGTCTGTGATGAGGTCCTGTATCTCCGTTTGATCGGGTTCGATCCCCGAAGCCCCGGATGCCATCAGAATCACGGTGTCATTGGTCGACATGCAGCCATCCGAATCGGCTCGGTTAAAAGTCGTGCGCACGGCTTCAGTTAAGATCTGGTGTGCCAGCGCTGAATCCAGCACTGCGTCGGTGGTAACAACCGCCAACATGGTAGCCATTCCCGGCGCCATCATCCCAGCGCCTTTGGTTATACCACTGACTACATAGCCAGAACCCTGAGCACTTGCAGTCTTGTGCACAGTGTCGGTGGTCATAATGGCTTTCGCGGCGTCTTCTAATCCGTCAGCTGTGAGCGCGTCGACGGCGGTTTGGATACCAGGGATGACGTTGTTCATTGGAAGGCGCTCGCCGATCAGGCCGGTGGAACACACCAGGACCTCGTCAGTGGCAATGCCCAGCGATATGGCAGCGCTGTCCGCCATGGCAACCGCATCCTGATCCCCCGGGATACCCGTGCAGGCATTTGCTCCACCAGAATTGAGCACAACCGCTCTGGCCTCGCCGTCTTCGAGGGCTGCTTGCGACCATCGCACTGGTGCCGCAGAGATTCGATTGGTGGTAAACACCCCGGCTGCGTTGAATCGGGGGCCATGGTTGACTATCAGACTGAGGTCGAGGTCGCCAGAGGCTTTAATTCCGGCTGCTATCCCTGAGGCAGTAAATCCTGCTGGAGTCGGAAGGCTCACGGTGCTACCCCCTGGGTGTTGAGTCCGGTTTCTTCGGCAAAGCCCATGGCGATGTTCATGGACTGTATCGCCCCGCCGGCGGTGCCTTTGGTGAGGTTATCTACAGCCACCACCACGACTACACGCCCGGCTTCTTCATCCACCGCAAGTTGCATAACCACATGATTTGAGCCCACGACGGACTTCGTGGTGGGCCACTGACCTTCGGGCAGCAGGTGCACGAAATGTTCGTGCTGATAAGCCGTCTCCCATGCAGCACGGAGTGTGGCCACATCGACGCCAGGCTTGTACCTGGCCGTAGCGGTAGTCAGAATTCCTCGCGACATCGGTGCCAGCGTGGGGGTGAAGGACAAGGTGATGTCTTCACCGGCCGCATTGGACAGGCCTTGGACGATTTCGGGGGTGTGACGGTGGGAACCGCCCACACCATACGGGCTCATCCCGCCCATCACTTCGGAACCTAACAGGTGGGGCTTCAGTGACTTCCCCGCACCGGACGTGCCGGACGCAGCGACAATCACAACGTCTTCGGGCTGTAAGACCCCGGCGCTAAAGCCCGGAGCGAGTCCTAAGAGCGAACCGGTTGGATAACACCCCGGCACGGCGATGCGTTTGGCGTTCTGAAGTTTTTCGCGGGCACCCGGCAGTTCTGGGAGTCCATATGGCCAGGTACCAGCATGTGGTGAACCATAGAATTTCTCCCACATTTCACTGTTTTCCAGGCGGTGGTCAGCTCCGGCGTCAATCACCAGTGTGTCATCTGATAATTCTGCTGCAATCTCCGCAGACGCGCCGTGCGGAAGAGCCAAAAACACGACGTCGTGACCGCGCAGCACGTCAACCTCGGTTGGCTCAAGTACGCGGTCCGCCAGGGCATGCAAATGCGGTTGCAGGCCACCGAGTTTTTGCCCGGCGTTGGAGTGGGCGGTGATTGAACCAATGTCCACGTTGGGGTGTGAGGTCAGCAAGCGCAGAACCTCTCCCCCGGCATAGCCACTGGCTCCGGAAACAGCTACACGAAGAGTCATGGACCCACCCTAACACTAAGATATGCAGTGTATCTAATAATTATGCAGCAGGGAGTCTCTAGCGGCCCTATCTGCAGGAATGTACCGTAGCAAGTATGACTCAAATACCTTCAGAAATTCCAGAAACTATGCGTGCCGCAGTGGTGTTAGAAGCCGGCGGTCCCGAAAACTTTGCTTGGCGTGAAGTGCCCGTTCCGACCCCTGCGCCGAATCAAGTACTCGTGGAAACGGCCGCCACCGGTCTGAATTTCATTGAGACCTATCAACGGTCTGGCCTCTACAAGGTGGAATACCCGTTTGTCCCGGGTTCGGAAGCCTCTGGCACGGTCGTAGCTGTCGGCGATGATGTCGATAATGTCGCCGTGGGCGATCGGGTTGCGACCGCTTCTGGCACTGCTACGTACGCGGAATTCTTTGTTGCGCCGGCAGATAAATTGCTGCCGGTACCGGATTCCATCGACCTGGTTGAGGCTGCGGCGATTCCGCTCCAAGGTATGACGGCGCACTATCTGTGTCGCTCAACGTTCGAAGTCACAGCAGGTGACGAGGTGTTTTTGACGGCTGGCGCCGGTGGGGTCGGTCAGTTACTTACCCAAATGTGTAAGCACTTGGGCGCGAAAGTGTATACAGCGGTCTCGACCGATAAAAAACGCGAGATCGCCCTGGCTGCGGGCGCGGACGGGGTCTTCAATTACGAAGATTTTGGTCAGCGGCTCAAAGAGGTCACCGGCGGCCGCGGTGTGGACGTCGCTTATGACGGGGTGGGCGCCGATACGTTTGATACCTCGTTAGAGTCAGTGCGTCCTCGAGGCATGATTGTGCTGTTTGGCGCCGCCTCAGGACCTGTGCCGCCATTTGATTTACAACGACTCAATGCCGCTGGTTCGCTGTTTGCCACTCGTCCAGGCCTGGCGTATTACACGCTGACCGCCGATGAGGTGGCATGGCGTGCCGGCGAGATTTTTGGGTGGCTCGCCGAGGGCGCATTGAAACTGAGCGTGGATCAGCGTTTTGACTTAGCAGATGCTGCCGAAGCTCATCGAACGCTGGAATCGCGCGCGACCACGGGCAAGACCGTGCTTATCCCTTAGTCTGATCCCCTGCGGGTTGCAAACACCCCAAGGCGATCGGGTCGATTGCCTTGGGGTGATTATTTTCGTCATCTCTTAGAACAACGCCATCACGGTGGTGCCGACGAGTCCCACGACGATCAATAACGCAACGAGCGAGGTCATCACGCTACGACGGCGACGTCGAGCTCGATCTGCTGGGTGCTCGGGCACCGGGTTGTTGAGTTCCCATGGTTGAGTCATCGCAACACCGCACCGTGTTCTGTTTCTGCCGCAGCGATTGCTGCCAAGCGTGCTTCTGATGCCTCATCGGCGGTCAGCGTCCGGTCGGCAGCACGGAACCGTAGATTGAAGGCCAGTGACTTCTTGCCCTCCTCGATCCCAGCACCTGCATACACGTCAAATAATCCGATGTCTTCGAGCAGCTCGCCCGCTGCAGCGCGCAGCGTCTGTTGGACCTCTGCGGCGACCACGTGGTCATCGACCACAAGGGCGACGTCTTGGAAGGTCGCTGGATAGCTGGCCACCGGTTGTGCTTCAACCACATCCGGGGCCGCCGCAATGATCGCATCCAAGTCCAGCTCTAATGCGCTGGTCCGGGCCGGAAGTTCCCATTCTTCGAGCAGTTTCGGGAGCACTTCCCCGGCGTAGCCGACGAGCTGGCCCTCCACGACCAGTTCTGCGACGCGTCCCGGGTGGAAACCGTGATGCGTGCCCTGCCGGATGCGCAGGTCCACGCCCACAACATCCGCAATATCCAAGGCAATCCCGATGGGGTCCTGCCAGTCATACTCCCGTGGCGTGTGGCCGGGTCCAGGGGCTGAATCATGACCGGTAAACACTGCAGCCAGACGGTGTGGTTGGTCTGGAATGCCGGCTTCGATTTGGGCCAGCACGTCGTCATCGGGTCGTTGTCCCAATGGCGGAATGGTCTTTGAGCCCGTCTGGGCTCCCGGGAGGAAGACCCGGCCCGACTCGTACAGGGCGATGTCACGGAAGCCGCGCGCCACATTGCGACGAAGTGTATCGAGCAGTCCCGGCAGGATCGTGGTACGCAACCACCCGAATTCTGAGGAAATGGGGTTGGCGAGTTTGATCATGGCTTGGTCTGCTGCGCTCGCCTCGTCGGCCGAGCCGAAGGCCCGATTCTGAGCCTCGGACACGAACGGATAGGACAGTGTTTCCACCAGCCCTGCCCCGGCAAGCGCATTGGCAACCTGCCGCCGCATCCGCTGGTGCACCGTAAAACCGCGGCCCGGTGGTGGAACCGGCAGGGTGGCTGGGATATGCGAATAACCGACGATCCTGGCGACTTCTTCCACAAGATCTTCTGGTATCTGCAGATCGGTACGCCACGATGGGGGCGTCACCACAAAGATAGGCGTCCCATCGGTACTGTCACGCTGTTGCGAGACGTAGGCACCAAGGTCGGTCAGGACTTGTCTGATTTGTTCTTCGGTGTAGTCGTATCCCACAACCGCACTCGGGTAATCTGCACGAAGCCGGACCGTCGTGGTCGGGGCTTGTTCCCCCACGTCCGTGACACCCTCGTCAATGGTGCCGCCGGCGAGTTCGACCAACAGTTCAGCGGCACGTTGGGCTGCTTCATCCGCGATGTGCCAGTCGACGCCTCGGGTATTACGTTTCGATGCTTCTGAGGGCAAACGGTGACGACGCTGGGTACGAGACACAGAGACGGCATCAAAGTTAGCTGATTCAATCAGTATGGACGTGGTGGTATCGGTGACCTCGGTTGCAAGTCCTCCCATGACGCCCGCCATACCGATCGGGCCACTGTCGTCGGTGATGAGGAGGTCTTCGACGTGGAGCTTTCGTGTCTTGCCGTCCAGTGTCTCTAAGGTCTCGCCCTTGTGCGCCCGACGCACCACGATATCCCCGGAAAGTTTATCGGCATCATAGAAGTGCAATGGTTGGCCGAGTTCTAACATCACATAGTTGGAGATGTCCACGGGCAAGCTCAGGGGCCGAATCCCGGCCAGCCGCAGCCGTGCCGACATCCATGTCGGGGTCGCAGCACTGGCATCGATGCCGTTGACGCGGCGGGCGACAAACCGGCTGGCTCCCGGTGTGTCATGAATGGGAGCCTCATCTTCGATGCGCACGGGCCAGCCCTGATCATTCGGGGTCGGAACTTCGATGCCTGCTGCAGGATCGGTAAAGTCGGTACCGGTTGCGTGGCTGTACTCCCGTGCGACACCACGCATGGAGAGGACATAGCCACGATCGGGCGTGACATTAATTTCAGCTGCTTCATCGTCGAGGTGCAGCAAGTCTAGGACGTCAGTGCCGATTTCAGGGTCCAAGCCCCATTCTGACAACACGATGATTCCGTCGTGGCCGGCACCCAGTCCTAGCTCGGCTTCTGAGGCAATCATGCCGGCTGAGGTGTGGCCGTAGGTCTTGCGGACAGAGATGTTGAAGCCGCCGGGAAGCTCTGCACCCGGAAGGGTCACAACAACCTTGTCACCGACTTCGAAGTTGTGCGCACCGCACACGACCCCTTGGACACCCGAGGGGTCGATGCCCCTACCTTCAAGGGTCTGAGTTTGGCCATCCGGTACGACCTGGACTCGACACCAGTTGATGGTCTTGCCGTTGGAGTGTTCTTCGGGAGTTTTTTCTAATACCTTCCCCACGACGATCGGGCCGGTGAGTTCAAAGGTATGAACGTCTTCTTCTTCCAGTCCGACTTTGACCAAATCGGCCATGAGGTCTTCTGCGGTGGCATCTGCTGGCAGTTGCGTATATTCACGCAACCACGACAATGGGATACGCATGCTGTGACTAAATCTCCATTCCAAATTGCGTTGAGAACCGCACGTCGCCTTCAATCATGTCGTGCATATCGGTCACTCCGTTGCGGAACATCAAAGTACGTTCCACGCCCATACCAAAGGCGAAACCAGAGTAGATGTCCGGGTCGATACCGGCGGCCCGGAGAACCTGCGGGTGCACCATGCCGCAACCGCCCCATTCGACCCACTGCGGGCCACCCTTGGCACCGGGATACCAAACATCGAGTTCGGCAGATGGTTCGGTAAAGGGAAAGAAGTTCGGGCGCAGCCGGATGCGCGCTTCGGACCCAAACATGGATGTCGCGAAATACTCCAGAGTCCCGCGCAGATCCGCCATGGTCAGGCCTTTGTCTACGGCTAGGCCTTCGAACTGGTGGAATACCGGCGTGTGGGTAGCATCCAGTTCATCGGTGCGGAAGGTTTTACCGGGCACGAGAATATAAGTGGGCGCACCGCGTTCGAGCATCGCACGAATCTGAACCGGTGAGGTGTGGGTGCGCAGCACCAGGTGCCCGTCGACCGGTTCAACGAAGAAGGTGTCTTGCATTTCCCGTGCTGGGTGGTCCGGTTCGAAATTCAGCGCATCGAAGTTGTACCATTCGGATTCCAACTCCGGGCCCTCGGCGATCTCCCATCCCATTCCCACGAAGATGTCAGATGCTCGTTCTTGGAGTAATTCCAGAGGGTGCCGGGCCCCATGACGCCGACGACGCACAGCGGTCGTAACGTCGACGGTCTCTTCTTCCAGCATGCGAGCTTCGTGCTCGGCCTGCAGCTGTGCTTCACGGGCTGCGAGCGCTTTGCCAATTTTGCCGCGTGCTTGGCCCATCCGTTTGCCGGCGTCGGCTTTTTCTGATTTGTCGAGCTTGCCGATCTTGCGGTTCGCCAGGGTGAGCGGCGCATTGTCGCCGGTGTGAGCGATCCGAGCTGCTTTGAGCTCGTCAAGGTCTCCGGCCGCCTCAAAAGCCGCCAGGGCTGCCTGGACCGCCTGATCGACGGCCGCATCGTCAGCCGGTGAAACCTCCTGGAGGAGATTCGAAGTATCCGTCATATGAGGTACACGCCTTAGATGTCGTACGAGGAATTCACAAAGATGGACGAAACCTTGTGGTTTCGACCCCACCTAGTCTAAGACGTGAAGCTTAGGAGTCGGAACTATTGCCGATGTACTACACACCAACAGTGCTGCCGAGACTACTGACACCGGGACATTTATGGAGCCGGGACAGCATGGATGGCTTCCATAGCCATCTGGGGCAGCATTTTCTTGAGATACGCCAAAAAATTCTCGGTCTGTTTCCGTTTGGCTAGTCCCCGGAATGAATGGCCGGTCGAGTTAATGAGGCCAAAAAGTGCGTGGGCTCGAATCAGCAATTGATCGTCGGTTTCCTCCGGGTGGATCTGACGCATGGCACGAATCCAAATAGCGATATATTCTCGCTGTGTGCGACGAATGTCTCGCTGTTTGATTGGCTCAACAGCTGCCAAATCGCGGTCCTGAATGCGAATAATATCTGAAGAGCTCAACGCAAAGTCTGTTTGTAATCCCACCAGTGCCTGCAAACGCTCTACCGGATTATGGTGTTCAGCTTCGAACCGTTTCCCGATGGTCAACAGATGTGCACTCGCCTGCCCGATCAATAGGCCCAACATGTCTTGCTTTGACTCAAAGTGACGATAGATCGCTTGCCCTGTAACTCCTACTTCAGCACCGATTTCATCCAGGGACACCGCAGCGAAACCCCGCTGGGCGAAGAGGCGGCCAGCCGTAAGCAGCAACTGTTCCCGGCGTTTCTCTTTCTCAAGCTGGCGTTGCGTCTTCGCACCGCCTCCGTTGATTTCTATACCAGCACTAGACAAATGAGATCTCCATCACTAATCTGAACTTCAGTTAGTCACCATAAACTGAATTAGTCGCCGTGTCTAGAGCACCTGGTCAGGAGAGGAATGCAACAGCTGATCACCCAAGTTGATGCCAACTCCGAGCAATTTCAAACGAACTTCACTCACCACAGCCAACTGAGTAACCTACTGCGTGAGCGCGTCGCGGAGGTGGCACAGGGCGGCTCGGAGCGCTCACGTCAACGGCATATCGATCGGGGGCGGTTGTTACCTCGAGAGCGAGTCCGCCGTGTATTGGATCCGGGTTCGCCTTTCTTGGAGATCGGTGCCCTAGCAGCGTTTGGGATGTATGACGATGACGCGCCGGCTGCTGGGCTGATCGCCGGGATCGGAGTGGTCGAGCAACGCTATGTGATGATCGTGTGCAATGATTCGACTGTCAAAGGCGGCACATATTATCCCATTACCGTGAAAAAACATCTGCGAGCCCAAGAAATCGCGAGAGAGAACCGTCTACCATGTGTGTATCTGGTTGACTCTGGTGGCGCGTTTTTGCCACGACAAGACGAAGTTTTTCCCGATCGAGATCATTTTGGGCGGATCTTCTATAACCAAGCCCAACTGTCCGCACTTGGTATTGCGCAGATCTCCGCTGTGTTGGGATCTTCGACCGCAGGCGGCGCTTACGTACCAGCCATGAGCGATGAATCCGTCATGGTCCGGAACCAGGCCACGATATTCTTGGGTGGGCCCCCGTTAGTCAAGGCCGCAACCGGTGAGGTGGTTTCCTCCGAGGAGCTCGGCGGAGCCGAAGTACACACCGCAGTTTCCGGGGTGGCAGATCATATCGCCGAAAATGATGATCATGCCCTCCAGATCGTCCGCAATATTGTGGCAACCCTGCCGGAGACGCCTCCCAGGATCTGGGAGAAAATCGAGGCCCTGGATCCCGCCTATAATGCCAGTGAAATTGCTGGCATTGTGCCCAAGGATCAACACACCTCATATGACGTCCGTGAAATTATCGCCCGGATCATTGATGCGGATACCTTTCACGAGTTCAAACAAGATTATGGGACCACGCTGGTAACAGGCTTTGCGCGCATTGATGGGCATCCAGTGGGGATCATCGCCAATAATGGCATCCTATTTTCTGAGTCGTCGCTCAAGGGTGCTCACTTTATTGAACTGGCCGATCAACGCGGCATTCCGCTGCTGTTCTTACAAAATATCTCCGGATTCATGGTCGGAAAAGACTACGAAGCCGGTGGAATTGCCAAAAACGGGGCCAAAATGGTGACGGCAGTTGCGACCACCAGGGTTCCCAAAATTACCGTGGTGATCGGCGGTTCCTTCGGAGCCGGCAACTATTCGATGTGCGGACGAGCATATTCTCCGCGCTTTTTGTTCATGTGGCCCAACGCTCGGATCTCAGTCATGGGACCTGACCAGGCCGCCGGAGTATTGGCCACGGTCAAACGCGACCAGTACGAGGCCGCGGGTCAGGAGTGGTCCGCGGAGGCTGAAGCAGAGTTCAAACAACCCATTTTGGATCAGTACAACGCTCAAGGGTCGGCCTATTATTCAACAGCCCGGCTTTGGGATGATGGCATCATCGAGCCCCAAGATACTCGGCGGATTGTCGCCATGGCGCTAGATGTTTGTTCCCGGACCCCACTCAATGCCCCTCAATTTGGTCTTTTTCGGATGTGAGCACTGTGCGGTTATTTTCAAAAGTCCTTATCGCAAATCGCGGTGAAATCGCGATTCGTATCGCCAAAACACTGCATCATCTTGGCATCCGTTCCGTGGCAATCTACTCCGATGCAGACCAAGATGCCGCACACGTACGATTCGCTGATGAGGCCCGGCGTCTTGGGGCAACCTCCGCTGCCTCGTATCTGGATCCTCAAGCAGTGGTTGATGCAGCGGTGGATACCGGGGCCGAGGCCATCCACCCCGGGTATGGGTTCCTGTCCGAAAACGTCGAGTTAGCCCGGGCATGTCAGCGAGCTGGTGTGACATTTATAGGTCCGGCCGAGCATGCTCTGGACGTGATGGGTGACAAAATTCGTTCGAAGAACCATGTCGCCCACGCTGGGGTGCCTATAGTCGATGGCGTCTCGGAAGCCGGACTGACCGATGAACAACTCATCGAAGCAACCCGTCATATGACCTTCCCCATGCTCATTAAGCCTTCGGCCGGTGGCGGTGGTAAAGGGATGCACATAGTTGAGACTCACGAGCAGTTGCCCGGACAGCTCGCAACAGCTCGTCGAGTTGCCAAGGCAGCCTTCGGTGATGACACGTTACTGATCGAACAACTTGTCCGGTCGCCCCGACATATTGAAGTCCAAATTCTTGCTGATACCCACGGCAATGTGATTCATCTGGGTGAGCGCGAGTGTTCATTGCAGCGCCGTCACCAGAAAATCATTGAAGAGGCACCTTCTGTCCTCCTGACGCCGGAGACACGCGAACGTATCGGTCAGGCCGCGATTGATACCGCTAAATCAGTGGAGTATGTAGGGGCTGGGACCGTCGAGTTTCTCGTCTCCGATGCTGAACCCGACAAGTTTCATTTCATGGAGATGAATACACGCCTGCAGGTTGAACACCCGGTCACCGAAGAAATTACTGGTATTGACCTCGTCGAAGCACAACTGCGCATTGCCGCCGGGGCTCCCCTGGCTTGGAAGCAATCGCAAGTGAAATTTTCTGGCCACTCGATCGAGGCGCGCGTCTACGCCGAAACCCCGGCTGCTGGTTTCATGCCATCTACCGGCACCGTTCGGCACCTCGCAGAACCCACCGGAACCGGGGTCAGAGTCGATTCAGGCTTACGCACCGGCGCGGTCATTGGGACTGAATTTGATCCGATGCTCGCCAAAGTCATTGCCACCGGGGCCGACCGCAGTCAGGCGCTGGCCCGGTTAAATCAGGCCCTCGACGAGATGGTCGTTCTGGGGGTGAACACCAACCTGGAATATTTGCAGCACCTTCTCCGGGACCCAGATGTCGTTGCCGGCACCATCGACACGACGCTGGTCGAAGCACGACTCCCAGAGATGACCTTCGATGCCCCCGATCCACGCCAGGCCCATATGGCAGCACTCTTCATTCATCAGCAGCAACACGCTCCGAGTGCCGCGTGGGCACACGACGGGTTCCGCCTCAATGCGAGCTCCCCCATCACCTATCGTGTGGACTATGCTGCGGAAGACCCTGTGCGCATCGATGTCACACTGGACCTACAGTCCGAATTAGTACCGCATCACCGCCCGAACGAATACATCTATCGCGATGCCAACGGTGTCGAAGTGGTGACGATGGTCGCCGAACCGCCCCACACGAGCGGAACACGCGTGTGGTTGGCTTCACGGGACTTTACCGGAGCAGTCACCGTATTAGATCACAAGGCACAAGTCGTGGATGCGCTAGTGAATATGGACGCTCTGCAACAGGGCATCGATCCTCAGGTTCGTGCACCGCTACCCGGGACGGTGACCGCGGTACACCTGCCCGACGGCACAGCGGTCTCTGCAGGTGATCCCGTTGTCACCATCGAAGCGATGAAAATGGAGCACCAGCTCAAAGCACCCTTAGACGGTACGGTCTCCATTCACGTGACCGACGGGCAACAGGTTCGACTCGGTGAGAACATCTTGACCGTCACCGCCGCTCAACCCGCCGCCGGCGAAGCCTAACATCCCGAAGAAAGGTTTGACATGTCACTAGATCACCTCCTGGATGAGGAACAGCTCGCGCTGGTCGAGGGTGTCCGAGACTTTGCACAGCAAGTTATCGCACCGGTTGCGGCCCAACACGACCGAGAAGAGACTTTTCCTTACGAAATCATCGCTCAAATGGGTGAGATGGGGCTCTTTGGGCTACCGATCCCAGAGCAATACGGTGGCCAAGGGGGCGACTATTTCACCTTGTGCCTAGTGTTGGAAGAAGTGGCCAAAGTTGATCAATCGGTAGCCATCACGCTCGAGGCCGGGGTGTCGTTGGGCATGATGCCGCTGGTGAAGTTTGGGACCGACGAACAAAAACAGCAATGGTTGCCCGATCTATCGGACGCGAAGACCTTAGCGGCGTTCGGCCTCACCGAACCCGGTGCTGGCTCCGACGCCGGGGGTACCCAGACCAGAGCCATACTGGACGATGGGATGTGGACCATTAACGGCAACAAGGAGTTCATCACAAACTCCGGCACAGACATCACCGCGATGGTCACCGTCACCGCGGTCACCGGTCCCGATGAGATTTCTACCATCATCGTGCCAACCGATACCCCCGGATTCACCGCTGAACCAGCCTATGACAAGGTAGGATGGAATGCTTCTGATACCCATCCATTAACCCTGACTGATGTTCAAGTACCTGAGACCAATTTGCTCGGTGAACGCGGTCGCGGTTTCGCGAACTTCTTGGACATCTTAGATGAGGGTCGAGTCGCCATCGCTGCGCTCGCTACCGGTGCCGCCCAAGGTTGTGTCGATGAGGCTGTCGCATACGCCAAAACACGTACCAGTTTTGGTCGCCCCATTGGCGATAATCAGGGCATTTCGTTCAAGATCGCTCGAATGCAAGCTCGCGCGTATGCTGCGCGGGCAGCATATTATGCGGCGGCCAAGAAATTGGTTGCGGGTAAGCCCTTCAAAACCGAAGCGGCGATCGCCAAAATGGTGGCCTCCGAAGCTGCGATGGATAACGCCCGTGATGCTACTCAGGTCTTTGGTGGGTATGGGTTCATGAACGAATCTCTGGTGGCACGCCATTACCGAGATTCCAAGATCCTGGAAATAGGTGAAGGTACCACCGAAGTCCAACTCATGCTAATTGCCCGTTCTCTAGGTCTTTAGGAGCCAGATGCCTGCCGAACCACGCATTATGCAACAACGCGGACTCTACTACGACGAAATCGAAGTTGGCGTCGTCTATCAGCACGCGCCGGGCCGGACCGTGACGGAAGCCGATAATGTTTTTTTCACCACCCTGACGATGAACACCCAGTCGCTGCATTTAGATGCTCACTGGTCGGCCCAGCAAGAATTCGGTCAGCCGTTGGTTAATTCTATGTTCACCCTGTCCACGATCGTTGGTGCATCTGTAGCGCAGTTAACCCAGGGCACCATTGTGGCGAATTTAGGTTTTGAGACGGTCCGCTTTCCCAAACCGCTGTATCACGGGGATACGCTGTATACCGAAACAGAAATCATAGACAAACGATTGTCTTCTTCCAGGCCTGGTCAAGGCATCATCAAGTTCCGGCACCTGGGCCGGAACCAGCACGGTGATGTGGTGGCGGAATGTGTGCGATCGACCTTGCTCTGGCAATCCGAAGCCCACCACCGGAAGGCTTCAGCATGACCATTTTCGAACTCGGCCCGGCCATCTTATTTGTTCCGGCAGACCGGCCAGAACGCTATGCCAAAGCTTATGAACGTTCTGACGCAGTGATCATCGATCTAGAGGATGCCGTTTCACCGGCAGATCGACCCGCTGCCCGCGATGCACTTCGTGACCATCTGGCGACGCTCGACTCCAGCACCGCAACCCGAACCGTCGTGCGGGTCAATCCGGTCGATGAAGCCGACTTTACCGAGGACGTGGCCGCCCTATCCGGTACCGACTTACGCTATGTCATGGTGCCGAAGGTTGAAGATCCCGACGACATAGCCACGGTTGCAGCGGCACTACCCGGCGTGGGGGTGGTTGCCTTATGCGAGACGGCAGCCGGGGTGCTGGGAGCCCAGCAGATCGCCAAACATGAGGCCGTTGTAGCTTTGATGTGGGGATCGGAAGATCTCATGGCCTCAACAGGTGGCTCATCCTCCCGCTTTCCTGATGGGACGTATCGTGACGTGCCCAGGTTTGCTCGGGCGAATGTCTTGTTAGCTGCCGCTGCGGCCGGCAAGGGCAGCATCGATACGATTCATACGGATCTCTCCCCGACCGATCAATTTATCCATGAGGCCCACGATGCCGTCGCGTCTGGCTGGACGGCAAAGGCCTGCATCCATCCGGCACAGGTCCCTATCATCCGCCAGGCATATACACCCACCGAAGAAGAGTCGGAATATGCTCAAGCGCTACTGGCAGAAGTGCCCAAGCACGGCGGAGTCTTCCAGTTCCGAGGCACTATGGTGGATGGGCCACTCATCGCTCACGCTCGCACAGTCGTGACACGAGCAGCCAAACTGGCGGACGGACCACGCTAGGTAGTCCCGGCTTATGGCGACGTCCGGGCGTGTTCGAGTTGTTGTAACAGCGCCTCAAGGATCGGACGATCCGCTGGAATCCATTCCAAAGCATGCAATTGCGATCCGTTGAGCCCGACCCATTCCAGCCGGTCGTGTTCAATCAGTGGGGCTGGCTGCCCTGCGGTAATGACCGCGGTATAGACGTGCATGTTCATGCCGTTGTCTAGCCGCCATCCGTCCTGTGCAGGGGCGACTACTAGGTCCTGGATGGCAATTTCCACGCCGAGTTCTTCATACACCTCGCGACACAGCCCAGCTTCAAAGGACTCGTGCTCTTCTACTTTGCCCCCGGGAAATTCCCAGAACCCGGCCAACGACTTAGGCGCCTTTCGCCGAGCTGCAAGCAATTTGGTGGGTTGGTGCGCACTGTCGAGAATGGCTGCACCGACCACGATGGGTCGCGACGATGAATGTTGCATGCTTGATAGCCTAGCGGCTCGTACCTCGTCGGCTTGGGATATCACGTACCGCGCTGCGATGACCGCGATACTGGCCGCTCTGTGAACTCGACCCAGGATATATTTCAGATTTGAAATACTTTTCCAGTCTCGCTACACTAGAGAGTAGTTAATTTTTGAAGGATTATCCGTCAGTAGGAGAAAATAATGCAGTTTGGCATATTTACCATTGGGGATGTCACCCCTGACCCCCATACGGGACAGGCCCCGACAGAACACCAGCGCATCTTGGACACGGTGAAAATCGCCAAGCATGCCGAGCAGGCCGGCTTTGAAGTTTTTGCCACCGGGCAACACCACAACCCGCCCTTCGTGGCGCCTGGCAACCCACCGGTGCTGTTGTCCTATCTCGCCGCGCAAACCCAAGATTTAATCCTTTCGACCGCCACCACGCTTATCACCACGATGGATCCAGTGCGCTTAGCTGAAGACTACGCGTACCTCCAACACTTGGCCGATGGCCGAGTGGACCTGGCTATGGGTCGGGGGAACACCGGTCCGGTCTACCCGTGGTTTGGTAAAGATATCCGCCAAGGCATCCCGCTGGCAGTGGAAAACTACAATCTGCTATACCGCTTATGGCGCGAGGAAGAGGTGGACTGGGAAGGCCGCTTCCGCACGCCCTTACAGCAGTTCACCGCTACTCCCCGTCCACTCGACGATGTTCCGCCGTTTGTATGGCACGGCTCCATTCGTTCCCCTGAAATCGCCGAGCAAGCCGCATATTATGGTGACGGGTTCTTCCACAACAATATTTTCTGGAATAAAGAACACGTGATCCAGATGGTGCAGCTCTACCGGCAACGCTACGAGTACTATGGGCACGGCAAGGCGCATCAGGCCTATGTTGCCCTAGGTGGCCAGGCGTTTATGCGGGAGAACTCTCAGGATGCATGGAACGAGTTCCGGCCCTATTTCGATAATGCGCCCGTATATGGACACGGTCCGACGATGGAAGACTTCACGAAAATGACTCCGCTCACGGTAGGGTCGCCGCAACAAGTTATCGAACGGACGCTGGAATTTCGCGACTGGGTTGGTGATTACCAGCGGCAGATGTTCTTAATTGACCATGCTGGTTTGCCGACAGAAACCGTTTTGGAACAAATCGACCTCTTTGGCGAAAAGGTGCTGCCGGTGCTGCGGGAGGAATTTGCGAAGAATCGTCCAGCGGATGTTCCAGACGCCCCGACTCACGAATTCCTAAAAAACCGGCACGCCGCGGGGAACGCCCCGATAGCCGGCGGCGGCGAGGGGTCTCAAGCCCACGCCGATCGGCAGAAGGCCAAAGAAAACGAAACAAACTAACGGGACGACCGAGTATACTTACCCTCTGGGGGGGCGTGGAGATCATGGATACAGCATTCGAATCGACGGATCCGTTTACCCCGGATACCCGTCATATTGCGGTGGTCGCTGCGGGTCTGAGCGATCCGAGTTCCAGCGCGATGCTGGCGAAACACCTCAGTGAAGCGACGGCTGACGCATTGGCCGAAGATGGGTATCGTCCAGTCGTACATCATTCTGAATTACGTGAGGTCGCCACCGACATCGCGGAATCGCTGGTGACATTTAGCAGATCAGAGAAACTATCAGAAATGATTGCCGAAGTTGAGCAAGCCGACGCAATCATCACGGTTTCACCGGTCTTCAAAGCATCTTATTCGGGTTTATTCAAGTCTTTTTGGGATCTCATAGACAGCGATGCCCTTCGAGGGGTTCCCGTCCAACTGGGTGCCACCGGTGGCAGCCCTCGCCACTCGCTGGTCATTGATAATGCCATGCGCCCACTCTTTTCCTACTTGCGCATGCGCGTCATGCCCGTCGGGGTCTATGCTGCCACCGAGGACTGGGGAGCCGCCGACAGCTCCCACAGTAGCGAAGACCCTGACTCGAATGCGGCATACCTCAGCCGCCGCATAACCCAAGCTGGTCAAGATCTTGCCGAGGTAACCGCCCGTATGGATCCGCGGCCACGTCGTGCACCCTCACAGCCTAAGGATTTAGAGGTGACTCCATTTGACCAACTCCTTCACGGAACTGACTGACGATCAACTACAGCAACCGCTCGGACCGGCGTTCCGAGTGTATTTTGAAACAACCGCGCGCTTACTAGATCGGTTGGAGAAACGCCTCAAGCAGCAGGTCGGTCTGACCCTTAGTGAATACAACACGTTACTCTTACTCTCCGAAGCGCCCCATGGGCAAATGCGGATGGGGCAACTGGCAGAAGCGATCGTGTTTTCACCGTCTCGCTTGACCTATCAAGTCAAGGTTATGACCGATCGGGGTTTAGTAAATCGAGTGAAATGTCCCGAAGACGGCAGGGCCTGGCAGGCTGAGTTAACTCCGGAAGGCCGTACGTTGTTCCGTCGCGCCTCGGTCATTCATGCGATAGGTGTCAAAGAGTTATTTACTGATGTCGTTTCCGAGGAACAGCTGATCCAGCTGCATCACATCTTTTCTCAAGTATCGCAAAACCTGGATGACGTGCCCGAAGATTAACCTACTCGGCGGCACCCAAAACTAATTCGACGGTGTCGGCACGCTCATTGAGTAGTGGTTGATCAGCGATCAACGATTGCAACGTGGCGAGCAGCAGCTTGTTTCCCACCGTGTCGTTGGGGTCGTGCGGTGTTGCGACTAATGCCAGTTCGGGTCCGGCTCCCCCACCGGGGATCACTTTGCCGTCGGCGGTTTGTGTTGCCACACCGCGACCGGGGGCCATTGCCAGTTGGGCTAAGCCTGGGATGAGGTCTGTCAGGCTCGAGAGTTCTTCAGCGATCTGGACATCCTCGTAGGAGGGTGTCCATTGTTGTTGCTGAGCGAGGGCATACACTCCAGGCCGACGGACCACATATGTAAGGTTGGCGCCCGGATCGACAACCACCAGCTCATTGCCTTCATCGACGGCGCTGAGACAGGCACGTGGCATCCATACAGCCACCGGCCGTGCGTCTTTATGCCATGCTGTCAGCTTCGGAATAGAAGTGAAGACCGGTAGCGCACCGCGCCCATCGGCTGACTTCAAAGACACAAGTGCTACATCGGCTTCCTTATCGGATTCCATCGTGTGCTCATGTCCGTGCTCATCACGGTGGGTGTGCGTCGAAGTTTCCGCCACAGTAGGGACCACAGCGGCGAAGACACGGATGGCTTCCAGCACCTTGAAGACATCTTTTTCATCCGCTTCTCCGGCAAGCAGTTTTTGACTGACCTTGGTCCACCGCTCGTCTTCTAGCCCATCGTCCGTGTCGAATGCGTGCAGCGGATTCTTCGAGCCGTCGATGCCCGGACCGGTGAGATCGCGGCCTTGCCAACTGGTACCGGCCGAGTCCGCGGGACGACCGAAGGCATCCCGGTTTTGGCGGGCCAGGTTGCGATCGATGGCTGCTTGAATGTGTCCGGGCAGTTGTGGTTGGTCTTTCATAAAGCCTTAGGAGTCATCGCCTGCGGGAGCGGAGGCTACATGGAGCGCTTCTTGCAAGGTAAATTGCCCGGCGTAGAGGGCTTTGCCAATGATCGCGCCTTCGATCCCTTGATCCACCATGGTAGACAGTGTGGCTATATCATCCAGCGTGGAAATGCCTCCCGAAGCGATAACGGGTTTGCCGGTGTGTTCGGCGATTTTCACCAACAGTTCGGTATTAGGGCCGGTGAGCGTACCGTCTTTGGTGATATCTGTTACGACATAGCGCGCACAGCCAGCCTCTTCCAGGTGGCCGAGCACATCCCACAGATTGCCGCCTTCTTCCACCCAGCCGCGGGTCGCGAGCTTTTCACCACGCACGTCGAGTCCGACGGCGATCTTATCCCCGTATTTTTCGATCACTTGCGCGGTCCACTCCGGGTTTTCTAACGCAGCGGTGCCAAGGTTCACACGGGTAGCTCCCATCGCCAAAGCTTCGTCGAGGGAAGCATCGTCACGTAAGCCACCGGACAGCTCAATTTTGATACCGAGTTCTCCGGTAATACGGCGAATGATTTCACGGTTGTTGCCGTGGCCGAAGGCTGCATCGAGATCGACTAGGTGCAACCATTCTGCACCGGCTTTTTGCCATCCGATCGCCGCATCGAAGGGATCACCGTAGTTTGTGGCTGTGCCGTATTCGCCCTGTACGAGTCTGACGGCTTGACCGTCTTGTACATCGACTGCGGGTAAGAGTTGTAAAGGTGTGGTCATGATTCTCCGTAACTATTCGGCCCAAGGGATGGTAAAGAATGCGGCGATGACGGCCATCACTGCCAAAATCACAAAGGCAATCCGTGTCCACACGGGAGCCTGTTGACGATGCAGGGACCAAGCGCCACCTAATAAGATGCCACCCAGCGCCAGCAACAGAGTCGACCACCAAGGCATTAGAACGATCCTAACCAATTCTTCAGCAGGGTCAGGCCTGCGCGACCTGACAATTCCGGGTGGAATTGCACGCCCGCCAGCGGCCCGTTTTCTACCGCTGCCACGAAGTCGGCATCGTGATGAGCCCATGAGACCTGTGGTGGAACCATCGCTTCGTTGCCCTGATCAAAATTCCAGTCGAGCACACCGTAAGAATGTGAAAAATAAAAGCGTTCATCGGTGAGCCCGGCGAACAGCGCGCTGTCAGCCACGGGCGTGACGTGACTCCACCCAATGTGGGGCACGGCTTTGGTCGGCAACTTCTTGACGGTGCCTGGCCATTCTCCCATGCCCTCGTGCGACCCGAACTCTTCCGAGCCGTCAAAGAGGATCTGAAATCCTACACAGACTGCCAATACCGGGCGTCCGCCGGCCACGCGCTGCCCAACCCAGCGCAGGATACTGCGATCCTGCATGGCCGCTTTACTCGCTGCGAACGCGCCATTACCTGGCAAGATCATGCCGTCAGCCTCGAGCAGTTCTTGGCCCTGGTCCGTCAAAACCACCTTGGCACCGCAGTGCTCTAGGGCGTTTGCTAACGAACCGAGGTTGCCGATGCCGTAATCAGCTATTGCGATAGTTGGAACCTTGGTTGGCACTACAGCGCACCCTTAGTGGAGGGGATGCCCTCAACGCGAGGATCTTGTTCGATGGCTTGACGCAACGCTCGGGCCAATGCCTTGAACTGCACTTCAACGATGTGGTGCGGATCGCGCCCACGCAGCAGGTCGACGTGGACGTTAATGGCCGCGTGGTGGGTGAAGGACTCGAAAACGTGCCGGGTCATGGCACCGGTGAAATGTCCACCGATGAGGTGATACACCTGCGCTTCGGATTCGCCTTCGTGAAGAAAATATGGCCGACCTGACAAATCCACCACGGCCCGTGCCAGCGCTTCATCCATCGGGATGGTGGCTTCGCCATACCGGCGGATGCCGCGTTTATCACCCAGAGCAACTTTGAACACCTCACCCAAGGTAATGGCGACGTCTTCGACCGTGTGATGGACATCTACGTGGATGTCACCGGTGGCTTGGACCGTCAGATCCATCAAGGAGTGCCGGCTCAGAGCATCCAGCATGTGATCATAAAATGGCACTCCGGTGGAAATCTTCGACGTTCCGGTACCGTCGAGGTCGAGTTCAACGTAGACATCCGATTCCGAGGTTGTTCGTTGCATCGACGCTTTTCGACCAGAAAGTAATTCTGCTGCCATAGCGGTGCGGATACTCCTTATTCGGCGGTTGTTCGGTGCAGCTCTTTATTGTAGTCGCACCATGCTGGACGAAATGTTGTTATGCGCCGATTACTTCCCGCAGCGCAACCAAAAACGCCGTGGTTTCTTCTTCTGTTCCGGCGGTGACCCGAAGATGGTGCGGGATGCCAACGTCCCGGATTAATACCCCGCGGTCTAATAAGCCCTGCCAAACAGCATGGGCATCGTCAAACCAGCCGAAGAAGACGAAGTTTGAATCCGAGATCGCAGGTTGGAGACCCATCTGCCCCAACTCTTCGACGATTCGGTCGCGTTGGGCCTTAATCTGATCCACGGTTGCCAGCAGAACGTCCACGTGTTGCAATGCAGCGTTGGCTGCTGCCTGCGTAATGGCCGACAGATGGTAAGGCAACCGCACTAGACGTAATGCATCGGTCACCTGTGCAGAAGCGGCCAAGTACCCCACCCGCGCACCAGCAAGCGCGAAGGCTTTAGACATGGTGCGAGAGATAATAAGACGTTCGCGTCCCGGTAGCAATGTCAGTGCCGAACGGGTGCCTTCCAGCGCAAATTCTTCGTACGCTTCGTCGACCACCACCATGGTATTGAATTCTTCTCCCGCCTCGTAGACGGCTTCGACCACATCGAGTCCTAGTGCCGTGCCGGTCGGGTTGTTGGGCGAACACAGGATCACAATGTTGGGCTGGTTGTCTTTGACCTGCTGAGCGGCTGATTCGGGAGTCAGCGTAAAGTCTTCTTGCCGAACGCCATGAATATATTGGGTGTTGGTGCCTGAAGCTAACAGCGGGTACATCGAGTAGGTGGGCGGGAAGCTCAGCACCGTGCGTCCTGGTCCCCCAAATGCCTGCAATATTTGTTGTAGGACTTCATTCGAGCCATTAGCAGCCCAGACGTTGTCTTCGGTCAGTCCGTGACCGAGATATTGGGCTAGTCGACGGCGCAGCTCGGTAAATTCGCGATCGGGATAGCGGTTGAGTGACGTCGCAGCGTGATGGACGGCCTCCCCAATGGCATCGACAACCACCTGCGGTACCGAATGCGTGTTCTCATTGGTATTGAGCAAGTGCGTTACTTCAAGTTGGGGTGCACCGTAGGGGCTTTGTCCGCGTAGATCGTCGCGGAGAGGCAACGCCTCAAGAGCACTGGTTTTGGCTTCGTCTTGCTGATTAGTCACGGCAATAGCATAGCGGGCAGCCGACCCCTTGCTCTGCGGGTGACGCCACAATGCGAGCCTAGTTATCCACCGGCACAAACAAGGTCTGTCCCACCTGCAGTTCTGAGCTCTCAAGATCGTTATAGGCCACAATGTGTTCCATGACTGCAGTGTGATCCGATTCCTGCGCGATCCGAGATGATATATCCCATAGTGTGTCGCCGGGTTGAATCAGGATTTGTTGATAGGTGTCGGGCTGGATACCTTCCGCCGCCATGGCTGGAGGGACGGCCGGCCGGGCCGAAGCTAACAGCATACAAGCTACGACGAGCATCAGGACCAGGCCTGTCAGCACGAGCTTGCCTTTGGGCGTGAGGTGAAGTTTCTGTGTGGTGTTGTGAATGGTCGAGTGTCGCATCGAACCCACCTTCTTCTGTCTGACCGGGAAACTGCTGTATCTGTATTGAAGCAATCGGGTAGGACAGGATAAGAAGTGGTCGCGTTACGGTGTTGGAGCTATGAAATAACCTTGCACAATGGAGCTGAGTCGCAGAAACACGCCACTGCTGGTGGTTACCAGGAGTGGGTTAGAGGTCAGCGGATAGTCTGGTCAGGCTTTGCAAGACCTGGTCCAGCGAGCGCGTCGACCAGAAGTCCGGCATGGAGGCCCGTAGGAATCCGCCGTACCCTGCAGTTGCTAGTCGGGAGTCCAGCACTGCTACGACGCCTCGGTCCGAAGTGGAACGAATGAGGCGGC
This sequence comes from Enteractinococcus fodinae, assembly GCF_031458395.1. NCBI lineage: Bacteria > Bacillati > Actinomycetota > Actinomycetes > Micrococcales > Micrococcaceae > Enteractinococcus > Enteractinococcus fodinae. The sequence goes on from NZ_JAVDYJ010000001.1 coordinate 1,783,641, forward strand.
CTGCTCCCTGGGCCATACGCACTGCGGCGTGTGTAGCGGATACTGCCATGAAGCCATTGCCACCGCGTTGGCTGATGTGACGAGCTCGTGCTGAGGAGAGCGGATCGTCGGGGCGCGGAAATGGGATACGGTCGATCGTGACAAGACGTAGGGCGTTTCCTGGCACATCAACGCCTTGCCACAAGGTGAGGGTGCCAAAGAGACAAGCTGTGGGATCGTCAATAAACTCTTCGATCAACCCGGATAGGGTGGCTTCGCCTTGGACGAGAATGTTCATCTGGTCGCCAAAACGTAGGCGCATCTCGTCTGCTGCTGATTTTGCCGCGCTGCGCGAGGAGAACAGACACAGTGCGCCGCCGCGGGAAGCATGCAGGAGCTGCTCGAGACGCTCGTGAGATTGTGCTGTGGGTTGCGGCCCGGGTTTGGGCAGATCATCGGCGACGTACAAAATACCCTGTTTGGGGTATTCGAAAGGACTGCCCACGTCTAACGTTTGGTATTTCGCTCCCCCGTTGAGGGTGAAGCCGAGATCACCGGCGATCGCATCGAATTTCCCGCCGACAGTGAGCGTGGCCGAAGTCAGAATGGTCGTGGTGTCGTCTAAGAGTTTGTCGCGGAATTTCCCCGCGATCGATAGTGGCGCCGTGTAAAGCAACGGCGCAGAGTTCGGATCGGCTTCTATCCAACCTTGTCCGGGTTCAAAATGCGAGGGCCTCGTGGCCCAAACGACCGTGCTTCCTTGTGGCTGTGAACCGGCCGTGAGAATTTGGTCGGTGGTTTCCAGAATCTCCGTCAGGCGATTTTTAACTAACTGACGTTGGGAGTCTTCTGTGTCGGTTCCACCGGAACCTTTCAGATCGCTAATCATCTGGCGGGTTTCGTTGTGCACTGTTTCCAGGGCGTTGAGCTGTTGCTCGTTGAGACCTTGAGCAAACCACCCCGACGGTGCGGTCACAAACGCCGCCTCAAGCGCTGCCGCCGCATCGGTGAGATCCGATGCAACAACAGCTGCCTCTTGTCTGGCTTGTTTGGCCACCGTGCGAATCATCGGACCTGACAGGTGCAACGTCACAGCTGACGTCACACGGTCGGTGAGTTCATGAGCCTCATCGATGACGATCGCATCCGCTTCGGGCATGAGGTTGAGATCCTCGAAGGCCGCGATGGCGAGCATGGCATGGTTGGTCACGACAAGGTCCGCCTTACCGGCTGCCTCACGGGCAAGTTCGGAAAAGCATTCTTCAGCAAACGGGCATTTCGAGGCGCCAATACATTCTCGAGCGGTCACGGAGACCTGCCGCCAGGCATCATCCGTGACGCCGGGTTTGAGGTCGTCACGATCACCGGTGTCGGTTTCTTCGGCCCATTCGCGCAGTCGCACCACTTCTTCACCCAATTGGGATAGCGGTTGACCGGTGACATCGGTGGTCGCGAGCAGACTGTCATCTTCTGCCGGGGTCGCGGCACCATGAAGCTTATGCTTGCACACGTAGTTGGCGCGTCCCTTGAGGAGGGCAACATCAACTGCGCGGGGCAGTGAGGGACCCAACGTTTCGAGCAGGCGCGGCAGATCACGTTTGATGATCTGGTTTTGCAATGCCAGAGTGGCGGTGGCGATGATGACCGGCGATTCGCTCCCCAAGGCATACTCCACTGCGGGAATCAAATACGCCAAGGATTTCCCGGTGCCTGTGCCGGCCTGGACGAGCAGGTGGGTGCCGGATTCCAAGGCCTTGGTGACTTCGGTGGCCATTTGTCGTTGACCAGGACGGTCCTGACCGCCCAGGGCGTCAACAACATCAGCCAACCATTCGGTGACTTGTGTCTCCGCTTGGCTGGCTGTCGCTGTGTCTACCGGTTGATTACCGGACATAACTTAGGTAGTGGTCCTTATCCTCGGGGTACACCAGCACGGTCATCGCTGTGCCTTCTGGCTCGTAACTTTCGGCCAGGATTTCGGTGTCATCCGAGTGTAACTGGTGGACGATCTCTCCATCGGTATATGGCACCAAGAGATCCAGATGGACGCTTGGTCGGGGCAGCCGCTCCGCGATGGCTTGTTCAAGTTCTTCGAACCCTTCACCGGTTGCAGCCGAAACGATCACAGCGGTCGGGTACCTTCTGCGTAGTCGAGCCAATACCAACGAGTCGGCAGCATCTGCTTTATTGAAGACCACCAGCTCCTGGATACCGGCGATGTCGGTATCACCAAAAACCTGATGCACGGCTTGAATTTGGGCTTCAGGTTCTGGGTGCGAGGCGTCGACCACGTGCAGGATCAAATCCGACTCGTCGACTTCTTCCAAAGTTGAACGGAAGGCTTCGACCAACTGCGTTGGAAGTTGCCGGACGAAACCCACGGTATCCGACAGCGTATAGGCCACGCCGTCCGGTGTTTCAGCGGCTCGGACCGTTGGGTCCAGCGTGGCAAATAGCGCGTTTTCTACGAGCACGCCCGCCTGCGTCAGACGGTTTAGTAACGAAGACTTGCCAGCGTTGGTGTAACCGGCGATCGCGACCGACGGGATTTGGTTGCGACGACGACGCGCGCGTTTCGTCTGTCGAGCGTTCTCCATGTGTTTGATGTCGCGGCGGAGTTTGGCCATCCGGTCGCGAATGCGGCGCCGGTCTAACTCGATTTTGGTTTCACCGGGACCGCGTGACCCGATCCCGGCACCACCGGCGGCTTGACCACCGGCCTGACGCGACATCGACTCACCCCAACCGCGTAGTCGCGGCAGGAGATACTCTAATTGCGCGAGCTCAACTTGCGCTTTGCCCTCTTTCGATTGGGCATGTTGAGCAAAAATATCAAGAATCAGCGCGGTGCGGTCAATAACTTTGACGCCAACCACATCTTCAAGGCCACGGCGTTGCGATGGTGCCAACTCGGTGTCGAGAATCACGGTGTCCGCACCGTTGTTTTGCACGATCTCGGCGAGCTCACGGGCTTTGCCGCGCCCCAAAAAGGTCGCGGGATCGGGCGCATGCCGGCGTTGAATAATGCCATCGAGCACGGTTGATCCGGCCGTATGCGCCAGTGCGGCTAATTCCTGAAGCGAGTGCTCAGCTTCCGTCATCGTGCCTTCGGTCCATAACCCGGCCAATACCACCTGTTCGAGCCGCAACCGACGGTATTCGACCTCAGTGACGTCATCGAGTTCGGTGGATAGCCCTTGTACTCGACGCAGCGCGTGACGCTGTTCTAGATCGAGCTGGTCACCGTCATAAACAGTATGGTTTGATCCCCCGGCGTCTAATGCTTGCGCGCCCGTTGGGGCGTCGATCGCGCTGCTGTGCGATGGTTTCGCGTTATCGGCCGACAGGATCCGATCGATCAGCGTCTTGACTTGCTCATCAACCTGACGATCAGTGGGTTCGTTTGAGGTGACCATTTTCTCCTTGTTCAGAAGCAGTATTCCTTACGTTGTAGTATTTCACAGTCGCGCTGCGTATGCCTATGGATATAAACTTTCCAGTGCTAAAATTCAGCGTTTTTTGATCCAATATCATCTACTCAATACAACATTGAATGGGGTGGTTATATTCCGCCGCCACAAGGACTGCATCGGTATGGGGCGTACTAGACTACAAGAACGATGAATGAGCATTATTTTTCTTCTACCCCCTCCGGGGATGCCCGTCACCGGACCCTCGATGTGGAACTAGCGGGCCGATCTGTTCAAGTGCAGACTGCCGCGAGTATCTTTTCTCCAGACGGACTTGACCGTGGGACCAAGGTGTTATTCGATGTCGTGCCGCATCCACCGTCCACCGGAGAGTTCTTAGACCTTGGCTCGGGTTGGGGCCCGATCGCGCTGACGCTTGGGTTATTATCGCCTGAAGCGCGCGTGACTGCTGTAGAGGTGAATGAACGCGCAGCAGAGCTGACCCAAGCCAACGCTGCGCGGTTAGGTTTGCACAATATTGACGTGCAGCACCCTGAGGCTATTGCCGCCGATAAGGGATTTGATCTGATCTGGTCGAACCCGCCCATTCGTATTGGTAAAGCGGCCCTGCACGAGCTCCTGTCGCGGTGGCTACCCACCCTCAACCCAGGCGGTCAGGCGTGGCTGGTAGTGGCCAAGAAACTTGGTGCTGATTCACTGCTCCCGTGGATCACTGACATGTTAGAAGCAAAGGCTCCGGGCCAGTTTGTTACAGCACGCGCCGACAGTATGAAGGGTTTCAGAGTATTGCGTATTGATCGGCACTAGAAGCGACCGAAAAATACCGCTGGCACTCTCGTAAATGTGGAGAGCCTGTGGTGGTCGTGAAGTTGAACCACCATCTGACCAAGCGGGGTCTTGACGTTCCATAAATTTAGCTGTTGCAGACCCGACCACTGTTGAAACGACACCGCTGCAGCTGCCGTCGCGGCTGCGAGGTCGTGATGATGGTTGGCTTCGCCAGAGTAGCGCATGATGAGTTGCCCCATCCCGCTGTCGATGAGTGGGTCTTGTGGCGTCACAAAACTCACACTGGTGGGTTCCTCCACCGCGGGTTCGATCGATGGTTGTTGGGTGAGGTCGATGGATTCGAGCTCTTCGTATGATTCGATGGCTATGGTGATGTGGTTGTGATGGATGCGTATGCTCAATCCTGGCCGCGGATCGGTCAGCCCGGCCGTCATCACGAGCGCATCGGAACCCACGGCTGTGGCGGTGTCAGCGTAAGCATAGGACCATTGGCCAATATCTACCCCTATATATGCCGGGGTGTAGACGGTGGTGACAAACTCCGCGTTGGTCCGGAACACGTGGTGGCTCGTATCTTGAACATCGATGATCTCAAGCGCAGCCATCACGCTGGTGGCTGCTCGTGCCGCTTCGGTCATATCGTCCATCATGGCCCCGTCGGCTCGCCAAGCTTCTAGGTGATATCGCATCGTGGGGTGTTCGACTGTTTTGTCTATCGCAGTCATTGCGACTACCCCTGTGGCGCCGACACCATTGCGACGGTCGCACAGGGCGATGATCTGATCTTGCGTCAGAGTCGCTGACACCGTGTCATCGTTGAACACGATCCAATCGCCGGCCGGGCCGGTTACTTTTATGAAACGTGAGCCAGCTAGCGTCTCACGAAGAGATCTTGGCACGGGCGGTTGTGGAGGGGTCATACTGCCAGCCTAATCTGAGGCAAGCAACGCGGTGATCTGCTCCACGGCATGTTGCGATTCGGCATCAATCCAATGCACCCTCGGATCCGCTTTGAACCACGTTTCTTGGCGCCTGGCGAAGCGTCGAGTCGCGACAATGGTGGCTTCGGTGGCTTCGGCTAGGGTCTGTTCTCCTGCCAGGTATGCCAACATCTGTTTGTAGCCGATAGCGCGTGAAGCCGTCGGGGCCTGTGCCAAGCCTTGAGCTTTGAGATGCTGGACTTCTTCAAGCCAACCACGCTCGATCATTTGGTGGACACGTTGGGCAATCCGATCGTGGAGGACTGCTCGATCGATCCGCAGCCCGACCTGCAGCACTGGCGGAATCATCGGCTGATACTCTCGCTGTGGCATATATGAGCTGAAGGGCCGCCCGGTCAGCCGGTAGACCTCTACCGCCCGAATGATGCGACGGGCGTCATGTAGGCGATCAGCGGACTCAGGGTCTACGCGGCGAAGCTCCGCTACAAGTGCCGCGGTCCCATCCTCTGCTACCTGATCGGTGAGTTGTTGGCGCAGTTGTGCATTGGTGGGCGGAAATTCTAATGTGTCTAAGGCGGCGCGTACGTACAGACCCGATCCGCCGGTAAGAATTGGGGCGTGGCCCCGGGATCTGATGTCGGCAATCTTCTGCCGGGCCATGTGTTGAAAGGTCGCTACGCTGGCTTCGACATTGAGGTCGTAGATATCAAGCAGATGATGCGCTACACCTTGACGTTCAGCAGCGGTGGCTTTTGCAGTCCCGATGTCCATACCGCGATAGAACTGCATGGAATCAGCGTTAATGACCTCGCCTCGTAGGGCTTTGGCTAGGGCAACAGATAAGGCGGTTTTGCCCGTAGCTGTTGCCCCGACTAGCGCAATAACCGGACGCTTATTGGACACCGATGCGCAAACTCGGTAGACCCAGGTTTACCCCACCTGCAGGAGCCGCTGATCCGGTACCACAGGACTCAGCTTGCGCTCTATCCCAGGCATCGCCAGCTGATGATCGACGAAGTAAGTACTGTTGGTCGGCTGTCGGATCCGCTATGAGGTGATAAGGGTGTGCACCCGTAATGGGAACGGTTACGAAGTCGCCGGGACGAGGTGATGGGGCACCATGCGGGATGCTGAAGTGCACCAGGCGGTTATCGGGTGCCCGGCCTGTCATACGTCCGGTCTGCTGACTACGATTGCCCGTATCGTTGGTTACTAACAATTCTTGATACGAGCCCACGAGCTTGGCAGATTCTTCTGCTGCGATTCGATCTTGTAGAGCAACGAGGCGTTCAAAGCGCTCTTGCACCACTTCTTTTGGAATCTGGTCTTCCATCTCAGCGGCCGGTGTGCCTTCCCGTGGAGAGTACTGGAAGGTATAGGCCATGGAGAAACGCGATGCTTCGACGACCTCAAGCGTTTGCTGGAAGTCTTCTTCGGTTTCACCAGGAAAACCAACGATGATGTCAGTTGTCACAGCAGCGTGCGGGATGCGCTCCCGGACTTTGTCGAGAATCCCTAAGAAACGTTTCGAGCGATACGATCTGCGCATGGCTTTGAGGATGCGGTCTGAACCGGATTGTAACGGCATGTGCAGCTGCGGCATCACGTTTGGTGTCTCCGCCATAGCGTCGATGACGTCGTCGGTGAATGAAGCAGGGTGTGGGCTGGTGAAGCGAACGCGCTCCAGGCCTTCAATTTCTCCGGTCGCGCGGAGGAGTTTAGAAAACGCCTGGCGATCGCGAAATTCGACGCCGTAGGTGTTCACGTTTTGACCCAGAAGTGTGACTTCTACGGCGCCATCGGCGACGAGTGCTTGTACTTCAGCGAGGATATCGCCGGGCCTACGGTCTTTTTCTTTGCCTCGCAGCGACGGAACGATACAGAAGGTACATGTGTTGTTACATCCCACCGAAATCGAGACCCAACCGGAATAGCTGGATTCGCGCTTGGTGGGTAGCGTAGAAGGAAAGGTCTCCAATGCTTCTAAGAGCTCGACTTCAGCAGTATTATTGTGTCTCGACCGGTTCAACAGCACCGGCAACGAGCCGATGTTATGCGTGCCGAAGACGACATCTACCCACGGGGCGCGCTCGACGATGGTGTTCTGGTCTTTTTGCGCTAGACACCCGCCGACCGCGATTTGCATTTGCGGGTGGGATTCTTTGGTTTCCTTGAGGTTTCCAAGGTGCCCGTAGAGTCGATTTGATGCATTCTCCCGCACGGCGCAGGTATTGAATACCACGAGGTCGGGGGTGTGATCTTCTTGGACCGGAAAGTACCCATTGGCTTCTAGTAGCCCAGAGATGCGCTCGGAATCGTGGACGTTCATTTGGCATCCGAACGTGCGGATTTCATATGAGCGCGGGGTGGCAGTGTCGGCTAGGGCTTCAGTCACGATGCTCTTTTTCATTCGTCGAGGTGGTCGAGGTCGGCTGCATTCATTGCGTCGGTGACGACGCTAAATGCTAGGCCAGATGGGTACCCTTTTCGAGACAGCATACCCACCAAGCGTCGCACCATTCTATCGCGTTGTTTCCGTTCCGCTGGATCTGATGACGAGGGAATCGAAGCACGCGACAGTTTCTTACTGACAAGCTCGTGGGCTGTTGTCCATTCGTCCTCGTCAGTGACTTGTTCCAAAGCTGCCTCGGCCTGGTGGTCTGCGATCCCGCGTTGTTTGAGTTCCATGCTCAAGGCTCGGCGTGCCAGACCCTTTGAGCGATGTCGGGAACGAACCAACATTTCGGCAAAGGAGGCATCGTCGATGAGCTCAACCTCTTCGAACCGGTCTAGGACCTCTTCAATGACGTCTTCTGGAATCTCTCGCTCAACGAGCTTTTGGGTGAGCTGATGCCGCGATTTTGGAGCAGCCGACAATTGCCGCAGAATAATATTCCTTGCGGTTTGTCGGTGTTCCTCAGGGGTCTTCTCTTGCGACATTCAGGTTTAGGCGTCCTCGACTGCTTTGAGCTCTACCTCTGCATCGTCCTCAGCTTGTTCAGCGCCGATTCCCAGTGAGACTTTGATGCGCTGTTCGATCTCGTTGGCAAGATCAGGGTTGTCTTTCAGGAAGCGGCGAGAATTCTCTTTACCCTGGCCAAGCTGATCCCCGTCATAGGTGTACCAAGCACCAGATTTCCGCACGATGTTGTGTTCGACCCCCATATCCAGGAGTCCACCTTCGCGGGAGATTCCCTCACCATAGAGGATGTCGAATTCGGCCTGCTTGAAGGGCGGGGCCATTTTGTTTTTCACAATCTTCGCCCGGGTCCGGTTACCAACAGGGTTGCCAGCTTCTTTCAGGGTTTCGATACGACGGATATCGATGCGCACCGAAGCGTAAAACTTCAGGGCTTTACCGCCTGTAGTGGTTTCTGGCGAACCGAAGAAAACCCCAACTTTTTCACGGAGCTGGTTGATGAAGATGGCGGTGGTCTTGGATTGTGCCAGGCGGCCGGTGATTTTGCGCAGCGCTTGCGACATCAGACGAGCCTGAAGCCCGACGTGCGAGTCACCCATCTCGCCTTCAATTTCAGCTCGCGGCACCAAGGCGGCTACGGAGTCAATCACTACGATATCCAGCGCTCCGGACCCGATGAGCATATCCATGATTTCAAGGGCTTGTTCACCGGTATCTGGCTGCGAGACCAGGAGGGCATCAGTGTCCACACCAAGTTTCTTCGCGTATTCGGGGTCTAAGGCGTGCTCTGCGTCAATAAATGCTGCAATACCGCCCTTACGCTGTGCTTCTGCAACAGCATGCAGCGCGACCGTGGTCTTACCCGAGGATTCTGGGCCATAGATTTCCACGACGCGCCCGCGCGGCAACCCACCAAGACCGAGTGCGATATCGAGGGCAACTGAACCGGTGGGGATAATTTCTATCGGCACACGGACCTCGTCCCCAAGGCGCATAATGGATCCCTTGCCGTAACTCTTGTCGATTTGGGCAAGCGCGGCATCGAGTGCTTTATCGCGATTTGGATTTGACGACATAAGGTGTACTCCTTGAATTGTTAATCGCAAGCCGAAAAGCTTGCTGCCTGCCTCAAGTGTATGAGCTGGCGAGGACACGATAAGCCACGGTTGGTCAGTTGTGGATATCTGCGTCTACGCAAAGCACCATTGCGGCGACTTGTGAATAATTCTACAAACTGCGCGACATTTCGCGAAGTGTACTTCGCGCGTCGAAGCCGCGCTAGACGGTACCGGTATCCCGAGGCGCTTTGTCTTTTCCAAGACGTCGCTCTGCAGGGATGTCATGTAGGTTGCACACGGCTGACCAGACTGCTCTCGGTTCGACCCCGTTGGCCAATGCCTGCTGAGCGGTGGCCTTTAAACCGGGCAGTTCAAGTGAGGTCGCGATAACTCCGGCATTGGCAGAGCCGAATTCGTCCTCCATCAGGAGCCAGAATTGCGATTGTCTCATGTGACGTCCTCATAGTTCGCTTGCGCGTGGCAAAGGCCGCAAGCCCCTACCAGACGATCTGAGAGGCTTGCGGCCTGATCCAAAGCTTGAATCTTGGCAGCGTGACTAGCGGTTTGCTAGACGGTCACCACGCTTGTAGTGACCCTGCTGCTGTTGCTGGGCGTAACGGTGAGCCAGTTCCGCTGGAATCGTGTCTGGAATTTGCACGGCTTCTTCAACGGCAATACGATCAGATACTTCACGAAGCATTACCGACAAGGGGATATCAAGTGCGGCTGTGATAGCACTCAACAATTCGGAAGAAGCTTCCTTCTGACCACGTTCTACTTCGGAGAGATAACCCAGTGAAACACGTGCATCATGTGAAACCTCGCGTAGAGTACGGCCCTGGCGCTGGCGCACGTCACGCAGCACGTAGCCGATTTCTTCACGCAGCACGGGCATGGTGGGCTCCTTGGTTTCGTTCTGCTGGCCGAGATTCTCGCCAGCTTTCAACCAGCGGGTTACGCCATTTACAACTACTGGTTCTCTCATCATATTTAACCACCATCTCCTGTATAAATACCGAATCCCGGCTGTCGAAGCGCGGAATTCTAAGACCTTCCATGAATACACAACACACGTGTTGTCGAATTTGTTCCCCCATGGATCAAATTCTTGGAAATATATCCCAAAACACGTTGAGATGTGATATATGCCACTTAAGGTGTGATGGTCGCGTCGTGCCGTGAATGGAACGACGCTAGCTCTTCGAGTTCGGTGATCGTTCAAGCCATTCTGCCACGAGCTGGAGACTAGCCGCTACTGTCGCTTCACGAATGTGTTGGCGCGTGCCGTCAAATCGCAGAAGTTTCGCGACGGTGTCATCGACTGTGGATAACGCGATAAACACAATCCCGACGGCCTTACCCTCGGAAGGGTCGGGGCCGGCCACACCGGTAGTGGCAATCCCAATGTCAGCGTCCAAGCGGTCACGGACACCGGTTGCCATTTGTTTAGCAGTATCCGAATCCACTGCTCCCCTGGCAGCCAACGTGTCGGCGGAGACTCCCAAGAGACGATGTTTAACGGAGTTGTTATAGGCAACAATGCCTCCCTGGAGCACAGCTGACGCTCCTGGGACTGCAGCGATAACGGAACTGAGCATGCCTGCGGTGAGCGACTCCGCCGTTGCCAAGGTCAGCTGCCGCTGGGTCAGTTGCTGCACTACGTCTTGGGCGTCTTCAGGAGGCATGGAAAAGTCGCTTCGTTAGTCGTCTACTTGGGATGTTTCTTTGGGGGCTCGTATAGCTTTAATGAGGTAATCTAAACCGGTTACTACCGTGACCACCAGGGCAGCGATGACAAGTGCCCAACCAAACCAGAGCCACCAGGTCCCCACGAATTCAGCCAGTGGGATCAGCAGCACCAGGATGGCTGCTGTTTGCATGACCGTTTTAATTTTGCCCCCGCGGCTGGCCGGAAGCACCCGGGTGCGCAACATGGCCAGACGCATCAGGGTAATCCCCCACTCACGCACCAAAATCGCTATGGTGATCCACCACCAGATCTCCCCGAGCAAAGACATGGTGATCCAAGCGGCGCCAGTGAGGAACTTATCGGCTATCGGATCAGCGATTTTGCCGAAGTTGGTCACGAGTCCCCGAGCTCTGGCTATGTCACCGTCGAGTTTGTCAGTGTACATGGCCACCGCGAAGATCGCCACGGCAATCCAGCGGGCCTGCATTGAGTCTTCACCGAACGTGCCGGACTCCCAGAGAGCCCAAACGAAAAACGGGACCAGCAGGATCCGAACCGTGGTGAGCACGTTCGGAAGGTTCCAACTGCTTACCGGCCGGTTAGCTGCCATGCGTCTTCAGAGTCACTTTCGTCGTTGGGATCGTCATAGTCGGAGTAATCGACCTCGATAGGAGTTTCAAAGGGCTCGGTCGCGCTGTCCCCAGGAGGATCGTCGGCAGGCGCAGGGACGTCTTCGCCTTTGATATTGGCGAGGACTTCTGCAAGATCATCGGGCTGTACCAGCACGTCGCGGGCCTTGGAGCCTTCGGAGGGCCCCACGACTCCACGAGATTCCATGAGGTCCATGAGCCGTCCTGCTCGGGCGAACCCAACGCGTAATTTCCGCTGGAGCATTGAGGTCGAACCAAACTGAGAGGTCACTACGAGCTCGACTGCTTGGATGAGGTCCTCGAGGTCATCACCGATATCCTCATCAATAACCTTCGATTGCTTCTCGGGGAGCACATCGTGACGGTATTGCACCTGCATCTGTGACTTCACGTGATCGACGATGTCGCGGATCTCGGATTCGTTGACCCAGGCACCTTGGACACGCATGGGTTTGGATTTGCCCATTGGTAAAAATAGGGCGTCGCCTTGCCCAAGGAGCTTTTCCGCACCAGGTTGATCGAGGACGACTCGCGAGTCAGTCACCGATGAGGTGGCAAAAGCCATTCGGGACGGGACGTTGGCTTTGATCAGTCCGGTGACTACATCAACTGAGGGCCGCTGGGTCGCCAGGACAAGGTGGATCCCGGCTGCGCGTGCCAACTGGGTGATCCGCACGACCGAGTCTTCCACATCACGTGGGGCGACCATCATCAGGTCTGCGAGCTCGTCAATGATCACTAAGAGGTAGGGATATGGTTTGAGCTTGCGCTTAGAATCCGGCGGGAGGGTGACTTTTCCTGCTCGGACGGCTTTGTTGAAGTCGTCGATGTGTTTAAACCCAAACGCTGCCAGGTCGTCGTATCGGGTGTCCATTTCTTGGACGACCCATTGAAGTGCTTCGGCGGCCTTCTTCGGGTCTGTGATAATCGGCGTAACCAGGTGTGGCACGCCTTCGTAGACGGTCAGCTCAACACGTTTGGGGTCCACAAGCACCATGCGGACATCATCTGGCGTTGCGCGGGTGAGGACGGAGGTGATCATCGAGTTGATGAACGCAGATTTACCGGCACCGGTAGCACCGGCAACCAGCAAGTGCGGCATTTTGGCGAGGTTTGCCATGATGTAGCCGCCCTCGACGTCCTTGCCAACACCCATGACCATCGGATGGTCCGTTTTGCGTGCCGGGTTAGAACGCAGCACATCGCCTAGTGCGACGATTTCTTTGTCGGTGTTCGGGATCTCCACACCGATAGCAGATTTCCCAGGAATCGGTGACAGCACCCGCACGTCGGTGGAAGCCACCGCGTAGGCGATGTTGCGCTCCAGGTTGGTAACTTTTTCGACCTTGGTGCCCGGTGCTACTTCGACTTCATAACGGGTCACCGTGGGGCCACGAGAGAAACCTGTCACTTCGGCTTCAACTTTGAATTGGTCGAACACGGCATCCAGCGCCGCCACCACACGGTCGTTGACCTCGGTGCGTTGTTTGGGCGGTGGCCCGGTGGGCAACATTTCTAAATTGGGCAGCGTGTACGTGACATCGCCGTCGAGTTCCAACTGTTCGGTGCGTGCGGGAATCGGTGGCAGATCGACCACCGGTTTCGACACTTCAGCTGCGGGAACCTTCGCCTCAGTCAGGCCGGCACTTTCTCGCGCCTCTTGCAACGCCAGTTCATCAGCGGTGGGGCGCCGCACGCCGGGACGTACATCGGGTTCGGCAGCTGCTGATGCACCAGTGTCTGCATCAGCAGAGCTGTCTGATAGCACCTCGGTAGCTGGCTCGTTGGACTGCTGTTGCTCTTTGTCACCATCGAATAATGAACCGAAGTCCATAACTTCGGTGTGTTGAGTACCCCGAGCCCGGGGCACCGGTGACGGAACATTGTCGTCATCGTCAAGAATTTCGACGGCGGGCTTCTCATCGTCGATGACCGCTGAGGCATAAGCCTCATCACCGACCAGCGATCCGTCGTCACTGTTCTGATCGTGACCGCGCTTGCCACCGAATAACCGGGCGAAAAAGCCGGGGCGTTTGGCTGCAGGGCGCTTCGGGCGTTCATGCTCATACAAATACGACTGATCGTGATCTGTGTGAGTGCGCTGTTCGTGATCCGAGTGGGTGGAGCCTGACTGGTGGTCTTCCATGTCTTGTCCGGTGAGCCAGCGATAAGCCCCGACAATGCGAGCGGGGATCTGACCCACTGGAGTCGCCGTGATGACCAAGAGGGCGAAAAAGGCCATCAGGATCATCAACACCCAGACGGGAATGGAGGTGATCAGTGCTGCAAGCGGGTCGACAACTAAGTACCCCAGCACTCCCCCGGAGGTCAGTTTGTCGTCCATCGCTGCGCCCATAGACGGGTTATCGAAGACCAGCTGACTAATACCAGCACCGGAGATGGTGGCGAAGAGGAGCCCAAAGAAGATTCGTCCATTGGCACGGTGTGCTTGGGGATAGCGGAAGAATCGTACGGCAATGATGCCCAGCACCAACGGCATGAGGATGGAAAACCATCCGAAGGTCCCGGCCACAATATGGAATACGAATGAGCTGACGATGGGGGCGGTTGCGGGCGCCCACCAGAAAGTCCAGGCCACAATTACTGCGAGCAGAAGCACGAAGAAACCGGTGCCATCCCGGCGTTGTTCCACCGGGATGGTGACGTCTGGTCCCATCTTGCGAACTGCGCCACCAAACGGGGCCGCGACCGCAGCCCAAAAACGCGTCACTGCCCGGACCACCCAGGGTTGAGTGGTCTCGGTTATGTTGTAAGGGGTCTCTTTCGTTGTCGCAGAGGTCTTCTTCGATTTTGAAGCGGACTTCTTCTTCGACGAACGGTCCGGGGAAGTTCGTGTCGCCATATCCCCTAGGCTACCGCTTTTGAGTAATTATCGTCGGATTCAAGCGGCGTCGGCCCAAAATTCCTACGCTTCAATGATGATCGGCACAATCATCGAGCGGCGACGCAGTTTGCGTGCCACCCAGGAACCCAAGGTGCGACGCATCATTTGTTGCAGCTGATGTTTGCTGTGTTCCTTCTCGGATGCGGCGGCATCTTCTAACGCTCTGACGAGCTTAGGTTTAATCGAATCAAAGACGCCTTCATCCTCGGCCACGCCGCGAGAATGGATTTCCGGACCGGAGACCAGGGCGCCGGTTTGTCGATCGACCACTGCAATAACCGTGATGAACCCTTCTTCACCTAATACCTGGCGGTCTTTGAGGTCATCTTCGGTGACCTCTCCGATCGAACGACCATCAACGTAGACGTATTCGCACGGGATTTGACCAACTTGACGGGCCACCCCGTCGACCAGGTCTATGACACCGCCGTCATTGGTGATGATGACGTTCTCTTCCGGTACACCAGTTGCTTCGGCTAGGCGTCCATTGGCGATCAAATGGCGCATTTCGCCGTGCACCGGCAGCACGTTTTTTGGTTTAACGATGTTGTAGCAGTACAGCAGTTCGCCCTCAGAGGCGTGGCCTGACACGTGTACGTGGGCGTTACCTTTATGAATCACGTGGGCGCCCATGGACATCAGACCATTGATCACTCGTGTGACAGCATTCTCATTGCCGGGAATCATGGAAGATGCCAAGATCACCAAATCGTCCTCTTGGATGGTGATTTGGCGGTGCTCATCATTGGCCATCCGAGACAGCGCCGCCATCGGTTCACCCTGGGACCCGGTGGACATCAGGACCACTTCATGATCTGCATAATCATTAACGTGTTTGAGATCGATGACCGTGTTGGCGGGAATGTTTAAATATCCCAGATCAGCGGCGATGCCCATGTTGTTGACCATCGACCGTCCAACAAAAGCGACCTTGCGACCGTGTTTTACCGCAGCATCCAAGACTTGCTGGACGCGGTGAATATGCGAAGCAAACGACGCTACAATGACACGGCGTTGTGCTTTGCCAATGTAGTTTTCAATGACCGGCCCAATGTCCTTCTCGGTGGGGGTAAACCCGGGGACTTCGGAGTTGGTCGAGTCGGTCATAAACAGATCGACACCCTCTTCACCAAGTCGCGCAAAAGCACGCAAGTCGGTGATGCGCCCGTCGAGAGGCAGCTGGTCCATTTTGAAGTCTCCGGTGTGCAAAATGGTGCCGGCTTCGGTGCGGATTGCGATGGCCAGAGAATCCGGAATCGAGTGGTTGACGGCGACGAATTCCAGATCGAAAGGCCCCAGCTGTTCGCGGCCACCGTCTTGTGCCTCCAGTGTGAGCGGTTTGATGCGGTGCTGTTGGAGTTTCGATTCGACTAGGGCCAGGGTCAGCTGCGAACCGATCAGTGGAATGTCGGGATTCAAGCGCAGCAGATACGGTACTGCCCCGATGTGGTCCTCGTGGCCGTGGGTTAGCACGATGGCTACCACGTCGTCGAGACGGTCTTTGATGTAATCAAAGTCCGGCAGGATCAAGTCGATGCCGGGTTGGACTTCTTCTGGGAAGAGGACACCGGCGTCGACGATCAGGAGCTTGCCGTTGAGCTCAAAGACCGTCATGTTTCGACCGATATCACCCAACCCGCCGAGCGGCACAATACGGCAGGTGCCGTTGCGGAGTTTAGGTGGATGGGAGATAACTTGGGTTTCGGTCATGGTCGAGTGGTTCCTCCGATGAAGTTGAAAAAGTGTAGCGACTGGGCCGTTAGAGCGTGATGCCGCCTTCGGCGAGGTCAGTTTTGATGAGTGCTGCTTCGTCGTCGGTGACACCGACGAGCGGGAGACGTACCCGGGCCGACGGAATGATGCCCTGCCAAGCAAGCACGGTCTTGGCTGCTACGGCCCCCTGGACGTGGGTCATGACCGCACGCTGGATCGGGTCGAGTTCGAAGTGTTTTTGCCGTGCGGTAGCGAAGTCGCCGGCATTTGCGGCATCAACAAGCTCACGGTAGGTGCGCGGCGCGACATGGCCGGTCACAGAGACCACGCCGACGGCTCCGGCTGCCATGAGTGGCAGGGTCAGCCCGTCATCGCCGGAGTAGACGGTTAAATCGGTGTTGGCCAAGACTAACGTCGTGGACTGGTAGTCCGACTTGGCGTCTTTGAGCGCCACAATGTTGGGGTGTTTGGATAACGTCATGAGCGTGTCTGGCTCGATCGGCATCACGGATCGACCTGGAATGTCATACAGCATGATGGGCAGATCCGTGGCGGACGCGATGTGTTCGAAGTGCGCTTGGATCCCCGCTTGATTGGGCTTGTTATAGTACGGGGTGACCAGCAATAACCCGTCAACCCCAGCGGCTTGTGCACGCTGCGAGAGGTGAGCCGAGTGCGCGGTATCATTCATCCCGGTTCCGGCCACAACTTTGGCGCGGCCCCCAACTGCTTCGACTACGGCTTCAAATACCTGGATGTTTTCGTCATCCGTTAAGGTGGACGTTTCACCGGTGGTGCCGGTCACGACCAGCCCGTCGGCTCCATTGGAAACCAGGTGCTCCGCCAGCGTCTGAGTTGCCTCGAGGTCCAGTTCGCCGTCATCGGTAAAGGGGGTGACCATGGCGGGGACCATGGTGCCAAAAATGGGTTCGGTCATCGATGCGTCACCATTATGTGTTGTTCGGGATGTCTGACTCATAGCTTCAAGCCTACCTGTGACAATGGAAGAAAACAGTATAGGTCGTCTGTAGATGACTTATGTTGAAGGACTTCCACTAGAAAGTTGTCGTATGCCTGGTCTTGGTGGCTCCGGCCGCATCGTTGGATTGGATACTGCTCGGGGCGTGGCGATCTTCGGGATGATTGCTACCCACATTTACCCCTTGTTGACGGGTACCGGTGCCGGAGCCGTGACACCTACTTGGGTTGGCATGACATTCACCGGGGTGTCTTCTGCGCTGTTTGTGGTCTTAGCGGGCGTGGGGTTGAGCCTGTTGACGCGCAACACCGCACACCCCGGCCGTTCGCGGGTGCAATTATCGATGCGTGCGCTCATTCTGATCTTTATCGGGCTGCTCTTGGGGCACGCAGGGTCCAACGTGGCTATCATTCTGGTGCATTACGGCGTGCTGTTTCTTGTGGCGATGTGGTTTATCACGATGTCACGCAAAGTGCTGACCATCACCGCCATCAGCTGGATCGTGGTGGCCCCTTGGGTGCACGGGTTATTCACTCGCTTTATGCACGTCCAAGCTGGTGGGACCAGCGTGTATGTCGAAAATTGGCGGTTGTGGACCTCCCCCACCCTGTTGGATGTCCTGACCCAGCCCTTGTTGACGCTGTGGGATGTGCTCTTCACGGGGTACTATCCGGTGATTTCCTTTTTGGGTTACATCCTGGTGGGCATGGCCATTGGTCGGGCGAATCTGCGACGCCTGGTCACCGCGGCGGGACTGTTCGTCACCGGGGCGGTCATCTATGTGGCGTCTCGTGGATTGGGCGCATGGTTCTTGAGCGATGACGCATTTGCGTATCGCGTTGCTCATGCGACCGGCTATGATGTTGCCGAGCTTGATGCGCTGGCGGCCACCGGGGCCCAGATCGATACGAACCTGATCATGGGAGCACCACAGTGGTTCGGGCTAGCGGTCCCGCACTCTGGGGCTCCGTTAGATATGTATTCCACGGCTGGAGCCGCCCTAGCCGCGATCGGGTTGTTTCTCATGCTCACTCGCAGCACGGTCATGCAAGTAGTGCTGCTGCCAATTACTGCCACGGGCATGATCGCTTTGACTGCGTATACGGCCCATGTGATCCTCACCGGCCTCTGGCCGCGGACGTGGCCATCGATGGTTGTGATCGGCGACCCTGTATGGGACGACATCTGGTTGATGCTGATCGTGCATTGGGTGCTGGTCGCAGTCCTCGGGATGGTCGTATATTTCCTCAAGGTGCGCGGCCCGTTGGAATCGTTGTTGCGGAATGCTTCGCGGGTGACCGCCAAAACTTAGTTCTGACGGTACATCGTGATAGCGTCCCGTATCGCGGATCGGGCCCGTTTCCGATCGCCAGCCGCGTCGTAGGCTAGGCCTAACCGGTACCAGCTGCGCCAGTCATCGGGGGCAGCTTCGGTTTCGGCACGATATATTTCGAACTCTTTATCCGCGGCAGCACGATCAATTCGGCCGCGCACTCGCGGGAGGTTATCTTCGGGCAGGAACCCTTCCGCTTCAAGAATCCGGGCCAGTTTCTCGGTGCTGGCGCCAAACCGCAGTTCGCGCACCAACGCCCACATCCCCAAGATCACAATGGCGATGACGCTGACTCCGATCGCCTTGGCGATCCAGTCATCCGTGCTCAGGAACGCGATGGCCGACCACACGGCAAGGACCGCAAATAGCAGGGTCAAAGCGGTGAGCAGGCCCACGGCTATTTTTGTTTTCATCGCGTTAGTCCAAATCCAAGTATTCGTCGAGTCCGTAGGCCAGTCCAGGGCGAGAGGCCACGGTGCGCAGTCCCAACAAGACGCCTGGCATGTATGAGGTGCGGTCGAAGGCATCGTGGCGCAAGACAAGTTGCTGTCCCGGCGTGCCCAGCAGGACTTCTTGATGCGCTTCGAGCCCTGCCAATCGGACGGCGTGGACGTGGACGCCGTCAACTTGTGCACCGCGAGCATGGTCGGGATCGTGCTTGGTGGCATCCGGGGACGCTCCGACACCGGCGTTGTGACGTGCTGTGGCAATCATCTCGGCGGTCCGCACGGCGGTCCCCGATGGGGCATCGAGTTTGTGGGGGTGATGCATTTCGATGATTTCCACCGAGTCGAAGTATGGGGCGGCTTGGGCTGCAAAACGGGTGGCTAGCACCGAACCGATCGAGAAGTTCGGAGCGATGAGCACCCCGATTTCGGGGTGGTTAGCCAGCTGCGAGGCAAGCGCGGTGCGTTTGTCTTCGGTCCAACCGGAGGTACCCACCACGGTGTGGAGACCGTTGTCGACCGCAAAGGCTACAACGTCAGGGGAAATATCTGGCACGCTGAGATCTAGCACGTGCGTCGCTTGCGCTTCGGTGATGTCTTCCAACGGATTTTTGGATGACAGGGTCGCAACGAGGTCCATATCGTCGGCGTTGCTGATGGCGTCGATGGCGTAGCGGCCCATTTTGCCGGTGGCTCCGACCAGGGCTACGCGGATGGGTTGTGGTGTGGTAGCTGATGACATGTGTACTACTTTAGTCCGAGGGCAGGGTTGACATGAAAATGCCGGGCTGAACGTGGTGTTCAGCCCGGCATTTTACGGTTTAGCAGGGGTTAGTCGTCTTGACCTTCTTGGTCAGCTTGGCCGTCTTCAATGACGGGGACCAGCGACAGTTTGCCACGATCATCGACCTTGGCGATCTCGACCTGAATCTTGGACCCAACAGCAACGACATCGTCGACTTCGTCGACGCGTTTGCCGTCGTTGAGTTTGCGCAGTTCAGAGATGTGCAACAGGCCGTCTTTGCCCGGGGTCAAAGAGATGAAAGCACCAAAGCTGGTGGTCTTGACCACGGTGCCGAGGTAGCGTTCACCGACTTCTGGGACCTGTGGGTTGGCGATGGCGTTGATGGTATCGCGTGCCTCTTCAGCTGCTTTACCTTCGGTGGAACCGATCAGGACCGTGCCATCGTCTTCGATGCTGATGTCTGCGCCAGTGTCTTCCTGGATCTGGTTGATCATCTTGCCCTTGGGCCCAATGACCTCACCGATCTTGTCGACCGGGATCTTGACTGACAGGATGCGTGGAGCGGTCTCGCTCATTGCATCGGCTTCATCAATGACCGATTCCATGACCGACAGGATGTGCAGGCGAGCTTCGCGAGCTTGGGTGAGCGCAGCTGACAGGACGTCGGCTGGGAGCCCGTCGAGCTTGGTATCAAGCTGAATGGCGGTGATGAAATCCTTGGTGCCGGCAACTTTGAAGTCCATGTCACCCATGGCGTCTTCAGCGCCCAAGATGTCGGTCAGCGCGGCGTAACGGGTTTCGTTATCGACGGTGTCTGAAACGAGACCCATAGCGATCCCAGCAACGGAAGCGCGCAGTGGGACACCAGCGTTGTACAGCGACAGCGTTGATGCACAGACCGAACCCATCGAGGTCGACCCGTTGGAACCCAACGCTTCGGATACCTGACGGATGGCGTATGGGAATTCTTCACGCGACGGCAGAACCGGAGCGATGGCACGTTCTGCCAGTGCACCGTGGCCGATTTCGCGACGTTTTGGTGAGCCAACGCGACCGGTTTCCCCGACCGAATACGGCGGGAAGTTGTAGTGGTGCATGTATCGCTTGGAGGTTTCTGGGCTCAAGGAGTCCAGGCTTTGTTCCATCCGGAGCATGTTCAGCGTGGTGACACCCATAATCTGGGTTTCGCCGCGTTCAAAGATTGCGGAACCGTGCACGCGTGGCAGCACTTCCACTTCGGCGGTGAGTTGACGGATGTCCGTGAGCCCGCGGCCGTCGATACGTACCTGGTCGGTGAGGATCCGTTTGCGCACGATGTGTTTGGTGACAGCCCCGTAGGCCTTGACGATTTCGTCTTGGCGCTCTTCGAAAGGTTTGCCTTCGCCGGCCAGTGCTTCGATGACTTCTTTGTGGTATTCATCCGAAGCCGTTTCACGAGCCTGTTTGTCACCGATCGAGTAGATCTCGGTCAAGCGCTCGGCAGCGAATTCTTCAACCGCGTCGAAGGCGTCTTGTTCGTAGGCGCGGAACAGTGGAATTTCAACCGGCTCTTTGCTGGCCCGCTCGGCCAGATCTGCTTGAGCTTCACACAGCACGCGAATAAATGGCTTCGCAGCGTCCAAGCCGGCAGCAACGACATCTTCAGTCGGGGCGGCCACATTCTTGTCGTGAATCAGTGACCACGCTTCGTCGGTGGCTTCTGCTTCGACCATCATCACGGCGATGTCGTCATCGGCGATACGCCCGGCAACGACCATGTTGAACACGGCGTTTTCTAGTTGAGAGTATTTCGGGAAAGCAACCCACTGGGTTTCGCCTTGATCATCGGCAATGAGTGCCATACGTACCGCACCGATTGGGCCGGCGAAATCCATCCCGGTCAGGGTCGTGGACATGGAGGCGGCGTTGATAGCCACGCTGTCGTACATCTCGTCTGGGCCCATTGAAGTGACGGTCACGACGACTTGCACTTCGTTGCGAATGCCATCAGCAAAAGATGGGCGCAACGGCCGGTCGATGAGACGGGCGGTCAGAATAGCATCCGTCGGTGGGCGGCCTTCACGACGGAAGAATGATCCGGGGATCTTACCTGCGGCGTACTGACGTTCTTCAACATCAACGGTCAGCGGGAAGAAGTCAAAACCTTCACGCGGGCTCTTGCCCACGGTGGTGGTGGTCAGCATCGAGGTGTCTTCGTCTAGCATGACGAAGGCGGAGCCGGTGGCTTGTTTGGCCAGGCGGCCGGTTTCGAATCGGACGGTACGAGTACCGTATGCGCCGTTATCAATGACGGCTTCTGCAAATTGAATTTCTGGACCTTCCATAGGTCTCCTTTCAAATATTTGCATCAAACCCATCATGTCGGTCTTCGATCGAAACCTCCGCAACGTGTGCTCCGGAGGTCACTGTCGAGGACCGGGAAACGGAACGGGTTTGATGCAATTTTTCTGGTGTGCCAGATGGCACTGTTATCTAGTGTAATTAAACTTCAAGGCGGCGTCCGGCAATTCCCCGGAGCGCCGCCCCAAACTTTGTCTCACCCTACTTGCGCAGGCCGATCCGTTCGATTAATGAACGGTAACGTTCTACATCCTCGGAGTAGAGGTACTGCAGCATACGACGACGGCGACCGACCAGGGCCATCAGGCCGCGGCGGGTGTGGTGGTCGTGGGGGTGATCCTTGAGGTGTGCAGTCAGATTCGCGATACGACGGGACAGGACGGCGACCTGAACTTCTGGCGAGCCGGTGTCACCCTCATGGGTGGCGTATTCGGCAATAAGCTGCTGCTTTACTTCACGGGAAATTGACATGTGAAACTCCTTGAGAGCTGTACCGCGATCAGAGAACACCGACATGTCGGCGGGTATCGCCACCGCGGACCGCAGCGAACACCAGCCACCAACCTTACCACTTTGTTCAGTGACGACCCAATTGGCGCTTGTGCATCCGCCAAGCGGCCGTGACGTAGGGCAATTGGATGGTGTCATCTTCGGTGTAGCCCAGATGATCCAGCAGGTACCACTGAAGATTGTCATGCATGCGCGCCCGCTGTCGCGGGGTCGTGCGCAGATAGTAGGCCCTGCTCATCATGAGCTGATGAATTTGTTCAACATTCAAGCGTTGATGCCAGTGCCACCAGGCGCCCTCGGGTTCGGTGAACTGCTCAGTCACCTGTGGTGGTTTCTCAATGGGATGCACGTCGCCCGAGTGCATGATGCGGCACAGCCGCAATACCCAATCATGTGAGGTGTCGATTTGGTGGTGCACCACGGCGAAGGTTCCCTCTGCTGCTAAGAGCTCGGCGGCCTGGTGGCAGCCTTGAACCGTATCAATCCAGTGCCAGGCTTGAGCGCAGACGACTAGGTCTGCTTGGTTTTGCCATGCCGTGGTGTCTAACTCTTCGACTGAGCTCACCACGGTGGTCACGTCAGGGTGATTCGCTGCGAGGATGTGCAGCATGTGTGCGGCCGGGTCGACTGCGACCACGTCCCACCCGGCTGCAACAAGTTGGTCGGTAAACAGTCCTGTGCCGGCCCCCAGATCAATGGCTAGGCCCGCAGAGCGTGAGGTGAGAAACGGCAGGATCTCGGCTTGGTAGCCGGGCCGGATGCTGTGGTAGAGCTCAGCTTGGTCGGTGTCGAAGGCTAGCTGGTAGCGTGTTCGTGCGTCCCGGTTCAGTGTCGTAGCTGAGGAGCGGCGAGCCGACATTTATTGAGCGCCTCGGGGCTGTGGAGCGTCAAGTTCTGGTGCTTCACCGGTGAGGATCGCTCTGGCATCGCTCACGTCGCGGTCCATTTGCGCGACGAGTTCATCAATACCGCTAAACGCCAGCATGCCTCGCAGCCGGGCGACGAATTCCACGGTGCAGTGCTGCCCGTAGAGGTTGAACTCTTCCAGCGCTTCGTCTTGCGGCCGGTCAAAAATATGGGCTTCCACGGTGCGGACAACATCGTTGAAGGTCGGGTTACTGCCCACCGAGATTGCCGTGGGCAGACGTTGTCCGGTCGCGTCGGTGAACCAGCCGGCGTAGACGCCATCGGCGGGGATCATGCCCTGGGCGTCGGGTGCGAAGTTGGCCGTTGGGAAGCCGAGTTCGCGGCCTCTGGCATGACCGTGGACGATGTCACCTTCGACCGTGTGGTAGCGGCCCAGGATACGGCTGGCTTGAGCAACATTGCCATGTGCTAGGGTCTCGCGCACCCAGGTGGAGGACCAACGTTCGGTTTCGCCCACGTCCTCAACTTCGACCACCTCAAAGTTGTGTACCTGGCCCAACTTTCGCAGGGTGTGAATGTCCCCGGTGTTGCCGGCTCCGAAACGCGTGTCAGCGCCGACGACCACGATTCGAGCGTTCAAGGCTTCGACGAGGATGTTCTCCACGAAGGCCTGTGCGGATTGCGCCGCGAAATCCAGTGTGTAGTGGATGACCAGTGTAGCGTCGAGGTCGCAGGCTTCCAGCAGCCGAATTTTTTGTGGCAACGACACGATGGGGACCAGGGGTTCTTCAGGCAGGTGGACCAACCGAGGGTGCGGGTCAAAGGTCACCGCGACCGAGGTCAGGTCGTGTTGGTGTGCGGTATCTACAACGAGCTTCAACACGGCCTGGTGGCCGCGGTGGACGCCGTCGAAGTTTCCGAGTGTGACCACCGACGGCGGTGTTGGTTGCTGTATTGCAGCGGTACCTGCCCAGTATTGCACTTGGTATCTTCTTTCGTATCGCGGGAGATGAGTCTAGGCTAACGGTTTTGGCCGGTGTTTATATAACCAATACAAGCCGATCAGCGGCAGGATGAGCGGGATGAAGCCATAGCCGATACCAAAGCTAGACCAGACGGTGGATTCGGGGAACATCTGGGGGGCCAGCAGCGACCAGGTGCCAACGGTCACCACGCCGATGAGTTCAAACCACACGGCAACCACTGCAACGCTCCACGCTTTGCGCCCCGGGGTCGCAAGGGCGATAGTGGCCACGATGTACACGATCCCGGCCATCGCCGACAAGGTAAATGCCACGGGCGCTTCATCGAACTTGGTTAGGATCTGGAATCCCGAGCGCCAGGACGCCGCCAGCGCTAAGATCGCATACAGCATGACGATGATGCGGCCGACGCCGGTGGTGCGGCCGGTTGCTTGTGTTGGGGTACGGCTGGCAATTTTAGCCATGCCAGATCACCTGCAATCTGTGAATCATGACCAATATGGTCGGCCCAATGGCGGCCATGACCAAATTGGACCAACGAGTTTTGTCCGTTATCCCCCAGAAGAACGCGATCGGGGGTAAGAGCATTGCCGTGATGATGTAGCCCCAAAATTCCCAGCCGGGACCATTAATAGGCACGGGTGACACCAGGGCGTAGATGGCGTAGACCCCCAGATACAGTTCAATGGCAGCCAGTGACAAGATCGACGAATCTGCCGGGTGGTCCCGAAAAATTGTCGCGGCAATACAAATGATCGCAGACAGGATGCCGATGACTGCCCCAGCGTAAAACCAGCCGTCGAGAATCATGCAGACGCCCCGGTCAGGTCTTCGAGCGTGGCAAACACGATCTCCGGCTTAGCTTCGATGGTGCCAGCACGTTCCACATCGGTGATCAACGCGACCAGCTGTCCATTCGCCAGCTGCGCTGCGTGCAGCTGGCTATCATCGGTCGGTTCGATGCGACGTCCATGGACGAGGTCTTGGGCCTGTGCAAGGCTCACGGTGCGGACCGGAAAGAGCTTTGCGGCCGCTTGGGAAATATCCGTGTATTGAAAGTCCTGGGCCAATTGTTCCAGGGTGGCGGCATTGGCGACGGTATAGGGGCCCACTGCGGTGCGGCGCAGGGCCGTGAGATAACCTCCGGTGTTGAGGTCCTCTCCCATATCGCGGGCCAGCGCGCGAATATAGGTGCCGGGCGTGCATTCGACCTCAACCTCGATGTCGATCGTCTTGCCGTCATCGGCACGGTTGATAGTTTCGACGTCGAACCGGTGGATGGTGACTTCGCGCGCCGGGATCTCGACGTCCTCGCCATCCCGGACCCGCTGGTACGCCCGTTTTCCATCAATCTTGATGGCGGATACTGACGAGGGTACCTGTTGAATCGTGCCGGTCAGTGCTGCGACAGCCCGCTGGATGTCTTCCGGGGTGACGGCATTCGCGAATCGAGTTTGAACGATCTCACCGTCGGCATCGTCAGTCGTGGTGGTGTGACCCAGTCGGATCGTCGCGCGATACGTTTTTGTGGTGTCGACGATGTAGGTCAGCAACCGGGTGGCCTTATTGAACCCGATGACCAGCAATCCGGTGGCCATCGGGTCCAATGTGCCTGCGTGGCCGACTTTTCGGGTTCCAGCGAGTTTGCGGGTACGAGACACCACATCGTGTGAAGTCCATCCCGCTGGTTTATCCACCAGAAGTAATCCCGAAGCGTCTGCCACCATTGTGTTATTCCTTATAAGGGTCTTCGTCACCGGCATAGGTTGCTGATTCGCGCTGTGCGGCGAGTTCAGCATCCCGGGCTCGAGCGGCGCGCAGCACTTCTTCCAGTTGCGCGGCGGTCTCGGGAACGGTGTCGCGGATGAGCTCTAGTGTCGGAACCAACCGGATGTTGAGCCCGCGGCCCATTTCGCGACGTAAGAGTCCACGGTTTTCTTCCATTGCTTCGTGCGCTGCGGCTACGGTGTCGTCATCACCAAAGACGGTGTAGTACACAGTGGCTTGCTGTAGATCATTGGTGACGCGAGCTTCGGTAATCGTGACGTTGTCGACCCGGTCATCTTTGATCGTTTTTTGCAGAGCTTCAGCAAGAAGCACTTTGATTCGTTGTGCCAGTCGTGCGGCACGGTTGTGATCTGCCATGGTAGATCTCCTGAAATGGGGTGGATCCGCGGCGTCCGGTGTGGACGCCGCGGAGCTGCAAGCTATACGCGCGGTATCTCTCGCATTTCGTAGTTTTCGATGATGTCGCCTTCGCGGATATCGCTGAATTTACCCAGTCCGATACCGCATTCGAAGCCTTCGCGGACTTCGGTGACATCGTCGGTGAAACGACGCAACGAGCCGATCGAAAGATCGTCGGCCACCACGCGGTTATCACGCAGTAGGCGTGCTGTGGCGTTGCGACGCATGATACCGGAGGCCACCATGGAACCGGCAATGGTGCCTGCTTTGGAGGAACGGAAGATTTCGCGGACTTCGGCGCGACCGAGCACCGCTTCTTCGTATTCCGGTTTCAGCATGCCCTTGAGCGCTTGTTCGATGTCGTCGATCACGTCGTAGATGACGGTGTAGAAGCGCATGTCGACGCCTTCTTCATCGGCCAGCTCGGTGACGCGTTCAGCCGGGCGAACGTTGAAGCCGATGATGACGGCATCGTCGACGGTTGCCAGGTTGACGTCGTTCTGGGTGATGGCACCCACGCCACGGTGGATAACGCGCAATTGGACTTCGTCCTTGCCGCCCACATCGATCTGCATGAGTGAATCTTCCAGTGCTTCCACCGGACCGGATGCGTCACCTTTAATAATGAGGTTGAGCGTATCCAGTTTGCCTTCGGCAACAGCCTGATCGAACTCTTCCAGGGTGATGCGCTTGCGGCGACGTGCCAGCATAGCGTTGCGCTTTGCTGTTTCGCGTCGTTCAGCGATCTGGCGCGCGGTCCGTTCGTCGTCGGTGACCAAGAAGACGTCACCGGCGCGCGGCACGTTGGACAGACCAAGTACCTGAACCGGACGTGACGGCAAGGCCTCTTTGACAGGGTCGCCATACTCATCGAACATCGCACGGACACGACCGTGAGCATCGCCCACGACCATGTTATCGCCAACGTGCAGCGTACCGTTCTGGACCAGGACGGTGGCCACTGGGCCTCGACCGCGATCGAGGTTAGCCTCAATGGCAACCCCACGGGCTTCACGTTCTGGGTTAGCGGTCAGTTCCAGCGCAGCATCGGCGGTTAGCAGGATCGATTCGAGCAATCCGTCGATGTTCTGCTTCTGCAAGGCAGAGATTTCTACGAACATGGTGTCGCCACCATATTCTTCTGGGACCAGGCCGTATTCGGACAATTCACCACGGATACGATCCGGGTTCGCGCCTTCCTTATCGACCTTGTTGATCGCAACCACGATCGGCACTTCAGCGGCTTTGGCGTGGTTGAGCGCTTCAACGGTCTGGGGCATGACGCCGTCATCAGCGGCGACGACCAGTACGGCAATGTCGGTGACCTTTGCACCGCGAGCACGCATGGCGGTGAACGCCTCGTGACCCGGGGTATCAATGAAGGTCAGCGTGCGCTGATTTCCGTCGTGTGGCACTTCGACCTGGTATGCACCGATGTGCTGGGTGATGCCGCCGGCTTCGGATTCACGGACCCGTGCAGAGCGGATGGCATCCAACGTGCGGGTTTTACCGTGGTCCACGTGACCCATAACGGTGACAACCGCCGGGCGGGCTTCCATGTCTTCTGCGGCTTCTTCTTCATCGAGGTCGATGTCGAAGGCGTCGAGGATTTCACGATCTTCTTCTTCTGGGGAGACGACTTGTACTTTATAGCCGATTTCCTCACCCAGGATAGCGAAGGTCTCTTCGTCCAAGGACTGGTTAGCCGTGGCCATTTCACCCAGGTGGAACAGGATGGTCACCAGTGCTGCCGGATCAGCTTTGATGCGCTCAGCGAGATCAGCAATCGAGGAGCCGCGACGCAACCGGATGACGGTATCGCCGTCACCCTTTGGTACCTTGACGCCGCCAATGACTGGAGCTTGCTGATGCTGCTCTTCGCGACGTTGACGCTTCTTGGAACGACGACGACCGGTTTGTGGTCCCCGACCGAAGGCACCCTGAGGTGAGCCACGGCCCGGGCCTCGACGCGGTCCGCCACCGGCGCCACGACGTGGTCCCCCACCGCGGCCTGGTTCGGCCGGTTTGGGCGGGGTGATCTGGCCGGGCATCATTGCCGGCGATGGGCGTGGACCTGAACCGCGTGGTGCTGCTGTTTCAGGCTTACCGCCTGGCTTTGCGCCAGGTTTTGGTGCGCCCTTGCGAGGAGCCGGCTTGGGTCCGCCACGACCCGGTACAGGGCGTGGACCGCCACCACGTTCTTGGCGCATGCCTTGCTGCGGGGCGAACGGGTTGTTTCCTGGGCGTGGGCCACCACCGCGTGGTCCTGGACGAGGGGCGGTGGTGCCTTCCTTGGATTGGAAGGGGTTGTTACCCGGACGAGGCGCTGGTGCTTTCGGCCCTGGTTTTGGTGCCGCAGGCTTGTCCTGGCCAGGTTTTGCTACGTCTGGTTTTGCTGCGTCCGGTTTTGTTGCAGATTCTGGTTCTGCAACTGGCTCTGGCGCAGGCTTGGCTGCCGGTTTTGGAGTCTCGGCGGCAGGTGTTGGCGCGACCTCTGGCGGCGTGGGAGCCGGCTCTTGTGGGGTCGGAGCTTTCGGTCCTGGCTTCGGCGCTGCAGGCTTCGACTCTTTGGCCGGAGCTGCCGGCTCTTGTGCCTTTGGCGCGGCTGGTTTCTTGGCCGCAGGTTTCGGCGCGGCAGGCTTCTTGGCCGCGGGTGTTGGTTTTTCTGCCGGTGCGGCGTCAGCAAATTCTGCTTTCAAACGCTTCACTACCGGTGGTTCAATGGTTGAGGATGCTGAAGATACGAACTCGCCAATTTCTTCGAGTTTCTTCAGCGCCTCGCGGGATGTAATCCCAAGTTGCTTCGCAACTTCGTGGACGCGGAGTTTCGCCACGATTCTCCTATTCTGGCTGAATCGTGGCTGCCACTAGAACTTAGTGCATTACCGCGATTCTGGCCGGTCGAATTATATGCTCTGTCATCAACCGCATGACACCGTTTCCACGGTTGCTCATGCGTTGTGAGCTGACTGTGATATTCATCGTTGGGCACTCATCGTGTGCTCACCGGGTATCCATCAGATCTCTGACCCGCTTTCATCATTGTTATATGTGGTGGTGTCTGTCGTGTGCCATGCGCTCAGCGATTGTTCTAGCTGTGCGGTGTCGACCCGACCCCGAAAAGCCCGAGCAAAAGCGCGTTTGCGCAAAGCCGTGGACAAACACTTCGGGTCGCGGTGCAGCCAAGCACCACGTCCCGGTAGTACGTTGCGCTGATCTAAAACTAATGATCGGGAATCATTGGCTTCGTCGAACGCGACACGTACCAAACTGTCAATGGTTTCACGTGTGCGACAGCCAATACATAACCGCATTGGTACATGCTTGGCCATGGGCCTCCACATCTGCCACACTATCGTCAACCTTTAATAGTCTAACGCAAAGCGCCTGGTTGACGCCAAAGGAGCTAAGCCTCTGGAGCCGCTTCAGCGCCTCTTTGCTGTTCGTAGACCGTCTCTCCCATGATGTCGATGCGCCATCCGGTCAGTTTTGCGGCCAGTCGGGCGTTCTGTCCTTCTTTGCCAATGGCAAGAGACAGTTGATAATCAGGTACGACAACGGAGGCTGAACGAGTTGCTTCATCCACTCCAAAGACTTTGACGACCTTTGATGGGGATAGGGCTGCGGTGATAAACGCAGCGGGATCTTCTGAGTAGTCAACGATGTCGATCTTCTCGTCGTTGAGCTCGGTCATGACCGCTCTGACACGGCTGCCCATTTCGCCAATGCAAGCACCTTTGGCGTTGATACCGGGTTCATTGGCTTTCACCGCGATCTTGGTGCGGTGTCCAGCTTCCCGAGCGATCGCGGCGATCTCGACACTGCCGTTGGCGATTTCTGGCACTTCGAACTCAAACAGTTTACGGACCAGTCCCGGGTGGGAACGCGACAAGGTGATGGACGGACCCTTATTGCCACGAGTCACGGACACAACGTAGGAACGCAACCGGGTGCCGTGTGAATAGTCTTCGCCAGGGACTTGTTCTGCCGGTGGAAGAACACCTTCGACACTGCCCAGATCTACCTGAATCATATGCGGGTTGTTACCCTGTTGGATCACGCCCGAGATGACCTGATCCTGTTTGTCCCGGAACTCCCCCAGCACTTGATCATCTTCAGCATCGCGAAGGCGCTGCACAATCACCTGTCGGGCGGTCGAGGCAGCGATCCGGTCAAACCCTGATGGGGTGTCATCGAATTCGCCAATCGGCTCGTCATTATCCCCGTATTCGACTGCCCAAATGGTGACTTTGCCAGTTTTGGTGTCTACTTCGGCTCGGGCTTGTGGGATCGCGCCGGGAGATTTATGGTAGGCCAGCAGCAGTGCTTGCTCGATTGTTGAGATCAGTTGATCCAACGGAAATTCATGTTCCGTCTCAAGCATGCGCAGCAGGGAAATATCGATATCCACCAGGGGTCCTCCAGGGGTCATTCACTTGTGATTCTGTTATGTGGTGCAGTTATAGCTGACCGGGGCCAGAGTTTCTAGGCTATTTTAGCTGAACTTGGACGATGGCATTCGACAGCCGCTCGTAGGAATAGTGCTCGGGCTTGGCGTACTTAGCGGGCATACCTTTTTTCGCACCCGGAGTGATGATCGACAGCTCGACACCCTCAGCATCGACATCGTGAATTTTGGCGTCCGTGGCTTCCTGGTCATCAATTCGAACATTGACCACACGTCCGAGATTTTTCTCCCAGTGATGTTTGCGCACCAGTGGTCGGTCGGTACCGGGTGTTGTGACCTCCAGCGTGTACGATTGCGAGCCGAGTTCCGGGATCGCATCGCCTTCGGCATCAAGCGCGGCCGAAACTTCTTGGGTTATTACCCCGATGGTGTCAAGGCTGATGCCGTCCTGGTCGTCGATACGGTCTACGACGACAGAAAGGACTCGGTCCCCTGGCTGACCTCCCAGCACGACTTCTTCACACCAGAGCCCCTGGCCCTCCACCACGGCCCCGATCAGCGACTGGAGCTCAGACCGCTGGATCGGATCTAACTCCGACACGGCGGGGCGTGATTCATGGACGTGTTGAGCGAAACTACGACGGTTGACCATAGCGCGGTGATGTACTCCTAGCAGTGCGTTGTATAGACATTTGTACCAACCTCGGCCCGGTCCGAGTGGTGTTCGGTGGAACTATGACACAATAACGTGATGTGAAGTATGACGATTCGATCCGACAAGGTGTGGCACCCCGCCGTCCGATGTGGCCTGGGGTCATCACTGCAATCGTGCTTATTGCGCTTGTGGGACTCGGCACGTGGCTGGCCACCAGTCTGGTCCGAAGCAGCGATAGTGTCACCGAGGAATCCAGCGAGTTGACCGCTTCACAGCACATTGAACATCTCGTCAGAGTTCTGCGGATATCTGCTGCTTCTGCTACAACACCACCGCATGTCCAAACTATTCCGGATGCCGTAGTCAGCAGTGAACCGGTCTCGTGTGGTTCGCGTTACGCCCAGGCATTGGAACATGCGACTATCCAGCTGCATGGGGTTGATTACTTTTCTACGGTCGCAGGAGCCCGAGTCGTCGATACGGCATTGTGGCGTGCCCAGCAATCGCAAGCCCACGATAGCGCACTAGCCCTCACGCGACTGTTCCCACCGGAGTGCGAACCGGGGGTGCCGGTGACCTTTGTGTTATCCGACACGTTACGCCGCGCCGACGGGATGAGCCTCGGCCATATGGTGAAGGTCTCAGATAATTTGTTGGACGAGTGGTCCCAGCTGTACCTGTTAGCCGAGACCGCACCGGAACGTGAATTAGCCCTAGCCGGTTTATGGCAAGTGATCAGCTGGGAGGCCACTTGGCAGCCTGGCAAATCGCCTTTTACGTTTACCAGCTAAACGTACCCTGATGGCCGGGCGAGTGGCCATCGCCCGGCAACCACAACGGGTATCTAACGGTTCTGGTAGCTGTGCACGAGATTGGTCAAGTGCTCCAGTGCATCATCTACCGCAAGATCTTCGCGGGTAGCGGCGAACCGGTCTTTGAGTTCGACCGTGCCTTTGGCTAACCCTCGTCCCACGATGAGGTGGATGGGTACGCCGAGCAGTTCCGCATCGGAGAATTTTTCTCCCGCATGTGCTTTTCTGCGATCATCCAGTAATACCTCGATGCCTGCGGCTTCGAGTTTGGTGGCAAACTCTTCGGCGGTCTCAAAGATACTGTCGTCTTTACCGGTGGCCACAATGTGAACGTGGGCAGGTGCGACGTTGATTGGCCAAATCAAACCCTGTTCATCATGATGGGCTTCGGCCAGCGCTGCGACGGCACGCGAAATGCCGATACCGTAGGAGCCCATGGTCACGACGACTTGTTTCCCATTTTCGTCGAGCACTTTGAGTCCTAGTGCTTCAGCGTACTTACGGCCTAACTGGAAGATGTGGCCCATTTCCATACCCCGGCGGGTAGCTAGCGGTCCCGAACCATCTGGTGCCGGGTCGCCATCTTGGACCGCGGTGGCCTCCAGCACGCCGTCCCAGCTGAAGTCGCGTTCTGCGACCAATCCAAAGACGTGTTGTTGGTCATCGTTGGCTCCGGTGATCCACGTGCTCCCCGGAACGATCCGTGGGTCGACGAAAAACGGGATCCCGGTCTGCGACTCGGTGCCCAGCATTTGCTGGACTTGTCCGGCGTTGAATGCCGTGGGGCCGATATAGCCTGGCACAAGTTGCGCGTGTTTGGCGATGTCGTCTTCGGTGGCCGGCTCTACTGACGGTTCACCGGTCACACCCAGTGCTTCACCAATGGAAGCTTCGAGGCGTTTGATGTCGACGTCACGGTCCCCGGGCACGGCTACGACAAATACTTGCCGTTCATCTCCGTCTAGCACCGCGGTCAGGACGACACATTTTAGTGTCTCGTGCGCCTGCCACTGACCCGTTTCTTTGGGTGCCAGGTCATTGGCTACTTCTACCAGCGCGGCAATCGTAGTGGAGGCGGGGGTGTCTTTGACTTCTGGAGCAGCTGCATCGGTGTAGTCGATGGCGTCAGGAACCACCGTTGAGACGGCTTCGACATTGGCTCGGTAGCCGCCGGGTGATTCAACGAAGGTGTCCTCCCCTGCTGCGGAGGGGTGCAAGAACTCTTCTGAACGGGACCCACCCATGGCACCGGCCATGGCTTCCACGGCAACCACGTCTAAACCGAGGCGCTCAAAGATGCGCACGTAGGCTTCGCGGTGTTTCTCGTAGGCTTCATCCAGGCCAGCATCGTCGATCGTGAAGGAATACGAGTCTTTCATGATGAATTCACGAACTCGCAGTAGACCAGCTCGCGGGCGGGCTTCGTCACGGTATTTCGTTTGGATCTGATAGAGATATACCGGCAGATCTTTATACGACGAGTAGTGGTCTTTGACTAACAAAGTGAAGAGTTCTTCGTGGGTGGGTGCCAGCAAGAAGTCCGCACCCGAGCGATCTTGTAGGCGGAAAATGCCGTCGCCGTAGTCTTCCCACCGCCCAGTGGCCTCGTAAGGTTCCTTGGGCAAAAGAGCTGGGAAGTGCACTTCCTGCCCGCCGATGGCGTTCATCTCTTCTCGAACAATGTTTTCCACCTTGTTTTTGACGCGCAGTCCAAGAGGTAACCAGGTGTAACCACCCGGTGCGGCTCGACGAATGTAACCGGCACGGACAAGCAGTTTGTGGCTGGCTACTTCGGCATCGGCCGGATCATCTCGCAGGGTGCGAAGAAATAGTGTGGACATGCGCAATGGCACTGTGAGGGCTCCATTCAAGAAGGGTGGTCGGTGGTTATCTGGCAAGTATTCTACCGCAGCGTTTCTTCGAGCTGATCGATCAGAGTCAGCGCCAAGCCCACGTCTGTGGCCGGGGTCGAGGCAACTGCATAGACCCAGGTGGTGTTGCGAACCAGTACTACCGATGTGCTCGGTTCGTCGGCGGGGGTGACACGGATTTGAAATGCTTCATCGGTGTGGTGGGTCAGTGGCTGGATTTCGTACCCTTCGCAGGTTTGAGCGAAATCTTGGATTTCGTCCGTGAGCGCGGTGGCACGTTCGGGGGATTCAAAACCCAGGGCAGCTAGACCGGTCGTTTCCTCTTGGTCGTCTGCGGTGTCTTCGTCTTGGGCTGCGGCTAGACCGTAACCGGCAATCTCAGGTTGGGTTTCGAACGCCGCAGGACACGAGTTGGTGTCTTGCGCACCATCTGACTGGTCATCTTCGTCACCCTCTGCGGTGAGCACCGCGGATAATTCATCGAGGGCTGCAGCACCCTGGGGCAGCTGTGCTGGGTCGGAGGCGCCCATGACGGTGGCAATGGCATCAGTGAGCTCATCTTCCGAGGGCAACTGATCGGCGGGATCAGCTGTCACGGTTTCAGTCACCGTGGCAGTGGGTGCAGGTTCAGGTTCGACCGGTTGATCGGTACAAGCAGTCAGGCCCAACACGGCAAGGAGCAATAGCAGAGCGGCAGGTTTCACAGTTCGTCTTGCACCATTTCTACAACCTCGGCCAACATGGTGATCGCTTCGTTCAGACGTTCTCCGGGCTCCACTGTGACCCAGTAGACGTGACTGTCAAAGCGTGCCACGACGGTGGCGTTGGTCACTGAGATGTGTTCAGGTTCGGGTTCTGGAATCTCATCGGGTGAGATGACGTAATCCGGCAGACCTCCGGGATTTGGAACCGTGGTATCTGAGGATTCAAACGCAGCCGATAATTCTCCAGCCGATGTTAGGACCATGTCTTGGTCTGCTTGAGTCATGATCTCGGGCACTGATAGGTCTGTGGTGTCGGCAAAGGTCGAGGCCTCGTAGTGCAAGGTGAGGACATTGGTGTCATCAATGGTCAGGTCGACCGAGGGACATTCCACCCAGGGATCGGTTCGTGCCCCAAAGTATGCGCTCGCGTCATCGGCGGTTTCAAGGTCGGCTGCGACGATGGTTTGGGCGCTATGCTGTGCGTCCTCGCCAGATTGTGAGTGAAATCCCATCGCCACCTCGGTGGTGGTGTAAAACTCTGGGTCAATGGTCCCCGCGCACTCAGCAGGTTCCGGTGCGTACTGGGCGATTTCGGCTGCCGCACTATTGAGAGCTTCGATGGCGGGCTGCCCGGTGGAGATGATTGCCTCCTCGCCTAGGGCCGCTTGGATAGCCTCATAGAAGATGGTTTGAGTAGGCACTTCCACTTCCGGAGGCGGGGTGACGTCGACCGAGGAAGACTCGCGCGGCTGTGAACAGCCGGTCAATACCAGGGCTGTCACCGCACCGAGCACCAGAAGTTGCCTGCCCATGCCTGCCTTTCCTTCGTACTGTTTAGAATAATACGGTCGCGAAGCGATCGACGGTTTCAAATCCGACGCGTTGGTAGGTGCGGATGGCGGCCGTGTTGAAATCATTGACGTAGAGGCACACCACGGGAGCAAGGCCTAGTGCATGATTGACCACCGCTGCCATCGCTGGTGCAGCACGGCCTTGACCGCGAGCTGCCGGAGCCACCCAGACGCCTTGTATTTGCACTGCGGAACGGGTGACAATGCCCAGGTCGGCCTTGAACGTGATATCTTCGGAGCCCGGTTCAATCAGAGTGTGGCCCTTGGCGATCAGTTGGCGAACTCGAAGACGGTAACCGCTTGAACCGTCGGCCAGAGGCGAATAGCCCAGTTCTTCCGTAAACATGGCCACCGAGGCGGGCAGGACTCGAGCATAGTCAGCTTCGGTGGCTAAGCGAACCTTGGGGTTTGCCACGACGTCTGGTTGGTCGGTGATCGTCATGAAGGGCTGATCTTTCCGGATGTCGCGGGCTGCTTGCCTGCCGTGGCGCAGCGCATCCCAGATACCTTCGACGGCGTGTTGGGGCCCGAAAATCGAACCGAAGTATTCTCTCAGGGCCCTCAGGGCCTGACCGAAGTACGCGCCGGCTTCAAAGTCGTCGGTCACCGGCACGATGTTGGCACCGGCCCAACAGGCGGCGATCAGCCTATCGGGTGCCCGGGGGTCAAAAATCCCCAGGAAAATACCGCGGGCGAATCCGCCGATAGGCCCAGCACGCCGACCGGTGTCCAGAATGGATTGCACATAGGCATTGGTGACGGGCTGTTGTTCAATGAGATGACGCAGGGCTGGGGTGTCCGAGTTGGCCAGAATGCGCACGGTATCACCGGTTGCCTGTGCCACGGTGTCTTCGGCATCAAGTAACCAACGAAGTGTACGGGTCAGGTGCCGCAACGTCACCCTTTCGTCTAGAACAGCGTTACCGGTTTGAAAATGTCTGCAACGATCAACAATACCCCCATCGTCAGCAATAGACCGAAGACGACGATGGTGAGCGGGAACATTTTAGCGATATCAAATGGTCCCGGGTCCGGTTTGCCTCGCAGTTTGGCCCAACCGCGCCGGAGGGCTTCCCACAACGCTCCCGCCACGTGTCCGCCGTCCAGGGGCAGCAGCGGGATGAGGTTGAATACCATCAAGGCTACATTGAGCCCGGCGATCAGCGATAGCAGCATCGCAGCACGATCCTCGATGGGGATATCCTGCTGGGCGGCCGCTTCGCCAGCGATCCGTCCAACACCCACGACTGAGACGGGTCCGGTCGGGTCCCGCTCTCCGTCGGTCAGGAGCACCTGAGCGGTTTCCCAAAGCTTGACCGGCAGGACGGTAATAACCGAGAACGTACCGGATATTTGGTCCCCCACCACGGTAAATGCGGCGCTTGCTGGCTGTTGTTGGTTTTCTACCATCGACGACATGCCAATGAAACCCACCGGTGCGGTTTCGAGCTGCCCTTTACTGTCAGTGACTGGTTGGTCAAACCGATCCAGGACGGGGCGCTGAGTGAGTACCGGGGTGATGGTTTCGTTGATGACTTCGTCATCGCGGACGTAGGTGATGGTGGTATTGGTGTTCGCGCGCTGCCGGATGGCCGCCGAAAGGTCGTCCCAGCTGTCGACCGGTTGGTTATTGAAGTGGGTGATTTCATCGCCGGGTCGCAGTCCGGCTTCCCAGGCCGGAGATGGCTCATCGTCTGGGTCGCATTCGGCATCTAGTGCACTGGCATCGGTGGTTTCGGTCATGCACTCGAAGACATCGTGCACTTTGGTGGTGGGTGTGGCTACGCCAAATGTGGACACGAGGATGGCGGTGATCACGAGCGCGATCACGAGGTTCATGAAGGGGCCGCCCAGCATGATAATGATACGTTTCCACACGGGCAGGGAGATGAACGTACGCCCGGAGTCGTGTTCGGTCAGTTGGGCGGCAGCGTCCTCGCGAGCCTGGTGAGCCATCGTCTGAAAATACTGTGCGCGAGCTTTGGATGGTTGTTGCCCGGGTTTGTTGGCCGGCAGCATCCCGATCATAGAGACGTATCCGCCCAAGGGGATGGCCTTGATGCCGTATTCGGTCTCACCTTTTTTCGTGGACCAAAGGGTCTTACCAAACCCAATCATGTATTGGGTAACACGAACATTGAAAAGTTTGGCCGGGACCAAATGTCCTATTTCGTGTAAGGCGATGGAGGCGGCGATTCCCACGACCATGATGAGAATGCCCAGCAGGGCGAGGACTAGCGTCATATGGTTCCTAGTCGAGCACGACTAGCAGTTCAATGACGGCTAGCAAGAACGCATCGACTTGAGCTTCATCGTATCCATGAGGGCCTTTTTGTGCGCGAAAGGTGACGTTTCGAACGTCATCGATGCGAATGTGCTCTTCGTCTTGAAGGTGACCGGTGATTTTGGCCATGCACACTTCCACGTCTGCGACATGATATCCCTGGACGCTTGGGTCGGCGGGGCGGAACTTTTCTCCGCGCGGGCGCTGCAATCGACCGTTGAGCTCTTCTAACCGATCCAGCAGTTGCAGATCCCAGGCCTGTTGACCATATGTGGCGATGAACTCATCGCGTTCTGCACGACGCAGTGCATCTTCCAGCCGTTCTAAGACTTGATCCACTTGATCCGTGCGGTACCCACCGCGCACGAGGTCAAAGGTCTTTGCTTGCACGGTATCTGCGGTGATCCCGGACTCGGTTTCATAGGCCTCTCGTGCAGCGGTAATGAATTCATCCACTTGGCCGGTATGGTATCCGAATTCACGCTTCTGCACGGTTTGAAACGGTGATGCGGTTTGGGTTTGAGTCGACACAATACTTCCTTTGAGATCTAGCCCAAGATCAGTGGCAGCACGACCACGAACAGGGTGTACCCAACGGGTACGGCAAACACGATTGAGTCTAAGCGATCCATGACGCCCCCGTGACCAGGCAGTGTGGTGCCCATATCTTTGACACCAAAATCACGTTTGATCATAGACGCGGCAAAGTCACCGGCTGTGGCCGCAAGCATCAGCACGGTTCCGATGATGCTTCCGACCCACCACGGGTACTCGAGGAAGAAGTGAGTCACTAGCATTGAAATGCCCACGGCACCCACCAGGGAACCAAAGAAACCTTCCCATGACTTCTTCGGCGAGATCTTCGGCGCCATGCGGTGTTTGCCCAGTGTAGCGCCAACGATATACCCGAAAGTATCACTGGCCACCACCGCGAGGACCGTGGTCATCAGCAAGAAACTCCCGTCGGGCTCCTGCAATAAGGTGATGCCGAACGATAGGAAGAACGGTAGCCATAGAATGGACAGTAAGGTGCTTGCCATCGAGGCGGCCGGCCGGTCCGGCTCCCCCACTGCAGTCCAAAATACGCTCAGCAGAATACTGCCAAATAGCGCAAAGACCATCGCATCGATACCACCGAACCAGGCCGCGGCGGGAATGCCAAGGCCAGCAACCCAGGCCGGTGTCAGTGCCAGATGGATGTTTTTGGTTTTGGTGACTTGAGCGAGTTCCCAAATTCCCAGGGTGACCAGTATCGCTACCAACAGCGCCAGGACGAGTGACGACCAAAAGATCCCCAGCGCCGCAGCAGCTAATAGCACCAGGCCAACCGTGATGGCTGCCGGTAGATTCCGCCCGGCCCGTGAGACGGGCTCTTCAGACGGCGCTGCGGGGAGCGGCTGTGAGGGAACATCGTCGTCAACCGCAACTTCTTTGACGGACAACACCGCGGCCTCTTCGGTGTCGAGGTCGGAGGATGGATCCGATCCTAAACCTAGATCCTCAGTCGTTTCATCCGGGATTCCGTTGGTCTGGTCTTGGGCTTGCTGCTGTCGGGCAGTGCGTCGGGCGCGCATCCGTTGTTGGGCAGCTTCAAGCGCCCGGCGTTCCCGGCGGGTCTGCGGCACGATCATGCCCGTCTCGGGGTCTCTGACTGGGTCAGGAAACCCATCGAGTTGGGTCACGACCGGAAACTGCTGTTCGGATTTTGGGTCTGGTGTGGACATGCAAGCAAAGGCTGTTAGAGCCTAGACCTCCAATAGTTCTTCTTCTTTGTTCTTGGCCATCTCATCGATTTGGTCCACGTATTTACGTGTCAGTTCATCGAGCTCTTTTTCGGCGCGGCGTCCATCATCTTCTCCGATGTCGCCATCGTCGACCATCTTGTCGATGGTTTCTTTCGCCGCGCGACGAGCGTTGCGTACCGAGACCCGGTGGTCTTCGGCTTTCGATTTGATCAACTTCACGTATTCTTGACGGCGCTCTTTCGTTAGTTCCGGCATCACAACGCGGATGACCTTACCGTCGTTGGACGGGTTTGCACCCACTTCGGAAGATGACAGTGCTGTTTCGATCTCGCGCAGTGCGGTGACGTCGAATGGTGAGATCAAAATGGTGCGGGCGTCTTGGACAGCGAATGAGGCCAATTGCTGGAGCGGAGTGGGGCTGCCGTAGTAGTCCACCAAGACTTTTGCGTATAGACCTGGGTTGGCGCGTCCGGTACGCACGGCTGCGAAGTCTTCGCGGGTTGCTTCTAGGGTTCGTTCCATCGCCTTTTTGGCGTCTGCTAATGCTGATGAGGTCATGGCTTCTCCTTCGTTGAATTCTGGGTGTGCCTTTAGTCTAAAACAGGCAGAGGTGTAGCAATTTACGGTGTGACAACGGTGCCTATGGATTCACCCAGCAGAGCGCGAGTGACGTTTCCATCGCCTTCCATGCCAAAGACCAGCATGTCCAAGTTGTTATCTTTACACATGGTCATCGCTGTCAGGTCCATAACGCGGATGTTTTTGATGATCGCCTCATCATAAGTCAGATGGTCAAACTTCTTGGCTTCGGCATCGACTTTCGGATCGGACGTATAGACTCCGTCGACACCGGATTTCGCCATGAGGACTTGGTCGGCACGGATTTCTAATGCGCGTTGTGCCGCTACGGTATCGGTCGAGAAGTACGGTAATCCGGTACCTGCTCCAAAAATCACGACACGGCCCTTTTGCATGTGCCGAATTGCGCGCTGCGGGATATAGGGTTCTGCTACCTGGTGCATATTGATGGCGGATTGGACTCGTGTGTCGACCCCGGCCTGGGTCAGGAAATCTTGAAGTGCCAGCGCATTCATGACGGTCCCCAGCATGCCCATGTAATCTGCCCGCCGGCGATCCATGCCGTTGATGGACAGCTCTGCACCGCGGAAGAAGTTCCCGCCGCCGACGACGATGGCGATTTCTACATGAGCTGCAGCCTGGGCGATCTGCTCTGCTACGGCTCGCACCGTATTGGGATCTACCCCAATTGATCCGCCACCGAAAACTTCGCCTGAAAGTTTCAACAGGACGCGGCGACGGTGAACGGCGTCGAGTTTTGAGTTGCTTGGGCCATCTTGTAATCCGCCGGGAACGTTGATGGCGGGAGTATCTGACACGGTAAGGCTCCTGAGGGTCCGATGAAATCGTGGGGGCATGAGAAGGGGGTGATCACCGTGTGTGGTGATCACCCCCTTGCTATAGGTAGTAACGCTGTTGTATTACCTAGACAATTCCAAACACTGCGGTGCGGTTAGAAACGCGTTAGGCTCCAACACGGAACCGGGCGAAAGCCAGCGCTTTCGTTCCTGCGTCTTCCAGCACGGCACCAACGGTGGTCTTGGTGTCTTTAGCAAATGGCTGGTCCAGCAGGGCAACTTCTTTGAAGTAACCGGTCAGGCGGCCTTCAATGATGTTCTGCATGGCACGCTCTGGCTTGCCTTCAGCACGCGCAGTCTCTTCGGCGATACGACGTTCGTTGGCGACGGTCTCTTCCGGAACTTCGTCCCGAGAGAGGTAGGTTGGGCTCATTGCAGCAACGTGTACTGCAACATCGTGGGCTGCCGTCTGTGCGGCTTCGGAGTCAGCATCGACAGCCATGAGGACACCAACCTGAGCTGGCAGGTCAGCTGATGTCTTGTGCAGGTACGCATCGACGAATGCGCCTTCGACGCGGGCCAGTCGACGTACTTCAACTTTCTCCCCCAGCAGGGCGCCTTCTTCTTTGACGAAATCGCCCAGTGGGTTGCCGTTGTAGTCAGCGGCCAGCAGGTCATCGACGTTATCGGCACCTGAGGCCACAGCGGTCTCTAGCACGGTGTTAGCCAGTTCGATGAACTTATCGGATTTGGCCACGAAGTCGGTTTCGGAGTTGATCTCGATCATGACGCCAACGCCGTCTTTGACGGTGGCGGTGATGAGACCTTCAGCGGCGGCTCGACCTTCACGTTTGGAGGCACCTTGCAGACCTTTGACGCGGATGATTTCCATCGCCTTATCGACATCGCCTTCGGCTTCGTCGAGGGCCTTTTTGACGTCCATCATGCCGGCGCCAGTACGCTCACGTAGGGCCTGAATGTCTTTGACTGTGTAATTCGCCATTACAGATATCCCATTCCTTGGATGTTCGTTGCGGTGTGGCCCGCAATTCTAAATCGAAACGTGGTGGTGTGGATTAGTACTCTTCGGTTGCCACTGGCTGTTCGCCTTCGGGAGTGGCACCGACTTGTTCTGCGGTTTCTACAGTGGCTGCGTCTGCTGGAGCAGCAGTGGTGTCAGCGGCTCCTTCATCAGCACTCTCGGTCTGACCTGATTCCAACAGTTCACGTTCCCACTCGGCCATTGGTTCTGCACCGGTTTCGCCTTTGCCCTGGTTGCGGGCCATGAGACCATCGGCGACTGCATCAGCAATGACGCGAGTCAGCAAGGCTACGGAACGAATCGCATCGTCGTTGCCTGGGATGGGGTAAGTCACATCGTCGGGATCAGCGTTGGTATCCAGGATGGCAACCACAGGGATCCCAAGCTTCTTGGCTTCATCGACAGCAAGGTGTTCTTTTTTGGTGTCGATGACCCAGATAGCCGATGGGGTGCGGGTCATATTGCGAATACCGCCGAGGTTCGCCTGCAGTTTTTGCAGTTCGCGTTCCAGCAGCAGGAGTTCTTTTTTGGTGTGACCCGAGCCGGCGACATCTTCGAAATCGATTTCTTCGAGTTCTTTCATGCGGTCAACGCGCTTCGATACCGTGGCAAAGTTGGTGAGCATACCGCCCAGCCAACGATGGTTGACGTATGGCATGCCAACTCGTGTGGCTTGCTCGGAGATCGCTTCTTGGGCCTGCTTTTTGGTTCCTACGAACAAAATGCTGCCGCCGTGTGCGACGGTTTCTTTCACAAACTCATATGCGCGGTCGATGAAAGACAGGGATTGCTGTAGGTCAATAATGTAAATGCCGTTGCGTTCTGTGAAGATGAAGCGCTTCATCTTTGGGTTCCAACGACGTGTCTGGTGGCCGAAGTGCACACCAGAATCCAGCATTTCACGCATGGTTACGACTGACATGGTCGCTCCTTCAAAGTTATCCCGCACGCGGAATAACCTTCTCGTTATCGGTTAGTGTATGCAGCTGATTTTCTCAGCTTCCTAGCGTGAGTACGAAACAGTTCGGGAAGCACCGCTGACCAGATTCCTCTGGACCGACGGGTGTAACTGCAACGCTCTGGTTGCACACTCACGCGCGTAGTCAACTGAGCACCCACCAAGGTAGGCACACAATTGCTTTGTCAAGCATACCCTATAGCGCACACGAATTTTACCTAGGTGTGACGCTCCACACACGTCCGATGCCTCAGGTCAACCGGAGCATAATGCCGTCACGATTCCCCAAGGTTGGCTGTGGTGCCTCGGAGCTATTGTCGGTTCTCACCTGCAGCCGCGATCTTGAATTCGACCTCTTCGCCCTGGACATCTTTGAGTTCGACTTCCCAGTA
Source organism: Enteractinococcus fodinae (assembly GCF_031458395.1). Taxonomy (NCBI): domain Bacteria; kingdom Bacillati; phylum Actinomycetota; class Actinomycetes; order Micrococcales; family Micrococcaceae; genus Enteractinococcus; species Enteractinococcus fodinae. The sequence continues at coordinate 1,827,205 of NZ_JAVDYJ010000001.1, forward strand.
GAGCGAACCGTCTTCCTCTTCGAGTTCGATGGACTCCAATGTTGCGCCTTGGTGTTGAGCAACGGCTTGGCGCAGTGCGTCACGCAGTGAGACCGTCACTTGCGAGGCGCGCTGAATATCTTCATCGTCTGAGTCGACCTCATCCACAGTAATCTCGCCGTCGGGAGTCACCTCAAGTTCGTAGAGCTGCTGTTCATGGACGAGCTCAACCTCGTAGGATGCGCCGTCATCTTCTTGTTCGACTTCGACGAGAATGCAGTTTGGATACGCCGCTTCAGCAGCTTGCAGCACGGATAACACCGGTTTCAGCTTATCGGTTGCTCCGGTTGGACCGCTCGAGGAATCGGTTTGCAGTAGTTCCCGTTCCCATTCGGCCATGGGTTCGACGTTGTCGCCCTGGCCGTGGCGGGCCATCAGGCCTTCGGCCACGGCATCAGCGATGACGCGAGTCAGTAAGGTCACGGAGCGAATGGAGTCGTCGTTGCCGGGAATCGGGTAGGTCACTCGATCCGGGTTGGCGTTGGTATCCAGTATGGCGATGACCGGGATGCCCAGTTTGTTTGCCTCGTCCACGGCCAGGTGTTCCTTTTCGGTGTCCACCACCCAGATGGCCGAGGGGGTGCGAGTCATATCGCGGATCCCGCCTAGGCTGGCCTGCAACTTGAGCAGTTCACGTTCCAGTAGCAGCAGCTCTTTCTTAGTGTGGCCGGAACCGGCAACGTCTTCGAAGTCGATCTCTTCGAGCTCTTTCATGCGGTCGACGCGTTTCGAAACCGTGGCGAAGTTGGTGAGCATGCCACCCAACCAACGATGGTTGACGTAAGGCATTCCGACTCGAGTGGCTTGCTCGGCGATGGCTTCCTGCGCCTGTTTTTTCGTCCCGGCAAAAAGAATGCTGCCGCCGTGAGCCACGGTTTCTTTGACGAACTCGTAAGCCTGGTCAATCAGTGTCAGGGATTGCTGCAGATCGATGATGTAAATACCGTTGCGTTCGGTGAAAATAAAACGCTTCATCTTCGGATTCCACCGACTGGTCTGGTGCCCAAAGTGCGCACCAGATTCTAATAGTTCACGCATCGTTACTACAGCCATGATTGCTCCTTCACCTTCACCGGCACGTTCGTTGTTGAAGTACTGGGCGATATGCATGTGCAGACATTCATTAGCATACTCTTTCCACAGCAGCTTGGTGGGAATGGGAGATATCCCCACCCACGGTGGTTGCCCACCGCGCAGTGGAGAAACCGCCCACACTTAGCATTATGTACGCCTTTTCATTGTTCGCCTCACCGCCGCCTCGTCCCCCGTCGGGCCTCTGTGCCGTGGTGGTTCTGCTGCTGAATGCCGTGCTCTTGCTGGCGTGGTGGGCCTCTGGGGCTGTCGCTTCAGATATCGCGCCAACAAGGGCGTCTACGACGGATCGCTGGGTACCGCCGATCGTCGACGCCAACGAAGCCGATATCGTCAATGGTTTCATCCATCCCCAGATGCCTTGGTCAGCGGCTCATCGGGGTCTTGACCTTCGGTCTGCCACCCCACAGGTCGTTGCACCTGCTGCGGGCGAGGTGACGTTTGTCGGCATGGTGGTTGATCGGCCGGTCCTCACGATCCGGCACGCCAACGGCCTCTTGTCATCCTTTGAACCTGTGGAATCTGAGCTTCAGGTCGGTGACACTGTAAGCCAAGGTCAACAGCTGGGCGAACTCTCCGAGGGGGTGAGCCATTGCGAGGTGCAGTGCGTGCACTGGGGCGTTCGAAAGCCGGATGCTTGGCGCATCGGTTCAACGACGCGCGACTTATATATAGATCCCGCATTCCTTTTGGGTTGGACTGAACCCTCGATCCTGTGGCCGATTCACACTGAGCCGGCGCCATAAACCGGCCCCCGAGTCCGGCGATGATGGATCGCATCGGCCAGGCGGAGCAGATCCCGAGCCGATTGGTCCCACCGAAACGACCTAGCCTGTTCGACCGCCCCTCGAGATGCTGCGGCGAATGTGCTGTCATCTTCTAGTCGAAGCACCTGGGATGCGAATTGTCGGGCGGGGTTGCTGGCTTCGATATCGATAAACAACGCTCCCGGATTGTCCAGCCCGGCGATCTCTTCGAAGATTTCAAGATTCGAAAGTACCACGGGCGTGCCCTCTGCCATCGCTTCAGCAACGGGTAAGCCATACCCCTCAGAGCGCGTGGCGGTGACCAATGCGGTACAGCTTCGTAACAACTGGCGATACGTGTCATCAGCAATACCGTCGTGGAATACCAGTTGCCCGTCGGCGACACTGTAGCGTCGAGCCATGTCGAGTAGCTGGATCCGTCGGGTCTCTGGAATAGGAGAGCACAGATGTAACTGATATGCAGGCAGGTGTTGCATCGCTTGGATCAGCAGCTCAACATTTTTATATTCCATAAAAGAGCCCATATACACCAGTGTTTTGGCACGCCGCTGGGCCGGATCACGCGGTGTTTCTACTTCAGGTGGTGCATTCGAGATCACGTGGACCGGCCGTGAAGTGAGCCGGTGTTGACGGATAAGTCTCTGGGACGTTTTGGAGACGGTTGCAACGGCATCGGCACGGTTGAGCAACAGGCGTTGCGGCAAGTAGGTCAGATGATAGGCGTACCAGAGCCCTCGGATGAATTGCGGCAAGTTCTTGGGTGGCGTCCGGTGTTGATAGTAAATGAGATCATGCAGCGTCAAGATGAGGCCAAACGTGCGCCCAACAGAGCCGATAGTCTGCATAGGTGAAAACACCACGTCCGGCCGATAGGCGTTAAGACGTCGGGCCGCTAACGGTTCGAGCACCGACGTGGGCGATGACAGTTGCACCACTTCCACATTCTCGGGAAGCAGAGCACGCTGGGCAGGATCATGGATGATCACGATCGGCGGAGCTATACGTGCTACCGCATGAATCAGAGAGTGGCTGAACCGCGAGATTCCATCGTGATAATCAGTCCGGATGTAGCGACCGTCCATAAACAACCGCATGCTCACTCCATTCGTGAAAAGTAGGGCGTACCGGACTTGAACCGGTGACCAAAGGATTATGAGTCCTCTGCTCTAACCAACTGAGCTAACGCCCCTTGTGGTCACCTGCGTGTTTGTCCGAGTCCTAGAAGGCGGACGACAGGCGGCACGATCACATAGTCTAGCGCAGGTTGGCTCCTGAAAGCATCCCCGCGACCTCGTCTGACGTAGCCCCACGGTACATTTCTTCGACGATATCGATAACGTTGCCATATGCGTGTTTGGAGGCGAATCGGTGTGACGCTTCGCCCATCATGTGACGCTGTTGGGCTGAAGCTCCAATGACGTGATTGAGTTTTTCAGCCAAGTCTTGAGCATTATAGGGTTCGAAGAGATACCCGTTGACGCCTTCGGAGACTAAATGCGGCAACGCTAACGCGTTCGCCAGTACCACAGGGGTGGAAGCGCTCATGGCTTCTAGCGAGGCCAACGATTGGAGTTCTGCCGTGCACGGCTGGGTGAACACGTCGGCCCGCAGGTAGGCTTCACGCAGCTCTTCGTCTGAGACTAGGCCACGGAAATGCACCCGGTCAGCGACTCCCAGATCCCTTGCGAGACGATGCAAGTAGTCACGTTGTTCGCCGTCGCCAATGATTTCAGCGTGGATTTCGAGAGTTGGGTCTGTCATGGTCAGTGCCTTCAGCAACACGTCAACATTCTTCTCGACAGCCAAACGCCCGACAAATAACGCGGTCGGATACGGGTGCGGGGTGATGTGTTCATCAGCTTGGGCCTCATATTTTGCGACATCAATGCCGTTGGAGACCGGGAGGACATAATCGAGCTGTGCATTCTCGCCCATGCTTTTTGCCGATAGTGGCGTTGGAGTGGTGACAATATTTGCTCTGCGCATGAGGCGTCCCATGTCGTACCAGGAGCGTCGGGACACAATGTTTTTGAAAAATTGTGGCCCCGGGATGAACGGATCCAGGTTCTCCGGCATGAAATGGTTCGTACAAATCAGTCGAATGCGGCGACGGTCAGCGGACGCGATAGCTGCGTCACCAATCATGTAGTGACATTGGGCGTGCACGACATTTGGTGCAAGGTGCACGATCAGATCATCGATTGTTCGATTGGCGTGCCAGGGCATTACGAGGCGATAGAACTCGTGTGTAGGTGCGGCATAAGATCTCAAGCGATGAATCGTGGCTTCCGGTTGGTATTCCACGGTGTCGGGACCTGGGGTGTCACGCGGTGCCACCACATGGACGTCATATCCTCGAGCGGTGAGTTCGGTCGCCAGGCGAAAACATGACTGTGCCGCTCCGTTGACGTGTGGAGGGTAGGTGTCGGCGGCGATGAGCACACGGAACGGCGTGGCTGGGTTCTCGGGCACAGTTCTGATAGCTCCTCATTTTCTTTGGTTTCGTGTTGATCCTAGGGCACGTTCAGGTCACAGAACACTGTTTTGCTCCACCAAAAGGCGGAGTAGCGAGAATTCACTGCAAAGACAGTTGATGCACTCAAAGAATTAAACTGACTCCAGGAACGTGTCGCGGTCTGTTTTGTTGCGCGGATCGAGATTTGCTTTGCGCATCTTGCGCGCATTTTGGATCCCGTGGAAAAGGTAATCCATGCTTGCCAAGATATGACCGAGGGCCCCCACCGCAAGAATCACAATGGCTAGCGTGTGCCAGACTTGCGGGTCCTCCAAAAACGGCGCTTCAGCAAACAGTAAGAACGGCACCCCAACCATCAGGGCTGCCGTGCGGGCTTTGCCTAAGAGTGTGACTCGCATCTTTGGATTGCCGGCGTAAATGACCGCCATGACCCCCGCCAAAAGCAGGTCTGGAACCACCAATGCAAAGATGAGCCACAACGGCGCCAACCCTGACAAGACAACCGTAATGACTACCACCCATAGTGATAATCGGTCCGCCAGCGGGTCGAGCCACTGGCCGACTGTGGATCTCTGGTTGAGGATACGGGCAAGGAAGCCGTCGATCCAGTCCGTTGAGAACAGCACGATGAGTGTGATCAGTGCGATCCAATATTCATCGTGGAACATGAACCATACGAAGACTGGCACCAGCAAGAATCTCGCCAACGTGACCGCGTTGGGGATGGTCAGCCAGCTATTGGTGATGGTTGAATCACTGTTGCCTTCGGGTGGTTGGGCTGACCGCCCCTTCATAGAAACCTCGAAACGATGAGTAGCTCACAGCGGATCAGGAGCCTAGCGACGGCGGAGCCGGCGCAACAATATCGCAGCGGTCGTCACTGAAGCGCCAAGAACGGTCAACGGTTGCCAACGATCTTTGACGTATTCGACTCCATCGTTGACCTTCTCCCCTGCTCGGGCGGCAGAGTGATGAGCTGCAAGCGGGGAGGTTGCTTGTTCAACGTTGTCGGCGGGAACCTTGCCGGTGGCATGCCTTGTGAAGGTATTGAACTGAGCGCGCAAATCCGTCTTTTCATCCACGCCTGTACGAATATCACCCATGTGTTTACGACGAAGCTCCATGCGATGGCGGATCTGAGCTTCTGTCGGTTCGGTTTGCGGAAGCGAATCTGCAGCCTCGCCACGTCGTACCGCACGCTTGTGTTCTTTCTTGGCACGTTTCGCTTGCTCTTGACGCCGCTGTTTTTCGACCTGGCGCTGGTGACGTCGTTCTTCTTCCAGGCGATCAAACTCTGCCGGGTTGAAAGCGTTGCCTTTTAAGATGTAACCGACATCGTGCTTCATACCCTGAATGATTTCAGGCGAAACCAGCGGGAAGCTGGAGCGAATGATGAAGAAGCCCACGCCTAGCAAGACAAGCATGAGCACGAAGGCCCCAAGAGCCACCCACAGCGAGGTTTGCCACAGCGGTGCCTCGGTCATAAATGCGCCGATCAAAGCTACCACGAGAGCGATAAATGTTATTGCGCCAAAGACCAGGCCAAGGAGCGTTACGCCAACTCCGGCCCCAGTGCGGATCCCCTTAGATTTGAGTTGCCCGCTCACCAGCATCAGGTTGTCGCTGAGCTGCTTTGGGATTAGCCGGAAGATGGTCGCCAGCAAATCAAGCAGCGAACTCATCCGAGTTTTAGTCGTCACCTGACGTGCGCCATTGGTGGTCATTAGTCACTACCTTCATATGTGATGCGGTCAAATCTAAGATGCTCTGTCTGACCAGTATAAACCGGTGGACAACCATCTCATATACGTGCTCTATTTTATTAGCCTGATGTTTTGTAGTGCCTGATGCAACCTTTGAATGCCGACAGACGCTAAAACTCGAATGTCTATTTGGATTTAGAAGTCTGTGGACTGCACAAGGCGCATTTTGGAGGAGAGCAACTCAATTTCAGGACGCTGGGCTACCGCTTCTTCGACCCTCTGCAGAGTCTCTGCGATATGGTTTCTATCTCCGCTAACCAGAGAGACTCCAATGCGAGTGCGTTGATACAGTTCTGCGTCCTCGACTTCGGCGACAGAGATCTGAAAGCGTTTTCGAATTTCAGCCACGATAGGCCTCACAACGGAACGCTTGGATTTCAGGGAGTGTACGTCGCCGAGCAAAATATCGAATTCATTCCAGCCAATCCACATGTCTCCAGCCTTCCTTACGCCAGGGCACCCAAGCAATTGTCCTTCGACTGAGACTTTGCACTGACCATACACACCAAAAGAGGTGTGAAACGCGCCTACGCGCCATAGAGTTTTGTGTGAACTTTCTGAACAGGCACTGAATGGTTGACCAAGGTCATGAAGCCCCTAATTTTTCCTCCCCGACCCTCTCTGGGATCAGCTAAGACCCCCGTTGAGCCTGGGTGGTCCATGAGGGAATCTCGTCTTAGGTGAGGAGATAAAGCGGAAAAACGCTGAAGCCCCCGACGCCGGCCTTGCCTGCCATCGCAACGATCCATGCGTGCCGAGGGGATCTGGAAAAACAGAAGGCCCCGTCCTACTGGACGGGGCCTGTTCGCTCCCCCAACTGGATTCGAACCAGTAACCCCTCGATTAACAGTCGAGTGCTCTGCCGTTGAGCTATGGGGGAAGGCAACAAATGAATACTATAGCAGACTCCTTTTCCAGATGTCGAATCGGGGGAATCCTGCCGTTTCCAGCAGGCCTCCACATTGCAGGAGGGTGCAAAAAATGAGTGTGACCCGATAGACTTTTGGGCAGATTGGACCTCTCGAGGACCATCGCTGAAAACCACATACAACGGAAGAACTGACAGAACGAAGGAGATAAACCCTGTGTTTAAGATAACCAATTCTAAACGTTCCAAGCTGTACGCCGGTTTCGCAGGAGTCGCTGCACTTGCGCTGTTTACCGCTTGTGCGGAGGACACCACCCCAGAAGAGGAGCCTGCTGAGCCAGGCATGCAAGAGGAACCCGCTCAGGATCCCAATATGGAGGATCCAGCAGAAGATCCGAACCAAGACCCAGCCGAGGATCCAATGCAAGAGGATCCCGCTGATGACGGCACTGATGTAGAAGGCGCTGGCGAGAGCAACGCCACTTCAACAGTTGGGCTGGTTGGTAACTCAGTCTCTTGGGCTCTTTAACCGCGACTCCACAACCCCTATAACTTCACACCCTTGAGGTCCTGCCGAAATTCAATTTTGGCTTTCACCACGGCGTTTTCTGCCCCGATGATTACTAGTCAATTGGGCGCAGGAAACGCCGTTGGTTTTCGAGTTCGACTAGGCGCTGTTGGATGGCCTGGAATCCTTCGGGGTCCTCTTGCGAATTCCACCGCTGAAGCCTACCGATTAGCTCTGCTTTTTGCTCGGTAATCTGCATTTCGAGTAGACGATTCATGATGTCACGCGAATACCGAATCACCTCTTCTTCGGATGATGCCGGCAGGGGTGCTACCGCAAGCTCCGTGACGAATGAGTAGAGGGCTTCAGGCGCTTCAGCAGTGACGTGTTGGACCCAATTGGTTGTATCTTGAGCGTTCCGTGCCGCAGCCAATACCGCCGTCTGGATCGCGTTATAGACCGGTACTTTAAATGAAGAGCTGTACAGAGCTTTCCATTGTTCCTGGGACAACGTTTCAGGACGTTGCAAAATAACTTCCAACGCCTCTTTTTCCATCCTGGCAACTGGGTCACGCAAGTCCGGCCGGAACAGCTGAGACCCGGCTGCACTCTGCTGCGGCTCAGATGGTTCCGCGGGTTTCCGAGCGCTGGTCGCTTTTGTGGCGCGTTGAACTGCTTGATGGACAACATCCACGTCCATGCCCAGCCAACCGGCCAATTCGCGAATGTACCCATCGCGCATGATTGGGTCTCGAATTTCTTTGACGATCGGGGCTGCATAATGCAGCGCACCTGTTCGTCCTTCCACGGAATCAAGATTGTATTCTTTGAGCCGTGTTCGAATAGCGAACTCAAAAAGTGGAGTTCGGCCTTTGATGAGTTCCCGGACGGCTTCGTCACCATAGTGTTGACGCAAATCGTTGGGGTCTTGTCCCGCAGGAGCTACCGCGACAAAAGTCTGTGCCACGATTTGGTTATCAAATTCGAAGGCACGCATCGCAGCCTTCTGCCCCGCTTCGTCGCCGTCGAACGTGAAAATGATTTCCCCGCCAGAGCCGTCATCGGTGATGAGCCGCCGTGCGATCCTGACGTGGCCTTCACCGAATGCCGTCCCGCAAGTTGCCACGGCTGTCTGAATGCCGGCAAGATGTGCTGCCATGACATCGGTGTATCCTTCGACGACCACCAGCTGGCGTTCCCGCGCGATGTGTTTTTTGGCCATGTTGAGGCCGTAGAGCACTTGAGATTTCTTATACAGCGGAGTTTCAGGCGTGTTGAGGTACTTCGGACCTTTGTCGTTTTCATCAAGCTGGCGAGCGCCGTAGCCGATTGTATTGTCGGTCATGTCTTTGATCGGCCACATCAACCGGTTCCGGAAGCGGTCATAGAGTCCCCGGCGGCCTTCGGAAAACAGCCCGGTCTCCGTGAGCTCCTCTAGGGTAAACCCACGCTGTTGTAAATGTGACAGCAGCTCGTTCCACCCGTCTGGGGCATATCCCACCCCGAATAACTCGGCGTCTTGTTGCGTGAAGCCTTTCTCGTGGAGGAAGGCCCGGGCGTGGGAGGCCGCCGGAGAGGTCAGCGCCTGCTGATAAAATTCGTCGGCGATTTGGTGCGCTTGTAACAAGCGTTGTCGGGGTGCCACTGTCTGCTGTTCAGGAGCGCCACCTTCCTCGTACTCCAGACTGATATTGGTTCGTGCCGCCAGCAGCTCGACAGTTTCGGAAAACGAGGTGTGTTCGGTTTCCATGATGAACTTGATTGCGTCGCCGGATTCTTGGCAACCGAAGCAGTGGTAGAAGCCCTTGGACGGCGTGACATGAAAAGATGGGGAGCGTTCATCATGAAAAGGGCACAGCCCCTTATACGAGCCGATACCGGCAGTGCGAAGTGAGACGTGTTCTTCAACAACTGTTTTCAAGTCTGTTGCTTCTAGTACCTTATCGATGGATTCCCGAGTGATGCGTCCTGCCATGTCCATAGTCTATGTCGAGGAGGTCTGGACAACCCAACAGCGGCGTGATCTCTGTGGATAAGACCAGCAATGGTCCCGGACGTGCCGGCGTATTTGAAGCCGTCATGATCGGGTAGGCACAAATCAGTGGGCAGTGATGTCTCGAACCTGAAAGTACTCGTGGTTACACTGGGAATTAGTTGGACCTTTTCAGGCCCATCTTCGATAAATAACATGAAATGAAAATTCCACCGAAGGTTAGGAGTTTTATGCTGACGAATACCAACGCTCGCCAATCGAGACTATTCATCGGGATCGCTGGAGCGGCCGCTCTGGGCTTGATGACTGCCTGTACTACCGATGACGCTGGCGAACAGCAACCGCCAGATCAGGAAGTCGAAACAGTCGACCCTAATGAGACGGAACAGGGCGCCACTGACGGTGAGCAGCAAGATGCCACCGACGATGCCGCCACAGCCGAGGAGACTACTCCTGGCGACACTACTGCGGAGGCCGAGGATGTAGAGCCACTGGGTGGAGATCCGGTGTTTGATGTCGTAACGGCTGTAGAAGCAGAATACGCCGATGGTTTCATCGTCAGTATTGACCGTGATGATGACGACACCGCGCAGTATGAAGTCGAGATCGTGGTCGAGAGCGAACTTCAGGAACTCGACGTCACCGCCGGCGGCGAGATTACTGAAGACGACAGTGACACCGATGACGACAAGATTGCCAAGGCCGAGCAGGCTACTGTTACGGTGACCGCAGCATTGAATGAATCGTTCGATGCTCACCCAGAAGCCACGTTTGAACAGATCGAACTCGACGAGGACGGCGACGAACTACGCTGGGAGGTCGAGCTTGAATCCGCCGAGGGCTCGGACATCGACTTCGAACTTCCTGCACGATAACAACCAGTCTGAAGTCATCTCTGGCTGACTATTCCGGCGCCTGCTGTTCCGTAACCCGGCTACAGCAGGCGCCGCTGGTTTTCTTGGCCCTACCCGGGCTCCCTGCCGAAGCTGGTGTTCACTTTCGGTGCTGACCTACAGTGGTGGGTATGAGGACAGTGTCAGACGGCGCGATGCGCGAAGCTCAAGAGATTATTGAGGGTGCTCAACGAGTAGCGGTCCTGACAGGGGCCGGCATGTCTGCTGAATCGGGGGTCCCCACCTTTCGTGACGCCCAAACAGGACTGTGGGAAAAATACAGCCCCGAGCAACTCGCTACACCAGAAGCGATGGCAAACCAACCCGATTTGGTTTGGTCCTGGATGCTACATCAGGCCCGGGTCATGCGGGCAGTGGCCCCTCATGAAGGACATATTGCCCTTGGCACATGGCAAAAACAGTTGCACGCCCGCGGCGGAGCCCTGGATATTATCACGCAGAATATTGATGATTTGCACGAACGTGCCGATGCGGAAGTGCTGGCTCATTTACACGGCACAACGTTCACTTTTCGGTGCTTCGAATGCGATGCTCCAGCGGACTACGCACTAGAGAGGGCAACCGAAGAGCAGTTACAGGCGCGGCCTGACCTGGACCAATTAACACTGGACGAACCTCCAGCGTGTACGCGGTGTGACCACGGATTTCTTCGCCCCAATATTGTGATGTTCGGAGAGATGCTGCCACAAGGCGCTATGGATGAGGCCTTGGATGCAGTTCGTTCGGCAGACGTGGCGCTCGTGGTGGGGACATCAAATATTGTCCAGCCGGCAGCTTCACTGCCCATTGCCGCCTCAGCAGCCGGAGCCAAGGTCATCGAGGTCAATCCCAATATGACGCCCCTGTCCGAGGAAGCAGACGTGTATCTGAAGGGCACAGCTCGCGACATTCTTCCGGAGCTTTACTCATGACATCTGACATGCAACGCGCAACGTTCCTGGTTCAGGATGCTCGCTCGGTGGTGGTGCTCTCCGGCGCGGGGATGTCTGCGGAGTCTGGCGTGCCGACGTTTCGTGATGCCCAGACAGGCCTGTGGGAGCGTTTTGCACCCGAAGAATTGGCAACCGAAGCGGCATTCCGCGCCAACCCCTCGACAGTGTGGTCGTGGTACGTGTGGCGGGCGATGCTCGTGCGTAGCGTCAACCCCAACGATGGTCACCGAAAGATTGGCGCTTGGCAGCGGCACTTGGCCACCCAAGACGGGGCTTTGACGGTAGCAACACAAAATGTCGATGACCTCCATGAACGCGGTGGAGCACAAGAAGTCTTGCACTTACACGGATCGTTACATGCATATCGTTGTCTGGACTGCGGAACCCCGGCGACTTTCGATCCGGCTTCGACTGGTGTGCGAGCTGACCAAGACTTCGGCAACCACGATATTGTGCCCACGGTGGCCTGTAGCCACTGTGAACTGGGCGTTTTACGTCCCGGGGTGGTCTGGTTTGGGGAGATGCTTCCAGAGGACGCCTTTGGTGCAGCTGTCGCAGCGTTGCAGGAAGCTGACTTGGTGGTCGTGGTGGGGTCCTCGGGGCTGGTACAGCCAGCGGCGTCGTTACCATTACTAGGTCGCGATGCCGGCGCTAAGATCATTGAGATCAACCCTGCTGCCACGGAACTGTCCAAGATGGCAGACGTTTATCTGCCCTCGACGGCAGCTGTGGCGTTACCCGAGATGCTTTCGGGTGTGGTGTAGTTAGTTGTGGAGTCCCACAGGCAGCTCGGTAGGTTCTGCCTGTCCACGCACTAAGTTTCCGTGCCATAGCAATGCTGAGGTATCCGTCAAGGATGCCACCTGGTCGATGACAGCGCGCTTGCGACTTGCATCGTCTGGCGCCTCTTGCCAATCTTGTGCGTACATCGGTTCCAGGTAGTGATCCTCGCTAGAGGTGAGCAGCTCGACCAGTTCGAACAAGACCTCACGCTGGGCTTCATACAGGGGCTGGCGACGCTTCGAAGACATCACAAAGTGTGCGGCAATGCCCTTTAGGGTAGCGATCTCTATTGCCGTGTCTTCCGGGACGATGACATCGGCGGTGTGGCGTGTGAGAGGGTCGTTGCCGTAGGCATCCCGGGTCGCTTCAAATGCGGCAGTGGTGAATCGCCCAATAAGCTGGGACGTCATATCCTTGAGCGCAGCGTGGGCATGCCGTGCCCCGTCAGCGTTTGAAACCCATGTGGGCGTGGCCTCGAGTCGAGCTAATGCCTCATCTACCACCTCTGGTGCGGTATCAGGGAGGTACCACTCCCGGGTGGTTTCAATAGCACGCTGACGACGGTTGGGATTCGTCAACCACCCCAACTGAAACATCCCCGACACGATGCCGTCTTCGACATCGTGGACACAATAGGAGATGTCATCCGCCAAATCCATGACCTGGGCTTCCATCGAAAGACGATCGGATGTGATGCCTTTCCGAAACCACTTAAAGACCTCAACATCGTCATCATAGACGCCAAATTTCCTTGTGGGCTTCCCATTGGCTTTCAGGGGTGCATCAGCCTTGCGCCACGGATATTTCGTGGCAGCATCAAGCGTGGCTCGAGTGAGGTTAAGGCCCGCCGGGTGGCCGTCTTCCGTGAACTTTTTGGGTTCCAGACGAGACAGCAAACGAAGTGTTTGCGCGTTGCCTTCAAAACCACCAATCGCTGCCGCGGCCTCATTGAGTGCCTTTTCACCGTTGTGACCGAAGGGCGGATGTCCTAAATCGTGGGACAAACACGCAGCATCCACCACGTCGGGATCGCACCCCAGCGATCTGCCAAATTCCCGGCCCACCTGGGCAACTTCCAACGAATGGGTGAGTCGATTTCGGATGAAGTCGTGATCCCCTGGGGACACGACCTGGGTTTTTGCAGCCAGTCGTCGTAACGCTGCCGAGTGCAAAATGCGAGCGCGGTCCCGCTCAAAATCCGAACGATACGTAGATTTGGCCGGTTCGGGCACCCAGCGGGCCATATCCCACACGTCGTATCCTGGTGTTTGGGTTGCTTCGCCGGCGTAAGGCGGGCGGTACTGCGGCCAGAAGAGACTCGGCTGTTGCGTGGTTCGTGGGGGCTGGGGGTGCTGGCCGTTCACGGCTTCACTACTGGTCACGGTTTAGCCTCCTGAAATGTCCAGTTCGGCTTCGTGGATTTGGGCTCGGTGTTCATCGGTGATGTCTTGGGATTCGAGCCAGCCTTCTGGCAGGTGCGGTTTCTTAGGTGCCCCTGCACGGCCACGTGGGCCTTCGGCATCAGCTCCGGGATAGGGGACGCTGCGGTCCACGGTATCCAGCAGTTGCCGCAATTGAGCCAGAGTCTCGACCGCGGTCAACGCCCGGCGCATCTCCCCGCCGACCGGGTAGCCTTTGAAATACCAGGAAACGTGTTTGCGAATGTCTCGTAGAGCTTTGTCTTCGTTGCCACCGAAAGTATCGACCAGCAATTCAGCATGGCGGTACAGCACATCGGCTACGGTGCCTTGATCTGGATGGAAGCGTTCCTGTGAGCCGCTGAATGCGTTCTGGACGTCACCGAATAGCCAGGGGCGTCCTTGGCAGCCGCGACCGATCACCACCCCATCGGCCCCGGTGTATTCAATCATGGCCATCGCGTCTTCTGCCGACCAGATATCCCCGTTGCCCAACACCGGTACTTCGGTGATGGCGTCTTTCAACGCTGCAATCGAGTCCCAGTTGGCTTGGCCTGAATAGTGCTGCCGCATGGTGCGCCCGTGGAGTGCTACCGCTGAGACGCCGACATCAACAGCACGTCGGGCTGCTTCAAGATAGGTCAGGTGGTCTTCATCGATACCCCGACGCATCTTGATAGTCACCGGGATGTTGGCGCGTTCTGCTTCTTTGACAGCGCCGGCGACGATCGCGGTGAACAGATCCAGCTTCCAAGGAAGCGCGGAACCGCCACCATTTCGGGTGACTTTCGGGACCGGGCAACCGAAGTTGAGGTCAATATGATCGGCTCGATCTTCTTCCACGATCATGCGTACCGCCTTGCGGGTATACACCGGATCGACCGAATAGAGCTGCACGGAGCGTGGGACTTCGTCGGGATCGTGTTCGATAATGCGCATCGATTCCGGGTGGCGTTCTACCAGAGCCCGAGCTGTAACCATCTCAGACACATACAAGCCGCCGCCGTATTCTCGACACAGCCGTCTGAACGCTTTGTTGGTAATCCCGGCCATCGGAGCAAGCACGACTGGCACGTCGAGTGTGATGTTGCCGATGCTCAACGGTGGCATCTGCATGGCAGGCGCCGACGGAGCCGGGTGTGGTGCGCCCTGGTCTCCTATGCCGCGTTCTCGCGTGGAGAATGCTGGTCCGGGAGTGGCTGTCTTTGATGAAACGCTAGTCATAACATGACAAGTATCCCAGATTCCAGCTGAAACACCCAGCGGAGCCCTGAGCCTGTGGAGAAATCTCACCAGGGGCAACACGTTGGCTCAGAAGTTATGATGCAGCTATTGCGGTGCCCAGGTGCTTGCAATACCAACGTAGCCTCCAGACGAGAGCGCCATCACAAGTGGAATACGGGTCTTGTCTGGCGCGTTCCGTCAGGTATGACGAAGAAAATTGGGTTCTTGAACTTTGGACATTTCGGGTATGACCGCGTCAGCGGCTCGGTGGACCCGAAAGCAGCACTTGATGACCAGCTCGCCATGACGGTGGCGGCAGAACAGGAAGGTCTCGACGGCGCCTGGATCCGGGTGCATCATTTTCAATGGATGTTGTCGGCACCATTTCCGACACTTGCCGCAATGGCCGCCCAGACCAGCACGATTGAACTGGGTACCGGTGTCATTGATCTACGATACGAGAACCCACTGTATTTCGCTGAAGAAGCCGCCACGACGGATCTCATCGCCGATGGGCGCTTGCAGCTCGGGATCTCGCGTGGCTCTCCTGAGGCTGCAGTCGACGGGCAAGAACAGTTCGGGTATACGTTAACGCCTGGTCAGACCTGGCATGATGTGGCCCAAGAACGCGGCCAACGTATTCGTGCTGCCATCGGAGGGGAACCGGTGGCCACCGGCGATCCGCACTCCCCGTGGTCTCCTGGTGGTGCAACGGACCTGGTGACACAACCACAATCACCGGGTTTAGTGCATCGTCTGTGGTGGGGCTCGGGGTCTACCAGCTCGGGGATTGTCGCAGGGCAACAAGGCTACAACCTTTTATCCTCGACGCTGCTGCTCCAAGATGACGGCCGGCCATTTCATCTCCAACAAGCCGACCAACTCCGGCGCTACCAGGACGCTTATGCCAACTCAGGATATGAGACCGGTGGCAAGACAGCAGTAACGCGGTCGATGTTTGCATTGCGCTCCGTGCAGGATGAACGCATGTTTGGTCACGCCGGTAGTCAGCGCGATCAGGCTGGCCAGTTGGAAGGCGGCCCCGCCCGTTCTGGACCGACCTACGTCGGAACCATAGAACAACTGGCTGAGACACTTTCGCACGACGAGGCAATGGTCGAAGCGGATTACATTCTATTCGCGAATCCGGCTCAGCTGGGTCCCGAACGAAACCGAGAGATCTTCGCCGGCTGGATGGAAGTGTTCAGAATGCTTGGCTGGAAATAAACCCCTCATCCCGAGAACTCGTGAGCGGGTTGATTAGACTATCGATGTTGAACATGCTCGGCGTTAGGATCTTCATTGACTGTGACTGAACAATATCGTGCCGCCCGTGACCGTCTCATGGCGCTCAGCCCCACCGAGGTCGCTGAGGAATTCACTTGGCCTGAGTTCAAGCACTTCAATTTCGGACTGGACTGGTTCGATGCCTTGGGTCAAGACCCCGCGCGAGCCGATCAGCCCGCACTCATCGTGACCGGAGATAGCGGCACGCAGCAATTGACGTTTGCCGAGCTTTCGGCCCGTTCCACCCAAGTAGCCGGTTGGTTTCAAGCCCAGGGAGTCACTCGGGGCGATAAATTCATGATGATGCTCGATAACGAAGTCGAGCTATGGGAAGCAATGCTTGCCGCCATCAAGATTGGCGCAGTGATCCTCCCGACGACCGCGATGCTCGACGCTCAGGCGTTAGCCTCACGAATTCGGCGCGCCGGAGTCGACTGGGTACTAACGAACCAAGACAACATTCACAAATTCGAAGAACTGGCAGCGCACGGAGTAGACACCGAGCAGCTGGGAATTTTCGTCACCGGTCAGACACGGGTCAATGGCACGTACCACTTTGCTGATGCTTATACCTCGACCTCCGCGTTTACGGTCGACGGCCCCACTCCGGCCGATGCTGAGATGCTGGTCTACTTTACTTCCGGTACCACCAGCGAACCCAAGATGGTACTCCACACGCAAGCCTCTTATTCCGTAGGCCACTTCTCCACGCTCTACTGGTTGGGTTTGACCGCAAACGACGTACATCTTAATATCTCTTCCCCGGGTTGGGGCAAACACGCATGGTCATCCTTCTTTGCACCCTGGATAGCTGAGTCGACCATCCTGGCGGTCAACTACGCTCGGTTTGATGCCGAAAAGATGTTGGAAGTGATGGAAGAGTTCGCTGTCACCAGCTTGTGTGCACCTCCCACGGTGTGGCGCATGCTGATTCATGCTGATATGGCTCAACTCCCCCACCCGCCAACCAATGCGGTGTCCGCTGGCGAGCCACTCAATCTGTCAACGCTGCAACAAGTGCGTGACGCTTGGGGAGTCACGATTCGTGACGGCTACGGCCAGACAGAGACGACCTTACAAATCGCGACCACCCCGGGCCTCGAGGTCCCGGCAGGGGCGCTCGGGATACCCTTGCCGGGGTTCCACATTGAACTCGTAGACGAACAGACCGAGCAAATCATCACCGGCGCCGGTTCCGGACAAGTCGCCATACGGCTCGATCCCAAACCCGTTGGGCTCACCCCAGGCTATTACCTGGATGAGGAACGTAACCTGCAGGCATTCGGTCAGGGTCTCTATCTCACCGGGGACCTGATGGCCCGCGATACTAACGGGGTGTATTCGTATATCGGTCGAGCCGACGATCTTTTCAAAGCCGCCGACTATAAGCTATCCCCATTTGAACTAGAAAATGGGCTCATGGGGTATCCGTCAATCTCAGAAGTCGCTGTGGTCCCTAGCCCAGATCCGATCCGAACCGCCGTACCGAAAGCATACGTGGTCCTGTCACCGGGTTACTCCCCCACGGCCGAAACTGCCAAGGACATCTTTGCGCACGCCCGGACCGCGCTGCCGCCCTATGCACGCCTGCGGCGGCTTGAATTTGTCACGGCCTTACCTAAAACAGTCTCTGGTAAAACCCGTCGCGTGGCGCTTCGCCAAGAAGAGATTGACACGCATGGTGAGTACGGCCAGTACACCAAGGAAGCTTTGGCGGCCCGTACTTCCACCGAAGGTTTCGGACACGAATACACTGACGCCCAGTTCCGGGCCTCCTCCTAAGGGAACCGGCATAGACCCTGGGGTTTGCTGAAACTATGAGCAGCATCGAACGGGCCCTTCACGAACAGACCCTGGCATTCTGGGCCACTGTCGGGTCCTTTGTACTCGGAGCCGGCACTGCGACCATCGTATTTTGGGATCAGGTGCGGCCTTTTGCAGGTGAGGGGTCCGTCATCGGTCCGATGGCACTCATTAGCGCAGGCATTGCTGTGTTGGCATTCGTGCTGAGCTCATTTCTGCACCGGCACGGCGAAACACAATTTATGCCCGCGTGGCAATTGTGGGTCTCGAACCTGTCATTTATCGCTTTGACCGTTGCCTTTGGTGGCGTCACAGGGCTCAGTGTTTTATTGGCCGGACAGCTATTAGAGGCGGGCTTACCAGGACTGCAGCTGGGAGCTGTTGGCGGTGGCCTTCTGACGGGAGTGGCGGCTGCCTTGGGTGGCCGGTTGTCGTTCCAAGCCGGGATAGATCTCAGTACCCGAGACCTCGCTGCGTTGCTGTTCACATTCCTTATTGTCGGGACAGTTTTCGCCATGCTCACCGAAGTCGACTCCACCTGGTGGGAACGCAACTATTCGCAACTGGGCATCGGCGCTGGCGCCTGGGCTTTCAATGGCACCTTGATTATGGCCGGGTTGTTAGTAGCAACTATCGGGTCGTATATCGGACGGGATCTGCATCGTTTACTCAACGACGCGGCCATCCCTAGGATCACTGTAGTGGTGGTCTTCTGGCTGGTGACGGGATTGGCTCTGGCGGCTGTGGGCTGGTTCCCGCTGGACACCCGCCCCGTTTCCCATACCACCGCCGCCTTTGCTGCCTTGGTGTTATTAGTGTGCACAGCTGGGTTCACACTATATGTCCTACCGATCCGCCCATTTGTGCTGCAGGCTGTGACTGTCCTCCTGCTGGGATTAGTGGCAGTCGCGGTGGTGGTGACTTTCGTCTTTCCGCTCTTGTCGGTCACCGCACTAGAAAGCATCGTGGTAGGTCTGGCCTTGTTATGGATGACGACGTTTGTCCGCGTGCTAAGTATCCTGACGCCGAATCGTTCGGTCGCTTCCCAACGCCGCCACTTGCTGCAACGCCAATCGGCGCGCTAGGACTATTTCAGTTCACGTTTGAGGAGTTTGCCGGACTGGTTGCGCGGAAGTTCCGTGACGAATTCAATGTGACCGGGGACTTTATGGCGTGCCAGGTATTTTCTTGTCAGGTCTCGAATGTCCTCGTCGGTGACGTGATCATACCCGTCTTTGAGCACCACAACAGCAGTGACTTGTTCGATCCATTTTTCGTGGGGGCGCCCGACGACGGCCACTTCGGCTACCGCTTCATGGCGATAAATGGCGTCCTCAACTTCACGGGATGCTACGAGCACGCCACCGGTGTTGATCACGTCTTTGATCCGATCGACCACTTCGATATAACCCTCTTCATCGATCACCACCAGGTCGCCGGAACGGAACCACCCGTCCATAAATGCTTCGCGCGTCTGATCGGGCTTATTCCAATACCCGGAGAACAGTTGTGGTGACCGGTATTGCACTTCGCCAGGCACTCCTGGGGCAACGTCTCGGCCGGTTTCTGGGTCCACGACGCGCATCTGAACTGTACCCACTGCTCGACCAGCGGATGCTGGACGCGCATCATGTTCTTCTGGTCGCAAGACCGTACAGAGCGGCGCCATCTCACTTTGTCCAAAACAGTTATAGAACCCGATCTCCGGATACTGGTCACGAAGACGCTGCAAGACCGTCACGGGCATGATCGATGCCCCATATTGAACTTTCGTCAGGGTCGACAGATCGCGGGAGCCAAGGTCGGGGTGTTGTGACAGCGGGACCCAAACAGTGGGAGCCAAAAACAGCGAGCCAATGTGTTCAGCTTCAATACGCTCCAGAATCTCAGCGATATCGGGCACCCGAATTAACCGGATGGTGGCGCCGAGGAACAGATACGGGATAGCAAAGACATGCATTGCTGCCGAGTGATACAACGGCATGGCGATCAACGGGTTGTCATCACGGGTGAAATCCAACGCAGGAATCACACCGTTATAGTGCGCAAGCAGTGCACGGTGCGTCAACATCGCACCTTTGGGAGCCGAGGTCGTCCCTGAGGTGTACAGCAGCTGGGCAAGGTCCGATTCTTCTGCGGCATCGAAATCGTGTGTCGTCACGAGCTCCGCTACCGACTCCCCGGTTTCCAACCCGGTCTCAATGTGGTGCAACATCTCCGACATCCGGACCACATGTTTCAACTGCGCTGTCTGCTCGATATCATCGACGGTGTCAGCGTATTCGTCATCCACGATCAACACCGCCGCGTCGCTATCGGTGACCAAGTACTCAAGTTCGGGTCCCGTGAGTGCGAAGTTGATCGGGACATGTACCAACCCAGCCCGTGACGCAGCAAGGAACAAGATCAAAAAGGTGTCCGAGTTTTTGCCCATCACTGCGACCCGGTCACCCGGTTGCAATTGCAGGTCTCGAAGCTGGGCGGCAGCGACCGTGACGGCCTGATCGAGTTGCCGATACGTCCACGTCCTGTCTTGGTACTTCAACGCGGTGGTATCGCGCTGAGTCGCAGCGACTCGGGCGAAGTGTAACGAGACAGAGCTTCGTTGGCTTACACGGATCTGCTCATCAAGGGTGGGTGTCGAGGTCATAGGTTAGGCTCCTGCGTACTATCGGGGCATCTCTTGGGTCGTCGCGCGTAACGCGTAGGCAGTTCTGACAGTTCTATTTAGGAATCGAGACGTTCGATGATCGTGACGTTGGCTTGGCCGCCACCTTCACACATGGTTTGCAACCCATAACGCCCATCATTGTTCTCCAAGGTATGCAGCAAGGTGGTCATCAGGCGCGCACCGGTTGCGCCGATGGGGTGGCCCAGTGCAATCGCACCGCCGTGAATGTTCACTTTAGCCATGTCCGGGCGGAGTTCTTTTTCCCAGGAGAGGACCACGGAGGCGAATGCTTCGTTGATCTCGATGGCATCGAAGTCTTCGATCTCCATGCCCGTACGTTCTAGAGCATGACGGGTCGCACGAATCGGGGCCGACAGCATCATGACCGGATCGTCAGCGCGGGCCGAGATATGATGGATCCGCGCTCGCGGGACTAGACCGTATTCTTTGACAGCACGTTCCGAGGCGATCGTCAGAACAGCGGCAGCATCACTAATTTGTGAGGCTGTGGCAGCGGTGTGGATGCCGTGTGGGCGCAACGTCTGCAGCTCACGCATCTTGGCCCGGTTTGGTGTACGCGGCCCTTCGTCATCGCGCAGCCCTCCCAAGGGCATAATCTCTTCCGCGAAGAAACCGGCTTCTTGAGCGGCAATCGCCCGACGGTGTGATTCGGCAGCAAACGCTTCAGCCTGCTCTCGGGTAATCCCCCACCGGTTGGCCATCATTTCGGCACCGTGAAATTGTGAAATCGTTTGGTCACCGTACCGATCAGCCCAGGCCTTCGAACCAGCAAACGGGTTGGGATAGCCCTGATCTTTCATGATCGAATTGGCGGTTCCCAGCGGGACGGTGGACATATTCTGCACACCGCCTGCCACGACCAGATCTGCTGTCCCAGACATTACAGCCTGAGCCGCATAGTGAATGGCCTGCTGTCCAGAACCACACTGACGGTCGATCGTTGTACCGGGAACGGCTTCAGAGCCTCCAGCAGCCAGCCACGCAGTCCGAGCGATATCAAAAGACTGCGGGCCGATTTGGTCGATACAGCCTAAGATGATTTCGTCGTATTCGGTGGTGTCTACACCGACGCGGTCGAGCATGGCCGACAGTGGAACCGCGGCGAGATCTGCAGAATGAATATCAGCCAATGCGCCATTGCGGCGCCCAACAGGTGTGCGAAGCGCGTCGACTATGTATGCTTCCGACATCGGTTTCCTCCTCAGGGAGTCAATCTGTAGTGGTGCGGTGTTGTGCGTCTACCGGGGGCCCATTCGCAACGCCCCATCCATCCGGAGGGTGTGCCCGTTGAGGTAGTCATGGCGAATGAGATCCAGCACGAGCTCGGCATATTCATCTGGGCGTGCCAGGCGCGATGGAAATGGCACCGATGCTTCGAGGCCCTGGCGGAACTCCGGGGTAATTCCCGCCATCATGGGCGTTTCAACGATGCCAGGGGCGACCGTATTGACCCGAATGCCATGTGAGGCCAGGTCGCGAGCTGCTGAGATGGTCAATGAGTGCACCCCACCTTTTGAAGCGGCGTAGGCTGCTTGCCCTATTTGTCCCTCAAATGCTGCCACGGAGGCCGTGTTGATCACAATACCGCGCTGTCCGTCATCGTCGACGGGCTCTTGTTTGGCGATGAGTTCGGCACCAAGTGTCATGACGTTGAATGTTCCCAGTAAGTTCACATTGACCACGTTGGCGAACTGGTCAAGATCATGCGGGCCCTTGCGAGACAGGATTCGTCCCGGAGTGCCGATACCGGCGCAGTTGATGACCGCACGCAGCGGTGCATCCCCGTGCTCCACGATCGAGATGGCGTTTCGGATGGACCCGTGGTCGGTGACATTGACTTCCATATACTCCACGTTGTCAATGCGATCGGCTTTTTCGATTCCGGCGGCTAAATCAAAGGCATAGACTTTGGCGCCCTTGGCAGCTAATGCTCGTGCAGTGGCTGCGCCCAAGCCCGAGGCTCCTCCGGTGACGATGGCCGCCTGACCCTGAATGTCCATGATGTTCCTCTCTATCCAGCAGACATACTCGCTAGATGCCTGTGCTGGTCGGTGAGTGCGTGGTGAGTTGTCTTCTTCAGTATGTATGACTTCGGCAACGTTGAGAATCTTTGCTATCTCGCGTCGGAACGACGAACGCAAAGCTCTACTGAGTCCCTCGTCACATCCTAGTCATTGCACAAGCGTACAGTGAAGCACCCCACACCGAAAGTTCTTTTTACCTACCTCGGCAATCACCGCACATGGCCTGTGCAGCAATGACCACCGTGGCATTATCGAGCATGTTCTGGCCCCCTGCCATCAGACCAAACTGCCGGCTCGTGGATGTCATGTACGACTCTGCGCGGCAAAAACGCTCTTGGACCACAGCGGATCGATGTACGCTGGATCACACTCAATGTTCGTCACACGGCTCAAAGGAGACCCATGTCAGTAACGGATGACTACCGGCAGGCACGCGATCTTTTATTAGCACACCGGACCGACCTGCAAAGCGCACACGAGAAGTTCTCGTGGCCACGATTCGAACAGTTTAATTTCGCGCTGGATTGGTTTGATCAGGTAGCAGCCAGTCAGGAGCGCGCTCAGCAGGACGCTCTGGTAATTCTGGAAGAAGACGGCTCTCGGTATAGCGCCACCTATGCGGACCTGTCGCGACGTTCCGCCCAGGTAGCCAACTGGCTTCGCGGTTTAGGCGTCAAGCGCGGCGATGGTGTCATTGTGATGTTGGATAATCAATTCGAATTGTGGGAGACCATGCTGGCGGGGCTCAAGCTTGGGGCGGTGTTGTTACCCACTACGGTGATGTTGGCGCCAGAACAGCTCCAAGAGCGACTTGATCGATCGGATGCCCGTTGGGTCGTCACCAACCCCGCCAATACCCAGAAGTTCGATGCGGTGACCGGTCACTTCAGTGTGATTACTACCTCGACCGACCAACTGCCCGATGACGCGGTCCATCCACAGTATCGCTATACGGATTCGTATCAAGCCGCAGAGAACTTTGAAGCAATGGAACCCACCCCGGCTGATGATACCGCGTTGATCTATTTCACGTCGGGGACGACCTCGCGTTCAAAAATGGTAGCCCACACCCATGTGTCGTATCCCGTGGGTCATTTGTCTACGCTGTATTGGATCGGCCTGGAACCCGGCGATAAACATCTCAATGTTGCCTCGCCGGGCTGGGCCAAGCATGCTTGGTCAAACTTTTTTGCGCCACTGATTGCTGAAGCCACCATCTTCATTTTCAATTACGCGCGCTTTGATGCTGAACAGCTCATGCGGGTTATGGACGCCGAGGGGGTTACCTCGATCTGTGCACCACCCACCGTATGGCGAATGATGATTCAAGCTGATCTGACCAAGATGACGAAGCCTCCCACAAAGGTTCTCGCAGCCGGCGAGCCGTTGAATCCCGTGGTGATCGAAGCGGTAAACACCGCATGGAGTGCTGATATCAGAGACGGTTTCGGACAGACCGAGACAACACTGCAGATCGCCAACACCCCCGGACAGAACGTCAAACCAGGGTCCTTGGGACGGGTGCTGCCAGGTTATGAGGTGGTCCTGATCGATCCAGCAACAGATCAGCTGATCGAAGGGCCCGGTGAAGGGGAAGTCTGTCTGGTCACCGACCCCAGACCGGTTGGCCTGATGGCTGGCTACCACAAAGATCCCGAGAAGACTGAGGCAGCCTTCTTCGGGGGCTACTATCGGACCGGAGACATTATGGAACGAGATGCCGATGGTATCTTCACCTATGTGGGCCGGGCCGACGACGTGTTCAAAGCATCGGACTATAAACTGTCACCGTTCGAATTGGAGTCAGTCATCATTGAGCACCCAGCGGTCTCGGAAGCTGCGGTGGTCCCCTCCCCTGATCCGATCCGTCTGTCGGTGCCCAAAGCATACGTGGTGCTAGCTGAGGGTTATACTCCGGAGCCTTCCACTGCTAAGGACATACTTGATTTCACGGCTCGGAAACTCCCGCCATACGCCAAGATTCGACGTTTGGAATTTGCTGAATTGCCGAAAACTATTTCGGGCAAGATCCGTCGCGTGGAGCTGCGCAAAAAAGAGATAGCCTTTCATGGAGCCGATGGGGAGCTGACGGCCCAAGCCTTAGCCAGCAGAAGCACCACCGGCGGTTATGACCACGAGTACTCGGCCGCAGAGTTTTAACAACTCCAAAAACGCCTGAGGTCACCAAACAAACTTTCGTTTGGTGACCTCAGGCGTCGAATGGTTAAACCACGACGGAGTGAGCCGATAATTGTGGCTGACTCCGTCGTGCTAGTTCAACGGCTAGGCTTAGCAGTCTTTGAACTGGGCCTTGCGTTTATTGGCGAAAGCATCCATACCTTCTTTTTGATCCTCAAGGGCAAAGAGCGGATGGAAGGTCCGGCGCTCAAACAGCACACCTTGTGACAACGTCGTTTCAAACGCCGCATCCACGGCCTCTTTAGCAACCATCACCACTGGGCGAGACTTGGCTGCAATGGTCTGCGCTATTTCCATCGCGGTGTCAAAGACTTTATCGTCTTCAACCAGACGAGCGACCAAACCGGCGCGTTCAGCCTCTTCACCGTCCATCATGCGACCGGTGAGCACCATATCCATAGCTTTGGCTTTGCCAACGGCTCGGGTCAGGCGCTGGGAGCCACCCCAACCCGGGATGACACCCAAATTGATCTCAGGCTGTCCAAATTGCGTCTTCGGTCCAGCGACCATGATGTCTGCCATCATCGCTAACTCGCAGCCGCCACCCAGCGCATAGCCATTGACTGCAGCAATGATAGGCAACCGTATCGCGGTAAAGCGATCCCAGCGAGCCGACCAGTCGGCCATATGCATCTCGACGAACGATTTATCGGCCATTTCTTTGATATCAGCGCCTGCGGCGAACGCCTTCTCATTGCCGGTGACGACAATAGCCATGATGTTCGGGTCAGCTTGGAAAGTCTCTGCGGCCTCAACGAGCGCGGTGATGACCTCAACATTGAGTGCGTTGAGAGCTTTGGGACGATTGAGCCGGATGATACCGACACGATCAACGGTTTCGGTCAAAATAACGTGGTCTGACAACGTTAGCCTTTCTTCTTGGTGGCAATGATGGCGGAAAAGTCTTTACCTGCATTATCTTCAGTGTTGAACTCAGTGTACGCCTGAAACGCAGCCAGTCCGAAGTCTGCTGGTGTGCCGGTCGCTTCGATAGCTGACTTCGCAAGATTGAGATCTTTTGCCATCAGAGCGGTTGCAAAGCCAGGCCGGTAGTCATTGGAGGAGGGAGCTTCTGGTACTGGACCCGGAACTGGACAGTTCGTACTGACTGCCCACGACTGTGCCGCTGAGGTAGACATAACGTCATAGAGTGTCTGATGACTGAGTCCCAGATTTTCACCCAGACTGAACGCTTCAGCTGCCCCGATGGTATTAATCGCCAGCGCCATGTTGTTGACGATTTTTGCAGCTTGGCCGGTTCCGGATTCTCCGGTGTGCACAATTTTTCGCCCCATGACTTCGAATAATGGTTTGGCTTGCTCAAAGTCAGCTTGGTCGCCTCCGACCATAAAGGTCAGGGTACCCTGATCGGCACCTTTTGTACCGCCAGAAACAGGAGCATCCAGTGCTCGGTGGCCTGCTTCGCGCGCCAGTTCGGCTGCACGTCGTGCATCATCAACTGCAATAGTGGAAGAGTCGATGAATAACGTGTCAGGCTGAGCGGCCGCCAACAGCTCGTTTTGATACGCCTCCAACACATGCTTGCCGGCCGGGAACATTGTAATGACCACATTCGCGCCCTCTACAGCAGCACGAGCCGTGTCGGCAGGCGTTACGTTGTGTTCGGCAATGGCCTGCGTGGCTGACTCCACCACATCGTAACCAGTCACGTCGTATCCGGCGTTGGCAAGGTTTCGTGCCATAGGGAAACCCATGTTTCCAAGGCCGAGAAAAGCTATTTTCATTCTTTGTCCTTACGATTCGATGACAAGATCGTCGATACCCTCGACGGGCTGAAAGAAGGCTTCGACGAGTTCATCGGTGACCTCTTCTAAGGTGGCCGGGGACCACTGAGGGTTCCGGTCTTTGTCGATGAGCTGTGCACGAATGCCTTCGGCGAGGTCGGGACCAGCTACAGCATGCATCGTGGTGCGAAGATCTTGCGTCAGGGTTTCGGCTAGGGTCTGTGTTTTCGCCCGCCGGATTGCTTCCAATGCGACTTTCATCCCGGTGGGTGAGTTTCGTTGCAGAGCTTTGAGCGCTTTGTGGGCCACTTCGTTGCCTTGCTCTGCTGTTTCTCGGACCGCCGCGATAATATCTTCGACGCTGTCCTGACCGAAAGCCGTTTCTATCCAGTGGGCCTCGGTTTCCAGCGCCGAGGGTGTCGGCTGGTTGAATTCGGCCAAGATGTTGTCCACCTCGTTGGCTGCCTGAACGTCTTCGAGGCGTTCGATGAGCTCGTCGAGGCGCGCATCGGGTATCAGCACGTCAGCCATGCCCGCGTAGACGGCATCAGCGCCGGAAATGTGCGTTCCGGTCAGGGCCATATAGTTGCCGATATTGCACGGTGCGTTGGCCAAATAGTACGGGCCGCCTACGTCGGGACTGAAGCCGATCCCGACCTCAGGCATGCCCAGCCTGGTCGAGTCGGTGACCACTCGATGTGAACCCGAGACTGCAATACCGACTCCCCCGCCCAGTACTAGCCCGTTCATGATGGCGATATAGGGTTTGGAGTACGCGTAGATGCGATGGTCCAGTGTGTACTCATCGCGGAAGAAGGGCACGATTCCGGCGAGATCGTTTTTCGCTGCGCTGTCGTGCAAGGAGACAACATCGCCGCCGGAGCATAAGCCACGGTCGCCAGATCCTTGGATCAGGACAGCGTGGATCGCGTCGTTCGTTTCGAATGACGTGAGCGCTTCGTCGAGTAGCCCAATCATGTTGTAGGATAGCGCGTTGACCGCTTGGGGACGGTTGAGCGTGATGACGCCCAGACCGCCCCGGACGGATGTTAGAACTTCGTCGTGTGACATGTATTCCTTTACTGAATCGGCATGATAAAGCTGGCGTCTTCCTTCACGCCGGATGGCCAGCGCGAGGTGACGGTCTTGGTGCGGGTTACGAATTTGAACGCGTCGGCACCGTGCTGGTTGAGGTCTCCGAAGCCGGAGGCTTTCCATCCACCGAAGGTGTAGTAGGCAATCGGGACGGGGATGGGCACGTTGACCCCAACCATGCCAACATTGACCCGGCGGGTGAACTCTCGAGCGGTGTCACCATCGCGGGTGAAGATTGCCACCCCGTTGCCGTATTTGTGGTCCGATGGCAGCGCGAGGGCCTCTTCGAAGTCAGCGGCTCGGACAATGGTCAGTACCGGCCCAAAGATTTCATCGGTGTAGATCGTCATGTCTTTGGTGGCACGGTCGAAGATGGTCGCTCCGACATAGAACCCGTTTTCGTGACCTTCTACCTTCACACCGCGGCCGTCCAATACCAGTTCGGCGCCTTCTTCGACACCTGTGGCGATGGCCTGTTCAATGCGGGCTTTGGCTTCAGCAGTTACGACCGGACCGAAGTCTGAAGTGGGATCCAGCGACGGGCCGACTTTGAGGTTCTTGGCTTTTTCTGCAAGCTTTGCGACCAAGGCATCAGCGGTTTCTTGGCCCACTGGGACTGCGACGGAAAGCGCCATACACCGTTCTCCGGCTGCACCAAAAGCGGCTCCGATCAGGGCGTCTGCGGCTTGATCTAGGTCAGCATCAGGCATGATAATGGCGTGGTTTTTTGCACCTCCGAAGCACTGTGCGCGTTTGCCGTTGGCGGCTGCTGTGGTGTAGATCGATTGGGCAATCGGCGTGGAACCGACGAAACCCACTGCTTCGACATCCGGGTGATCTAGCAGCGCATCGACGGCGGTCTTGTCACCGTTGAGCACTTGGAAGACGCCATCTGGCATACCGGCCTGTTTGAAGAGATCAGCCAGCATCAACGGTACCGAAGGATCCCGTTCGGAAGGCTTCAGGATGAAAGCGTTTCCAGCAGCAAGGGATGGGCCCGCCTGCCACAGTGGAATCATCGCTGGGAAGTTAAACGGTGAAATGCCAGCGGTGACGCCCAGTGGTTGACGCATCGAGTAGGTGTCAATGCCGGTACCGGTCTGGTCAGAAAATTCGCCCTTGAGCAGGTGCGGTGCCGCCATGCAGAATTCAATGACTTCCAGCCCGCGCTGGACATCGCCTTTAGCGTCATCGAATGTTTTCCCGTGCTCATTGGACAGAGCCGTGGCCAGCTCATCCATATTCTCGTGGGCTAGATCTACGAAACGTCCAAGAATCCGTGCGCGTCGTTGATGGTTGAGTTGCGCCCATCCGATCTGTGCCTGCTTCGCGATCTCGATTGCCTCGTGCACTTCTTCTGCCGTAGCCAGGGGTACTTGAGCAGCTACTTCGCCGGTGGCTGGGTGATAGACATCAGCAAAGCGCCCCGATTTCCCTTCGACGGCCTGGCCGTTGATGTAGTGGCTCAGGGTTTGTTGCGTCAGTGTCTGTGTCATCGTGTCCCTTTCGACATGAACGGCACCGCAGGAAAGTCCCCCTGCGGTGCGCTAATGATGCTCGTGCCGCAACAGCATGTTCTGTTGCGTGCGTTATGTCTAATATGCCACTTATTCGGTGGTGTACGCCACAGTTACAGCTTGAAAACCGCTGACCAATACCTCACAGCTGATGTGCATGCATGCACAATGCTGCTGCCAGACTGTGCATAAATCGATGGATGAGCTTGAGCCTCACCCTGGTTGTTCATGCGCCCCGTGAGCTCCGATGTGAACCCACAAGGAGTCCGCGAATCTTGCCGAACGTGGAATACGGCACTCGGTCACAGGAGGCACTCCTACAATGGGCATATGTCTCACGAGGAATTTCTTTCGACCCCCGACTCCGCTCACACCTTTTCGCTCTCTGCCACTCCGAAATCAGCGGCCGATCAGCCAGCCGAGCCCAAGCGTGAACTGAATAAGTGGCGTCAGGCAATGCAGGATCCGACGCATTCAGAACGCTATGCCCAACGATGGGAACGCCTGGAAGCTGCCGGCAATGACATCGATGGTGAAGCACGAGCCATCGATGCGCTCGCCTCGCGAGGTTCCACCATCTTGGATGCCGGTTGCGGGAACGGACGGGTCGCCGGTTATCTGGCATCAGCTGGCCATCACGTCACAGGCATCGATTTGGACCCTCATCTGATCAAAATCGCCACGGAGAAATACCCTCAGGCGCATTTTGAGGTAGCAGACCTCGCCAACTTTGCGGTGCGGGACGATTCTGACGACATCATAACCTTCGACATCATTGTATCGGCGGGCAACGTCCAGACGTTCTTAGCAGACTGGGAGCGCATCCCGGCCCTGGTCAATGTGGCACAGCATATGCACGCCAGTTCCCGTTTCATTACCGGGTTTCAATTGGCGCGCGGTTACTCCAACCAACAGTTCACCTCGGATGCTGCACAAGCCGGTTTAGAGGTCTACCAACGCTTCGGATCCTGGCAATTTGAGCCATTCGATGAAGACGGCGAGTTTCTCATGGCCGTGCTGCGACTCAAGCCATAGTTCACCTGACCTACTCAGACCATGCTCTATGGTCAGGAGTATGCGCCTGCCCACTTCCGCTGAACAGCCCACACCGCACCGGACGCTGACCCCAGCATTACTCGGAGTGATGTGGATGGCGCTGTTTGGTTTCGGCACGTTTTTCCTCAATTACTCCACCCTGGTCAGCATCGGTGAAAGTCTGGGATTAACGGCGGTCACCGCCGGGTCCGTCTTGACCACCATGATGATTGCGGTGGTGGTCGTCCAGCCGGCCGTTCCCGCCCTTAATACGCGGCTGGGTGCGCGTTATACGTTCTTAGCCGCCATCGGTCTCCAAGCGCTAGGGCACCTGTGCACAGTGGTCATCCCGGAGCCGTTTGTCGCGCTGCTGATCGGCAGTGTCGTGTCCGGGCTCGGGTTTGGCACACTCGTAGTGATTGGTACGGCAGTGGTGCCATCGACCGTATCCCCGGACCGTCTCGGCAGAGCCCTTGGCTTCTTTGGCGCAACCACAGCAACCGCCACCGCGATCGGTGCGCCGCTTGGGCTCTGGCTTATCACGATGATGTCCAGCTCCGGGGTGAAATGGTTGAGCTTTGCCCTCTTACTCCTAGCGGTACCTGCCATCGCGGCCGTGCCCTCGAAACACGTCACCGAACAGGCCGGACCCCGCGCCGCAGCGCAAGACCATGACCAGCCAGTACGCCGAATGCACATTATCGGTCTGGTCGCAGTGTTATTGCCAACGGCTATCGTCTTGACCGTACTAGGTTTAGTGCTTGCCTTCGGCCCGGCAGCAGTTGATGCCTCCCCGGTGTGGTACATCGCGGTCATGCAGGGGTTAGTTATCGGCGGACGCTTCCTCGGCAGCGCAATGTTGGACCGTCATGCAGCTAGCGGAGTTATGACCATCGGCTTGGCGATCACGCTGCTCGGGTTGGTGTCTGCCGCGGTGTTACCCGCCGGGTGGGTTCTGCTGCTGGCCATGGGGGTGCTTGGTTTCGGCACTGGAAGTGTGCAAGCAGCCAGCCTGTTCTTAGCGTTCCAACAGGCTGGAAGTCCAAGCCGAGGCAGTGTTGCCTGGAACATGACTTTCGATATTGGTCTAGCGTTTGCGGGTCTGGTCGGTGGGGTCGGTTTTACCGTTTGGGGTGGTCAACTGACCTATCTGGCGTGTGCGGCAGTCTTGCTTGCAGCAAGTGTGGCATTCACCTGGTATTTTCGAGCCAGACGACAGGCTCAGTGAGTGGTGACGACCGCTGGGTGACGGCGTTGTTCAGTGGGTTCAGCTACCGCATTGGCCACCGCAACGGCTATGCCTGTGGTGATGGGAATCGCTAGCACCAGGCCGACGGACCCAACCAGGATGCGCACTACTTCTTCCACCATTTCCGCAGACATGATGGTGTCCATCATGGAGCGGTCATATAACGATACGACCATCAGCATCGGCAGGGCTGCTCCCGCGTAGGCAAACGCGATCGTATAAACGGTCGAGGCGATATGGTCACGACCAATGCGCATCCCTGCTGCAAAGAGATTACGCGCAGAAATCGTGGGTTGGGCTGCTTTGATCTCCCAGACGGCTGAAGACTGAGTGATGGTTACATCATTGAGCACACCTAAACCAGCCACCAGCAGACCGGTCAGGACAATTCCGGATAAGCGGATTTCGGGGACAACGGAAGTCAGAATGTACGAGTACTCTTCACCCAATCCGATGAGATACGCCGTATCGGAGGCCCAGGCCGCTAATCCGGCCGTCAACAACAATCCGATAAAGGTGCCAAGCAGCGCAGTCGTGGTGCGTAACGAGACACCATGGGCAAAGTAGAGGACCACAAGCATGATCAGCATACTGCCGATCAGTCCAACCCAAAATGGCGGGCCACCTTCTAGCAGTGCCGGAATCATGAACCCGAATAACACCACAAAGGATAAGATGAGCCCACCGATGGCCCGCACCCCGCGCCAGCGAGCGACGAGGACGACCACCAGGGCATACAGGGCGGCCAACAGGACAACCGGAACGGTACGTTCAAAGTCGACAAAAACCCCCGCCTCAGCGAGGTCCTCACCGATCAGGATCTTGACGTTATCGCCCCGCACGACCTCGGTGGAGGCCGATACCTGGACGGGAATATCGACCTCATAGCTACCCCGGTCGGTGGCAACCTGGGCGGTTTGGCATTTTAAGTCCTGCTGCACCTGCGTGGGGCTGCCCGTCTCGGCGCCACCGTCACAGCGCGTACTGGACACCGATGAAACCGAACCGGATACCACTGAGAAGCTTTCCGTGGTGCCATAAGGGTCATCAAGCGACAGGTCTTGATGGGTCCCAGATGGCCATAACCAAAGCATCGCACCAAACAGCGCGATACCCAGCGGGACCAGGATGGCAAACATCCAGATGGTGACCCTGCGTCGGGTGGCAGGAATGGTTGACGGGACGTTATGCATCGGTGGAGGCGTCGGTCGCCCAGATTACAGACTCGTGTTCTACCAAGGCGGTATCAGCGTTGATCGCTTGGACTAACAGTGCATTGAGTGCCGTGGTGGAGTTATCAATCTCAATAGCAAGGCTGCGATGTTCACCAGCCACCGCCACCAAGGCTCTTAGGTGGTCAGCAGGCTCGTCATGCTGCGGGTCATGTCCGACGAACAGATCCACAACATTGGCCACAGGGCCCGGATACGCGATGGCAAAGGCCACGATGCGACCCTGGTGCCGCGTGACGAAGGCCTGCTGAGCCCCGGATTGCGGTGCTAGTAACAGTTGCTGGGCTTGTGTGATGCTGAGACTCGATGGATCCCAGTGGTGCGTGGCGTTGTAGTATTCGGCAGCGACCTTCGATAATTCCACTGAGCCGGTGGCCAGTTGTTCGACCTCGATATCAGGGGCCTCGAAGGTGCCGGCGGCAACAATAACCCGCTGAGAGCGCTGTATCTGGCCGAACCCATGGGCCTGGAGCCACGCAGCGGTAGCATCGTCACCGGCCACCGAGCGTGCTTTCAGCGCGGTATCAGTTGGTATGCGTTCCACAAGCTGGGCCAACAGTGCACTGCCGAACCCCCGGCGTCGTTGCAGCGGAGCGGTCTCGATAAAACACCACATCCGCATTGGATGGATGGCTTGTGCTCGAATCGCTCCGGCTGCAACTGGGACGCCGTCGTCTTCAGCGACGAGACACACACCAGAAGGGTCTTGCGTTGAAGGCCCTAACATGGTGCGGTCGTAGTGGTGTTGTGCGCTTGCTGGATCACCGAAAATCTCCAGTAACCGCAGATCGTCGCCTTCTTGCCATTCACGGATGTGCACTTAGAGTCCTAAGCGCTCTGCCAGGTAGTGCTCGACCTGATCCAAGGACACGCGTTCTTGAGCCATCGAGTCGCGATCACGAACAGTGACGGCGTTGTCCTCCAGCGAGTCGAAGTCAAAGGTGACACAGTAGGGCGTGCCGATTTCGTCGTGACGACGGTAGCGACGCCCGATGGCACCGGCATCGTCATAATCGATGTTCCAACGTTTGCGCAGCTGATCCGCCAGCTGGTTTGCAGGTTCTGCCAACTCAGCTTTCTTCGATAGCGGCAGGACAGCCGCTTTGAAGGGTGCCAAACGTGGATCTAGGCGCAGCACCGTGCGCTTATCGACGCCACCTTTTGCATTGGGAGCCTCATCTTCGGCATAGGCGTCGACGAGGAATGCCATCAGTGACCGGGTCAGGCCCCATGATGGCTCAATGACGTACGGGGTGTAGTGCTCTTCGGTGGCTTGGTCGAAGTATTGCATCTTCGTGCCGGAACCCTTGGTGTGATTCGATAAGTCGAAGTCTCCACGGTTGGCGATACCCATCAGTTCGCCCCAGTCACTGCCGGCGAATCCGAATTTGTATTCCAGGTCGATGGTCACCGATGAATAGTGGGCCCGTTCGCCGTCTGGCACATTGTATTGGCGCAGATTATCGGGGTTCAGGCCCAGGTCGAAGAACCAGTCCTGGGCGAGGTTTACCCAGGTGTCGAACCACTGATCGGCTTGGGTCGGTGGGACGAAGTACTGGATTTCCATTTGTTCAAATTCGCGGGTGCGGAAGATGAAGTTGCCCGGTGTGATCTCGTTGCGGAACGCTTTACCGATCTGGCCCATCCCAAACGGTGGTTTTTTGCGGGCTGTGTTGACCACATTGAGGAAGTTCAGGTACATACCCTGGGCGGTTTCTGGGCGAAGGTAGTGCAGCCCTTCGTCATCAGCCACTGGGCCCAGGAAGGTCCGGATCAAACCCGAG
The DNA here is from genome assembly GCF_031458395.1 of Enteractinococcus fodinae. Classification (NCBI taxonomy): domain Bacteria; kingdom Bacillati; phylum Actinomycetota; class Actinomycetes; order Micrococcales; family Micrococcaceae; genus Enteractinococcus; species Enteractinococcus fodinae. Next base: position 1,861,644 of record NZ_JAVDYJ010000001.1, read on the forward strand.
AAGGTGCGTGCTTCGGTCATTTGTCCGCGAGTGCCACAATTTGGGCAGACCAATTCTTCACGTTCTGGGGTGCGACCGTGTTTGGCTTCGAAGGCCTCAATGAGGTGATCATCGCGGTGGCGGTGGTTACACGCCATGCATTCGGCCAGCGGATCCACAAACGTTTCGACGTGGCCGGAAGCCTCCCACACTTGGCGTGGCAGGATAATGGAAGAGTCCAACCCGACCATGTCGCCGCGTCCTCGAACGAAGGTATTCCACCACTGAGATTTAATGTTTTCTTTCAGTTCAACGCCGAGTGGACCATAGTCCCATGCAGAGCGTGAACCGCCATAAATCTCACCGGCCTGGAAGACAAATCCGCGGCGTTTTGCCAGGTTAATAACCTGGTCGAGAGTGGACGGTTGTGCCATGGAGGTATCACTTTCCATTATCGAAAATTACACATTTGATTGTGAGGCTGGGATTAACCTTCAACTAGTTTAGGTTAGTCGAAACTTTGATGCTGGTGAGTGACAATAGAATTATGAGCACCAATAGCGAAACCCTAATAATCCGTGACGAGATGATCCGATTGGGGCAAGCACTCAAACTTGCCAACGTCGTGGAAGACGGCGTCGACGCGCGAGAGGTCATCAGCGCCGGCGAGATTTTAGTCAACGACGAAGTTGAGACTCGGCGCGGCAGGCAGCTTCGAGCCGGTGACGTCATCACCATTACGCAACTTGATCTCGACGTGATCATTGAGACCGAATAACGTCCCCTCCCAGCTGATGCCGACTATTAGTTTTGGCACAACACCCTTGTCCGCCACAGGTCAGATACTTACAGTTGAGATTGTGAACTGATTCTTTTTGAAAGGCCAGATCTATGACTGAAGCATCACACTCAACTCGACCCAACGTGCTCCTCATTTTTGCTGACGACCTTGGTCAAGGGGATGTGTCGTGCTTCAACCCCAACGCCGGCTGGGAGACTACAAACATGGACCGCCTGGCGTCTGAGGGCATGCGATTCTACGATTCCCACGCCACCAGCGCGCTGTGTACGCCCTCACGGTATGGCCTATTGACCGGACGCTACAACTGGCGCTCGCGACTCAAACGACTGGTGTTACCCGGTGACTCCGAATCACTGATTGAAAAGGATCGGCTGACACTGGCGCAATTTCTGTCCGACCGCGGATATACGACCGCGGTGGTCGGGAAATGGCACTTAGGACTGGACTGGCAGTTATTAGAACACGGCAACGATCTCGACCGGTATGGGCTGTCGGTTGATGAACATCCCATTCCCCATACTCGGTTCGGTCGCCATGGCAACTTCAATGCCGGCCAGCAGTGGGAGGTCGAAGGGGCAGACATTGACTACAGCAAACCGGTTACTTTCGGCCCCAATGACCTTGGTTTCGACTACTCTTTCATCACCGCCGCCTCGCACGATCAGCCGCCCTTCGTGTACATCGAAGATGGACAAGCCCAAGGCATCCCGACCAAATTCGGCGGCGATCAGTGGCAACTCGACCGGGCCACTTCCTCGCAGTGGGACCAGATTCAGAAAGGACCCATGGTCGAGGACTTTGATGTCACACGCCTGGTGCAAGACTTCCAGGACAAGGCCCTTGACGTGCTCCACGGGATGTTAGAAGGCGACGATCCGTGGTTCTTATATGTCCCCTCACACTTAGTGCACGGGCCGATCATTCCAAATGAGCCGTGGCAGGGGCGTTCGGGTCTGGGACCCTACGGGGATTTCGTGTTGCAGTTTGATGACTACGTCGGCCAACTGGTTCAGGCCGTTGATGACGCCGGGCAGCGCGAGAATACCATCGTCATCGTGACCTCGGATAACGGCGTCTCTCCGGTGGCTGGTTTGCCCGACCTGCGCGCCCAAGGCCATGATCCGTCGAATGGCTGGCGTGGGGCGAAGGCCGATATTTGGGAAGGTGGTCATCGCGAACCGTTTATTGTGCGGTGGCCTGAGGTTATCGAGCCCGACACAACCTCGGATCATCTCATCTCGCACTCGGATGTTTTTGCTACCCTGTCAGAAGTCTTAGGTGAGCAACTGCCTGAGACCGCCGCGGAAGACTCCGTGTCGCAACTCCCCGTATGGCAGGGCTCGGACCGTGCTGTTCGACAGGATGTGGTTGCCTCATCGGGTGGTGGCGGTCTGGCTATCCGCCAGGGCGACTGGAAGCTCGACTGCGTCACCGATGGCGACGGTTTCCAATCGTTGATGGCACAGCCCGCTGGTGAAGAAGCCACCCGCTATAAGCCCGCCCAACTGTACAACCTGGCCGAGGATCCCACCGAGACCACCAATCTCCTAGAACAATACCCCGACAAAGTCAGCGAGCTAGCGCAATTGCTTGCCGAACACATTCGACGCGGCCGCTCCACCCAGGGCGCCCCACAATCCAATGATGCCGGGACCCCAACCAACCGCTGGATGCAGATCGAATGGCTCGATGATGCAGACGAGGTCATCTCGCAGTGCAGGACGCATGTCTCCTGAACTCACCGAGCTGGTGACGATCCCTGGTGGCACCTCGTGGCAGGGGTCTGACGACTTCTACCCGGAAGAAGCACCCCGTACTCAGGTGACAGTGGAGAGCTTCGAGTTGGAACGCCACCCGGTGACCAACGCGCAGTTCGCAGCATTTGTGGCCGATACGGGGTGGGTTACGACAGCCGAACGTCCCATCCCCGATGACGTCGTGGGGATACCACCCGAGATGCGGGCTCCTGGATCCTTAGTCTTCACCCCCACGACCGGGCCAGTGGACTTATTGCGCTGGGAATTATGGTGGCGATGGGTTCCGGGCGCCAACTGGCGGCACCCCGGCGGCCCAGCATCCGACCTTGCCGGGCTCGATCACCACCCCGTGGTGCACGTGTCCTACGAAGATGCTCAAGCGTATGCGACATGGGCCGGTCGACGTCTTCCCACTGAAACCGAATGGGAGCATGCGGTTGCTTCGCCAGCGGGTCACGCCTATGCATGGGGTGCTGAGTTCATGCCCGCCGGACAGCTGATGGCCAACACCTACCAGGGCAACTTTCCCTATGAAAATACCGGAGCCAACGGGTGGGTCGGCACCAGCCCGGTCGGAGCATTCCCGCCGACAAAACATGGATTGTTCGACATGATCGGCAACGTGTGGGAGTGGACAACCAGCGACTTCAGCTCCGTCCGAGACTCGCCGTCTTCGTGTTGTGCAGCTCCGACCGATCCGGCATCCGACGCCGAGCACCTCGTGGTAAAAGGAGGCTCTCATCTGTGCGATCCCACATACTGTGCCCGGTACCGGCCCGCAGCCCGGCAACCACAAAGCCCCGACTCGGCCACCACTCACCTCGGATTCCGGTGTGCCCGCTAACTAGCAACATCAGATAACCATCCGGTAAACCGAGAGCGGTGCCATGCGTCTTGTCGTGGCAATCCGTAGCATAAAACTGCAAGGAAATAACCCCGTTCTAGGAGGATGTTTTGCGCGCAGTAGTGTTCGAAGACTGGAAAACGTTTCCGGTGCTCAAAGACGTAGAAAAACCCACGCCTGGTCCCGGTGAAGTGTTACTCAAAGTAGCCGGAGCCGGTGCCTGCCACTCAGATGTGGCAATCTTCCAGGACTACGATGCTGATTTTAACCCCGCGGGTTTATCGACCGGCTTTGTGCTGGGGCATGAAAACGCCGGTTGGGTTGAAGAGGTCGGTCAGGGGGTCACCGGTTTCGATCAGGGCGACGCGTATTTGGTGTATGGTCCAGTCGGTTGCGGCCGGTGTAAGGCCTGTTCCCGAGGCCAAGATACGTATTGTGAAAATGCTGCGACCAACCCGTATCCGGGCATCGGCTTAGGCCGTGATGGCGGGATGGCCGAATACGTCTCGGTGCCGGCACGTAACTTGGTTCCCTTGGGTGACGCTGATCCAGCCACAGCGGCGCCGCTGGCTGATGCTGGGCTCACGCCCTATCACGCGATCAAGCTTGCGCTACCAAAATTAGCGGGCGCAGATACCTACGCGCTGGTTATTGGTCTCGGGGGTCTCGGCCTGTTGGGCGTACAGATTCTTCAAGCTCTGACGGGGGCGACGATTATCGCCACGGACATGAAAGAGGATGCGATGGCCGAAGCTGAACAGCTTGGTGCCGTCACGGTGCCGGGTGGCGACGATCAGGCCGCAAAAATCCGTGAGCTGACCGGTGGCAAGGGTGTCGATGCCGCGTTTGATTTCGTGGGTGTCTCCCCCACGATTAACGCCGCGATGCAATCCATGGCGGTACAGGGTCGACTCACGGTGTTAGGTATCGCGGGGCAGCCCTATGAGTGGACGTTTTATACCACGCCCTATGAGGTGGAACTGACCAACAGTTACTGGGGCACTATCGAGGACTTACATGAAGTCGCGGACCTGTTCCGGGCTGGCAAGATCGCACCGAAAGTGACCAAGTATCCCATGGACAAAGCCTTAGACGCTTATCAAGATCTCGTAGATGGGAAGGTGTCGGGTCGCGCCGTGGTCACGCCTCACGGCTAGTCCTGCACTGCTTGAGCCGGGGTGGAGGGCTACCCAGTCTGAAGCCTCGGCCCGAGGGGCTGTCGAAGGTGGTCTAGACGTGCACCTTCAGAAAGCCCAGGAAATCATTGATTTCTTGCGGGTGGATGCCGTGACCAATTCCCTGGTACGTTTTTTCGACCAGGTTTACTCGCGGACGCAACCAGTTGGCAGTTTGTGCAATCCGATCGGCTGCGACAATGGGATCTTCCGGGTCGTATCCCCAAAACATCAACTGGTTGGAGGTTGCGAACGCTTCGTCGTCAAATAGGTCATCGAGCTCGGCGGCTTCGATCACGAAACCCGACAGGCCGATCACGGTTGGGTAGAATCCGGGGCGCATCCGCATCAGCGAGGTGGCCATCGCCATGCCCTGGGAAAAGCCCAGCAAGGACACACTGCGGTACTGGTCAGCGACCGACTGGACCCACTCGTCTAATTGCACGATGGCGGTCCGGACTTCTTCGGCATTTGCTTCAAGCTCGGTCGAGATCGGGAACCAGCAGTAGCCCCCGAAATGCGGTGGCAGCTGCTTGGGCGCTTGAACGCTGGCGATGGTGAAGCGATCATCGAAGTAGTTGCCCAGAGGAAACAGGTCGTTTTCATCGGCACCGAAGCCGTGCAGAAAGACTACGAGGTCTGTATCTGGGCGCGGTTCGTCGTGTGACCAGCGAACATGCATGCGGTTAAAGTCCTAACGTCTTGATCATCTCGTCGGCCACTTGGTGCAGGTCGGTGAGAAAGCCATCATGTCCGATGGGCGAGTCGATCAGGTGCACCGGAGTGTGCGGACCGAAGTCAGCTGCCAGTTGGTAACTTTGTTCTGGGAAGTACAGCCTATCGGAATTGACCGCGGCGATGAACGGTGTTGCGCTGATCTTGGCCACCGCTGCAGCCTGTCCCCCACGGCCACGCCCGACATCGTGCGACATGAGCGCTTCCGTCAGGGCGATGTAGGAGTTCGCGTCGAACCGACCGGCCAAGTCCTGAGCCTTGTAGTTCAGGTAGGACTCAACTTGGTAGCGACCCTGCCGGGCTGCAACCGGGGAGCCCAGCGGGTTCTCATTACCTTGAAACTTGCGACCGAAGCGCACGTTGAGTTCCGGCTCGGAACGATAGTTAATGTGGGCGATTCGACGCGCAATCCCCAGGCCTTGAATTGGTGCCGGTCCGCCGTAGTAGTCTCCGCCCTTGAAGTTTGGATCTAGCCGAATGGCTTCGACTTGTGCTTGTGCAAACGCGATCTGTTCGGCGGTGGATTGCCCGCCGCAGGCGATGACTCCAACACCCGAAACACGATCCGGATACATTGCGGCCCACTCCAGAGCACGCCCACCACCCATGGACCCTCCCAGCACCGCGTGGAAGCGTTCAATCCCAAGGATGTCGGCAAGCTTGGCTTCGGCGTTTACAGCATCCCGGATCGTAACGAACGGGAACCGTGACCCGTAGGGCCGGTTGTGCTCATCTAACGATGAAGGGCCGGTTGACCCGTAGCACCCGCCGACCATATTGGTCGCAATGACAAACCATTTATTGGTATCGATGGGCTTGCCGGGCCCAACCAGGTATTCCCACCAGCCCGCTTCGGGCGCCAGTTGCGAAGACGCTACATGGCTGTCACCGGTGAGGGCATGCTGGATCAGGATGGCATTGGTTTTTGTCTTGTTGAGGGTCCCCCAGGTTTCATAGGCAAGCTCAACATTTGGCAGGTACCCGCCGGTCTCAAAATGTAATTCGCCAATCGCGACTGTGGTGAGCGCTGACTGGCCTACGTATGTCGCCGGGTCGGTCACTGATTCTAGATCCAATGACATGACCTCACTCCTTGTTAGTTCGTGGCAACGGCATCAAAGCCGGACTGCAGATCGTCGAGAATGTCTGTGATGTCTTCGATGCCTACCGAGAGACGGACCAGGCTCGGGTTGACACCGGCTGCTAGCTGCTCAGCTTCAGAAAGCTGACTGTGGGTCGTGGTAGCCGGATGAACAACAAGTGACCGCACATCTCCGAGGTTCGCGACCAGTTTGTGCAACGTCAGCGATTCAGCAAATTTCTGTCCTGCGGTCGCGCCACCGACGATATTGAAGGCCACTATTCCGGAGGTACCGTTGGGCAAGAGCTGCTGCGCCCGGTCGTACCAGGGGGAAGATTTCAGCCCGGAGTATTGCACGCTTTCGACCTGCGGGTGCGCCTCGAGCCATTCAGCAACTCGCTGTGCATTTGCTATGTGGCGTTCCATGCGCAGCGAAAGCGTTTCGAGCCCTAGGTTGATCAAATACGCACTAAACGGTGAGGCTGAATTCCCCATGTCACGCAACAGCTGGGTGCGGATGCGCAAGATGTAGGACAGGTTTGCCCCCAGTGGGCCGTTGGGGCCAAAATCGGTTCCGAACACCAAGCCGTGATAAGACTCATCGGGTTCGTTAAACCATGGGAATTTTTCAGGATTGGCTGTCCAGTCGAAATTGCCGGAGTCCACGATGACCCCACCCAGACCGTTGGCGTGACCGCTGAGGTATTTGGTGGTGGAGTGGATGACTACATCGGCTCCGTGTTCAAACGGACGGATGAGCGTTGGCGGAGTTAAGGTCGAGTCCACGATCAGCGGGATACCGGCTTCATGTGCGATATCGGCCACCGCTGGAAGGGCGAGCACATCGGCCTTAGGGTTGCCTAAGACTTCTGAAAAGAGTGCTTTGGTGTTGGGTTTGATCGCTTGGCGCCACTCGTCGAGGTTGTGCGGATCTTCGACGAAGATCGTTTCAATACCCAACCGTGGCAGCGTGTGTTTGAACAAGTTTTGCGTCCCGCCATACAGCGAGGCCGAGACCGCAACCGAGTCACCGCTACCAGCCACGTTCAGGATGCTCAGCGTCGTGGCTGATTGTCCTGAGGACAGCAGCACCGCACCAACGCCACCTTCCAAGGCGGCTATCTTATTTTCGACCGCATCGGTTGTGGGGTTTGTGATGCGGGAATAAATCGGTCCCAGCTCGGAGAGTCCGAAACGGCCGGCGGCAGTGGCAGTATCAGGAAAATTGAAGCTGGTCGTCTGGTAGATGGGCAGCTGTGTCGAGCCGTACTCAGAATCCACATCCATTCCAGAGTGGATCTGACGGGTCGAGATACCCCAAGTGGACTGATCAGTGATGTCGCGTTGTGCCAAGTGGAAAGACTCCTTCATACCTTCAAGGGGTCTTCTCAACGCCCGTCTGCCGCGCAGCTAATGACGTGCGCGAAGACCCGCGCTTGTCTCAATTTGTCATGAGACCTGGTCCTCACCCGGGGCACCCCACCGCGGTGGAGGGTTGCCGGTCAGTAAGCCGGGGCATATTTACTGACACTCGTGACCAACACCCACTACTATGCCAGAAATCAATCAAAATGGCGACTTCTGAGACCGGTTATCCACACCGTGGGCTGAATTTATGATGTACGCAATAATTCGGACTGATCAACGCTCCAAAATCGAGATGACAAGTTGTATTGTTGTCGTATGGAACAACTCGGATACTTTGATCAGATCACCGCTGATGACCTGAAAGCCATGGCCGCAGCCACCGGGCCAAAGGTCACTATATTTCTGCCGACCGCTCCACCACAACATCAACCCCAAGATACCGCCACCCGTGTTAAGTCACTGGTCAAGGAAGCACGACGGAAACTCGTCAATGCTGGGGTCCCCGAATCAGACGCCAAAGATATGTTGGCTTCCTTTGATGCCATCGCCACTGATGCGCCGTTCTTACGTCAGCAGGGTGAATCACTTGCCCTTTTCGCTGCCAAAGGCCTGAACCTCATCTATCGGCTCGGCGTTCCCGTGTCCGAATACACCCATGTCGCAGAACACTTCGTGCTGCGCCCGATTTCTGAAGCCCTCACCAAATCCCACGCGTACTATATTCTGGCGATCTCACGCAAGAAAGTACGCGTCCTTGATGCCACTAAAGACTCGGTGGTCCAGCTCGATCTGCAAGACATCGTTCCGGAATCACTTGAAGACGTCGTCGACACTGACGATCGTCAATCTCAGCTGCAAAACCGCTCACTTGGCGGTGCGGGCCCCGTCTTCCACGGCCACGGTGGGGCAGCTGACAACCAAGAAGTCGAAATTGAACGATTTTTACAAGAAGTCGGCTCATCTCTTGGAGATCTCCTCGGCAGGGCTCGCTCCCAGCCGATGGTCCTAGCTGGCGTTGCCGAAAACGTTGCATCGGTTAAAGCTGCATCGTCCTACCCGGTGGTTGCCGAAGATTTCATCTCAGGTAATCCAGACGTTTCAACGAACCGCGAATTGCAGCAAGCCGGTTGGGACGTGGTGCGCCCGCACTTTGCTGCCAATGATGACGCAGCATACGAGCGTTTCGCAGATGTTTCCGGCACCGGTCTGGGTGAAACACAGCCAGATCTTATCCGCGAGGCGGCAGTTGCTGGTCGTGTGGACACGTTATTTATTAACCCGTCGCTGAACGCCTCGGACGGCACCGGGGACGTGAACACGGCGATCTTGCACACCAAACTCAATTCCGGAGATATCGTCATCATCTCCGATGGTCGTGTTGAAAACGTTGCGGCGCTCATGCGCTACTAGAAACCCCACGCACCAAATACCCCTCGAGAAATGTTTCGACGTTTTTCGAGGGGTTTTGCGTACCCTGTCCCATCCCCCAACGCAACGAATGGCGCCGGATTCTAGTAATACAGCGCAGCGGCAAAGTTTTTTCTAAAGTCCCTTGTGACAGGCAGAAATACTGCCGGACGGGCATGCCACAAAACAGCATAATGTGACACATTTCAATTTCAACGGCGCTTTCGTGACATGCTGATGAACATGCGCTTGGATCATGTTTCTTATGCTGTAGGTCCGGAAGGACTCCATGCCACCGCCGATAGGATGGCCGAGCTTCTCGGCGTCGATTGGGTCAACGGTGGGGTACACCCGCGTTTCGGGACGCGCAACCTCTTTTTCCCGATGAAAAACCGACAATACTTTGAGATCGTTGAGGTGCTGGAACACCCAGCAGCCGAAAAGGCGCCCTTCGGGCAGGCCGTTCGAGCTCGTTCGAATATGGGCGGCGGTTGGATGGGCTGGGTCGTTTCCGTAGACGACATGGCACCGTTTGAAGAACGCCTCGACCGTCGCGCCGTGCCCGGTGCTCGGACCTTCCCAGATGGTCGCACTTTAGAGTGGCAACAGATCGGTATTAAGGGCCTCATCGCCGACCCGCAGGTGCCCTATATTCTGCGGTGGAACGAGGGGACCGAAGATCTGCACCCTTCGCAGGCAGAGCCCGCTGAGGCCGCGATCGAGTCGATCACCATCGCAGGCAATCGGCCGCGTGTGCGAGATTGGCTGGGATTGGCCGATTCCGATGAGATGGTCGAAGATCTGAACATCAAGTACATCTCCCCGTCCGGCACACCGGGTATCGCAGAAGTCACCTTCTCAACACCAAAGGGTCTCGTAACGGTCTAGGCTTACCAAGAATCCCGGGGGAAAGAAAACGGTCATTGGGAGGACAACACATTGCCCAACCCAATGACCGTTTTTCTCTGTCTCTGGAGCCTCAGCTCACGCCTCTAGAGCGTGGCTCACAGCGTGAACTTAAGCATCGGCGGCTTGGATCCGGAGTTCATTGGCCCAGGGATCTTCGAAACGGACGGTTCGGCCGTCATCAGCGACTTGTACGCCGTAGTGTTTGACGCGTTCGGTCACTTCACCGAGGGCATCCTTGCTAGGTAACACGATATCGACTTGACCTAAGCCGAGGGTGTTGTCACGGCGGCCGGCTCCTTGGCTATTCCAGATGTTCATCGCCATGTGATGGTGATACCCGCCGGCACTGACGAATAAGGCACCCGGAAAGTTCGCTTTTGTCGCATCAAAGCCCAACCAATCGACATAGAATTTCCGAGCTCCAGCCAGGTCACCCACTTGTAGGTGGACGTGACCAATCTCTGCTCCCCCGATCACGGGGTTCTGGATCGCATCTTCGGTTAAGTAGTCACGGAGATACTGGTTGGGATCTAATAACAGGTTATCCATCTCCACTTGACCGTGCACCCAGCTCCATTCACTGCGGTCACGGTCCCAATAGAGCTCAATACCATTGCCTTCTGGATCATTGAAGTAAAAGGCTTTACTCACTAAGTGATCGGCACTACCAGTAAAGGAGTTGGGGGCATATTGAGCTGCTGTATAGAGAGCAGCAGCCAGGGCCGTTTCGGTTTCAAAAAGGATTGCCGTGTGGAATAGACCGGCTGCACGTCGGGAAGCGTGCTGGAGTTCTGGAGCGTGTTCCAGGATCACAAGTGGCCGGTTGCCCCGACCAATGATCGCGGAAGAACCTTGCTGATCAATTACTTGCAGCGGAAGCGCGTGGGTGTAGTACTTGATCATGTTGTCCAGGTCCGCAACCTTGAGGGTCACCGCACCCATTTCAGTATCGTCTGCAAGTCGGGCGTTTTCGATGGGATCTATCTGTTGAGTCACTCGGATTCCTCTCGATTCAGTCTTACAGCAAACACCGTCTGCCGTTAAAATTTGAAGCAACTACCTCCAGTGTAGATTACTTTCCGCAGAAAGTCATATTTTGAGGGCAAGTGCATTTCAGGGGGCATCAATTGGTCACGCTGTCGCGCATCCACTGCAGATACCCGGGACTCCCATCAAGAATCGGTATAACCACGACTTCGGGCTCATCATATGAATGCTGGTCGGCAAAAAGCTTCTTGAGTTTATCGACCGCCGCGGCGGTGGTTTTGAAGGACAGCAGGAATTCAGAATCGTGGTGCACCTGCCCTTCCCAGCGGTAGTAACTTTGCACTTGGGAGACCTGCACACAGGCGGCCAGCTGCTGTTCCACAGCGGCTGCGGCCAGTTGCTGAACTTCTTCCTCGGAGTCGGTGGTGGTCTGGACGATGACAAATTCTGGAGTATTCATGCAGCCAGTCTGCCTGAATCATCATCGCACCGGAAGGCTCGAAGCTACAGACTCACTGCGCGTTGCCAGCGCCTACTTTGCTGGGCTGTTGCACGTCCAATAAGGTACCGATGTAGCCAACAGCGCCGCGGCGGCGATAGGCGAAAAGCATCCCAGCGATAAACAAGGATGGCGTCAACCCCGCGATCATGTCGGTCATGGTGTCGAAGTTCCCGCCTTGGGTTCGGGTGTCAAAGGTGAGGTCGAAGACAAATTCTCCGATTTCCCAGGCCAGGGCGATGAATGCCTTCGCAGTGATCAGCATGACCATCTCAACCCACACCGGAAGTCTGAGTCGGTAGGCATCGAGTGTTTTACCCAGCGCTAAGATGAGTGCGAAACTAACGAAAATGCCCGAGTACAAGTGGACGACGGTATCCCATGGTTGCCATATTTCATACCACCGCCAGTACCCTCCCAAGTAGGGTCCCGTCAGCAGCAGTAGGCCGTACTGCAACTGAATACTGAGCGGCACCTGCAGATTTACCCAGCGTTCGGCAAGGAGTGGTGCAAAGACCAAAATGGTTGCAATTAGCGCGATCGAGAAGTTCCGCCAGTCTTGGGCAATGAGTGCTAACACGGCTGAGCCGGCGAACAGCACCCCGGCTCCGATCATCGGCCAATGGCGATACGCTTGAGCGGTGGTTGGGCGTTGTACAGTGTTGACGCTTGAAGTAGGCATTATTTTTCACCATACCGACGCTGTCCCGTCTTGGCGATGCTTGATCACGTATTTAGCTGGGAAAGTATTGTCACATCGAGACAAGGATCGCAACGTAATGGCACGCCCAAGCAATCACGGTACACACGTGGAAGATCTCATGAAACCCGAATGAGTACGGGAAAAAGTTTGGTCGTTTCAGCGCATACACCACCGCACCGAGGGTGTAAAAGACGCCACCTAGCACGATGAAGGAGACGACCAGGCCCCCGCTTGCTGCGTAGAAGTCTGGTAAATACCAGACCGCTACCCAGCCCAGAGCGATGTAGATCGGCACATATACCCATCGCGGCGCCCAGATCCAGAATTGGCGCATCAAAATGCCGCCCAGCGCGGCAATCCAGATAACGGTCAGGAGCAATTGCATTTGGCTCTGGGGCAGCAGCATCACGGCCAAGGGGGTGTACGTGCCAGCAATGAGCAGAAAAATATTGGAATGATCAAGCCTACGCAACGCGGCCATAACGCGCGGGGACCAGTTCCCGCGGTGATACACCGCGGAGGAGCCGAACAACACCACCGAGCAGATTCCGAAAATGGCCACACTCAAACGCTCGGTGAAGGTCTCCGGAACAGCGACCGACAGCATGGTGGCGATCAAGGCGAGCGGTGTCGCAACCAAGTGGATCCAACCTCGGGCGCGTGGTTTCGTCAGGAGAGCTTTCGGATCGATCGAAGGCCGACTCTTTCGCGCTGTGGTTGGTTTGGATGTCATCTATTCTCCGGGCTATCCTGTCGGGACATGAGCGGCTCATTGGATTGGGCATGAGGCCGGCGACTCAGTGTTGGGCGCCAGTAGGAATCGTGCCATATAAGGCTGGCTTGACCGTAACACACCGTTTTGGCGCCGACAATGCTCGCCTGAAGCCATGTGCCACAACCGCTTCTGATGCCTGGCTAAGATTGAACCATGCCTGCTACCCGCGCTGCGATGCTCAGTCGTCGACTCCTCCCCTCAGTCCCCGAGCATCTCGCGACACAGCTGGGAGGTTATGACTGGCGAACGGCGCAAGTCGTGGAACGCGGAAAAGATCACACCATCTTGGTCGCAGAAAAGCTCGCGGTGGCGCGCATTCCGCGCCAGACCGACCCGGATCTGAGCCGCAAAATGCAATTGCTTACAGATCTTGAGCTTCCCTGGGCGGTGCCCACACCGCTATCGGAAGTTGAGCACGGCGTGCTCCAGGCCTATATTCCTGGCACCGCTCACCCACACGGTCGCGGTGAACCCCACATGCTGGCAAGTATCGTGTCCGAGCTTGAGACCTATGACACGACAGGCTTAACACTGAACGTTCCGTTTGCTCAGCGGGGCCAGATCACCCGTGTAATGCTCGAAGCATTAGATGCGGTCGTACCTGATCGGATGGCCTGGTCGATCGCCGAGCACGTGCACGGGTGGACCGATGATCAGGTGGGTTGCGGTCTGGTGCATGGCGACTTGGCCGGGCACAATATGCACTGGGTCGACGGCGAGCTGGTGGGAATTCTGGACTGGGACTACGCGGCCAACTGGGATACCGCACTGAATGCCACCTACCTGAGCCTCTGGCACGCGGTGCGACCGGAGGAATTTACTGCGGTCCCGAATCGCGCGCGAGTTTGGTCAGGCGCGCTGGGCTTGTACGCACTGGCCGATGCGCTCAGTTGGAATGTGTCGGCAGCAGGCTGGCGCAGACTCAAGAAGAAAGTCCAACCGAGGATTCTCGAGGCTTATCGGGCGATCCCGTACGCCGAGGACTAACGCAGCCGGTCAGGAGCGAGGTCTTGCACCGATTGGGAGGTAACCCAGTCCCCCGCTGTCCCATCTACAAGCAGGTCGGCTGCCAGGCGAGCGAAACCCAATGAGGTCTGGAAACCATAACCTGACTGACCGGCCAACCAGAAAAACCCGGGGTGCTGATCGAACCCGACCACCGGGACGCCGTCCGGGGCTTCGGTGCGCAGACCGGTCCAGGCTTGGCGGACCCCGGTCACATGCAAGGTGGTATCGGCTTGGATCTCGTGAATCAGCGCATCGATATCTTCAGGATTCGGTTGGGCGTCTTCGGGCGGCGAGGCCACGGCTTCTTGCGGAGAGGCCAGAATGGCTTGGGGATCTTCGTACCGGTAATAGTAACCGTCGGCTTTCATCACCATGGGACGGTCAGGGCGCAGCGAGTCATCGAGGTCGAGAATCGCAGCCGTACGACGTAGGGGCGTCAGCCCCAGCGGTGCGATCCCACACCGTTCGGCAACCTCATCGGCCCACGCGCCAGCAGCATTAATCACCGTTTGTGCCCGGTAGGTGGCATGATTGGTGGTCACCGTCCACCCGCCGTGGTCATAGGCTGCGGTAACGACGCGTTCGTTGCGCCGAACGGTCATGTTCGAGGCATCATGCACCAGCCAGTCGAGCATCGCTTCGGCTTTGGTGCGTAAGGAACGCTCGTCGAGGGCCCCGGCGGCAAACCTGTCGGCGCGCAGCTCGGGTGCCAGGTGCCGCAGCTGCTCGGCGTCCAGCCGGAGCTGTCCCGGATAGGCGCCCTCGTCAATTTCTCCTGGTGTGCCGACCATCAGAAATCTTGAGGGCCACACAACTGGCTGGGCCAGCGCTTGCTGTTGGTCCAGCAGCATCTCGACGGTAATGTCGGTCAATTCCCGCACCGCAGGCGGCCCATATCCCAGGACGAGTTGTTGCGCTGACCGCCCAGAGGTGTGATAGGCCAGCTGCGGCTCGGCTTCCAACAAGGTGACGTGATGCCCACGGACTGACAGTTCTCGCCCCAGCGATATGCCGGCGATTCCGCCGCCTATGATGAGCACCTGTGCAGTCCTTCCACGATCCAGTTCCACGGCTCAACGCGGGGCGGTGATACCGTCCCGCGTTGCGCCGATGGAGTCCTGGTTAGCCGATCTTTTCCAGGATAATTTCGCGAACCTTGCCGGCATCGGCTTGACCCTTGGTGGCCTTCATGACGGGACCGATCAGCGCGCCCACGGCCTTCA
Organism: Enteractinococcus fodinae; assembly: GCF_031458395.1. Lineage (NCBI taxonomy): Bacteria > Bacillati > Actinomycetota > Actinomycetes > Micrococcales > Micrococcaceae > Enteractinococcus > Enteractinococcus fodinae. The sequence goes on from NZ_JAVDYJ010000001.1 coordinate 1,876,896, forward strand.
TGTGCCCGTCTTTAATGCGCTGGACGACATCGGGGTTGGCTGCCATTGCTTCGTCAACCGCACTGGACAGCGCGCCATCATCCGAGACCACAGCTAGCGAGCGAGCTTCGACGATCTGCCCGGGACGGCCTTCTCCGGCAGCAATGTAGCCCACGACCTGGCGGGCGATCTTGTCGTTGATGGTGTTGTCGGCAATCAACTGCTCGATTTCGACCACATCGGCGGGCGTGACACCTAGGGCTTCTGGGGAGACGCCTTCTTCGTTGGCCAGGCGGGCGATTTCGCCCATCCACCATTTCCGTGCGGCTTCCGGGGTCGCCCCGGCGCTGACGGTTTGTTCGATTTCGTCAAGGATCCCGGCAGCGACCACATCGCGGAACTCAGTCTCGGAGAACTGCCATTCGTCGCGCAGACGGCGACGACGCTGCACCGGGTTTTCTGGCAGATCGGCCCGGAGCCGATCAATCCACGCCTCATCGGTGACGATCGGCACCAGATCGGGGTCTGGGAAGTACCGGTAGTCGTCGGCGTCAGATTTTGGTCGCCCGGAACGGGTGGACCGGTTTTCCTCGTCCCAGTGTCGGGTTTCTTGGACGATGGTTTCGCCCGCGTCCAAGGCTTTGGCCTGCCGGATGATCTCGGATTCCACGGCGGCGGCCACCGCACGGGTCGAGTTCACGTTCTTGGTTTCGGTGCGCGTGCCAAAGGTTGTTGATCCGATGGGCATCAGCGAGACGTTGGCGTCACAGCGAATATTGCCGCGTTCCATGCGCGCATCGGATACGCCCAGCGCTTTGACGATGTCGCGGATCGTGGCCAGGTAGGCGCGAGCCAATTCTGGGGCTCGCTCGCCGGCACCGGTAATCGGTTTGGACACGATCTCAACCAGTGGTACCCCGGCCCGGTTGTAGTCCACCAGTGAGGCCGAGGAGTTATGAATACGGCCGGTCGAGCCGATGTGGGTGAGTTTGCCCGCATCTTCTTCGATGTGGGCGCGTTCAATTTCGACCCGGAAGATTTCCCCGTCATCGAGTTCGACATCGACATAGCCGTCGTAAGCGATCGCGGGTTCTTCTTGCGAGGTCTGATAATTTTTGCCCAGATCCGGGTAGAAGTACTGTTTGCGAGTGAACCGTGACTCTGGTGCGATAGTGCAGTTCAGCGCCAGTCCCAGCTTGATGCCGTAGTCGATACCGGCAGCGTTAATGGTCGGCAGCGTACCGGGGAGCCCAAGGTCTCCGGGGGTCACGTTGGAGTTTGGTTGGTCTCCGAAGGCGTTGGTCGCGGTGGAGAACATTTTGGTTGTGGTGTTGAGTTCGACGTGGACTTCAAAACCCAACACGGGTTCGTAGGTTTGTAAAGCGGTTTTCATGATGCTGCTCCTGCCGATTCGACAACGGCGCTGATGCGATAGACCAGTTCATCTGCATAGGTTGGTGCGGAAATGTGGACGCCGGCCACACTGGCGGCGGGTAGCCCGGCAAGAGACGCCCCCACGCCCGGGTTAGTGGAGTCGTATTCGGCGCCCTGGATGGTCGCGGCGGGCACGGCGAGCGCATCTACCGTGTCAAACGCGGCGTTGTGGTCGTTGATGACGGCCGTGCGGACGCGCTGGGCCGGGTAGAAATGCGAGGTGATGGTGCCCGAGGACAGCAACTGCGTGCCCAGGATAATCCGACGTTTGGTCTCGTAGCCAAAACCGGCCCCGCGCGAGGCCATGATGACGTCTTGCATGGTCGCGTTGTCGGGGGTGACGCGGTTGCCGAAGCGGATGCCATCAAATTTGGCTAGGTTGGCGGAAAATTCGGCCGCACCGATGATGTGGGTGGCTTGGCGTGCCTGTTCCAGGGACTCCAGGGTGACCTCGGTGGTCGTGACACCGGCACCTTCCAGTGCGGCAAGACCGTTTTGATACAGGGCCCATGCGCCGTCGTTGACGTCTACGGGCTGGGCTGTGATGACACCAATGGTGAGGCCCGCAACATCGGAGGAACTGTCGAGGTCCCACTCGTAGTGCAGACTCGTGGGGTCTTGGGCGTCAGGTCCGGCGAGAAGTGCATGCAGCGCTTTGGCATCCGCCGTGTTCCGGGCAATCGGGGTGATGGTGTCCATGGAGGACACGGCGGCTACCAGACCGTATCGGGAGATGGCCCCGTAGGTCGGTTTGACGGCGACGACACCGGTTTTTGCGGCGATGTGCCGGGCTGTGCCGGCGGTATCGGAAACCACCGCGAACGGGGCCTGGTGGTTGCTCACGGCCTGGTGTGCACCGGATTCTTCGCCGATACCAAATTCGGAGACGGTCGCTTTGCCTAAAATAGGCAGTCCGGCTGCGCGTAAGCGGGTCACGACGGTGGCCTCATACGGCGACACCCACCCGGCGAGGTAGTCGGAACCGGCCTCGGTGGGCATGTCAGCGGTGACGATGACATCGGATAACACGACGGGGACCCCGGCCAGCGGATGATCGTATTTGCCGGCGTCTACGTCGGCTGCCACGGCCAGTGCATCATCGGCGTTGACGTAGGCGTAGGCGTCGGAGCCAGCATCGAGGTGTGCGGTGACCAGTTCCACTGCGGTGGTGTCACCGGCACGCAGTTGTGCCGCCATTTCGGTGGCGGTCAGGTGGGTAAGCGACATTATTCTCCGTCCAGAATCGCAGGGACCATGAATTGACCGTCTTGAGCTTCAGGGGCCCCCGAGATGGCTTGTTCAGTGGTGAGTTCGTTGGCGACGGTGTCGTCGCGTAGCACGTTGTTGACCGGCAGCGGGTTGACGGTTGCAGGCAGCTGTGGATCAGCGGTCAACGTAAGGGACTCGATGATCGGATCGAACTCAGCGGCAAGTTTGGTGCGCTCGTCTTCGGTGAGCGCGATATGTGCGGTTGCGGCAATGTGCTCAACCATACAGCTCCTTCACTAGGGGGTTGAATTCAGCGGGTGGACGTAGACCAGGAAGGTTTCGAGTCCTTCGTCATGATCCACGATGCCTGCGGTGTAGAGGTTCCAGTCGCGCTGCGGGGCCCGTCGGAACCCCATGGCATGATACATGGCCTGGGCGGTGGTCATGGATGCCATGGTGGTAATCGCGACCGCGTCCGCATTGCGGGTGCGAGCCAGGTCTAACGCGTAGGTGACCAGTGCTCGCCCGATGCCTTGGCCCTGGAAGTCCGGGTGCACCGCCAGCATACGAAACTCTAATTCGTTATCGTAGGCTACCTCGGTCATGCCCGATGGTGGCGGCGCAATATTGACGCTGCCTGCGACCTGTCCGTCGACCTCGGCCACATACAGTCCCTCGGCGCGTGCCGGGATGTCGGTCAGCGTTGCGGCGTAGTCAGATTCCGGGGCGATGTGCCCGGCGGCTATATAAGCGGCATGCGTGAGGTCGCGCACCGCCGGATAATCTTCGGGGGTCGCCGGACGGATGGTCACCAACGAAGGTCTCCCAGACGTTGCTGCAGAGAGGTTACTTGGTCGGCGGGCCCGGTTGCTTCCACGGTGACCATGCCATCCCCTGGGGTGCAGTGCAGGTGGAAGTTGTTGACCTGCAGTATTCCGCCCGCCGTATGTTTTGCGGTCAGTTGCTCGATCCAGTCCTGGGGGTTGTCCGTGGTGACCGTTCCGGTCAGCTGCGTGCGACCGATCGGGTGGTTGGGGTCCACTTCTAGGGCGTGGTGGTCGACACCGACGTCCCCGGCGATGATCCAGTCGGGGGTGGTGTCGGAGACTTGCCACGCTGGACGGCGAACCGGCACGCCTGCTTCGTTGGCGATCAGCGCGCCGGCGGCCCAGTCGTATTCTTGGAGCCCGTATTCGGCGTAGGCATCGAGGGTGCCGTCGGCGACCATGCACAGGTCCAGGGCTGCTGAGCCGGCGCGTCGCAGGTCTGAAAAGTCACCGGTTTGTAGCAGGCGTTGCAGCTGTTCGAACTGGAACCCTCGGCGGGTTGGGTCATAGGAGAAGCCAGACGACAGTAGGCGCCCGGATCTGCCCAGGACCGGGCCGGTGAGTCGGACGGGTTCGGCCGGTTGGCTGGGTAGGCCCACATCCAGGGGTCCGGTGCGAGTGGTGAAGGCACCCCCACCATCAGTGGCCCACCAGGATCGGCCGAGTGCCGGTGCCACAATGGCTGCGGCGATCCACCGGCCCTCGTATTGCACGGCCACTGAAGAGCAGTAGTGCGGTAGGCCTCTGATGAAGTTGGTCGTGCCGTCCAACGGGTCGATGGACCAGCGGTAGCCACTGGGGTTTTCCACGGTGGTGGCACCGAATTCTTCGCCATAAATTTCATCGTGCGGCCGGTACGATTGCAGCACGAAGCGGATGGCGTCTTCGGCCCGATGGTCAAAGTCTGTGACCCAGTCCGAACCCGAGGATTTCGTTTCAGCACCCAGATCCGTCACCGTCAAGGGCGTACCGGTTTCGGGGCGTTGGGCTAATTGGGCAGCACCGGCCTCTGCGGCGGCACGTGCCACCGCTAAGAATGCGTTCATCGTTCTCCTGCTAGTAAGTCTTGAAACCCTTGTTCATCTAATATTGTCACGCTCAGCTGTCGTGCCCGGTCGAGTTTCGACCCCGCGTTGTCCCCGGCCACCAGATAGTCGGTCTTTTTCGAGACCGAACCGGTGGCTTTACCCCCGCGTGAGAGGATGGCTTCTTTGGCGGAGTCGCGGGTGAAATGCTCCAACGTACCGGTCACCACAACGGTGACACCGTCGAGCAGGGTGGAGTCTTCGGTCACCTCATCGGCCATGGTCACACCGGCGGCTGCCCAGGCGTCAATAATGGCCAATCGCCAGTCGCTGGCAAAGAATTCCATGACGGCGCTGGCGATGACCTCACCGACACCATCGACGTAAGTGAAGCGCTCGTAATCCTGCGCTACGGCGGCTTCTCGCAGGGCGTCCATCGAGCCGAACGATGCGGCGAGCGCCCGGGCCGCGGTGGGGCCCACGTGCCGGATGGATAGCGCGACCAGCACCCGCCACAGCGGCTGGGTTTTAGCTTTTTCGAGTTCCTCGAACAGGCGCAGCGTGTTGGAGGTTGGTTCGTGCGTGGTGCGTTTATAGAAGTAGGGCACCTTTTCCCACACGCCGGTCGGCTGGCCTTGTGAGCGTTTTTCGCGCCAGACATACACATCGGCCAGTTGCGCTTTGAGCTCCTCGTCGCCGTTGGTGGCCAGATCGAACAGTTGCGCATCGGAGGTCAGCACGCCGGGGCCGGTGGGTTGCACGATGCCACCGTGGTCGGCCGGGTTAGGACCAGGGCCGTTGGTTAGCCAGGTGGCCGCTTCTTCGCCGAGGGCCTCAATATCGAACGCACCCCGTGAGGCAGCATGTTCGATGCGTCCGGTCAGTTGTGCCGGACAGCTTTTGGCATTGGGACACCGCAGATCGACGTCGTCTTCTTTGAGCGGGCGAAGCTGCGTGTCACACGCCGGGCAGTGGGTGGGCATCACGAAGTCGTAGACGACGTCCTCGTCGCGCAACGGCAAGACCGGGCCGACAATTTCGGGGATAATATCGCCGGCTTTGCGCAGTACCACGGTGTCACCGATTTTGACGTTCTTGGCTTTGACGACGTCTTTATTGTGCAGTGTGGCCATGGACACCGTTGAGCCGTCCACCAAGACCGGTTGCATCAACGCGTACGGTGTGACTCGTCCGGTTCGGCCGACATTGACGCGGATATCCAGCAGTTTGGTGTGGACTTCTTCGGGTGGGTATTTGAAGGCCACCGCCCACCGAGGCGTCCTGGAGGTATAACCCAGTTGCCGCTGATAGGTCACGTCATCGACTTTGACGACGATGCCATCAATCTGGTGAATCAGATCGTGGCGTCGATCGCCGTAGTCTTCGATGTATTCGATGACTTCTTGGGCCACCTGATCGGAGGGCCCGGTGATGAGCTTGCTGTACGGCGAGACCGGCAGCCCGTAGGACGCCAGCAATTCGTAGGCTTGGTGCTGTGAGGTGACGGTCGCCCCGGTCACCCTACCAAGCCCGTGAACGAACAGGGACAGGCGACGCTTGGCGGTTTCGGCCGGGTCTTTTTGTCGCAGGGAACCGGCAGCAGCGTTGCGGGGATTTGCAAACGGTGCCAGCCCGTCTTCGGCCCGTGCATCGTTGAGCTCGTTGAACGCTTGCGGTGGCATGAACACTTCGCCGCGAACTTCAAGTTCCGCCGGAATGTTGTCACCAGTGAGCTTGGTTGGCACTTCTTTGATGGTCATCACATTTTGGGTGACGTCCTCGCCGACCACTCCATCGCCGCGGGTCGCAGCGCGGACCAAGGAGCCGTTGCGGTAAAGCAAGTTGATCGCCAGCCCGTCGATCTTGACCTCGGCTAACCAGCCGACTTCGTCGGTCACGCCAAGCTGTGTGAGGCGACTCCCAACGCGTGCAAACCAGGTCTCCAATTCTTCGACCGAGAAAACGTCTTCCAGCGAATACATCTGGGTCAGATGTTCCACGGGCGAAAAGACCGCGTTGCCCCCGACTTCCTGGGTTGGTGAATCCCCGGTGACGATTTCCGGGTGGAGGGCCTCAAGATCTTCGAGTTCCCGAAACAGCGCGTCGAAGGCCGCGTCGGAGATCTCAGGTGCATCGTCGACGTAGTAGGCACGTCTGTGATGTCGGACCTGGTCTTTGAGAGTTTCGTAGCGCTCTAACAGTTCTGGATCAGGAGTGTTCACGGCCGCCATTCTACTGGGTGGTCTCGGTGACTTCAGCGACGACGACTGTGACATTATCTGAGCCATCGGTTTCTAGGGCCAGTTCAACCAGTTGATCTGCAGCATCTTGAACCGTCGATGCGGCTCCCAGGATGAGCCCGATCTCTTGGTCTTGGACCCCACCGGTCAAACCGTCGGTGCACAGCAAGAAGCGATCGCCCACGTTGGCGTCCAACAACACCACATCGGCGAGCAGACGCAAGTTGGAGCCGACCGCTCGGGTGATGACGTTGCGCGCCGGGTGTTCGCGGGCTTCTTCGGCGCTCAGTTGGCCCAACCGGACCATTTCAGCCACAGCCGAGTGATCTTGGGTGAGCTGGATAAAGGCCTCGTCATTGGCCCGATAACGATAGGTGCGTGAGTCTCCGACATTGGCTACAACCAGTTGTGGCTTGTCTTGGTGCAGCACATTGGTCAACAGGGTCAGCGTGGTCCCGGCACGGCCTTCGGCGATATCGTAGACCGCCCGGTTGGCTTGGGTGAGCCACTCTTGGAGACTCGCTAGTTCAAACGGTTGCGGGGTTTGCTCATACGCCTGGATGAACGTGTCGATGACAGCGGCAGAAGCCAGCTCCCCGCCGTCATGGCCGCCCATCCCGTCGGCCACCAGGTATAATCCGTCGCGTATTAGGTAGGAGTCCTCGTTCAGATCCCGCTGGTAGCCCACATCTGTGGCGGCCGCGGCTGTAAAACTATACATTAGTCAACCTCTATCCCGTCTCCGGCGCCGCGCAGCAGCATGGAGGGATTAATCGGACCGAACCCGCGCACCGACTGCGGTGGTTGGGGAATTAAAATATACCGTTCATCATCGGCTAGTACATTGGCGGTTAACTGATCCACCAGCACTGTCCCTGGATCGGCCAGTGCTGTTAACCGTGCCGCGAGGTTGACGGTCGGGCCATAAATATCCCCCAATCGCGACAGCACACGGCCCCACACCACCGAAACGCGCGCAGATGGCAACACGGCATCTTCATTCAGGGCTTGGGACAGCGCCAGCGCAATGTCGGCTCCGGCTTCGGGAGTTTCGGCGTTGAACAACACTTCATCCCCGACGGTTTTGACCAGGTGGCCACCGCCCACGGCGATGATTTCGGCACAGATTTGTTCAAACCGCTGCACCATTTGGGCCAGTGTCCGCTCGCTCATGGTCCGCGACAAGGCCGTATAGGACACCATGTCGGCGAAGCCGACGGCTCGGGCCAACGGCAGGGGTGTATCGTCCTCGGTACCGTCCCGGCCTTCTTCGGAAGCCGCTAGACCGGCTTCGACACGTACGGTCAGTCGCTGTAAAGCAGAGTTGAGCTGGCGCCGGTAGGAGTAGGTTACGACGTCTTCTAAGGATTCGATGACCGAGGGCAGCAGTCGCACGACTTCCCGGCGGGCTTCGGGGTCCGAGAGTCCTTCGGCGCTCATCTTGTCTTCCACCAGGGCCTCAATTTGCCACACCACCATGCGGTCGGTCATCTGCCCGATGGATCGGGCAATTGAGATGGCGGTTTCTTCGTTGAGGACATCTTCGCGAACCAATTCCACGATGGTGGCCATGGCTGCGACATCTTGTTGGGTAAAGACCTTTTCGTCGGCTTTGATGTTCGGAAAGCCCATGGCACGCCAAATCTTGCGGGCCGATACGATTGAGACACCAAGTTCTTTTGCCAGGTCGCGCGGGGTCAGAAGCCGTGGGCCACCGATGAGTTCTTCATCGAGGACTTTGATGGCTTGGGTCCAGGTTTCCGAAAATGGTTCCGCGGCGCCTAAGTCTGCTGAACTGGCCGGCGTTGGCTGCACTATATCAAGTGGCTGGGTTGGTGTGGGTTCAGCGTGCGTATCTGAATCTTTGGTCACAAGCCCCTACTTTCACTGAGCGAACCGTTAGCGTAACGGCCATGGGAACCGAAGCGTTCCGTATCGACAAGGGTTTGAAATTCTGAAATTTCTGGGATGTCATGCAGCACCCAGGTTTGGCCACGAGAGTTCATCAGGTGCAGATCCCCTGAACCACGACGTCGCTGGCGACGCGACTGATGCACCTTCAGCGACACTAAGGAATGTAGCGCAACCCAGTGTCGCTTCACAGCGATCGCTCCCAGTTTGTGGGCAACGCGATGCGTTGTGATCTCATACCGCGACACTAACCACTGCCACAGTGGTCGGATAACTGTCAGGAACACGCCGATGGCAATCAACCCCAGCCCGATGGTGGTCAGGGTCGGACTTGCACTCCGGATGAAGTCGGGCATCGTATAACTGGCCAGCACACCGGAGAACAACCCTGCAGCCCCAGCCCATAAAATAAGGTACCAAGCCGGGCGGATTAACACCGATGGGTGCGCACGGGTACGCACCAGCAGGTGTTCACCCGTCACATAGTGCGTTCGCATGTCCCTCCTTGAGGTGTCGCGCCCAATTATGAGGCCGGTCGTAAATGTACAATATCTGCGGCAAAGATTTCTTCATCCGTGTCACCGCGTACTATCAGGCTACCGGTGGCGCCAAGACCCACGGCAGTCCCGTAAATGTCGTTGCCCCCGGGCATAATCGCTTTGACCTGTTGGCCGATAGTCGTCATCGTAGGTTCCAATGCGGAAATATCCGGCGCAGCCGCGAAATCGTCGACGGCCTCAACCAAACGGTCACGAGCTGCGATCACAAAGTCTTGGGCTGGCATGTCCAGGCCATAGTCCGCCAGGGCGCCAGCTGTGTCAAGCCTCGGATGCTCTCCGAAATTCAGGTTCGTGCCCACACCAACCACCACGGTGTGGGTTTCAGGCAGCCACTGCGCCAAAATACCGCACAGTTTCTTACCATCTGGACCTTGCACATCGTTGGGCCACTTCACCCCGGCTGTCACACCAAGGTCACGAAACCAGCGCACGAGGCCATCAGCCACCACCAGTGTCAACACGCCCATTAGGTCTGATGCCAGCTTGGGTCGTAACGCGATCGACATGGCGGCTGCGGTGCCGGCGGGAGTGTCCCAGCTACGATCCAGCCTGCCACGCCCTGCCGTCTGGTGGTCAGTGGCAATAACATCCCCATGAGCAAGCTCGTGCTGAGCTGCGATCACCAGATCCTGCGTCGAACCGGTCTGTTCAACCCAGTACACCCCGGGGGCGATCTGTTGCTGCTGTAGTTGCGCCACGTACGAGAACCTTCATCTTAAACAACCGGTAGTATTATCCAGGATACAGGCCATACTCTACCCTGGAGGACCCGTTGACCAACCCCGCACAGTCTGGTGACAACCTGGGCGTCACTACCCCGGATCTCACCACCACTGCTGGCAAACTCGAAGACTTTTTCCACCGGCGCGAAGCAGCTCTGCTGCCCACCGGTCAGGGACCCGTCGATCGCCAACACGCCCGGGGAAAACAAACCGCCCGCGAACGGATCCAAGCACTGCTCGATGACGGTTCCTTCGTGGAATTCGATCAGCTGCGCACCCACCGCACCACCTCGTTTGGGATGGATGCCCGCCATCCAGAAGGCGACGGGGTCGTCGCGGGATACGGAACCATTGATGGACATAACGTCGCCATCTACGCCCAAGACTTCACCGTGTTTGGCGGCTCGCTGTCGAAGGTCAACGGCGAAAAGATCGTCAAAACCCAAGAATTCGGGGCCACGAATGGTTTCCCAATTATCGCTATCAACGACGGTGGGGGCGCTCGCATTCAAGAGGGCGTGGATTCGTTGGCCATGTTTGCCGATATCTTCCGCAATAACGTCATGGCCTCAGGTGTGGTCCCGCAGATTTCGATCATCATGGGCCCGGCCGCCGGTGGGGCGGCCTACTCCCCTGCCCTGACCGATTTTGTGGTCATGGTTGACCAGACCTCTCACATGTTTATCACCGGCCCAGATGTCATCAAGTCGGTCACGGGTGAAGAGGTCGACATGGAAACCTTAGGAGGGGCTCGTCAACACAATGAGACCTCCGGGACGGCCGCGTATATGGCCGCTGACGAACAAGACGCCTTTGACTGGGTCTCTGAACTGCTCGACTACCTGCCGGCACATAATTTCATCACCCAAGAGGCAACTTTCCAGCAGGACTTAGAAACCAGTGTCGAAGATCTGGCCCTGGATACTATTATCCCGGACTCCGCGAACCAGCCATATGACATGCGTCAAGTCATCGCGGCCATCGTGGACGATGGGGCGTTGCTGCAGATCCAGGAACGATACGCACCCAACGTGATTGTGGGTCTGGCTCGCATCGAAGGTCGCACCGTGGGTGTGGTCGCGAACCAGCCGTCACAGCTGGCCGGCACCCTGGATATCGCGGCCTCGGAAAAGGCTGCACGCTTTGTACGGTTCTGTGATGCGTTCAGCATCCCGATCGTCACACTGGTCGATGTTCCTGGCTTCTTGCCCGGCGTCGACCAAGAACACTCCGGAATCATTCGCCGCGGTGCAAAACTCATTTACGCTTACGCTGAAGCAACCGTACCCAAGATTACGATTATCACGCGCAAGGCGTTTGGTGGCGCCTACATTGTCATGGGATCCAAGAAGCTGGGCGCCGACGTCAACCTTGCTTGGCCCACCGCCCAAATCGGTGTCATGGGCGCCCAGGGAGCCGTGAATATCTTGTATCGGCGAGATCTCGTCGCGGTCGAACAAGACGGCGGGGATGTCGAGGCACGACGGGCTGAGTTGATCGAAGATTACGAAACCGCACTACTGAACCCCTATGAGGCTGCTGACTCCGGGTACATTGACGCGGTCATCGCTCCGTCAGAGACCCGCGCACAAGTAGTGCGTGCCCTGCGGGCAACCGTGGCGAAACGTGAATCACGTCCAGCAAAGAAGCACGGAAACATACCACTATGACAGGTCAACCACCATCTACCGGCATTCGGGTTAACGGAACGTCGCTGACCGAAGAAGAAACCGCCGCGTTGTTGACCGTGATCAACACACAGCTGGTCGAGACCCCACCGGCTGAACCCCCGGTCGATCATTCGACACGCAATCGTGTGATCTCGACTTGGGCTGCGATTGACGGGTGGCACGAGTCACCCCGCGGCCACTAATCGCGCGGTCGGTCTTGGGCAATAATCGCTTGGGACCGGGTTTCGGTGGGTTCTGACTCGGCGGGAGCGTCTTCGGCGATTTGTACCATCCCGGGAATGCCCACCCCGACGTCGCCTGATGTGCGCGAACTGAGACGTCGTGACAAGCGTTGTGCTAACCACACCAGGGCGTAGTTGATGACGATAAAGATCACCGCTGCAACAACGAGCGCTTGCAGGATATTGCCGTAGCCGGCGCCCAGATGGCGTGAGTAACGCAACAGTTCAGCAAACCCGATGATGTAACCCAGTGCTGAGTCTTTCAGGATGATCACGAATTGGGATACCAGCGATGGCAGCATGGCCACCAGAGCTTGCGGGACTTCAACAGTTCGAAGCGATCCCGTAGTGGTCATTCCGACGGCCAGTGCCGCTTCACGTTGGCCAGCCGGTAGCGACCGCACCCCGGAGCGCACCAGTTCAGCAATAACTGCGCCGTTATAAAGTGTCAGCGCAACGATCACCGCATAATAGGCGGAATCTCGCGGGTCAATGATGCCAGATAAGTACTGTGAGAAGAAAAAGTAGAAAAATACCATCAGTACCAGCACGGGCACTGCGCGGAAGAATTCGACCACCACCATCGCGAGGCCTCGAACGAGCTTGAACGGTGCGAGCCGTAAGAACCCGAATAGCAGGCCAAAGATCACGGAGGAGACCACCGCGATGGCGGCGGCTTGGAGCGTGAACTGGATGCCGGGCAACAGATAGTTCCCCCAGGCGTTGGCATTGATGGCGTTCCACCAGAGGTGTGGGCGCATTTGGCCTTGTGCTGCTAAGGCGAGGTACACCCATACCAGCACTGCGACCGCAATGAGTGCGACGACAATGTTGAGGATAGTGATGATTTTTCGTGCCCGTGGGCCTGGTTCATCAAAGAGGACATAGGTGGTACTCATCGTGTCACCGCCAGTTTCACAGATAACCACGTGGTCAGGAGCCCCACCGGTATAACGATCAGGCTGAATCCGATCGCGATAATCAAGAAGATCGCGACCATGACATTGGGGTTGAATTCGATCATGGTGCGCATCACGCCGGAGGCCTCCATCACGGATCCGGCGGCAGCTACCGTCGTATTTTTAATCAAGGCGATAAGTGTATTACCAATCGGGGTAATAGCACCTCGCAGTGCCTGGGGAATGATCACGTGGCGCGCCGCGGGGAAAAAGCCGAGCCCGATGGAACGGGCCGCTTCAGCTTGTCCAGCGGGTACCGTATTGACACCGGAACGAATGGCTTCGGCAAAGAATGGGGCGTGGTATACCGATAGGGCTATGGTCGCCAGGATGAAAAAGTTCGTATCGAAGTTTGAGTGCATGCTGATTTGAAGTTGGCCCCAGAACACGAGGACAGCCATAACAACCAGCACAGTGAGCGGTGTATTTCGTACCAGGTTGATGAATGCTGCACTCAGCCAGCTCATTGAGCGCACCGGTGAGATGCGGAATAGAGCAAGGATGACCCCAAGCGTAAAGGCAGAAATGCTGGCCCAGAATGCCAGTTGGATGTTGGTCCAAAACCCTTCGAAGATGGGATATTGCTCAAAAAGAAAGAGAATATCTTCCATAGCTGTTGCCTGCCTGTTGGTGTGAGTTCGAGTCAGATGTCACCGAGCCCGGTGCCCAGGCAGAAGCTGAGGACACCGAACTCGGTGATGAATAGACGAACCCGGCAGGTGCCGGGCTTTGCGATTACGGTTTATTCACACTCTCGCAGCTCAAGATTATCGTTGAGCTCGGCATTTGCTTCGTAGTCAACTCCTTCGGTGTTAGCTGCGAGCAGTTCGTCGATGGTGCCGTCATCACGCAGCGTCTGGATGGCTTCATTGACCTGTTCACAGGTCTCAGTTGAACCGTTGGGCAGGCCGACGCCATAGGGTTCTTCCGTGAAGGCTTCACCTACGACTTTGAACTCGCCAGCGTATTCATCTGAAGCTGCAAGACCGGCAAGGATAATGTCGTCGGTCGTAACGGCATCAACTTGACCCGATTGCAAGAAGGTCAGGCATTCGCTGTACCCGTCTTGTTCGACCAATTCAACTTCGTCGGCGTAGGTATCGCGGACGTTTTGTGCTGGGGTGGAGCCAGTAACAGAACAGAGGTTCTTACCATTGAGATCTTCTGGTCCGTTGATCTCTTCGTCATCTACGCGAACCAAAATATCTTGTCCGGCCATAAAGTATGGTCCTGCAAAGTCGACTCGCTCAGCACGTTCTTCGGTGATGGAGTAGGTTGCGAAGATCATGTCAACCTGTCCGTTTTCCAGCATGTTTTCACGCTGCGGAGTGGGTGCTTCGGCCCATTCGATCTGATCTTCTTCATAACCCATCTCGGCTAACACGGCCTTGGCTACGTCCACGTCGAAACCGGTGGGTTCATTATTTCCTTCTCGGAAACCAAGACCCGGCTGGTCATATTTGATCCCGACGGTGATGGTCTCCCCACCTCCGCCGTTTCCTTCGGCTTCGGTATCGGTCTCTGCGTCTTCTGAGGCCCCTGGGGAACATGCCGATAATGCCAGAGCGGCAGCGGCGCCGAGGGCTGCTATTTTCTTCCATGGTGTCTTCATGGGGGTACCTTTCGGTTCAGGGTGTTTGTGATGGGGTATTTACTCGGTCAAAATTTTGGATAGGAAGTCTTGGGCCCGTGCGGTCTGAGGGTTGGTGAAGAAATTCTCTGGGGTGGTATCTTCTATGACTGCGCCTTCGGACATGAAGAGCAACCGGTCCCCTGCTTTGCGGGCGAAGCCCATTTCGTGGGTTACGACCACCATGGTCATCCCGCCGGCCGCTAGGTCAACCATGACGTCGAGTACTTCTTGGACCATTTCAGGGTCAAGCGCTGAGGTGGGTTCATCGAAGAGGAGGACTTTGGGCTTCATCGCCAGTGCTCGGGCGATTGCGACGCGTTGCTGTTGCCCGCCAGATAAGTGGGCTGGCAGTTTCCGCGCTTGCTCGCCGACGCCGACTCGGTCCAGGTAGTCCATGGCTTCTTTTTCTGCCTGTCGTTTGGGCAGCTTGCGGACTTTGATCGGTCCCAGCGTGACGTTTTCGAGAATGCTCTTGTGGGCAAAGAGGTTAAACGACTGAAACACCATTCCAACATCGGCTCGAAGCGCTGCAAGAGCTTTGCCCTCTTCCGGCAAGCGCTTCCCATCGATTTCGATGTAACCACCGTCGTCGTCAATCGTTTCGAGACGATTGATGGTGCGGCACAGCGTGGATTTTCCGGAACCAGAGGGGCCCACAACGATGCAGACCTGGCCTTTTGGGATATCAACGTTAATATCGGATAGTGCTTTGAAATTTCCGAAATGTTTATTGACTCCGGATATTCTGACCAGCGGTGCTTTCGTGGTCTCTGGCGTCATGATGAGCTCCTCAAGAAGTGGCCTCACGGCCACTTCTCAAACACAGGTGAAGTGATGTAGATCACATTCTATCAGGTGAGGTCGCTTTTACTAGGGGCGATATCGCAAAATTTTGGAGCTCGGGAGGCTCTTGGTGTCGTCTGAACCCAGAGATACTAAGATGACCTCATGCCCAAAACCTCGATTGATGCGCTGGCAGAGCGCTATGCAGCAGGTTTAGCCGAACTAGATCCTGTCTCAGCGACCGAAATCGGATTACCCGGTTACGCCGATAAGCTGCCGGATTATTCGCCCGATGGTGCCGCTGCACTCGATGAACTCCAGGCTCGTACCCTGACGCAACTGCACGAACTGACAGCAGCCAATGCCCAAGACAAGGTAACGCGCAGCGCAATGATCGAACGACTCACCGTCGATCGTGAGCTCTACGCGACCGGGCTCGTGGAGCTTAATAACATCGCTTCGCCAGTTCAAGACATTCGCTCCACCTTTGACTTGATGCCCACAGACACGACTGAAGACTGGGGCAATATTGCAGCACGTCTCACGCAGGTCGAGGCCGCCCTGACTGGCTATCAGGATCGACTCGAGGCTGCAGTCAAACTCGGGCTACCGCCGGCTCAACGCCAAGTCGATGCTTGCATTAGACAGTCTCAGGCAGCCGCGCAGGGCTTCTTTCCTGAGCTCGTCGCCACGACCGAGGGGCTTGATCAAGCACGACACACTGAGCTGGAGGATGCTGCAGCACAGGCTGCACAAGCCTATGCAGATTTCGCTGAGTACTTGGCCTCTGACCTGTATCCGGCAGCGCGTGCTGAAGATGCGGTGGGCAAAGATTACTATGCTCTGGCATCGCGGCGGTTTTTGGGCGCCGAAATCGATCTGGCCGAAACCTACCAGTGGGGTCTGGCTGAGCTTGCTCGCATCGTAGAGCAACAACACCGGGTGGCTGACCTTATCCACCCGGGAGCCACCATTGAGGAAGCCCGGCAGCGGCTATCTGCCGATCCGGCCCGAAAATTACACGGCACTGAGGCGCTGCGGCGATGGATGCAGGACCTGTCGGATACCACCATCGAAGCAATGAAGCAGCATTTTCATATTCCTACCCCCATGGACTACGTGGAAGCGATGATTGCGCCGACCCAGGACGGTGGGATCTACTACACGGGGCCCTCCGCAGACTTCTCCCGCCCCGGACGTATGTGGTGGTCAGTTCCAGAAGGCGAGGAAACGTTCACCACGTGGCAGCAAACTACCACGGTCTTCCATGAAGGGGTCCCGGGACATCATCTGCAAATCGCCACCGCGATGCTGAACGCTGACGAGTTGAACTCCTGGCGGCGTCACTGGTTGTGGGTGTCGGGTCATGGCGAAGGCTGGGCGCTCTATGCCGAGGAGCTCATGCGCGAGTTGGGATACCTCGACGATCCCGGAGATTACCTGGGCATGCTAGACGCTCAGCGGATGCGCGCCGCGCGGGTCGTTTTCGATATTGGTGTGCATTGTGGGTTTACCGCCCCGGACGCGTGGGGCGCACAAAGCTGGGATCCGGGGGTCGGTTTTGCTTTCTTGCAAGAGCATCTGTACGAGTCCCCTGGGGTTTTGGACTTTGAATTTACTCGGTACCTGGGATGGCCCGGACAAGCCCCGAGCTATGCGGTAGGGCAACGAATCTGGCAACAGATCAGGGCCCAGCACGAAGCCCTCCCGGGATTCGATCTCAAAACATTCCACACCCGCGCCTTACAGTTAGGTTCGATGGGACTCGACACGTTAGAAGAGGCACTTCGATGAGCACCATTATCTTGGGATCGGCTTCTGCTGCTCGGACAGCTATCCTGCACAGGGCAGGCATACCGTTTATCCAACAACCTGCCGACATCGATGAGGAAGCTCTGACGGTGGATAGTGACCCACCACCAGTCCAAGCACAGGCTCTTGCCACCGCCAAAGCACACGCCGTCGCGGATCTACTCATCAGCACCGACCAAGCACAACAACCCACCTATGTCCTCGCTGCTGATTCGATCTTCGAGTTTGAAGGACGTCCTTACGGCAAGCCCCACCGACCTGAGGTTGCACGAGCTCGCTGGCGGGCACAGCGCGGCAAATCCGGAACCTTACACACCGGACACTGCATTATCGCGGTGCTGGAGGAATCGAAACATCGAGTGCTGCAAGAAACGGTCAGCGCCACGGTGACTTTTGCCAACGCCAGCGACAAGGTGATCGATGATTACATCGCCACGGGTGAGCCGTTGGGCGTTGCCGGCGGCTTCACCTTAGAAGGGCATGGGGCCACGATGATCTCGTCGGTCCATGGTGACCCCAATGCCGTCCTGGGTCTCTCGTTGCGCGCTGTGCGAGAGCTCTTAGAACGCGTCGACGTCGACCTCACCGCACTCTGGGAGGCGAACACCTAGCCCACATTTTTGTAGCATTCCTACAAGAAAATCGGTATTTTTGGCTCCGCCGGTGCGTCATCCTGTATGGTTTCCACGGATTCGGCCTAAGCTGCTTGAGATGGCAACGATGCGACTCGTGCTTTGCGTGCCATTTTTGCGGAGCGTTCCAACCAAGGAGAATTGTTTCTATGTCCATGACCAGCGCGTCATCCTCGATGATCTACCAACCCTTTTCGAAGGTTCTGATCGCCAATCGGGGTGAGATCGCGGTCCGCATTATTCGCGCTGCACAAGACGAGGGACTAGAAGCGGTAGCCATCTACGCCAACCCGGATCGCGATGCGATGCACGTTCGGCTCGCGGACCACGCATTTTCTCTCAACGGTGACACGGTCACCGACACCTACCTGTCGGTCGAGAAAGTATTGCGCGCTGCCCGTGATTCCGGGGCCGACGCCGTGCACCCGGGCTATGGGTTTCTGGCGGAAAATGCTGAGTTCGCTCAAGCGGTGCTTGATGCAGGTTTAACCTGGATCGGCCCGCCTCCGGCAGCAATTCACGCGCTCGGTGACAAAGTAGCTGCCCGTCATATTGCACAGCGGGTTGGGGCGCCACTGGCACCAGGCACCGCCGATCCCGTACAAACCGCCCAGGAAGTCGTGGATTTCGCCGATGAGTACGGCCTGCCGTTGGCTATCAAAGCCGCTCACGGCGGTGGCGGACGTGGCATTAAGGTTGTTCGGCAGCGTTCAGAGATCCCGGAGGCTTTTGAGTCGGCGGTTCGCGAGGCCACAGCAGCGTTTGGCCGCGGCGAATGCTTCGTCGAACGCTTCCTGGATGCCCCGCGCCACCTGGAGACCCAGTGTTTGGCGGATCAGGACGGCAATGTGGTGGTCGTCTCGACCCGTGACTGCTCCTTACAGCGGCGCAACCAAAAACTCGTTGAAGAGGCGCCCGCACCCTACCTAACCGCCGAGCAGGAACAACAACTCTATGACGCCTCTGTGGCGCTGCTCCAAGAAGCTGGCTACGTTGGCGCCGGCACCTGCGAGTTTCTCATTGGCCAAGACGGTACGATCTCATTTTTGGAAGTCAATACCCGACTCCAGGTCGAGCACACGGTTTCCGAAGAAGTCACTGGCATAGACCTGGTGCGCGAACAATTCCGGATCGCCCGCGGTGAGCTACTGGGCTATGACCATCCCGAGGTTCATGGCCACTCGTTTGAATTTCGGATCACCGCCGAAGATCCCGGCCAGAATTTCATGCCGGCCCCGGGCACGGTTACGAAAATGCGGTTGCCGGGAGGTCCCGGTGTGCGCATTGACACCGGCATCGAAGAGGGCGAAACCATTTCGGGAGCTTTCGACTCGATGGTCGCCAAGCTCATTGTCACCGGACGGGATCGCAAAGAAGCATTACAGCGTTCCCAGCGTGCCCTCAACGAGATGCGCATTGCCGGGTTGGCAACCGTACTGCCTTTCCATCGCACGGTGATTCAGGATCCAAATTTTGCTCCCGAGTTGGATCAGCCAAACCAGAAGGTTCCGGTTGAGGGGCCCTTTACGGTGCACACTCGATGGATTGAAACCGATTTCATCAACGAGTTGCAACCACAGTCTGTGGTCCCCGGCATGGATGACCAAGACGAGGTCGAACGCCGGGTGGTCACGGTGGAGGTCAACGGCAAGCGGGTAGAGGTAACGCTGCCCGATTCGCTGGCCGGTATTGCTGCGGTGGATGCCAAGCCCCAGCGCCGTCGTCCATCACGCACGGCAACGAAAGCTTCAGGTGCCTCGGCGGCAGGGGCATCGGGGGACACCGTGACCTCACCGATGCAAGGCACCATCGTGAAACTGGGCGTGGAAGTCGGTGCAGAAGTGGTCGAAGGCGACCTGATTTTGGTGCTGGAAGCCATGAAGATGGAACAGCCTATCACCGCGCATAAGGCCGGTACCGTGACGGAACTCACCGCCGAACCCGGAGCGACCGTCAATGCCGGAGCGGCGTTAGCAACCATCGAGGGGTAACAAAGTGTAGAAGTGTCACCCGGTGAAACTGCGCTTATATACACTGAGGTGGTTTCACAGGTGACACCGCACGTCATGCACCACTCAGACGTCACCTGACCGTTTCTATCCACGACGAAAGTTCATTTGATGTCAACGCAACCCGCAGCGACTTCGCATGGTATTCAAGATGCCGACCTGGGCGTGCCCCGGTGGAAAATCATCATGGCCTCGGTTGTAGGCACTACCATCGAATTCTACGATTTCTATATTTACGCCACCGCAGCTGTATCAGTGTTCCCACTGATCTTCTTCCCCGGCGGCGACGCCCAAACCGCCCTGCTTGCCTCGATGGCGACCTTTGGTGCGGCGTTTGTTGCTCGTCCCCTCGGATCCATCATCTTCGGTCACATGGGCGACCGACTGGGCCGCAAAGTCACACTCATTGGTGCCCTGCTGACCATGGGTATCGCGACCTTCATCATCGGGTTGTTGCCAACGTATTACCAGATCGGGCTCTGGGCGCCGGCGATGCTGACCATCCTGCGCTTCTGTCAGGGTCTTGGTCTGGGTGGTGAATGGTCCGGTGCTGCCCTGCTCGTCACCGAAACCGCCAAACCTGGCAAACGCGCATCCGCGGCGATGTGGCCACAGTTGGGCGCGCCCTTTGGGTTCTTGCTCGCCAACGGTTTCTTCCTGGTGCTGGCCCTGGCTTTCGATTACGATTCGGCAGCCCACGGTGCTGACCACGTCTTTGTTGACTGGGTGTGGCGCATACCGTTTTTGGCCTCCATCGTTATGGTGGCCATTGGACTTTGGGTTCGCGTTTCGCTGGAAGAGACCCCGGTCTTCAAACAGGCCATTGCCAAAGATGAGCGCGTCAAAGCCCCATTGAAAGACGTGTTCGCCAAAAACTGGTGGCAGCTCATCCTGGGAACGTTCATCATGTACGCCACCTACGTGCTGTTCTACCTGATGACCACCTGGATCCTGTCTTATGCCATCGGTGCACCAGAAGCCGGCGGGCTGGGAACCTCCTATAATGACTTCCTGGTCATCCAGCTGATCTCGATTCTGTTCTTCGCAGCCTTTGTGCCGGTTGCTGGGATGCTAGCGGATAAATTCGGTCGAAAGCCGACGATGCTGACCATTACCACGCTGATGATCATTTTCGGTCTGCTGTTCGGGTGGTGGCTCAACGCGGATGTCATCGTCGATGCCGACGGCACACTCAACACCACGCGCATGATCGTGTTCATGATCGTAGGCATGTCCCTGATGGGCCTGACCTTCGGACCAATGTCGGCGATCCTGCCGGAATTGTTCCCAACGGAAACCCGCTACACCGGCTCCGGCATTTCCTACAACGTCTCGTCCATTCTTGGTGCAGCGCTGACACCGTTCATCGCCACCTGGCTGATGGGCACCTTCGATGTTTCCTACGTGGGCTACTACTTGGCAGCCGCCTCGGTGATCACCTTGATCTTCTTGGCACTGAGCCCTGAAACCAAATATCGTTCACTGTCAGCCCTTGATCAAGACGAAATCGAGCGCACCCGCTAACCCTTACTTTCGGGCGCCTTAGATACCAACAGCCCGGATACCTCGGCGGCACTGAGCCGTCGAGGATCCGGGCCGTTGTCGTACCCAGTCCTACTACTTCGCGGTGTCTGCGGCGTAGTCGAGGTACCACTCCAGCACAGCTGGATCAGCGGCGGTTTCCTTGGCCACCTTCTCCGGTGCCATCCCCTGCAAGACGCGTTTAATCGGAACTTCCATGAGCTTGCCGGTCTTCGTCATGGGCACCCCCGGTGCGATGATGATGTCATCGGGCACATAGCGCGGGGACAGTTCGGTACGAATCGCCTCGGTGATGATGTCTTTGAGCTGCTCGGGGGCGATCTCAGGGTCCGTGGGCACCACAAACAACGGCATGTAGTAGTCGCCGTCGTCGAGTTCTGCTCCGATCACCATGGATGCTGTGACTTCATCGAGGGCATCAACCACCTGGTAGAGGTCACTGGACCCCATGCGAATACCGCCGCGATTCAGGGTCGCGTCGGACCGGCCGTGGATCACGAAGGATTGCCGAGAAGTCTGGGTGGCAAAGTCTCCGTGGTACCAGATATGTGGGTCCTGGCTGAAGTAGGCCTCATGATACCGCTCATCGTCCGGATCGTTCCAGAAGTACAGGGGCATGGTGGGCATCGGTTTGGTGATGACCAGTTCTCCCACCTGATCCGTTACTGACCTGCCGGATCCGTCAAAGACGTCGGCTGCAACACCGAGTGCCGGTCCCATGAGCTCATTGACGCGCACCGGATCCATCGGGTTGGAACCTACGAATACGGAGCACACATCGGTGCCACCGGAATCCGACCGGAGCCGCACATCCGGTTTGACGGCATCATAGACCCAGTGCCAGGTTCGCGCTGGAAGCGGTGACGCCGAGACTAGGATATCGGTCAGATTCGACAGGTCGTACTCGTTTTTCGGGACCAACCCTGACTCTTGAACGCCGGTCAGGATGGCGGCACCACACCCATAGAGCGCAACGCGTTCCTGGGCCAAAATCTCAAACTGCCGCCCGGGTCCCCCGGCGAACACCCCGCCGGAGTAGGTGATGGCTTTTGCACCGATAATCAGCGAGCCCACCAGCATGTTCCACAGCATCCAGGTGGTTGAGGTTGAAATGTAGACGGCCTCGCCCTGGGGGACGTGATAATGCAGTCCAAAGGATTTGGCGATCTCCAACACGGTCCCGCCTTGGCTTTGCACAATGCCCTTGGGCGTACCGGTGGTCCCAGAAGAATACAACACCCACAGCGGGTGAGAGAAATCCACCGCGGTAAATTCGGGTTCGCGACCTTCCGCCACGATCTCGTCAAAGACCGCGGTTTCAACGTTATGGGAGGCCACAATCTCTGCGACCAAAGAGTGATCGCCGGCGTGTGTATTTTCGACCAACACGTGATGAGTCACAGAGTCGAGTTCCTGTAACAGGCGATCGAGGTCGCCAATTTGATCGCGCACTGTGCCGCCGAGTTCCAACCCATCAATGGTCATGAGCACTTTAGGTTGCAGCTGTTGGAAGCGCGTGACGATACCGGGCACCCCGAAATCAACGTTGACCACCGACCAGATGGCGCCCACGGCTGCGGAGCCCAGCAACCCGACAATGGCTTGCGGGATATTGGGCAACGCGGCGGCGACCACGTCCCCCTCAGTGACGCCGATCGTTTTCAAATGGTGTGCAAACGCCCCGACCTGTTCATTGAGCTGTTGCCACGTCAGCGCGGTACGGTTGAGGGATTCATCCAGACCGACGACGGCTTCTTGGTCCGCCATCTTGGTGGCATGACGCAGAATATTTTCTGCGTAGTTCACTTTGGCGCCTTGGGCCCATTGTGTGCCGGGCATCTGCCCCTGCACCATCGGGCCGGTGGGCTTGTGCCCGATGATGTCGAAATACTCCCAGATTTCGGTCCAGAAAACTTCAAGATCATCAACCGACCAGTTCCACAGGTCCAGGTAGGTCTCCATGGCCAGACCGTGTTTGGTTTTCATGGCCTGCATGAACTGATACATCGCGGTCTGTTGCACCGTTTCAGCTTGTGGTTGCCACAGAATATCGTTGCTCAAAGTGTCTCCCAACGTCGTTGATGCCAAGGTGGGCACCGTTGAATGCTCACCTCAAACTCCTGGACCACAGTGTAGTCCAGATCACCTTGTTGAGCGCGGTCTAAAACTCTTCGCGACGGTGCAGCTGACGTGCAACTTCTGCCACCGTGCCCGACAACGACGGGTAGATGGTGAAGGTCTCGGCCAAGTCATCAACGTGGAGTTTTTGCGAGACAGCCAACGAAAGCGGATAGATCAGATCGGAGGCGCGCGGTGCGACGATGACCCCACCCACAACGTGACCCGAGCCGCGCCGGGAGAAGATTTTAACGAAGCCGTCTTCAACGTTCATCATCTTGGCGCGCGGGTTGGATGCCATCGGAATGACATGCTGATCCACTTGATACTCACCGGTCGCGACCATCTCAGCGGTCACACCCACCGTGGCGATCTCCGGGGACGTGAAGATGTTAGAGGCCACTTGGTTACTGGAAAACGGTTTGACGATATCACCCAGCAGGTGGTTGACGGCGATCCGCCCCTGCATGGCGGCCACCGACGCGAGCGCAAGGCGGCCGGTGCAGTCCCCTGCGGCATAAATGCTGGAGACCGAAGTGCGCGAAACTGCGTCAATCTTGATGTGGCCGGACGGGGTCATTTCCACCCCAATGTCTTCCAGTCCCAGATCAGCGGTATTCGGAATACCACCAACGGCTAAGAGACAGTGCGTGCCCTCCACGTATCCCCCGGCGGAGAGCTCCACGCGCACTCCGTCGCGAGTCCTGGTGACCGATTCGGCGCGCGTCCGCGAGATCACGTTCACACCGGTTTCCGAAAACACGTCCTCGAGCACTTGGGCCGCGTCTGGATCCTCGCCGGGCAGCAGGGTTTCGCGCGAGGACACCAGGGTGACGTTGGAGCCCAGCAGCTGGTATGCGGACGCGAATTCTGCACCGGTCACACCAGAACCGACCACGACGAGGTGCTCTGGGAGCTCATCGATCGAGTACAGCTGTTTCCAGTTGAAGATGCGTTCGCCATCGGGTTTGGCTGAATCCAGTTCGCGAGGTGTCGCACCGGTGGCGATGAGTGCTGCATCAGAGGTGATCGTCTCGGTTTTGCCATCCATCGTGACCACTTCGACCACGTTACGTTCGACGAATTTGGCCTCCCCGACGACAATCCGCACCCCGTTGGCTTGGAGGCGGCGACGAATATCCTCTGACTGTTCAGAGGCTAGACGCAACAGGCGCTGGTTAATGCCCTCGAGATCCGACCGCACGGACTTTGCGTCAAAGTCCAGACCGAGACCTGGAGCGCCCATTACCCTGCGACGAGAGTCAGCGGCAGCGATCAGCGTTTTGGAGGGGACCACGTCGGTCAGTACCGCCGAGCCGCCGATGCCGTTGCGTTCAACCAGCGTGACGTCGGCACCAAATTTTGAGGCCACCAGGGCGGCTTCGTACCCGCCGGGGCCGCCGCCGACAATAGTAATGGACGGACGAGGAACTATTTCTAAAGTGCTCACGTTGTCTATTGTGGTCTGTTTCGGAACCGAATGCACACAGACTACGCCGGTGGAGCTTGTATTGCGTTGGTTTTGGCTGATACCGGCGATACAGTAGGTGCTGTGAACGATACTCAACACTTTCTGCGTGGCGACCATCCCGGCTTTGACCTGGCGCGTGAAGCCGCCAGCATGCTGGCCGAACAGTTCGATACCCCCAAACATGACCTCGGTGTGGTGCTTGGCTCCGGGTGGGCTCACACGATCGATGCACTGGGTGAAGTGACCGGTGAGGTCTCGTTCGACAAGGTTCCCGGGCTAGGTGGCGACGGGGTTGCCGGACACGTCCAGAAGGTGTCTTCGGTACGGTTGCCCAATGGTCGGCGGGTGCTGGTCTTCGGGTCTCGCACGCACTTCTATGCCGGTCGGGATGTCCAAGCCGTTGCGCACGTGGTCCGCACCATAGCAGCCACCGGTGCATCCACCGTGGTGCTGACCAACGGTTGTGGCGGTTTAGACCCGAACCTGGCGCCTGGCACCCCCGTGCTGATTTCTGATCACATCAATCTCACCGGGACAACTCCGCTGGTGGGGCCAGAGTTCGTCGATATGACCAACGCGTACGCCAAACACCTGCGCGAAGTCGCCAGGCGCGTCGAGCCGTCCCTCACCGAGGGTGTATACGTCCAGTTTGCCGGGCCACAGTATGAGACCCCAGCAGAAGTTGCCATGGCCGCCACACTCGGTGGCGATCTCGTGGGTATGTCCACGGCACTGGATACCATTGCCGCCCGGCACGCCGGTCTCGAAGTATTGGGCATCTCGTTAGTCACCAATGCCGCAGCCGGAGTGACCGATGCCCCCTTAACCCACGAGGATGTCATCGCAGCCGGCAGCGCTGCCGCGCCCCGTGTCTCCAAAATTTTGGCGGATATTATTCATGCAATCTGAACTCGAAGATGTCATGGCCCTCGCGCGTGAGTGGATGGAACTCGATCCTGCCAACGCTGGTGTGCTCGAAGCAGAAATTGCTGCCGCAGAACGCGGAGACGACACAGCACATGCCGCGCTAACAGCTCGGTTCGCCGGGTATTTGACGTTCGGGACCGCAGGTTTGCGGGCGCCGCTTGGCCCCGGCACCACCCGAATGAACCGCGTGGTCGTCCAACGCGCAGCCGCCGGTATCGCTGACTTTGCGACCGCTCACGTGCCCGACCCGGCCGTGATTATTGGCTACGACGCCCGGCACGGCTCGAAAGATTTCGCGCTGGATTCTGCTGCGGTATTTACGGCGGCTGGGTGCCGAGTTCAACTCATGGCGATGCCAACGCCCACCCCGGTTGTTGCCTTCGCGCTGCAAAGGTCTCAGGCAGACGTTGGGATTATGGTCACCGCATCGCACAATCCGCCCACTGATAACGGGTACAAGGTGTACTTAGGCGCCCGGCTCGCCGATGCTGCTGGAGCCTATGCCCAGATCACGGCCCCACTTGATCAGCAGATCGCCACCCATATTCAGCGTTGGAACGTAGCCCCTGATCTACCTGATCGTGCGGACACAGGCTGGGAAATGATTACCGAAGCGGTCATCGACGAATATGTTAAAGCCGTGGCAGCATTCCTCAACGACCTGTCCCCCACCGAAACACACCGTCGGCATCTCAGCGTGGTCTATACGCCCCTGCACGGTGTGGGAGCGGCAACCTTTTGTGAGCTCATGGAAGCCACCGGGTTTTCGGCCCCCACTGTGGTGACGGACCAGGTGCAACCCGATCCAACATTTCCAACCGTGGACTTTCCGAATCCCGAAGAACCCGGTGCCCTCGATCTTGCGGTCGCCACAGCGCAGACCCACCCCGATACCGACCTCGTTATTGCCCACGACCCGGACGCCGACCGGCTTGCCATCATGGTCCCCATCGACGGTCAATGGCAGCGCCTGACAGGTGACCAGATCGGGTTGATCATTGGTGCGCGGCTAATGCCCTACTTGTCAGCGCACGACCTGACCACAGCAAATTCGGTGGTCTCAGCCCCACAGCTAGCCCAACTAGCCCAACACCACGACGTCGAACATGCGATTACCCCCACGGGTTTCAAATGGATCTGCCGCGTACCGAATTTAGGGTACGGCTACGAAGAGGCCCTGGGCTATGCCGTCGCCCCACAGATAGTCAACGATAAAGATGGGCTCTCAGCCGCCGTGGTTGTCGCCGACCTAGCGGCCGAGTTGAAAGCCAAGGGCAGCTCCCTGGTCGACTACCTCTCCGAGTTGACGGAAAATATCGGACCTGCCCTGTCGAAGCAGATATCTGTGATGGTGCCCTCCCCTAGCGTTGGGACACTACTCGTCGAAGATTTACGGACCAATCCGCCCGAGACACTCGCCGGCTACGGACCGGTGACGACTATTGATTATCAGCAGGACGATGTCCTACTCGCCCAACGCTACGGGCCGCAACATATGGTCGAATTTGCGACCACCGGTGACATTTCAACTCGGTTGATGATCCGGCCCTCGGGCACCGAGCCCAAGGTCAAGTGTTACATTTCGGTGCTGGCAGAACCCGGCATCCCCCTTGCCACTGTTGAAGCGGTCATGCATCAGTTACACACTGAAGCTGCCACCCTCGTGGAAGTCACCTAAGGAGAAAACGTGTCACCTACTGCATCCATGACCCCCGAGCAGGTCGATCAGCTCGATGCTACTGAACTGGCCGCTCTGATTGATCACACGCTCTTGGGGCCCACCGCGTCGGCTCAAGACATTGACACGTTGTGCGAGCAAGCACAATCGTATGGCACAGCCTCGGTCTGCATTCAGCCCATCTGGGTCGAACGCGCGGCCACACGATTAGCTTCCAGTCCAGTGAAAGTCTGCACCGTGATTGGCTTCCCCTCCGGCGCCCAGACCCCAGAGACGAAGGCCTACGAAACCTCCCAAGCAATTCAACACGGCGCCGATGAGGTGGACATGGTCATTGATCAGGCCGCCGCGCTGGCCAACGATAAGGCAACACTGGTCCGTGACATCGGTGCGGTCGTCGAAGCTGCCGCTGGCCACGACGTGGTGGTCAAGGTCATTTTGGAGACCGCCGCACTGACGGACCAAGCAAAGATCATTGCCTGTGAAGCAGCAGTGGAGGCCGGGGCACACTACGTGAAAACCTCAACCGGCTTCGGCCCCGGCGGGGCGACAGTCGCAGATGTCGCTTTACTCCGCTCGACCGTTGGCGACGGGGTCGGTGTAAAAGCCTCCGGAGGCATCCGCACCCGCCAAGATGCCATTGATATGCTCAAAGCTGGCGCAACCCGCCTGGGAGCCAGCGCGACATACGCTATTGTAAGTTAACAACACATCATCGCATCGTCGTCCGAGGTAAGCTGACGACTGTAAACTTTCTGAAAGAACGAGGTGTCCCTTGATTCGTGACGGCAAACCGGCAAACTTTTCCGGTGAAGGAAACGCGGCTGGCAACTGGTTGATCTTTGGCGTCTCCCTGGTGCTATTCCTAGTGAGCCTTTACCTGCTGAATTTCGCCGATTTTGAAAACGTATGGTGGACCTTCGGCGGCCTGCTTGTGCTGTCTACCATCGTCTTTTTCATCGGCTGGCAGTTCACCGGACAGTCCAACACCGTGGATGAAGATTTCGTGACAGACCCAATTCACGAAACCAAGTCACCTAACCTCTAAACCGCGAGCCTCTAAAACACTTCGCGCAGCACCCGGGGTCGTTACACCCCGGGTGCTGCTGTGTTTGCACACCTTATGAAAACAACACACCGTAACCTCGGCATCGATGCGCTGCGCGTCTTCTCCATCGCCATGGTCATACTCGGTCACGCCGGAACCTTTGATGGTTCGACGTTGCTGAGCATTTGGCGTATGCCGTTATTCTTCATCCTTTCCGGGTTCTTTCTTGTCCCATACGGTCGCTCCCTACGTTTCGAAGCAGCCCGCCGGTGGGAGACACTGGTCATCCCGTATTTGGCCTGGTCGATGATCATCACCCTGGTCGTGTTAGTCGTGAAGTGGTCAGATCCCGCCGAGCTGCTACATCACCTACACACCGGGTGGCGCGGTGGCACCGGGCGGTCGATCTTTTGGATGTCATCCTGGTTCTTACTCACGCTTGCTATCTCAGCTGTCATGCTGCGGTATTTCGAGCGCTTCCCCCGCTGGGTCGCCTGGGCTGTCGGCATCGGAGGCATCGTGGCATCGCGGGTATTTGTCTACTTGGACCGCGCCGATGTACTCGATGGACATCCGTTTGCCGAACTCCCACTACGGTTGGGTATCAGTCTGCCGGTCATCTTCTACTTGCTGATCGGTCAAGAAATCAGGACGCGGATCATGCCCATCGTGACTGAGCTTTCTGCCACGCGCGCCACCTCGATCGGTGTCGTGCTGATTGTTGCTCCGCTGATTTTGGTGGCACATTTCAACATCCCCGCCCAGTATATTCACGCCGGGCTGTTCGGTTGGCCAGTCATCACGCCAGCAATCTCCATTATCGTCACGATCGGATTCTTGATGGTGTTTGCCACCGGGGTCAACCGGGCCCTACACCGCTGGGTGCTTGCAGCCCGACTGATTGGACGCTTAGCCCGGACGGGTTCTACCGTGGTGCTGGGCCACGGTCTGATCCTGCTGTACATGTATAACGTCGGCTTCAATGGCAGCTCACTCACTGATCTGGCCATCCGGTTCAGTGTGACGCTCGTGCTCGCCTTCGCTATCGGTGTGCTTGTGAACATGACCCCCGCGGCCCGACTATTTTCGGGCGTGCCGCGGGAACGTCCGGCGCGCATCGCCACCGCGGCCTAAGGGAAACGAGCATATGCCGACGACACGCCCACCACGCAATACCGGAATCGACCTGCTGCGGGTCTTTTCCATCGTCATGGTCGTGGTGGGCCATGCGGGGGCGTTTCCCCACCAAGAACTGCTGACTATCTGGCGTATGCCCCTGTTCTTCATGTTGTCGGGGTTCTTCTTCACGGCCGGACGAACCTTCCAATCCGAGTTCACCCGGCGGTGGGATACTTTGGTCATCCCCTACCTTGCCTGGTCGGTGATCATTTCGGTGTGGTTGATCACGGTGACATGGGGTCAAGAAGACGTCATTTTGGAACACCTCGAGTCCGGGTGGTTAGGGGGCACCGGGCAGTCAATCTTTTGGATGGCCGCCTGGTTCGTGACCACACTGGCCGGGGCCACGATTTTACGACGGTTTCTCGAACGCTTCGGTACAGCGGTGGTGTGGAGTGTCGCGGTCCTTGGGATGGTCGCGACCTATGTGGCTTCATACCTGGTGAGTACCGGAGTGCTTGAGACGCATGTTCTGGTAGATACGCCGCTGCGCCTGGGACTGGCGTGGCCTGTGATGTTTTACCTGTTAGTCGGGGAACTGCTGCGCAAACTGTTGATGCCGATCGTGCAGCACTTTTCCTCACACCTACTCGCGGTATTAGGCCTGCTGTTGGTTGTCGGGGCGTTGGTCGTCACGGCGACCACCGACGTGAGTGCCCACTTCATTCAAGCAGGAAATTTTGGCACGCCGATCTTAACCCCATTGATCGCGATTGCAGTGACGATCGGGTTTATCTTGGTGTTTGCTACCTGGGTGAATGATGCCCTCGAAAACTTCCCCTGGACTCGCGCTGGTGTCTCACGGCTGGTCCGAACGGGTACGACCGTGGTATTTTTCCACGGGCTCATGCTGATCTGGATGTACCAGAACGGCTATGGTTCTGATTCACTGCAAGACTTCTGGCTGCGCATCGGAGTGGCCCTGTCAACCTCATTTGCCGTAGGCCTGCTGATCAACATGACCCCGGCAGCACCGTTACTTTCGGGAGCGCGTCAAGAGCGCAACATCTTCCGCAACCGGTAGCCGACGCGCGGGACTAGTTATCACCGAAG
This sequence comes from Enteractinococcus fodinae, assembly GCF_031458395.1. Taxonomy (NCBI): domain Bacteria; kingdom Bacillati; phylum Actinomycetota; class Actinomycetes; order Micrococcales; family Micrococcaceae; genus Enteractinococcus; species Enteractinococcus fodinae. Next base: position 1,907,559 of record NZ_JAVDYJ010000001.1, read on the forward strand.
ATGTTGGCAATGAATTCCCCGGCCCATGCCAACAGCTCTGCATCGACCAGCTCTTTTCCGGTGACTGCCTGCGTCTTGGGTCTGGGGACCATGATGGCCTTCAACGGCGCCCGGTATGTAGCCCCGGGATACATCCGCTTCAGCCGCATCGCTCGGGAATCCGGGAGCTCTTCGATAGGACCAAATTTGATGTTCTTACCCATCAGCATGATCTCGTAGATCCCGTACTCGCGCGCTGTGTTTCGGAAGTTCGCAACTGCTACGAGGTTCTGAGCGGCTTCAGGTAGTTCACCATAGCGATCGTTGAGTTCTTCGACGACGGCGTTGACCGCATCGGTGTCGGTAGCTTGTGCCAAGTTACGGTATGCCTCCAAGCGCAGCCGCTCACCCGGCACGTAGTCGTGCGGTAGATGCGCGTTGACGGGCAGTTCAACTTTGACCTCTTGTGGGGAGGTATCTTCTTCGCCCTTGAAATCGGCGACCGCTTCGCCGACCATCCGCAAGTATAAATCGAAGCCCACCCCGGCGATGTGCCCGGATTGTTCGCCACCCAATAAGTTGCCGGCGCCTCGAATTTCGAGGTCTTTTTGGGCCAGCTGCATCCCCGAACCTAGTTCGTTGTGGGTGGCCACTGCTTTGAGCCGTTCCATCGCGGTTTCGTTGAGCGGTTTGGCAGAGTCGTAGAGGAAATACGCATAGGCACGGTCCCGGCCGCGTCCGACACGACCCCGCAACTGGTGTAACTGGGACAGCCCATAACGGTGCGCGTCTTCAATGATCAGGGTGTTGGCGTTGGCGATATCGAGGCCCGTTTCGATAATCGTGGTCGACACCAGAACATCGTATTCCTTTTCCCAGAAGTCGACCATGATTTGTTCCAACGTGGACTCGGACATCCGACCGTGGGCGATAGCAACCCGCGCTTCTGGTACGAGCTCTTGGATCCGGCTGGCGACCTTATTGATGCTGTTCACCCGGTTGTGGACGTAGAAAACTTGACCTTCGCGCATCATTTCTCGCCGGATGGCCGCAGTGATTTGCTTGTCGGTATACGGGCCCACGTAGGTCAGCACCGGGTGGCGTTGTTCTGGTGGAGTGGCAAGCGTCGAGGTCTCGCGGATGCCGGTCATCGACATTTCCAACGTTCGTGGGATCGGGGTGGCCGTCATAGCCAGCACATCGACGTTGGTACGCATGTGTTTGAGCTTTTCTTTATGCTCGACACCAAACCGTTGCTCCTCATCGACAATGACCAGTCCAAGATCCTTAAACTGGATTTCATCGGATAGCAGTCGGTGAGTCCCGATGACCATATCGACGCTGCCGTCGGCTAGGCCCTCAACGGTCTCCCGCGACTCCTTGGCTTTTTGGAACCGCGATAATGCCCGGACGGTCACGGGGAAACCAGCAAAACGTTCGGTGAATGTTTCTGCGTGTTGTCGTGCTAACAGCGTGGTTGGCACAAGCAGGGCCACCTGTTTACCGTCCTGGATCGCTTTGAAGGCAGCGCGCACTGCGACTTCGGTTTTACCAAAGCCCACGTCTCCTGCGACCAGCCGGTCCATGGGCACTTCGTTTTCCATGTCTTTTTTGACTTCGTCAACCGTGGTGAGCTGATCGGGGGTTTCAATGTGAGGGAAGGCTTGTTCTAGTTCATCCTGCCACGGGCTATCCGACGAAAACGCGTGTCCTCTCGTGGCCATTCGCGCAGAATACAACTGGATAAGTTCTTTGGCGATCTCGCGAGTCGCTCGTCGGGCTTTACTTTTAGTCTGGGCCCAGTCGGAACCGCCCATTTTCGACAAGGATGGCACATCGCCGCCCACATACTGGCTGACCTGGTCGAGCTGGTCGGTCGGGACGAAAAGCCGGTCGCCGGCCCCACCGCGTTTTGACGGAGCGAACTCCAACACGAGGTATTCGCGGTAGCCTTCTTCGCCCGCTGTAGAGCGGGCTCCAGCCACCTTACGTCGTTGGAGTTCAATAAATTTGGCGATACCGTGTTGATTGTGGACCACGAAGTCGCCTTCTTCCAAGGCCAGCGGGTCCACTGCGTTGCGACGTTTACGCGCCAACGAGCGTTTCTCGCCACGTTGGCTACCGGCTGCTTGTCGACCGAATAGATCGTATTCGGTAACAATGGCTAACCGTTGGTCCTGCCACGCAAAGCCGGCTCCCAGCGAAGCCACCGTGATCTGAATCTGGCTTGGTTTGGGTTCGGTGATGGCGTCGACCACTGAAGCGGTGTGTCCTTGTTCGCCGAAGAGTTCTGCCAGTCGTCGTGCCGGACCGGGGCCGTGGGTGGCCACCACAATTGACCACTTGTCCCGGATGCGGTTGGACACGTGTTCTTGCATTGCTGCCACATCACCGGCGAACTGTACCGGAGACCTGAAACCCGAACGCAGTGCTGTGGCATCAAACGTCTCATCAGTGTCGAACGCCGTGAACTGCCACCACCCCTGGTCCTGTTCGAGGGCCACGGTGCGGGTATCCCCCAGGGTCGCGAACCCACCGGCTTCCTGTTGGTTTTCCACCGGAGCTGACAGCCCTTCACCGGCGGCAGCCCAGGCGGCTTCCAAAAATTCTTCGTTGGTGGTCAATAGGTCATGAACCCGGCCGCGGACTTTTTCAGGCTCTACCAGAATGGTCATCGAGCCTTCGGGCAGTACTTCGAGGAAAGACTCCATCTCGGTGACCAGCGGGGCCAACGACTCCATGCCTTCGACTGCCATGCCGTTGGACATGGGCTCTAGCATCTCCAGCACATTGGGCATGGAGACTTGCAGGTCACGGGCCTTTTGCTGAACTTCTTCGGTCAACAGCAGTTCGCGGCACGGTGGCGCATACATGTTGGTCGGGGTTTCCGATCCGTCATCGGAGGTATCAACGAGTGATCTCTGGTCAGCGATCGAAAAGTAGCGGATCTCCTCGACTTCGTCACCGAAAAATTCGATACGATACGGGTGGGGTTCGGTGGGCGGGAAAACATCGATGATGCCGCCGCGGACAGCGAATTCTCCGCGCCGGGAGACCATATCCACCCGGGTGTAGGCAGCGTTGGCGAGGTCTTCAATGACCTGCTCGAAGTCGTAAAATTCGCCGGTTTGTAATAAGACCGGTTCCAAGTCACCCAGGTCTTTGACGATCGGCTGGACGATGGACCGCACCGGGGCCGTGACAACTTTCAGAGGTGCTTGACCGTCTCGGCCGGGGTGGGCCAATTTACGGAGCACTGCCATGCGCTCGCCCACCGTGTCGCTGCGTGGTGACAGACGCTCATGCGGCAAAGTTTCCCACGATGGGAAGTGCGCGACGGTTGAGGCATCCATCCAGGCACTCAACCCTTGTGCCAGGTCTTCTGCTTCGCGAGCAGTAGCGGTCACTAAGAGTACAACCGGGGCTTCAAACGCTGACTCGCACAAAGCCTGTGCCAGGCTGGCGGTCACAGCTTCCCGTGCGCCGTCTGGCAGCGAGAGCGACAAGTCCGCGGTACGGTCGGTACGCGTGATGGAGGTTCGCATTGCTGCGACGGCGGAATCGGATTCAATCTGAGCCAAAAGCCCTGAGAGCACAGCGTCTTCAGACAACATTAACTTCCAAATCTTGGGGATATTCACAAGTGGCGCGCCTTCCAGCATAACTGTTTTACAAGCCGCATCGTCTACACTTACCTTCTATCCACTGTTAGCGAGCAGCAAAGAGGGAACCCATGGCTTTCAATGAATCCACGACGATTTCTCACCCACCGCAGCGTGTGTTTGAGGGACTGATTAGCCAAGATTTTCAGCAGCACGTCGCTGAAGAGTTCAATGCCAGTGTTGATAAATTTACTGTTGTGCCACCGCAGCCTGCTGCTAGTGACACGGTCTCCGTGACCATTCACCGCAGTGTCAATGGCGAACAAGTCGCTCAGCGGCTGCCATCGGCGGTGCAGCGTTTCGTCAAAGGCCGCGTGAACATTGAGCAATCCGAGGCGTGGTCCGCTGCGTCCGGGGACGGCGCTCGTGATGCCAATGTAACGATTAAAGTGCCTATGGCCAAAGCGACCGGTACGGCAACAATCAAGCTGGCCCCGACTGCTGATGGGACCGGTACGACCGTGAATGTTTCGGGATCGTTGAAATCTTCAATCCCGTTGATGGGGTCGAAGATCGCGCAGATGGCTGAGCCTCAAGTAGGAAAAATGCTGACTGAAATGAACAAGAAATTGGATGCTTGGTTGACGCAGCACTAACGTACTACCAAGCGCGTTTGCGGGATGGTCCTTCTGGGGTCATCCCGCATTTTTGTGGGCTTTCTTAGTGAAAACGATTTTGTGCGGTGGTGAGTCCGTCTTCGACCAAGACTTCCACGGCGTCTGCTGCCCGGTCAATGTGCATTGGCAGCGTTTCGAGTTCGGTGGTCGAAAACGGACGCAGGACATAATCTGCCGGAGCCATCCGTCCTGGGGGACGTCCAATACCGGTTCTGACGCGTAAGTACTCTTTGGTGCCCAGTGCCTGAGACGTGGATTTTAGGCCGTTATGTCCACCTTCGCCCCCACCGCGTTTGAGGCGAATAGTGTCGAATTCAATGTCGAGTTCGTCGTGCACCACGATGAGATTCTCGGGCCCGATTTTGAAGAATTTTAACAGTGCGGCAATGGGCTTGCCCGATAGGTTCATATACGTGGCCGGTTTGGCCAGCACAATCTTGGAGCCTCCGATGCCCAAGCGGAATTCTGCGACCGCAGCCCCTGCCTTGTGAGTGTTCCATCGTTGGCTGTTGCGTTCGGCTAGCTCATTGACCACCATGTGACCGATGTTGTGGCGGGTTGCGGCATATCGGTCGCCGGGGTTGCCCAATCCCACCACCAGAACTGGTCCGGTGGTGGGATCGAGCGGTCCTACGGTGTGAGTCGACAAGGCGAGTTTTACTCGTCGGCCGATTTCGCAGCTGCTTGTTCAGCTACGGTTGGGACTTCGCCTGATGCATCTGCGTCGGTGTCTTCGCCGAGGTCCTGTTCGGAGACTTCGTCAACGGTGGCGATGAGGTACTCTTCTGGGTCCTCAACATCCAGCGTGACGCCTTCTGGGAGGATGACGTCAGTTCCGTAGACGTGTTCGCCTGCGGTACGGCCGGTCAGGTCGATCTCGACAGATTCAGGCAGATCCAGTGCATCGGCTTCAACAGGAATGCTGTTAGCTTCGAGCACGTAGGTGTGGTCTGGTGCAGGTTCACCGATGACTTCAACCCAGACATCCACGGTGACAAGTTCACCGCGACGGACCAGGATCAAGTCGACGTGGTCGACTTCGTCTTTCAGCGGGTTGCGCTGGATGTCTTTTGGCAGTGCCATTTCGGCGCTATCGCCTTCAACTAGGCGCAGCAGCTGGTTTGCGTTACGCAGTGCCAGGAAACCTTCGTGGCGTGGCAGCAGCAGGTGGCGTGGTTCTTCGCCGTGGCCGTAGAGTACGGCGGGAATGTAACCGTCACGGCGTGCACGGCGGGCAGCACCTTTACCGAAGTCGGTGCGGTTTTCTACTGTGAGTTCAATATAGTCAACAGCCATATGTGTGTTCCTCCTAGGTTTTTCCAAAGTGCGGGATGCACTCATATTTTCCAGGCAGGAACAGTAAAACACCAAAAGTGGGTGCTACTCAGCCTCGTCGATCACGGAGTGGTGAGACTCCCTCGCCTGGGCAACGACTCATTACTATAGCACCTGTGCCTGCTGCAGACGAATCTACCCTTGGCAACTCCAAGATTGGTACTTACGCCCCGCGACTAGCAGCGTCCCGGTGCGCGCACCTTCGGGTGGGCATGGTGGCATGGGTGTTAGGCTGCGACGGGCCAGGCGATGTCGATGGGTCCCATGGGTGGGTCTGTGGTGTCGTGGCGGAGTTGGCTGATCGGGGGTCGGGTGGGCACCGTGTACTGGTGCCCGGTCGGGGTGGTCACCATGAGTAGGGCTGGGGTCCCGGAATACTTCCAACCCCGATTTTCTTTGCGCTGGTTACAGCGTTTACACAGCCCGGTGGCATTATCCCAGCTAGTGGTCCCACCCTGGGCCCAGGATTTCCGGTGATCGGCATCTTCCACCGGGCTATTGCACCATGGCGTCGCGCACGTGTCGTCCCGGATGGCCAACATCTTAGACAGCCCTTCGGGGAAGTGACGTCGTTTAGATTCCAGTGCCACGAGTTGGCCATCGGTGGCGCGGGTGTACATGCGCCGGAAAAACTTCGCCGCCTCAGGCTCTGCCAACCAGCGTTTCACCATGCCGGCAGGTAACGGCCCGTGGCCGGGGATCCAGGCCGGCACATCATCATCACCCAACAAGCTCGTATCGTGCATCACGACCACGACTTCGGCGGTCACCCCCCCCCGGCGGTGGTTTGGCCGGTGAGCAGTTCCACGAACACATCGGCCATAACTTGGTCGCGGCTCAAGGGCTCGGCCGCAGGGGTGTCAGCGGCGGCTTCGGCCTCGGTCTGTCGCCGGCGTTGGGCGGCCAGGCGTGTATTGGTCTGTTGCCTCAGTGCGTCCATGACCGCTACCGCCTGGTGAGTCGGCAACTCGGCGGTGAGATACGAGAAGCCGTCGCTGCCCGGATCCAAACACACCCGGCGATCCCGCTGATTCTGTGCTGCCCGTTGCTCAGCGGCCGCACGATCCAGTCGGTAGGAATGTCCCAGAATCAGCTTGCGTAACTGGGAGCTGGAGGCCTTGCCCAACCGGTGGGCAATCAGCCCATCAATCTCCCGACGATGAGCATCCGAGAGATGACTCGTCTGCTCGGCCACGATCCGAGCATGATATTCACTGACACGCCCAGCAGCTAACGCCGCATAGGTGTTCGGTAGAACGTTACACAACGCGGTGGCCGTATAGGTCAGCGCGGCGCCGACAAACGGCGATTCCCCACGGGCTAGGCCGACTTCGGCCTCAATGCCTTTGAGTTGCTCGGAGGTCGTGATCCGCATCCCGGCCTCATGGGCCTTACGCTGCTCCACAAACGCATTCGTCGCACTCGCCTGGGCAGCAGCCAGAGCTCGTTTGGCGCGCTCCAGGTGTTGGAGCCGGTCAATGTTGCCTTCCTCGGACGCAGCAGGCGGCAACTCGGCCAGGGAGTCAACGAACTCCTGGACCAGATCTGCCATCTCAACCGCTGTTTCCATACCACAATGCTAGCTATTCACACGGACATGATAAGGGAAAACCCACGCTTTGTGGACAACCCCACGAAGACCTCCGAGCCTGTGGAAAAACGCCACGAGATCTCCCGGCGTGCGCTATCGTTGGCAAACCAAAAGGTTCCAGAGACGAAATCACCCGCTCCCCTTGCGGAGAGCGGGTGAGAATACGATGGGCCGGCGTGTTTAAACGTTGCCGTCGAACAAGCTCGTAACCGATCCGTCTTCGAAGACTTCGCGGATCGCGTTGGCCAGGACCGGCGCGACTGACAGCACGGTGAGGTTGTGGAAGCGCTTTTCTTCCGGGATTGGCAGAGTATTGGTGACCACGACTTCCGAGGCACCTGAGTCTGCCAAACGCTGCGCAGCTGGGTCTGAGAAGACCGCGTGAGTAGCAGCGATGATGACTTCCGCAGCGCCGGCATCCTTGAGGATCTGTACGGCACCGGCGATGGTACCGCCGGTGTCAATCATGTCATCGATCAGGACGCAGGTGCGGCCTTCAATCTGGCCGACCACGGTTTTGGATTCGGCTTTATTGGGCTGGGAAAGGTCACGGGATTTGTGCACAAATGCTAGTGGTGCACCACCGAGCCGGTCGGCCCACTGCTCGGCTACACGGACGCGTCCGGTGTCAGGTGAAACGACTGTGACCTTGTCGATGTCAACCCGCCCACGGATGTAGTCAACCAGGATGGGGAAGGCGAACAGATGGTCTACCGGTCCGTCAAAGAAGCCCTGGATCTGCGAGGTATGCAGATCCATGGTCATGATGCGGTTAGCTCCGGTGGCCTGATACAGGTCAGCGATCATCCGCGCGGAGATGGGCTCACGTCCGCGGCCTTTTTTGTCTTGTCGAGCGTACGGATAGAACGGTGAGACTACGGTGATGCGACGAGCGGAGGCACGTTTCATCGCATCGCATAGCAATAGTTGTTCCATGACCCAGTTGTTCATGGGCGCTGGGTGGGACTGCAGGATGAAAACGTCTTTGCCGCGCACCGACTGGCTTGGGCGAACATAGGTTTCACCGTTTGCAAAGTCGTAGGCGTCTAAGGGTAGTAGTTCGGTGCCAAGATGCTCTGCTATTTCTTCTGCAAGCTCCGGGTGCGCTCGACCCGAGGCCAATACGAGCTTCTTGTTCTCATTGGTGACAATTTCGCTCAACCAGTTCTCCCTTGAACATACGGCGTGCTGCTGGTGCTTTCACTGTAGGGGTTCTTACAGTGTTGAAACATACGGGCGGCAAATTATGACGCCTCGTTGGCCTTGCGAGCAGCGTCGGCTGCTGCGGTGTCAGGTCGACGCTTGAGGACCCAATCTTCGATGATGCGCTGGTCCACAGCGTTCATGGTCAGTGCACCGGGTGGAACATCTTTACGCACAACTGCTCCGGCTGCGGTGTACGCGCCGTCTCCGATGCTCACCGGTGCGGTGAACACGGTGTTGGAGCCGGTGCGGACTTCGGCGCCAATGACGGTCCGGTGCTTTTGCACTCCGTCGTAATTCGCGGTGATATTGCCACAGCCGATGTTGGTATTCTCGCCAATATCAGCATCGCCGGCGTACCCGAGGTGGGAGAGTTTGGCGCCTCGGCCAATGTTGACGTTCTTCGTTTCGTAGAAGGCGCCGATTTTGCCGGTCTCACCCAGCACGGTGCCCGGACGAATGTAAGTGAAGGGTCCGACTTTAGCCCCTTGGCCGATGGTGGCCTCGGTTGCTTCGGTACGGCGAATGTTCGCGTCTTGGCCAACGACGACGTCGATCAGTGTGGTGTCGGGACCAATCACCGCGCCGGTAGCAACCTGTGTCTTGCCGTGCAGTTGTGTGTTGGGCTTGATGGTCACGTCCTGGTCGAGTTCGACGTCGACATCAATCCAGGTAGTGGAGGGGTCCACGATGGTCACGCCCTCGCGCATCCAGCGTTCAGTGATCCGACGATTCAAGACCGCACCCAGCGTGGCGAGCTGCACGCGGTCGTTGACGCCTTCGACTTCCCAGAGGTCTTCGGTGACATAGGTGGCTACCCGTCCGCCTTCGGCGCGGGCCAGACTCAAGACATCGGTCAGATATTTTTCGCCCTGGACGTTGTCGGTGGTGACTTCGGCGAGTGTGCGGGCGAGCACTTCACCGTCAAAGGCATAGATCCCAGAGTTGATCTCGGTGATGTCGGCGATCGTGGTATCACCGGTATCTTCAGCAATTTTCAGCGCGTCTTTGTGTTCGACAATTTCGGTCACCAGACCATTGTCGTCGCGTACGATGCGGCCGTAGCCGGTGGCGTCCGGCACGTTGGCGCTCAATACCGTCACTGCGTTTGCAGATTCTTGATGTTCGGTCACCAGCGCGTTGAGCGTCTCAGGGGTCAGCAGCGGCACATCACCGTAGGTCACCACAACGGTGCCAGTGACATCGCCGATGGCTTGTAGACCGAGTTCTACTGCGCGTCCGGTACCTGGGATGTCATCTTGGTCGGCGATGACGAGATCGGGCGTGTGCGAGAGCAGGTGTTCAACGACGCGTTCACGTTCGTGACGTACAACGGCGACGAGGTGCTCAGGGCTCAGACTAGCTGCAGCGTCGAGGGCGTGCCCGACCAGCGAGCGTCCGGCCATCGGATGCAAAACTTTGGGGAGTGCCGATTTCATTCGTGTGCCAGCGCCGGCGGCTAGCACGATAACAGCCGCGGGAGAAGAAGAATTCAAGGAGATCTCACCTTTGATCGTAAGACGCTATTTCTCAACCGCGTTGCGGCAGTTCCGCCCCTAGGATTCGAACCTAGACCACACAGCTCCAAAGGCTGGCGTGCTGCCATTACACCAGGGCGGACTGTTGATTGATCATCAACACCTGAATTATTGTGCCACATTTGCCCTGAACTTTCGAATTGTCACGATTCTGGGTTCGAAACCCGGGGTGGCGGCGCAGTGTTTTGGCGGGCTATACCTCTGCTTCATCAATACCTTCGGCTTGCAGGGCCTCGACCAACTGTGCTTTGCGCATGGTCGATCGTCCAGCAATGTCCAACCGTTGCGCCACCCGATACAGCTCATTTGCCGTCAGCTCATCAAGCGGTCTCGCTTCGTCAGCATGCTCTTCAGCGTCTTCCTCAGCAGGGGCCCCTTCTATTACAGGTTCCCCATCGGCTACTTCATGCACCCCTTCGGCCTGTAGGGCTTCGACCAACTGTTCCTGGTCCATGGTCGCTCGACCAGCAATGTCCATTTGTTGCGCCACCGGATACAACTCATCTGCCGGCAGATCCTCGAGCGCTCTCGCTTCATCAGCTGCTTCTTCAGACTCATCCCCCGCAAAAGCTTCTTCTCCTACAGGTTCCCCATCGACTATTTCTTGAACCCCTTCGGCCTGTAGGGCTTCGACCAACTGTTCCTGGTCCATGGTCGCTCGACCAGCAATGTCCATTTGTTGCGCCACCCGATACAACTCATCTGCCGGCAGATCCTCGAGCGCTCTCGCTTCATCAGCTGCTTCTTCAGACTCATCCCCCGCAAAAGCTTCTTCTCCTACAGGTTCCCCATCGACTATTTCTTGAACCCCTTCGGCCTGTAGGGCTTCGACCAACTGCGCCTGATCCATGGTCGCTCGACCAGCAATGTCCATTTGTTGCGCCACCGGATACAACTCATCTGCCGGCAGATCCTCGAGCGCTCTCGCTTCATCAGCTGCTTCTTCAGACTCATCCCCCGCAAAAGCTTCTTCTCCTACAGGTTCCCCATCGACTATTTCTTGAACCCCTTCGGCCTGTAGGGCTTCGACCAACTGCGCCTGGTCCATGGTCGCTCGACCAGCAATGTCCATTTGTTGCGCCACCGGATACAACTCATCTGCCGGCAGATCCTCGAGCGCTCTCGCTTCATCAGCTGCTTCTTCAGACTCATCCCCCGCAAAAGCTTCTTCTCCTACAGGTTCCCCATCGACTATTTCTTGAACCCCTTCGGCCTGTAGGGCTTCGACCAACTGCGCCTGATCCATGGTCGCTCGACCAGCAATGTCCATTTGTTGCGCCACCGGATACAACTCATCTGCCGTCAGCTCCTCGAGCGCTCTCGCTTCATCAGCTGCTTCTTCAGACTCATCCCCCGCAAAAGCTTCTTCTCCTACAGGTTCCCCATCGACTATTTCTTGAACCCCTTCGGCCTGTAGGGCTTCGACCAACTGCGCCTGGTCCATGGTTGCTCGACCGGTAATGCCTAGACGTTGCGCCATCGGATACAACTCATCTGCCGTCAGCTCCTCGAGCGCTGTCGCTTCATCGGCTGATTCTTCAAGCTCATCGGACTCATCGTCTGCAGGGACCTCTTCGTCTACAGGTTCTTCTGCGGCGGCTTCCCTACCTGACTCGTCAGCTTCACCCTCAGTAGGGGTCTCTTCCGCAACTGGCTCGTCTTTGGCTACTTCATAAGTAGACTCTTCGGATTCTTGAGCCTCATTCTCAGGTGTCCCTTGAGCTTCATCCTCAGCCGGGGCCTCTTTTACTGTCGACTCCTCCTCACTTGCTTCAGCAGCCGTCGCAACAGTTTCCTCAGCCGCCTCATCAGCTGAAGGCTCTTGGCTCTCCTCTGGGTTGGATCGCCTCCGCGTTGCATAGAGGGAAACCGCAACTGCGGCCGCGGTCAGCACACTGCGACCGACAAGCCGACCCAGTCGGCGAATGAGGGAAGTATCTTGTGATGAGTCCATGTTCTCTATTCTGCACTAGTTAGACGTGTCACAGGTATGGGTCCTGCCCGCCTAGGTACGCCGATGTTTCCAATGGATGCATGAACTTTCGCCGATTGACTGTTTAAGGACATTCGGCGCGAATACAATTTTGCATCCGCGCCGAATAAAGGGTCATCGAGGTTAGTTCTCTTCGGTGAGCTTGTTGATAATCGCTTCGTTGAAGGCTGGCAGGTCGTCCGGTGTGCGTGAAGTAATCAGGTTGCCATCCACGACGAGTTCTTCATCGGACCAGTTCGCGCCCGCGTTCCGCAGATCGGTCTGCAGGCTTGGGTAGCTGGTCATATTCCGGTCTTTGACCACATCGGCTTCCGTGAGAATCCACGCTGCGTGACAGATCGATGCCACCGTTTTATTGGCATCAAAAAACGCGCGGGTGAAGTTCACGGAATCTTGATCCATGCGGATCTTGTCGGCATTTTTTGTGCCGCCAGGTAACACCAGTGCGTCAAAATCTTCTGCTTTCGCTTCGGCCACGTGCAGATCGACTTTTTGGGAATGATCCCCGCTACTGACTTTGTCAGATTCTGGGGAGACCAGGACAGCTTCGCCGCCCTGATCGGTCACGGTGTCCCATGGTGAAGTGAGTTCCGACGGTTCATAACCATTGGTAACCAGAAATGCTATGCGACGTCCTTGAATGTCGCTCATGAATTCACTCCTATTCAGATTGGGTGCAACACCAGCCTAACGAGCGTCCTGGGCCTATGAAAGGTCAGAGGATCTTCGAAACGGGAAGGTATCAACCATGCCCACGGCCTCCATCAGGGAGAAGATCGTTGTGGGACCAACGAAGCGAAAGCCGTGGCGCTTGAGCTCTTTGGCTAGCGCGATAGATTCCTGGGACTGGCTTGGCGGATTACCATCGTCGTCTAATTCCGGAGCTTCGACGGGTTGATATGACCAGATCAGGTCAACGAGACCTATGGTTTCTCGCAGCGCCAGGGTGGCTTTCGCGTTTTGGATGACGGCGAGAATCTTTTGTCGGTTGCGAACAATCTGGTCGTTGGTCATGAGCCGCTCCACATCGCCGTCTGTAAATACGGCCACGGCCTCAGGATCGAACTCGGCAAACGCTGCCCTGAAAGCCGGTCGCTTGTTCAGGATGGTCAGCCACGAAAGTCCGGCTTGGAACCCTTCAAGACTGAGCCGTTCAAAGAGACCGAGTTCATCGCGAACCGGGCGCCCCCACTCCGTGTCGAAGTAGTGCTGTAAGACGAGATTAGATACCGCCCATCGGGGACGAGCTACACCTTCGTCGTCGATGAGCACATTGGCGTATTTAGGATGTTGGCGCATCTGGGTTTTCGCCTCGTTCGAAAGCCAAGAGGTATTTCTTCGCCGCCGGTGTTCCACTGAAATCACCGATTGTCCCGTCGGCTCGGACAACGCGATGGCAGGGTTGGATCAGCGGCATGGGATTTCGGGCGCACGCACTCCCCACCGCCCGAGCAGCACCGGGACGCGCCAGTTCGGTAGCAAACTCGCCGTACGAACGGGTTTGGCCGTACGGGATCGTGGTGAGGCGTTGTTGCACCTGACTATTGAATCGATCTGGTGAAATTTGCCGTGTGGGCAGTTGGAAACTGTAGCGGGTGCCGGCGAAATATTCCTCGAACTGATCGGTTGCGAACTGTAATGCGTTGTCATCCCGGTGGACGGGACCACCGAACTGGGTCTGGAGCCCGGTGATAACAGTGTCGAAATCCTGATTGTGAAACGCCACGCGGACAATCTCTTGGTTAATCGCGGCGATCAGGAGCTGACCGATGGGCGATGTCTGGATGGTGTAGTGAACGGTTTCGGGTACAGCAGTGTGGGTCATGATCTACCCCTTTGGTTGAACGTTATACACCATTATGCCCGCTCGAGTCGAAGAGGTAAGGCCCGCCCTGTCGGCCTGTGGATAGCTCGGTGAACGTGTTTGACATTACACTCCACCCCGTTCATACTTGCTTAGAGTCAATATGACTTTAAGGGTTGCAGTCGGCATCAGGAAGGAAGCGATGGTTCAGTTATCTGCACCGAGTGCCTCAGAGCGGCGGTTTATGCCCCCGGCCGTTGCAGTGTCGACCGTTGCGTTCGCGCTGCATCCACCCGTGGACGCCAATGTGGCAGACCCCGGCACTGGTGAGGTGATTTCGACATGGGGTGAGTATGCCGGCCGCGAGGGAGCCCGTGATGAGCATTCGACCACGCTGTGGTTGCCCTTAGTGCGCCGGACTCGTCCTCCCTTTGATGGACTTTGGGCGCTGCCGGGAGGGCCCATTCCGTGGGATGAGGATCTAGACCAAACGGCAGCACGGACCCTGCACGAAGCGGTGCTGCGCTCCCCCGGGTACCTGGAACAGCTCTACAGTTTTGGTGCGACCACCAGATCAGCCACAGCACAACGCTTGGTCACCATTGCCTATTGGGGGTCGTATGGCGCGCTCGATCTGGCCTCGCCGCCAAGTCCTCAACCGTCCCGCGATGTGGCATCTGACGTCGCAAGCGCCGCGCCTGACGCGGTGACCGAATTTTCAGGCGCCCTGGTGGCCAGCGCCGATGATAACGTTGCCTGGTTTTCGATTGACCGGCTCCCTGAGCTCGCATTTGATCACACCGAGATTATCGACTACGCCGTCTGGCGCCTACGGCAACGCACCGAATATTCCATGGTGGCTCACCGATTTCTCGGTCGCGAATTTACCCTGGCCCAGCTGCGGCGCGTCCACGAGGCGATTCTGGGTGAGCAACTCGATCCCGCCAATTTCCGGCGAGACATGCTGGCCCAAGGGCAGCTGGAAGATACCGGGCGAGTGGAACAAGGCACACCACACCGCCCTGCGCGGCTTTATCGTTTCACAGCAGAACCTGAAAAGGCCTGAGCAGAACTCATCCGAAGACGAAGGAGTCCTATGACAAGCGTTGCGAATTTGATCGCGGCCGCCGCCGAAACTGAACGGCGCACTCGCACGATGCTGGGCGATACGATCGCTATTGGCCAGCCGGCAACCATGACCACCACGTGTGACAGTCAATTGACCGCAGACCCGTGGCAGATCGACACCGAGCCCGGCTATGGGCCGGGAGCTTCAACGGGCGATGTTGCACCTGCTACCGCTCCGCAGCAAAAAGCTATCCCGGCGAGCTACACGCAGGCGACAGATGCAGAGCTACACGATCGGATCGTTGCTGCCAAAGCTCAGCTGGGTGATCGCGTGAAAATTTTGGGCCATTTTTATCAACGCGACGAAGTCGTCAAACACGCCGATTTTGTGGGCGATTCGTTCATGCTTGCTCAAGCAGCCAAAGATCACCCCGAAACTGAGGCATTTATCTTCTGTGGGGTACATTTCATGGCTGAAACCGCAGATATCTTGTCGTCCGCTGACCAGGCCGTGATGTTGCCAAACCTGGCAGCAGGGTGCTCGATGGCAGATATGGCCACGATTGACCAGGTCGAATCCGCCTGGCAACAACTTACCGAGGCGCTCGGCACCTCTTCCGGGGACAAAGCTGAAGTGATCCCGGTGACGTATATGAATTCCTCGGCTGCGATCAAAGCATTTTGTGGTCGCAACGGTGGCATCGTGTGTACGTCGTCGAACGCCGCGACTGTGCTGGAGTGGGCGTTTGAACGCGGTAAGCGCGTCATATTTTTCCCGGATCAACATCTCGGTCGCAATACTGCCAAGGCCATGGGGATCAGTGAAGACCACATGCCACTATGGCGTCCCTACCTGCCCATGGGTGGTAACACCATGCAACAGCTCCAGGACGCTAAGGTCATTTTGTGGAACGGGTTCTGCTCGGTGCATAAGCGCTTCACGGTCGCCCAAATCGACAAGGCCCGTGCGGACTACGACGATGTGCAGGTTATTGTGCATCCGGAATGCCCTGCGCCGGTTGTTGAAGCCGCCGATGGTGTGGGCTCAACTGAATACATTCGCAAAGCGATCGCGGCGGGCAAACCCGGCGACGTGTTCGCCGTCGGGACAGAGATCAATTTGGTCAACCGGCTCCAGGCCCAACACCCGGAAATGACCATTTTCTGTCTCGATCCGGTGGTGTGCCCGTGTTCCACGATGTACCGTATTCACCCGGCTTATCTGGCCTGGGTCTTAGAAGAATATGTCGCCGGGCGGGTGGTCAACCAGATTTCGGTAGACCCGACCGTGACGGCTGATGCCGAGGTGGCTTTGGAGCGGATGCTGGCGGCTCGACCATGATCGTGGTGATCGGAGCCGGCGTTGCGGGCTTGACTGCGGTAGACCGGTTGGCACGCGAGGGTGTGCCGGTGACGCTCGTGACCACCGGGCGTTTCGGCGTCGATGAGCTCGCGGCTGGCAATACTGCACTGGCACAGGGTGGGATCGCAGCTGCCCTCGGGCCGAGCGATACGCCGGCCTCACACGCCGCCGATACCGTCACCGCCGGTGCTGGGCTTGTCGATGCGCATGTTGCGCGTCTGCTTGCAGAACAGGGCATCGGGTGCGTCCACGACTTGCTTGACGAAGGCTTCCCAGCAGACCGTGACGACAGCGGCGACCTGATCTTCGGGTTGGAAGGCGCCCACAGCACGGCACGCATTGTGCATGCCGGCGAGGACCGTTCGGGTGCCGCACTGTCTGCCTTCCTGACGCAAAAAGTTCAGCGCCATATTGCCGACGGGACCGTCCGGTTGATCGACGAGGCGACCGTAACACAATTTGCTACTGAAAGCGGACGGGTCATCGGGGTGTATTACACCACGCCACACGGCGATGCGAAGTTGGATGCTAGTGCTGTCATCCTGGCAACCGGTGGGTACGCCGGGCTCTATGCGAGCACGTCGAGTTCCGCGGCAGTGACCGGGCGCGGGATTCTGGCTGCAGCCAACGCCGGTGCCGTGCTGGCAGATCTCGAGTTCGTGCAATTTCATCCGACGGTGTTGTCGGTCTCCGGGGAGCTCATTTCTGAAGCGGTTCGCGGTGCCGGGGCGGTCCTTCGCGACTCCACCGGCAAGCGCTTCATGCTGGGCACGCACCCGGATGCCGAGCTGGCCCCACGAGACGTCGTCTCTCGAACCAGTGCCGCCGTGATGCACCAGGAGGCGACGTCGTCAGTCTGGTTGGATGCCACCGTCATCGACCAAACCCAGGGGCCTGGCACACTTGCACGCCGATTCCCGGTGCTGACTTCTCGGTTAGCTACCCACGGGATCGATTGGACCACCGAGTGGGTCCCCGTCGCCCCCGCTGCGCACTACTGCATGGGTGGTGTTGCCACCGATACCTGGGGCCGCACCTCAGTTGCAGGACTCTATGCCGTCGGTGAGGCCGCTTCGAGCGGTGTGCACGGGGCGAACCGGCTGGCCTCAAATTCACTGTTAGAAGGCTTAGTCTTTGGGGCGCGGGCAGCACAGGCTGCACGCGAGGATCGCCATCATCCAAGTTGGCCACTTGAGTCCGCCTTCCGCCAGTTTATTTCCACCGCACACGTCGTTGGGTACGCGCCGTCCCCGGCGCCTCCTACGACCGAGGCTGAAGGGAAACTTCGCGCGCTGACCCAACAGTATGCCGGGTTGGTGCGCACCCGAGCCGGGCTGACCACACTGCTAGTAGCGCTGGATGGTATCGACCACCCGCTCACCCCGTTAGTCCGGGCGCTTGGTATGGCGGCGCTGGCCAGAACCGAATCTCGTGGCGGGCATTGGCGCGAGGATTATCCGGAACCCGACCCAGCCCAAGCCACCCGAAACGCGTGGCGTCTCATCCCATCCGATCATCCCGAGGTCCGACACCCCACCACAACAACCAAGGAGCTTTACCATCATGTTGACGTCTAGCATTGTTGCCGATGGGGTGACCCGGGCCTTGGCCGAAGATGCGCCGTGGGGAGATATCAGCGTGACCGCCGCGATTCCCTCGACGATGCAGTTTCACGCGAATCTCGTGGCTCGGCAGCCCGGGCGGTTTGCCGGCGGGCCGGTGCTGTCAGAAACGTTTCGTCAGGTGGATCCGTGCATCACGGTCTCACAACTCGTCCCCGAGGGCACGGAGTTTTCCGCCGGTGCGGTCCTGGCCTCTGTATCAGGTCCGGCTGCTGGCATTCTGACGGCCGAACGGGTGGCGTTAAACTTCGTCCAACGACTTTCTGGGATTGCCACGTTGACGGCACAGTTCGTCGCCGAGGTGACCCGCCTCGGGGCGTCGGCCCGGATCGCCGACACCCGCAAAACTACCCCGGGACTGCGAGCGCTGGAAAAACATGCGGTGGTGGCCGGCGGCGGGGTCAATCATCGGTTCAGTCTCTCGGATGCGGTCATGCTCAAGGACAATCACTTGGCTGCTCTCGGCGCGACCGAAGGCACAGGGTTAACGGAAGCGATTTTGCAGGTGAAAGCCCGCATCGGCCACACCACGTCGATCATCGTAGAAGTTGATGAGCTGTCCCAAGTGGAACCGGTGGTAGAGGCCGGGGTGACCGGTGTATTGCTGGATAACTTCTCCCCGGCCGACTTACGTGCCGGGGTGGAGCTGATCGATGGCAGATGTGTGGCGGAGGCTTCCGGGGGCGTGACGCTTGATACGGTGGCAAAAATAGCTCAGACTGGCGTCGACATTATTTCGGTTGGCGCCCTCACCCACGGTGCTGCCGCACTGGATCTTGGATTGGACGCTGCCTAATGTTGTATCTCGATGCCGCCGCTACTGCCCCGCTGCGTGACGAAGCCCGTCAGGCGATGTTGGCTGTGTTAGATGGCGGCCCGGCCAATGCGTCTTCCGTGCACACGCCCGGGAAAACAGCCAAGGCCACGCTCCAACAATCGCGGGAAGCGCTTGCTCGGGCATTTGGGGCCACTCCGGGTGAAGTGGTCTTTACTGCCGGCGGGACTGAAGCCAACAACCTTGCGCTCAAGGGGATTGCCTTGGCGACACCACGCGGTAAGCACATTGTGACCACCGCAATTGAGCATTCTTCGATTCGCAAAAGCTGTGAGTTTTTGGCGCGCATCGCGGGTTTTGAGATCACCGAGATCGGTGTGGACGCCCACGGGCGCGTCGATGAGGAAGCCGTTGTGGCAGCGATCCGCTCCGACACCACGCTAGTATCTTTGGGCCTGGCCAATGGGGAGGTCGGCACCGTGCAGTCCGTGGAGCGGATCGCTGCAGCGGCCCGTGCGGTCGGGGCGGTCATGCACACGGATGCGGTACAGGCTGCCGCATCGCTGCCGGTTAGTTTCGCGGCTGGCGGCTGGCCGGGCGACGCAGTGGATGCCATGTCGATTGCCTCGCACAAATTTGGTGGCCCGCAAGGTGCCGGTGCCTTGTTGATTCGTCAGGGCATCGATTTTGAACCCTTATTGCACGGGGGTGGTCAGGAGTCTGGGCACCGGGCAGGTACCGAAAACCTCGCGGCCATTGCCGGGTTTAGCGCGGCAGTGTCTGCCGTGATGGGCCAAGCTGGCTCGCGAGCCCAAGCCATGGCTGCTCAACGCGATGCTTTTGTCGCCACCGTCCTGGAGCATGTTGCCGGCGCACAACTCACCGGGCACCCCACCGAACGCGTCCCCAACCACGCCTCGTTTGTTATCGCAGGGTTCTCGGGCGAATCGCTAGTCGTTGACCTGGATATCGCCGGCATTGCCGCGTCGTCGGGCTCGGCATGCTCGGCAGGGAAGAAAGAGCCCTCCGGGATCCTACTGGCGATGGGCTACGACCCCGATGTGGCGGTCACGGCGTTGCGGTTTACGTTCCCGGATCCGCTCGATGAGGCCTCGTATGATCGGTTGGTGCAAACGGCGCTGAACGTGCTCGCCCAGCACACCTCGGTTGCCCGGTAGCGGATTCTACAACCCCTTGACTTCATCTCCGCTGCGCGTAAGGTACCAAGTGAGACATGCATCACATTTTGCGCAGGTATCGTGGAGCAGACACGCCAACCCCACTATCTGAGGCAGTGCTGTTCTGCTCGTCGGTATGAGCCGCAGTCAAGGAGCAGACGATGGCCAACGAACACACGATCCGAGAACTCAGCCACGAAGACCGAACCTTCGATCCCCCACCCGATTTCGCGGCCCAAGCGAATGTGACCGCCGAGGAATACACCAAAGCCGAAGAAGACCGCATCGGGTTCTGGGCCGAAAAAGCCCAGCGCATCTCATGGGAGACGCCATTTGATGAGGTGCTTGACTGGTCTGAGGCGCCGTTTGCCAAGTGGTATATCGGCGGCAAGCTCAACGCAGCCTATAACTGTGTCGATCGGCATGTTGAGGCAGGGCTGGGTGACCGAGTGGCCTACTACTTTGAGGGCGAAGGTGGCGACACCCGGGTCATCACGTACGCGGACTTGCAGCGCGAGGTCTCCAAAACCGCCAACGCACTGGTCGAACTCGGGGTCAAAGCCGGCGACCGCGTCGCGTTGTATATGCCCATGATCCCCGAGACGGTCTTTGCGATGTTGGCATGCGCGCGCATCGGCGCCCCGCACACCGTGATCTTTGGCGGATTCTCTGATCGAGCCATCGCCGATCGCGTCGAAGACTGCGGGGTTGAAATCGTCATCACCGCCGACGGGGGCTACCGGCGGGGCAAGACGAACGCGCTGAAAGCCACCGTCGATAAAGCCCTCCAAGACCTACCACAAGTCCGCAATGTGGTCGTCGTCCAACGCACCGGTCAAGAGGTCAACTGGGACGATGACCGCGACATCTGGTGGCACGATCTCGTCGACCGGCAATCGGAAACCCACGACCTGGAATTCTTTGATGCAGAGCACCCCCTATACATCATGTACTCCTCGGGTACGACCGGCAAACCCAAAGGTATTATGCACACCACCGGCGGGTATCTAGTGGGCACCTCCTATACCCACTGGGCGGTGTTCGATATCAAACCTGAAACCGATATCTTCTGGACGGCGGCCGATATCGGGTGGGTCACCGGGCACTCGTATATTGTTTACGGGCCATTGGCCAATGGCACGACTTCCGTGCTGTATGAAGGCACCCCGGACACCCCACACCGCGGTCGCTGGTGGGAGATCGTGGAAAAATACGGGGTCACCGTGTTGTATTGTGCGCCCACCAGTATTCGTACCTTCATGCGCTGGGGCCGCGATATCCCGGCCAAATACGACATGTCCACCCTGCGTCTGCTGGGCAGCGTGGGCGAACCGATCAACCCGGAAGCCTGGATGTGGTATCGCGAACATATCGGCGGCAATAACTGTCCGATCGTGGACACGTGGTGGCAGACCGAAAACGGCAGCATCCTGATCAGCCCGCTGCCCGGTGTGACCTCAACAAAACCAGGGGCTGCGATGCGCGCCCTACCCGGGATTGTGGCAGATATTTATGACGAGCAAGGCCAACCCGTCGAGCCCGGTAGTGGTGGCTATCTGGTGATCACCGAACCGTGGCCGGCCATGCTGCGCACCCTGTGGGGAGACGAAGAACGCTACAAGAAGACCTACTGGTCGCAATACCCGGGCGTCTACTTCGCCGGTGACGGGGCCAAATATGACCGCGACGGTGATATCTGGGTTCTGGGTCGGGTCGATGATGTCTTGAATGTTTCAGGCCACCGGATGTCGACGGCTGAGATCGAATCCGCACTGGTGGCCCACAGTATGGTGGCAGAAGCCGCCGTGGTGGGGGCGCAGGATGAGACCACCGGACAGGCGATCGAAGCGTTTGTCATCCTCCGCGAGAGCGCCAAAGATCGCGACGATGCTGTTCAACAGTTACGGGATCATGTTCGGGCCTCGATCGGTCCGATCGCCACACCGCGGGCCATCATGGTCGTCCCGGATTTGCCCAAAACTCGGTCTGGCAAGATTATGCGCCGGCTCCTCAAAGATGTGGCTGAAAACCGTGAAATCGGTGACGTAACCACACTGGCCGATGCCTCCGTCATGGATGCGATCCAGGAGGAGATGCGGGCCAGACAAAAATCATAATCCGCATCGAGATTGTGAAAGGGTTAGCCTACTTCGACCAGGAGCACGCCCACCATAATGAGGATGAGCCCAAGAATCATGCGAGGTGTGAGGGGCTCTTTCCAAATGATGCGCGCTAACAGTGCAATCAGTGCAACCCCTACCGCCGACCAGATGCCATAAGCGACCGCCACCGGCATGCCCGCCGCGATGGTCAGCGCCAGAAAGAAGAATGCCAAAGCATAGAAGATCACCAGCGGGATGATCCAGATTTTTCGGCGGAACCCGTCTGCGGCCCGAAGGCTCAGCGTGCCGATAATCTCCGCGACGATCGCGAATGACAGATAGACCCAGCTCATGATTCTAGTACCTCCGCCTTCGGAGCGCTGGCCTGCCCCGTTTGGACGATAAAGACGCCAGCGATGATGGTGACCAGCCCGATAATGGCCACAAAGCTCAGGGTTTCGCCGAAAATCATGGCGCTCAGTATTGCCACCAGCGCGACCCCGGCAGCCGCCCATATCCCGTAGGCGATCCCTACGGGAATGCCTTGCCCTAAGGCAAGCCCTAACAGGGCAAAACCCACAACATAGCCGACCACGACACCGATGATGAATAGCGGGGCGTCAATTGCCGCTCGCAGCGACATGGTACCGAGCACTTCGGCAACTATGGCCCCAATTAACAATAGCCATCGTTTCCACATCAGTAGCCCCCACCTTTTGGTCACGTAATCCGGGATTACTCTAGCAACCCTTCATATCCCGGAGGCGAGCCATGGCTGGCTGGGTTTTCGTCACACGGTGTTGTGGTGCGCAGGCAATGATCACCAACACCAGCGCAAACATGGCTAACCCAAACCACCCCGACATTGTCAGTTGCTCGCCGACGACCAGCACGGCAAGGACCGTCGCTACTGCCGGCTCGGTCAGGGTCAAGGTCGTCGCTGAGCTGGCCGGGATTTTCGATAACCCGTACCCGAACGCAACATACCCAACAAACATCGGAACCAGTGCCATGTACAGGCCAACCGACAGGGCCTGCGGGCTCGCCAGCAGCGGAGCCCCGGTGACCAGCAGCACGGGGATCAGCAGCGCTCCGCCGAACCCGAAGACCGACCCCATGGCAGCTGCACGACCCACTCCCTCACGCATGAGTCGTTGGACCACCCACGAATAGGTCGCATACGCTGCCCCAGCGATTAGTCCAAGCAGGATCCCTGCCAGCGCGGACAGCTCACTGACTGCAGCGCTGGTATTCGTGGATACGATCAGCAGCGCGCTCCCGGCGATCCCCAAGGCGGCTGCGAGGTACCACCAGCCACCGAGTCTTTTGCGATCAATGAGCCATTCCAGGATGCCTGAGGCTAAGGGGGCCGAGGCTAATGAGATTACGGTCCCCACGGCGACCCCGGCCAGGTGCATCGAAGAATAGAACGCTAAGGGATAGCTCCATACGGCCAGTCCACCGGTGATGATATACCCGAGGTGCGTTGTGAGATGAAGGCGTGCTCGGCGTAAGGCTGGTAACGCGATGAGGGCTTGCAACAGGCCCCCGATGCCGAGAGCTGCGGCGCCAATGGCAAGCGGCCCGACCTCCGGCGCAAAGGTCGCGGCCGTCCCGGTGGTCCCCCACAACAACGAGGCGATGAGCACCGCCAGGATGCCTTGCAAGCGTGACGAACTCACCGTGCCCCACCCATGACCGCTCCCCCATCGAAATGACGTCTCCAATAGACTGTTGAGTCTAGTCATCGCTGACCTCTACCTTTGGGTGTATTGCGGCTCAGGAGCCCTATTCTTGGCGTCGAACCGATCCAGGGGTGTCAGCTACCACCGGCGGGGCCTACGATAGACCGTAGACAAAGCCCCCGGCAGCGAGGTAAGGACATGCCAGAAGGCGATTCCCTGGTCAGACTGGCTCACCGATTGCGGCCGGTGATGCACGAACACATCATTCAACGCAGCGACTTCCGCGTGCCGCAACTGGCCACCATGGACTTATCAGGGTGGTTGGTCACCGACATCACGCCAACCGCCAAGTACCTCTCCGTCACGGTCGCCTCACCCGAGAATGTCACCGACACAGCACATCAGCTCGTGGTGTTGTCCCATCTTGGGATGGATGGTTCGTGGCAGATAGACACCCGACCCAGCTTCCGCACGCGCTGTATCTTGCACTTTGCAGACCATAGTGTGCTCGGCGATAGCCTAAAGCTGCTCGAGGTACTGTCGGTAGAACAGGCAGAACAGCAGCTCGCGTTCCTTGGCCCCGACCTATTGGATTCTGCCTGGGACCAGCCCGATACTGCGCAACAGCTCTTGGCCCAATCATTGCAGAACTTTCGCCAAGCCCCAGATCAACCGATTGCCACAGCGCTATTAGATCAGCGGCTCGTGTCAGGCATCGGCAACATTTACCGGTGCGAAGTGTTGCTGTTGGCGGGCATGCATCCACACCGGCCCGTATCCGAACTCACCGACGAACAACTGATCGGATTGATCCTGTTGGCCAAAGACCTGATGGTGATCAACGTGCCGCCACGTGCGCCGGAGCGAGCCCGACGCCGGACCGTGGATGTTCGCCGCGATCCCGATGCGCCATTCGGGGTGCGTGTTGCGACTGCAACAGAACAAGCACGCACTCGAGCTGACAGGAAACGCAGCCGGCGTGATCCCAATTTCTGGGTGTACGGCCGCGAGCGCCAAGGCTGTTTACGCTGTGGCGGCCCCGTCCGGTTAGAAAAGCTGGGAACCAAGCCCGATAATGAGCGGGATCTGCACTGGTGCCCCAACTGCCAGACCGGATAGGGCCGCCGTATCATGAGCGGCTGAGCGTGTTTTTCTCCGGTGTGCGGCTCAGTTTGGAAGGCCACCAGACCTTCGGACCGATGTCGTAGGTCAACGCGGGGACTAACAGGGAACGCACGATGAAGGTGTCGAGCAGTACCCCGAAGGCCACGATGAACGCTAACTGGGCCAGGAATAAGATCGGGATGACCGCCAGGGCAGCAAATGTTGCTGCTAGCACCACCCCGGCCGAGGTGATGACCCCGCCGGTAACCGTTAGGCCGCGCAGCACGCCTTCCCTGGTGCCGTGTTTCAATGATTCTTCTCGGACTCGGGTCATCAAGAAGATGTTGTAGTCGATCCCCAGCGCTACTAGGAAGACGAAACCGAACAGCGGCACGGCCGGATCTGCCCCGGGGAATTCGAAGATCCCGTTGAACACCAGCGCAGAGACCCCCATGGCCGTGGCAAAGGATAGCACCGTGGTGGCGATGAGCAAGGCCGGCGCAAGGATCGACCGGAGCAGCAACATCAGGATCACGAAGATGACCGCCAAGATGATCGGAATGATGAGATTCCGGTCATCGATCGAAGCATCGATGGTGTCGACGTCGGTTGCGGTCACCCCACCGAGCATCGCGTCGGGTGCTGTCTCGTCGAATTGGGCCCGAAGCTCACGAACTGCGGTGGCTGCTTCGGGTGAGTCAGCCGGTTCGCTCAAGGTGCCTTCCAGTAACACGTTGCCCTCGACCACGGTCGGTTCGGGCTCTGGTGTTCCAGGTGGGCCCATGGCTTCGATGCCGTCTTCAGTAATCGGTGCGCTGCCTGCCGGAGTGTCTTCGGTGGTAATCGAGACTTCCTCGATGGTTTCGTAGTCTTCTAACACCTCAACCACGGCCTCGACGTCACCCTCCGGGGCGATCACCTGGATAGGGCTGCCCGAGCCGCCGGGGAAATGCTCACCCAAGGCCTCCTGGCCGTCACGGGCTTCCGATTCGCCCAAGACCAGTTCGGATTCAGGCACGCCATCGGCATTGAGCTGGGGTACCGCGGCGGCGCCAGCTATTAGCACCAGGGTGGTCACGATCCAGATCGTACGAGGGCGCTTTTGAACCAGCCTGGCTACTTTGGGCCAGAAGCCTTTCGATGGCATCCCGTTTTCTTCGGCCACCAGTTTTGGTTCGTATTTGACCCGTCGCGGCCAGAACGCTGTGCGACCGAAGACGAAAAGAATTGCGGGCAGCAGCGTGAGCGCTGACAGCATGGCAAATACGATCCCAATCGAGGCGACGGGTCCTAGCGTGCTGTTGGATTTCAGATCACTCAGCAGCAGCATCAACAGTCCGGCGATCACCGTGGAGCCAGAAGCCAAGATCGGTTCGATGGATCCTTTGATCGCTCCCGTCACGGCGACCCACTTATCTTGGGTCACGCGCAGCTCTTCGCGGTATCTGGCGACTAATAGCAAGGAATAGTCGGTGGCAGCACCGATGACGAGAATAAATAAAATACCTTGTGTTTGCCCGTTGAGCAGCACAATATCCCAGTTGGCCAGCCACCATACGACGAGCAAGGCCACACACAGCGCGAACAGGCTCGTAGCCAGCACAGCGATGGGCAGCAGAAAGGAGCGATACACAAAAATCAAAATGATAAATACTGCCACTACTGCCACGATCAGCAACAGACCGTCGATGCCTGCGAATGCTTCACTGAGGTCAGCGCTGAAGCCTGCCGGTCCGGTCACGTAGACCGTCACACCGTCCGGGGCAGCCTCTCGCAGATCATCGGATAGGACCGAAACAATATCTGAGGTTTCGGCATCCGAATCGATTGGGATGAACGCCTGAACGGCCATTCCGTCATCAGAGGGTATCGGTGGTGAGACCTCGTCTTCGATCCCGTCGAGGTCAACCACCTCGTCAAGCACTTGTTCGATGTCGGCCAGTTGTTCCTCGGACAGCTCCTCATCGCTCTCAAATAACGCAATGGCGGGGATACCGTCGTTATCGGTGAACTCATCTTGGAGCTCTTGGACCTGCGTGGCTTCGGCAGATTCGGGTAAGAACGTGGTCTGATCGTTGGTGGAGACTTCATTGACCTTGCCGAAATAGGGGCCACCGACTGCCGCACCCGTTACCCACGCGATAATCAACAGCGCCGGCAGTAAGATCCGTAACCATCGACGCGGCGTTCGGCCACGAGGTTTAGCATGTTTGCCGAGGTCAGTGTCATCTGGCGTCTGATCAGTCTCAGATGGCGAAGCATGTTTCATGATGTTGTCCATTCATCGGATCCTGCGTGGTGCGGTTGGTTGGGCAAGGGGTGTGGCCCCGGGTTGCCGTGGAGTACGGCACACTGGGCCGAGTTGTTCAACGACTCAACACCTGGCAGTCTGACGGAAGAGACCGTAGGAGTTGAGTCGACGTAGCTGTGTGGTGAATAAGCAGAAGCCCTTGGAACCGTGCTTGAAGTGCCCCACCGTATTGGGCGGTGCTGCTGCAGTCTCGGCCCGATGAAACTGAGTCGCTATGGGAGATCCTCCAGTCGGCTCCAAGTAGTTACCGAAGTTATATTACTAGCTAAACTAGCAATTAGGCGAACGCGATGTGAACGGAGTTATCTTTGCTATGACAGACCAACCGGAGGACCCACAACCGCGGTCACCCAATGTCTATGATTTGGATGCCTCTGATCCAGACTCGCGCCTAGTCGACCGTGCCGAACACACGCCAGAGACCATCAGCCAGATTGGTGAGCTGATGGCGGCTTTGGCGGCGCTCCGAGCAGCCGAACAGCGACTCTCGGATGCCTCGCAGCGGTATATGAAGCTGGGACCCACCGATATGAAGGCGTTGCACTTTTTGATCGTGGCTCGCAACACCAAGAAGGTTGCTACTCCGGGGGCAATCGCCCAGCATTTAGAGATCTCCACGGCATCGACCACGAAGTTGCTTGATCGGTTAGAAGCCGGCGGGCACATCGTACGTGCGCCCCATCCCAGCGACCGCCGTGCACTGGCGATTACGATCACGGATAGCACCTATGAAGCTGCAGTCGAGACGGTCGGGCGCCAGCAGGCCAAACGCTTCCATGCAGCCGCCCGTCTTACGTGGGACGAACGCGAGGTCGTCATCCGGTTCTTGAAAGACATGACCAACGAAATCCAGGTGTATGACGGGCAGTGGGATCCCCCTGGGTTATAACATCCCAGGGGCAGTCTCCTTATGATGGAACAGTGACCGTTTATCGTGATCCCGTAGATGGCAGCGTCTACGATCTGAGGCAGCCTCGATGGCGTTCAGATGTTGGCCGACCGTTGTGGATCGATCCTGGACCGGGCATCCAGCACTCTGAAGTGGAAACGAGTACGCGATCGCTGTGGCGCTATCGTGCCGCGCTGCCCATTGAACTGCCGAACCCCATCTCGCTGGGCGAAGGCCTCACCTCGTTGGTCGAAATGCCGTGGTCTGAAGGGGCACGTGTGCATTTCAAACTCGACTTTTTGAACCCCACCGGCAGTTTCAAAGACCGCGGGTCCAGTGTCATGCTGTCCTATCTGCGGGCACACGGCATCACCTCAGTTGTGGAAGACAGCTCGGGCAACGGTGGGGCATCCATCGCCGGTTACGGTGCCGCCGGGGGTCTTCACGTGAAGGTAGTAGCGCCTGCTTCGACCACGCCCGGCAAAATTGCGCAAGTTCGTGCCTATGGGGCTGAGGTCGAACTTGTTGGCGGTCCTCGTGAAGCCTCCCAGGAAGCGGCGATCCGCCAAGCGCACGGTGACGTGTTTTATGCCAGTCATAACTGGCAGGCGTTGTTCCTTCAGGGCACCAAGACGCTGGCCTATGAACTCTGGGAGGACTTCAGGTTCCAGGCACCAGATAATGTGATCGTCCCGGTCGGCGCCGGCAGTAGTCTGCTGGGATGCTGGCTGGGATTTCGCGAACTACTCACCGCCGGCCAGATAGATCAGATGCCGCGGCTGTTTGCTGCCCAACCTCAGAACTGTTCGCCGGTCGATGCCAGCTTCCAAGCACACACCGATCAGCCAGTCGAACGACAGGTGCTGCCGACGATTGCTGAGGGCACCGCAATTGCCAGGCCGCTACGTCTGGCACAGATCATTCACGCGTTGCGTGACAGTCATGGTGCCACCGTTGCGGTCACCGAGGAAACCATTATCGCCGCGCTGGGGCAGTTAGCCTCGCAAGGTGTATTAGTGGAACCCACGAGCGCGACCGCGGCGGCAGCGTATACCCGGTTGCTGGCCACCGGCACGATTGCTCCGACCGAACAGAGCGTCGTGTTATTGACCGGTGCCGGACTCAAGGCCACTACAACGGTCCAGGAGCTGGTGGGTTCACAACTGCATGGATAGCTCGAGCCAGCGCTCTTCGAGCTCCTCGTTTTCTAGCTCCACCGTGCGAAGCTGTGTGGTGAGTTCTTGCAGGCCTTCGTAATCAGTCTGGTCGTGTGCGGCAAGCTGCTCGTGTAACTGTTCGATGTTCGACGCGAGCTTGGCGAGTCGTCGTTCAATGGCTGACAGTTCGCGCTGTGCCTCACGGCGTTTGCCGCCCGTCAGCTTGGTGTCCTCTTCGGTGGCGTCTGATGTCTGGGTCTGCTCGGGTCGGGTGGCCGCCGGTTGTGAAGCCAGCTGCTTGCTCAGTCGCAAGTACTCATCCACGCCGCCGGGTACGTGGCGCAGCGTGCCATCCAAAATGGCATACTGCTGATCAGTCACGCGTTCCAGTAAGTACCGGTCGTGGGAGACGACGATGAGCGTAGCGGGCCAGGAATCCAGCAGGTCTTCCATGGCGGTGAGCATATCGGAGTCCACATCGTTGGTTGGTTCGTCCAATACGATCACATTGGGTTCGCTCAGCAACAGCATGAGCAGTTGTAACCGCCGCTTCTGGCCACCGGAGAGGTCATCGACCCGAGCTGACAGATGCTCGCGCCGAAACCCGAGGCGCTCCAGCAGTTGAGCGGGAGTGTGCTCCTTACCGTCGATCGTGAAGCTGGTCTTGGTGCGAGCCAAGACTTCACGCACCCGGTCGGCACCGATTTCTTGCAGTTGGGAAAACTGCTGATCCAACATGCCGACTTGCACGGTCTTGCCGTGCTTGACCTTCCCATGGGTGGGTTGTACCGCGCCGGTAATCAGGCCCAGCAGGGTGGATTTGCCGGCTCCATTGGCTCCGAGAATGCCGGTCCGCTCCCCCGGAGCAATCCGCCAGGTGACGTTCCGTAAAACCTGGCGCTCCCCGAAACTGACGCTGACATTTTCAATGTCAACCACGTCTTTGCCCAGCCGGGCCACCGCCAGGCGTTGTAGCTCAATGGGGTTACGCACGGGTGGGACATCTTCAATGAGCTGGGTGGCAGCATCAACCCGGAATTTCGATTTCGCGGTTCGAGCCGGCGCTCCCCGGCGTAACCACGCGAGTTCTTTGCGCATCAGGTTCTGGCGTTTCGCCTCGGCCACAGCGGCCATCCGGTCACGTTCGACGCGTTGCAAAACATATGCCGCATACCCACCTTCGAAAGCATCGACCACACCGTCGTGCACTTCCCAGGTCTGGTTACAGACCGCATCCAAAAACCACCGGTCGTGGGTGATCACCAGGAGTCCTCCAGCGTTATTTGCCCAGCGACGGTTCAGGTGATCTGCCAGCCAGGCGATCCCCTCGACGTCCAGGTGGTTCGTTGGTTCATCGAGCGCCAGAATATCCCAATCGCCGATCAACAGTCTGGCAAGCGCGACTCGACGACGCTGGCCGCCCGATAACGAGCCAACCGTGGCGTTCCAGTCCAAATCGGTGACCAGGCCTCGGATGACGTCGCGGATTTTGGGGTCACTGGCCCATTCGTGTTCGGCCAGATCGCCGACGATGGCTTGGCCGACCGTTTGGCTGGTATCCACGGCATCGGACTGATCCAGCATGCCGATGGTCACGTCGCTGCGGACCGTGACCTGTCCGGCATCGGGCTCGAGCTTGCCCACGAGGAGCTTCATCAGGGTTGACTTGCCGTCGCCATTGCGACCAACGATGCCGATGCGGTCTCCGGCGGAGACCCCCATCGTCACCGATTTGAGAACTTGTTGAGTCGGGTATTCAAAGTGCAGGGCTTCTGCCCCTAAAAGATGCGCCATAACTTCATCCATAATAGTGGACGACGACACAGCTCGGGTCTGGTCTTCGTTCAGAGCACCACGAGGCGGGGTTAGAGCACCTGCGCGCCCGCTACGGGACCGTATTCGGCGATCGCTGCGATTTCCATGCGCTCCTCGAAGCGCTCAGCAATCTTCGTAGCATCCTCAAAGTCGCGAGCTAACAACAGCAATGAAGCCCCCGGTCCGATGGTTTGAGCTGCCAAAGCGCCTTCGGTCATGCCTGCGGTGAGCCAATCGTTATGCTCTGGCAACAGGGTCACAAGAGCTGGCTGGAAATCGTTATGCATCAGCAGCGCGACTTCAGCGGCGCGTCCGTGGGCTAGTGCCTCGAGCAGCGCCGGATCGAATTCCAACCGGTCACGACCGGCATCGTGTGATTGCTCATCGCGCATGGTCTGCAAGATTGTGACGAGCTCTTCGGTGGGAATGTCAGCTGCGGCCGGGACGATGACCAATGCCAGTTCGCGGTGGCTCAACACCTGGGTCACGGTGGCTTCGGTCGCTGATTCACGGCTGAGGAGCACCCCACCGGTCAGAGACTCCACCGCACCGAGTTCGACTCGGTGGGCAATTCTGGTCAGATCCTCTCGTGCAATGTTCGCATTCCAGAGTTGGGTCAGGGCCACTATCACAGCGGCTGCGCTGGCTCCTCGGCCACCGAGATGGGTGTCGAACGGGATGTTCTTTTGGATCGTGATATCGACACCAGAGGTTACTTTTGGTCGCGCCAGGTAATCGCGGAGTGCATCAACGGCCCGGAACACAGCGACCAGATCATCTTCTGGAATGTCCTGGTATTCGATCGGAGTCTGCGTCGCGTCCTCGTAGCTGACAAAGATCTCTTTGTCATCGCGTGGTTCGATGACGGCGATGTCATAGCGTGAGATTGCCATTTTGAGCTGCAGGACCGGAGCTCGTTGATGATCCAGCGGCTGACCAATGTTGGAAGTCAGCGCGATCATGGCTGGGGCTTGAGCTGAAACAGTTTGGTAAGTTGCGGGGTGTGCGCTCACGGTGTGGTCCTTGCGTGGTACTGTTCGGCGATGCGTGCAAAGTCTGTGACGTGCAGGACTTCACCGCGGGCCTTCGGATCGACGCCAGCGGCCACCAGCAGCTCTTCGGCTTCCGCTCCAGAACCCGCCCAGGCACTCAGGGCGGCGCGCATGGTCTTACGACGTTGGGCAAACGCTACGTCAATGACCTCAAATACTTGGGTTCGGGTGGCTGTGGTTGCAGGGGGCGTGCGCGCGGTGAAATGTACCAGCCCCGAGTTGATACGCGGTGCTGGCCAGAAGACTTTGGTTCCGATAACACCCGCCATGGTTGCTTCCGCATACCAGGCCATCTTGACGGAGGGTACCCCGTAAATTTTGGAACCGGGGCCAGCGGTGAGCCGTTCGGCCACCTCGTGTTGAACCATCACCAGCCCGTGCCGGACGCTGGGAAGTTCCGCAAGTAAGTGCAGCATGACCGGGACCGCCACGTTATAGGGCAGATTAGCCACGATCGCGGTGGGCGGCCCATGAGCTGCCGCAGGAGCGGCGGCCACTATCTCGTCACCGGTCAATTTCAGGGCATCAGCGGGGATGACGGCCAAACGGTCGGCGCTGTCGGGTCGCCACTGTTCGGTGGTCTTGGGCAGTTGCTCTGCGACGGGGACATCTATCTCGACAGCTGTTACAGCTTGAGCCCGATCGAGCAGTCCCAGGGTGAGCGAGCCCAGTCCCGGGCCGATCTCGAGCACATGTTCGGTGGACTCCAGATGTGCGGCATTGACGATCCGGCGAATAGTGTTCGGGTCGATGACGTAGTTTTGGCCCAGAGTTTTTGTGGGTCGCAAGTGAAGCAGATCGGCAAGTCTGCGGATATCGGCGCCAGATAATAACGGCAGTTCTTCTGAAGTCACAGAGCCCATCTTAGCCACAGCCACCCCCGATGCGCTGGTTAACCGCTTCGGGCCGGAACCCACGTCGTGGATTCCGGCCCGAATTTCTGTGCGGTTATTACATTATCTGCGGCTTAGAGGAGACCAAGGGATCTGGCGCATGCTGGCCACTGGCCCCAGCCGGAACGCTGCTGCAGCATCTGAGCACGTTGGGTCTGTTCAGCTGGTGAAGCCTGCGATGGCAGACCGGAGCCGCCAACGGATTGCCAGGTTTCAACACTGAACTGGTACAGGCCGTGGTACTTCCCGGTCGAGGAGACAATCGATGGGTTCCCACCGGATTCACACTGCGCCAGCTGGGCCCACACACCCGAGGTCGGAGCGCCGCCACCGGAGTTCGAGGACGATGAACTGGAAGAGCTGGATGACGAGCTCGAGGAGGAAGACGATGATGACGACGATGAGGAAGACGATGATGACGACGATGAGGAAGACGAAGGTTCTGGTTCTGGTGCCGGTTCTGGCTCAGGTTCCTTCGTACCGCGCAGAATCACTGCATCGGTTGGTTCCTTGGTGACTTCACGGTCGATTTCAGTCTTGTCGACTTCTTCACCGTTTTCGGTAACTACTTCGTAGGTCACGACTGCGGTGCCGTTGGCGCCTTCGGTTTCGGTCTTGGTTTTACCTTTTTCGAGGCTGTCGTCGTTTTTGCGTGTGGTGTCGTACTCGATGGTCTCTTCTTCAGTGACCTCGTGCTTTTCGACAACAGTGACAACGATGTTCGTGCTGTCATTCAGCGTCGCATCGGGCTGAGGTGAAACTTTGTCATCCGCACCCACGCTCACTTCGGCGTTGTCCAGAACTTCTTGAACGGTTTCACCGGTGGTCAGAATTTCTTTTGTTTCATCTGCGACGGTGATTTCGATGGTCCGTGGGAGTTGAATCTGATCTGCGCTCAACGGAGTGATCGACGATACGCGCTCAATGTTGAGTGGTTCGTCTGCTGGTTGTTCTGCGGTGTCTGCGGTGGCAGTAGCTGACTTATCGGCGTTCGCCTGAGTGATTACGAAAGCTGCCAGTCCGCCCACTACGAGTACTAGGGCTGCAATCTGCGCAACGATCTTCGTCAGAGTGCCGCTAAAAATGCTTGACATAAAGAATATCCAAAGTGTTGTAGTTCCGACGTGGCGGTCGCTTCGTCACCGACCAGTCATGACATTGTGCACGACTATAACGGAAAGGTAACGATGATTACAACTTGATAACGATCATTGTTGATCACCGTCGCCGCTACGCATCAGCTACTGCTTCGATACCACCTAGTCAGCTACGAAATTCTCCATAAACACGCTGAGTGTTCTCAAAGATAACAGCTCCGAGATCTTCGGCTGGTTGGTCACGAGTTTGGGCTAACTGATACAGCGTGTATGGCACCATGTACGGGGCGTTTGGTCGACCCCGGTATGGGTGTGGGGTCAGAAATGGTGCATCAGTTTCAACCAGGAGCAATTCTGGGCGCATCCGCTGGGCCGCTTCGCGTGCGTCGTGGTTGTTTTTGAAGGTCACGATCCCAGAAAACGAGGCGTACCAGCCGTGCTCATTGAGGATCTCAGCCATCTGCGCATCACCAGAATATGAGTGGAAGACGACGTGTTCGGGTAACTGATCCATCGAGCGCAATACGGCAATCACATCGTCGTGAGCTTCCCGATCATGAATCTGTAACGCGAGCCCGAGTTCAACCGCTAACTCAATGTGGCGCTTGAATGCATATTTTTGGATCTTCCAGTTTTCTTCACCTTCGGTCCGGTAATAATCCAGTCCAGTTTCGCCAATACAGACCACTGAGGGATGCTTCGCCAATTCTGCGATCTGATCGATGGCGTCATCGAGTCTGCCCTGCTGCGCCAGTGTGACGGTCTCGTTGGGATGAATCGCAAGGGCACCGCGCAAACGCGGCTCTTGGTCCAGTGCCTCCAGCGTATAGCGGGCAGCATCCAAATCGGTTGCTACTTGAACAGCTCCGACCACATTGACGGTGGCGGCGGCATCCATAATTTCTGTGGGTGTCAGCCGGACGTGACCGTCTCGAAAGTCGAGGTGCGTGTGATTATCAACCACCGGCACCGGGGACCGTTCAGGGGCCGGTGGA
The DNA here is from genome assembly GCF_031458395.1 of Enteractinococcus fodinae. Classification (NCBI taxonomy): domain Bacteria; kingdom Bacillati; phylum Actinomycetota; class Actinomycetes; order Micrococcales; family Micrococcaceae; genus Enteractinococcus; species Enteractinococcus fodinae. Next base: position 1,942,387 of record NZ_JAVDYJ010000001.1, read on the forward strand.
TACTCGAGCTTGCGTTTGCGTCCGGTGTATTCATCCGTGGCGGAGCGCACCGGAGCACCATCATCGCCGAAGCGTTCTGTTTGCGGCAGGTATTGGACAGGGGTGTGTTGTTCTGAAGTGGCCATAAGCCCAGCTTAATGCGGAAAGCCCCGCCGAGCTCAACGTCTCAGCGGGGCTGTCCTACGAGCCAAAACCTAGTTCTGGGTGTGTGGGTTTGGCATTCCGATGTATTGAACGGTGGTGTATTCTTCGATGCCTTCGGCGCCACCTTCGCGGCCCAAGCCCGAGTGCTTGACGCCACCAAAAGGTGCTGCGGCGTTGGAGATGACACCGGCATTGAACCCGATCAGCCCGAATTCGATCTGATCGGCAACTCGCAGGGCGCGGTTGTGGTTCTCAGTGAAGATGTAGGCTGCCAGGCCGTATTCGGAAGCATTCGCCAGACGGATGGCGTGTGCTTCGTCCTTGAATTTCACGACCGGAGCGACCGGTCCGAAAATTTCTTGTTTCAGGATCGGTGAATCTTCCAGGACTGAGAGGACGGTTGGCTCATAGAAGTAGCCTTCGCCTTCGACCTTTTGGCCCCCGGTGACCACTTTTGCACCGGCGTCGACGGCTTCGGTGACCAGGCCGTGGACATCTTCGCGAGCTTTGTCATCGATGATGGGCCCGACGTTGACGTCTGGTTCGGTACCGCGGCCGACTTTCCGGGCGCGCATCGCTTCGGCGAATTTTGATTGGAAGGCGTCGGCGACGTCTTCGTGGACGAGGATGCGGTTTGCTGCGGTGCAGGCTTCACCCATGTTGCGCAGTTTGGCATCCATCGCACCTTGGACTGCTTTATCGAGGTCAGCGTCGTCAAAGACGATCAGTGGGGCGTTGCCGCCAAGTTCCATCGAGGTACGCAGCACGTTTTCGGCCGCATCTGCCATCAGGCGGCGGCCAACCGGGGTGGAACCGGTGAAGGACAGTTTGCGTAGACGGCGGTCTTTGAGCAGCGGACCGGAGATCGCTGAGGCCGATGAACCGGATACCACGTTGAGGACGCCTGCTGGCAACCCGGCATCGAGCATGGCCTGGGCGAAGTACTGGGAGGTCAGTGGTGTCAGCTGGGCTGGTTTCAAGACCATGGTGGAGCCGGAGGCTACGGCTGGGCCGACTTTCCGGGTGGCCATAGCTAGCGGGAAGTTCCACGGGGTGACCAGCAAGGATGGGCCGACCGGCTTGTGCCGGACGATCATGGTCAGCTTGCTCTCTGGGGTGTTGCCGTACCGACCGTAGTGTCGCACGGTTTCTTCGGAGAACCAGCGGAGGAATTCGGCGCCGTAGTTGACTTCGCCGCGAGCTTCGGCCAGCGGTTTGCCCATTTCAAGGGTCATCAGCAGCGCGAAGTCTTCAGCGCGCTCCATCACGATGTCAAAGGCGCGGCGCAGAATTTCGGCGCGTTCGCGTGGTGCGGTCAAGGCCCACTCAGCCTGTGCTTCGTCGGCTGCAGTTAGGGCTTTGAGCGCGTCGTCGGAGTTGCCATCTTGGATCCGCAGCAGCTCTTTGCCCGTTGCTGGATCATAAACGGGCAGGGTTTTCCCGGAGGAAGCCTCGACCCATTCTCCGTTGATCAGTAGGCCGGTGGGAACGCGTTGTAGCAGTTCTTGTTCTTGTTGTGCGCTGACAGTCACGGATACCTTCTTTCGATCTGTCGGGCGGGCACTGACATCGGTATATGTCGTCAGGCTCGTGCAGTTCAATGCATCAATAAATTTTACACGCAGATCCCTCTGCAAAGGCTAACTCGTCACGGTGGGCAAGGTAGCGCTTGGCACCAGCCTATGGCACGCATCGGGGTATGTGCAGGGGTCATATCGACCATTCACATTGGGAATAGGTCAACGCGTGCTAGCGCCGCTTTAGCGGAGCTTGAGCATCCGTGAAATGCCAATGATGATGGCTGTGACCGTCAGCAACAACGCCAGCCATATCCAGCCGATGTTGATCAGCTGAAGCCAGGATGCCACCAAGATGAGCATGGTCAGCGACATGCTGAAAGCCACCCACACTAACGTGTAGACGGCGGTTTTGTATTGTCCCTGCACGTTGTGCTCTGTCAGGGTGACCGGGTAGTTCAAGATCTTTGGGTACCGGGCAAGGATGACCAGGGCCAGCGTACCAAGACCCAATAAGATCAGTCCGCCGATGGCTTCCCAGACAGACCCTTCGCGCAGGACTTGTCCGTCCATGCCATAGCGCACCGGTAACACGTCGAGCGTCCCGATGCTTTGCAGCGCGAAGAAGATGGGCGCGGTGATGGCTACCCCAATGCTGAAGCCAGCCAGGAGCTTATGCAGCGCGTCGGGCCGGAAGTCAGGTTCTGGACGCCCGGTAAGAGTCGTGTCATTGGCCTCACGATCGACGGGACGTATCGGTTCGTTTGGATGCGCTTGTTGAGCCATCACGACCCTCCTCGGATCCGCCCCGTCAGTACACCTGCCTTGGGCACCAGGGGTGTTTCTACTGTACTCCGGGCACCCCGATGAAAACAGCGTCTCTGGGGAAGCTCGCGCGGGTTCTGGACCACGAAGAGCGGTGGGTGGTGAGTTTGTTCACTGTTCATCGCACAGCCGAAGAATCTGCACGACCCAAATGGCATCGCGTTGAGTCCGGTGGCTAAACTGAAAGACGAACCCGGACCGTAGGGTCCATGCTCTTTTCACTCGCATAAGACCTTGAATACTTGATTACTAACCACGGCTGACGATCAGTCCAGATCGTTGTGATGCCCAACTCTCAGGAGGCTCGCGTGACCGAATGGTCCAAACCTCAACCGTCACCCCGCGTCGTTGTGCAGGCTGGTGCTCGTGTCCCAGCTGCCACCCCAGAAGCGCAGTCCGGTGATAAATGGGTTGAAGTTCCCACCGAATTCGATGCCATCATGCTGTCGTCATATGGTGGCCCCAATGGTCAAGATGACGTCATCCCGTTCTTGCGTAACGTCACCATGGGCCGGAACATCCCCGATGAACGCCTAGAAGAAGTCGCTGTTCACTACCGGGAAGCCGGCGGTGTCAGCCCGATTAACGAACAAAACCTTGCGCTGAAGGCAGCGATTGAGGAAGAACTCAAGCGCCGCGAGATCGACCTGCCGGTCTATTTCGGCAACCGCAACTGGGACCCGTACTTCACCGAAGCCGTCTCCAAGGCCCACGAGGACAATAAAGTCGATGGTCGCCCCACGAAAATCTTCGCGCTGGTGACTTCCGCCTACTCGGCCTATTCCTCGTGCCGTCAGTACCGCGAAGACTTCGCCGACGCTCTTGAGGCATTGGATCTCTGGGATGACGTCCAGATTGATTCCTCACGGACCTTCTTTGACCACCCGGGTTTCGTGAACCCATTCATCGAAGGCACGCTCAAGGCCATCGCCGAATTGGTCGAAGAACGCCAGGACCTGGATCTGAGCAAAGACGTAGAAGTCTTGTTCACCGCACACTCGATCCCGATCAAAGATAACGCTAAATCGGGCGAACCCGATGAGCACGATTACGGTGAACTCGGCGCCTACAAGGCACAGCACTTGGCAGTGGGTGGCCTGGTCATGGAGGCCGTCAAAGAACAGTACGGCATTGATGTGCCGTGGGAACTGGTGTACCAGTCCGAATCCGGCCCCGCCCATATCCCGTGGTTGGAACCAGATATCAACGACTACCTCGAAGAGCTGCCCGGCAAGCGCAAAGCCGTCGTCGTCGTTCCGGCCACCTTCTTGTCGGATCACATGGAAGTCTGGTGGGACCTGGATATCGAAGCCAAGGAAACCGCCGACGAACAAGGGCTGCTCTATAAGCGGGTTGCGACCCCCGGGGTGCATCCACAATTCGTTGCCGCCATGGTCGATCTGGTCGAAGAACGCCTCAATGGTACGCCAGCTTCCGAGCGCAAAGCGCTGACCAAATACGGTCCGGGCTATGACGTATGCCGCGCCGGCTGCTGTGAAGGCTCCGGCCCACTGCGTGCCGCAACCGGTGGCCTGCTGCCCTAATCCAAACACCTCATCAAACCGGTGGGCTCTTGCTGACGCGAGGGTGCCACCGATTTGGTCTTTCTAACGCTCCGAAAGGGCTGCGTTATACAATTCGCGCGCCGAATGCCCGGTCTGGTCGGCAACTTGCCGGGTCGCGGCCTTCAACCGCTGTCCCTCGGCCACCAGGGTCTGCACCTGGGCCAACGCTTGGTCAAAAGTGGCCGGCGCGGCGTCAGGCGCTGGCCCCACCACGATCACAATCTCACCCTTAAGGGTTTTCGAATTGGCCCACTCGATCAGCTCGGTCAGTGTCCCGCGGGCGATCTCTTCGTGATATTTGGTCAGCTCGCGTGCCACGGCTGCGGCACGATCCGGACCAAACGCCTGGGCCATCGCGGCTAACGTGTCGGCGGTGCGGTGCGGGGATTCATAGAAGATCAGGGTCCGTGGTTCAGCCGCCAGGTCTGCCAGCATTGTGGTTTTCTCGCCGGTCTTGCGTGGGAGAAACCCTTCAAAGGCAAAGCGCGCCGTTGGCAATCCGGACAACACTAACCCTGTGATCGCAGCCGATGCACCGGGAGCGACCGTGACCGGGATATCAGCGGCAATGGCTTCCTGGACGAGTCGATACCCCGGATCAGAGATCGCCGGCATGCCCGCCTCGGGTACGAACACGACGGAGCGGCCGGAACGCACCGCCTCAATCAGCCCCTTTGCCGATTCGGCTTCATTATGTTCATGATGCGACACCACAGTGCCGCGAAATTGTACCCCGGCGGCATGTAATAACTTATGCAGCGACCTGGTGTCCTCGGCGGCAATGATATCGGCCTGCCCCACCACGGCCTTGACCCGGTCGGTCATATCGGCCAGGTTCCCAATCGGGGTCGCGGCTAAGGTCAGGCCCGCGAGCGCGGTCGGTTCTGAGGGGGTTGAAGGTGTGTCCATCTTCCCATTATCCGCCCCCACGACCGGTAGCATGGCCTGTGTGTCCACTCCCCACCTGAGCAAGCCCGGAAATTGGCTGCAGTCCAAAGCTGCCGCCTTTTCGCTTCAGGGACTCCACGCTCGACTGCTGTCCCCAACGTTTCGGCTCGGCACCGCAGGATGGGTCATCGCCGCCGTGCTAACCGTGGCGGCCGGGCTATTGCGGTTCTGGAATCTGGCACACCCTCAAGAGCTCATTTTCGATGAGACCTACTACGTCAAAGATGCCTACTCGCTGTGGCACTTCGGTTACGAACGCGCCTGGGGCGACGATGTCGACGATGCCTTTGCGGCAGGTCAAGCCGAACCCGACCAGGAAGCCGCGTATGTGGTGCATCCGCCAGCCGGCAAGTGGCTCATCGGCGTGGGTATGGCCCTATTCGGGTATGACAACGCGTTCGGGTGGCGCTTTAGCGCAGCCGCTGCCGGCACCCTGGCGGTGCTGCTGACCTTCGTCTTAGCCGCGAAACTGTTCCGCTCGCTATTTCTGGCCTCGGTCGCCGGGGTGCTGCTGACCATCGAGGGTCACCACATCGTCATGTCGCGCACGGCCCTGCTGGATATCTTTCTCATGGTGTTTGTGCTCGGGGCGTTTTGCGCGCTGATCGCTGACCGCACATGGGGCCGACGACGTCTGGTCACGGAGCTTGCGGCTCGCTACCGACGCGCCACCGATCCCGACGCTTCCCGAGCAGACCGCACCGCCTGGGAGAAGACGATCACGTACGGCCCGTGGCTGGGCCTGCGCCCCTGGCGCATCCTGGCCGGGGTACTGCTGGGCATTGCCGTGTCCGTCAAACTCTCAGGCCTAGCCTTCGTCGCAGCCTTTGGCCTACTGACCGTCTGGTGGGATGCCAACGCGCGCAAAACCGCCGGTATCCGCCGCTGGCTGCCCGGTGCCGTGGTTCTGGATGGGTTGTGGGCATTTGCCTCAATTGTGCTCATCGGCGCGATCGCTTATATCGGCACCTGGGGTGGTTGGTTGGCCTCAACCGATGGCTACTATCGCACCTGGGGCGCCCAACACCCCACCTGGCTACCCGACTGGCTGGCATCCCTGATTCACTATCACGCCCAGGCCACGACCTTCCATACGGGTCTGGACAGCGACCACAACTATGCCTCGGCCGCATGGATATGGCCCTTTGCCGGACGGCCGGTGTCCTTCTACTACCGGACCGACGAGGATGGCATGACGTGTGCGGCAGAACGCTGCGCGGCAGCCATCCTGGATCTGCCCAACCCGCTCATCTGGTGGACCGGACTGCTCGCCATCGTCATCATCTTCTTGCGCTGGCTGGTGGTCCGCGACTGGCGCGCCGGGGCCATCCTGGCCGTGTATGCGGCCGGACAACTCATCTGGGTGATATGGCCAGAGCGCACGATGTTCTTTTTCTACACGGTGGCCTATGTACCGTTTCTGGTCCTGGCGATTGCCTACGTGGCCGGACTGTGGCTCAACCGCACCACCCCGGACGCAACCGGGTGGCGCTCGCGAACCAACGCGGCGGTCGGGATCGGTCTGTTCGTCGTGGCAGCACTGGCGGTCACCGCATATTTCTTGCCCATCTGGACCGGGGTGCCCATCGATTGGGAACAGTGGCAGCACCGCATGTGGTTCCAGTCCTGGATATAGTGACACACACCATGACGGGGTCACGATGATGACGATAGACTAGGGCCCGGCAAGTCTGAACCCGTCGAAAGCAGGCCTCGTGCACGTCGCTACACCAGAAATTCAACGCCTCGACCCCGACTCAAACCTCACCGATCTGGTGGTCGAACGCCTCGGTGCCAATCCTGCACAAGTCGTCTACGCCGTCCAAAACACCACCGACCTTGACAACCTAAGCTGGTCGGAAGTCACGGCGTTCGAATTCTTGGCTCAGGTGCGCAAAGTCGCCGCCGGGCTGATCGCCTCGGGCGTCAAACCCGGCGACCTGATCGCGGTCATGTCGGGGACCAGTTATCAGTGGGCGCTGGTGGATCAGGCCATTTGGTTTGCCGGTGGCATTTCCGTGCCCGTCTATGAGACCTCCTCGCCCTCCCAGGTTGCCCATATTCTCGCCGATTCCGGGGCCGCCAAAATCTTCGTCGCCGGAGACGCCCCATCGCGGGCGGTCGCCCGGGCCATCGAAGACTACGACCTGCACGACATCGAACAATTTCAGCTGACCGATGACGGCTTGGCCGCGCTCGGTCAACTGGGTGCCGACGTGTCGCATGACCAGATCGAAGCCGCCCGCAGTGTGGCCACGATGGACACTACGGCCACGATCGTCTATACCTCTGGCACGACCGGCACCCCCAAAGGGGCCCGCATTTCGCACAGTAACCTGGCCGACGGGGCGGTCAATATTGTTCCCTGGGCTCGTGAGATTGTGCTGGATCGTCCCAATCCACGACTGTTGATGTTCCTGCCGCTGGCTCACATCCTGGCTCGGGCCGTGCAGTACTTCGCCCTGGTCGCGGGCATCCAAGTCGCCCACACCGCAGATACCAGCAACGTCACCAAACTCATGGGTGCTTATCAGCCCACGTGGCTGCTGGTCGTACCGCGGGTTCTGGAGAAAGCCTATAACGCGATTCTGACGCAGATCGAAGATGCCACCGGGTTTCGCAAGACCCTGCTCACCGATGCGGTCGAGGTTGCTGAAGAGTGGTCGCGGGCCCGCCAGACCGGCGAAATGCCGGTGGGCTTGCGCGTCAAACACGCCCTCTATGACCGCATCGTGTACGCGAAAATTCGAGGGGTTTTCGGTGGCCAGGCGCGTGCCGCGATCTCCGGTGCCGGGCCGCTGAATGAAAAACTCGCCCACCTGTTCACCGGGATGGGTCTGGAGATTTATGAAGGCTACGGGCTGACCGAATCCACCGCCCCGGCCACCGTGAACGTGCCGGATAATGTCCGGCTCGGCTCGGTCGGCAAGCTCGTGCCCGGCATGGAAGCCAAAGTCTCTGCATCGGGCGAGCTGCTGTTGCGCGGGTTGGTCGTGTCCCCCGGCTATCTTTCTGCCGAAGAAAACGCCAAATCCTTCGACGACGAGGGCTGGTTCGCCACCGGTGACCTGGCCAAAATCGACGACGCGGGTTTCATTTACATCACCGGCCGGACCAAAGACCTATTGGTCACCGCCGGCGGCAAAAACGTCTCCCCCGGCCCGCTGGAAGAGACCATCTCGACGTGTCCAATCGTCGGGCACGCCGTCGTCGTCGGGGATAACAAACCATTCGTTGGGGTACTGATTTCGCTGGACACCGAGCAGCTCGAACAGTGGGCCGCCCGGCGCGGCAAGGCCGGGCTCACGGTCGAACAGGCCCGGACCGATGAAGATGTCCACGCCGAAATCCAGCACTACATTGATCTGGCCAACCAAAGCGTGTCGCAGGCCGAATCCGTCCGCAAGATGGCGATCCTGCCGACTGAACTGTCGCAAGAAACTGGACACGTCACCCCGTCGGAGAAGTTGCGCCGCGAAGCGGTCATCAACGACTTCGACGAGGCGATGGCCGAACTCTACGGCTGAGTGCGCGCGGCCGAACCGTCGCCCAGCACCTGGGATTCCAGGAACCGCTGCGCCTGCTCATTGCGGTAGCGCCGTCGACCGGTCGGGGCTGTCAGCAGCATCGTAATGATCATGATGGCCAGTGTGATGCCAGCAATCCAGGCCGCCGCATCGATCCAGAACTGGCCCGGGTAGAGCCGGATCAGTGAATCGGTTTGATAAAACGTCCAGGTGCCATCGGCGAAGAAAACCTGATGGAAGCCCGCAAAGAACGCCTCCCAGCCAAAGACCGCAACGATGGCCAGCAGGGTCAGGGCGATGGTGAACCACAGAGCCCCGGCAAACAGGGCGCGGGCGATGGCCCCTTTGCGCATCCGGTACAACAAGACAATTAACACCAGACAGATCACCGCGGCGATCAGCCCGCCGATCATGGTGCCCCACATGACCTGTTTGACGTCAACCATGTGGGCGACTTCCGCGTCGGTGAAGACCGGGTTGCCGTTGGCAAAGCGCAGATCTGCCAGGTAGGCCGGTGGCGCCAGGTTGAATAAGTAGTCCAGGCCATACGACCCCAGGGTCAGCCGCTGTTCGGTATCCATGCCGTAGAGATCGGGTGGGAATCCGGGCCGGTGGTATTCAAACCACAGAAACACCGGGGAGGCCACCAGTCGGATGACCGCGATGAGTATGACCAGCGGCGCCAGGATGGCCAAGACGACCTGCATCACTCTAGCTGCTGCGGGCGAACCGACCACGGCTCGCTCGCGTGCCTTTGCCCGGGCGGCAGCGGCGTCTTCGAAGGAATCTTCTAACGGTTCGGTGGGTAATGCGTTGGGCGATGGGGTCGCGCCTGGGGCGGTACCCGGTGTGGTTGCGGTTGAACCGGCAGCGACCGGCTGTGGCGTGACGAGGTCGTCGATGGATGGCCTGGACTTGGCGGTGGATCCGGTGTGCAGGGCCTCGCCTTCGGGATCGATCCGACGGCGCGGACGGCGTGGTGCAGCGGCCGGTGCTGTATCCGGTTCTGTGGCCCGGATTGGCACGGTCGGATCCGGGGTGGGATCCTGTTGTGCGGTTGGCTTCTCGGACTCGGCTGGCTCGTCGGGCTGCCAAGACTGCTTCGACATAGTGCCCACCTTTCACTCACGGTTTATGGTCAGCCTACGACGCGGTACGTCCATCGTGGAGTGTGGCACACCGGAGACCAGCGGATCTACCCGGTGATCGTCTGGCGTCCCCCGTCATAGTCGGCCAGATCGGCGTCAGCGTTGGCGCGGGCGGCTCGCGACCCGAAGATCCAGGTGTAGGCCCAGTACCCGGCCAGCACAAGCGCACCGATGGTAATCTTCGCCCAGGTCGGCAGACCAGATGGGGTGACGAGTCCTTCGACGAGCCCAGAAATGAGCAGCACACCGACCAGCCCCACACCCACCAGGATCAACTGACGCCCCCAATAGGCCAGTGACTGCAGGCGCGTCATCCGGCCCGGTGCCACCCAGGCCCAAAACACCCGCAGCCCGGCGGCCCCGGCGATGAAGATGGCGGTTAGCTCCATCAGCCCGTGGGGCAGGATGAAGGCGAAAAACGTGTCGAGTTCGTCGTAGCGATGCATCAGTGCTGCAGAAATACCCAACCCCTGAGCGTTGACCCACAGCACGTAGGGGACGAAAAATCCGGTGATGCCAAAAGCCACTTCTTGCAGGGCGATCCAGGCATTATTGACCCACACCAGCGTGGTGAACGAGGCAGCTGGGTTCTCGGAGTAGTAATCGGTGAAGTCTTCCTCGACGTAGGCTCGTTGGGCTTCTTCGGTTAACATCGCATCGAACATCTGCGGGTTGTTGCCGTACCAGAAACCATATGCCAACGCCACGGCCACAAACGCGGCGCCCAGCACCATGGTCAGCCACCGGATGCGGTACAAGGCATAGGGCAGCTTCACGGCAAAGAAGGTTTTCACGTCGGCGGTCCGCGACCCGGTGGCCGAGGTGAGGCGGGCCCGGGCTCGGGCAATAATCAGCGACAACCGGTTGGCATAGGGCCCGTCCGGATCTTGAGCCTGAACGAATGACAACTGGGTGGACGCCCGGCTGTACAGCTCCACCAGCTCGTCAATTTCAGGGGCAGACAGCCCGGATCGGCGCGCTAAGGTGTCGAGTCTGCGCCAATCGACGCGGTGCGTTTCGGCGTATGCTTCCAAGTCCACACCGCCTACACTACTAGGGTGAGTCGGCGGACATTCAGCCGGTGACTCATGACGTAGGTTTAGACTGGAACCTAGCCTTTTGATACCGGACATGACAAGGATGCAGCATGCGGGAACACACCATCACCGGTGAAGCTGTGGTGTTGAATCTTCGGGCTGCAAACTTTATGCCCCGGTTAGCCGCAGCCGTCCTTGATGCGGTGGTGTACTTTGTGGGCTGGCTCGTTCTCATGATGCTCGTCGGTCAGTTCACCGCGATCTTTGCCGTCGATGCCGCAGCCGGCCAAGCCGTCGTCATCATTGCGATGGTCACCCTGATATTTGTCATCCCGCTGTTGGTCGAAGGGCTCTCCAAGGGACGTTCGTTGGGCAAGCTGATTTTCGGGTTGCGCGTCGTGCGTGATGATGGCGGCACCATCCGTTGGCGCCACGCGTTGACGCGGTGTCTCGTCGGAGTCTTTGAATTGTGGATGACCGCCGGCTCGGTGGCCATTATTGCGTCATTATTCAACCGGCAGTCCAAACGCCTGGGCGATATGATGGCCGGAACGTTTGTCATTGTGGCTCGAGCGCCTCGGATGCCCGCTCCCCTACCGGCCGTCCCACCCGCGTTACAAAACTGGGCCCAAACTGCCGATCTGGGGCGCGTCCCCGCAGGGCTGGCACATCAAATTAATTCGCTGATCCGCAATGCGCCGACGATGGACCCTGGCGCGCTGGCTCATCTGTCGAACCAGTTGTACGTTGCGGTGCTGCCGTACGTTACTCCTGGTCCCCCACAGGGTATTGACCCATTTACTTTTCTTGTGGGTGTCATGGCAGAACGTAGAAATCGGGATTATCAGGTCCTCGCGAAACGACGTGAGCGTCGACAACGCGATGCTGAATACCTCTTGAAATAACGAAACTCGTTGCTTACGCCCACTCCCGAGACGTGCGGGAGTGGATTTTCTTTTGACGTCTTAGGGTCCCATTTCGGTTGCCGGACGAGGCGCTCGTAATCGCTTCACATCGAACGCGCAACCCTGTCGCGGTCGAATGTGGAAAAGTCGAAAATGTTTTTAGTTATCCACAAAACTTATACCACACCCTTATCGTGTCCTACCCGTATGATATATACCGCCAAACACGACATTAAAACACGCTTTAAAACCATTAAAACTATTGCGTACGTCACAGCCAGACGGTAAAATGGGGGCATACATCAACCCTTCCCCTTCCACTCTTTCTCCTTTTTCTCGTCGTTAATCACGAACTTCCTGCTGTTTGTTGCCTGTCGAAAGGACCCGTTGATGGATACCACCCAAATTTTGCCCAATATTGGCTCCCCGGTGTCCTCGCCAGCGTTTGACCCGGCAGCTGCCGATGACATGAGTGTGGGAGAAGCCGTCTACGCTGCAGCCTTCTTCGCCGACGTGGCCGCACAGCGGATGGCCGATCCGGCGGCCGCTTCAGAAATTGCTCGCTTTGTCACGGCTTCCGGGGAAGACTGGATGGGATTCAAATCCGCTACGGTCACGCACCAGACCAACAACGATAGAGATGCTGAAGATCAAGGCGCAGCAGATGATCCCAACAGCGCACAGCAGCATGCGACGTCGCCGCACTCGATACCCGTAGCACCTGATAACTATTATGATTCGCTGCCTGGCATTGCGCATATGTTGCGACACCATCAGCGAGCGGCCGATGCGATCCTCACACATTTCGCGGCCCATCTGGAACCCGCCATGAACGATCAGCAGGTAATGCTCGGTACTCCAGAAGGGGTCAAAGGTTATAAGAATGGGCAGGTGTACTTCCGGGAAGTGCTGAAACTCTCCACAGCTCAGACGACGAAGATTCATGATCGGGTCCCGTATGTCACCTGGGCCTCGGGCAAAAATCCCGCGTTGGCGGCCTATCAGCCCAATTTGCTCAAAGTCGCTGAATCCTTTGCCGAAGGCAAGATTTCCGGCGAAAACCTCGATCGGATTATCAGCATGGACAAAGATCTCACCAAGTACGTGCACAAAACCAAGGCCCTCCCCGGGATCAAACGCGACATCCTGCTGGCCTTTGAAGACGCTCTGGTCGATGCCGCCGAGACTCTGACTCCCGATGAACTCTCCGAAGCCAAAACCCGATGGGCCAACAAAATCGCCCACGCGATCGACCCTGACGGGCCCCTGGTATCCGATGCGCTGCGCAAACAACCCGACAACGCGCTTCGCACCCAGAACCTGGCCGATGGGTCCGGCAAAATTAGCATGCATGCCACCCCGGCGGTGTATGCGGCGTTTAAAAACTGGTCCCTGCATCAGCTGAATTTCAATGGCACCCCGGTCGAGATCCCCCAAGAGGTCCTGGACCTGCTAGCCACCGACGACCAGGAAGCACCTGACCCGGCGGCAGCCGTCAATGACCTCAACGACCTGACATCTAGCCCGGATCCGGATGCTCAAGCTGAAGACCCTCAGGGCGCCACCCTCTCAGCTGAAAAGACGGCGACTATCGACCCGCTCACCACCGGTCAGCGGTTAGCAGCCATTATCATTGGCATGTTTCAAAACTTGTTGACGATGGATCCCAAGGACCTCGGCGTCAAGAAAGCCCACGGGGCGTCGGCTCAGTTGATGATCGTCCAAGACATCCAGACAGCCTATGAAACCCTCGGAGTCGGTGCTCTCCCGGAGGCGGTGCGACGACCACCCCAAGCCGCCGGAGTGTTACCACCGATCATCACGCGTCCGAATCCCGATCACGAGCCGGTATGTTTGAATCCCGATCACACCCGGGGCCACTCCCCACCATCGTGGACTCAGTTTATGTCGGAGGCCGTGAACATCGGCGCCATGCGCCCTGCTGACATTGCTCCATTAGCTTGTGACAGTAAACTCGTGGGCCAAATCTGGAACGGCCACCACGAAGTCCTCGCCCAATACCGCGCTCATCGGTTATTCACCCCGACCCAACGTCGAGCGATCCTAGCCCGAGACCGTGGCTGCCAAGCCCCCGGCTGCACCGTGCCAGCCGTCTACTGCCAAATCCACCACATCACCGAATGGCTCAACAACGGCACCACCAACGTCGATAACGCCATCACCCTGTGCGCCCACCACCACGGGGCGGTGCATAACGGCAAATGGAAAATCCGCAAACACCACGGCACCACGTTCTTCCAACCAGCCCCCTGGTTAGACCCCACCCAACCCCTACTCCGGAACCTCTACTGGGCGTTTTAAACGCTAATGGCCGCGATCCCATACAGAATCGCGGCCACTAGAAGCCAAGATTAGTAGCGGTAGTCCTCTGGTTTGAACGGACCTGCTACGTCCACACCCAAATATTCGGCCTGGGTCTTGGACAATTCGGTCAGCTTCACACCCAGAGCTTCCAAGTGCAACCGAGCAACCTGCTCGTCCAGAAGCTTCGGCAGAACGTGGACACCGATGTCATAGGTCTTACCGGTAATCGATCCGGCACCGCCCTCGGCATTGAATAATTCAATCTGGGCCATGACCTGGTTCGTGAACGAAGCCGACATGACAAACGATGGGTGACCAGTAGCGTTGCCAAGGTTCAGTAGGCGACCTTCGGACAGCACGATGATCGAACGCTCGTTGTCAGTGCCCTTATCGAAGACCCACTCGTGAACCTGAGGTTTGATCTCGATTTTCTCGACACCCGGGATACGAGCCAGGCCGGCCATATCGATTTCGTTATCGAAGTGGCCGACGTTACCGACAATGGCCTTATCTTTCATTTGCAGCATGTGCTCGGCCATGATGATGTCACGACCGCCAGTGGTCGTGATAAAGATGTCTGCGGTATCAACGACATCGTCAAGTGTCGCGACCTGATAGCCATCCATAGCAGCCTGTAACGCATTGATCGGATCGATCTCAGTGATGATCACACGTGCGCCCTGACCACGGAATGCATCCGCCGCGCCCTTACCGACATCACCGTACCCAGCGACGACGGCGACCTTGCCACCAAGCAGCACATCGGTTGCGCGCATGATGCCGTCAGGCAGCGAGTGACGGATGCCGTACTTGTTATCAAATTTCGACTTCGTAACCGCGTCGTTGACGTTGATCGCCGGGAACAATAACTCACCGGACTGGAACATCTGGTTGAGCCGCAGCACACCGGTCGTGGTCTCTTCGGTCACCCCACGGAGGTTTTTGGAAATACGGGTCCAACGCTGGCTGTCAGCTTCCAGAGACTTGCGCAGGGTTTCCAGAATGACTTTGTATTCGTCTGGATCGTCTTCACTTGCGGCCGGCACCATGCCGACGCCTTCAAATTCGACACCCTTGTGGACCAACATCGTGGCGTCGCCACCGTCGTCGAGAATCATATTCGCGCCAAAGCTTGGATCCTCTTGGGCTCCGGGCCACAGGAAAATCTGCTCGGCGGCCCACCAGTATTCTTCCAGAGACTCGTTCTTCCAGGCGAAGACCGGGACACCGTTTGGTTTTTCGGCGGTGCCGTCACCAACGACGATGGCCGCAGCGGCCTCATCTTGGGTGGAAAAAATATTGCACGATGCCCAGCGCACTTCAGCGCCCAGGGCAGTCAGGGTTTCAATGAGCACCGCGGTCTGCACGGTCATGTGCAGCGAACCGGCAATCCGAGCGCCTTTGAGCGGCTGCGACTCACCGTACTGTTCGCGCAGTGCCATCAGGCCTGGCATTTCGTGTTCGGCAAGTCGGATCTGATGGCGGCCGGCTTCATGCAGGTTGATGTCGCGAATTGCGAAATCGAAGGCGGCCCCTGGGACGGTCTCTTGATTCGAAAAAGCCGAGTCAACGGCAGGCGTAGTAGTCATGGTGCTTAACCCTACTTGGTCAAGCGCTCGGCGCGGTCAGCGATGCAACGCGGGGTCACAAAGTTCAGCCAGAATTTACTCGCCACGCACCAGACGCAAAATGCCGGGCTTGTCAGCCATCGGGGTTGGCCGAGTCGGCGCGACGGAACGATCCACCGGATGGACGGTCCCGGAGCTGGCGTCAGCGGGCTCGGGAGTCTCATCGTCGGCGTTGACCGCGTTGGCGACGGCTAACAGGTCATCGTCGTCGGTGAGGTGCTCGGTGAGTTGGAGAAATTCCCAACCAATCGGGGCGGTGAATTGTTGAGCGTGTTTGGCGCATAAATCATGCGCGTGCGGTTCGGCGCGCTGGGACATCGGGCCCAAGACTACGGTCGATTCAGCGTAGTTAAACGTCAGCGTTGCTGCAGCTGAATTGGAGCAAGCGGTCTTGGTGCACAGTCGTTGAGTTCCCACAACAGCTGACTCTAGCGTACAGGGGGTATTCAGGTTGTTAGGGTTGGGGTGTGGCTGGCTACTTTTCTCGTGATCGACATGGTCGACGCACCGCGCACAACGACCGGTTCGAGCGCGCACTTGGTATTGCTCACCGGTGGTTTTTGGACCGGGTTGGAGCAGTTGCCACGGTGCAATACCTCACGGCGCCGGTGGATTTGGCGTGGTGGCAACCCGGGACGCGGGCCCCGCTGATCTCGGGTGGGATCAATGCCGACGGCACGGTCGCGTTGACCTTGTACCGGAAGCTGATTGAGTTGAAGGTCACGGACGACACGTACCTGCCCGAGGTGCTCTACGAACTGTTGATCACCGAGTGGGCGGCGCTGACCGGCAAAACCGTGGCCGAGGTCGACCCGGACTTTTAGTAGCCGATCCGAACGGGTAGCCCGGATCCGGTTTCTCCCACGGTATTGACCGGCAGAGCGGAAATACCAGCTGAGGAGTCGATGAGCACGCCCGCATGCACCGAGTTCGACCCGGTTTCCAGCAGGTATGCCGCAGCATCGTCGTCTTGAAACGTGACGGCGGTGTTGGCGGCAAGTTCCTGGGTGGCAGTTTCGCCCGGTTCGCCATCCTCATCAACCGGGGTGATGGAGACGGTGGCCTCGGCATCGGCGGTTAGCACGAGTTGCGCTTCGGGGTCGGCCAGAGCCGGTAGTGCGACCATGGTCTCGCCCCGGATGGGGTCGGTGGACGGCATGTAGGCGGTGTCGATGGCTTCGGTATTGCCGGTCGCGTCGTCGTTATCGGCGGCCGGGTTGAAAGCCAGCGACGTGGCCGAAGCGATGATGTTCGAATCGGCGTCGATTTGGACCGCGTAGGTGCCGGGTTCAACTCCGCTCAGGTCAACGGTGGTGGCTTCCCCAGCGGCCAAGTCTACGGCCGAGGCTTCCCCGGGAAGTTCGACGGGGCCGTCGGGTCCGCGCAGGGTCACGGTCGCCGAAGCGGCGGCGCCAGTCGAGGCCAGGTGCAGGACTGGGGTCTGGCCGTCCAGATCTGAGGTATCAGCGATGTCTTCGGCGTCGTCTGGGATGGTCAGCCCGGGAATCACGACGGTTGATCCCGCGGTGGCCGGTTGCAGGGTATCGACGCCGGCGGGCACGATGCCATCCAGACGGTGCTGCTGGATATCGGCGGCGACCGGGCCACCCGAGGACGACACCTGAATGGCCACCGAGTCTTGGCCTGGAGCTAACCCGGCGACCAGAATGGAACGGGTTTGGCCAGGGGCCAGCACGATACCCGATGCGCCCGAGGCCTCGACGCGTCCGTCCCCGTCAAACACGGACAGGTTGACGGTCGAGTTGGTGGCCGAGGGGTTGGTGATATTCAGGACCGCGGTGGTGCCGGGGGTCGTGACCGCACCGGTCAGCCAGTGTTGATGTGCCGCCGTGGTGCAGGCCGCAGCGGTCATGCCGGCCAAATCCCCATCGGTTGCGGCATATTGCGAAGCGGCCGCCGAGGTGGCGGGACTGCCGCCCAGCGGTTCGGTGGCGACCGCGATGGCTTGGCCGTCGTCATCCGGGTCGGCGATTACGTCGTAATAAGCGTTTTGGGTCACGGTGCCGTCGGTGGCGGCAGTGGCCGGTGGCCCCTGTTGGATTTCTTCGTCGAGCGAGTCGGTGATCCGGGTGCTGTCTGGTTGGCTCGACGGGTCAGTTTCGGCTGCGAAATATGACATGCCGGGAATGTTGCCGGCTAAATCGGAGACAGCCGCAACCGACAGGGCGGTGACGGCGTCGGAAGACACCGGTGAAAAGTCGAGATCTTCGCCCTCGCCAGCCCCCTCAGGTAGGACGGGGGCGCCGGGGCAGACATTCAGCACCGGGGTGGCCGGCAGATTCGCGGCCTGTGCGGCGGTGTCGATATCCGGTTGGGTCGGGGCCCAGATACTGCCGGCGGCGGTGACCGCGGCGACGGCAGCGACGGTGGCCACCCCCAGGGCTGCGGCGGTGCGCTTGGAAATGGTGGTCTGGTGTAGCCGGCGCAGAGCAGCTTCGCGACGGCGGGCCCGGTCGGTCGAGCCGGTGTCTGGAGCGGGTTCGGTGGGTTCGACCGCGGGTTTGGGGGCTGGTTTATCGTGGCTCATGGACCCTCCCGGACGTTGTGCGTGCCGGCGCCGGGATCCCCAAGACCAGCGTAATGATTCCCAGGATGCCGGGGATCAACCACAGCCATTTCCCGGCCGGTGGGGCAAATTCCACGGTCAGGTTACCACCGGTTTCTGGCAGCTCAAAAGCTTGGACCCACTCGGGTTGGGTCACAGTGGAGTTGAGTTCCTCGCCATCAAGCCAGGCTCGGAAACCCGGGTTGGCGCGCTCGGCCAAAATCAGTTCGCGTTGGGTAGTGGTGTCGGGCAGTTGGACGTCGATGGACCCGTCTGGATTCGTTGCCGCCAGGGCCACGGTCGCCTCGTCTTCAACGATGCGGGCTCGGGCGGTTGCAGTGCCGCGGGGCGCGCTGGACCCGTTTTCGGTGAGAACTTCTACGCCCAGCTCGGTCCCGTCATCGTTGGTGCCTTCATCGGGGACGACGCGCCATAACCAACCGGCGCGGGTGTGCCCCACCGACGCCATACCGGGGGCAGCATCGATGCCTGCGGCCAGGGTGGTTTCGGTGCCGGCCGGGTCGGTCAGGACAACGTATCCGGCGCCCAGGGCATCCAGCAGCGGCCGCGGGTCGGCGTCGGTGCCGGTGGTCAGTTGGGCGGCGACGGTGCGCAGCGCCTCATCTGCGTCATCGGCGGGGGCTGATTGCGGGTCGAACAGGTCTCCGGTGACGGTGCGGGCCGTCCAGGTGCCGGTCATGTCATCGATCATGGTGCCTTCACCGCTGATCAAATGGGTGCGAAGGCCCTCTGAGGTGCGCGTAATGACCAGGGTGCGGGTGCGCAGATCGGAGACGGCCGAGTCGACCGCGGTGGCCGGGAGAGCGTGTTGTTGTACCCCGGCGACCCTCGGGGTGCCGGTCACGTAGTCGAGGCTGGCCCGGGTGCTGTTTTCCTCGACCAGTTCGTCTGTGGCGGCCTCAGCGACTGCCACGCCACGCTGGTCGGTTGAGGTCTCGCGCGCTTGGGTCAGGGTGTCGTTGGGCACCATGCGCGGGGTGAGCCACAGTCCGGTGGCGAGGACCCCGGTGAGGACCAGGACGCTGATGGCCGTGTGTGCCGGCCAACCGGCGCGGTGTTGGGTGACGTATCCGGCGGAGCGGGTCCGTGAGCGGGTGAGCGTGTTGATTCCGACGATGGCGGCGAGCAAGAAGCCCAGCCAGGCCAGGGAAACCGGTGGGATCGTCGACAGCGCGACGGGCTCGCCGGTTTGGTCAATCGAGAAGGTCAGCCCCGAGTTGGCGGTGGCGATGGCCAGGCCGATAAATCCGGCCAGGAGACCCGAGCGGGCCAGGCTGCCGCCGGCTCCCGGTCGCATCACACCCAGGATCGCCAGGACTACCAGCGGTAGGGCGATGACGAACACCGCAATGCCGGCCCAGGGTGCCGCCGGGCTGAGTGCATCCAGCCAGGGCAGTTCGGCCAGGCCAGCATCCAGGGCGACCTCGTGCGGTAAACCGAGCAGAAATTGCCAGGTCGGGGCCGGATCGTAACTGGCCGGAGCGCCCGGATCAGCAAGAATAGCGCGCAAATCGGTGCCGTGACTGACGACGGCGGGTAGCAGTGCGGTGGCCGCCAGGATCGGGGTCCACCACAGGACTTTCGCTCGACTGCGCAGCACCAGTGCCAGGATGATGATGCCGGCGGTCAACGGGAGGAACATCGACGGGGCGGCCGCAGTCATGACGGTCAGCAGGATGGCGATCCAGGCGGCTGCGGTCAAGGAGGTAGTGGCCGTAGTGTTGCGCGGTTTGCGTCCCAGCAGCACGGGGCGGTCGTCGTGTTCGGGCTGGTCTGCTGGCAGGCGAGTATTTTCGGGCGTGTAGCCGATGGCGCGTAACACGGCCAACGCGAACCAGGGCAGCACCAGGTGCACGATCAGTCCACCGACGCGACCCTCGGATACCGCGGTGAGCAGCACCGGTGCGCTGGCCCAAATGAGTCCTGCGGCAAACCGGGCGTAGCGTGAGGTCGTGACGGTGCCGGCCAGTACCCACGCGCCCAATCCGGCCAGTGGCAGCGCCAGGATCCAGAGCCAGACGAACACCGCAGAGGCATTGGTGGTCAGACCAAACAGTGCCACCAACCAGCCGAAGGGTCCGTCATACCCCGGTGCGCCGGCTCCGGGGTGGGCCCACCCGCTGGCGGCCTTGGCGACCAGGATCGAGAGGTCTTGACTCGCCGGCAACAAGTTCCCGCCGGCCAGGGCAGGGGCACCCAACAGGTGGCGCAGCCCCAACAGTGCTACAGTGCCCAGAACTACCACCAGGGTGACCGCGCCGATGCCGACCCAGTTCCGATCGGGCGTGGCCAGTTCATCAAAGTCATCGTGCCCGCCGGTGGCCTCTTGCGGAGCATCCGAGACCCCGGTGCCATCCCCAATGACGTCGGCAGTGTCGCCGCCTTCGAGCACCGAACGACGGTAGTCCCGGACGCGAGCCCGCGATGGTCGCAGCTCATCGACGGCGTGGAACGGTCTGGTTTTGGTCTTTTTGGCAGCTCGCCGGGATGCAGCCAGTGCAACTGGGCGCGCCAGGGTGCGCAAAATACCGCGGGCTTGGGCCGCTCCGGTGCCGGGATCTTTTACGAACAGCCCGGCAACGACGACGGCCATGGCCGATAACAGTCCCCACAGCCAGCCGCCGAGGGCACCAAGAAAGCCGGTGTGTTTCAGTCGCAGCCAGCGGGAGGCCTCCCACGTGTCGGCGATGGGCGGCTCATCGGGTAGGGCCGTGTGTTGGACTTCGGCCGCCGGGACCACGGCGACCCGGTGGCCGGCGAGTCTGGCACGCCAGCACAGGTCAACGGTCTGTGCGAGTTCGGGGGTCAGCGGATCAAACCCGTTGAGCCGGGTAAACAGCTCGGTTTGGACGAGCATGCCGGGCAGCGATACCGCAAAGACGTCGGTGCGATGGTCGTATTGACCCTGGTCAAGTTCTCCGGGTTCAATCAGCGACACGATCTCGCCGCTGAGAGCCACAGAAAGCCCGACGTCGATCAGCCGGCGATCTGCCAGTTGTTTCGCCCCGGCGATGGCCACCGAGGGGGAAATTTCGACGGCTTGTAATTGGCTGGCCAGACTGGTCGGTGAGACCACCGTGTCATCGGTCAAAAACCACAGCCAGGATTGCACATTGATGCGCTGCTGATCAGGCGCGACCACGTCGTTGAGCTGCTCGGCCAGGGTGGTGCTGGTATCGCGGACCACGTGATGGTATTCGATCCCGGATTCGGTCATGAGCCGGTCGAGGTTTTCCAGGACCGCGGCTTCAACGGTGGGTTCGGTCACCACGACCGCAGCATCGATCCCTACTGTGCCGTTGATGGCGGAGGTGAATACTTCGGTCGTAGCGTGTGCGGGGTCTTCGAGTAAGAAGACCCCGGTGACGTGGTACTTAGCCAACAGTTATAAAGATTTCTTGCGTAGTCGGCGACGTTCGCGTTCTGACATGCCGCCCCAAATCCCAAAGCGTTCATCATTGGACAGCGCGTATTCGAGGCATTCTTGTTTGACGGGGCAGGACCCGCAAACTTTCTTCGCGTCGCGGGTGGAGCCACCTTTTTCTGGGAAAAATGCTTCCGGGTCCGTCTGGGCACACAGCGCATCGGCCTGCCAGGCCAGCTGGCCCTCGTCGGCGGTGTCACCAAATCCCGGCAGGGTTTGCCACAGGTCGAGGGTTTCGGGAACTTCTGGTTCGGCTCCGATGCTGGGGTGCAGCGTGGTAACGGTAGCAGCCGGGGTATCTTCCTCGGTCACCAGGTCGGTTATCGCATCGTGTGCGGCGAGATAAGCGGTACCCCGATCGTCCAGGGTAGCTAAGTCGTGACCGGCGGTGGGATCAGCCGGATCGACGAACCAGTCAATGGGAACCTCTCGTGAATTTCGAGATACGGATTGGCTCTCAAGGCGGGAACGCTCCGCCCGTTGTGCATTGTCCATTGGTTCCTTTCCTGCGGTTTCACCGGGCACGCTAAATCGCCCTTTTACGGGTCTGTTTATCGTACGGACGTGGATCGTCGTGGTGAATTATCTATTGTACTGATCTCTAATTACACCGGTGTAACTCGGTTTTAGTCAAGCCCGGAGACGACCCCATTTTCGGCTGCGCCAGTGAATTTCCAGCTGTCTGCCCATCACACTGTACCCTGCATCTGGTAGCCCACCTGCACTATTATGCTCGACCGGTTAGCCTAGGCAGCAGAGTTATTTTTCGCAAAGGATTTTATGATTTCGATACCTGCTATCCCGTCCAATCAGCCCTTGGAGTCCCCGGCTGACCTGATCAAACACCTGGCCGCGTCGCCCCGACCCGCGGTGATTCACTATACCGCCGAGGGGCGGACCGAATTATCCGGCCGGGTCGCGGTGAACTGGGCGACCAAGGTCACCCACCTACTGGATTCTTATGGTGTGGCCGCACCGGGCACGATCTTCCTCGACGTGCCGGTGACCTGGCGCAGCACGGTGCTGGTGCTGGGGGCGGCCTGGGCCGAGCTGGAGTGGACGACCGAGGCCGATGAGGTGGATGCGATCTTGACCGACCAGCCGGATGAGTACATGACGGCGGCTGCCGAAATTTTCGTGACGCACCAAGAGAGGGTGAATCCCGCGCTGGTCGATATCGACGACGAGGTGTTGTCGCATCCAGATCAGGCGCTGCTGGGGAGCGCCGATATCATTGGCCGAGCCCAGACCGATGAACCGGCAGAGCCCACCGTGCAAGTTTTAGGCTCCGGCACGATTATCAAATCGGCGGGGTTGCGCATGAATGCGGCTGTGTGGTGGGCGATGGTGGATGCCTGGCGACGCAGCAAACCGGTGGTGTTGGTCGATGCCGCAGATGAGACGCAGTTGGCGCGCATCATCGACACCGAGCACCTGAACTAGCCAGTGTCCGGGCGATCTTGTGGGTCGTCGCCGTCGGCGACATCATGCTGGGATGTGACCCGCGGGACGGCGCCCGTGAGAACTTCGTGGTCGCGAGTGGTGGACGGGTCGGCTTCCACGGCTTCGGTAAAGACCCACAGCCGGTAGGCGATGAACCGAAACACGGTGGCGAAAGCCAAGCCGATGACGTTGCCAAATAAGACCATGCCACCGGCCGAGGTAACGCCCAGCAGGTATTTGGCGATAAACACGAAACCGGCCTGAATCCCGGCACCGATGCCGTTCATCACGAGAAACAACACCAGCTCGCGCATCACGTTGGCTTGCCGACGATTCCGGAAGGTCCAATAGCGGTTAGCCACCCAGGAAAAGACGGTGGCAACCCCGGTGGCGATGATTTTGGCCTTGACCGCGGAGTCATCCATCGGGCCGGTAATGAGCCACACAAAAATCCCGGTATCAATAAAAAACCCAATGCCGCCGACCACACCGAACTTGGCAACCTCACGCCACAGCAGGCGAACGAGCGAGACGATGCGATCCCAAAGGCGTTGTAGCATCGGGCTTCCTCCTCGGACGTGGCTTGGGCGGTAGGGCGAACAGGGTTTTAGATACTCTAGTCGGTGGAGCCTGGAAAATAGCTGAACTGCTCACACGTGTGGAAATCTTCGAACAACAGCCCGCGAGCGCACCGGCATGTCTTGGACGTCCACGAAACACCGGCTGCGAGTAAACCAAGCTACTGTAGAAGGGTGTCTTTTCCAACAGTAGGTGTAGTAGGTGGCGGCCAATTAGCCCGCATGATGGCTCCGGTCGCGATAAATCTCGGAATCAAATTGCATGTCTTAGCCGAAGCAGCTGACGTCTCGGCTACGACTGCCGCAACGTATACGGTCGGTGACTATACGGACTATGCGACCCTGGAAGCTTTCGCCGCCGAGGTCGATGTGGTCACGTTCGATCACGAGCATGTCCCCACAGAGCATTTGCAGCGCTTAGAAGCAGCCGGGGTGGCCCTGGCGCCCGGTCCCGGTGCGTTGGTCTATGCTCAGGACAAATTAGTCATGCGGCGCAAGATGGCCGAACTGGGCCTCCCCCAGCCCGACTGGCGGGCGGTCTCTTCGGTTGATGAGCTGCTCGCCGCCGCCGAGGACATCGGCTACCCGGTGGTGTTGAAAACCCCACGCGGAGGCTATGACGGCAAGGGGGTGTGGATTCTTGACTCCCCCGACGAAGCACGAGAAGCCACAGTCTGGTTCAACGGCGACCACGAAGCCCTGTTGGTCGAAGCCAAGGTGGACTTCCGGTCGGAGCTCTCCGCCCAGATCGCCCGTTCGACCACCGGTCAAACCGCAACCTATCCGATCGTCGAAACCATCCAAACCGACGGGGTTGCAGACCTTGTCAAAGCACCGGCTCCCGATATCACCGACACCACAGTAGCTGCGGCACGCCAAGCGGCAGAGACGATCGCCAACGGGGTGGGTGTCACCGGCATGCTGGCCGTGGAGCTCTTCCACACCCCGAACACCGAAGCCGGCTACATGATCAACGAGTTGGCCATGCGCCCGCACAACACCGGGCACTGGACCCAAGACGGTGCGATCACCAGCCAGTTTGAACAACATCTGCGCGCCGTGCTGGGGCTCCCCCTGGGCGCTACCGACCCGATCGTGCCCTTCACAGTGATGAAAAACTACCTAGGTGCCGACAACCATGATCTCTATGGCGCGTTTCCATTAGCCATGACCAAATATCCGCAGGCCAAAGTTCATGCTTACGGCAAATCGGTGCGACCCGGACGTAAGATTGGCCACGTCAATGTCTTAGCAACCGACGGCGACCTCGATGCCGCACTCGCAGCTGCCATTGATGCGGCCGAGATTATCCGGCACGGTAGAACCGACTACTAAGGAGTTTCGTGTGACATATTCATCGGGTACCCCGCGCGTGGGCGTCGTCATGGGATCGGACTCAGATTGGCCGGTCATGCAGGCCGCCGCTGAAGCGCTCACTGAATTTGATATCCCCCATGAAGTCCAGGTGGTCTCGGCCCACCGCATGCCACACGAAATGATCGACTACGGCACCACCGCAGCCGAACGCGGCCTGTCCGTCATTATCGCCGGGGCCGGTGGGGCAGCCCACCTGCCCGGCATGCTCGCCTCAACCACCCCGCTACCGGTGATCGGGGTACCGGTCAAACTCAAAGCGCTGGACGGTTTGGACTCATTGCTGTCGATTGTCCAAATGCCCGCCGGGGTCCCGGTAGCCACCGTGTCCATTAATGGAGCGCGAAACGCCGGATTGTTGGCCGTCAAAATGCTCGCTGCCAACACCGACGACGATGCACAACAGCTCCGTGAGAAGCTCAAAGACTTCGCCACCGACCTGAATGCCCAAGCACAGGCCAAGGGTGCCAACTTACAGGCTCAGCTGTCCGGACCAAAAACCGACTAGACTATCTTGTCCGGTTGAACTAACGCCCTCCCGACCAGTATCGAGCTGCCGT
The DNA here is from genome assembly GCF_031458395.1 of Enteractinococcus fodinae. Classification (NCBI taxonomy): domain Bacteria; kingdom Bacillati; phylum Actinomycetota; class Actinomycetes; order Micrococcales; family Micrococcaceae; genus Enteractinococcus; species Enteractinococcus fodinae. The sequence continues at coordinate 1,967,922 of NZ_JAVDYJ010000001.1, forward strand.
GACTCCCACTACCACCTCTTCCCACCCCGGGAAATCAGAGCGCCAGATCCGCCAGGAACTCAACCAGCGGCTCCGCCAACTTGAGTACGGCGGAACCGGAAGAGATCCGCTCAAGCGCCCCGGCGACGCGACGTTTGCTCAGCGCGCCAGACGTGCGATCCTGCTCATCGCGCTGACCACGCTGGTACCCGGCGGCGCACAAAGTGTCACCGGAAACCATCGGTTGGGCCGCATTGGGCTGACCGTCACGCTGATCAACTGGGCGATCATTGTCGCCGCGATCATCGGGTTGTTTGTGGCCCGCGAGTTCACCATGTCGCTGGCGTTCAACCCGTTTCTCCAATCGATCGGGATCTTCTATCTTGCTGCCCTGGCCGTGGGCTGGTTTATTTTGTGGCTGGACACGGCCCGCATCATCCAATTCGTCAAACTCAAACGACCAGCCCGGCCGCTGATTGCCATCCTACTTATCGTGATGACGGCGGTGACGTCTGGTGCGACCGCCTACGGTGCCTTTCTGCTCAACGCCTCAACCTCATCGTTGGGCACGATCTTTGGTTCCGGACCGGCCGTGGAGGAATCTGACGGGCGCTATAACATCTTGATTATTGGCGCCGATGCAGGCGAAGGCCGCCAAGGGTTACGTCCCGACTCAATTTCGGTGGCCTCAATCAATGCCGACAGCGGTAAGATCTTCTTATTCTCCATTCCCCGGAACTTACAAAACGCCCGTTTTGCCTCCGACTCACCGCTGTGGAATGTCTATCCCAACGGCTATAACTGTGGGGACGCATGCATTATCAATAGCCTGTACACCGACGTCACCCACAATCATGCAGATCTCTACCCACTATCTGAAGACCCCGGCGCCGAAGCGATGATGGACGCTGCCTCAGGCGTGTTAGATCTCGAAGTGACCGGTTACGTCATGATTGACATGGACGGGTTCTCGACCCTGATTGACGCCATGGGTGGCATCACGGTCACCACGGGTGGGTGGACCCCCTACCGCGGGGTACGTCCTGATGGACAGTGGGGCAACGCGTGGTGGGGCCCGGACACCTACACGTTCAGCGGCGACGACGCGCTAGGCTTTGCCCGGTCCCGAAAATGGTCAACTGACTACTCGCGGATTCAACGCCAGCAGTGCGTCCAGCAAGCAATGTTGAGTCAATTCGACGTCCCAACCTTGTTGACCAGGTTCGAAGCCATCATGGGTGCCGGTGAACAGATGGTCGAAACCTCCATTCCCCAATCTCAGGTTGGTAGCTTCTTGCACCTTGGGGCAAAATCTCAGCGCCACGATATGGATCGCCTCACGATTGGCCCACCGGATTTCGAGGGTGGACAGTTCACCACCTATCCAGACTTTGATCAAATCCACACACGCGTCCACGACCTGCTAGCCGCCGATGGCACCCCGCCCACCGGTGCACATCTGATGCCGCCCGTAGGAATGTATCTGCTCGACGCCGAGACCGATGATCCCACGGCGGGTTGGGATCCGGTACCCACCCAGCCCGACGGGAGCGAAATCACCGAAGAATACCTCATGAGGGCTGAAGACGCCGGCCAAACAAGTTTGTTGACGCACGCCGCAGAAACCAACCACCAGTGCCATCCGGGCTAAACTCAGGCAGAGAAGAAAGGCCGCACACTTGATTCAACCGTCTGGTTTACCTCCGCAGTCGCTGTATCGTCTTCAAGCTCCCATCAAGAACTATGCCTGGGGCTCCCGGACCCTGTTGGCTGAGCTCACCGGTTCCGCCCCATCTCAGACGCCACAGGCCGAGATGTGGTTCGGCACCCACCCCACCACCCCGACGCTGGTGGAAGACGGCACCGCACTGGCAGACATCGCAGACTTGCCCTACTTGGTGAAGCTGTTGGCTGCCGAACAGCCACTGTCGATCCAGGCGCATCCGGGCAAAGACTTAGCGCGCATTGGCTTCGAAGCCGAAAACGCCGCCGGCATTCCGCTGGATCATCCCCAACGGACCTATAAAGACGCCAATCACAAACCGGAAATGCTCATCGCCCTGTCAAATTTCACGGCGATGGCAGGTTTTCGGGATCCCGCCGATTCGTCCGAAACCTTCCGTCAGCTCGGCACGTTGGTCAACGACGCCGACCTGGCCAGCCTCCTGGGAACCATGGCCGACCAACTGGCCGAAGGCAACATTCAGGGCGTGTTTGGACAGCTGGTCGACCCGGACGGACCATTCTGGGAGGTCGAGGGCTTTACGCGGGCCATCTTCACCGCGGTAGCCGACAGCGGGACCACCGACCCATACTTACGCAACGCGCTGGCTGCCGCTCGCATACACCACGACGACCCCGGTGCGCTGGTTGCCCTGTTAATGCATTTGATTGAGTTGGCACCCGGCCAAGCACTGTTTGTCCCCAGCGGCACCATCCACGCGTATGTTTCCGGGCTGGGACTAGAAGTCATGGCAACCTCCGATAATGTCATCCGAGGCGGGTTGACGGTCAAACACATCGACGTGGCGGAATTAGAAAAAGTCGTCAGCTACACCCCGGCAAATCCACCCATTATTGAGCCTTCGGTACGGACTATTGATGATGTGGTCGTCACCCGGTTTACTCCCCCGGTGACGGATTTTGCACTGACCCGCTATGATCTGCCACCCAACACGAGTCTGACGATCACGGCCGTCACACCCCATATTGCTGTAGGGACAAGCGGTACCGGTGCCCTGAGCTCGGGCTGTGAGACCGTTGAGGTTACCCCCGGGGTTGGGATCTTTGCACCCGGTCACGGGGGCAGTTTGGATCTGTCCACGGGTGGTACCGGTGTGACGATGTTCATAGCCAGTCAGCCGTGATCGACACGCTGTTTTCCTCTTGATTGTTGACGAGGCTGGGTTATCCTAAACGGTAACAGCAGTTACATAACAAAATAGGGGGAAATTTGCATCACACGACTCAAACCAATCCGATTTCGGTTCGTATTGGCGTCCTGACCGCCGCAGCAGCAGTCAGTATTCTTGCCATCGGCTTCGCGCCGATCCCCCAGGTGTTCTACTGGCTCGCTGCCGGCGCCGTGGCAAGTATTCTGACGATTCTCACCGGCCCCAAGGGCAGTGACTCAGCGCTGACCTTGCCCATCGCCGGGCTACTGGTCGTGCCCGCACTTTGCACGGTGGCAGTTCGCGAGACTTCACTAATTTGGGCCGTGGCACCGGTTCTGGCATTCGTCGTCGGTGCCGTCACCTGGATGCTCGCCACCAACCGCTATGCCGCCATCGAAGCCACCGATGAAACAGCGGAAGATATCCAGTCACCCGCTCAGACGACGTTTACGTCGGGCAGTGTGACGGTCTCGAGGCAGTTGGACGCGAAGCGGGACGCAAAAGCCGCGGCCGCCAACGACGATACGTCAGCAACCGCGGCCTAGTAACAGTTTAGTTCTCGCGTTTCCATTTGGCCGGACGGTGCTCAGCTTCAATCGTGCGCACCGTTCCGGTCTGACCGCGCATCACGATCGACTGGGTCTCAATCCGGTTGGAGAAATATCGGGTCCCACGTAGCAAGTCACCGTCGGTGATACCGGTAGCTGCGAAGTAGCAGTTATCGGTGGCCACCAGATCGTTGGTGGTCAAGATTGCATCGAGGTCGTGTCCGGCGTCGATAGCCTGTTGGCGTTCCTCATCATCAACCGGAGCCAGCCGGCCCTGAATCATCCCGCCGGTGGCTTTGATCGCACACGCGGTGATAATACCTTCGGGCGTTCCGCCGGTGCCCAGCAGAATATCGACATCGGTGTTGTGCCGGGCTGCGGCAATGCCACCGGCGACATCGCCGTCCATAATGAATTTGACGCGTGCTCCGGCCTCGCGGATTTCTCGGACCAGACCCTCGTGTCGCGGGCGGTCCAAGACGCACACGTTGAGCTGGGAGACCTTTTTGTCTAGGGCTTTGGACAGCAGCATCAGGTTCTGTTTGATCGGCAAGCGCAGATCGACCATATCGGCGGCTTCTGGCCCAACGACCATCTTTTCCATGTAGAACACGCTGGAGGCGTCGTACATCGCGCCACGGTCAGCCACGGCCATTACGGATAGCGCATTGTTGTACCCCATAGCGGTCAGGCGGGTGCCATCAATCGGATCGACGGCGACATCGACTTTCGGGCCCTGGCCGTCACCGACCCGCTCGCCGTTATACAGCATCGGGGCTTCGTCTTTTTCGCCTTCTCCGATGACCACGGTGCCATCCATGTGAACCGTGTGTAAAAATCCTCGCATCGCATCGACAGCGGCGCCGTCGGCGATATTCTTTTCACCAAAGCCAACCCATTCGGAAGCAGCGATTGCCGCAGCTTCGGTCACTCGGACCAATTCCATGGCCAGGTTGCGATCCTGCGCACCGGCACCTTTGAATGTTTGCGCCGAAGCTTTGTTCGTCATGTAGTTACTCCCGAAAACTGAGACTGTGCGAGAAAAATTTCTTTCCTAGTCTAACGTGAATATGATGCCGGGCCCGTTTGGTGGCACAATAGGGTAGGAACAAAATTCTAGTGTTGTTGAAAAGGGCAGAAACATCGCTACCAACCATGATCAGGCTGACACCACCCAGACTCAGCCCCAGCACGACGAAGCCATCCCAAAACCCAAGCTGACCAAAGCTCAGGGCGAGCGGATGAGCCAAAGCGCCAAGGCCATGACCTACTCGGTGCTGGCCACCTTAGCCATCGTCGCGGGTTTTATCGCGCTCACCCCGCAAGAGGATCGCCAGTTTGAACCCGGTGTCGATGTCGCAGCCGCCGAAGCAGAAGTCGACACGGTTGCCGCCTTCACCCCGGCCACCGTCAACGCGCCCGAAACGTGGCGAGCCAACTATGCTCGCTGGCATTCCGGTGCGATGGATGACATTCCAGCCTGGACCGTCGGCTATTTGACCGAGAACGACGAGTTCTTCGGGATTGCCCAAACCGCCAATGCGACCGGCGCCTGGATTGATGACACCATCAACCCGGTTGGTGAACCCACCGAAACAACCGTGGCGAATCACCCCGTGACCCGCTGGGTCGGAGCAGATGAACACATTTACTATGTGGCTGAATTCGAGCAGCCAGCCGTCGATATGAGCGACCGACCGGTCGAGCTGACCGAGCCGTCTGACACGATGACGTTAATCCTGTCCGGTTCGATGGACGAGGACGAACTGCGCCAATTGGCTGCTGAAGTCCTGAATCAATATCGCTAACAACCCACCGCTTGCGCCTTCGGGTGCTGATACGAAGGAGCACAAAAATGCCGACATCTTTGACGCCTCAGCAGGCCTGGGAGCAACTCAAGGCCGGAAACCAGCGCTTTGTCGACGGCACAGTAGATCACCCGCACCAAGATGCCGGGTGGCGTGCCGCGCTGGCTGAATCTCAGAGCCCACACGCGGTGATCTTTGGTTGCTCTGACTCCCGACTAGCCGCCGAGATTATTTTCGACGTCGGCTTGGGCGATGTGTTTGTGATTCGCACCGCCGGCCAGGTTATCGACGATGCTGTGTTGGGCTCGTTACAATTTGCGATCGAAGAAATCCAAGTACCGCTGATTATCATCCTGGGCCACGACAACTGTGGTGCGGTCACCGCGGCATGCGAAGCGATGGATACCGCCAAGATGCCGAAGAGCTTTATGCGCTCGCTGGTCGAACGGATCATGCCCTCCGTCATGGCTGCCCGGGCGAAGGGCATCAACGACGTCAACGGCACGGTTAAAGAACACACCGATCAGATGGTCCACCGGGTTGTCGACACCTCTTATGCGGTCTCGAAAGCCGTCAATGAAGGTCGCACCGCGGTCATGGGAGTAACATATTCCCTGTCCGACGGATCGGTACAGGTCGGTGACACGGTAGGCCCGGTCAAACCCCCTGCCCAGAGCACAGCGCCACTGCCGAAACACACGTAACCCGGGGTAGTTCCCCGCCTAGGATGAGGATTATGACAACGAAGTCTGATGATCAACAATTCCGTATCGAACACGACACCATGGGAGAGGTGCGGGTTCCAGTCGATGCGCTGTACTCCGCCCAAACTCAACGTGCCGTAGAAAACTTCCCAATTTCCGGCCAGGGGCTTGAACCCTCCCACATCCATGCGCTGGGGCTGGTGAAAAAAGCTTGTGCGGTCGCCAATAACGAACTCGGTGTGATCACCGACGAACAGGCCGAAGCTATCAAAGCCGCAGCCGACGAAATCATTGCCGGCAAACACGATGACCAGTTCCCTATTGATGTGTTCCAGACCGGTTCCGGTACCTCATCCAATATGAACACCAACGAGGTCATTGCCAATCTGGCCAACCAGTCGTTGCAGGCCAAGGGTTCGGATGCAACGGTGCACCCGAACGACCACGTCAACGCCTCGCAGTCTTCAAACGATGTGTTCCCGACCTCGGTGCACGTTGCAGTCACCAACGCGCTGATCAATAACCTCAAACCTGCATTGGCTCACCTGGCCGAGTCGCTCGAACGTAAGGCCGAAGAATTTGCCGACGTCGTCAAAGCCGGCCGTACCCACCTCATGGATGCCACCCCGGTCACCATGGGTCAGGAATTTGGGGGCTACGCCGCCCAGGTTCGCTACGGCATCGAGCGCATCGACGCCTCACTGCCCCGCGTAGCCGAGGTCCCACTGGGTGGTACCGCAGTCGGTACCGGCATCAACACCCCGTTAGGCTTTTCTGAGCGTGTGATTGAGGTTCTGGCCCAAGAGTCCGGGCTACCGATCACCGAAGCCCGTAACCATTTCGAGGCTCAAGCCAACCGTGATGGTCTGGTCGAAGCCTCCGGCCAGTTGCGCAACATCGCCTACTCGCTGCTGAAGATCAACAATGACCTGCGTTGGATGGGTTCGGGCCCGAACACTGGTCTGGGCGAACTCTACATTCCTGACCTGCAGCCAGGTTCGTCGATCATGCCCGGCAAGGTCAACCCGGTCATCGTTGAAGCCGTCTCGATGGTGTGTGCACAGGTCATCGGCAACGACACGACGATTTCGTTGTCTTCAACCAATGGTGCTTTCGAGCTCAACGTTGGTATTCCTGTCATGGCCTCGAACCTGCTGGAGTCGATCCGGTTGCTGGCCAACTCGTCGCACGTGATGGCCGATAAGATGATCGACGGCCTGAAAGCCAACGTCGAACGCGCCGCATTCCTTGCCGGTGCTTCCCCGTCGATTGTGACCCCGCTGAATAAGCTCATCGGCTACGAAGCAGCCGCCGAAATCGCTAAGCACTCCGTCGCCGAAAAAATCACGGTTCGTGAAGCGACCATTGCGCTGGGTTACGTCGAGCGCGGTGAACTGACCGAAGCACAGCTGGACGAAGCACTTGACCCGATGTCGATGACTCGCCCAAGCTAACTCTGCTCTAGCACTGTGATCCCCGCCGTCGTGCGGGGATCACGCGTTTAACCATCGGGGTGAAGCCCCCTCGTGGCATCGCCCTGTTCAGCAGCCCAATGCGGCAGAACGGGTAGTACGTGGCTACGGAGTCCCCGCAGACTGGGCCGGGTCTTGCTGAGCAATCGCTGCCGGATCAAAGACAGCACCCGGATTGAAAATGTTTTGCGGATCAAGAGCCTTCTTGATTCGATAGTTGAGCTCCAAAGCGTCCTCCCCGATGGAGTCCACCAACCACGGGCGTTTCAGGCGTCCCACCCCGTGTTCACCTGTAATGGTTCCGCCCAGTCGGACAGCTAAGTCCATCACCTCACCGTAGGCAATGTGTGCCCTACGCTTTTGATCCTCATTCATCGGATCAAAAACCAGTAGCGGATGAGTGTTGCCATCGCCGGCGTGGGCAATGACAGCGATCATGACATCCCGGTCTTGAGCGATGTGCTCCATCCCCCGAACCAGGTCACCGAGACGGGGCAGCGGAACGCCGACATCCTCAAGCAGCACCGTGCCCTGCTGTTCTACTGCCGGAATGGCCATTCGGCGGGCCGCAATCACGGCTTCGGCTTCTTCACGGTCAGAGGTAGCGAAAATATCGGTGGCATTGTGCTGGTTGCACAGCGCTTCAATGTGTTCTATCTCTTTGGCAGCATATTCGGCAGGCTCATCAGACTGAATAATCAACATCGCCGCGGCGTCCCGATCTAACCCCATCCCGGTAGCATCTTCGACGGCATTGATTGTGGGATGATCCATAAATTCCAGCATTGAGGGACGCATCGTGGAGGCGATCCCAAGGACCGCTGCGGTCGAGTCATCGAGGCTGGAAAACGTGGCCACCAGCGTAGTCGGCGGACGCTGCGCGGGGACCAATCGAAGAGTGACTTCGGTAATGACCCCCAACGTTCCTTCGCTGCCAACAAACAGCTGGGTCAGATTTAACCCGGCCACGTCCTTCAGCCGGGGTCCTCCCAGCACCACTTCCCGACCATCGGCGAGCACTACTTTCATGCCGAGAACGTAGTCAGCGGTCACGCCATATTTGACGCAGCATAGTCCTCCGGCATTGGTAGCGATATTGCCGCCGATGGAACAGAACTCAAATGATGACGGGTCAGGCGGGTACCACAATCCGTGTTCCGCTGCGGCAGCCTTTACTTCTGCATTGAACGCGCCCGGCTGCACCACAGCAGTACGGGTGAGCGGATTGATTTCAATATCGCGCATGTTCTCCATGGAGAGGATGATGCCACCATCGACTGCGGAGCTTCCCCCGGACAGGCCTGAACCTGCGCCGCGGGCTACTACCGGAATGCTACGAGAAGAGGCGAAACGGATTGTCGTCTGGACATCATCAGAGCTCGTGGCCCGCACCACGGCGATAGGGATGCCTGCGCCAGGGTCGTTAGCGCGATCCCAGCGATAGTTGTCAATTGTGGCAGGGTTTGTGACGACTTTGCTTTCGCCTAATGACTCTATAAGTTCTTGCAACTGCGGTCTGTTATCCGTGTATGCCTGTGCCAATCTCGGCGTCCTTCTGCTTTGAAATGGTCGCGTGACATCAATCACTGATGTCGAGGGTATCACGGCGGGTCTGTCGCAAGAAGTACCGGTGTTGGTGGGGAATACCGGTTTTGATCACCCGGGCGTATAGCTTTGGGGCAACCCTGACAAATACTTACAAGACCGGAGCATCCCATTGATGGAATCGTTGGCTTGTCGAAGCAATGAGGTGGGGCGGCACAAGTCGCATCCCGAGGTTGCGCCCTCGCGTGGCGATTGGCCCGGATGCCTGCGCCATACGTGCCATGAGACGCGACTGCCGCCATAAGGTCAGCGTACGTCGCCGACGGATTGCCGAATACCGTGCCAATATCCGCCCAAGCGGTTGGTTGCGGTTGGAGCGTAGCAGCAGGGATAAAGTCACGGCGTCTTCGATGCCTTGGCCGGCGCCCTGGCCTAAGTTTGGCAGCATCGCGTGGGCCGCATCGCCCAGTAGCACGGTCCGACCGCGACCAAACGTCTTTGGGAGTTCTTCTAAGTCGTAGATGTCGTGTCGGATGACTGCCTCCGGGGCGGTGGCGGCGATCGCTTCGGGAATGGGATGGTGCCATGCGGCGAACGCTTCGGCAGCTGCTGCGGGCTCATCGGCGAAGCGTTTTCCTGCTGGCTGGTTCAGGGTGCCGAACCAGTACATTTGGCCCTCTGGTAGAGGCACAATCCCGAAGATACTGCCGCTCCCCCAAGTCTCTGCGGCCGCTCCGGCAAGATCGACACTGCCGGGCTGGGTTACTCCGCGCCAGGCGGTGTATCCCGAATACCGGAGCCCGGCATCCAGGCCCAGTCGCTGGCGGGTGCGACTGCGCAACCCATCGGCGGCAAGGACCAAGTCGAAGGTCTCCGGAGTTCCTGCGACATGAACGATCGCACGACCGTCAGCACTTACAACGGCGGGTGCTGAGGTGTGGAGCGTACCCGGCTCTAACAGACTCAGCAGTGTCTCATGAAGTGTTATCCGGTGCAAGCTGTGTAACTGGCCGACGGTCTGGGCCGGGATGGTCGTGAGCCACGTGCCGTCGGGCGTGCGCTGCCCGGTGCGCAGAGTCGGGAGGGTGTTATCGGAAATAGCGCGAACAGTATCACCCAGACCCACGGCGTCGAGAGCAGCAAACGCATTACCGAACAGCGTCAAGCCGGCACCGTCAGCATTGGGTTCTTCGCGCTGTTCATAGACGGTGACATCGTGGCCGTCGCGTTGCAGACTCGCGGCGGCCACCAGACCGGCGATACCGGCACCAATCACCGCAATACGCATTTATGATCTCCCCTGGTGAATGGCTGTGTTTCTTGTAGTGTAGCTGTCTCACTGCATGAGCTACATGAGCAATGCGACAGCACAGCCCACTAGCATTGCGGGGCCGAATGCGATTCGTGTGGATTTCTTGGCACCTCGAAAGACCATCAGATACATCGCCTGCAGGCCTCCGAAGAGGAAGGCCAGCATGAAGCCTGCGACCAGTGTTTCGACGCCGATGAAGCCGGTGTAGAGGCCCAGCCCGGCGGCAAGTTTGACATCGCCCATACCAATGCCGGCCCGAGTGACGATGTGCAGCACGAACATCACCATAAGATAGCTCAGCGATCCGAGGATCGTCGGCAACCACCGGCCCGACAACGCGGAGTCTTCAGGTGCTGACAGCGTGCTGGCCAACAGGAAGATAGCAGCGCCGGCGAAGAGCAGACCGGTCCAGCGATTTGGTAAGCGATGCTGCTGGATATCCACGACGAACAAAACGATGGCGCACACCGCAAACCAGACCAGAGCAACGCCTAGGAACAGTGCGGGTAACAGTGCCAGGGTTTCGGACGAGATGTCCCGGCTGAGCAAGTGGATCACGTATGTCACCCTAGCCAACCGGTACCACTACCGGTGAAAGATCACCGCATGTGTGGATAATCGCCTGGTTATGCACCGAAGCGGCGATGGCGGGTGGCGTAGTCCCGCAGTGCGCGCAAAAAGTCCACGCGCCGGAACGCCGGCCAGAGTGCTTCACAAAAGTAGAACTCAGAATAGGCTGACTGCCACATCAGAAATCCCGACAGGCGTTGTTCTCCGGAGGTTCGGATGACGAGATCGGGATCGGGTTGACCGCGCGTATAGAGCCGATCCGAGATTGCATCCACGTCAAGACCGTCAATAGCTTGATCCAGCGTGTAACCGGCCTGCGATGCGTCGGTCAGATATGATTTGGCCGCGTCGACAATTTCTTCACGCCCGCCGTAACCGATCGCGACGTTGACGTGGACCCCTTGATGGTCCTTGGTGGCTTCGGCTGTCTCGTGCAGTAGCTCGGCCAAATCCGGGGGCAAAATACTGTCGTCCCCCACCGGATGGACTTTCAAAGAAGTGCCATCGGCCAAGCCGCCACTAAGCTTTCGAAGCGTATTGGCGATGATGCGCAGCAAGGGTTCGAGCTCTGCTTTATCCCGGTTAAGGTTCTCGGTCGAGAGCATGTACAGGGTCACCACGGGGATGTTAAATTCTGCGACCCAGTGCAAAAACTCGTGAATCTTTTCGGCCCCGACTTGGTGGCCGTAGGCGGTGGACGCCCCGGATTGTTTCGCCCACCGGCGGTTACCGTCGAGGACGACACCGATATGTCCCGGGAGCGGATGGTTCTCGAGGCTTCGTGCCAGCCGTCGTTCATAAAACCGGTAGACGACGTCAGGGACTCGCAGCGCCCCCAGGGGTGAAGTGGCCATGCGCTAGTACGTCCTAGTCTTTGCGACCGGAGTCGGGTTCTTTGGCCTCCAGGGTCGGCATATCCAGGTATCCGGGATATTTCTTACGCAACACTTCAGTTTGGCTCTGTTCCAGTTCATCAACTTCAGGGCGGCGACGATCTTCTGGCTTCAGGTGCGGTTGATTCCGCTCCACCAGCATGTCTTCGGCCGTGGTTGAGCGCAGTTTGACGCGACGGATCTGGCGAATCATGATGCGAAACACCAGGATGGCGACCAGCACAAAGGCAAAGGTAGCCAGGAAGCCGAGAATGCCGGGGGTGACATCTTCGTCGCGTAAACCCTCGCGGAGAACTGGGTCTTCAACGCCGGCGATGACGACGTTGGAAAAAATCGTATAGAGCATGGTGGTCTCAGTCTACCGGTGTGTCTCGAAGTCCTGCGAATAAATCGCTTTCGGGCAAGCTGGTTGGCACTTTGGAATCGGTCAGGACGTAATCTTCCCAAGGCCAGTGGTTGCGAAGAATCTCATTCGGCGTAAAGAAGAACATGCCGTGCGAGTCGACTTGCGAGCGGTGAGCGCGCAGGGCGGAGTCGCGGTACTCCAAAAACGCGGCGGTATGCACCTGCGTGGTGACCTCATGGTGGGTCAAGCGCCAAGCATCGGGGTCGTCTTCACCGGCAGCTACCCGGTCGTACCATTCGATCCGCTTTTTATAGGGCGATTCGTAGCCGTTATCTAACAGTGCCTGGTGCACGGTTTTGAATTTATCTGGGTTGAAAGCGCGATCGTAATAAAGTTTGGAGACCTGCCAGGCTTCACCGGTGCCAGGATAGGCATTGGGGTCGCCAGCCTTTTCATAGGCTTCCATCGAGATCGCATGGGTACGCAGGTGGTCAGGGTGCGGATAGCCGCCGATCTCGTCGTAGGTCACCAGAACGTGGGGTTTGAATTCGCGGATGAGCCGAACCAACGGTGCCGACGCGTCTTCCAAGGGCAGATCGGCAAAGCAGCCGGGTTCAAGGTTTGCCATCGGGTCGTCACCTTCTGGGAAACCGGAGTCGCGGAAGCCCAGCCAGCGGTGCTCGATGTCAAGGATCTTGGCAGCATCGGCCATTTCTTCGAACCGTACAGCGGTGATGTCGCGCTCGACGCGTATTGCTTCCCCGTAGTTCGGGTTAATCAGGTCACCAGCGGAGCCATCGGTGGCGGTCGCGACCATCACGCGAGCACCAGCATGAACATAGGCGGCCATCATGGCAGCGCCTTTCGAAGCTTCATCGTCGGGATGCGCGTGCACTGCTAAAAGCCGCAAACCGGTGGAGTCAGGCAGCCCCGGATCTTTGACAGGTGGCAACTGCGGTTCGGACGACATGACGTGCACTCCTTGCGACTATGCGTGCCGCTGACGGCGGACACAATTCGGACCTTGGTAACGGCTGTATTAGGCTATCTTGCGATATGGTTTCGAACTCGAATCAGGCACCAGCCCCTGCCGACAATAGTGTAGCGACACGTTATGGTGGCGCCAAAAAGTCTCGTATTTCGAAGAAGACGGGACGTATCATTGCCATTATTGCGCTCTTGGCCGCTATTGCTGTCACTTTCTGGTTCGCTTTTTCTGCTAGCTCAAGCATGCTCACCGCAAAAAGCGTGGGCTATCAAATCCACAACGAATCTGAAGCATGGGTGGAGTTCGAACTCACCAAAGAACCCGAAGAAACCGTCGCGTGTGCGGTTCGAGTTCTCACCGACACCGCAGCGGTCGCTGGCTATAAGACCGTGGTGATCGGCCCTGATGAGAACCCAGATGCCGCTGGCAAAGACCTGACGAAATACTACGAAACTGATCTGCGCACCGATCAGTTGGGCTCGTCCGGCGAAGTCGATACTTGCTGGTACATCGAGGAAAAGGAAGCCCCGAACATCTCCAACTTCCGCGACTACTAAACCGGTTCTCTAACGAAAGTAGAGCTTCAATCCTTGTGGTCGTGAGAACGGCCGGTGCTATGATAAGGTCCGGTATCTTCCCAAACGCTGTCGCCCCGTCTGCACATGTGGTGCCGCGGGGCTTTTAGTTTGATAAATGAGAAAGTAAGGAGGCCGGCATGGCCACTACGAACGGCACCCCTTGGCTAACCCAAGCCGCATATGACCGGTTGAAAAACGAACTCGATTACCTCACCGGCGATTACCGCCAGGAAATCGTCGACCGAATCGAAGCGGCCCGCGAAGAAGGTGACCTGAAAGAAAACGCAGGTTACCATGCGGCCCGTGAAGAACAGTCCAAGAATGAGGGCCGCATCCAGGAGCTCAAGGCGCTCCTGGAAAACGCCGAAGTTGGCGAATCCGCAACCGATGACGGGGTCGTAAAGCCCGGTATGCTCATCGAATGCAAGCTTGCCGGCAATGACATGAAGTTCGTGCTGGGTTCGCGTGAAATCGCCGAAGGCACCGACTTGGAAGTCTTCTCGATGGCTTCGCCACTGGGCTCAGCAATCGAAGGTCGCAAGGCCGGCGATACTGTCTCCTACGAGGCACCGAACGGTAAGGAAATCGAGGTCGAGCTGATCTCGGTTGAGCCATATAACGGCTAGCATGAGCGCACCTGGTTCACGGTGCTGCTGATACATCTGCTTTAAAGGTGGTTTCTCCCCGCAAGAGAGGCCACCTTTAGCCGTTTAAAGGGGCATTTTGGTGTTAGCCTGGTGGTGTGTTAAACATCGAGAAATTTCTGCTGCTAACCGTTCCGTACCGTTCACGACTCACGGAGGTTGACTCACTGTTCGTTACCGCACGGACGGCGTTGACGCTGATCGAGTTTGAACGCACCTCAACCATCACCTTGGCTCCTGCTGACGCAACGCAAGCCTGGGATATGACCAACCCGCGCATTCAGGTCAATGAGTCCCGCACCCCCGACGCTGTCGGCCTCAACGACGCTTTCGAAAAGCTCGACAAGTTCCACAACAAACGGGTCTCAGCGGCCCTGGGCAATAAAAAACTTGACCCAGTCAAGGGGCTCGAAGCCGAACTTGCCCGGCAAGGCGTGCTAACCGGCAAACCGAAGCACTACACGCTGGTCGCCACCGACGCGCTGCACAAGCTGCAGGACGATCTGGGCCTAGCGCTTCGCGGTCAACGCACCGTGGTACGCCAAGACCGGATCTTGTTGGAAGTTATCGAAGCGATCAACGCCAGCAAGCTCCTACTCGGCTCTCAACAGCCAGACTGGTCCACCAACGACTTCAGCGACCATGTGCACCAGAATCCTTCTGGCCACCCGGTTGTTGCCGAGTTAGTCAAGGCAACTTCGTCGATGACCGCACTGATGGAGAAATCCAAGATGCCAGCACTGTCGCAGCCCTCGGCTGCCTAGTGCTGCACCATCGCTTCGTAACCGGCTTCGCGCAGGCTCTCAAGAACCTGTTCGGAGTGGTCCCGGCCGCGCGTCTCCATGTCAATGGTGATGTGTACGCCACCCATGGTCAGCCCTGCACCGACTCGTGAGTGATCCACGCGCGTGACGTTCGCGTCGTTTTCGGCGATGATCCGTGAGATGGTTTTCAGTTCGCCCGGGCGGTCGCGCAGTGGAATTTTAACGGTCAAGAATCGTCCCGCTGACGATAGACCAACCTGGATGACTTTGAGCATCAGCATCGGATCGATGTTTCCACCCGACAGCACGGCGACCGTGGATTCTGATTCGATCCCGGCCTCTTGCAGCTTGCCGGTCATCAGTGCTGCCACCGGTGCGGCACCGGCCGGTTCGACGACCATCTTAGATCGTTCCAGCAGAAACACGATCGCCGCGGCGATTTCATCGTCCGTTACCGTGACGACTTCATCGCAGAGTTCTTTGATCACCGAAAACGGAACGTCGCCGGGACGACCCACCGCAATCCCGTCGGCGATCGTGGCGACATTATCTAAGGCCACCGGCTTGCCTGCCACCAATGACGGCGGGTAGGCAGCCGCCTTCTCGGCCTGGACGCCGATCACATTGATGTGGCGTCCCTGGCGACGGGCATGTTCTTTGAGCGCGATGGCGGTACCGGCCAGCAAGCCTCCCCCACCAATGCTCATCACCACGGTGTCGACATCGGGTTGTTGTTCCAGAATCTCCAGTCCAACGGTCCCCTGGCCCGCCACGATTTTCGGGTTATCGAACGGGTGGATAAACGTGGCCCCGGTCTCTTGTGCGTAGCGAGCAGCGAGCTCAAGCGCCTCATCGACGTTATTGCCCGCCAACACCACGGTGGCCCCGTGATCACGGGTGGCCTGTACTTTTGGCAGGGCCGCACCTAATGGCATGTAAATCCGAGCGTTGATGCCCAGCTTCGAAGCGGCCAGCGCCACGCCTTGGGCATGGTTCCCTGCCGATGCCGCAACGACACCTTTGGCCCGTTGCGCTTCGGTTAGTGAGGCCATGTGCACATAAGCGCCGCGGACTTTGAAGGATCCGGCGCGTTGTAAGTTCTCACATTTCAGGTGCACCGTGGAACCGGTAATTCGGCCCAGCGCGCGCGAGTGATCCATCGAGGTCTCGCTAATGACGCCTTTGAGCGTTTCGCGGGCGGTTTCGATATCTTCATATCGAACGAGTGGTGAACCGGTTTCAGTGGTTTGCAACGATTACTCCTGCGCATCTGAGGTGTTAGGTAGGTTTGCGGCGGGCTGGTCTGGCAGTGTTTCGGGCTCAAGTTCGGGCGGTTCTTGTTCGGGCGCGGGGTCCGGATCATCCAACCAGGGCTTCTCGGAAAGATACTTGATGGATTCGTTGAGGAAGGCCATCACCGGTACGGCAAAGACCGCACCGACTAAACCAAGGGTCGCGATACCGGCCGACACTGCAAGGAAGACTGCCAGCGGGTGCAGGTTGACTGCCGCACCCATCACCAAGGGTTGTAAAACGTTGGATTCGATCTGTTGGACGGCCAGCACGATGCCCAGCATGATCAGGGCGTTGACCCAGCCGTTGGCCACCAGTGCGAGCAGCACGGCTACAGCGCCGGTCGCTACGGCTCCGACAATGGGGACAAATGATCCAAGAAATACGAGCACACCCAGGGGCATGGCCAATGGAACACCCAGAATCCAGGCGCCCACTCCGATGCCGACCGCATCCACGAAGGCCACGAAGATCTGCACGCGAACATAGGCACCCAGCGAGCCCCACCCGGCATACCCTGCCCCGTCAACGGCACGGCGATGCTTTGCCGGCACGAAGTTCAGTAAGAAGCTCCAAATTTTGGGGCCGTCTTTGAGGAAGAAAATCAGCGCGAACAGCGCCATAACGATCCCGGCCCCGATGTTCGTGGCGGTGGAGCCGAACCCGAGTGCACCAGACAGCAGCGCCCCGGAGTTGGCTTGTAATGTCTCGCCGAGGTCATTGAGCAGTTCTTGGTAGTCGAGCCGTTCGAGCGAAAGGCCCCAGGACTCGATCAGTGCGATGAAGTCTCGCACGCCGGCAGATACCGAAGCTTGCATGGTCGCAAAGCCCGCAGCGAGTTGTTGGCCGGCCAGGGTGAACAGCGCTACCACCACCAGTACCAACAGCACCGTAAGCGTCAGCGAGGAGAGCACCGGCGGGAATCTGAGTTTCAACAAGAGCCGGTGGGCCGGTTGCAGCAGGGTGGCCAGCAGCGCTGCAATGAGTAGCGGAATGATGAGCAGTGAGACGTGGGAGAGCAACCAGACAGCCACCGCTGTCATTACGATAATCAGCAGCACCCGCCACGACCAGGCAGCGGCGACGACGATACCGTAGGGAATATCTGCCGCGAGCTTTTCCTGCATGCGCGTAGGCAACGAAGCCTGCGGCGCAGTGCCGTCTGGCCCGTGTTTTCCGGCCGACGACGGTGGTGGGGTCGTCACATAGTCTCCTTCACTACAGCTGCTGTCTAGCGTAGTCTCTCGCTGCGCCGGCGTGCGTTATATTCCTTCAGAATACAACGATGGCCGGACCATTTGGTCCGGCCATCGTTGGGAGGGTCTAGGCGAGCAAGCCGCCGATTAATCTTGTTGGAAGATAGCCAAGATACGCAGGATCTCGACGTACAACCAGATCATGGTTGTTGCCAGACCAAATGCTGCGGTCCAGGAGTAGCGCTCTGGTGCACCTGCACGAACGCCTTCTTCAATAGCGGTGAAGTCCATAACCAGCGAGTAGGACGCCAGCAGTACTGCGAGCACACCGATGGCAATGCCGAGCCAGCCGGAACGCAGACCGAAGGCACCATCAACCACACCGGTGATCATCAGCACGAAGTTCAGCAGGCTGAAGACTAGGTAGCCGACCATTGCGATCAGCACGATGCGGGTCATCTTCGGAGTGGCACGGACCTTACCGGAACGGTAGAGCGCCAGCACCACGGCGAAGACGGACAGAGTGGCCAACACGGCCTGGAAGACGATGCCTGGCCAGCGCAGCTCGAACATGGCAGACAGGCCACCCAGGAAGACACCCTGGGAAACCGAGTACACCGAGATCAACAGCGGGGATGGTTCCCGTTTGAATGCGTTGATCAGACCGGTAACCAAGCCAACGAGTGCGGCAAGGAAGTACAAGCCCATGTTGTGGACCGGGTTGGCAAAGGTCCAGCCGAAGACCGCACCGGCGACGATCATCAAGAACACCATGCTGGTGCGGTTGATGACCGAGCTGTAGGTCATGCGACCGGTATCAGCCGGGGTGGCCGATGGCTGCTGGTACATGTTGGCCAGCTGATCCGGGCTCAGGTTCGGCTGTGCACCGTATGGGGTACCTGCCTGGCCTGCGGAACCGTATGGCTGCTGACCTGGTGCCTGCTGGAAACCGGCAGGCTGTTCCTGCTTGGCGCGCTGCACCGGCGCCTGAAAAGCTTTCGAACGAAATACGGGGTTGGTCATACCAATCCTTTCTGGACATGCCTATCGACTAGCGTCATTCGATAGGTGTTTCGTATCGGTTTCTAGCCTAATGGGACAACCTGTGTATTGCACGCCAGAAACTACGTTTTACGAGGAATTCATATTGCGTCTGGCTGCATGCCAATCCACGGAACCCCGTAAGCTGGTGGCGTGACTACTCAGAACCCAACTCCACAGACTCAGCTACCCGTTCGCATGCTGCACGACCGCATCCTGGTTGAACCTGATGAGGGTGCCACCGAACGTCGCTCAGCCTCCGGCATTGTCATACCGGCTACGGCTGCCATGGGCAAGCGATTGGCGTGGGCTAAGGTTGTCGCGGTGGGTCCGTCAGTGCGTCAGGTCAAACTCGATGACACGATTCTCTATGATCCGGAGGATCGCCACGAGGTAGAGATCGATGCCAAAACCTACGTGTTAGTTCGTGAACGTGATTTGCATGCCGTTGCAGATCCGCACGGCAGCCAGCAATCCCAGGGCATGTACCTCTAACACCGCACGCTAGTAAACGAGTCGAAAGGGACCATCTTGTCCAGCCAGTACGATCAGCCGCAGCAGTCTTCCAAATGGCGCCAATATATTGGCCCCGTTATTATCTTGGTGCTGGCCGTCGGTCTTGCGATATATGGTCTGGTCTGGGCCTCCAACGAGGAAAACGCCCTGCCGACTGAAGAGACAACCACCGAGGATGCTGGCGATCAACGGCAGCCCGATGCGGGCTCGCACTTAGAACAGGTTCAGCAGGATTATCCTGATGCCTCCCCTGAAGAACAAGAGGCTCTAGCTGCCGCACAGGCCGAAGCTGATACGTATATCGTCTCAGAGCACCTGCTCCAAGAACTGCTGACCAACCCCGAATACGACTACGGGTTCAGCCAGGAAGCAGCGGAATTCGCTGTTGAAAATATTGAGGTCGACTGGAATGAACAGGCCGCCCATTTCGCGGCGCTGGCGCGTGAAGAATACCCGGATGCCACCGATGAGGAAATCGAAAACCTCTTGCGAGATGAACCGGGCGGACCGCAGTTCACGGCCGAACAAACCGAATACGCCATGTCACAGCTCAACTAGGACCATGCACCGAGGTTGTCATGTCGAACTATCCCACACCTGAACAATTACGAGCTTTCAATCCCCCACCTCCGCCGCCCGCAGACTGGTCTGCTCACGAGCAGGACGTCGGACTGGCCACCGAGATGGTATTTTCTGGGCAGCAGCGTCAACAACTCCGCGAAGCCGCAGCATACGAGAGACTCTCCACTGACGAGGTCCAGTACCAGCGATACACTCCCCAAGACCACCAGACAGACCAATCGGATGAGCGGTTCGCGATGACTACATTGCTGCTCTATTCACTGATCGGTGTTGGAGTTTTCGCGATCCTCGCCATCTTGATCTCCCAAGTCTTTCTCGGCGGTTAACGAAACGGGCCCGCCACGGCAATCAGATGCGTGACGGACCCAGAGTCAAATAACTGGCTTACTTACTGTAGTTGTAAAACCCTTTCCCGGTTTTTCGACCGAGGTTGCCTTCCTCGACAAGTTTCTCGAGTGTGGGGCTGACTTCTTCGACCAGGTCGTCGTTCGATTCTTCGGCTGCTAATGTCTGGATGCCCAAGTTGATATCTAGACCGACGAGGTCCATGAGAGTGAACGGGCCCATCGGGTGGCTCAAACCCTCTTTGATCGCGATGTCGATATCTTCGATCGAGGCGTAACCCTCTTCGTGCAGGTGTAGAGCCTCGCCAACGATGGCCATCAGGATTCGGTTCACGATGAATCCGAAGATTTCTTTCTCGACCACCACTGGCGTCTTGCCGAGGGCCTTCGCAAGTTCTAACGAGCGATCCAGAGTTTTCTGGTCAGTGTGGTCGCCGCCGACAACCTCCACCAGCGTCATCTGCAACGCCGGATTGAAGAAGTGGACGTTGCACACGCGCTCGGGGTGCTTCAGTCCTTCTGCGAGTTTTGACGAGACGATAGATGAGGAGTTCGAAGCCAAAATCGTATCTGAGTCGGCAATTTCATCAAGCTCAGCGAATACCTGACGTTTGATCTCCAGATCTTCGACGATTGCCTCAATGACGAAAGAAGACTCTTTGACTGCTGCGTCACGATCAACGGTGAAGGTGAGGTTATTAAAGCCCGTCTCCACAGCTTCTTCACTCATGCGCTGACGCTCGACCTGACGCTTCGTAGAATTCTGGAGCTGTTCGCGAGCGTTATCGAGAAAGCGTTGTTCCATATCCACCAGATAGGTTTGGAAACCGCTCATTGCGGCGACGAAAGCAATTTCGCGCCCCATCGTTCCGCCACCGATAACTGTAATTGCGGATTCTTTCATAAAATCTCTTCCTTAGTCCTATATTCAATACCTCGAAAGATCATTCTAGGAATCAAGTCCGAAGACAACACTTCAGGAGCTGACGGCTAGCTGAACGAGGGCTTTCGCAATTGCTGAAGAGTTGCCCAAGCGGTATGCCGCACGAACATGCCCACTGAGAGAACGCACCTCCACGAGCGGGAACTGCTGCTGAGCCGATGCGACACTTTGGATCCAGTAGATGCTGTCGGCCGTACCCTATACTTTGTCCAAACACCTTTAAGGCCCTTATAGGCAAAGTGTCAAAACAAACAATTTCAGCTTGCTTTTACAACGAAGTCATTGTATCTGGGAACTACATTTGGCGCCTTCTCGCAGCTTCAATTGACGGTGTGAGAACTAATTGTGCTGACGGATTTTCTCCACCTGTAATCTTCCGGATACCGTAAAGGTGGGCATACCCCCCTTTACATATCTATCGGGGCCCCTTGGCTGCCAGAACCCGAGATTCAAAATCACAAGAGCGTGGACTCGGTCCTCTCCTCAGGGCACTGCCGGCCTGAGGATGATTTATGGTGCTGGTCGGCCTCTAGAGCGAACCGTAGGCAAGGGCGTAGCATCGCACCTACCGGGGCATTTCCCGGGAAGCAAGAATGAAACCGCTGTGTTATAGGAGGACGAGCCCCATGAGCCATATCACCTCGATGATTGAAACTCACCCCAATACCACCAGTGATCTTGACGTCGCCAAGCTGGCGAACTGCATTGCGGCATGTTTCGAATGCTCCCAGACCTGCACCGCCTGTGCTGATGCCTGTCTGGGCGAGGAGATGGTCACCGAGCTGCGCAACTGCATTCGCCTCAACCTAGATTGCGCCGATGTGTGCACCGCGACTGGTCACCTACTCAGTCGACGCACCGGCAGTAACCTGGCCACCGTGAAGGCAGTGTTGGAAGCGTGTCGCATCGCGTGTGCCGAATGTGCCGCCGAGTGCGAACAACACGCCGACATGCACGACCATTGCCGCGTGTGTGCTGAGGCCTGCCGCCGCTGTGAACAGGCCTGCGCAGACCTGTTGGCCACCATCAGCTAAACCACCATATCTAACAGTCCAACGGACCAGCCGAAACATCCCTTCGACTGGTCCGTTGGCATTCGGGCTACTCCCCCACGACCATCGGCCCTCGCTGTGTCGTGGCGGTGGGTGCAGTACTCTGCTGGCCTGGTGGGCTGGTTGGGTCTTAGTTGCCGGGTTGGATTTCGCTTTCCACGACCCATTTGTGATTCGTCATCTCCATGCCGTCGACCTCGAAGTCGACCATGTAGACGGTTTCGTCGGTGGAGCGATCAATGGCGGCCTCGGCCCCGGCCATCCCGGGCATGTGCTCGGCATCTAAAACGACCTCGCTGCCGGGGGCAAGCGGCGCCTCGCCAGGGTCTTCGAGTTCTTCATGCACCACCCATTTATGGTCGGTCTCCGGGTCGCCGCCATCGGTGGGCGTGTAGCTGACCGAATAGGTCGTGGTATCAAATGCACCGGAGATCGTGGCCTCGGCGCCGTCCATGCCGGGCATGTGATCGGCATTCAACACGACGGTTTCGCCGACTTCATATCTGGGATCGGTGGCTTCCTGGATCCCTTCGGGTGGCGGACCACCGTCAGGGTCGTGATCATGGGCGCCTGCGTGATGATCTGAGGCATCGGAGGCTGTCTCGTCTTGGGTGGGGGCGGATTCTGGGGCTGTCTCGTCGTCACCTGCTCCGGCACAGCTGGTCAGGGCCAAGGTCCCCACTGCGGCACCAAAGACGAGTCGGGTCATCAGGGTCAGTTTGTTCATCAGTGCTCCTGTCGCGTGAACGCATCTCTGGACGGTTCTGGTCGGGCAAGGACCTCATGGCGCAACGATCATCTCACGCTGTGAGCCCTTAGCTTTTGGCATTGTGGGAGGGTCGGGTCCTGTGGTGACCATCCATTGAAGTATACCCTATAGGGGTATAGGCTATCGTCGCAAGGAGGCCTGAAAGGAGCACAGGAATGCATACCAGCGAGTTTTTGGTCCAGGGAATGAGTTGCGGTGGGTGCGAGGCCTCGGTTCGTAAGGCGGTCTCCCAGCTCCCTGCGGTGACCGACGTCCAAGTGAGCGCCCAATCCGGTCGCTTGGTCCTCAGCGCTGAGGAACCGATTGATGATGCGGCGGTGCTGGCTGCGATCGATGCGGCAGGATACCGCGCGTCGTCTATCTAGCGCGCGACCACCGACCAACCCAACGCCGCGATGAGCCCACAGGCCTTCACGAAGCGCTACACCCTCGATTGATATCGCCTGGATCTTCGGCCACGGGACCATTTCATAATCACTACCACGGAAAGGAACCCGGCATGGTTGCACGCGACCACCACGGACACCACCCCAACGGCCATACGGCTCACGACCAGCCCCGGTCTGCTGAGGCCACCGGCACCGACCCGGATCATCACGCAGCCCACGACGGCGCCATGGGTCACGATGCTCATGAACACCATGAACATGCCTCGGGCGGGCACGGCCAGGAAGGCCAGCACCATGCCGGCCACGAAGCCCACGGCGGGCATGCCGGTCACGGGGATCATGTCGGGCAGTTCCGGCGATTGTTTTGGATCATGCTGGTCCTGGGCATCCCAGTTGTGGCGTTCAATCCGATGTTCGCCCACCTGCTGGGCTATGAGCTCCCCGATGCCGCCTGGGTGTGGTGGGTGTCGCCAATTCTGGGCACGATCATCTATGTCTGGGGCGGGCAACCGTTTTTGACCGGGGCTGTCTCCGAGCTCCGGACCCGACAACCGGGCATGATGCTGCTCATCGGGTTAGCCATTACGGTGGCCTTTCTTGCCTCCTGGGGCGCGACCTTAGGCATCTTGGATCACGAGCTGAACTTCTGGTGGGAACTGGCCCTGTTGGTGGTCATTATGTTGTTAGGCCACTGGATTGAGATGCGATCCCTGGCCCAGACCACCTCCGCTCTGGACTCCCTGGCGGCCTTGCTGCCGGATGAAGCCGAGAAGATCGACGGCGACGAGGTCGTCACCGTCGATCCGGCTGAGCTGGTCGTGGGGGATGTGGTCATTGTGCGGCCTGGGGCTGCGGTCCCGGCTGATGGCCAGATCGTGGATGGTAGCGCCTCCATGGATGAATCCATGGTCACCGGGGAATCCAAAACCGTCCGACGCGGGCTGGGCGATCCCGTGGTGGCCGGCACCGTGGCCACCGATTCCGGGCTGCGGGTCGAAGTCACCGCTATCGGCGATGACACCGCCCTGGCGGGGATCCAGAAACTCGTCGCCGATGCCCAAGCCTCCTCGTCCAAAGCTCAGCGGATTGCTGATACCGCGGCGGGTTGGTTGTTCTGGTTCGCCTTGGGCGCGGCACTGATCACTGCCATCATCTGGGGGCTGCTTGGGATACCTGAGATGGCGGTGGTGCGCACGATCACCGTGCTAGTCATCGCCTGCCCCCACGCACTAGGTTTAGCGATTCCTTTGGTGGTGTCGATTGCCACCGAACGCGCCGCCCGTGGCGGGGTGTTGATCAAAGACCGCCTGGCGCTAGAGTCCATGCGCACCGTGGATGCGGTGCTGTTCGATAAAACCGGCACCCTGACCAAAGGTGAGCCCACCGTCACCGGGATCCACCCGGTCGGGGACCACACCGAAGATGACATCTTGGCGTTGGCGGCGGCGGCCGAAACCGACAGCGAGCACCCCTTAGCTCATGCCATTGTCGGCGCTGCTCGCACCCGCGAACTCAACGTTCCCAGGGCCACCGACTTCTCTTCTTCGCCGGCCGTTGGGGTCAAAGCCACCGTCAAGGACACCGTCATCGAAGTCGGCGGCCCCTACCTGTTAGACCGGCATGGCCAAGCAGAATTACCCATCGCCCGGCAATGGCGCGACGAAGGCGCCATCATTCTCCATGTGCTAGCTGATCGACAGGTCATCGGCGCGCTGCGCTTAGCCGATGAAATCCGGCCCGAATCCCGTGACACCGTGGATGCCTTGCATGCCCACGGGGTCCAGGTGGTGATGATCACCGGAGATGCCCAGGCCGTGGCCGAGACCGTGGCCCACGAGTTAGGCATTGATCGGGTCTTTGCCGGGGTCCGGCCCGAAGATAAGGCCGCCAAGGTTGCTGAACTGCAAGCCGAGGGCCGCAAAGTGGCCATGGTGGGTGATGGCGTCAACGACGCCCCGGCCCTAGCCCAGGCCGATGTTGGGATCGCCATTGGTGCTGGCACCGATGTGGCCATCGGCTCAGCCGGGGTGATCCTGGCCTCCTCGGATCCACGCTCGGTACTGTCGGTCTTTGAGCTGTCGCACGCCAGCTACCGGAAAATGAAACAGAACCTCTGGTGGGCTGCCGGATACAATATCGCGGCCGTCCCCCTGGCCGCCGGGGTGCTGGCCCCCATCGGGTTTGTGCTCCCCATGAGCGTGGGGGCGATCCTGATGTCGGCCTCCACCGTGGTGGTAGCACTCAATGCCCAGCTGCTGCGCCGCTTGGACCTCACCCCCAAAGCAAGCACCACCAAAGCTCTGGCCCGGGCACCCGAAACCGTGGACGCCTAAGATCAGACACTGTTATGACAACACCGGTGCACGAAGAAAGTAGATCTATGACCAACACCCCGCATGCCGAATCCGCTGACCACGGCTATATCAGTGACAAAGACCGCTACCTGGCGCGCTTGAAACGCATTGAAGGCCAAGCCCGCGGCATCCACCGGATGATCGATGACGAGACCTATTGCATTGATATCCTCACCCAAATCAGTTCTATCACCTCGGCGCTGAACAACGTCGCGCTGAGTTTACTCGATGACCATGTGCGCCACTGCGTCGTCCGTGCCGCTCAAACCGATGGGCCAGCAGCCGAAGAAAAACTCACCGAAGCCGCCGATGCCATCGCCCGGCTCGTTCGCTCCTAAAAACGACCAGGGATCGTGGGGAACTTTCCTGCCTCCGCTGCCTGGGTGGATCCCAGTCATGGGTAAGAGCAGGTCAGCGGCTTGCTGACCTGCTCCCAACCTGAGCTGGCCTTGGCACCGATCCTCTGGGCGCTGGGTGCACGAAGGTGCGTTCAAAAAAGAAGATCGTGGTCGGCTGGGGAGAAGACATCTGGAGCAAAACAGACACACGCTCATCACCCCGATTGTACCCTTAGGGGGTATGCCTATCGTGGACGCGGGAGCCTGCCCAGTCAGCTGCTCATGACCCACAGCGTCCGACACTTCAGGCATGGGAAGGTGACATTTATGACAAGGACACCATTGCAGCGCCGCATGCTGAATCTCATGGCGGTTGCCGCCCTGGGGGCCGGTGTGGTCTCATGCGCTGACCAGCCGCAAGATACCGCGATGACCGATATAGATGGGGTCGCCGTGACCGCCGGGGCGAATCAACCAGAAGAAGTCAACGGCGTGGATCTGCATTTTGTGGCGATGATGACCCCACACCATCAACAAGCCGTGGACATGAGTGAGATCATCCTGGCTGCCGACGGCACCAGCAGCGCCACCGATGACCTGGCACAGCGGATTAAAGTCGGCCAGCAAGAAGAAATCGACCTCATGGTCGGCTGGGCTGATGACTGGGACCAACACGAGCTGATGGCCCATCATGCCCCACACATTGCCAATGGCATGATCGCCCCCGAGCAGATGGACCAACTAAAAACCCTGCAAGGTGATCAGGCCGACACCCGGTTTCTGCAATTGATGCATTTCCACCACGAAGGGGCCATTGCCATGACCCAGGACCAGATCGATAACGGCGGCTACCAGCCCCTAGTCGACCTAGCCCAACAGATGATTGAGATCCAAACTGCTGAGATGCGCGAAATGGAAGACCTCCTGGAGGCCAAAGGTGAGGGCCTGCTGGCCGATTAACGCCCCGCCCCCACCGTGACGCGCAGCCTTGCAACCCTGGCTACTGCTGAAGTCTTTAATATCCCCTGGTTGGATGCCCACCGCATAAGGAGTCTCCGGCGTGACCACACTGGCCACCGCTATCGTCATGACGAATAATAATGTTTTTGCAGAAATCGCCCTGGACGGCTCCATGCTGCTGGCGGTGCCGGTGGCCATCCTGGCAGGCCTCGTCTCATTTTTCTCCCCCTGTGTCCTGCCCCTGGTACCAGGGTATCTGGGCTATGTCACCGGCATGTCAGGGGTGAACCTCGAAAACCAACAACGCGGCCGGATGTTTATTGGCATGAGCCTCTTCGTCCTGGGGTTCACCATCGTCTTTGTGCTGCTGGGCCTGATGTTTTCCTCAGCCTTCATCTGGCTCCAAGGCGACGGCCAGTGGCTCACCCAAGTACTGGGCCTCGTCGTCATCCTCATGGGCGTGGTATTCATGGGCGGACTCTCCAAACTCCAACGCGACCATCGCATCACCTACCGACCCCAAGCCGGATTACTGGGCGCCCCCATGCTCGGGGTCATCTTCGGCCTGGGCTGGGCTCCCTGTATCGGCCCCACCATCTCAGCAGTGCTGTTATTATCCTCCGCCGGCTCCCCCAGCCCCACCCGCGGCGGCCTCTTAGCATTTGTCTACTGCCTAGGCCTCGGCCTCCCATTTCTGCTCATCGCCCTCGGATTCAACCGATTTATGGGCACCATGGCCTTCTTCCGTCGACACCAACGCCTCATCATGCGTCTCGGGGGCGGCCTACTGATCCTCGTCGGCGTGCTAATGGTCTCAGGCATTTGGAACCTCTGGGTCACAGAACTCCAAACCTGGTTCGCCAACGAAGTCCGACTCCCCATCTAAACCTCAACACAACTGCACCTAAACAACATAATGTAGCGGCCCCACGGGTATACCCGCTTTTACACCACATCCTTTAGAGTGCAAGTTAAGACGCAGCGAGAAAAGGCACACCAATGACGCACGAGGCAGGGCACGCATGAATTCAACCGAGGAAGCATACTTTGATCACATAATGTCCCGCGAGCCAGATTTAGAGGGGTGGCGTCTCCGGGCACAGAAGCCGGAGCCGCCACAGACCGACAGCGAACTTGCTGACGATGATGCGGTCTTTCCTTACAGCCCGATTAGCGAGGCAGTACGCATCTCTCTTACTTCAGCAGGAGAGCATCTTCGTCTTGCCATGACCGCCCTAAAAGCGGGGCAGCTCTACCCTGTGGCGCACTTCACGACCCTGCGCACAGCGTTGCTTGCGGCTTCCCAGGGGGTCTACATTTTAGGACCCAACGAGCCACGTGAACGTCGCTCTCGGGGTCTGGCGGTCGTCGTAGAGACCTATAAACGGCTCCAACAATATCATCAGGATATGCTGAGCGCCCCAGACGTAACCGAATCTGAAAAGCAGCAGCTTAGCGACCAGATTGCTTGGGTCGGGCAACGCCTGGGAGCCGCACGTGCGACCGGGGCAGATAAAAATGTGTCGGCAACTGATGTTGTTTCATCTGCTGCAAAAATAGTTTATGGAGCGGAACCTGACAAAGAGCATGCAGTAAATCTTTTCTGGCGACACTTGAGTGGTGACGCACACGCACTGTTATGGTCGGTAGGGCTTAGATCTACAGTTGCTGCCGCCGAAAAAGGACAGCTACTCGGTTCAGCAACGGCAGGCGGATCGTTCCAAGCTATTGCTCAACCATTCGAGGCTTCATTCCAAATCTTGAAGCGGGGCTGGTCACTTTACGATCAACGCAGCGAGACTCCGTAAAAATAGTACAGGTGGATCGATTTACTTATGACGATATGAGTGTCTTTTATTGATCTCGGCGTCATCACTCAACTGCGAGGTTGTGCCCAAGGCGTTTACGGGCTGGGAGCTTTTAAATGCTCTCCGGCGTCTCATAGTGTCAGTGTATTTGGAACTGTACGCAGGGGTGTACCCGCTTTTACGCACGCATCTATCCGCCTTGGTCAGCTCCGGGACTCTAGGTGGTGCATTTGGGTAGCAACAATTAGGTGACAGGCAGGCCGCCACATGAAGCTGCGAAACACCGCCAAACGAAGTTAACAGTCACACCTCATCATCCGCCAAGAATGAAGTCATATTCTTGCGGGAAGTTTTTCGAGGTGACTTTTTGTTCGAACCAGAGCGTATCTTTTAAACGCCCTTCTCCCAATCCGGCTGATATTAATAGCTGGGCATCTTCACTGTTTTTTGGTCGGGGCACTAGTTGCTCCGTGGGGCCTGGTTCAGCTGTGATAGATGATTCTCGGGAAGTGGCCGTTAGATACATTCCTGCATCGTTCTGAAGTGACCCAATTTTTGGGGACAAGAAATTAGCTTGTTTACGCGGCATCCAGAACACATCAGCCATCCACAGGGGTTTGCCGTAGGACACCACCAGATCCACATCCCACGCATGATTCTTTTTTAGGGGCACTTCCATGATCCCCCCTAGCCTAGAATCATGAATTTCGGGTATTGGTTCGCGATTCAGGGCAACGGGCCGGTAGCGCGGACGTTGAAGATCCCAGGTCCAGCGCACACGAGCCACATGATAGGCGTTTTCTGCCAAGCGTCGTCCTGGAATTATGATGCCTTTTTTATGGAGTTGGGGGTTCATAACGTACCCCGCGTCTTGGGCTTGTTTTTCTTTGTGCCGGTCGATTTTGACATGGAATCGGTGGTCTTCAAACGGCCCATTGGGGCCGTGCACTGATAAATGAAGGTTAACCTCGGTTGTGCCGATGAAATCAACATAGAAATGTCTGCCCTTTGCCGTGATCCGACACATCGTGCCTAACGGCGCGCCAGCTGTGTCAGCCAGCCCTAACAGGAGTTCATATCTGTCGCTCATGCCCCCATCGTAGGCGCTGAGAAGCTAGCGAAGACCGTTGATGGCCTTTGCGTAGAGCTGGAATAACCGCTCAACGATAACCTTCTCATCCTCGCCTGGTTCTATTTCGTAGGCTTGTTCTACTGCCGCATCGAGGGCCTGGTGTGCTGCGGTGAGTTCTGGGTAGAGCCACTCATGGTCGGGGTCGTACATCTGCGCAATCGTGGCATCCGAATACACCTCGCGTGCATCCAGCACCGCTTGAGCGCGCTCTGCGATTTCACATTCTTGGTCTCTGGTGACCTGTGGCCAGACGAAGTTGTTATAGACAATGCCAGCGGAATACCGGAATCGGCCCTCAAGTCTCCCTGCCACAGATTGCATCCACGCATTGTGGAGACGAGATTGCAAGACGCCAAAATGGAAATACGACGCATCTGGAACCAGGAACACCAGGTCACTACAAAAATCGTTGGGTCCCACCATTCCCACTGGTATGTATCGTCGCCGTTCAGATGACACTTTCGGCATCAGTAAAGAATTTCCTTTAGGTAGGTTCTCTACGTGAAACCTCGTGGGAGTGGTTGCGAGTTTCTGAGTGGGCGCACTCTTACTGGCAAGCCGCAGTTCTCTTACCTTGTGCACACGTTCTAGTGCATGCGGCATGGCTCGGAGTTCTGTTGGTGTTGCTTCGCCTAGCCATAGCACCCAGCGTTCGATGCCTTTGATGAATTCTTGGGAGCCGTGCCAGCGGTGAAAGAACTTTTCAGCCGCGGGTTCCAACGCTAGGAATTCCTCTTTTTCAGCGGGTGTGAACAGGTAATTTCCGCCGTCGATGGGCTTATTTCCAATCCCCATCTCGGGGACCGCGCTTAATGGTTTGTTGCGGTTCCAGACGAACACCTGGGGTGCGTCTTTGAGGTAGGCGTTGATGCGTTCGGGGTGGGAGACTTCGGGTTCCCCGTTGATGTCTGGGTAATGATAGAGGGTCTTTTGTCCACCGAGTTTAGAGAATCCCACGATCACACAATATACAGCGGCGGGGTCGTTGCTTTCGTTGGCCCAGCGGAAGGTGTCGTGGGCGAAGTCGATGCGGATGCCGTGTTCGTAAATAGGATGCCAGATGTTAGCGACCTGTGCCCCCTGGCAGATTGAGTTCGTGGAGACAAACGCTGCCCGGATTTTATGATCGCTCATGTAGGTGACGGCCTTGGCGTACCAGGCCGCAACATAGTCGATATTTCCGAGGTTGCGGGTAGCACCGATTGCTTCAAAAGCTGTTTTGATTTCTGCTTTTTGTGCTGCTGATTGGTTCCGCGCGCCAAGGAATGGCGGGTTGCCAATAATATAGTCACATTCCTCGGGTGGGAGGACTTCTGACCACTCGGTTTGTAGGGCATTGCCTTGGATGATGCGACTGCCTTCACTCAGCGGCAGGGACTCAATCGTGCGAGTCACGATCATCTCAGTTTCTAGGTTGGCTTGCAGCTCGGCAATCCACAGCGCGGTGCCAGCAACTGAGACGGCAAAGTCATTAATCTCTAGCCCATAGAACTGATCCAGGGACACTTTGATCGGGCTAATATCTAGGTCATCGAACGCCACGGAGGTCTGACCGTGGGTGAGTTCGGAAATGACTTTGTTTTCCAACCGACGCAATGACAAATAGGTTTCGGTCAAAAAATCGCAGAGTGGCCAGCTTGTCTTGGTAGCGGCGCAGGTTGTTGCGGCGCTTGATTGCCCCGACGCCCGTTTCATTGATAATGTCTTCAAGTTCTTGGGTGAGGTCATCCAAAAATGCGGGGTCAATGACCCGGTGGATATTTTCGGGGCTGGTGTAGTGCATGCCCCCGGCATGGCGGGTTTCCGGGTTCAGGGTGGACTCAAACACACCACCAAAAATCGTGGGGGAAATCGTCGACCAGTCGGTGCTAGCGGAGACTTCATGCAGCAACAAGTCCACGATCTCATCGGTGAACTGTGGAATATCCACGGCATGGTCGGCAAAGAGTCCCCCGTTGACGTAGGGGAAGGATTTGAGGTGATCGCTAGCGTACGGGTCCCGGTCGGCTGGTGCAGTATCCAGATACAAAAACAGTTCACGCAAGGCCACCCGGACCTGTCGGGCAGGTAAGCCACTAAGGTAGTCATAGAACGAGCGACGTTCAAACACGCCAGCATCTTCGGCAAACAAACAGAACACCAAGCGCACACACAACACGTTGAGACTGTGCTGGGCTTCGGGTGATTCCGGGTCGAGATACTGCTCGCGCAGCATGTCATAGAGCTTGCCAATCAGATACCCAGCGTTGACCGAGACAGTTTTTTCGCGTTTACGGCGGTCGGCTTTGGGATCGACTAAGAAATCTAACAGGTGCAGTTGTTGGGGCAGCTCATCGAGCGTGAACGCCACGTAGTTATGCTCGGGGTACGGTTCCTCAGCAAGGTCGTGGATTCTGAACTCATAGAAATTCGACACAATGATGGTGTCGGGGCGCTGCACATTGGGCTGGGCATCGGCGTACCGCTTGGCCTGTTGGAACGGCGTGACCGGTTCATTCTGGCGAATCTCTGGTTTATCCAGATCAACGCCTAAGGACTTCTGTTCGATAAAGGTCTTCGCATCCACCACAATCGCATCAATATACCCACGTGAGACGGTGGACTGTTCGAACATCACGTTAGTGGTGGCATCATCCATCCCCAGAACATTGGTCAGCATATCCAGCCAGAATTTATGCGTATCACCTTTTTCGTAGCCGAGACCCTTCCACCGCTGCACAAACTCCCGGGCCGCAACCACACGCTGCGCCTGACTTACTTTAACCATGCGCTTAGTATCCCATACAGCGATAGGCTCGCTGCCTGTGTACCTAAGAATGTTTCTGTTATTTAAGCGCCTTTAACGGTCAAGAGCGCATCCCAGCGAATGGCATAGTAAAAGTAAGACCACCAACTGAAATTACGAAGTGCTGCCATACAATTCACCGATACTCCCCCGGGCGGCGATCCCTATACTAAGGATAGCTAGCCTGCCGCCGGGCTGCGATAATTCTAGTGACTCGGAGTCTGGAACATCGGTTGCGCTCCAACGGGTCGCAGGCCGTGCCATTGGTGCCCCGCCAGACATACCGGGCACCCTGCTTCGTGTCGAAAACCGCTATTCGTGGCTTGGGCAGTAGCAAGAGAAGAGCCCCTCCACGTATCAACTAATTTAGTCAGCTCGTGATAATCTTTCGAGGCCTCAACATACGATTCCAGAAATTCCCGCTCTCGACCTGGAGTACGTGCCGGCCGGCTATCAGCCCCACATAGAGATAATCCACGGGAGATTCGGCAGTCAGCTCCTCGTTTTGACGAGCTACCTCGTGAAAGACAAACGAGTTATTACCGCTTCGTTCAGCAACTGTGAACACATCTCAGGCTGAATCCTCGATGGAAGGTGGACGTGGCAGTGGATTCTCTAACTACCAGCGACACGTCTAGACAACATCCGACAAATTGCAATAACGAGTTCATTCTCAGCATAGCGGCCCACTAACCGGGTGGGTGTCCTACAAAGAAGCAAGACCCCAATTTCTACGCTGGCCTGGGAGAAGAGACGTTTAGCCCATGATTTTGTCCAGTTCTGATCGTCCTTCGAGGGCATACGCTCAGCAAACGTTAAGGGGAAAAATCACGACGGAATTGCTTTTTCATAACGAATCGATAAACTAGATCACGGTTCGGTAACGGTGCAAGGCGTACTTGTTCCGGCGACATTCCGAAAGAGCCACCGCAATGTCGGTGCGCCTGACACATATACGCTTTATAAATTTTTGAACATTGTCACTCCGGAGGAAACAAAATGATTTACGCAACTCGCCGCGAACGCATCGAAGCTGAGAAGGCCCAACGCCGCGGTCGCCACATGCGCTCCATGAAAGTCGGCATGGCCAGCTTCGCAACGTTTGCAGGTGTCACTGTTGCAGGTATTGCACCGGCACATGCGGACCACACCGTAGAGCGCGGGGACACTCTGTCGAAGATCGCTTCGCAGTACGATAACGTAACGGTCTCAAGCCTCATGCAGGCAAACGGGCTGTCATCGCACCTGATCTACCCAGGTCAGAACCTGTCGTTCTCGAACAGCTCGAGCTCTTCGGACTCGACTTCATCGTCTTCATCCTCAACTTCTTCAAGCAGCGGAACGCACACCGTTGTGTCCGGGGATACCCTGTCCCGCATCGCCTCCCAGCACGGCACTACCGTGTCTGCACTCATGAGCGAGAACGGCCTCACCTCGACCTGGATCTACCCAGGTGACCAGCTGACCATTCCTGGCGGCTCAAGCTCCTCCGGATCCAGCTCTTCAGCTAACTCATCATCGAACTCCTCCGGATCCAGCTCTTCATCGAGCAGCTCGACTACCTCTTCCGGTGGTAGCCACACCGTGGTTTCCGGGGACACTCTGGGCCGCATCGCTTCCCAGCACGGCACCTCCGTCTCAGCACTGATGAGCGCAAACGGCCTGTCCTCGACGCTGATCTACCCAGGTACTCAGCTGACCATTCCTGGCGGCTCAAGCTCCTCCGGCTCTAGCTCGTCGAACTCCTCGGGTTCCAGCTCCTCCGGATCCAGCTCATCGTCGAGCAACTCGACTCCTTCCACCAGCTCCAACTCCTCCTCGAGTGGCGTCACCACCGCTAGCAGCGGCGCAACCCAGACCTCGAGCACCTCAACTTCAGGTGCTTCATGGGCTGTCAGCACTGCAAACAGCTCGAGCTCAAGCTACCGTTTGGGTGCTAACGGAGAAGGTAACCAGTGGGATTGCTCCAGCTTCAGCCAGCGCGCATTGAGCCAAGACGGCAAGAGCATCCCGCGCACCTCAGCAGCACAGTACGCCTCCGCTCAGAAGATCTCCAAAGGTCAGCTGCAGTCAGGTGACCTGGTCTTCTACGGCAACGGTCGTGTTACTCACGTAGCCGTCTACGTCGGCAACGGCCAGATTGCTCACGCTCGTAACCCAAGCGCAGGGCTGTCCGTTGATAACCTCAACACCTACTCCCAGTACAACAACGTGATCGGATACGGCCGCTACTAAACTGCATAGCGCTGTAGTCCTCCACATCTGAGTGATGCCCCGATGATCTTGATCATCGGGGCATCACTCGTTTAAGCACTGTCTATTGAACTTTAGGTTCGGAGCGCTACCCAGCGTACCTACTCGCCCAAGGTAACCCTCCAGACGCTCCCAATACTCACTAGCCACTGCATGGCTTCGACTACGATGGGTCTAGCTCCACGATGGAAGGGTATTTGTGACTCAAGTTTGGCTCATCCGGAACGATACACTCAGTCAGGAACTCGAAGAAGGCGGTTTCATCTCCATCGGGTGGGATGGGACCGGGGACCTCGACCGAAGATCATTAGAAATTGAAGATCTCATCGCTGACCTAGGTCGGTTAAACCCCGAGAGCTCCTTGGGCACTCTACGGGCCTGGGCCTATACCTTGTTGCGGTTTCGCGACGGCATCGCTGAAGATGACATCGTCGTGGGACCGTATAGCGAAAGCAGATATCTACGGATCGGCTACGTGACGGGTCCGTACTATTACGAAGCTGGGGCTCAAACTCATCGCCATCGCATCCCGGTGAAGTGGACTGTTAGCGACTTCCCAAAGGACGCATTACCATCTAACGTCCAAAATGGGCTACGAAATATCTCCACTCTCTCACGCATACGACAAGAACCCGAGTTATTTCAAGAACTTGCCCACGACCAGGCTAAGCTCGATGAGCTCCAACAAGCCGGTCAAGAAAGCGCAGAGCAACATCGTGCTCGAAATATCTGGCTGGTCGGCTCAATGATAAATAATGAGGACAAAACTGCAGATTTCGTAAATAGCGGCTACTGGGCCCTTAGTGACGGAGTACCTGGCCGGGCGCAGGAAATGGTCCCCGGCGATCGAATCGCTATCAAAGCTACCACCACGAAGAAAAGGGATTTACCGTTCGAAAACTACGGCCTGCCGGTGTCGACAATGATCATCAAGGCACGGGGCATGGTGCAGGCGGTTGAATCAGACCGCATCATTGTGGATTGGGATCACGCTTTCCGAGAGCGTGTTTGGTACTTTTTCACCCATCGACATGCCATATGGCGACTGAACCAGGATCATCACTGGGCGCCGCACCTTGAGCGTTTCATCTTTGACGACGAGCCTCAAGATTATGAAGCCTTCCTCAATTCCGAGTTCTGGCGGCGCTACAGAGACGAGGGAGCGAAGCGTGCTCGCGAGGACAAGGTCCGCCACCCCTCTTATCGCAAAGCAAACCCCACCGCAGACCCGGTATACGACGCGGCACAGGCTTGGAAGAATGCTGTCATTGAAGGGCAGTCCCTATTTTCCGGCGAATCGTTGGACTATAAAGAAGCCACTACCGGCTTTATCGAGTATTTCGTTAACCGACCGGATGCCGGCGAGGGAACATTCCTGGGCAAACTCCAGACACAGTTAGCGCCAGCTCCTACCTCAACGGTTCAACTGGCGGCCGAGCTCATGTTTATCTACACGCTGCCGCTACAACCAGGCAGCATGAAGCAAACAACCAAGATTTCCCACGTGAACACCATCCTTGGCTGGCGGGACGATAGCTCGCCGATGCCAGATGCCTTGGAAACGAGCCTGCGAGCGGGCATCATTCGAGTCGGTACCGCCTTTCACACATTTCGTTGGGCGATATTCCAATACTTAGTACATCTCATGCATGAGCTCGCCTCCCAGTCATTTGACGAACGCGACCATGCACTCAATGACTGGGAGGCCTTCCAGGAACTGCTCGACGGCATACATGTTCAGGGAGCCCAGTCGATGCGACTGATCCTGGAACATCTTTTCTTCCCGGATCGAGCTCTACTGAATGCCAGCACGGCTGATCGCCAGCGTATGAGTATTGCTTTTAGTGAGTTTCTTGAAAAAGACGGCGACGTCAATGACCTCATCCAGTTCCTAGAGCCAAACATTCAGTACGGTGACAGGTACGAGGTCAATGTATATGCTGCGCCCTACCGATCCCAATGGCTCGGGATAGGAGACGGCCTTACTACATGGTCCGCTTGGGCGTCGCTCATCTTGGAGGAATCCGAGCTACTGACGGATGAGGAGCCAGCTACACAGGCTCAAGAACTTACCCCGGATAATCTTCCAAGAATCACTGCGCCACTCGAGGAACTTCACAGCGACGCGTCGAAGGCACTGCTCGACTGGTTCCAAGCTGATCACAATCGGGGCCTCAAAGCACTGGCTGAATTACGTGACACAGAGACTAGCGCAGCGATAGATCACCTTCACCAGCAGACCGGTTTCGATGGACCGAGCTCAGAATTTCTCGAAGCAGCCACCGGACTCCTCAGCCAAATCGATGAGACGGTGCCGAAGTATTATCGGGCCTCCGTCCGTCCCCTCCTCATGGAGCTGTGTTCGCTCACCATCAGCCCAGAGGCTTCACCGGGTGAACTCTTCATGTCACTTCGGGAAGCCATGGAATCACTCCGGTCGGGATTGTTCTACCGCGACGGAATCGAATTGAATGTGCCGGTACTGGCCGCGCTCGCGCAACAGGTGATTTCTTTAGACCTGGGTGCTACCGATTGGGACCAAGCCACCCGAGCAGCATTTGCTGACTGGCGCGCTGGATTGCCAAGTGTCTCTCCGGATGAACTCGCCACGGAGCCCCAGTCCCTAAACGATACTGAGCCGACTCCCCCACGAGAAGCTCGGACCAAGACGATCCCTGCCACTCTCGATGCGCTTGCTCAGCGGCTGACGTTTGTCACCGATGAGAGTAACGAATGGTTGCGTGTCACCCAGTCATTACTATGGCAAAAACGCCAGATCATCTTCCAGGGACCTCCGGGAACCGGTAAAACATTTCTTGCACGCCAACTCGCCGAGTTCCTGACACAGGACCCTGCACGAGTCACACTGGTGCAGTTCCATCCCGCGACCACCTACGAAGATTTCGTGCAAGGGCTCCGGCCCGAAACAGGAACATCTGGCGCATTCGCACTCCGCAACGGTCCGCTGCTTGAAGCCGCAAAACGAGCCGAGCAGGAGCCACATGCCACTCACGTGATGATCATTGATGAGATCAACCGCGCCAACCTTCCCGCGGTCTTTGGTGAGTTGTATTTCCTCCTGGAGTATAGAAACGAAGAGGTCACCCTGAATTACGGGGACAGATTCAAACTTCCCGAGAACTTACTGCTCATCGGTACGATGAATACAGCTGATCGGTCCATTGCAGCCATCGACTCCGCTCTTCGGCGCCGGTTTTTCATCCGGGATCTGCGCCCGGAAGAAGTGCCCATGAACGATGTGCTCGATCAACATCTGGACCAATACGCTCCTGATCTCAAATGGATGGTCAAGCTCCTGGAGCGCGCCAACGAACTGATCGGCGATCAGGACCAAAGCATTGGGCCCAGCCATTTCCTGTTGGGCGACGATCTCACTGAAGAAACAGCACGTCAGGCATGGAAGTTCACCGTCATGCCGACTCTTCGTGAGCACTTCTACGGGCAATCAGGGCGATTAGACGAGCTCACATTCGACCAGTTGAGAGCTTATGCACTCACCGGTGGTGTCGATGCTGCAGCTGACTGAGCACAGCCGCAGCGAACCTGTAGCGCTCACTGTCGTCCAGCGAGAAAAGCTGCGTGAATGGTTTCAGGCAGCTTTCGTGCCGGCCGATAACGGTCTGCTTCATGTGATCCCCGGTTCGCGGGTAGGTGGCGCAGTAATCGACGGATTGAAGGTCTCTGTCGCGCCCAAACTCCCGATTCATCGCTTGCTCACGTTGATATCGGAAATAGCCGATCCCTACGGTTGGCTCGAAGCAGAGGCAGCCACTACGACAAGACAGGATTTGGACGACGCTGTTGTTGCGCTCTTCATTCAGTCTTGCCATCGCACCTTCGAACGCGGAATGCACCGTGCCTACCGGCGCGAACGGCAACGACTGAACGTGATCCGCGGAAAGCTCCTCGTCCCGCAAACGCTGAGACAGGTTGGGCCCGTCCCGGTAACGGTCGAAACGGATGTGTTTGACGATGACACACCCGAAAACCAGGTGCTCGCAGCCGCTCTGCGACAAGTGCGAGCCACTCCCAGCCTGTCGGATCACACCCGACAACAAGCCCACCACGTCTTGCGGGATGTCCGGCACGTCGCGCCATTGCGCGACCCACTAGCCACCGCCAAGAATATTGTGTGGACCCGGCACAACCAGTGGTATCAGCAGGCCATTTCACTAGCAATGCTGCTGTTATCGTTTGGACGAGTAAGCGCCGAGCTCGGCGAGGAGACGCTCCCGGGATTCGTCATCGACATGCCAAAAGTGATCGAACAATGGGTCCGGGTAACGCTACGACGTGCCTGGGGTGTCGACGAAGCGGAGATGCAGGATAGCTGGAAAGGTGCCCTCTGGCTTGATGAGGCTCGCCGGGTGGAATTACAACCGGATCTGGCTATCCGGCGCAACGGAGCCTGGTCCTTCGTGGGAGAC
Organism: Enteractinococcus fodinae; assembly: GCF_031458395.1. Lineage (NCBI taxonomy): Bacteria > Bacillati > Actinomycetota > Actinomycetes > Micrococcales > Micrococcaceae > Enteractinococcus > Enteractinococcus fodinae. The sequence goes on from NZ_JAVDYJ010000001.1 coordinate 2,007,170, forward strand.
GTCAAGTACAAAATCCTTGGATCCAGTTCAAGACGAGGCTCTGGACCAGATCGCAACGACATCTACCAAATGCTCGCCTACCTCACTGCAACAGGGCTCTCAGAGGGGACTTTGATCTATGCGGGTGTGGACGGTATAGATCAAAAGATCACAGTCCCCGAAGCAGACAAGACCGTTCACCTCGTGACTGTGAACCTCGGGGCATACGAGGCCCGAAACCTACTCATCGGAAAGCTCGGCGCTCAATCCCCAAATGGATAAAAGTTCCTAGACTAAGTCTCTAACAGTTCGAGACAGTCGAGGAAGCACGTCTTACTATGACCGGCTAGTTCAGCTCATGACCTTTTGAGAAGCCTCAACATAAGAATCGAGTAGCGCTCGCTGCTGATCTGGGATACGCGCCGGCCGGTTATCGGCACCCACATAGATATAGACCACGCGAGATTCGGCAGCCACCTCGTCGTTTTGACGGGCTACCTCATGAAGTACAAACGAGCTATTGCCAATCCGTTCTACGGAAACTGTGATCACGACGTCAGGTTTGAGCAGCAATTCACGGTGAAAAGTAACCGTATATTCCTTGATCATCAACGGCACTGTGGTGCAGCTGGGCATAGTCCGAAATTCGTCAAGTAAAGGCTGACGTGCTTGTTGGAACCATGCCGGAAGCACGGTGTTGTGAACGTGGCCTGCGGGGCCCATATCGTCAATTCGTGGTTTGACCGTTGAAGTTAGCATAATTCCTCGTTGAACTCTGCGGGCCTAACGGAGCCTGCAGAGGATGGTAGTCATAGGTCTCCGAACAAACGGTGCCTCCGATGGGACTCGAACCCATAACACAGCGATTTTAAGTCGCTTGCCTCTACCTATTGGGCCACGGAGGCTGGAACATTTAGAGTTTAGCGCATTTAGTAGGCATGAGCATACTTTGCGAACTCTTGTTCCAGGAAGCGTCACGGTCCGCCAGTTCTCCTAGCGGACCGTGACGTTCTAAGAGCTGATCTTAGGCGTCTGCGGAGGCTTTTCTATCCATGCGGTTTGGCAGTCGCTCTACGCCCGCTGCTTCACGGAATGCATTGTGTGGGGTTTCAAGTTCTTTCAGCTGGGTGGTGTCTTTACCCCAGATGAGTTCGTTTACCCAACCACCAAATACGCGTGCGCTGCGCTCCCAAGTTGGCATGGCGTAGTTGTGATAGGCACGGTGTGCGAACCATGCTGCGACACCCGACAGTTCGATACCCAATGGGTTACCGACACCTTTACCGACACCCATTCCGGCTACTGCACCCAGCGACTTGTGGTAGTACTCTTCGACTGCACCTTCACCGAAGCGCACTGCCATGAGGTTATCGGCTAGGCGTTCTGCCTGACGACCTGCGTGCTGAGCGTTTGGTACACAGAAGCCACCTGGACCGTCACCGGTCAGGTCTGGGACAGCTGCAACGTCGCCAGCGGCCCATGCGCCTTCAAGGACCCCACCCTCACCATCAGAAATCTGCAGGGTTGGGGTGACTTCGATGCGTCCGCGGTCTTCAACTGGGAAGTCCGTTGATTTGGCAACCTTGTTGGCGGCCACGCCTGCGGTCCACACGAGAGTGTCGGCGTAGAAGGAACCGGCATCGGACTGATCTGACATATTGACCAGTTTCAGGTGGTTATCGACCGCTGAGCCCAGTGAAGTATTCAGCAGAACTTCGATGCCGCGTGCACGGAATGCTTCGACAACCTCGAGGGCCTGTTCTTCGCTGACTTCTGGCATGATGCGACCCATGGCCTCAATCAGCACGATGCGAGCATCGGACTGTGCCAGTCGTGGGTTCTTGGAGATCGCGGTGCGAACCAGATCTTCGATTTCGCCGATGAGTTCTGCACCGGCGAAGCCACCACCAACTACTACGAAGGTCAGTGCGCGGCGACGTTCATCTGCATCGGTCATCAGGGCTGCCGATTCGATGCGCTCCAGGATCTGGTTGCGAATCGTGACCGCTTCTTCGATGCGCTTCAGACCGATAGCTGCTTCGCCGAGTCCGTCGATTGGGAAGGTACGGGAGTCTGCACCGGCGGTCATGACGATGTCTTGGTATGGCAGTTCGAAGGTATTGCCTTCTGGGCCTTCGACGGTTGCCGTCTTTTCGGCGTGGTTGACTTCAACGATCTTGCCTTGCACAACTTCTGACTGGCGCAGGTGTGTGCGCAGATCCACTAGTGCGTGGCGTGCTTCGATCGAGCCGCCGACTACTTCTGGCAGGAACGGCTGGTAGGTCAGATAGGAGTTTGGTTCGACAACGGTGACGATGCCGCCACGGTCGCGAATCTTTTTCTGTAGGCGCTTGGCCACTTTGAATCCGGCGTAGCCACCGCCCACGACAAGTACGCGTGGTTTTGGAGATAGATGAGGAGTAATAGCCATGTGCCCTACCTTAGTTGCCTTGAGCCGACTTTGTGAAGTTTTTACCAAAGTCACGAGGATTGGCGAGTTTTCGCCTGTTTTCGGAGCAAAATCAGTGCCGTAATGACCGCTGCAAGGAGCAGTATCCCGGCGGTAATCACCACGATGGGCTGCAACACATCAGGTTGTTTTTCTAATTGCGCAGCCTGCGGTATCTCTGTTGGGTAGTCGATCGATCCGGCGACTTCGCGACCTTCATCATCGGTTTGGACTTCTTGAAGTTCGCCGCGACGATGCAAGGTAATCCAGTCGGCGATCGAGCCCATCGGGTTCGCACTGACCGGTGGAATATCGGCGGCGACCGCTGCAGCCGCATCCACGATGCCACGGCCGTACAGATGATCTTGGCCTGCCTCTCCGGAATTCTGTGCGGTTTCTAGAATCTGATTGATCACCTGAGGGGCCGGCATGGAGGGGTCATCTGCTCGGATGAGTGCCGCGAGTCCAGAGACCAGCGGCGCTGCTCCAGAGGTGCCCGACCAGTGGGTGTAACTGTCATCCGGGGTCGCCCCGATGAGCGGGTTTGCCGGTGCGGCCACACCAATGGTGATGCCTTGGGTAGAGGCATCCCAGGAGGCGTTGCCGTCTTGATCCAGACCAGCCACGGTCAGCACACCCGGGATGGTTGCCGGTGCGCCGACAATCTCCGATCCGGAGGCACGGTTACCGGCAGCTACTACCACAACCACGTCGTTTTGTTCGGCGTGCAGGAAGGCGTCATCCCAGGACTCGGGCCAGTCTTGTGCCGAGGAAGCTAGTGAGATGTTGATGACATCGGCGCCCTGGTTGACCAGCCAGTGGATGCCATCGGCGATTTGTTCATCGACCGAGGGGACCTCTGGTGCGGAATCATCCAGCAGCACCGATACTGACAGGATCTCTGCTTTGGGCGCGGTACCGAGGATGCCGTCGGTCCCGAACTCGTCGATCGGCTCGGGTTCGACTTCTTCCTCGGATTCCTCTTCCTCGTATTCAGACTCTTCATCATCCGAGTCCTCATCGGCGTCTTCGTCGTCCTCGTCTTCTTCTTGCTCGGGTGGGTCACCGTGGCCGTGCCCGGCGATTAGGGATGCGACCATGGTGCCGTGGTTCGGGTCGGGTCCCATGGGTGTGGTGCCATCTGCGTTGCCGGTGCCGGAAGCATCATAGCCGCCAGCAATCTGACCCTCGAGGTCTTGATGGGAGCCATCAACGCCGGTGTCGATGACACCGACGGTCACACCCTCCCCCATGCTGGTTTCCCAGGCTTCGGTGAAGCCATAGTCTTCCAGCCAGTACTGTTCATCGCGCCAGCTATCAGCGGCAGCGGGGGTGGCGAGCAGGATGGTGAGGGCAATGCCGGCGAATCCGGCCACTACCTTTTTGTACATTGTTACCTCAGTAGGGACAGTGCGATGCCGTCCAAGATGTCTTTCTCACTGGTGATGGCAGTGCTGACCGCGCCATCGGTTGCGGTGCGAATGTGTTCAAGGATTTGGGCCCAAATGATCGCGCCAGCGCCGATGACATCGGCCCGGCCTTCGTGCATGTAACCCAGTTCGAGACGCTCGGCCTTAGTCTGGCCGATCAAGTTCGTGGCCGCAGTGAGGATGTCATCAACGCTCAACTCTGTGCCATGGATGGCTTCCGAATCGTAAGCGGGCAGGCCAAGTGCCGCCGCAGTAATGGTCGTGATCGTCCCGGCAACCCCGACCACCGCGTCGATGGAGTTGAAGTCGAATGCTTCTGGATCAAGCTCGTCGAGGTAGGTGGCCAGATCGTCTTGTGCCGCACGGATCTGAGTCTCGGTCGGAGGGTCGCTGAGCTGGTGGCGTTCTTGGAAGCGCACGCAGCCAACATCCATTGAGGTCTGAGCCTGGATGGTCGATTCGCCGGATTCGGGATCGATCGTGCCGATGACAATTTCGGTCGATCCCCCACCAACATCGACAACAGCGACGCGCACCGGGCGGTCCCAGCGGGAGGTATCCAGCGCCGAAGCTGCACCGGCGAAGGTCAGTTCTGCTTCGACATCACCCGAGACAACCTCAGGGGTGACGTGGAGTCGCTGCCGGATGCCGGAGACAAACGCATCGCGGTTGGAGACATCACGGGAAGCCGAGGTGGCAATGAATCTGGTGGGGTGGGCCCCGTGGCGGGTGATTTCCCGGGCGTAGTCGTGTACGGCCGCAAAGGTCCGTTCCAGGGCTGCCGGTGCGAACTCCCCGGTTTTATCGACCCCTTCACCGAGGCGGACGATACGCATATCACGGTGGAGTTCTTCAACGCCGTTTTCGCCAAGTTGGGCAATGAGCAACCTGACCGAGTTGGTTCCGGCGTCAATGGCGGCCACCGGTCCGGCACCCGGGTCGGCGTACTGAATCGGATTGGTGCGGCCTTGACGGCGCAGGCGGCGGGTGTGGCGTGACAGGTCTTTTTGTGGTGGATCCCCTGCGGTATCCCAGGCACCTTCACAACGGCACACGGTTGGGTCGAAGTCATGGCGCATCAGTTCTAGGGCTTCATCCCCCAGTGGGTTGGCGCCGGGGCCTTCAGCTAGGGAATGGCCGACCAGCACGTGGATGCATTTGACGCGCTCGGGCATACCACCTGCGGTCACCCCGGAAATTTCTGGGACCGGGCCGACACCGGAGATCTCACCGATGCGAGCTCTGGCGCTGAGGTAATTCTCATGGGCTTGCCTGTAAGCTGCGGCGAGTGTTTCGTCGTCATTCAAACGCTGCGTCATGTCTTCCATGACCCCGGCGTTTTCTAACCGGGATGCGGCCGCGGTAGCGTGCGGGTGGGTGAGGTAAAACGTGGTGGGAAACGGGATCCCGTTGCTCAATCTGGGTGCGGTGGTGGCCACCAGGGGGCTACCGCAAACACAGCGGGCCCCGATTTCAACGACATCGCGCACGGGTCGTCCGAGTTGCCGCGAGAGTGTATCGAGGTCTTGAGCGGTTGGTTCTTTGGTCACGTGCTTCCTATTCCTGACCGGAGTGTAGTACTGAGCCCCACAGGCGATCTGCCCAGCCCATTTCGATGTCTTCATCGACGGTGGCGACGTTAGGTTCTGGTTCGGTGGGTGCTTCTTCGTCGCCGATCACCAGGTATTTTCGTTCACCGGGCATCACCATGTTAAACCGTTCCCGAGCCTGCTGCTGCACAAAGGCCGGATCTTCCCAGCGTTCCAACTGCGTTTGCAGTTCTTGTTCGCGCTGTTGTTCTTGCGCTAGCTGCTGGCGGGCCTGGGTGATATCGGCTTGTTGCTCAAGTAGTAACTGCAGTGGTTGTGCCATGATCAGCGCTGCGATAAATAACACCGCTAGCAGCGCGACGGTGCGACCAGAAAATTGGCGGGCCGGTTGCGGGTCGTTTTCAAAGCTGGTGGCGCGTTCGGCGCGCTCCCAGATATCCCGATCGATCCGCTTAGATTTCGGCTCTTTTGGGTTCTTTTGTGCTTTCTTCGCGGTCTCGAGGAGTCGCTCTCGCATTTTTGAGCGCGGCGCTGGTGCAACGTCTTCTTCTGCCGGGTCGGGCTCTTCGGCCTGATGCTTGGCAGCTTGGGATTTTCGGGTGCTTTGACGCGAGATTTTGGTGACGGGTGCCGGGTCATCGAGGATGATCGCGTCGTCGTCCTCGTGTTCCGCTTCAACGGGGGCAGTATCGGGCTGAACGCTTTTGGGCATACGGGGTTTCTTCGGCACCGTGGTGTCACCTCCCGGGTGGCTAGCTCTTGGTCTGTCTAGTGTACTGGCCGGACAGCTGTCATGGGCCATCGCCAACACGGTAGAGCTGCGAATTGTCAGATAATCCCCAGGTTTACACGTTTTCTCTTGACACGTAAACACCGCGGCCGAACTCGGCCGCGGTGTTAGTTCGCGTGGCCTTAGCGTGCCAGGCGTGGGAAGGCTGCCGCGCCAGCGTAGCGGGCGCTGTCGTGCAGTTCTTCTTCAATGCGCAGCAACTGGTTGTACTTAGCAACCCGGTCGGATCGTGCTGGTGCACCCGTCTTGATCTGACCGGCGTTGGTGGCCACCGCCAGGTCGGCGATGAAGGTGTCTTCGGTTTCACCCGAGCGGTGCGAGATGACACACGCAAAGGTGTTGGTCTGTGCCAGGCGAATGGTTTCGAAGGTTTCGGTGATGGTACCGATCTGGTTGACCTTAACCAGTACCGAGTTGCCGGCTTGTTCTTCGATACCGCGCTGCAGACGCTCAACGTTGGTCACGTACAGGTCATCGCCGACCAGCTGGACGGTATCACCAAGACGAGCGGTTAGGTCGGTCCAGCCGGCCCAGTCCTGTTCATCCAGGGGATCTTCGATCGAGATGATTGGGAAATCTGCCACCAGTTGAGCGTAGTAGTCAATCATGGCGGCAGCGTCGCGCTGTTCGCCTTCAAACGTGTAGGAGCCGTCGTTGTAGAATTCGGAAGACGCAACATCCAGACCCAGTGCGATTTGGTCGCCTACGGTGTAGCCGGCTTTTTCGATGGCTTCCACGATGACTTCCAGCGCCTGGCGGTTGGATTCTAGATCCGGCGCGAAACCGCCTTCGTCGCCCAGTCCGGTGCCCAGGCCTTTTTCTTGCAGGACGGCTTTAAGGTTGTGGTAAACCTCGGTCCCCCAGCGCAGCGCTTCGGCGAACGTCGAGGCACCAATTGGCAAGACCATGAATTCTTGAATGTCGACGTTGGTGTCGGCGTGAGCGCCACCGTTGAGAATATTCATCATTGGAACCGGCAGGATGTGCGCGTTGGACCCGCCTAGGTACTTGAACAGGGGCTGATCCGAGGAGGCTGCCCCGGCGTTGGCCACGGCCATGGAGACACCCAAAATGGCGTTGGCGCCGAGTTTGGATTTGTTCTCGGTGCCGTCGAGGTCCAGCAGCATCTGATCAACATCACGCTGGGAGGTTGCATCGACGCCGTAAAGTACATCCGCGATTTCCTCGTTGACGGCATCGATCGCGCCGGTCACGCCTTTGCCCAGGTAGCGGTCTTTGTCGCCATCGCGGCGTTCGACTGCTTCGAATTCTCCGGTTGAGGCACCCGATGGGACGGCTGCGCGTCCCAGTGAGCCATCAGTTAGCAGCACTTCAACTTCAACGGTTGGGTTGCCGCGAGAGTCCAAAATTTCACGAGCATGAATGGCGTCGATAAATGCCATGAGTGCAATCTCCTTGGAAGAATGTATGGTCACCGGTGAGGTGACTGTGACAAACAGTCACGCCCTAGTCTAACGACCAGCGGGTGCCATCGAGACAAATCCTTCTATGATGGCACCCACGCTTCAAGGTGGGGTTGGGTTACACTTCCACGATGCCGAACAGGATCGCGACCAACAACAGCGCGATACTAAAGCCCCACATAATGAGGAACGAATACCGGATGTGTTTACCAATGTCGGCTTCTGCCAGCCCCAGGGCCAACCAGAGGGCGGGTGCAAATGGGCTGACGAAGGTACCGATGACGTTTCCGATCACCAGTGCGTAGGCCGTGGAAGTGGCCGCCACTCCGAACTGGCTCGCGGTTGCTTCAACCAGTGGCAGCACGGAGAAGTAGTAGGCGTCGGTGGAGGTGAGCATGTCCAACGGAACACCGAGCACGCCGACGATCACGTGCAAGTACTGGCCCACGCCTTCCGGGATGACTTGCAGCAGAGACAACGCAATACTTTCGAGCATGCCCGACTGGTTGAGCACACCCAAGAACACCGCAGCAGCGATAATGACGGCGGCCATCATCAAGGCGTTGGGAGCGTGGGCTTTCATGCGGTCAATTTGTAGCTTGGCAGAGTTAAAGTTCAGTGGCAGCAGGACGGCCACGCCTAAGACGAAGCTCAGCGCTGGGTTCAGCCAACCGGCGAGCATGGTGGCCAGCACGGCGATCACGACCACGACGGTGAGCCAGTAAATAATGCGGTGGGAATTAATTTTACCTTCGAGGTCTTTGCGTTCTTCGGCCTGGCGTGCGGTGAAGTCATCGGCGATCTTTCGCACATCGACGTTGCCACCTGATGGTGCGAGCCCGGTACCGACCGCCGCGTTGATGCGGCGAACTTCTCGCACGCCTAGCAGTGCAGCCAGCGCGACGAGCATGACCAGGGCAGCGCCCTGCAGCGGGATCAGCGGCTGATACATGTCACCGGGGTCTTCACCAATGACGGTAGCCGCACGAATCAGTGGGCCACCCCAGGGCACCATGTTCATGATCGAAGCCGAGAGGCTCACCAGTAGTAGCAGTAAGTAACGGCTCATATTCAGCGCAAGGTAAAGCGGCAGCAGCGCTGGAATGGTGAGCAGGAAGGTTGTGGCACCGGCACCGTCGAGGTGTGCCAGGGCAGCAATCAACACCGTACCGATCGACACCAGGATGACCCTGCCGCGGGTCATGAGGATCAACCTACGGATCACCGGGTCGAACAGCCCGGCGTCGGATAGGATGCCAAAGAATATGATGGCGAAAATGAACATGACGACGATGTTCATCACGGAATCCAGGCCCGAACTGAAAAACTCTTGAATGTCTTCAAGTCCAAAGCCAAGCGCAAGTGCGCCGACCACCGGCACGACCGTCATGGCGACAACAGGTGAGACCTTGCCCCAGATCAGCAGGCCAACAGTAACGACGATAATGCTCAGACCCGCAATGGTCAGGAGCGTATCCGGTTCAGTCATAGAGACTTACCTCGAGAAGTGAAGTGACAAATTACTCGGATACCCTATTGGCCGGTCATGACGACACGAGCTGTATTACTAATAGGCGACTACGCTCTGGAATGGCTCGTCAGGCATCTCAGTTGCGAACTTCACCCGACCCTAATTTCGTGGCAAAACTGCTGAACCCATGTGCAGCTTGGGGGAATCTCACTTTCCTGCGGGTAGGGCATTCAAGAAAGCCTGGAGCAATGTGGTCCAGGTCTCTTGTCGGTACGGCAGAACGAAATTGAATTGTCCCCTAACAGCCGAACAGTCACGCAAAAGTTGAACCCGTCTTCCCGAAGGATCAAGTCGTTCTCTCCCGACGCTTTCCGTCCTGAAAATATTCATGCGTAGATAAAACTGGACGAATATGCAGCTTAACGTTCAACAAAGCGCAGGAACACCTATATCACATTCAGATGACGCTCGAAGGCCCTATTCACACTTACCGATACTCAATGTATCCACGAGGACCGCTATTTAGTCCAACTTTCAAGACATCCCAGTGATGCCAATGCCGACTTTCGAGAAGTATTCCGGGAGATCTCCTCGCACGAGCACCCAGTCAGAGATAGCTTTCGACTCAATGTAGGAACTCTGCGACGGGAAGAGCGTCGGCGCGAGCTGAGCACTAAAGCTTCCCTGGGGCTCCCTGCAGCGCACAAGCCCTCTGCGCTCACCACCCTTGAGTGTCCGGGTTTTAAATGCATACATTGCAGTCAGCGGCTGAGTTCAGTGCTATCGCTATCTCAAGGTGTGCTTTCAACAGCGTCACGCGCCTTCTTCCAGATCTCAGCAACAGGCCAGACTCGGTACCGCGGGCAACAGTGCCCTCCCCATGGGCTTCACTGGTATTGCCAACAGTCTCGGTCAGGAGCTGCGGAGCATACCAAACCTCTCCGACTCGACTCTGCTCGAACAGCTTCTGCGCTTCCCGTGACAGGTACATAACGGCGTACGTATACACATCCTGAGCACGTCGAATTCGCAAGACATCAACTTGTGACATTCATCTTGAGTCACCTTGAAGCCCTGATTCGTTCTGTATTAGATCTTAGACACCTTTCTACGAGGTAACTCATCCCCTTGAAAAGGCGAAGACCATGACTACAAATATAGAACCTGTTGGAACTCCTCCAGAACCTGACCACGATCCTTTGGCAGAAGCAGAAGTAACGGCGGACCCAGGATCACAAGCACCAAGTGCTGCCACAGACAAACCCACAATGTTTGAGCGCGCGGATAAAGTCGCCGACGGCGTGGAGACCGCGATGGATTTTCTCTCCATTGCAATGGTCTACGTACTAGGCCTTCTCGCGATAGTGTTCGCAATCCTCGGGCTCATATACGTCCCAAGTATGTGGTGGGTCGCACTCTTACTTGGAGGCTATGGCATATACCTGCTGATCCCTGGCGGCGATAAGTGGGTGATCTACTAGCATGGATCTCCTCATCATCGTCCTGCTGGTCGCGTTCATTACCTTCCCATTTTGGCGAACCTTCATAACGAAACGAGCAGAACGCGACCGTCAGCGCAGACTGGGCCATGATGGCTCTGCGTAAAGTGCAGGGCACGTTCTGGTCGTTCTATGCCCAGCTCTACGATTTCATCTGGGACTCACCCGTCACACGGCACGTCTCGGCACACATAGCCAAGGTTGTCGGCACCCCGGAGAACGTCGTGGATCTCGTCTGCGGGACGGGGTTGTTTTCTCGTCCCTTCACTCGTTCAGGAGCACACACCCTGGGTGTTGATACTTCCTCCACCATGCTGCACCGAGCGGTACGGACAGGACGTATTTCCGAACCGCAGAAGGCCAATGCCGCAGCGACCGGATTACCCACCGGGAAATATGAGCTCGTACTCTGCGCGAACGTACTGCATCGGCACCCTGAGCCGGAAGCGGTCATAGCTGAAACTCGACGCCTCGTGAAACCCGGCGGCCACGTGGTGTGGGTCGTACCCTCGCCCGGAATGACGCGGCGCCAGGTCTTAGTCACAGACCTGAACACTGGACGACCGTGGGCTAGTTCCCTCACTGCACATCTGGCACGAACTGCCGTGACCTTGCTTGCCGCGCTCAGCAGAGTTCAGCGGACAAGCTCCTCCGCTGTCCTGAACGGGCTGCATGCTACTGCAGCGAAACAGCGGCTTCCTATCGAAACCGCCCCGGGCATGAGCCAAACACAATCCGTGATGATCTCTCGTGCCCCTGACAAATAGGCCTGACGAACCGGAGCGCAGGCAACACTAAGACAGTTGAAAGGCACTACCATGTCACGCTTCTCACTCACATTGCGACGTTTTGTCCCAGCAGCTGCCGTCCTGGCAGTCAGCGCATTTCTAGGCGGCTGCGCAGCTGGTGCAGCAGTACCTACGTGTGCCGAATTTGCCGATATGAATCCCGATACAGGAATCTTTGCTCGGCTCAGCGACGAACAGCATGAAGCCATCCGGCATACTTTGACGGAGGGCGGTTTTGATGATGGCGCATGGAACGAAACGCTTGGCCGGACCGCCGTGATAGCTTTCTGCAATATCGATAGCGGAAGCGCCAACCAGAACCAAGATCGTCTCATCTCAGAAGCATTCTAAGCGGCCTACTTTCCCTACCCAGCCCTGGCGACAGCCTTCATGATAGATCCTGGTCACCCACTGGAGGTCTCTAAAGTCGGCCAAACACTCGACCCCGATGACGTTGTCGAAGCTACAAAACTCCACCAAGGGAAATCAACAATTACAGACAAAGCTGACCTCAAGCTGCTGCATTGAGATATTTTATGAGTTGCCAAACAAGGGTAGAAGTGAGGCCAGGAAACCGGCCAGACCGATAATGACAAGCGTCTTTCCCAACGTCAAACAGATCGATGTGATTTGTCGTTGGGGCTCTAAACGCATAATTGCGGGGTGCCGTGGTTTCACGAACCCTACGCGATAGTCTCGGTCCCTAAGGTAGTCATGTTCATCTGGACGCACGGGCCGTTCGTAGATGTCGCCGGCGGCATACCAGCGCAACTTCGTTGAGGACTCATCGTAGACAGTGACAACCTCGGTGGGGACCATTTTCTTGTCCGCGGAGTACAGCAAAGCGCCTATGAGATACACCGGGAGGCCTAGACCTAGCCCAACCAGGGATAGGAGATCCCCAATCACGCCTATTATTTCTATGAAACTCACGGATTCAGGCCCACGGTGTTCACGACAGACGAGGTGGGAGTGTTCGGAGAAGAACTAGAGGGCTTGTTCATGATTGCTGTCGTCTGTTCATTCCGCAATTTTAGCAAGATCAGACGAATGCAAGCACCCCGTACTGCCTAGCAGAGACCAACGAACACCAATTCTCCTCCAGGCGCGGTCGCCCACCGTCGCTCAGTTTCACCGCGCAGATTGCCGAGGGCTGCCATAACCAATGGCCACTCCGTTTCCTCTTGGACTATCTGTCTGATACGGCGGCTGGATCTTCTCGCCATGTTGGCTCATGAAACCTGCCATATCTGAGGCGATGCGCAGAGCATCAATCACGAGGTCTAGGCTGACAGCGGCGTGAGTCAGTAAGGTGCAATTATGATCTCGCTGCGCCGCACTTCCCGTGAACTCACTGCACGTCATGTCTTGAAGGTTGCCGGCATTACTGCGGCAGCCGCGGCTGCGGTCCCAGTCTTGGCCGCAGCGGGTCTGGCGGGTGCCGACTGGTTTATGTATAACGACCGGGAGAAACGACAGGCTCCAGACCCGGGCACTTTCCACACCACGCTCGATGAGTCAGAGCTCACGATCTACACGTCCGGGGAGCAGCTGTACGAGGATATGCTTGACGCAATCCACGGTGCAGAACACTCCATTTTGATGGAGACCTACATCTGGAAAGCAGACGAGATCGGTCAGCGATTCATCGATGCTCTGAATCAGGCAGCTGAGCGTGGCGTCCAGGTGTATGTGCTGTTTGACGGGTTCGCAAACTTAGTCGTGCCCCGTTCGTTCTATCGCCAGTTCTCCGATCGGGTGCGTGTCATACGGCTGCCAGTGATTGGTCTGCGCTTCTGGAAGGGTCCCATACGCCATACCGGTCTCAACCACTCGAAAATTCTGGCCGTGGACAATGAGATCGGATTCGTTGGCGGCTATAACATCGGCTCACACTACGCGAAGTACTGGCGAGATACCCACCTGCGGGAAATCGGCCCCGGCGTGTGGGATATGCAGCATTCCGTAGCGCAGCTCTGGAACGAGATGACGAAGCCACCCAACCAAATCCCCTGGGAGCCTCCCCGCACCTGGCAACCCGAGGTTGAAGTCAATGCCAACCTGCCGGTCCAATTGGTGTATCCCATCCGGCAGATGTACTTACATGCCATCGATCGCGCGAGTGAGCACATTTGGGTCACTACACCGTATTTCATCCCAGATCAGCAGATCGTGGAGGGACTGATTGCCGCAGCGGATCGCGGCGTGGACGTTCGGGTGATGGTCCCCAAGAACTCGAATCACATCGTGGCCGACTGGGCCTCGCGCGGGTTTTACGGCCAACTGCTCGACGCGGGCATAACGCTGCTGCTGTATAAAAGCTCCATGATTCACGCCAAGACGGCCACTATCGACGGCGAATGGTCCACCGTGGGTACCGCCAATATCGATCGCCTGTCACTGTCCTATAACTACGAGACCAATGTTGAGATCATTGATCCACGATTTGCCGCAGAGTTAGAGAAAGTGTTCCTGGCCGATGCTGAGCACTGCGAAGTCATAGATTCCGCGCAGTGGCGGGAACGGCACCCAATGGCACGCGTAGTAGAGCATGCGCTCAAGCCCCTACGGCCGCTGCTGTGAGCCTATAAGTCGCCGGTATGGGTGCCCCTTTCACACAACAGATTTGCTACATTGTGTCCGAGGCTTCTGCGGCTTGTTCGGCCAGTGCGTTGGCTTTACGGTAGCGTGCACGGATCCATATCGCCAAGATGATGCCCACCACGAGCGCTAACAAGATCGCATCCGCCAGCGGGTTACTTAAGACGCTCAAGTTTCCTTGCAACCATGCCGAAGCTCCTGCAGGCAAGAGCTCGGGCATCGTCACCAACCCATTGGTCATCCAAAACAAGATACCGACCGCGATAATAATAAGGCCCGTGATGAATGAGGTCGTATGGAGCTCCCGGCCAAAAACGGTGAAGGTCTTACCACGCAGTCTGGCCTTGCCAGCCGGGCTGAGTTTCTTCCATACACTCGCGATGATCAAAAGCGGGACGACCATCCCCAGGCCATAAACTGCCAGCAGCGAGCCCGCGGCCCAGACATCATTTTTGGCGGCCGCTAAGGTCAGCACTGCACCAAGGATGGGGCCTGCGCATAGACCAGCCACACCGCTTACGGCACCGAGCAAGAGGGTTTTAAACCATCCGGTACGCTGATTGGCTTGTTTTTGCAGTTGCTGCGCGCCCGGCACGAACCGGGACGGATCGAAGCCAAACCCGAGCATTTGAATGAGTCCAAGAAGAATCATCAAGGCGGATGCACCGATAACTATCGCTTCGCGGTGCGCTGCAAACAGCGTCCCCAGCATTCCAGCGCCTAACCCGAGCGGCACCAGGACCACGAGCAGCCCAACCGAAAACACTGCGCCGTGCGCCCAGAGCCTCGGCCCGGATCCCGCTGTTGAAGCGAAAAATGCCGGCAGCAATAAGGCACCGCATGGGCTCAATAGCGCCAGGGCACCGCCAATCAAGGCGGTCAACACACCTATATCCATGCGTTACTCCTGAGTGTTCGCCAGTGCTTCTTCAACGGCATCAATAAACACGTCAGCTGGTTGAGCTCCAACCACCGGGGTGTCGTTTATGATGAACGACGGGGTCGAGGTCGCCCCGAGCTCCTGGCCGAGTTGTTCATTCGTTTGCACTATTTCGGCAGTCTTTTCAGAATCCATATCAGCCTGGAACTGGTCAGTGTCCATGCCCATCTCGGCGGCGATATCGGTCAGAGCCTCAGCGGAGAAACCATCGAGGGTCTCTCCCCCATCAAATAGCCGAGCGTGATAGTCGGTGAATTCGCCTTGTTCGGCCGCAGCAACAGAGGCGCTGGCTGCCCGACGTGAATCCTCGCCGTACATATTCACATCGCGAAACTCGATACGTAGTTCGCCCGCATCCACGAACTGTTGCATCTCTGGCAGCGTCTCTGCGGTCCAGCGACCACAGAATGGACACTGGTAATCAGAAAACATGACCATCACGACTGGAGCATCGGTTTGGCCCACGGCCAACGGGTCTTCTGCATCGCGGCGAATGACCTGCTCAACGATTTCGGGAGGAACCGTTTCCGCCTCTTCAGTCTCTTGCTGCGCTGCTGGAGGTTGAGAGTCCGCTTCTGTCGTTGCAGTGGACCTCCCCCAGAAGAAAACTGCCACCAGTGCAATGACCGCACCGAGGACAATCAGGGTGGGCATCACCCATAAGCGGGTCGAAGTCGTCTTGTGGGATGTGGACACAGAAGTCTCTTTCTCAAACGATGGGCGTTTCAGCCTGCGCCAATGGACGCGATCTCGACCATGCTAGCTGATCTACTATGGATCATAGTAACTATGTAGCGTAGTAGATGATGAGAGTCGTGCAAAAACGAGACGCGGCGGCGGATGCTCTTAGGCATCGTCTGGAACGCGGGACTCATGGCTGGTACCACTCGTATGGTGCACGGAACACAGCCTGAAGCTCGGGCCGGGACCCAAGGGAGCATCGATGTCTGATATCAGCGCTTTGGCGCCAGAGCAGGCATCCTTTCCGGGAGACTCATGCCCGGAACCAGATTCGGCACCCTCACGACTCCCGGCGGCATCCTTGCCCGGATCATTCCCGCCATAGCCTAGGAACGAGCCGACCGTGTCAGTCCAGTCGCCTGCAACCGGTTCGGAAATCAACCATGACGCTCAGGCTTGGACCATGCTCAGCGGAGCTGGTTAATGTACTGTCGCAGTTCGGACTCTAAATCCACATCGTGGGCACGGGCCAAACGCACCAGTTCGAACAGCTCGGCTCCGATATTGTCGGCTGTGACCGTGATCGTCGCCGAGGTTGCTGTTGGTTTTTCACCGAACGGGTCGACGGTTTGACGACCGGCCCGGTCCACGATTTTTGCAGCTGCAGCTAGGGCCGGCAGCCCCGGGGGCAGGTCATAGATCGAGGACCGTGTAGCTTCGCTCGTCGCAGCCTCATCGGCATTTTCGGCCTGCTTGATTTGTTCCCAGTTTTTCTCGACGTCATCCACCGTGACGTCGCCCAGCTGCTCCTCGGAAAGTAGCTGACCGTGTGCGTCAAAAACATGTGGATTGCGTCGAATCATTTTCTGGCTGATTGCATCGGCCACGTCGTCGACGGAAAAAGCGTCGGCTTCTTCAGCGATCGCTGAGTGTAGGGTCACCTGGAACAACACGTCGCCGAGTTCTTTGCGGAACTCGTCATACGTACCGTTGTCTGCTGCCACATCGTCCCACTGTCCTGCGGGGACGGATTCGATGACCTCCACGGCCTCATAGGCCTCTTCGATGAGGTACTCGGTCAACTGGTGATGGGTCAGTTCTTGAGTCCAGGGACAGTATTTGCGCAGTTGGGCGGTGATCCACACCAAGCGCTCGAGTCCTGCATCAGCCATGAGCGCAGTTAGTCTTTCTGCTCGTCGTCTTCGAACTCGACGAAAAACACGGGTGCTTCGGGATCGTCCTCGTCGTGGACACCGGCGATGACATCCATCCACGAGAATTCGATGAATTCGCTCAACTGGTCGCGGGCGTATTCGGTTTGGAAGGCCCCTTTGACCGCATTGAGCTGGAATTCCAACAGATCCACCATCGTGTACCCGTAGACGGCCGCGAGCGTGTAGAGCTCATCGGTCAAAGAGACACCTGAGATCAAACGATTGTCAGGGTTGACCGTGACCGCGAATCCGGAACGGTACAGCACATCAAATGGGTGGTTTTTCAGCGGGTTATCTTCTGGCCCGGTTTCGACGGCTGCGGTCTGAATATTGGAGGTCGGGCACAGCTCGAGCACGGTGTTGTTGTACAGGGTGCGGTTGGCGACGTCTCCCCAGACCATGATTTCTTGGTCGTCGTCGAGTTCCACATTGGACAGGTCATCGATGATATGGACGCCGTGGCCGATGCGCAGGGCACGGCCTGCGGTCAGTGCACCAGCGATCGAGTCGATTCCGTCGGCTTCTCCGGCGTGAATGGTGATGGGTACGAATCGTTCATCAAGCCACGCAAAAACGTCAGCGAAGCGGGTGGCAGGGAAGCCTTCTTCGGGACCGGCGATATCGAAAGCGACCACGGAACCGGCTGGGCGGTGTCGGTGGGTCAGTTCGGCGATTTCTTGGGCATTTTCCACCGAGTTCTGGCGCATGGCGCACAGGATTTGGTGGACTTGGAGTCGACCGTCGAGTTCGGTCATTGCGCGTTCTAGTCCTGCGGTGACGGCTTCGACTGCTTCATCGAGGCTGAGTCCGCCGCGGGTGTGTTGTTCTGGGGCCCACCGGACTTCACCGTAGACGACGCCGTCTTCGACCAGGTCCATCGCGAATTCGTAGGCGATGCGCTGCAGTGCGGGTGCGGTCTGCATCACGGCGGTGGTGTGATCGAACATTTCTAAGTATTTGGGTAGCGAACCGGCATTGGCGGCTTCGGCAAACCAGGTGGCCAGCTCTTCTTCTGACTCGGCTGGCAGCTCGTGCCCGATGTCTTGGGACAGTTCCCAGACGGTGCCTACGCGCAGCCCACCGTCGAGGTGGTCGTGCAGGGAGACTTTCGGCAGGCTGGCCAGGTCGAGGGCAAACGGGTCCAGGTGCAGTTCGTCTTCTGGACCCGGAGCTTCGATATCAGTGGATTCGTGTTTCATCACGAGTCCGAGTCTAGGCCAGTTTCCTGGTTGGGAGCATCTTGGTGAGCTTGTTTGTCCAACCGCGAGCGCATGAAGCGTTTGATTCCTCGATCAATGAGCCATCCCAGGATGGCTGCCACGATGAGCGCCAGACCGATTTGGAGCACGGTGTTGTCCAACCAGCCCGCGGTGAAATAGCCGATCGCCAGGGAATAGGCCGCCCAGATGGCGGCCGAGATGAAGTCAAGGCTCATGAACTTGATCAGCTTCATCCGGGTGGCACCGGCGATGAAGTTCACAGCGACTCGGCCGCCGGGGATGTGGCGGGCGGTGATAATAACCATTGCCCCGGAATACTGCAGTGTCTGACGCACTCCCCCGATGGCACGGACCACGCTTCGGGTGCGCATCCAGCGGAATCGGGTGACCCCGATGGTGCGCCCTAACCAGTAGGCGACTTGGTCTCCGATAAAGGCGCCGAACCAGCCGAGGAAAAACAGTTGAACCAGGTTAATATTTTCGCGCTGATCGTAGATCGAAGCCAGTGCTACGAGGACGGATTCCGATGGGACAACCGGAAAGAACCCGTCGATGAGACTCAGTAAAAAGACTGCAAGCGGCATCCACCAGGCTTCGGCGGCATCGAGAATGATGTCTTCAAGAAAGTCCAACACGTAGCGGCCTACAAGGTTTTAGCGTATGACATCGACGATCACTTCTGGCGCGGTGTAGGTCTCGGCCACTTCGACGGCGGTCTCGACTAGCCGGGTCGCGGCCTCGAACTGTTCCGGGGTCTCGGTGTACAGCGTGAACAGGCGCTCGCCTTCGGTGACGCTGTCACCGGGTTTGGCGTGCAACCGGATGCCGGCGGTGGCTTGGACGGGTTGGCCCTGATATTGGCGTCCAGCACCCAGGCGCCAGGCGGCTTCTCCGATGGCACGGGCATCCATCCGGGACAGTACACCGGAGGTCGGGGCCGTGACATAGTGTTCGTGGGTCGCGGTGGGTAGTGGAGCGTCTGGGTCGCCGTGTTGGGCGGTGACCATCGCGCGCCAAGCGTCCATGGCTTTGCCGTTGGCCAGGTTTTCCGCTGGGTCAGCTTCGATACCCGCACCCGCCAGCATGTGCTTGGCTAACGTGAGGGTCAGTTCCACCACGTCGTCGGGCCCCTGTCCGTTGAGCACATCAAGGCTCTCTTCGATTTCAATCGCGTTGCCCACGGTGTAACCCAACGGCGTGTCCATGCGGGTGAGCACGGCGGTGGTGGCCACTCCGTGGGCTTTGCCCAACCAGACCATCTTCTCGGCCAAACGCCGGGCGTCGGCCTCGTCCTGCATGAACGCACCGGTCCCGGTTTTGACGTCTAACACCAGCGTGTCGGTGCCTTCGGCCAGTTTTTTGGACATGATCGATGAGGCGATCAGCGGCATCGAGTCCACAGTGGCGGTGACATCTCGTAGGGCATAGATCTTTTTATCGGCCGGGGCCAGTTCAGCTGTGGCAGCGCAGATGACTCCACCGGGGTCGAGCAGCTGGTTCCGGATGTGTTCTTCACTCAGGTGCACTTGGAAGCCGGGGATGGATTCCAGCTTGTCCAGGGTGCCACCGGTGTGGCCGAGGCCGCGGCCGGACAGCTGTGGCACGGCAACCCCGTAAGAAGCGACCAGCGGGGTCAGCGGCAAAGTGATCTTATCGCCCACTCCCCCGGTCGAGTGTTTATCTGCCGTGGGTTTGCCCAGCGTGGAGAAATCCAATCTGGTGCCAGAGTTCAGCATCGCGGTGGTCAGAGCAAACAGCTCAGCATCGGTGAGGCCTTGGAAGTAAATCGCCATCGCCAAGGCGGCGAACTGCTCATCGGAGACATCACCTGCCGTATACGCGTTGACGATCCAGGTGATCTGGTCCTCGGTCAACGGTGTTCCGTTGCGCTTGGCGGTGATGACGTCTACGGCGGTGTGCATATGGCTAGTCCTGCAGGTTGTGGGGTCCAAAAGCTGCCGGGAGGAGCACGGCGAGGGTCACCGGACCGTTGGCAGTAGCAATCGACAAGGTTGGGGCTGCGTGTTCATATAACACCTGACGGCATCTGCCGCACGGGGTGATGTAGTCTCCACCCTGGTTCAGGCACACCAGGTGGGTCAATGGTTCTCCCGCGGCCAGGCGCCAGGCAGCGATCATCGAGCCCTCGGCGCACTGGGTCAGCCCGAAGGAGGCGTTTTCGATGTTAATCCCGGTGTGGATGGTGCCGGCGGCATCAAGCGCGGCGGCTGCCACGGGGTGGTTGGAATATGGTGCGTAGGCTCGAGACAGGATCTTGGATGCTGCGGCGTGCAGTTGCTCAAATGCCTGCATTACGGCGCTCCGACCAGAGCTCGCAGGGCGGCCTGGGTGAAGATTTGGATACCGACCCCGATGGCGCGTTCATCCGGGTTGTAATCGCCCTGGTGCAGGTCGAAGGTTGGTCCGCCCGGGGTCCGGGTGCCGAGACGGAACATCGCGCCCGGGACTTCTTTGGTCATCCACGCGAAATCTTCGCCGCCCATGGATTGGGGTGCCAATTCGATATTGCGGGAGCCGAGTTCGAATCGGGTCGCGTCTTCAATGAGATCTGTTTCGGCTTCGCGATTGACCACCGGAGGCACGCCCCGGACATGTTCTAAGGCGACTTTTACACCGTAGGGTGCGGCAACCTGACCGATGACTTCATCGAGCAGCTGGGCACCGGTCTCCCATGCGTCGGCATCCAAGGTGCGGAAGGTACCGGCGAGATGTCCGGTCGTCGGGATCGCATTGGGGGCGTGACCGGATTGAATATGGCCCCAGGTCAGTTGCACACCCGAGCGCACGTCAATGCGCCGAGACAAGATCGCTGGCACCTGGGCTGCGATTTGTGCCAGCGCGTAGACCACATCCTGGGTCTGTTGCGGTCGGGAGGTATGTCCGCCGCGGCCGGTCAGCGTGACCCGGACCGTGTCGGTGGCCGAGGTGATCGCCCCGATGCGGGTTCCGATCGTGCCGACATCAAAGCTGGGATCAGCGTGCAGGGCGATAATGCGCGGTACCCCGTCTAACACACCTTGCTTGATGACTTCCAAGGATCCGCCGGGGATTTTTTCTTCTGCCGGCTGGAAGATCACGCGGATCCGTCCCCCCAGCGCCAGATGGTCTACATCAACGTTAGCGGTCCTGGCCCAGAGCCGATGCAGCGTAATCGCAGTGCCCAGGCAGACAGCGGTGTGGATGTCATGGCCGCACGCGTGCGCGATCCCGTCGTGGATGGAAGCATAGGGCAACCCGGTAGCCTCTTTGACGGGCAGAGCATCAATATCAGCACGAATACCCAGCACGATCGGACCGGTCCCGATATCGACATACGCTCCGGTGGACTCTAGTCGCTGCGGCTTGAGGCCGAAGCGCTGCAGGGTGGCAATAATTTGATCGGTCGTGCGGTGTTCGCGAAACGACAGTTCCGGGTGCTGGTGAATATCCCGACGAAAGGCCACCGTGTCTTGCAGGATCTCACGAACCGCCGGCGTAATCCTGGGCAGTCCCGGGTCATCACGAACCGGCTGGCTATCCGATAGCGCTAGGTTTTGTGGTTTCTCGCTCACAACACATCATCGTCCCCGTGTGCCTTGATAGATTCCACGGCCTGTTTGACCGATTGCGCGTGTTCGGTGGTGGTAACCAACAACGCGTCAGGAGTGTCTACCACCACAATATCGTTTACTCCAATTAATGCGATGACTCGCGAGGTGTCGGTGACGACCACGCCGTTGGCTTCATCGGCGTAGACGCGGGGGGTTTCACCGATTACGGTCACCCCGGATTCATTCACTGCAGGATTCAGCCGCGCAATCGCGGCAAAGTCTCCGACGTCATCCCAAATGAAGTCTCCGGGAATCACGGCCACGTCGCCGGCCTCCGCTGCGGGTTCAGCGACCGCATAATCAATCGCCGTTTTGGGCAGGGTCGGCCAGATTTCTGCCATGACATCGGCTGCATCGCCAGCCACGATCGCTTCGGCGATGGCCATCACGCCGTCATGCAATTCCGGCTCGTTGGCTTTCAAGTGCTCCAGCAGTAATTTGACCGGGGCAACAAACATCCCGGCGTTCCAGAAGTAATTGCCGGCCGCGATGTAGCGTTCGGCGACCTCTGCTTCGGGTTTTTCAACAAACTCGGCCACTTGGTATGCCGAGGGCGCGCCCTCGACAGCTAGCGGTTCCCCCTGGCGGATATAGCCGAAGCCAGTTGAGGGGTAGGTCGGCTTAATCCCAATGGTCACAATTTTGCAGGTCGCAGCGGTGGCGATTGCTTCAACCACGGCCTCGCGGAAGTCCTCATCAGGGCCAATGACCTGGTCAGCGGCAAATGATCCCATGATGGCTTCTGGGTCGCGCTGGTAGAGCACCGCAGCGGCCAGACCGATTGCTGCCGCAGAATCCTTGGGCTCGGGCTCAAAGAGGAAATTCTCCTCCGCCACATCAGCCAGTTGGGCACACACCGCTTCCCGGTGCGCTTCGCCCGTCACCACGATCACCTTGTCGTCGGCCAGCGGTTGCAGTCGATCATATGTGGCACGGATCAAAGTCTGGCCTGATCCGGTCAAATCATGAAGAAACTTTGGAGCGGCAGCGCGTGATAATGGCCACAACCGCGTGCCCACGCCGCCCGCAGGGATCACGGCCCAAAAACGGTCCAGCCCCGGAATATGAGATGATGATAACTGCTGATGGTTCACCCGAACTACTGTATTGCAGTTCTCTGGCAAGTCGCTGAAGTTACCACCCGGCTGGTCGAAAATGTCGCATTAACGTTTCGCCGCCCGGTTAGTATTAGCCTATAGCTATAGGACGCAACTCGCACCGGCGCTGAACGCGAGACTAAATCAGGTCTAGGCGCCAAAATCCTGCGTGCTTTTGGAGGTTTCATAGTGTCTACTGCGACAACCGCGCAGCAGTCGCCTCCTGCCGAAAAGAAATCCGGCAGAGGAACGCTGTATCGCGGAAAAGAAGGTATGTGGTCCTGGGTTGGCCACCGAATCACCGGTGTGGTGATTTTCTTATTCTTATTAGTCCACGTGCTCGATACCGCGCTGGTCCGGGTTTCACCCGAAGCCTACGACGCTGTCATCGGTACCTACAAGAACTGGTACATGGCAATCGGCGAAGCCGGTCTCGTCGCGGCGATCGTGTATCACGCATTTAACGGCATCCGCGTCATTCTGGTTGATTTCTGGGACAAGGGCACCAAGTACCAGCGCCATATGCTGTGGACTGTCATGATCCTGTGGGTCGTCGTTTTCGGTGCATTCTGCGTGCGCCACTTCATGCTGGTGCTGGGAGGTTAAGCGCATGACGGTTCAACAGCAAAGAAACATCGCCGCGCCACGAAGCGGCGAGATCGATCCGAAATATCTCCGCTCATCCGCATCATCGAGCTCGAACTGGGAAATGTTCAAGTGGCTCTTCATGCGGATCTCAGGACCAATCTTGTTGGTCCTGATCTTTACGCACCTGTTTTCCAACCTCATGGTTGGTGACGGTGTACAAGGTCTGAACTTTGGTTTTGTCGCTGGCAAATGGGCGTCCCCACTCTGGCAAATCTGGGACTTGGTCATGCTGTGGCTGGCAATGATTCACGGCACCATTGGTGTCGCCACGATCATTGACGACTACACCTCCAAAGACCGGACCCGTGTGGCATTCAAAACTGCCCTGTACCTTGCAAGCATTGCCATCATCGTGCTCGGCACCCTGGTGATCTTCACCTTCGAACCATGCATGACCGATGCTGCAGGCAACTTGCTCGATAACTCGCCAAGCTTCTGCTACAACCTGTAAGCCCGGAAGCCGCCAAGACTAAGAAAGAAGACTTCACCTGATGCAAGTACATAAGTACGATGTCGTAATTGTCGGCGCCGGTGGCGCTGGCATGCGCGCAGCCGTCGAAGCCGGTCAACGTGCACGGACTGCGGTACTGACCAAGCTGTACCCCACCCGTTCACACACTGGCGCAGCCCAGGGTGGTATGTGCGCCGCGCTGGCAAACGTTGAAGAAGACAACTGGGAATGGCACACATTCGACACCGTCAAAGGTGGCGACTACATCGTGGACCAGGACGCCGCCGAAGTCATGGCAAAAGAAGCCATTGACGCGGTGCTGGACCTAGAAAAAATGGGCCTGCCGTTCAACCGTACGCCCGAAGGCAAGATCGACCAGCGTCGTTTCGGTGGTCACACCCGGGACCACGGGAAAGCCCCGGTCCGTCGTGCCTGCTATGCGGCTGACCGTACCGGTCACATGATTCTGCAGACCCTCTACCAAAACTGTGTCAAGCACAACGTGGAGTTCTACAACGAGTTCTACGTGCTGGACCTGCTGATGGTCGAAGAAGATGCCACTCGTGAAGACGGCACCCCGTACAAACAAAAACGCGTCGCCGGTGTGGTCTCCTATGAGTTGGCCACCGGGGAACTGCACATCTTCCAAGCCAAGTCCGTGGTCTTTGCCACCGGTGGTGCGGGCAAGGTCTTCAAGACCACCTCCAACGCGCACACCCTGACCGGTGACGGCATGGCCATCGCCTACCGTCACGGCATCCCACTGGAAGATATGGAATTCATCCAGTTCCACCCAACCGGCCTGGCCGGACTGGGCATTCTGGTGTCCGAAGCAGCCCGTGGTGAAGGTGGAATTCTCCGTAACGCCGACGGTGAGCGATTTATGGAACGCTACGCGCCGACCATTAAGGACCTCGCCCCGCGTGACATCGTAGCCCGTTCGATGGCCAACGAAGTCCGTGAAGGCCGAGGAGCTGGACCCAATAAGGACTACGTCCTGTTGGACCTGACCCACCTGGAGCCAGAACACATCGACGCCAAGCTCCCAGATATTACCGAGTTCGCTCGGACGTATTTGGGCGTGGAACCACACACCGAACCCGTACCAGTGTTCCCAACCTGTCACTACGTCATGGGTGGTATCCCAACCGACGTCGAAGCAAATGTACTGCAGGATAACGAAACCCGTATCCCAGGCCTCTTTGCCGCCGGTGAAGTTGCCTGTGTTTCGGTCCACGGCGCCAACCGCCTGGGTACCAACTCGCTGCTGGATATCAACGTGTTTGGCCGTCGTGCTGGACTGTACGCCGCCGAATACGCCAAAGACGCTGACTTCGTCGAGCTGCCAGACAATGGCGAAGCTTTCATCGTCAATGAGATCGAATCGCTGCGCTCTGCTGAGGGCACCGAAAAGGTCGGCGCACTGCGTGCTGAACTCCAAGAAGTCATGGACGCCGACATGCAGGTCTTCCGCACCGAAGAGTCCATCCGCCGTGCGATGGACAAAATCGCTGAACTGCGCGAACGCTACAAGAACGTAGCAGTTCAAGATAAGGGCAAGCGCTACAACCTGGACCTCCTTGAAGGTCTGGAACTGGGCTACCTGCTGGACATTGCCGAATCCATGTCCGTGGCAGCGCTGCACCGCCCTGAGTCTCGTGGTGGTCACTACCGCGAAGACTTCCCAGATCGTGATGACGAAAACTGGATGGTCCACTCGATGCTGTACCGCGACGAGGACGCCGAAACCGAGGGCGTCAAGGGCATCCGTTTCGATACCAAAGATGTCGTCATGACCCGCTACGAACCGATGGAGCGTAAGTACTAATGACTGCAACAATCGAAGAAACCAACTCCGGCGAAGTCGGCGCAATCGAGTCCTTCACCGTGACCATGCAGGTCCGCCGCTACCAGCCAGAATTCAACGAAGATGCTTACTGGGATACCTGGACCGTGGAAATGTACGGCACCGACCGTGTCCTGGACGCCCTGCACAAGATCAAGTGGGAAATTGACGGCACCCTGACCTTCCGCCGCTCCTGTGCCCACGGGATTTGCGGCTCCGATGCCATGCGCATCAACGGCGTCAACCGACTGGCTTGCAAGGTCCTGCTCAAGGACCTGGACCTGTCCAAACCGGTCGTCGTAGAACCCATCAAGGGTCTGCCGGTCGAAAAAGACATGATCGTCGATATGGAACCGTTCTTCCAGTCCTACCGCGAAATCATGCCGTTCTTGATCGCCGACGAATCACGCGAACCAACCCGTGAACGTCTCCAGTCCCAAGAAGCCCGCGAACGCTTCGATGACACCACCAAGTGCATCCTGTGTGCCGCGTGCACCTCATCCTGCCCGGTCTTCTGGACCGACGGCCAGTACTTCGGCCCGGCAGCGATCGTCAACGCACACCGCTTCATCTTTGACGACCGTGACGAAGGTGGCGACATGCGTCTTGAGGTACTCAATGACAAAGAAGGCGTATGGCGCTGCCGTACCACCTTCAACTGTACCGAAGCGTGCCCACGTGGCATTCAGGTCACCAAGGCGATCGCAGAGGTCAAGCAAGCCATCCTGGCTCGCAACATCTAACTGATACCAGCCTGACCCTGCGGGGGCGAGAAGCTTTACTGCTTCTCGCCCCCGCAGGCGTTTAACCCCTCCGGCCAAACAAGCAACATTCAAATCTTCCAGTACCTGCCAATGCGCGGCAGAATCGAGGGGAATACCTACGCCAGCATGGGAAAAGACCTTGTTCAAGGAGCAGCTAGCATGTTGAACCGCCTCCACGATCTGTTACGGCTTCGCACCTCACCCGCCATATTTTTCGGTGCCGCCGCGATCATCGCACTGTTCGTTATCGCAACCATCACGTTCACCGAAGCCATGGACACGGTCTTCTCGGCAGCCTCAGACTGGTTATATACCAACCTCGGGTGGTTCTACATCTTCGGTGTGACCTTATTCCTGGTCTTTCTGCTCTACCTTGTCGCCAGCCGATACGGGCGGGTCAAACTTGGACCAGACGATGAGCCACCCGAACATAGCGGGATGGCCTGGTTCGCCATGCTGTTTGCCGCCGGGATCGGCAGTATTCTCATGTTCTGGGGTGTAGCAGAGCCCGTCAGCCACTTCGGCGATCCCCCACGGGGAACTTCCCTCGGTATCGAACCCGGCACACCAGAAGCCGCAGCCGATGCGATGAACTTTACCCTCTACCACTTCACCCTCCACCATTGGGCGATCTTCACCCTGCCGGCACTGTGCTTCGCGTACTTCATTCACAAACGGAACCTGCCACCCAGGATCAGCTCCATCTTCCAACCCATCATGGGTGAAAAGATCCACGGTCCGATAGGCAAACTCATCGACATCGTCGCAATCATCGGGACGGTTTTCGGCCTCGCTGTCTCGGTAGGGCTCGGAGCACTCCAGATCAATGCTGGCATCAACCGGCTCTTCGGGATCCCCGAAAGTGCCATGTGGCAGCTGATTATTATCGGCGTGGTCGGCGGTGTGGCGATGATCTCCGTGGGTCTGGGATTGGACCGCGGCATTAAGCGACTCTCGAATCTCAACATCTTGCTGGCAGTCGGCCTGCTGATCTTCGTGCTCGTGTCAGGCTCTACCCTGTTTGTGGTCCAGGGTGTCTTCGAATCGACCGGCCGCTACTTAATGAACCTGCCCGAGCTCGCGTTTTGGAACGACACCTACGCTGATACCGGTTGGCAGAACTCCTGGACCGTGTTCTACTGGGCCTGGACGATCAGCTGGGCACCTTATGTCGGACTGTTCTTCGCCCGTATTTCGCGAGGACGTACCATCCGCCAGTTCATCGGCGGCGTCATGGCTGGGCCAGCAGTGTTTACCCTCCTGTGGTTTAGCATCTTTGGGCTGTCCGCATTCAACATCGAATTCCTAGGTGACAGCGGCATCGTGGAAACCGTCGTCGAAGAAGAAGACATCCCCGGTGCGCTCTTTGCGTTCCTCGAACACTTCCCAGCGACCATGCTGGTCTCAATCATCGCCCTGGTTTTGGTGACAATCTTTTTCATCACCTCGGTGGATTCGGCTGCCCTGGTCGTCGACACCATGGCGAACGGTCACGAGGACTACAACCCGCTGGGCCAACGTCTCTTTTGGGCCCTGTCAATTGCGGCGGTTACTGCTACGCTGCTGGTGTTCTCCGGTGAAGGCGGCATCGGAGCGCTTGAACAAGTTGTGGTGCTCATCGGGCTCCCCTTCTTCGTGTTCGGCTTCTTTCAGGTCTATGCCCTCCATCGCGCCCTGCGCGAGGACACCAGCGATATGCCACTTGAACGCACTCGACGCTGGAAGAAAGTCCTCCCACCCGAAGAGATCGCACGACGAGAAACGGACGACGATGACGACTACGATTACGAGGATGAAGAGGCCGTAGTCGAGCCCGAAGCCGAGGAAGAGGCACCTGTCATGCGCGATCCGTACGCAGCGCAGCGTGTCATCGGGCCCAAAGGCACGCTTGCTGCTCGGACGGGCACGCCACACCGACGTCGACCAGGACTCATCCAACCCACTCGCCAGCTCAACCATAAACAACGGCGCCGCAACGGAGATGAATAGCCGGGTCATTGTGACCAGGTAAATTGATTAGATGACCAGCGGTGTCCAGCAGCTGAATCGTCGGGAATCTAACAGCAGGTAAATCCTTCCAGTACGGGAAAATCCTGGCACAATTTAGATAGCCGGCCACCGCCGACAAGCAATGTTCTTTGGACAAGGAGTTGTCACCATGTTGAAACGCCTCCACGACGTCCTGCGACTTCGTACCTCGCCCGCGATCTTCTTTGGGTCTGCAGCGGTAATCATCCTGTTCGTGTTCCTGACGGTCACTTTCACCGAGTGGATGGATTCAATCGTTTCTGCAGCGTCCGATTGGCTCTACACGAACCTGGGCTGGTTCTATATCCTCGGGGTCACGGTCTTCCTGCTGTTTTTGATCTTCATCGCGCTCAGCCGCTTTGGTCGGGTCAAACTCGGGGCTGACGATGAACCGCCAGAACACTCGGGACCGGCATGGTTCTCCATGCTCTTTGCCGCAGGCATCGGCAGTATCTTGATGTTCTGGGGGGTGGCAGAACCCGTCAGTCACTTCGGTGACCCCCCGCGTGGGCCTGACCTAGGTATCGAAGCCGGGACCGCTGAAGCAGCCAAAGATGCCATGAACTTCACGTTTTATCACTTCACCTTGCACACCTGGACAATCTTCGCCCTCCCAGCGCTGTGCTTTGCCTACTTTATTCACAAACGCAACCTGCCGCCAAGAGTTAGTTCGATCTTCCAGCCCATTCTTGGCGAGCGGATTCACGGTCCGATTGGTAAGTTCATCGACATCGTGGCAATTATTGGGACCGTGTTCGGTGTTGCGGTATCACTGGGTCTGGGCACACTACAAATCAACAGCGGTATCAACCGACTATTCGGGATTCCCGAGTCAGCCGTGTGGCAGCTCGTCATTATCGGTGTGGTCGGCGGAGTGTCGATGATTTCGGTCGCGCTGGGTCTTGACCGCGGCATCAAGCGGCTGTCGAATTTCAACATTGCCCTGGCCGTGGCCCTGCTCGTTTTCATCTTGGTAACCGGCTCGACGCTGATGGTCATTAGCGGCACGCTGGAATCGCTGGGCCGCTACGTTGTGAGTCTCCCCGAACTAGCCCTGTGGAATGACACCTTTGCCGACTCCGGCTGGCAGTCCTCCTGGACGGTCTTCTATTGGGCTTGGACTATTAGCTGGTCGCCCTTCGTGGGAATCTTTATCGCTCGAATTTCCAAGGGCCGCACCGTACGCCAGTTCGTCACAGGCGTTCTCGCGGTACCAGCTGGCTTCTCGGTGTTGTGGTTCGGCATTTTCGGGTACTCAGCGTTTGATATCGAGCTCAATGGTGAAGGCGGCCTGGTTGAAACGGTCGTAGAACAAGAAGACGTTCCCGGGGCGCTGTTTGCTTTCCTGGAACATTTCCCGGCCACCATGGTGATCTCGATCATCGCGATCATCTTGGTCACCATCTTTTTCATTACCTCGGTCGACTCTGCAGCCCTGGTCACCGATACCATGGCCAACGGACACGAGGACTACAATCCCCTGGGCCAACGGATCTTCTGGGCGGTATCTATCGGGCTGATTACCGCAACCCTGCTGGTCTTTTCCGGTGAGGGTGGTATCTCCGCTCTTGAACAGTTCGTGGTCCTGGTGGGCCTCCCGTTCTTCATCATGGCCTACTTCCAGATGTATGCGATCTATCGTGCACTGCGAGAAGACGCAAGCGAACTGCCACCCATGCGGACCCGGCGGTGGAAGAAAGTTCTCCCACCAGAAGAGATCGCGCGGCGAGAAGCAGACGGTGACGACTACGATTACGGCGATGAAGAAGCTGTGGTAGAGCCCGAGGCAGCCGAAGCCGCACCGGTCATGCGGGATCCATATGAAGAGGATCGGGTGATCGGCCGAGCCGGCACACTGTCTGCACGAACCGGTTCAGCACCCATCCGTCGACCCAGCCTAACTCAGCCCACTCGCCCGCTCAACGACAAGCGCCGACGGCGCGATGAGGACCAGACGTAGGTCGACTTAGCGGTCGTCGAGGGAGGGCAGTCGGCGGGCCAGGACCACATCTTTGGCGTTAGTCCCGCCGACATTGAACTCCCGGGTACCGATCTGTTGGAAGCCGAGGCGCTCGTAGAAGCTGATCGCACGCTGATTTGCTTGGTTGGTGCCCAGCCAGAGCCACTCGTGCTCGGTGGTGATGTAGTGCTCCAGCAGGTGCGACATGAGTTTCTGCGACACTCCGGCACCATGAAAGTCGGGGTCCACGTAGAACTTCGACAGCATCACGGAAGTAGCTGGCGGCAAATCCTGGTGCAGCTGCGCGTTGGTGGGAATTTCCCCGTGGATACACACGCTGTAGCCCACCAGCATGGCCCCGTCGGTAGCAACGAGCACGTAGGTGTCCTCGTCGGCGATCCACCGACGAAAAACTTCGTCATTGAGCTCGTCTCGGATGAATTGCTGAATGGCTGCCTGGTCCATTTCTGGTGGGCAGGCCAGCGGGAACGTGCGTGCCGCTAAGGGCACGAGTTCATGGCTATCGGTGGCTTTGGCTACACGGATTGAGAGGCTCATAAATGCCTATTCTAAGCTGCGTTGCCGTACGCGTGGAAAATCAGCAATAGCGCAAGTTTAAGATGCGGGTGGTTACACCCCTCGGCCGGTAAACCAAGCGTGTAGGTCCTGCCGGAAGGCAAGAGCTAACACCCATCCGGCGGCAATGACTTGTGCGAGACTCAGGGCTAACCCGACGGTATCGGTGGCTCCGGTGGCAAACACCCCGATGAGCCCTTGCACAGCGCCGAGTGCGGCGAGCACGGCCAGCACTATGGCAACCCAGCGCGCCCAGTTTTTGGATCTGCGGACCCAGAACCACGTGGCGCCGTAGACCAGGAGCACAATGATCAGCAGGGTCAGATAAGTGTTCTGCAATGCTGCCACCGTGGTGGTCGTACCATCACCCAGATCGATAATTGCATCTTGAGCGGCAGGCAAGAGCGTGACAATAAAATTGATCGCCTGGGCGGCAACCATCAGCAATGCCAGGATGAGAAAAGCAGTCGTGAAGTTCTTGACGTTCGGCGGCTTTGCTTCCGGCGTGCGGGGTGTCGACATGCAGGCTCTGGCTTTCTCTTGGTGCAGGGGACGGCGTATGAGACGTTCTTCCAGCCTAACGAAGACTCCGCCGGCCGGTATCTCGTGCTTAGCCTTGGAGCTCGCGATGCATGGCGAACCAACGCGCGGTATCTTTATCAAGAGCCTGGACGACCCACCACACGGTAATCAACACGATCACCCAGCTGATGATCGTCTCGACAAAGACCAGGCCGGACAACTCGCCATAGGAAGTGGCAAATAGCAGCGTGTACGCCGCCGAGATCAGAAAGAGCACTGCCAGCACGAGGCCCAAGAACCGGGCCCAGCTGCGGTTCGCTCGCAGGCCCAGGCCGACCACCAAGAACAAGGCCGCGTTGATGGCGGCGAATATGATGAACGATACGGTTGCCGCAGTGAACATCGTGCCCAACATGTCTGGGGTCAGCGCTTCGAATTCGCCCGGTGGGAGGTAGTTCCGAAAGTACTCAGTAGCCCCCTGGGAGCGCATGGCTATGATGCTGATCACCGCTGACAGGGCGTGTAGGCCTAGTAGCGGCCAGACCAGTGACTTCGTCAGTTGCACCGAGCGGGGCGCGACGTCCAACGACGATGGATCGTTCGGTGGGGTGGCTTGCGTCATGGCTTCCTCATCTGCGCGATCTTTGCCGTTGCGCTCGGGGTTAAAGACAGCCGCCTGGCTGTGGGGCAGCCAGGCGGCGAAGAGAAGGTGTCAGTGGGCCAACGGGAGGAAACCGGACTTTCGGTAGACCTCTTCCAACACGGGGGCTGCGACACTTCGAGCTTTGGCTGCACCCACCGCGAGAATCCTGTCGAGCTCCGCTGGATCATCGAGGAGTTCCAGTGCCCGAGTACGGATCGGCGCCAGGCGTTCGGTTACGGCCTCGGCCAGATCGACTTTCAGGTGCCCGTACATTTTACCTTCATAGGCTGCCACGAGATCATCCACCGTCTGGTCGGTGACCGAGGCGTAGATGTCCAGCAGATTCGATACACCGGGTTTGTTCTGGCGGTCATACGCGATCTCGGTGCCAGTATCAGTGACTGCTGATTTAATGCGTTTTGCGGTGACCTTGGGTTCATCCAAGATATTGATCAGCCCGTTGGGTGAACTCGCCGATTTCGACATTTTGGCCGTGGGGTCTTGCAGATCGTAGATTCGAGCACCGGTTTCCGGGTAGAACCCGACGGGTACGACGAAGGTTTCCCCGAAGCGGTGGTTGAACCGCTGGGCCAACGTGCGGGTCAGTTCGATGTGCTGGCGCTGGTCGTCGCCCACCGGGACGCCGTGGGGCTGGTAGAGCAGAATATCGGCGGCCATGAGCATCGGGTAGGTAAACAGGCCAACCCCTGCTGCGTCAACGCCTTCTCGCGCTGATTTGTCTTTGAACTGCGTCATTCGGGACGCTTCGCCCATCCCGGTCAAACACGTCAGAATCCAGGTCAGCTGGGTGTGTTCCGGAATGTGTGACTGCACAAAGAGCGTGGAGCGTTCCGGATCGATACCAGCGGCGATGTACTGGGCGGCAGCCACCCGGGTCCGTTTGGTCAGATCCTCGGGATCCTGTGGCACGGTAATCGCATGCAAATCCGGGATGAAGTAGAACGCTTCGAAGTCTTCTTGTACCTTCACCCAGTTCACCAACGCACCCAGGTAGTTACCTAAGTGCAGAGAGTCCGCGGATGGTTGCATACCGGACAGCACGCGCGGATGTGCCGCAGCTGAGGTCAGGTGTGCGGTTTTGGTCAGATCCGTGGCGAGGATATCGGCCGGTGTTGGTTGGCTGGTAGACACGAACGAGCCTTTCTAGAACTGGTAGTCGACCACAAGCGGTGAGTGGTCTGAGAAACGTTTGTCATACGACGGTGCGCGGTCCACCACGGCTTTGGTGACTTTATGTGCCAGTGGTGGGGTCGCGGCTTGATAGTCGATGCGCCAACCGGCATCGTTATCAAATGCTTTGCCGCGGTATGACCACCAGGTGTAGGGGCCTGGAACGTTACCTGCTACGCAACGGCCAACATCGACCCAGTTGAGCTCATCTGGTGAAAAGAATTTATCGAAATAGGCACGTTCTTCGGGCAGGAAACCCGCATTTTTGACGTTGCCTTTCCAGTTTTTGATATCTAACTCGGTGTGCCCGACGTTGAGGTCACCGGTGATGACCGACTGGTTATTGCGGGCTTTCATGGCGGGAAGATAGTCCACCATGGCATCAAGGAACTCATATTTGTCATCTTGGCGAGGTGTATCGACCTCCCCGGAGTGCACGTACACGCTGGCCACGGAGAGCTGCGAGCCATCCGGGGTGTTGAAATCAGCTTCGACCCACCGGCCCGAGTCGTTAATACCGTCAGCTAACCCAGTGCGAGTCTCCAGGGGTTTCAACCGAGAGGCAATTGCCACCCCGGCACGGCCCTTGGCTTCTGCTTCGTCAGCGTGAATGTAGACCGATTCCCATTCATCCCCAACGATCTCGGTCAGTAGCTTGGTCAGAATATCTTCTGGTGCGCGAACTTCTTGCAGCGTGATGATGTCAATATTCCGACCGGCAAACCATGATGCCATGTCGCGCTTATGGGCGGCGCGGATGCCGTTGACGTTCACTGTTGCTACACGAAGAGTATTGTCAGCCTTTGGATCAGCAGCGTTAGAGTGCATAGTTCTTTCTAGTTAATGATGTCGCCAGTGATGGTGTTATTCCCGTTGTCAGTATCCGGTTTGGCTTTTTTCTTATGCCGGTCCGGGTTGATCATGTCACGGGCGTTATGTGCGGTCATCTCGATCGTATCCAAGGCCCGGTCGATCATTTCAAAGTCGGCCTGGTCCACACCTTTAGCCAGTTCCTCGGTAATGACGCGTTTTTGAACTTCGACGATTTTCAACGAGTGATCGACTTTGGTGTCACGCATTGGATCGGTGGCATCAACCACGGTACCGCTGGCAGAGGATGCAGCGAGATTTGATCGAAAGTCTTGTGCGGTTTTGTGCACGGCGCGGGCACCGCGGCTGACCATGATGAGAGAGATGGTCGATAAGATGAGCCAACCACCGGCGATGACGACGACCATCCAGCCGATGATGTCATTCTGGTTGGCCGCAAAGATGACTGCCACGATAAAGGCGATGATGACAACCAGCAGCACGACATTGGTCAGTCGTAGGCCGCGGCGGTGTGATGAGGATTCGATGGACTGCATAGCTTCTAGTATCTCGTATTTCTGGAGGTGGTTCCCAATTGGTCACCGACATTATCCCGTGCGCTAACACGCCCATCCCCTGACCAGTGGGTGTACCGATCAGGGGATGGGCGGCATCGCGTAGGTTTTGGCCGTTAGGAGGCCTTGGCGGCCTGTTGCTCTGCGATTTCTACCACATTGGCCACGAGTTCTACTCGAGTCATCGGACCAACACCACCGGGGTTCGGTGACATCGCCGAGGCCACATCGGCAACATCCGGGGCGACATCTCCCACAATACGGGTCTTGCCGTCTTCTTTGGTTTCACGGCTGACGCCCACATCGAGGATGACCACGCCGTCTTTGACCATGTCTTTGGTGACCATGCCGGGGTTGCCTGCGGCAGCGATGATGATATCTGCCTGACCG
The DNA here is from genome assembly GCF_031458395.1 of Enteractinococcus fodinae. Taxonomy (NCBI): domain Bacteria; kingdom Bacillati; phylum Actinomycetota; class Actinomycetes; order Micrococcales; family Micrococcaceae; genus Enteractinococcus; species Enteractinococcus fodinae. Next base: position 2,042,318 of record NZ_JAVDYJ010000001.1, read on the forward strand.
ATGAGTTCTTCCATGTTGGTGGTACCCGTGTGGGCTGCAATGACGGTGGCGTTGACGTCACGCCGGGTGAACAGCAGCGTCGCTGGTCGCCCGATGGTGATCCCGCGGCCGATGACCAGCACGGTCTTGCCTTTGGTGTCGATATCGTAGGTCCGCAGCAGGGTCAGGCAGCCCTTTGGTGTGCACGGCAGCGGCCAGGTGACTTCCCCGCCGGCGGAGGCCACGAGGCGACCGAGGTTCAGTGGATGCAGACCGTCGGCGTCTTTGGCCGGATCAATTGCTTCTAGCACCGTGTCGGTGTCGATGTGTTTGGGCAGCGGCAACTGGACGATGTACCCGGTGCATTCTGGGTTGTTATTGAGTTCTTCGATGACTTCTAAGACTTCATCTTGGCTCGCGGTTTCGGGCAGTTCGCGATGCAGCGAGGTAATGCCAACCTCTTCCATATCGCGGATCTTGGCGCCGACATAGGACTGGGATCCTGCATCAGTTCCGACCAGCACGGTACCCAGACCCGGTGTAATGCCCTGCTCTTTGAGTTTGGCCACTCGTTCGGCGAGGTCTTCTTTCATCTGGGCCGCGGTAGCACGGCCATCTAATTTCAGTGCAGTCATGTGGTGGCGACGTCCTTGTCTGATAACTTCAATTGCTCATTAACCCACGTCCGGGCCCACCAACTTAGTGTAGTAGTGGGCCCGGACGGTGTCATTAGTCAGTCGGCAACCGGTTGTTTACCAGTTTTCGTATCCCTCGTAAAGCGGGAAGTCGTCAGCAAGTTTTTCGGTGCGAGCTCGCAGCGCCTCAACGTTTGGGTTTGGTTTCAAGGCTTGGGCGATCACGTCGGCGACTTCGGTGAACTCTTCGGCACCGAAGCCACGGGTGGCCAGCGCTGGAGTACCGATCCGCAAACCGGAGGTCGTCATCGGTGGGCGCGGATCCCACGGGACCGAGTTGCGGTTGACCGTAATGCCGACTTCGTCCAGGATGTTTTCGCCCTGTTTGCCGTCGAGTTCCGAGTTGCGCAGATCAACTAGCACCAGGTGCACGTCGGTGCCACCGGTGAGCACCGAAACGCCGTGGTCGGCAACGTCTTTTGCGGTCAGTCGTTCGGCCAGAATCTTGGCGCCTTCCAGCGTGCGCTGTTGGCGCTGTTTGAACTCTTCCGAAGCAGCAAGTTTGAATGCGACGGCTTTTCCTGCGATCGCGTGCATCAGCGGTCCACCCTGTTGGCCTGGGAAAACGCGCGAGTTAATTTTCTTGCCGTATTGTTCCTTGGCCAGGATGAAGCCGGAGCGTGGACCGGCCAGAGTTTTGTGCACCGTGGAGGAGACGACATCGGCGTGTGGGACCGGGTTCGGGTGCAGGCCTGCGGCAACCAGCCCGGCGAAGTGTGCCATATCAACCCAGAGTTTGGCACCGGCTTCTTCGGCGATGGAAGCAAAGGCTTCGAAGTCCAGTTGCCGCGGGTATGCGGACCAGCCGGCCACAATGACCTCTGGGCGTTCGGCCAGGGCTTGTTCGCGGACTTTGTCCATATCGATCCGGAAGGTTTCCCGGTCGACTTCATAGGCGACAATGTTGTGGCGCCGACCCGAGAAGTTCAGTGGCATCCCGTGGGTCAGGTGCCCGCCGTGATCCAAAGACAGTCCCATCAGGGTGTCACCGGGTTCCATGAGCGCTTCCATGACCGCCACGTTGGCCTGGGCGCCGGCGTGTGGCTGCACGTTGGCGTATTCGCCCCCAAAGAGTGCTTTGGCACGTTCGATCGCCAGATTTTCGGCGACATCAACGTGCTCGCATCCACCGTAGTATCGACGACCCGGGTACCCTTCGGCGTATTTATTAGTCAACACCGACCCTTGGGTTTCAAGAATTGCCCGGGGAACAAAGTTCTCCGAGGCAATCATTTCCAAGCTGTTGCGCTGGCGGCCTAGTTCAAGCCCCAGCACTTCGGCAATTTCCGGGTCAACTTCTGCCAACGGGGCATTGTTGACGTTTGCTATTTCAGACATCGCACTCCTGGTGAAAAAATTCTCTACGACTTCATACATCATAGTGCGTCACTACGCCGACGACGTGCAGTTGTTGCAAAGCACTGCAACGAGTATGCGACGAACGGTTGCTGGCCCGTTCACAGAGACGCGTGGCGAAAGACCAAGTCACCCTGCGTGCGCAAGACTTTGATGCCCGCCAATCACGCTGGGGGCTTGGGCCACAGACTTCAACCGCGGTTGCGGATATCAGTTGTGGATTCCCGACACCGCCGGGGTATTGCGTGCCGGGATAAAGCGCAGGATAGCCACGACCAACAGCAATGCGGTCATTCCGATCGTGGCAGAACTCAGGGCCCCGGCTTCGAGCGCCTGCCACCAGCCACCCTCTTGAGTCGGATCATTGAGCTCGACGGGCATGACGACCTCGGGGGTCACCGTAACCATCTGCCACCCTATGACCGCAAGAAGAGCCACTCCACCCACCAATGGCGGGATCCCCGAAGCGCCGGATACGCTGCGACGTTGTGCTAGGAAGAGCCACGCCACAAGACCAAACACAATAAACAACGCGAGAAGCTCACCATAGGCGGTCTCTGGAGTCGTCACACTGAGCGGCTCCAAATCCCAAGTCAGGTTGAGCCCCAGTGCCAACATTGCGGCACGAAACTCAAGGTATCCGACAATAAATACGAACAATAGAACAAGACTGAGTGCAACAATGCTTCGCCATATCAAAGACATACAAATTCCCCCTCGAGACCTTTGCTCCAGGGTAGAGGCCCTCAACCGGGGTATCAAGTCCCTGTAAGGTTGTTGTTCGTAACGTTATATGTGGTGACTGTCGGTTCGCCGACACGAGATTACCTGCCAGCGCGCTTGCAAACCCGGATGAAGATCCGGAGAACCAAGACCACGGTCAGTATCAAGCACAGGTTCCCTGACTGAGTTCTAGCAAGTACCCCGACGACGTCAGTGACGCTCCCAGCGCCTGAAGTCCAATAGACACGAAACTCAATAACATTTTTAGGTGCCAAGCCCCACCGGTGGGCAGACGATAATACGGCCAATCCAACACGAACCCCCGCTGCAGTAACTCTCTAGGCAATGCACGCCGCTGCACAATGGGCAGGTCAAAGACGACCTAGCGGAAGCTGCGCTTCTTATCAGACCGCTAGCCGTCCAACTTGGAGAGCAGGGTCTTATAGTAAAGGCATCGATTCAACTATCCTGCCTTTATGAGCTCCACTACCGCCTCCCCGACTGTTAGTGCTCCAGCCCATTGCCAAATCGCAATCATCGGTGCCGGTCAAGCCGGATTATCTGCGGCCGGCACCCTGCATCGGCGCGGCTTGCTCCCCGGACAAGACTTTGTCGTTCTCGACGGGAATGCAGGCCCCGGCGGAGCGTGGCGACACCGTTGGGATGCGCTCACTTTGGGACGGGCCCACGGCGTGCACGACCTCCCGGGCTTCCCGCTGGAACATCCCGATACCTGGCGCCCGGCTTCCGAGGTGGTCGCAGAATACTACGGCGCCTACGAAGACCATCTGGGACTGGACGTGATCCGTCCGGCCAAGGTGCGGGCCGTGACGCAATACAAGGATGGCCTGTTTCATATCTTTACCGAGGCCGGCGACTTCACCGCAGCTGCGGTTATTAACGCCACAGGCACCTGGGAGACCCCTAATATCCCGCATTATCCCGGACTGGAGCACTTTAAGGGTGAACAGTGGCACACCAAAACCTTTCGCGATGTCGAAGATTTCCGGGATCACCGGGTCTTGGTCGTGGGCGGGGGCGCATCCGCGACCCAATTTCTGATGATGTTAGAAGACGTCACCGACCACTCAGTGTGGGTTTCACGGTCGCTACCGCGCTGGAATGCCGCACCGTTTAACCCAGGTTGGGGCCGGGCCGTGGAACAACGTGTCACAACCCAGGTCACCGCCGGGTACGCCCCACGGTCGGTGGTCTCCAACACCGGCCTGCCGCTGGATCGTCAGACGCTGGCCCATATTGACCGCGGCACGCTGGTGTTTCGCGGTTTCATCGATTCCTTTGGTGAACACGAGGTCACGATCAGTGGCCCGGGTCCCGATGGCGCCACGGTGAACTCCCAGGGCCAAGCGGTCGATGACCTCCTGCGCGCAGGTGACCCTGCGGTAGCGAATCTGCACGACAATGCCGAAGTTTTGCCCGGGCACGGGACCGACATTGAGCACCAATGGGTGACCCCGATCGACTCAATCCTGTGGGGCACCGGTTTTCAACACAGCCTGGAGCATCTTGACCCGTTAGATATCCGCACTGCCCACGGCGGGGTGAAAGTCGAACGCGACGGTGTCACCGTCCCGGCTCAACCAGGTCTGTTCTTAGTGGGGTACGGTGCTTCTGCCTCGACGATCGGGGCCACGCGAGCGGGCCGGAAAGCAGCCGTTGCAGCGATCGGCTACAGTTCTTGAGCTAAGACTGAGGCCCTGCAGCGAAGATCACATCCCTCGATTTTTATGAATCATTCAAAAGTGTCATAATGGGGGCATTGATCAATTTGAGGAGGGTCAGGTGACCGCACAGCCGCACGAGTGGCCCACGCGTATCCGGGCAACCGGTTTACGTTCCACCCGGCAGCGCGTTGCGACGTTGGAATCTCTGGAACAGATGCCACACGCTACCGCTGAGGAACTGTTACAGCAGGTCCGCCTGAGCCTTCCAAAGATCACGATCCAATCGATCTACACCGTTGTGCAGTCGTTGGTAGATGTCGGCTTGATTCGCAAACTGGAGTTCGGCCCAACCGCCGCCCGGTTCGAGATTCAGCACGCCGACAATCACCACCACGTGCACTGTCGACATTGCGGACGCATCGAAGATGTCCCCTGCCAACATGGCAGTGCACCGTGTATGACACCGGCAACCACGCACGGCATGGTCATTGATACGGCAGACGTCGTCTACCACGGAGCCTGCACGCAATGTCTGGAGGACATTGCTGCCACAACGGCTCCTGGCACGCATCCAGTATCCGCCTAGCGGCGAGATCGATTTACGAGTTCACCTCATCTGTCTTTAAAGGAGACTGAGTACATGGCCGAAAAGCAAACCCCGCACGCCACCGGGTCCACTACCCAGGCTGGCATCCCAGCAGTCAGCGACCGGAACTCGCTGTCCGTTGGTTCAGACGGGCCAATTGTGTTGCACGACCATCACCTGGTCGAAACGCTGCAGCACTTCAACCGCATGAACATCCCAGAACGCCGCCCGCACGCGAAAGGCTCCGGCGCGTTTGGTACCTTCACTGTGACCGAAGATGTGTCACAGTACACCAAAGCTGCCATGTTCCAGCCCGGTGCTGAAACCGAGATGCTGGCACGGTTCTCTACCGTTGCCGGTGAGCTGGGTTCTCCAGATACCTGGCGCGACGTTCGCGGTTTCGCACTGAAGTTCTACACTTCCGAAGGCAACTTCGACCTGGTCGGCAACAACACCCCGATCTTCTTTGTGCGCGACCCAATGAAATTCCCACACTTCATTCGCTCGCAGAAGCGTCTGCCAGATTCCGGTCTGCGTGACGCCACCATGCAGTGGGACTTCTGGAGCCAGAACCCAGAATCAGCCCACCAGGTCACATACCTGATGGGTCCCCGCGGTCTACCAAAGACCTGGCGCAACATGAACGGCTACGGTTCCCACACCTACATGTGGGTCAATGCCGAAGGCGAGCGTTTCTGGGTCAAGTTCCACTTCCTGACCAACCAGGGCATGGAGCACCTGTCGAATGCTGAAGCTGATGCGTTGGCCGGCGAAGACGCTGAGTTCCACCGCCGTGACTTGTTCGATGCAATTGCCCGCGGCGACAACCCGTCATGGGATCTGTGGGTCCAGATCATGCCGTATGACGAGGCCAAGACCTACCGGTATAACCCATTCGATTTGACCAAGACCTGGTCGAAGAAGGATTATCCGCGCATTAAGGTCGGCACCATGGAGCTGAACCGCAACCCAGAAAACCACTTTGCTCAGATTGAGCAGGCGGCTTTCTCGCCGGCCAACATGGTTCCGGGCATTGGTATGTCGCCAGACAAGATGCTGTTGGGTCGTAACTTCGCTTACCAGGATGCTCAGCGTTACCGTATTGGCGCGAACTTCCAGCAGCTGCCGGTGAACGCACCAAAGACTGAGGTCCACACCTACAACTTCGAAGGTGCGATGTGGTACCACCACACCGGCAACCGCTCAGTGTATGCACCCAACTCGTTCGGTGATTCCTGGTCGGATGAAGTAGGCGCTATCGACACCTCGTGGGAAAACGACGGCGACCTGGTTCGTCAGGCCTACACATTGCGCAAAGATGATGATGACTTCCGTCAGGCCAACATCTTGGTCAACGAAGTCTTCACCCAGCAAGAACGCGACGACTTCGTCGACACCGTCTCGGGTGCGCTCGGCGATGTAGTCGAACCTGTGCTGACCAATGCGATCACCTACTGGAAGAATGTTGACGCGACGATCGGTCAGCGTATTGAAGACCGGGTGCGCGGCGCCTAACCGCTCGCACCCCTTCAGTTCACACTGACTCGCAGGCCCTGAACCACACGGTTCGGGGCCTGCGGCGTTTTCCACCCGAAGTGCAGACCGCGAATAACCGTTTCGGAACGGGTATTGGTTCGACGCCCATCTATAGTGTGCCCAGATCGGTTTAGCGCTAATATAGCCAGAGATCAACCAGTCGAGTAAGGAATGTTTCGCCCATGCCCACCGGCAATAATAGTCTTATCGTCAAACTGTCCTGCCCGAATCAACCCGGCATCGTGCACGCCATAACCGGGGCGTTACTCAAGGTCGACGCCAACATTTCCGAATCCCAACAGTTCGATTCCCCCAACACCGGCACCTTTTTCATGCGCGTGCAATTCACCACCGACGCGAACGTTGCCGACACCGAAGCAGCCATCGCCGATGTGGTCGAAGAATTCGACATGGACGCGAGCGTTTACGACGCTAATGCTAAAACCCGCACGCTGATTATGGTCTCCAAAGACGGTCGCACCATGAATGAGCTCCTCTTTCAGCAGCATGCCGGCACCTTGCCGGTCGAGGTTCCCGTCATCGTGTCCAACCACTTGGATCTACAGCCGATGGCCTATTTCTATGACGTCCCCTTCGTCCACATCCCGATCAATAAGAAGCCAGACGGCACCTCCAATAAGGCCGAAGCAGAAGCTCGGCTGATGGAGCTGGTTGACCAATACGATATCGAACTGGTCGTCTTAGCCCGTTACATGCAGATTCTGTCGGATGATCTCATCCAGAAACTTGATGGGAAGGCCATCAATATTCACCACTCCTTCCTCCCCTCGTTCAAAGGTGCCCGCCCCTACCACCAGGCGCATGATCGCGGTGTGAAACTGATTGGCGCCACGGCTCACTACGTCACAGCAGACCTCGATGAGGGACCCATCATCGAACAGCGGGTCCAGCGCGTCAACCACGCTCTGACCGCCCAAGACTTTGTCCAACGCGGTCGGGCCGTTGAAGGCGCCACCCTGGCCCAAGCCGTCCAATGGCACACCGAACACCGGGTGTTATTGGATGGCGACCGGACCGTGATCTTCGAATAAGCGCGCGGGCGCGCAACTAGTGACAGCCACCACGACTGGTTTTAGGGTGACCGTATGGCCATTATCAAAAAAGTCTTGGGCAAAACGCCCGATATTCACGAGTCCGTTTTCCTCGCCGAGACCGCCGCGATTACCGGCGATGTCACGATGAAAGAACAGTCCTCGGCGTTCTACGGTGTTTCGGCACGCGGAGATTCCGCCCCCATCAGTGTCGGAGCCCGCTCCAACCTGCAAGATAACGTCGTGCTGCACGCCGATTCTGGCTTCCCGTGCACCATCGGTGAAGACGTTTCGGTGGGTCACGCCGCGATCGTACACGGGGCCACCGTCGGTGATGGCGCGCTCATCGGCATGAACGCCACGGTTCTCAACGGAGCCAAGGTCGGCGCCGGGTCGCTGGTGGCCGCGAATTCCTTGGTGCCGGAAGGCATGGAGATTCCGCCGCACTCTTTAGTAGCTGGTGTGCCGGCCAAGGTTCGTCGCGAACTCACCGAGGAACAGGTTGCTGGGCTGAAACAGAACGCCGAGGGCTATTTGCGGTTATCGGCCGAGCATCTTAAGGCCGAAACCGTCGAGTAGCCTGGTGGGTGCGTGTGACGCGTTCGGCACGACGCACTGCTATCCTTTGACCACTTTCCGTGTGACCATAGGATTATGACTCAACGCATCGTGATTTTGCCTGTCCAGTCCGAGCGGGATGGCACTCCCTACGAGACCGCCCATGAACAGACGGTGGCGACCGCTGAGTCGCTGGGGTATTCGATCGTGGATCCCGATGATGGGAATGCCACCGCGATCGTCGTGGTGCAAATGCTCGACTCTGCGGTGGTCGAGCAGACGCTGGCCAACAACCCGGACGTCACCTGGGTGCAGTTACCGTTTGCAGGCGTAGAAACCTTCTTACCGGTGGCCCGTAAATACCCCAACGTGACCTTTACCTCGGCCAAAGGCTCCTACGCCCCACCGGTCGCAGAGCACGCGCTAGCTTTGACCCTGGCCCTGTTACGTCACCTGCCAGAGCGCATCCGTGCCACCACCTGGGGTGCTAGCTATGGCACAACCCTTAATGGCGCCAACGTGGTCATCGTCGGTGGCGGTGGGATCGGCCAAGAGCTCGTGCGACTGTTCTCCACGTGGAACACCACGATCACCGTGGTCCGGCGCAGCACGAAGACTGTACCCGGCGCGGACCGGACGGTCACCGCAGAGCAACTCGACAGCGTCTTACCCGAGGCTGACGTGGTGGTGCTCGCCGCGGCGGCCACCCCCGAAACGGACCGGATGTTCACGGCTAAACAATTCGAGCTCATGCACGATCAAGCGGTGTTAGTCAACATTGCCCGGGGCAGTCTCGTGGACACCGATGACCTCGTCGCAGCACTGGCAGATCATAAATTCCGTGGCGTCGGGTTGGACGTCACCGATCCGGAACCGCTGCCCGATGGTCACCCATTATGGGCCGAACCCAACTGCATCATCACCCCGCACACCGCAGACACCCCAGAGATGGTCATTCCCCTGCTTGACGAGCGCATTGTACGCAACCTCAAGAGCCTGGCTGACGGGAAATCACCTGATACATTGGAAGGTCTGGTCGATGTACAGGCCGGCTACTAAACCACTTCTTGGACGCGACTTGATGAGGGATTGCCCATGATGATTTCACCGCTGCATCGCTATCTTTCAGAGATGCTGGAAAACATCCGTCCCATGACGGCAGGCACGGTGAACCCGGTGACCGAAACCGCGACCAAACCCGACCTGAGCAAGTTGGCCATCACCCTGACCACAGTCAATGGCTTCCAGTATTCGTCCGGCGATGCGGACCATCGATTCGCGATTCAATCCATCGCCAAAGTCTTTGCCTACGGGCTGGCCCTCGACGATTTGGGCCCAACCGAAGTGGGCAAGAAAATCGATGTCGAACCATCCGGTGACCCCTTCAACGAGATCTCCCTGCAATCCGGGTCGGGCCGGCCAGCCAACCCGATGATTAATGCCGGGGCCATCGCAACCGTCGGACTCATCAAAGGCCGCGGCGGCGTCGACCGGCTCAGTCGGATCTCGCGCATCATGGACCTCGCGGCTGAAGGATCCCCCGGTGAGCTCGAAATTAACCGAACGGTGTATCACGCCGAAAACATCAACGGGCACCGTAACCGCGCGCTGGCCTGGTTGTTGCGCTCATTTGAGATTATTGATTCGGATCCCGAACCGGTCGTCCAAGATTATTTCTTAGAGTGTTCCACGGACGTCACCACTGAAAACCTGTCAATGATGGCTGCGACCCTGGCCAACAAGGGGGTCAATCCGGTCACGGGACGCGAAGTTTTCTCGGAAGAAACCACCCGCCAGGTGCTGGCGGTGATGATGACCTGTGGCATGTATGACGCAGCCGGCAACTGGATGATCGATATCGGCCTGCCGGCAAAATCCGGTGTCGATGGCGGCATCATGGTCGTCGTCCCGGGCCAGCTGGGCATCGGCGTCTACTCAGCACCCCTCGACAGTCACGGCAACTCGGTGCGCGGGGCCGCCGCAATTCGTCGCGTCACCCGCGATCTGGGCCTCCACTACGCTGATGCGTCACCGCTGGGTGGCTCGACCCTCCGCGCCCACTATTCACTGGCCGATGCCTCCTTAGGTGTGGTGCGCTCCACCGAACTCTCCAGGATCACGTCACAGTTCGGGGACCGCTGCCAGATCTTAGAGGTCTCCGGCGATCTCGGCTTTGCCGAAACCGAGACCATGGCTCGCACCATCGTCGAACTCGACGATGACGTGACCATGGTGATCATCGACTTCCAGGGCGTGGATGATTTCGGTCGTGCCGCTGTGCTGATGTTGGCCTCATTGACCGCCTTGTGGCGTGCCGAAGGCAAGGACGTCATCTTCATCGACTGGACCGAAACACTGGTCGAACACATTCTGGACTACATCGCCGTTCGGGACGATCTGGAACTTCCCGACCCGCGCGAAAAAGCCAAAGCCGCCTCTGCCGGCCACATCGATCTGCCCTGGGAGGCAGAAGACCTCGAACAAGACATCAACGGCGAATTCCGACTCTTTGACAACCGTTCGGCTGCCTTGGAATGGGCGGAACTTCGGCTGGCGCATCGTTATGCTCGGCAAATCTTGCAGACCGATGATACCCCGCGTGAACCCGAAAGCGCACCGGTGTTCGATTTCCTCGAAGACCGTGACGTCAATGTTTTAGCTGATTACATGGAGCTGCGCAGTTACACGGCGGGCACTATCATCCGTCGCGTGGGTCAGCCCTTCGGCGGGATCTATTTCATTCGCTCGGGCCGTGTGGAACTGGCGGCCGAAGGCAAGGATGACACCCGCTACCGTCACGTCTACCTCTCCCCCGGTTCAACCTTCGGTGAGTTTGCCCTGAGCTACACGGGTCGCCAGTTGACGACCATTCGCGCGATCGACGATGTCGAAGTGCTGGTGTTATCTGCACAAAAGATCGCAAAGATCGAAAAGTCCGATCCACAGCTGGCCATCCGGTTATGGACGGCCATTGCTCGCGAAGCCTACACGGTGTTGGAGCAGTCCTCTCGTGAAGCCGGCGCCCGTGAAGAATACGACCCCGAACAGGATTAAGTCCGAGCCATGCTCGTCAACTGACAGGACCGTCTTCCATCTGGCTCGTGCTTTGACCTGGTCTTCGACGCAGAACTATTGCCGATTGTGACCCGTAAAACACGTTAGAAAACATTCCTGGCTAGAGTGAGAGGCCTCACTCACGCTTAACCATGGAGTCTTTTGATCACGCTCGATTCGGTGTCGAAACGCTACTCCGGGAAATTTGGCAGTATTGATGCCTTGATCGATGTCTCGTTAGAAGTCGAACACGCAGATATCTTTGGCATTGTCGGATTTTCCGGAGCTGGCAAATCAACGCTCATCCGCATGGTGAATCGTCTCGAAAACCCGGACAGCGGGACCGTGACGGTCGATGGGCAAGATGTCACCTCCATGCGGCGGAAAGAGTTACTCGAAAGCCGTCGGAATGTTGGGATGGTGTTTCAGCAGTTTAATCTGCTCGAAACCAAGACGGTCTTCCGCAATGTTGCGATGCCGCTGATTCTGGCCGGGAGATCTCGTGCCGAAATCGCTCGCCGTGTGGATGAAGTCTTAGAGATCGTCGAACTGTCAGATAAACGCGAAGCCCGGATCAGCCAATTGTCCGGGGGTCAAAAACAACGCGTCGGTATCGCCCGAGCCTTAGCGACTGAGCCCGATATCTTATTATGTGACGAAGCGACCAGTGCGCTCGATCCAAAGACCACCGAATCCATCCTTCAGTTGCTCAAACGCATCAACCAGACCATGGGCGTGACGATATTGCTGATCACCCACCAAATGCATGTCGTCCAGCGAATCTGCAACAAGGTCGCCGTGATGGAAGGTGGGCGTGTGGTCGAACAAGGCACCGTCACCGAGGTTTTCGGGAATCCGCAATCCCCCACGACGCAAGAATTCGTACAGACCGTCATTAACGATCAGATACCGGAAGCCATCGCTGATCTCGTCAGAGAAGATGACCGGAACTATCGCATATATCGATTGCGCTATGTAGGAGCAACCAGGACAAATGCGTTTTTACCCCAGCTGAGTAGAGCCGACGGCCTTGAGGTCAATATCCTAGCGGCCACCGTGGAACAACTCGAGAACACGGTGGTCGGCGTTTTCCACCTCCAACTCGTCGGAAGCGATGCCGCTATTACCCATGGTGAACAGCTCATCGATGCGGCCGGAGTCGTGAAAGAGCCGGTGCAATTGTAATGGACTTTATGGAACAAGATCTCTTTGGCGTCAGTGTTGAAAGACTCTTGCTTGCCGGAGCCCAGACCGTTTACATGCTCGGATGGAGTATGCTTTTTGGCGCCATACTGGGCATCGCCATCGCATTGTTATTAGTGATGACCCGTCGCGGCGGGCTTATAGAAAATCGGGTTGTCTACTCGGTGTTGAATTTCATCATCAATGTCACCCGCAGTGTGCCGTTCATTATTCTGCTGGTCGCGCTCATACCCTTCACCCGATTCGTGGTCGGGACCAGCATCGGCAGTCAAGCCGCGTTGGTACCACTCACCATTTACATCACGCCATTTATCGCACGCATGGTGGAATCTAGCTTGCTGGAAGTCAAGCCCGGTGTCATCGAAGCGGCCCAAGCGATGGGCGCCACCAACTGGCAAATCATCCGCCACTTTCTGCTGCCCGAAGCATACCCCTCCATTGTATTGTCACTGACCACTAGCATCGTAGGGCTGCTTGGTGCTACCGCCATGGCCGGATACGGGGGCGGCGGCGGCGTCGGCGATCTCGCCTTGACTTATGGGCACCAACGTTTCAATACGCCACTGATGATTTTCACCATCGTGATTCTCGTCGTCTTTGTGCAAATCATGCAGGCCTTTGGCAACTCGTTATCGCGACGACTCCGCGAACCGAAATAGAACTCATCACTTCACCGAGAGGAAATCTGTGAAAAACCGTACAAAAATCAGCACGCTACTGGCCGTCCCCATCGCCTTACTCCTGTCGTCTTGTACCCCACCGGGGGAAGGCGAAGGCAGCGCCCAAGCAGAGACCGAAAGCCAAGGGGAAATTGCATACTCAAAATCCCAGGGTCCGTACACGGAACTGTTCGAAGACGCGATTGTGCCGATACTTGAAGAGGACGGATGGACCTTCCGCGCCGAAGAAGTCTCTGAACTCCTCAACGCCAATATCGCGCTCAACGACGGCGACGTCGACCTCAACGTCGAACAGCACACCGCGTACATGGACGACTTCAACGCCAACTACGACGGTGACCTGGTCGCAATCAGCCCGATCCCGACAGTTCCTGCCGGACTCTACTCAGAGAACCACGATAGTTTAGACGATGTGACCCAAGGCGCTACCGTCGCCCTGCCTGACGACGCGGCCAATGCTGCCCGCTGCTACTTGGTTTTAGAAAAGGCCGGGTGGATCGAAATTGATGATGATGCAGATCTGGGCAATATCACCGCCGATGACATCGTGGAAAATCCCTATGATCTAGAGTTCACGGAGATGAAGTCGCTGACTATCCCATCCGCTGCACCGGACTTTGATTTCTACGTGCTGACCGGTTCCATCGTGTATAACGCAGGGATTGACCCATCAGCAGCCCTGGAAACCGAAGACATCCTTGATCACCTCGTCTTGCAGGTGGTTGTCAAAGAGGAGAACCAGGATGCTGACTGGGCAGAAGCCGTGGTCAATGCCTACCATTCCGACGAGTTTAAGACCTACATGGAAGAAAACAACGACGGTCTCTGGTGGATCCCTGAACAGCTGCAGTAAGCAGCCTCCTTCGCCGAACCATTAGACGAAAAAAGCAGGGCCCTACCGGTTGGTAGGGCCCTGCTGTATATTCGACAGCTTGCTGTACTGGTAGGACTAGCCAGCCATCTTGTCCAGGACGCTGTTGAGCGTAGCGGATGGACGCATGACCTCGGAGGTCAGCTCATTATTCGGGTAGTAGTAACCACCGATGTCGACCTTTTGTCCTTGAACTTCGTTGAGTTCATTGACGATGGTCTCCTCATTGGCCCGCAGCTCTTCAGCTACTGGTTTCATCGCTTCGGCCAGGTCGGCGTCGTCGGTCTGTGCGGCCAGTTCTTCAGCCCAGTACAGTGCCAAGTAGAAGTGTGAACCGCGGTTGTCGAGTTCACCGACCTTCCGTGATGGGGAACGGCCTTCTTCGAGGTAGCGACCGGTTCCGGCATCCAGGGCATCGGCCAGCACCTGTGCGCGGGCGTTGTCGGTTGCCGCAGCCAGGTGTTCAAACGAGACCGCCAGGGCTAGGAACTCACCCAGCGAGTCCCAGCGCAGGTGGTTTTCTTCGACAAGCTGTTCAACGTGTTTCGGTGCCGAACCTCCGGCACCGGTTTCGAACAGTCCACCACCGTTGAGCAGTGGGACGATGGAGAGCATCTTGGCCGAAGTGCCCAATTCAAGGATCGGGAACAGGTCGGTCAGGTAGTCACGCAGGACGTTTCCGGTGACCGAGATGGTGTCTTCGCCCTTGCGCATGCGTTCGATCGTGTACTGGGTAGCACGTTCTGGGGCCATGATCTTGATTTCCAGACCATCGGTGTCGTGGTCTGGCAGGTAGGTTTTGACCTTCTCAATGATCTGAGCGTCGTGGGCGCGCTCGGCGTCCAACCAGAAGATGGCTGGGGTCTGAGTGGCGCGGGCACGAGTGACTGCAAGTTTGACCCAGTCACGGACCGGAACGTCCTTGGTCTGGGTGGCGCGCCAGATATCGCCGGCTTCGACCTTGTGGCTCATCAGCACGTTGCCGGTGGAATCGACCACTTCGACGGTACCGTCGTTTTCCAGGATGAAGGTCTTGTCGTGGGAGCCGTATTCTTCGGCTTTCTGGGCCATGAGCCCAACGTTTGGCACGGTACCCATGGTGGCTGGATCGTAGGCGCCGTTAGCGCGGCAGTCTTCAATGACCTTCTGGAAAACACCGGCGTAGGAGGAGTCTGGAATGACGGCCAGGGTGTCCTGCGTTGCGTCATTCTTGTTCCACATTTTACCGCCGGAACGGATCATCGCTGGCATCGAAGCGTCCACGATCACATCGGATGGGACGTGCAGGTTGGTGATGCCGCGGTGCGAATTGACCATGGCCAAATCTGGACCGTTTTCGTAGGCGTCGGCGATTTCGTTGCGGATGCCTTCAGCGATGTGGTTTTCCAGCTCGCTGAGGCCGGATTCGATGCCGGCCAGGCCGTTGTTTGCCGACAGGCCTGCTTCTTCCAAGTGGTTGCCGAATTTTTCGAAGACTTCTGGGAAGTACGCCTTGACGACGTGGCCAAAGATCACCGGGTCCGAGACCTTCATCATGGTGGCCTTCAGGTGCGCGGAGAATAGGACGCCTTCTTCTTTGGCACGCTGAATCTGTTCGGCAAGGAATGCATCCAGTGCTTTGGCTGACATGAAGGTGGAATCGACGATTTCGCCCTTGAGGACCTTGAGGTCGTCTTTGAGGGTGGTGACGTTGCCATCAGCGTCGGTGTGTCGGATGGTCAACGTGTCGTTATCGGCCATGGTCACGGACTGCTCATTGGAGAAGAAGTCGTTATCGCCCATGGTGGCGACGTTGGTCTTGGAGTCTTTGGACCATTCACCCATCGAGTGTGGGTTGTTTTTGGCGAACTGTTTGACCGCACGAGGCGCACGGCGATCCGAGTTGCCTTCACGCAACACGGGGTTGACTGCAGAGCCCATGGCGGTGGCGTAGCGTGCCTGGATATCGCGCTCTTCCTCGTTGGTCACTTCATAGGGGTAATCTGGCAGTTCAAAACCAGCGGCCTGCAGTTCTTTTACCGCGGCGACCAGCTGTGGAACAGATGCCGAGATGTTTGGCAGTTTGATGATGTTCGCATCGGCTTCTTTGACCAGTTCCCCGAGTTCAGCCAGCGCGTCGTTGACTTGCTGATCTTCTGGTAACACGTCATTGAAGGCGGCCAGGATGCGGCCGGCCAGGGAGATATCCCGTGTTTCCAGTTCTACACCGGCCTTGGAGGCGAAAGCGCGAACAATGGGCAACAAAGATGCCGTTGCCAGCATTGGCGCTTCATCGGTATAGGTGTAAATGATCTTAGACATAGATGAATTATCTCCTCGTGTTTTAAGCGCCCTGTGGTGCCGGGCACCTCACAATTCCTCATCCAATCTAACGCACCAGGAAGCGCCTCATGACAGATTTGCGGTTTTTGGGCTGGGGTTAAGCCGCCTGCGTTTGGGTTTCGTGCAAAAACCTTGACTTAACCCCTGCCAGGTGCGTTCCACATCACTTTGGGGTGATGGGAATCCAGAGCTCCGCAGAGCCCCGGTCGCCCGTCTCGTTGAGTTCGGCGGCTAAAAGCTGTGGGCCTGGCGCCCATTCGTACGGGTTAGCTGGGAACCATTCTGTGGCTGCTGTAGCCCAGAGCTGTTGAAACGCCTCGGGAACTTTCCCTTCGGTCGAAAAAACCACCCACTGACCTGCCGGAACATGCCGTGCTTCGGTGTCTTCAGGTGGGGTCGCGGTCGTAGCGACCGCATGCCAGTACAGAACGTGGGTATCGTCGTCGAGATACTCCGTGGCGCTGAGCGTGCCCACGGGTTCAACATTCGACAATTCTTTCAGCGCCGTGAGCCGGTCGCGATCCAGGCTGCGTTCGAACTGTGCAATGGCGTGGTTTTCACCCAGGTGTACGACTGGGACTTGAGTGCTATATCCAACCAGCTGGAAAGCGTCTTTTTCTACGATGCGGTAGGGCACGTTCGTGCTCCCTTCAATCTTGAGATGAAACTTCAATTGGGATTGAGAGTTCAATGTTGCACCGGTTTGACGTGCCTGGGTCGGTGTCATGCCGTGAAATGTTTTGAATGCTCGAGTGAAGGCATCGGCTGATCCATACCCGTAGGTCACTGCTGTGTCGAGGACCGATTCGCCCGCCACGATCTTCGCGGTCGCTGCGGTCAAACGGCGATTGCGAATGTATTCGGAAAGTGGCATGCCCGCTAACGTGGCAAACATGCGTCGAAAATGATATTCCGACGTCAAAGCAATACTGGCAAGTGCTGTGCCGGTAATTTCTTCGGTGAGGTTGTCCTCAATGTGGGCTATCGCCGCATTCCATTCGTGCATGGCATCCTCTCAATCTGACTTCCACCCTATTGACTCATTCGGGACTACGCCCGATATTCCATGCCCGTTCGGGTGGGGTGGAAGTCAGAGATTAGATGCCGAGGATGGCTTTGGCGATCAGGAAGTAGACCACCAGGCCCAGGGCGTCGACCACAGTGGAGATGAATGGGTTGGAGAACACGGCGGGATCAACGCCAATTTTTGAAGCAACCAGTGGCATGACGGAACCGACGGAGGCCGCCAGGGTACAAATAACCACCAACGTTGCGCCGATGACGAGTCCGATACTGAGTTCCCAGAACAGGGCCGCGCCGAGGAAACCGAGCGTGCCCAACATCGCGCCGACGGTGAGGCCCACGAGTGCTTCACGTCCGACCACCCGCCATAAGTCTCGGGTGGTGACCTGGGACAGCGCGATGGCACGGGTGACCGTGGTGGCCGCCTGGTTACCGGTATTTCCCCCGGTGCCGGTCAGCAACGGAATAAATAGGGTGAGCACGACCATCGCGGCCAAGGTGTCTTCGAAGTACCCCAAAACTTGCACGGTCAAGATCGCTCCGACCCCAAGCACTAGGAGCCAGGTGATGCGTGATTTAACCAGTTGCATGATCGAAGTCGACAGGTAGGGCTGACCCAGTGGCTCGGCACCCCCGGAGCGGAAGGTGTCTTCGGATTCTTCTTCTTCCAACACCAATTGCGCATCGGCAACAGTCAGCATCCCGATAAGGCGCTCGGCGTCATCGACCACCGGCAGCGCTTGGACGCGGTCGTGCACGACCGTACGGGCTGCGTATTCAGCATCAGCATGTACCGAAACCGTCTCGGTGGGTTCCATTAAGTCCGCGACCAATTCGTCGGGTTCGGCCCGGACTAGATGTGGCAAATGAATCAGCCCGAGGACTTTATGGGTCGTGGATGCCACGGGCAACACGCTGAGGTTATCAATCTCGGCATCCGGGATGTTCAGGTCGCGAATGATGGTCAGTGCGGTAGCCGCCGACATGTCTGGTGCCAGCTCTTGGGGCACCACGGTCATCCGGCGTCCTACGGAATCTTCTGGGTAGCCAAGAATCTGAGCGGCTGCATCGCGTTCGGCCGGGCCCAGACTGGCTAAGAGTCGCTGAGCAACTTCGGCTGGAACTTCGTCAAGCAAGCGCGCTTGAGTGTCCGATTGCAGCTGTGAGAACAAATCTTGGTCGTGTTCATCGGCGAGCCCGTCGATCAGATCCGACTGGAACGAGGGTTCCATATTGCCGAAGACTTCAACAGCGACGTCTTTATCTAACAGCCGGAAAGCCACCGGCATCAACGCCGGTGGGGTCCGGTCTAGCAGACGTTCGACCGCGGAGATGCGCATGTCACGGAGCAGCTCTGCTGCGGCAGCATACTCTTTAGCACGCAACAGATCCCAGATTTCTTCTTCGAGCTGGCCAAAGGTGGCTTCCTGCGGCTCTGTCATGCGTACCCCCTTGTGGCGTGGGCTTGAATGTTACCCGTGGTAAAAGTGACGTGCTCCCCCGGTCAGATACATCGTGATCCCAGCGGCTTTGGCCGCTTCGATCACTTCATCATCGCGCATTGAACCACCGGGCTGGACCACGGCGCGCACACCGGCGTCAATGAGAATTTGTAGACCGTCAGCAAAGGGGAAGAAGGCATCGGATGCAGCAACCGAACCGGTGGCTCGAGCCGGGGCATTGGTTGCTGTGACATTCTCTGCTCCGCCCGGGGTGGACACATCTTGTGCCCCGGTGCTGGCAGCTCCCAGCGTGTTAGCCCGCTCGATGGCCAAGCGGCAGGAATCCAACCGGTTGACCTGACCCATCCCGATGCCCACGGCGGCTTGATCTGCGGCTAAGAGGATTGCGTTGGATTTGGGTGCTCGTACAGCTTCCCAGGCGAAAACTAGATCGGCCATGGTTTGTTCGTCGGCGGGTTCTCCGGCCACGAGTTCCCAGTTGGCGGGATTATCACCAGGGGCTTGGTACATGTCCGCGTCTTGGACCAGCATGCCACCGGAGATCTGTTTGAACTCTTTGGTGTCTAGCGCAAAACCGTCTGGCAGCTGTAAGAGGCGAATATTTTTCTTGGTCGTGAGAATCTCGAGGGCTTCTGGGGTGAAGCTTGGCGCGACCACGACTTCGGTGAAAATATCTTTGACTTGGGCGGCCATGGCGGCTGATACGGGCCGGTTGGCGGCAATGACCCCACCAAAAGCAGAGACCGGGTCGGTGGCGTGGGCTTTGCGGTGGGCATCGGCAATCGCGTCATCGGCATCGGCCGCGGCGACCGCCAGACCGCAGGGGTTGGCGTGTTTGATCACGGCAACGGCCGGCTCGGTGAAGGTGTAAGCGGCACGGATGGCGGCATCGGCATCGACGTAGTTGTTGAAGCTCATGGCTTTGCCGTGCAGCAGGCTTGCTTGGGCGACACCCGGGGCCGGAGTGGTCGTGGTGGTGTAAATCGCTGCCGGCTGGTGCGGGTTCTCGCCATAGCGCAGGGACTCTTTGAGTTCCAGTGCGTGCCCAGCGTAGGCGGGGTGCTCGGCATCGTCGAAGTTATCGGCCATCCAGGTGGCGACCGCGGTGTCATAGGAGGCGGTGTGTGCGAAGGCTTCGACCGCCAGACGCTGGCGCTGGGCCAAGGTGAATCCGCCGTTTGCTACCGCGGTGAGGATGTCGTGGTAGGCCTCGGGGTTGGTAACAATGGCCACCGAGCCGTGGTTCTTTGCTGCAGCACGGACCATGGTGGGCCCACCGATATCGATTTGTTCAATGGCTTCGGGTTGGCTGGCACCCGAGGCGACGGTTTCCACAAATGGATAGAGATTGACGACCACCAGATCAAACGGTGCGATGTCGTGTTCGGCCAGCTGGTCCATGTGGCTATCAACGTTTTTGTCTGCCAGCACCCCGGAGTGGATAAACGGGTGCAAGGTCTTGACGCGACCGCCCAGGACTTCTGGGAAGCCGGTGACCTGGGCTACCTCGGTCACATCGACCCCTGCGGCTTGGATCATCGAAGCGGTGGAACCGGTTGAGACGATTTCTACGCCCGCCGCGGCAAGACCCTGGGCAAGTTCGGCCAATCCGGTTTTATCGTAGACGGATACCAGTGCGCGCTGTACCGGGATCTGATCCAATGTCGTGGTCACAGGGGTGCTCCTTTAGGCAGTGTTGTTCCTCACCGTTGCCAGGTGATCTCCTCGCGTCATTCTAGCGCGGTTTGGCATAGGGCGGGATCAATTGGGTTGGGGTGGTGCCGGCGGCCAGCAAGGCCAGATTATCTAACAGCATTTGCCGTTCGGCGACTTTGATCTTGGCATGCAGCGACTCGGCATTATCGTTAGGGGCAATCGGCACGGCACGTTGATCCAAGATGGGGCCGGTGTCGACCCCGGCATCAACGATGTGCAACGTGGTACCGGTAATGACAACCCCGGCATCCAGGGCGTCGGTGACCGCATGGGCGCCAGGGAATGCGGGCAATAAGGCCGGGTGGGTGTTGATGAACCGGCCAGCAAACCGGGTGATGAATTCTTCGCCAACGATCCGCATGAGCCCTGAAGATAACACCACATCGGGGGTGTAGGTTGCCACGGTGTCTGCGAGCGCAGTGGTCCAGGCCGCACGGGAGGGATAGTCGGTGTAGTTGACCACGAAAGTATCTATACCGGCGGCTTGGGCACGGGTCAGGCCATAGGCATCGGGTACGTCGGACCCTGCTGCCACGATGTCAACAGCCAGGTCGTTAGCTGCAACGGCATCGATGAGGGTTTGAAAGTTTGATCCGGATCCGGACAGTAATACCACCAAGCGCATACCGTCTAGTCTAAGGACGTGGCCCGTACACTTGGGTATTGGCCCGAAAGAAGTCGTGAGGGAAGGCGCCAGCAGCATGACCGAACAAGACCCGCAGCAAGCGAGCCGTCGTGGTGTCTCCAATGGGATGTTGTGGTTGGTGGCCGCGCTGCTTGCCACGTATGCCGGGGTGGTGTTGCCGCTGCCCTATAAGGTGATTGCGCCGGTCTTCGCGCTGGCCGCGGTGGTTGCTGCGATTCGAGTGTTCCGGCTGGCCTCCAAGGGCCAGCACTCCATGCTGGTGTGGTTTGTTGGCACCGTTGGGTTGCTCGGTGCGCTGTTTTATGGCGGGGTCGCGACCTCGCAGATTATTTTGTGGGAGCCCACCCAACGATATGAACAATGTATGGCCCAGGCGCTCACGGATACGCGCCAGGCCCAGTGCGAGTCGCAGTACTCGGCCAGTTTGTGGGATTAGTCGTCAGTGGCGGTGCGCCAGAAGGTCACGCCGTGCCGCAACGGGGCCAGCGCGTAGCCAATAGCTGCTCCGATGCCGATGTGGGCGGCGAAGAGCCCGGCACTGGTCCACAATGGGGCGCCCATTACGGATAGGGACCCGATGGCCCAGGACCCGTTGGCCAGCCACATCACTCCCAGACACAACACCCCGGAGGTGAGCCCGATGGTTGCGCCGGTGGCCAGTACGGCCAGGGTGATGGCGGTCGGGTGGTTCGGGATTTTGGCGATGATGAGGTCTTCCAAGTGGTTTTCTCCGACCCCGAAGAACCACCAGCCGGCCACGATGCCCGCCAGGGCTAAGAGCAAGAGCACCCACCAGTGGGCATCGATGCTTTGCTCCGTTGGGATCGCGGCAAAGATCGGCACTGCCGGTTGGGCCTCGGCCAGAGTGCCGGCCGGAGAGATTTCGGTGGCACCGATCTGGAAACCGGCACCGGTCAGGTAGCTGATAGTCCAGGCGACCACGTTGGGTAGCACCAGGATCTGCAAGATGGTGATCACCAGGCCCCCAAAGATGCCGGCGTCGAGGCGCTGGTACACATCAGTGACTTCTGCCCAGTGGATGCCCACCTGGACGGTCATCAATATCGCCGCGATGGCCCACGCCCCGGCCAGCCCTATGACTCCGGCGCGCAAGAGCGCCCAGAAGTAGTGCCAGACGTTCCTGGCACTATCGGAGAGTCGATCAACGCGTTGCACAAGGTATTCGCCGATTGGATGCCGGAAGTATCCCAGTGCGCCCCAGACGTAACCGATGGTAAAGACCAGACTGGGCAGCAGGACCGCCAAGGTGGGGTTCAGATCCACGGTGTCCATGGTGACCAACGTGTTGGTGCCCCAGACAAAAAACGTAAAAGCCGCCACCGCCCCGAGGGTGGGCTGCCATAGGGTTTTGAGTTGGGAAGCCTTGGCGAGCCGTTTGCCGGCACGTCGTGCCAGCAGCAACCAGCCCAAAAACAGCCCCAGGGGGATGAACCACCAGGTCCCCACCAGCTCGTCGGTTTCGACACTGGTCAGCTCGAGTGGCACGCCAAAACTTGCAAGCCAGCTGTAGGCGCCCAGGGCGCCAGCATCGTTGAGCGGCATCTGGGCGAAGGCTCCGGTGAGCCACATGATGGCCAAGGGCACCACAATGATGCCGGCGCTGATAAATGCGGCAGCTAGAGCTTCCATGATGCCTTGTAACCACAAGGGCATGGGAAACGATTTGGGTTCAGTGGTGGTGGTCATCATCTCCTATCGTGCCACTTGTTAGCCCACGGGGGACTGATTGGCACGATGAACCGGCTGACTGTGAGAGAAATCTGGCCGCTGTTAGTGCAACGTTTCACCAACTGAGGCAGATTTCCTCTAAGATGATTGGGCAGTAGACAACGGTTGTCTGGGTGTCAGCCGTGTCCTCTCACCGCAGCTGGCCGAGTCAACCACAACAGATGTTCGAGGAAGGTTGCGCTATGGAAGCCGGTTTAGCCCAGATCAGAGAAGAAGTTGTCCGTCGAAACCCTGGGGAAACCGAATTTTTCCAAGCTGTCGACGAGATCTTCGCCACACTTGACCCGGTCATGGAACGCCACCCCGAATATGTCGAACACGGGATTCTCCGGCGCATGGTCGAACCTGAGCGACAGATCATCTTCCGGGTACCCTGGGTGGATGACAAAGGGGTCGTCAAGATTAACCGCGGCTTCCGCGTCGAGTTCAACTCCGCTTTAGGCCCGTATAAGGGTGGGATCCGGTTCCACCCGTCGGTGTATCTGGGCATTATGAAATTCTTGGGTTTCGAACAAATCTTCAAAAACGCGCTGACCGGCATGCCCATCGGCGGTGCCAAAGGTGGCGCTGACTTCAACCCTGCGGGACGCTCCGAGGGCGAAATCATGCGATTCTGCCAGTCGTTTATGACAGAACTGTATCGGCACATCGGAGAACACACCGACGTCCCCGCCGGCGACATCGGCGTGGGGACGCGCGAAATTGGGTTCATGTTTGGCCAGTACCGGCGCATTACCAACCGGTTTGAGGCCGGCGTACTCACTGGCAAGGGTGTCTCATGGGGCGGGTCGCTGGTTCGTCCAGAAGCCACCGGCCACGGCACGGTCATGTTCGTCAACCAGATGCTCAAAACCAAAAACACGTCACTAGACGGTGCGACCGTGGCGGTCTCCGGGTCCGGCAACGTGGCCATCAATGCGATCGATTACGCCCAGACCCTTGGTGCGACCGTGCTGACCGCGTCCGATTCCTCCGGATACGTCATTGATGAACACGGCATTGATATCGAGTTGCTCCGCCAGATCAAGTCGGTGGAACGCGGCCGGATCTCCGAGTACGCCAATCGCCGGGACTGCGCACACTTTGTGGCCGACGGTTCGATCTGGGATGTGCCGGTTGATGTTGCCCTGCCGTGTGCCACCCAGAACGAGCTCACCGGTGACGATGCTGCGACACTGGTGAAAAATGGTGTGAAGGCCGTGGCTGAGGGCGCGAATATGCCCTCAACCCACTCGGCGATCACCACCTTCCGGGAGGCAGGGGTGCTCTTTGGCCCGGGGAAAGCAGCCAATGCCGGTGGGGTCGCGACCTCGGCGTTGGAAATGCAGCAAAACGCTTCCCGGGATACCTGGAGTTTTGACTACACGCACTCCCGGTTAGAAGAAACCATGGAAGAAATCCACGACCGGTGCATCGCCACGGCAGAAGATTTTGGCTACCCCGGTGACTACGTTACGGGTGCCAACATCGCCGGTTTCCTCAAGGTTGCCGACGCGATGATTGCCCAGGGCATCGTCTAACCGGCACCCGGGGTGCTTGCCGAACTCATCACAGACCTCGAGGTCGCCATCGTCGCGCTGGGCGCCTCGCCATGGGTGGTAGTCGTGGTGGGTGCGTGCTGTCTGCTCGATGCGGTCTTCCCGATCGTGCCCAGCGATTCGCTGGTCACCGCAGCCACGGTGTTGGCGCTAGCCAGCGATGCGTCGGCAGCCTTTATTGTGGTCATGGTGTTGGCTGCTGCCGCGGGCGCGGTCCTTGGCGATAGCCTGGCATATCTGATTGGCTCCAAGATCCCGTTGCACCGCATACCGATGCTGCGTCGTCCCGCCGGGCAAGCAGCCCTGCAGTTTACCCAGCGCGCCTTCGCCCGTCGTGGTAGCGCCTTGGTGCTGACCGGCCGGTTCATTCCCGCCGGCAGGATTGCGGTTAATATGTCCGCAGGGGCAACCGGATTCCCGCTCCGACGGTTTCTGCCGCTTGCGGTCATCGCTAGCATCCTGTGGGCGGGCTTGGCTGCCTTGATGGGTGCCCTTGCCAGTCACGTGGTGGATAGCCCCCTGCTGGCGATGGTGATTGGCATCGTCGTTGGGATGGGTTGTGGTCTGCTCATCGACTGGACCGTCCAACGCCGCAACCGCCCCACATCGGACAGTGCAGCTTAGAGGTCTGCGAGCGCGTCCCGCTGGCGAGGGGTCAGGCGCACCGGTCGGCCGGATTCTTGGTGGACAAAGACCATGGTGGAGGTCGCCTCCACGGCCACCTGGTCGCGATCAAAGAAGCGGTAGTAAATTTCTACCGAGGCGCCTTTGACCTTCTCAATGCCGACTTCGACCCGGACGGGCAGCCCGCGATAGGGCAACTGTCGGCGATACTTTACGGTGTGGTCTGCAATTAATGTCATGACCCCGTCGTCGGCTCCGGCTCGCAGGTCAATGTGGGCCTTCGGATTCGTGCCGTCACGGTGGCCGGTGCCCGAGGGGATCCCGAATACGATCACGCGGGCTTCTTCCATCAGCCGCACGATTTGGACGTTATTGATGTGGCCGTAGGCGTCCATATCGCCCCAACGTAACGGAATCTCAATGACGGTCATGCTCACTCCTGTGGCTCATCAGGGTTGGTAAATTCTGGATAATCGGCGCGCAGCTCGGCCACCGTGAGTTGTTCTTCCGATGTCACCGACTGCGGCCAAGTCAGCGGCGCGTGCTGACGGGGTGGCAGCACTTTCGAGTTTTCTAACTGGAACGACAGTGCCGCACCGTCGGGGCCATATGCCCACGGAATCCCGGGGGTGGCCCCTTGGGTATTCTCAGCCCGACCACCGGCCAGCAGGGCTTCGGTTGCCGAGAGCTGGCGGATCGCGATCGCATCCACTCGAGAGGGGTGATGGTGGGCAAAATGGGTATAAATTTCGGGGTCGTGTTGGCCGTCATCACCGATCAGCGTCCACGATAAGTGTGGGAAGTCATCGGCGAGCCGAGCCAGCGCACTGACCTTATGGGCCATCCCGGACCGGAACCAGCGGTCTTCGGTGGGTCCCCACGAGGTCAACAACATGGGTCCCAGTGGGAACAGGTGGCGGGTCATGAACCGGGTCAGGGTGTGGGCGACGTTCCAGGGCCCGGTGGAGACATAGAACACCGGGATGCCGGCGTCTTGTTCTGCCAGCCGGTTGAGCATCACGGGCATGCCGGCCACCGGCCGACGAGCGTGTTCATCGAGCAAAAATGAGTTCCAGGCTGCCGTCAGCGGGCGTGGCAGCGCGGTCACCCAGACCGTGTCATCCACGTCGCAAATCACGGCACGGTCGGTGTGGTCATCGATGATCAGTACGTCTTGGCTGGTCGAATCTGCACCCTCAATGTGTAAGGTCACGGTCGACCACCCGGGCTCGAGTTCGCACGCAATGCGGGCATCGACCACCCCGTTGCGGTCTGCGCGCACAGGGTGACGTTGACCGTTGACCTCAATTTCGACTTTGGCATACGCGATGGGTGGCGAGACGAAGTTTTGCCAGCCACGCACCCCGTCGCGCACAATCTGGGCCATGTATTCGGCTTCGGTCCATTCCGGATTCGACAGCAACACGCGCGAAAAGATCCGCACCCACCGCGGTGATCCGTAGCCGGTAAATGACAGGATGCGTGGCTTTGCGCCGCGGCGGCGAGCGCGATCGCGACGCCGTCGTTGGAAGCTGTAATAGCTCAGGGTGGCTAGCTGCTCGGGTGGGGAGGCTTCACTGCCCGGGGCAGCATGAAACCGCGGGATGGTCGGAAAACGATAGGTTTTAGGACGACGCGCCATAGACTTGCTAGTTCCACTCCTTGGTCACCCAGACAGTCTAGTACGTTACGGTACCTGGTTTATGGTGGAGTCCATGACATCTCTGCGCACCCGAGCTCTACAAGCTGCCCGCCCGGTCGCTGCGAAACTCGCCGCAGCGTTTGCTGCCGGCTCCGTTGTGGCGACCACCAAGACGAACCGTCATGACTTGGTCTCGCAATGGGATCACGAGGCCGAAGCCTTACTGAAGGCCGGACTCGCCGGGGACGGGGCGGTCTTTTGGGGTGAAGAATCCGGTCGCGAACCCGCCACGGCCCCTGGGCAGCTGGAGTGGATAATCGACCCCATTGACGGGACCAGTAACTTTGTCCACGGCTACCCGCTGTTTTCGATCTCAATTGCCGCGGTCCAAGACGACCAGGTGATGGCGGCCGTGGTGGTCGACCCGGTGACCGGCGATGAATTCTCTGCCGACCCCACCGGCGCCTATCTCAACGACCAACCACTGGCTGCACGGCCTGCCCCGGCCGAACCGGCACAGTACAACCTGGTGACGTCGTTTCCTGCCGCTGAGATCTTGCAGCGCGCCCCACAAGCCACCGAGGTGTTTGCAGAGTTCGTCACAAGTTTCGCCACCGTGCGTCGGCTCGTATCGGGGGCCTTAGAGATTTGCTATGCCGCACGCGGTATCGCCGATCTGGTCTTAGGGGTGGACGCCAGCCCCTGGGATGTGGCCGCAGCATCCTATATTCTGACCCAAGCCGGCGGCACCTACCTGACCGGCACTACCGGGCCGGCCCACTTGGCCCCGAATTACGTGGCGGTGGCCCCGGGCAGATCAGCCCAAGCCATCGCCGACAGTTTCGACAAGATCCGTCAAATGTGACACCCCGGGGCCGAACTGTGGCGTGAGCTAGCTCAAGGCAGGACAATAGAGTATATGAGCGCCTACATGTTTGAACACGAAAAAGACCAACCGGTTCTGGAACTGACCCGCCAGCAAGCCAAATTGTTACTACGTAATACCCGCCACGGCCGATTAGCGTTTGTAGCAGACGGACAGATCGAAGTCTTGCCGGTCAACTACGCGTTCGACGGCAAAAAGCTCTACTTCCGCACCGCTCCTGGCGCGAAACTTCTGGCGGCAGAATCCCAGGCGATGGTGGCCTTCGAAACCGACGGCATCTTGCCCGATGAAGGCTGGTCGGTTGTGGTTCGCGGCAACATCAGCACCGTCGCCGAAGAAGATATCGACTACGTTCGCGGGCTGGGACTTGCCCCGTGGGTGCCGACCCATAAAGACTTCTTCGTCTCCCTAAGCGTCACCGACATGACCGGACGGCACTTCATCTTTGCTCGGCAGCCAGAACGCGGCGATGAGCAAACTTTCCGCTATGATCCGGATCAGCCCCGGTCTACCCCACCGCAAGATCCCGACCCGACGAAACTATCGCGTTAGAACAGCCACACCCCGGCAATGCCGGTCGCGGCGATCAGCACCGCCATGACCGTCATCCAGAAGACCGCCCAGAAATCTGCTGCGACTTTCTCGTAGTTGATCCCGGCCACCTGTACTCGGTAACGGCGACGCTGCGAGAGCTGTATCAAGCCCACCCCGACCACGGCGATTGCCACGGGGACGAACGCCACGACACCCACCGAGGGATACCAGCGAATCAGTAATAATGCCACCACCGCGGTCGCTAGCCCGGTTCTGCCCCAGGACATGACCGTGCGTTCCGGTTGGAGCCCGGGATCCTCGTGGTGCGGTAGCGGCCGACGAGGAACTGGCCGAACCGATCTAAAAACCATTGGTCACCCAGATGGCCAACAGGACAGTCACAGCAGCGACCGCACACACCAGAGCAATGAGCGGGATCCACAACGGAATCGGCAACGACCGTCTCTGACGCATCGCGGTTTCAACCCGTAACCAGCGTCCGGCCGCCGAGACCGCGAGCAGACCGCCCAGGACCAATAAGGTGGTACCCAGCACCTTGCGCGCGGTGTCATCAAAAATATCGTGAGTGAATGCTTCGACTGCGATCCCCCCGGCCAGCAGCGCCAACGAGGTGCGGATCCAGGCCAGAAAGGTGCGCTCATTGGCCAACGTAAATCGCGGATCCGGGTCATTGCCTCCCCGCAAAGCCCGAGGGACTCTTTTACGCTTGGGTATAGCTGAATGGTCTTCACCGGATTCCATAATCCACAGTGTAACGCACCCCTCAAAGCCAACCGGGTAGTGTAGAGGACGACTGTATTGGCCCACCGATACGCAAGGAGTGCGAATGTCAGCTGCACAGCATCACGACGACGTGACCGCGGCCCAAGAGCCGACGAAAGCACAAATTCGTCGCTGGCAACGCTACTTAGCAGATGAGATCGCCGAGGGGCAGATCTACCGGGATCTGGCCAAACGCAGCAAACGACCCGAAAAAGATATCCTGATCGGTCTAGCCGACGCCGAAGAACGCCACGCGCAACACTGGCGCGACCTACTGGGTGAACACGCCGAAGTCCGACGCCGGCCCAGCCTGCATCGGGCCCTGTTACGCTTTCTAGCTCGCATATTCGGCTCGGTCTTTGTTCTTGCTTTGATGCAACGTGCCGAGTCCAACTCCCCCTATACCGCGGACTCTGAAGTACCTCGCGAGATCGCCGCGGATGAGGCTATCCATGAGGAAGTCGTCCGCGGATTAGCAGCCAGAGGTCGCGAAACGATGGCAGGCAATTTCCGTGCCGCGGTCTTTGGCGCCAACGACGGGCTGGTCTCGAACTTGGCGTTAGTCATGGGGATCGGTGCCACCGGTGTCGCCCCATCGGTCGTGCTATTCACCGGGATTGCCGGTCTGCTAGCGGGGGCTCTGAGTATGGGTGCCGGTGAATACGTCTCGGTGCGCTCGCAACGGGAACTCCTGGAAGCTTCGCACCCTACCCACGTGACCCTGCGGGCTGCCAAACACTTAGACATCGAACAAAACGAACTTGAGTTGGTCTATCGCGCTCGCGGCATGACCCCAGAGGACGCCAGTCACCGGGCCCTAGAACGCCTGGGATATCTCAGCTGCGACTGCAACCCGACATTTTCTGCTCGCCCCGATGGTTCCAAAGGCCCCGAGGAAGAGCTGAAGCAGCAAGAGTTCGAGGCCGTGGGGAACCCTTGGAAAGTGGCCTTCTCCTCGTTCTTTTTCTTCGCAATCGGGGCGATCATCCCGGTGCTGCCATTTCTGTTCGGTGCCACGGGCATGACCGCTCTGCTATGGGCGTTGGGCCTCGTGTCGCTCGCGCTAATAATCACCGGCGGGATTGTCGGGCTGCTCTCAGGTGCTCCCCCCTTCAAACGAGCCCTACGCCAACTCTGCATCGGCCTGGGAGCTGCGGGGGTAACCTACGTGGTGGGCTTGTTCTTCAACGTCTGATCCCACCCACTGACACGTTTGCTCATCACCGCATTTACATCACGGTGGGCCCCTCACGGTGTGAGTGGAGTTTCTCCGCATAATCTTGGAGCGCCTGATACACCGTAGCCACGGCGGGGTTGCGTTGAGACTCTTGGCGCACCACGGCCCAAAAGGTGGCGGCATAGGAAAATTCAGTCTCCAGCACCGAGACCAGGCCGGGATGCGGCTCGGCCATGAAATCGGGTAATAACCCGATACCGGCGCCTTCCAGGGTGGCGGTCAGATGGGCATAAACATTTGTTGAGGAGATCCCGGTGCGCATGTGGGGCAGCTTCGCTAATGCGGCATCAAGATCCTGAACCAACAGGATCGCTTCCACGTAGTAGTTCAGCCGGTGGTCTTTCAGGTCTGCCAACCTGGCAGGCGTACGGTGGTGCTTCAAATACTCCGGTGTGGCATAGAGCTTGAGGTGATATTGCAACAAGGGGTGTTCCCACGAGCGTGGTACCTGAGGTTTTCCGACGACGATTTCTAAGTCGAGACCCGAGCGGTTCCGTCGGGCACGCTGGGTCGAAGTGAACAACTCAAGATCCAGACCCGGATGATGGTCTTGCATGTGTGCCAGCGCAGGGACCGCGATGTGGCCGGTGAAAGCTTCTGGCGCGCCAATCCGGACGGTACCGGTCACGGCCGCGTCGGTTTGTTCCGATACGAGTTTGGCCAAGGAGTGTTCGATCTCTTCGGCGATCTCGAAGACCTGACGGCCTTCGGTCGTGATCTCCCAGCCAGCTGGAGAACGAAGCAGCAGTCGTTGGCCGGTGATTTTTTCTAATGCATTAATTCGGCGGGAGACGGTGGCGTGGTTGATGCCCAGGGAATCTGCAGCGGCGGTGAACCGTCCCAGTCTCGCTACCGTCAGAAATGTCATCAACGACGGTAGATTACTGTGCAGTTCTTCCCAATCCATGCTTGTCAGTGTACTGGACCCCCAGCACACCTGCGGGGTCGCAGAACAGAAGTTGCGTTAACCACCACCGGAGTCCAAGCGCTCAGGCTTAGACTCCGGTAAGGGTGTTTTGGCGATCAGGGAAGCTTAGAGGTTTTCCATGATCTTGCGCATCTTGTCAGCGGCTTCGGTTGGGGTCTGACCAACCTGAACGCCTGCTGCTTCGAGGGCTTCTTTCTTGGCGGCTGCGGTACCGGAAGAACCGGACACGATCGCACCGGCGTGACCCATGGTCTTGCCTTCTGGTGCGGTGAAACCAGCGATGTAGCCGACAACTGGTTTGGTGACGTGGTCCTTAATGTACTCGGCGGCCTTTTCTTCGGCGTCGCCACCGATTTCACCGATCATGATGATGGCTTTGGTTTCATCATCTTTCTCGAAGGCTTCCAGCGCGTCGATGTGGGTGGTGCCGATGATGGGGTCGCCACCGATCCCGATCGCAGTCGAGATACCGATACCGGACAGCTCGTGCATCATCTGATAAGTCAGGGTTCCCGACTTCGAAACCAGACCGATGGGTCCGGTGCCGGTGATGTTGGCTGGGGTAATACCGGCCAGCGCAACACCCGGGGTGATGATACCGGGGCAGTTTGGCCCGATGATGCGTGTCTTTGGTTTCCCATTGGCATCGACGTTGGCCTGGGAGGCTGCGAAGAATTCGGCGGTGTCCTGAACAGGGATACCTTCGGTGATGACAACCAGCAGTTCGATTTCGGCTTCGATGGCTTCCATCGCAGCGTCTTTCGCGAACTTCGGTGGCACAAACATCACCGAGACGTTCGCGCCGGTTTCTTTCATCGCTTCTTCAACGGTGCCATACACGTTCAGTGAGACGTCGTTGCCGTCGGCGTCGACGTGCTCAACGGTTTCGCCTGCACGACGAGCGTTGACACCACCGACGATGTTGCTACCGGCTTTGAGCATCAGTGCGGTGTGCTTGGTACCTTCGCCACCGGTAATACCCTGGACGATGATCTTGGAGTCTTTATTGAGGAAAATCGACATTTTCTGTGTATCCCGTCCTTATTTATTCGCCAGCTCGGCAGCTTTGTCAGCGCCTTCGTCCATGGTGGCCGCGATAGTGACCAGCGGATGGTTGGCTTCGGCCAGAATGGCGCGACCTTCTTCAACTTTGTTTCCGTCGAGACGCACAACGAGTGGTTTCGTTGCGGAGTCCCCAAGGATGTCCAGGGCTTGGACAATACCGTTGGCGACCTGGTCGCACGCGGTGATGCCGCCGAAGACGTTGACGAAGACGGAGTTGACGTCTGGGTCGCCCAGGATGACATCCAGACCATCGGCCATGATTTGGGCGTCTGCGCCACCACCGATGTCTAGGAAGTTGGCTGGCTTGACGTTGCCATGGTTTTCACCAGCGTATGCAACGACGTCCAGGGTGGACATAACAAGGCCTGCACCGTTACCGATAACACCGACGTTGCCTTCGAGCTTGACGTAGTTCAAGCCTTTGGCTTCCGCTTTGGCTTCCAGTGGGTTCTCGGTGCGCTCATCGACGAGCTTGGCGTGCTCTGGCTGACGGAAGTCAGCGTTGTCATCCACGGTGACTTTGCCGTCGAGGGCAATGAGTTTGCCTTCACCGGTCAGGACCAGTGGGTTGACTTCAACCAGCGTGGCATCTTCTTCTTTGAAGACTTCGCCGAGTTTTACCAAAACTTCGGCGATGTCGCTTTGCATATCTGAAGCGAATTTCGCTTCGGCAGCAATCTTTTCTGCAACCTCGCGGTTCAAACCGGTGGTTGGTGAGACCTCAACCCGAGCAAGATCTTCCGGACGCTCTTCGGCCAGCTGCTCGATATCCATGCCACCTTCTACCGAGGCCATGGCCAGGTAGGTGCGGTTGGCACGATCCAGCAAGATCGAGAAGTAGTATTCCTCTTTGATGTCGGCGCCTTCGGCGATCATCACCTGGTGTACGGTGTGACCTTTGATGTCCATGCCAAGGATCTCTTTGGCATATTCATAGGCTTCGTCAGCAGTTTTGGCGACTTTGACACCGCCGGCTTTACCGCGGCCACCAACTTTGACTTGGGCTTTGACCACGGTGACGCCACCGAGTTTTTCGGCGGCGGCTTTTGCTTCTTCCGGGGTTTCGGCAACGATCCCAGCGAGCACGGGTACCCCGTGTGCTTCGAAAAGATCGCGTGCCTGGTATTCATACAGGTCCACGGGTTTGCAGTCCTTTTACCTCGACAACGATTGAATGAGATACCCGGTTTCAGAATCTCAACCGGGCACCTACGAGTTCGGCAGCATGCCTGAGAACTCCTAACGCCTTACCATAGTGCACGGCCAGACGTCTTCTAGAACCATGACCAATTGTTGGTGGGATTTATACTTTTTTTATTGGCGCATAGCGCAGCAGTAAGCGCTTTTCGGACTCCGCGAACTGGACGACGGCCACGGCCTTATCTCCGGCCCCCTGGACTCCGGTGACGACACCAGTCCCGAAGGTTTTGTGTTCCACCGTGTCACCGGCGGCAACTGCAATGACTTCTTTATTCGGGTTCACCTTGGTGCGATTATCGGGTTTGGTCACACGAGCGTTTTCTTGCGCCGGCGTAATCCCTTCGGTTCCTGCTTTACCGTAATTTTGTGACGCGGTGGAGGCACCCCAGTGCGAGCCGCTGAAGCGTTGCGCGTCCCGGTAGCGGAAGCCACGAACGCCGGTATCTTGGCCGAAGCCAGCGAGCCCACCGCCAAACCGTGAGGTTGATGGTGAGCCTTTCCCTTCGCGTTCCCACTCAATGAGTTCGGCCGGAATCTCGGCTAGGAATTGGCTGGCCGGGTTGAACTGGTGTTGGCCCCACATACTGCGTGATTCCGCCCGCGTCACATAGAGGCGTTCTCGGGCACGGGTCAGCCCCACGTATGCGAGTCGGCGTTCTTCGGCCAGTTCTTTTTCATCAGCCATCGATCGGGCGTGCGGGAAAACGCCGTGTTCCATACCGGTCAAAAAGACCACCGGGAATTCGAGGCCCTTGGCGGTGTGCAAAGTCATGAGGGTGACTTCTCCCATATGGTCGGCTAGGGCTTGGCCTTCGGCATCCGTGGCATCAGGAAGCTGATCAGCATCGGCCACCAGTGCGACTTGTTCTAGGAAGTCTCCCAGGGTGCCTTCGGGATTGGTTTTGTCGAATTCTCGCACCACGCCCACCAACTCACCGAGGTTATCCGCGCGGGATTCGTCTTGGAAATCTTTGGAGTTTCGCAAAGTCTCGAGCATGCCGGTTTGTTCCAGTACAGCTTCCAGCACGGTGGCCACCGACTCGGTTTGAGCCAATTGGCTGAGATCGTCCAGCATCTGGGTGAACTTATTGACCGCGTTCAGCGAGCGCTTGGCTAACCCACCGGGTGCGTTTTCCGCGTCACGCAAGGCTGCCATGAATGTTGATTGTTGGCGGGTCTGATGTGCTGCGACGGCACCTTCAGCTCGGTCGCCAATCCCGCGTTTGGGTTCATTAAGAATCCGACGCAAGTTGACGTCGTCAGCAGGGTTCTCCAAGACGCGCAAGTAGGCCAGCGCGTCTTTGATTTCTTTCCGATCGTAGAAGCGCGTGCCACCCACCACGCGGTATGGGATACCCGAAGCGATCAGGCGTTCTTCAATGGACCTCGACTGGGCGTTGGTGCGGTAGAAAATCGCCATGTCGGCTGGACGATAGTTGTGATTATCTATCAGATCGTCGATTTTTTCGGTGATCCATTGGGCTTCACGCGATTCAGTTTCCGCTGCGTAGCCGATGATTTTTTCGCCACTGCCAACAGCCGTCCACAGCCGTTTGACCTCTCGCGATGGATTTTGGGCGATGACTGCGTTGGCTGCATCCAAAATGTTCTGGGTGGAGCGGTAGTTTTGTTCCAGTCGGATGACCGTGGCATCTGGGTAGTCGTGTTCAAAGTCGACGATATTGCGAATGTCAGCCCCGCGGAAGGCATAGATCGACTGATCTGAGTCGCCGACGACCGTCAATTGTCCACCCTCAGTTTCGACGCCCGGTGGTTCTCCGGGGGCGCCGGTGAGTTGACGAACCAGCCGGTACTGGGCGTGGTTCGTATCCTGGTATTCGTCGACCAGCACAAACCTGAATCTGCGCCGGTAGTTATCCAAGATCGCCGGGAAAGCATCGAACATGTGCACCACATTGGCGATGAGGTCATCAAAGTCCATCGCATTCGCGGTACGCAGCCGGGAAGTATATTCCTTATAAATCTCGGCAACCGCCTGGTTCCAGGGGTCCCCGCCGACGGTGGAGGCGAAAGCCTCATCGTCCACCAATTCGTTTTTCAACGATGAGATCTTGTTCCGGATCGCGCGGGGTGCAAAGCGTTTGGGGTCCATGTCGGCGTCTTTGGCGATTTGGGTGATCAGCCGCAGCGAGTCGGTGGCATCGTAAATCGAGAAATTCGCCTTTAGGTCAATGTGGGGCGCTTCGCGACGCAAGATACGCACGCAGGAGGAGTGGAACGTGGAGATCCACATCCGTTGAGCTGTCGTGCCAACGAGTTCGCCGATGCGCTCACGCATCTCGGCTGCGGCTTTATTCGTAAACGTGATGGCCAAGAATTCGTGGGGTCGGGCATCGCCGGTCGCCAGGAGATGGCCGATACGGTGGGTCAACACCCGAGTTTTGCCGGACCCTGCGCCTGCCACGATCAGCAGCGGTCCGCCTCGATGCACCACGGCTTCGGCTTGGGCATCATTGAGTCCAGCAACCAGTTCCTCCGCAGAAGAACGATGGGGCACAGCTAAAGCGTCGGTCGCTGCTGGGGTGCCAAAAGCGGGGGCAAAACTGGGCAAAGAAGTCTGGTGGGCCATGATGTATCAGTCTAACCGCTGGGGCTGGTTATACCGGTGCCTGTTCGCCGGCTGTGGAGAACACCAAAACCGGCCCGGGCCAGAACTCCACTAAGATGGCAGGTAGTTTCAGCCCCCTTGCCCTTGGCCGTAGACCAAGGCGGGTATGTACACACTGCCGGAGGACGCGTGGCCAGAAGAAGAGCGAAAGATTACCAACAGCAGCAGCCCGATAACCGTAAACAGAAACCCGAGCGTCCACGGCTGACGAAAGCCCAAATCAAAGAAGATATCCACCGGGCCAACCGCCAAGAAGGTAGTCCCGGCATCTTGGTGTTTGCGGTGTTGGCCGTGACAGCGTTCATCGCGTTTTACTACCACATTTTGGCGCTTCAGGGCATGGAACAGCTCACCGGTGGGGTCTCAATGTTGGACCATCGCCTTGGCGGTTTTGATGTCGCAGACGTGGAACAACTGTCGGGACGAATGGATGAGGCTGCGATGGGCCAATATAACTTCGTGCATATTACCGCCGGGCGAATTTTCCCGATCATGATGGCACTCAGTGTCATCGTGGTTGCGGTGTGGACCTTGCGTTCCAAGCTTGCTAAATGGATAGCCGCGATCGTTGGCGTTGGATACGCTGCCTTGGAGATCTGGGCTGCCATCACCCGCGAGACAGCTCTACTCGACACCACCGAAGCTAATGTCGCCCTAGCGTCCTCGCTGACCATCGCTCAGTGGTTGATCCTGACGTTTTTAGTAATTGGCATTGTGGTGATGCTGATTCTGAAGTTCATCGGCAGAAACAGTCCCGGTCTGGAGACTTCCCTCGACCCTGACCGCGAGATCCCCTAATATCGCTGATGGCAGGCTGGAAGAACGGTGGTCACTTTTTGGCCACGTCGGTCACAGCCTGCTAGGCTAACTTCGTTGCAATAGCAACGATGCCTCCGTAGCTCAGTAGGATAGAGCATCCCTCTCCTAAAGGGAAGGTCGTCGGTTCGATTCCGGCCGGGGGCACAACTTCCGCATTCGCCGACGAATCACAGTTCTGCCGAGACGTGGCTGAGATCTCAGCGTATATGCGCCGATGAGAGACGCAGCGCTCGCGCCCGGGACCATGCATTAATCGTTCCTACCAGATGACGATCGGTTCCGGAATCGATCGACCTGAAGCTACACTGGCCTCGAAAGCGTTGGTATAACAAGCCGGAGGCATCCCACAGGCAACGAACCGGTGCGATCCCACAGGAACGAGGCTACTGTGACTGATCGAATCTTAGGGACTGACGGTGCAGTCATGTCTCGTGCTCAGCCACCTCAGACACGTTCTGGAGACACCCGCGACGGTGGCCGCCGACTCCCCCGTGGCCGATACCGCGTGGGCAAGCTGCTCGGACATGGTGGATTGGCAGAGGTCTATCTCGCCGACGATACGGTCCTGGATCGCCAGGTCGCCGTCAAGGTCTTACGCGCTGAAAGACTCAACGAGCCCGGCATGGTTGAGAGGTTTCAGCAAGAAGCCGAGACGATTGCGGGTCTCGACCACCCCGGCATCGTGTCTGTACTGGCCGGCGGTGACAATTTCGTCACCGACCCGCAAAGTGACCTCGCGGGGCGTCCCTACATCGTGATGGAGTACTTGGACGGGGCCACCTTGCAAGCACGGCTCAACGAGCAGACCAGCGCTCCGGCAGGGCTCAGCGTCGATGAGGCCTTACGCATTATGTCCCAGGTTTTGGCATCGTTGGCTTACGGGCACGGCCAAGGCGTCGTGCACGGAGACGTGACAGCCACGAACGTTATGCTCACGACCACCGGGCTTGTGAAGTTAATCGACTTTGGTAGTAGCGCTCAGGTGGTGACCGAAAAGGGCGCTACGATGCCGCTGGCTCACGATGCTACTCTGCGCTACGTCCCGCCAGAGCGCGCGCAGGGAGAACTGTTTGATGCACGAGCAGATCTGTATTCTGCTGGATGCCTGCTCTATGAGCTGCTCACCGGACGCACCCCCTTTGCTGGACCGTCACCGGTCGACTTGGCGCACCAGCATGTGCATCAACAACCCGAACCCCCGTCCACGTATTGTCAGCAGATTGACCCCGAACTTGACGCCGTCGTCTTGCGTTCACTAGCGAAGTCCCCCGAAGCACGCCACCAAAGCGCCCAAGATTTTCTCAACGAGCTGTGCGCCACGCGTTATGCCCGATAGCACATATAGCTCCCTGAAAGCCTGTCAGGGGACCTTGTGGCTGGCCGTGGATTCGACCGGACTCGTTCAAGAGGTCTTGCGGCGATAACAGAAAACCTATTGAGTAGATATAGAGAACTCGGGCATACCCCTGCCCGAGCCCTGCAACGCGACACCTCCGTTGTACGCATCAGAAAGGTGACTCATGACTGAAAATTACGCAGACTACACCGCACCAGGCATCGACATGGAAGACGGCCATCGGGTAACCGAGATCCTTCAGACCCGTCTTCATGCGCTCAATGATCTTCACCTCACCCTGAAGCACGCCCACTGGAATGTTGTGGGACCAGAATTTATTTCGGTCCATGAAATGCTCGATCCGCAGGTGACCGAAGTCCGCAACTGGGCCGATACTGTCGCCGAACGTATCGCAACCATGGGCGTTTCTCCCAAAGGCACACCCGGATCTATCGTTACCGGACGCACTTGGGACGACTACCCGCTAAACCGTGCCTCAAGCCTAGCGCACATTACTGCCCTGAACCAGGTGTACACCGATGTCATTAAGGACTTCCGCACAGCGATTGCTGAGACCGGGAAAGTCGACCCGATCTCTGAAGATGTCCTGATCGAGGTAACGCGCGGCTTGGAACTGTTCCAGTGGTTCCTGCGCTCCTTTATCACCAAGTCGGATGGCTCATTAGACCCCGTCTCCGAATAACAAGAACATAGCACCGCGCAGGTGCTCTTGCTCCCTGAAGATTGCCGCAACCATGGCAATGTTCAGGGAGCTTCTTCTTGTCCGCTGCGCTGTTGCGATGAATTCAACGTGGTGCCGAAGCGCTGCCGAAACGCTGTTGGTGTGGTGCCTAATTGCCGCGCAAAGGCGTGCCGCAGTGTTTCATCGGTGCCAAACCCGCACCGCAATGCCACCTCGGTGATCGGATGCCCTTCGAGAATGAGGTTGCGTGCCGCATCTACGCGTACCTTTTCTACCCACTGAGAGGGGCTCACGCCCACTGCAGCCTGAAACAACCGGCTGAGGTGCCGGGTGCTCACCCCGATCGCTGCGGCCATCGAAGAGACCGTGTGGGGTGCTGCCGGATTCGCCACGACCGTATCCATCAGGCGCCGCAATGACTGTGGCGAGTCCACCGGGCCGGTCAACGCCGACGAAAACTGGCTTTGCCCACCCGGTCGCTGCATAAACATCACCAACTCGCGGGCCACCTCACGGGCAATATCAGCACCCAGGTCGTGTTCCACAAGCGCCAGAGCCAGATCAATCCCCGCAGTAATCCCGGCAGAGGTAAAGTACCGCCCATCCTGAATGTGCAAGATGTCGGGCTCGACCCTGATGCGCGGATACCAGCGGGCCAGCAGATGGGTGTGGCGCCAATGCGTGGTCGCTCTACGACCGTCAAGATACCCTAAACCAGCTAATACAAATGCACCGGTACACACCGACGCGACCCGCTGGGCCCCATCGCTGAGCTGCCGGGCGGTAGCTAACAAGACCGAATCCAAGTTCTGTTGCACCAGCTGCGGCCCACCGGCGATGATCACCGTGTCGTAGGCGGTCGTACCGTCGGCCGCGTGAGTATCTGCCAGCGTCACACCCGAAGCAGTGCGCACGGTTCCCCCGCTGCGTGAAACCAGGTCGACAACATAGTGCTGCCCGCCGGGATCGGCATGATGCAACACATCCACGGGACCACTGACATCCAAAAGTGTTACCCCGTCGAAGACAAGGATTCCTACGCGCCGCATGATGTCCGATTCCTTTGGTTGATGGACTGAAAAGACATGGCTTTAGTGTAGCGTGCCTGGCAGCATGACAAGAGAACCCACTAGGAAAGGAAATATATGGCTGAAGTTATTGCAGGTGTCACCATTCCAGATAGCAAGATGGCCCAGGATGCCACCGACCTGGTCCGTGACGTTGCCGATGAGCTGATCTATCACCACTCTCGCCGGGTGTTCCTGTTTGCCTCACTGCGGGGCCAAGAACAGCAACTCAACTATGATCCCGAACTGGTCTATATCGGGGCGATGTTCCACGATCTCGGGCTCACCGATAAGTACCGGACCACCGACCAGCGTTTCGAAATCGACGCCGCCAACGTGGCACGCGATTTTCTCAGAGAATATGACGTCACCGGCGAGGCCGGGGACAAAGTGTGGAACGCGATCGCGCTGCACACTACACCAGAGATTCCACTGCATATGGATCCCGAAGTAGCTCTGGTGACCCGCGGGGTCGAGCTCGATGTTTTAGGTATCGGCTATGACGCGATCAATGACGAGCAGCGAGCAGAAGTGGTCTCGGCTCATCCACGCCCGGACTTTAAGAATAGAATCCTGGCGGCCTTTACTGATGGGTTGAAAGATCGTCCCGAGACGACCTTCGGCAACGTCAAGGCAGATGTATTAGAACATTTCTTACCCGGCTTTGAGCGCGGTGACTTTGTCGAAGTCATCCGCAAGAATGCTTGGTCCGAATAACAGCTTTCGCTTTCTTGCTCACGCAGTGGCCGTCGTCCTCACAGGGCGGCGGCCACTGGCGTGGTGACTGACCTAGCTGCCGGTGGCTTGGTGCGCTCCTGTGCGCCGCGCCAAGACCACGGTGTCGTCTAGGGTCACCTGTTGCCCCTCGGGGCCGGTGGCCTGGCGCGACTGGGTTGTCGCGACTTCGACCCTCCACTCAGTGGGGTCCAGGGCCAGAAGCTCAAGTTCGGTCTCGGGTGTGGTGGGTTCATGTTTATGCTGGGCGTGGTCATCATCTGCTGGCTGGGAGGTGGCCCACGGTGGGAAAGTCGCATGCGAAACCACCAGCAAGAAACCGCCGAGTGCCACGTGTGCTGTGGCCGTGTGCAGTGCTGCACCCCGGTCAAAAGTCCCCTGGGACTGCAAGAAGGCCGCTGTTACCAGGTCGAAGCGCTGCGCTGATTCCCAGGTGGTCACATCTGCCACAACGAAGCTGGCCTGGTTCTGGTCGAGGCCACGTTCGTGGGCTGCTTCGGTGGCCCGTTGGATCGCAACATGAGAGATATCCACTCCGGTTGCCTGCCAGCCATGCTCTGCCAGCCAGATGACGTCGGCACCTTCCCCACAGCCCAAATCGAGTGCGGTCCCCGGGTGCAGCGGCTCCACCATGGTTGCTACCGCGGCATTGACCGCACCAGACCACAGTCGATCCGTGGTTTGATACCGCTGGTCCCACTCGTGGGCCGATTGTTGCGATGCGTCTTCCACGCTGCACCTCCTGGGCTCAAGCTACTGTTGAAATTGAGTTGTGTATAGCTCAGCATAACGGCCGTTGGCGGCCAACAGTTCGGTATGGGTACCGCGCTCAATGATCCGCCCGGATTCCAAAACTAAGATTTCATCGGCCTTGACCACCGTAGAGAGCCGGTGAGCAATCACGATAGCTGTTCGTGCATGCAGCGCCTCATCGAGTGCCTGCTGGACGGCAGCTTCATTGGTGGAGTCCAAGGAAGCGGTCGCCTCATCCAACACGACTGCTTCAGGCGCTGCCACCAACAACCGGGCGATGGCCATCCGCTGCCGCTCGCCACCAGAGAGACGGTACCCCCGCTCGCCCACGACGGTGTCCAACCCGGCCGGCATCTGCGCCACGACTTCGGCGAGGCGCGCATGATGCAAGATCTCCCAGAGTCGTTCGTCGGGGACATCTCGGTGCCCCAAGGTCAGGTTGTCACGAATCGAGGTGTGAAACAGATGAGAATCTTGGGTCACCATTCCGATCCGACGGTGAATGTCTTCGGCGGCCGCATCGCGCAGATCGATGCCATTGAGGGTAATGGATCCGCCGGTGACGTCATACAATCGAGAAACTAAGTTAGCGATCGTGGATTTCCCTGCACCGGAGGATCCCACCAGCGCGACAGTCTGGCCCGGTTCGACCGTGAAGCTCACATCGTGTAGCACTTGCTCGGATTCTCTGGAGTCCAACACGGCGACTTCTTCTAAGCTCGCTAAAGAGACCTCGGAGGCGGCCGGATACTGGAAATCGACGTGATTGAACTCGATGCGCACTCCCCCGGCAGGAATCGGCTTCGGCTGGGGTGGGTCCGCAATCATCGGGCGCAAGTCCAGGACTTCAAAGATGCGTTCGAATGACACCAGCGCACTCATGAGTTCCACGCGAGCCGTCGCAAGCCCCGTCAAGGGTGCATACAGCCGGGTGAGCAGGAGTGCCATGGTGACCACTTCCCCAGCATTGAGCGTCCCCGCCAACGCCTGGTATCCGCCGATCCCATAGACAGCTGCCAGCGCTAAGGACGAGACCAAGGTCAAGATGGTCATAAACACTGACGTCCACACGCTGATTCGGACTCCAGAGTCTCGCACGCTGTCGGCACGCTGCGAAAAGACGCGGGATTCGTGACCTTGTTCGCCGAACAGTTTGACCAGCGTCGCGCCGGGGGCCGAGAACCGTTCGGTCATCTGGTCCCCCATGGCGGCATTGCGTTTGGCTCGTTCCCGGGTCTGGTCAGCGATGCGGTGGCCGATGGTGCGAGCCGGCAACAAGAAGACCGGTAAGAGCAGCAGCGACACCAGCGTGATCTGCCATGAAGTGGTGAACATGACCACCAGGGTCACGCCGAGGGTCACGACATTCATCACCACGGTCGGCAGGGTCCGGGCGATCGCCGTTTGGGCCCCGATCACATCGTTGTTGAGGCGTGACACGAGCGCACCGGTTCGTGCTCGCGTGAAAAACGCGATGGGCATTTTTTGGACGTGATCAAATACGTTGGTGCGCAAATCGTAAATGGTGCGCTCGCCAAGCGATGCGGACTGCCATCGCGAGATAACATTGAGCACGGCTTCAAGGATCGCGACGCCAGCGATCAGTAGCGCCAAGTTGATGACCACTTGTACTTCAGACCCGTCGACGATCGCATTGACCACATCACCGGCTAAGATCGGTGAGACGACCGTCAGCACAGCGCCGAGCGCGGAAACGACCAGATAGAGCACCAGTCGGGCTCGATAGCGGGCAATAAATGTCCAGGCACGTCGGATGGTCCCGGGTTTGAGAGACTCTTGTTCTTTGCTTCGGCGTATTCCGCCCAGGGCTGCCCAGCCCGCATGATTCATGCTCACCTATGTCAGTCCTTCTTTTTTATCCCCAACATGCCAACACATCTTGTGCGGAACTATTCCCTCGTCAGGTGCTGGCGCATGAACTGTATCGAGGCCCGGTGGGCGCGTTCGAATGATGCCATGTGGCTGCCCTGGGCCAGTCCTGCTGCATAACCGGCAATAAATCCCACAAGGACACCGGCCTCGCGGGGCTCTTCCTCGAGCTGGTGGCTAAGGCCTTGAAGCGCACCGAGATCAACGTCTACGGGATCGATCTCAAGTGCTGTGAGAAGTTCTGTGGCCCACGTTGGGAGAGGTTGTGTCATGAGTATAACCCTGTCGTTAAATGCAACAAGGTCTCTCCTGTTGAGGAGAGACCTTGTTGTGCAGTTGTATGAGAGAAGACCTAGCCGACGTAGGTGTAGTAGCCCATCAGCGGGTTGCGGTCTACGCTGTGCAGGATGGTGCCAACCGATGGGTTCTGAGCCCCGATCATCTGGCCGTTGCCAACGTAGATGCCCACGTGTGAGCCGCCGTTTTGGAAGACGAGGTCACCAGGCTGTGGGCTGGAAGTGCGAACGAACTTGCCTGAGCCCAAGATAGCTGAGGTGCTCGATGGAATGTTAATGCCAGCTTGTGCGTAAGCCCACGCGGTGAAGCCGGAGCAGTCCCAACCGGCTGGAGTCTTGCCGCCCCAGACGTATGGTTTGCCAACGCCCGAGTATGCTGCCGAGACGACGCCACCCAGGGAGCCCGAAGCGGTCGGTGCTGGCTGAGCCTCTGGTTCTTCAGTCGAGGCGGTCTCGGTGGTGCTGGCCGAGGTTGGTTCAGGAGCCGAGGTTTCGGTGGACTCTGCGGTCTCTGCAGTAACTGGTTCGAGGTTGACTTCTTCCTCGACAGTTTCTTCGACCGGTGCTGGTTCTGGCTCTGGTTCAGGCGCCGGAGTCGTCGTCAGATCAGCGCGACCCAGGTCGAGACGAACGCTATTGGTGGCAGTGATGACGTCGGTGTTACCCGAGGTGCGTTCGAGTTTGAAGTTTGTAGCTGGCAGCGTCGATGTTTCACGATCGGTCTGCACAGGAGCAGCGTTGGCTG
Organism: Enteractinococcus fodinae; assembly: GCF_031458395.1. Taxonomy (NCBI): domain Bacteria; kingdom Bacillati; phylum Actinomycetota; class Actinomycetes; order Micrococcales; family Micrococcaceae; genus Enteractinococcus; species Enteractinococcus fodinae. The sequence goes on from NZ_JAVDYJ010000001.1 coordinate 2,086,625, forward strand.
CAGGTGCTGCGGTCAGCACCATACCGGAAGCGGCTGCGATGACAGCGGCCTGACGACCTGAGCGGCCAATAACCTGGGTCATCGCTTCTAGCGTTGCACCCTTCTCAGGAGTGGCACGGTGACGTGCAGTGGAAATGCGCTTCGACACGTAAATTACCTCTCTCATGTGCTCGGTGCCTGTTCGACTCCACTCCGCCATGAACATTGTGTGAACAACTGCAATGTTTTGCCAGCCAGCCGCGGAGTGCAGGAGCAAACTGGTGGCCGGTGCTGAAATCACGTTTTGTTATCAGCACCGAGAGCTAGCCTAATAGAACTACAACAGATTGTCACATTCAGATAACGTTTAGTTGAGTCTCGACACTGTTGAATTCTTTACTTCCGCATAATGGCGCCGAAGTAGGCGAATAACTTTCCGTGACACACCTTTGCAAAAGCGTTATGTTTGGCTCCCTGAACGACCCCACCGAGCGCCCTAAGATCACGATTTGGTTACCGAACCCTGACAACTCGCACATGGGCGGCTGTGTCTTCCGAAATTTCTAGACCCAACTCCGAGATATCCGTCAGCTCACCCGGCAGAGCTGTACCGCGCTCGAGGGTTCGCACGGCCACATAGCCCTCAGCTGGCTCGGCAACCAGGATCGCACCCGGTTGAATGCCAGCCGCAGCGAACTGAGCCAGCAGGTCCGGATCGGTCTGGATGGCTTCTGTCAGTACCTTGACCTCAAAGGTCCCGGCCTCTTGCAGTGCTACTGTCAGCGGTTGTCCTTCATAGGGCATCGGATGCAGGCCCGTCGAGGGGCCACCAAGTTCCTCCAGCAGCGGTATTTGGTTGCCGAACGGGGAGTTCGATGGCGAATCCAGTAAGACCATCAACCGTTGTTCAACCTGATCACTCATCACATGTTCCCACCGGCAGGCTTCTTCGTGCACGTACGCCCAGTCCAAACCAATGACATCAGCTAAGAGCCGTTCGGCCAGTCGGTGTTTACGCATCACCGTGGCGGCAGCGTTAAGGCCCTCTTCAGTGAGTTCTAACCGGCGATCCGGAGCCACGTGCAATAAGCCGTCCCGTTCCATCCGCGCCACGGTTTGGGAGACGGTAGGCCCAGAATGTTCAAGACGCTCAGCAATGCGAGCTCGCAACGGTGCAATGCCTTCTTCCATCAATTCATAGATGGTGCGTAGGTACATTTCCGTTGTATCAATGAGATCGGCCACTGCCACGTTCCTTCAGTTGCGCTATGCATCGTTATTCCGATTGGTTCATATTTATCATACGTTCGGTTCGAACAATCAGCCAGAAGATATCCACAGCCCTTCACATCCGGCTGTCATCTTCACCACGTATGCCCTCGTGTCGGTGTCACACGAAGCCCAGGAAGATGCTCGGCCCGGTTTGGGGTCCACAATGGAATATGTAACCTGCCACCTTGTTGAAGGAGTAGCCCATGACGACACCGGCCATCGACATCCCAGAGCATCTCAAACCCGCAGATGGTCGCTTTGGCGCTGGACCATCCAAAGTGCGCACCAATCTATCGCAGGCTGTAGCAGCGGCAGGTGCCGATCTGTTGGGCACCTCGCACCGCCAAGCACCGGTGCGGAACCTTGTGGCATCCGTGCAGGAAGGTGTGACGCAATTATTCAACGCCCCAGAGGACTACCGGGTTGTGTTGGGAGTCGGCGGGGCCACCGCGTTCTGGGATATTGCAAGCTTCGGCCTCATACGTCGCAAAGCCCAACATCTATCGTTCGGTGAGTTCGGCTCGAAATTTGCCAAGGCCACCAATAATGCCCCATTTTTAGATGACTCGGTGATCTTGCACGCCGATCCTGGCACCCGCCCGGCACCTCGGGCCGAAGCCGGCATTGACGTATACGCATGGCCACATAATGAAACCTCCACGGGTGTGGCTGCACCGGTTCATCGAGTCGAAGGCGGGGATGAGGATGCCTTAGTTCTGATCGACGCCACCTCCGGTGCGGGTGGACTGCCGGTCGATGTGTCGCAGTCGGATGTGTATTACTTCTCGCCGCAGAAAAACTTCGCGTCCGACGGGGGTCTATGGCTAGGCCTGTTCTCCCCGGCTGCACTCGAGCGTGCCGATGAAATCGCTGCGACAGACCGTTGGGTGCCAGATTTTCTCAACCTCAAAACGGCCATTGATAACTCGGCCAAGAACCAGACCTATAACACTCCGGCCCTGGCGACACTGATCATGTTGGATGAACAGCTCAAATGGATGAACTCCAACGGCGGTCTGGACTTCGCCACCGCACGGACTAAAGACTCGTCAGACCGGCTCTATACCTGGGCAGAAGCATCCGAGTACGCCAGCCCCTTTGTCACGCGCATCGAGGATCGTTCCCAGGTCATCGTCACTATTGATCTAGCCTCGCAGGTTGACGCGGCCACGGTCGCTGCCGTTCTACGCGCCAACGGCATCGTGGATACCGAACCGTACCGCAAACTGGGACGCAATCAGCTTCGGATCGCGACCTTTGCGGCCATCGATCCCGAAGATGTCTCAGCGTTGATCGCGTGCATCGACTACGTGGTCGAGCAGCTCTAACACCCGCTGGCAGTTAAACAATTACAGCGCCGAGTTTTCTCGGCGCTGTAATTGTTTCAGAAATGCTCTAGTCCTTTTTATCCGCCTTAGCCTTACGGCCAGACTTCTGTTTCTTCTGACGCGCGGCTTTGGCCCGACGGCGCTTCGCTTCGCGACGTGCCTGTTTCTTGTGTTCTTCTTGCTCTGCCTCGGATAGCTGCTTGACCTGTTCCTGCGGCTCTTTTTCTGGGCCGTAGCCAGCGGCCTCGAGTGCCTTGGCTGGATCTTCACCGGCCGCGATCGCATCCAAGCGAATGCGCTCTTCTTCGGAGGCACGCTCCATCCAGGGCACCCACTCGGGTGCTAACAGGGCGTTGTCCCCGGGTAACATGCCGGTCTCTGACACCGTGATGACCTTGGAGCGTGGGGCACGTGCCAGGGTCGCATAGAACGTCCAGCCGCGATAGCCAGGGACTTCGGCCTCGAACCGGTGGGTGACGACTCGTTCGTCGTCAGCGACCGCACCGAGGTGGTCTCCGATCTCCGAATCGTCGGCGAAGTCCTCAATCGCTGCTCTGGCAATGTCAACGGCTTCCGCCAGGGCGTCATCCATGCGGGGCTTCCGCGCCGGAAGGCGTGGCGAACCCAACGTTGGGTGCACCGGGTTGAGGATCGATGAGGTTTCTGTGGTCTCAGGCATCAAATGCATCAGCCACCCTTCGCATAATGGTGGCCATTTGTTCGGCCTGTTTGGATGCCGGATACCGGCCAGCGCGTAGCCCGTTAGAGGCGGTATCCAACATGCGGATCAGATCGTCTACGATCCCGGCCATGTCTTGCGCCTTAGGACGCGTGGCGCGTACGACCGACGGGAGTTTATCAAGCACCTCAACGGAAAGGGCTTGCGGCCCACGGCGCGAATCGACGACCCCGAATTCGACACGAGTACCCGGGCGCAACTGCGTGACACCATCGGGCAAGGCCGACGACGGCAGGTGAATATCATCACCGTCGTCGGTGGTGATGAACCCGAAGCCTTTATTATGATCGTAAAATTTAACTCTGCCGGTTGGCATAGATGTTCGTATCCTTCGTCACATACTTGATTCACAAAGGGTTCCCGTCACGCACCGACATGAGTGCGGCTACAGGAACCCCAAAAGCCTATCGGAGGCTAGTATAACGCCAATCGGTCGCGCCTTTCGCAATGGACCGCCACCTGTGCTGCAAGCGTAGAATGACGCCCATGACTGCACAACATTCTCGAAACCTTGATGCGACCCCCGCCTGGATCTCCACCCTGGTGTGGCTTGGCGCAGCCATCGTGGTGATCTCTTTTCTAGCACTGATCGGAGTGCTGATCTATTACTTTGTCGGGGTCACTCCCGCGACGTGGTTATTCTGGTTGGCTCTGCTGGCATTCCCCACCGGCTTCATTTTCTTGCTGATCGCGCTCGTTGGCAACATCCTGGTCCGACGCAAACGGCAACGCGCCTAACTTGGCACTCAGGAAGCGTCCAGCTACCTTTCAGGTAAAAGTTTTTAGAATGAGCGTATGACGTCGCAAAATTATGAAGCAAAACTCCTAGTCGTCGACGACGAACCCAACATTCGCGAACTGCTTTCCACCTCGTTGCGGTTCGCTGGATTCGAAGTGGTCGCCGCTGCCAACGGTCGCGAAGCACTCGAAGCTGCAGAGACCCATAACCCGGACCTGGCGGTACTTGACGTCATGCTGCCTGACATGGACGGATTCACCGTCACACGGAAGCTACGCGCCACCGGACGCTATTTTCCGGTGGTATTTCTCACAGCCCGTGATGACACTGAAGACAAGGTCACCGGCCTGACGGTGGGTGGCGACGATTATGTCACCAAGCCCTTTAGTCTCGATGAAGTCGTGGCCCGGATTCGTGCAGTCCTGCGTCGCACCGCTCCGGCCGAAGACGACGATGCGATCTTAGTTGTCGACGATCTCGAACTCGACGACGATGCACATGAGGTCCGCCGTGGTGGTGAAGTTGTGGACCTGTCCCCCACCGAGTTCAAACTGCTGCGCTATTTGATGATGAACCCCAACCGGGTGCTCTCCAAAGCTCAGATCCTGGATCATGTGTGGGAATACGATTTCAACGGCGACGCGTCCATCGTGGAGTCCTATATTTCATATCTGCGCCGTAAAATCGACGTCGATGACCGGCCCAAGATGATTCATACCAAACGCGGCGTCGGATATCTGCTAAGGACCCAAGACAAACGGTAATGGCTCGCCCCAAACCGCTGCAATGGATAGCCCGCCGCTGGCAGGCTACCTCATTGCGCACCCAGTTGACCTTCATCACCGGGGTGTTGATGGCGCTGACCGTTGCCACCACAGCGATCCTGACAGCTTCGTTGTACCGGCAGGAGCTCATCCGTCAGATCGACGAAGATATTTTCACCAACCGCCACAACGTGTCAATGTTTCTGACCTCCATGGGTTCTGCCGGTCCCTACGACACCGGCAGCTTCCAACAGACCATCGTGCGGTTCTACGGTGAGTCCTGGGACAACGATGGCAACCTCGTCTCGCGGATCTATTCCGAAGGCTCCGATGTGCCCGACCTCGAGCGGCTCAACGCCAGAGAGGCCGCCGAACACGGTTCGGGTGCCTTTGTTGCCCCGGGCCTTGCGATCCCCCAGAATCAGTGGCGGGTTCAGATCTATCGTCTGGAGTCCGACAGCGGGACCGTGGCCATCGCGTTGCCCCTGGAACCGGTTGAGAGCTCGGTGGAACGTGTGACCACGCTGGTCATCACCATTGGCTTCCTGGCGACCTTAGTGGTGACCATGATTGCTTACGGCCTCGTGACCACCGCGTTCCGACCGCTGAATCGAGTGGAACGCACCGCAGCCGGTATCGCCGCCGGAGACCTCTCCAAACGTGTCCCACCCGGTGCACCCGACACTGAAGTCGGACGGCTGTCTCGTTCTTTGAACGCTATGCTGGCCCACATCGAAATCGCTTTCCGCGCCAATGAAGAATCCGAAGAACGGATGCGACGCTTCGTCCAGGACGCATCACATGAACTGCGCACCCCGCTGGTGACCATCCGAGGCTTCTCCGAGCTTTACCGTCACGGTGCCCTGGCCAGCGAAGAAGACGTATCCACCGCGATGAATCGCATCGAGTCCGAAGCGACCCGCATGACCCAGCTGGTAGAAGACTTACTCACCTTGGCCCGGCTCGATGAACAGCGGTCGATGGAGCCCGAACCCATTGACCTGATGGGTCTAGCGTCGGATCTGTTGGTTGATACTCGCGCGACCGCCCCGCAGCGGCACATTACCTTGACCGGGTTGTCCCCCGATCACGCCCCGGAATCTGCCCCCACGCTGGGGGATCCGCACCGCCTCCACCAGGTCATTTCGAATCTGATGACCAACGTGTTGCGCTACACCCCGGACGATACGTCGGTCGAGATCGGCGTCGGGACCGAACCCGATGAGAGCGGTGAAATTGCCCATTCGGTCATCCAAATTCGCGATCACGGCCCCGGTATCTCGGCTGAGGATGCCGAAAAAGTTTTCCAGCGGTTCTATAGGGCTGATACATCGCGAGACCGCGACACCGGGGGCAGCGGTCTGGGGTTGGCCATTGTGGCCGGTATCGTCGGCCAGCACAACGGTACTGTCCGGCATGAGGAAACCCCCGGCGGCGGTGCCACCATGGTCGTGCGCCTGCCCTATCATCCTCTCGATCCCGAGGACGAAGATGACTGGGACGACGAAGAAGTCGAAGACTTCTCCACAGCCGATTCCGATAACTGACCGTTGTCCACACCCGACGATGACACAAGCCTGAATCTCGGTCAAGGTTCCTAAGCTAGCCCCATCGCACAGGCAGCGATAGAACCAATGACAGGAGAACGTTATGGCTCGTATTCAGATTGATGTACAGGAACTCTTCGCCAAGGCCAGCGGCGTGCAATCAACCGCCGACCGAATTCAAGGCGAAGTCAACACCATGGACGCCGCACTGCGCCAGCTACAAGAGTCCTGGGTCGGTACGGCATCATCAAACTTCCAAGCCGTGGTCACGGAATGGCGGGCAACCCAGCAACGCGTCGAAGAATCCCTGCGCTCCATCCGGGAGGCCATGCAGCACGCTGGGCAACAGTACGAATCGACCGAACAGGCCAACGCAGCGATGTTCCGCGGCTAGTCCCCGCCTACCGACCTTTCACCCGGGTTCCTAAATGCCACCGGGTGAAAGGTTTGGTGGGTAGGCTAGGGACATGGCCATTTTGATCGATCCCGCACGGTGGCCGGCTCATGGCACCGTGTTCTCTCATCTGGTTTCAGATGAGTCCTTGGAGGAGTTGCACGCTTTCGCGCGCGCAACCGGGATTTCGCCGAGCGCATTCGACGGGGACCACTATGACGTCCCCGTGAGCATGTATGAGGATCTCGTGGCCGCAGGGGCACAAGAAGTGACTGGATCAGAGCTGGTCAAGCGCCTGGTGAAATCTGGTTTACGCATTACCGCCGCGGAGCGCTCCTCGAAGTTAGAGAAGATCCTCCATCAGCGTTTCGACCGCCTGTTTCCCCATACCTCGGTCTTGGACCGGGACCCGATCTGTGATGCATTGTTGGAACGCTGGTCCGAAGACCACCGGCACTATCACGACCTCAGCCATCTGATGTCGGTGTTGAAAAACATCGATTATCTTGAAAACCAGGGCGAACCTTTAGGGCCGTTCCCCCGGGCTGTGAAGCTGGCTGCATGGTTTCATGACGCTGTCTATCGGGCAGATCCGATCCTACCCCCAGGCCAAGACGAAGAGGACTCAGCTCGGCTGGCGGAACGTGTCCTGCCGGAACTGGGCGTGCCCGGCCCAGAAATCCTCGAAGCGACGCGACTTATCCGGTTAACCTTCACGCACGATCCGCACGATGACGATTTTGCTGGCAAGGTCCTTTGTGATGCAGACTTAGAAGTCTTGGCCCGCAACACCGGAGCCTACCAGCGTTACCGCGACGGCATCCGGAAAGATTTCAGCAAAGTCAGCGATGAGGACTTTGCTACCGGCCGGGAGAAATTCCTGCGACGTATGCTGGCTCGGAACCCCATCTTCAATACCGGCACGGGCCGTCGTCGTTGGGAACGTCAGGCGCGTCGCAATCTCATGGCCGAGCTCTACCCTCGCGGTGGCAAGCGCGAGACCTAGCGTGGGGTTGCTCGGCCCGTGAAGTGATCCATCGTGGAGTTGATCCCCATAACATCACGCAGCTGATCTGCCAGAGATATCGGCAAGATCTTCAGCCAGTTGGCTAACGCAGCAGCAGGTGGCAGCACCAACTGACGCTTTCCGGCCTCAAGCGCCCGGAAAATTCGCTGGGCTACGTCGGAAGGTTCCAAGATGGGTAACAGCGGATTGGGGGAACTGGCGCCAGCAAACATCCCGGTGGACACGTAGAAGGGGTGGACCGATAGGGTGTGAATCCGGCGCCCATGATGGCGTAGCTCGGCCCGTAGGGACTCAGTGAATCCGTGTGCTGCCCACTTCGAGGCCGCATAGTCGGTTTGCCGGGCGACTCCGGTGAGCGAAGCAGCCGAGGCAATGACGGTGACTGACCCGAAATTATTCGTCAGCATATTCGGCAGAAACTGGCGGGTGACACGATACAGCGCCAACGCGTTGACCTGAAAGGTATACTCTACGTCCTCGTGATTTTGGTCCAGAAAGAGCTTGCCGGTCACGACCCCGGCATTATTGATCAGAAAATCGATCCCGCCGATGCGCTGGCGCACGGCATGGCCCGCGGCATCGACTGACTCATCTGAAGCCAGATCCACCACGTCATAGGAAGCATCTATGCCCAGCGACTGGATGTGTTCAACGGTCGCCGCTGCAGCATCGGGGTCGATATCCCAGACCACGACGTGCGATGCAGAACGCTGTGCTGCCCCCAGAGCCAAAAGACGCCCTAGTCCAGACCCGGCGCCGGTCACCAAGACGGTTTGGCCGCGCAACGACATTTGTCGTTCGGCTCGTTTGCGGTACCAGACCCCTGCGGCGCCCAGGGCACCCGCGCTGAAGGTAATGTTCCGAGCGGCACGTAGCAGTTTGCTCACGACGATTCCTTTCTGACCTCTCGAGTCATTCTACCGAGGCTTCAGAAGCTGTGAGTACACCTGAGGGTATTAACGGCAGTTGCCCCGGTGAAACACCGGGGCAACGCGTCAGACATGTGAGCTGTACGAAGACAGCGAGCTTACATCATGCCGCCCATACCACCCATTGGGTCCATGCCACCGGCAGCGGCAGCTGGATCAACAGGTTCTGGCTTCTCAGCAATAACAGCTTCGGTCGTCAGGAACAGGCCTGCGATCGATGCGGCGTTTTCCAGTGCGGAACGGGTGACCTTCACTGGATCGTTGATGCCAGCTTCCAGCAGGTTGATGTACTCGCCGGTTGCTGCGTTCAAGCCGTGCTCTGCTTCAAGGTTCTTGACCTTGTCGACGACCACACCTGGCTCGAAGCCAGCGTTTTGGGCGATTTGTTTCAGTGGTGCTTCGATGCCGATTTTCACAATGTTGGCACCGGTGGCTTCATCGCCTTCTAGCTTCAGATCGGCAAATGCGGTCTGTGCAGCTTCGATGAGTGCTACGCCACCACCGGCGACGATGCCTTCTTCAACGGCAGCTTTCGCGTTGCGGATGGCGTCTTCGATGCGAGCCTTGCGTTCTTTGAGCTCGACCTCGGTTGCTGCACCGGCGCGGATGACGGCAACACCGCCGGCCAGTTTGGCCAGGCGCTCTTGCAGTTTTTCGCGGTCGTAGTCCGAATCGGTGTTTTCGATCTCGGTACGGATCTGCGAGACCCGACCGGCGATCTGCTCGGAGTCGCCGGAACCTTCAACGATGGTGGTTTCGTCCTTGGTGACAACCACCTTGCGGGCGGTGCCCAGCATGTCAAGGTTGGCGTTTTCCAGGGTCAGGCCAACTTCTTCGGAGATGACCTGGCCGCCGGTGAGGATCGCGATGTCGTTGAGCATAGCCTTACGACGGTCGCCGAAGCCTGGGGCTTTGACGGCGACTGACTTGAAGGTGCCACGGATCTTGTTGACCACCAGGGTTGCCAGGGCTTCGCCTTCAATATCTTCGGCGATGATCAGCAGTGGTTTGTTCGACTGCATGACCTTTTCGAGGATGCCAACCATATCTCGGGCGTTGGAGATCTTGGAGTTGACGATCAGGATGTAAGGGTCTTCCAGAACTGCTTCCTGGCGTTCGCCGTCGGTGGCGAAGTAGCCGGAGATGTAGCCCTTGTCGAAGCGCATACCTTCGGTCAGTTCCAGATCCAGGCCGAACGTGTTGGACTCTTCAACGGTCACAACGCCTTCTTTGCCGACCTTATCCAAGGCTTCAGCAATCAGGCGACCGATTTCGAAGTCACCGGCTGAGATCGCAGCGGTGTTAGCAATTTGTTCAGTGGTTTCGACTTCACGAGCCTGCTGCTGCAATGCGTCGGTGACAGCTGTAACGGCTTTGTCGATGCCGCGACGCAGGGCGATTGGGTCGGCTCCGGCTGCAACGTTGCGCAGGCCTTCGGAGACCAGCGCCTGGGCCAGAACGGTTGCGGTAGTCGTACCGTCACCAGCGACATCATCGGTGCGCTTGGCGACTTCTTTGACCAGCTCGGCGCCAATCTTTTCGTATGGGTCTTCTAGTTCGATCTCTTTTGCGATCGAAACACCATCGTTGGTGATGGTCGGTGCGCCCCACTGTTTTTCCAGTACGACGTTGCGGCCACGTGGGCCCAGGGTTACCTTGACCGCCTCAGCCAGAGCGTTGAGACCCGCTTCTAGGCCGCGGCGTGCTTCTTCGTCAAATGCAATGGTCTTAGCCATGTATTGCACGGTCCTTTCGGGACGAGTTGGTTCCACACCTGCACCACAGTGCCCGCGACGGCAAACTCCTGCCCTGACCGGGTGGCGGTACAGAAGTTTCAGCTGATGGTGAGGTTTATCTGCGGGCAACTTTGGCAGTCACACCCGCAGAGTGCTAACACTAGTTTTAGCACTCGGGACCCCTGAGTGCAAGTAGCTAAAGTTCTGTTAATCAGCGGTGAGCACGACGAGCACACCGTCAACAGAGGCCTCATACACCGCGACCGCACCGACTTCGTCTGCCACGGCGCGCGCGGTCGCCTCGTTATCGGAGTAAAACACCGTCGTTTGAGCCGGGACCTGACCGCTCCAGTTGTCCGCGACCGGCACATTAAACCCGGCCGAACCGAGCTCTTGAGCGACCTGTGCGGCATAGCCCTGAATGGTGGAGGCGTTATACACACCTACCGGCAACTCATAGTCGACGGCTTCATCAGGAGCCTCGGTTTCTTCCGGGGAGGGCTCTTCTGGTTCCGGTGTCTCGTCGACTTCTTCAACCTCAACGGTCTCGGGGGCTTCGACCTCTTCGACGGGTTCGGGCTCGTCGAGCTCTTCTACCTCGTCGTCGACATCTTGGGGTTCATCGTCAACCGGAGCGATGACCGTCTCTTCGGACTCTGGACCGGCCTGATTTAGCGGGTCAGACGGATACAACCATAAATAGGAGCCGATACCAACGGCGAGCGCTGCTCCGCCGGCGAGAATAATGGCGTTGAGTTGTCCGGCACCTTTGGGTACGGGAAACTCTTTGCGGTGTGCACCCTGTTGGGTCGTGTAGCGTTCGACGTCGTCGAAGCGATCCCGGGGGTATTGATCTTGTGTCGATTGCTGGGTCACGGAGTCATACCTTCTACACGCTGGACTGTCGAGCGTGCGTTTAATAACCGTTCTACGAGCATCGGATCGTATGCATAGGCGCGTTCGGTGGTGATCAGCCGGGCAAGCTTGTGATAGTACCGGGTTGGGGTCATGCCGAAGGTATCGGTGATATCTCGGTCTTTAGCACCGGCGTAATGCCAGGAGCGTTTTTCGAATTCCAGCATTTGCTGGTCTATCGCGCTCAGCGCTGCCATGCTTCCCCCTTCTGATCGATTCGTCGCCACCAGTCTAAACTACCGCATCCTTCAGACTTCGTTAGGCTAATCCCATGACCTTTTCTGCTTGGCCAAATATTCATCCCTCTTGGCACCCAGTGTTGGCCCCTGTGGTCGAAGAGCTGACTGCACTCACCGAACATATCCGTTCTCGCCGAGAGGCCGGTGAGCACATTGAACCGCAACCGGAAAACGTCTTGCGGGCCTTTCGGATGCCCTTGGACGCCGTCAAGGTGCTCATCGTCGGGCAAGACCCCTACCCGACTCCCGGTCATGCGGTGGGGCTGAGCTTTGCCCTGCATCCACATGTGCGGCCGATTGCGCGATCGCTGGTCAATATCTTTCAGGAATTACACGATGATCTCGGCATCGAACCGGCGGAGTCTGGTGATCTGTCAGCATGGGAAGCCCAGGGTGTGATGTTGTTGAACCGAGTGCTGACCGTGACAGCCCACGAGGCTGGTTCCCACCGCAATATTGGGTGGGAGAAAATCACCGAGACCGTCATTGCAGCGTTAGCTCAGCGCGAGCAGCCTTTGGTGGCGATCTTGTGGGGTCGTCAGGCTCGTAATTTGGCCCCCTGGTTTACCGCCCCCTCCACGCTGGTGTTGGAAGCAGCCCACCCATCGCCACTGTCGGCTCGCCGGGGCTTTTTTGGTTCTCGCCCGTTTTCTCAAACCAACGAGTTCTTAAGCCAGCATGATGTGGCCCCGATTGACTGGCGGACACAGCCGACATCCCAGCAAGCTGATCAACAGGGATTGTTCTAGCGTTGCTCGGCCCGACGTCGTTCATTGGATTTTAGACCCGAGGTGAGCGGCCGTGCCAAGGCATCCCCTAGCACCAGACCGGTGGCGGTGGCCAAAATGATTACGGTGGCTTGCAGCAGTTCGAGAACTCCCCCGGACATCATGTCGACATTGGAACCAATTTCATACATCGCGCGGAAGATCATGAGCCCCGGTAGCAGGAACAACACGGCCGGGACCGCAACAACCAGCTGGGGTGCCCTGAGGCTTAGCGCGACGATGCGAGCAAAAAACCCTACCGCCACGGCAGCGCCCGCTGGTGCAATGCTGGGACCTAAGCCCAGATCGATCGCCCCTGCGTAGAACAGGTAGCCCACCGTCGAGACCGCCCCCGTCGGGATGATCAGCCGCAACCGGGTTTGACTGGCAATGGACATGCCCATGGCTGCCACGGCCACCACGATCGCAAGCACCCAGTGGTCATAACTAATGGTATTCATCGTGGTGATATCGATGGCCGGGGCGCCCACCATCGAAACGGCCACGATGCCCAACGCGATCCCTGCTACCAGGCCCACGTACACCAACAGCGACGACACGATACGGCCGGCCGAGGTCACCGGGAAGCCATTAATACCGTCTTGAACGGCTGAGACGATGCGTAACGATGGCACCAAAAGGATGAGGGACGCGGCGATCATGAGGGCTGGGTCTCGAAAGATCTCCAACCAATACAGGCCATAGGCCAACACGACTGCCATAAACCCACCGGCCATGGTCGCAAAAACATCTGGGGCCCTCCACCGGCCCATCACATAGACCGTGGCCATGCTCAGCGCCGAGGCACCCAGCGTCAACAGCGCCGAGAACCACGATCCGCCAATGAAAATTACGAAGGCCGAGGCCCAGACACCGTTAGCCAAAAACGCCACCCAGTTGGGAAAGGTTTTCTTCCGATGTCGAATCGCCGCCAGACGCGCGTGGGCATCATCGCGTTCTACTTCACCAGAGGCAATCTCAGTGACCAGTTCGTGTAAGTCTGCTAACCCAGCAAAGTCAGATTCCCAGCTGCGCACCACGCGCTGGTAGGTGGCCGGGGGTTCCCCGGGTGGTGCGAAGTTCAAGGAGATCGACTGGTTGGTGATATCGACTTCGGCGTCGAAAACACCGTAGGCCTGGGTCACGACAATGATCGAGGTTTCGACCTCAAGTGCCCCAGCTCCGAACCGGAACATGGTTTCGCCCAGTTTCAGCGCCAGGAGCATCGTGTTGTGGGCGTCTTTGGCCTCGGCTACCGCTTTATACCGTGCGCCGGTGAGTTGGTACGGCGAATCCTGCAGCCTATTGGCTAGTCGGATCGCCTGGGTGGGCAAGGGTTCGGTAACCGGTGGATACTCTTCGGTATAACTGGCCCGGGCGCCGTCGGCGGCAACATTGGTGTCGCGCTGTTTTTCTCCCAGACTCTGAAATGCTTGACGCCACGTGGTCAGGGCCGGGAATCTACGCGTGGACGGGCCGGGATCCTCTTGGACGTAGGCGACTTCTTCATCCAGCTTGGGCGGCTCACGAAGCGGTTCTACCGGTTGGGTCTCATCGTCAGTGGCTAACACGGACGTGGGCACCGGGTCTTGCGGGGCGGCATCCGGTTCGGTGACATGCGGTGCCATCTGCGGGGCTTCAGCATTTGGGTTCGGCAACGTCACGGCAGGGCGAATCACCGGGATGATCCCAACTTCTGCAGGAGGCTCAACCACCTCTGGGGCGACCTGATCGTCAGGAGCTTCGAGGTCTTGTGCCGTTGTGAGATCATCACGTTCTTCGTTGGCCACCGTTGCCCTCCCTTCCACTAAAAATCCCGGGTGCGGCTCCCCGGGATACACCTCACCCCACGACGCGCTGGCTCGTCTCGTGGGGTCAACCACCGCAAATACAGTATTAGAATCCCACACTTTTTCGAACGCACAAAACTGCACCGATTCGGGTCAAGCCCGGACATTTTCACTCGTCGTAATGCTGGCATCTAGCGTCGGTTGGACCCGAGAAGTCCACGGGGTTTGGGAGCTGATTGGTCGGCACCGATGGTGCAACCAGTCTGGCGTATCATGCCTGCTCAGCTCCTTCTTACGGTACCATCCCCGTCGGGGAGCACGACAGATTGGCGGACAAACACACCGGCTGACGCGTGTCATATTTCGTCCGGGGGCTCGAAGGTGAAATGCAAGCAACCCTGGGACTAAATCACCCAGTGAAAACTTCGAGCACGTAAACGCAACCTAACGAGCACCTTGACGGCGAGCGCAGCGACCAAAATATCCGGACAGAAGTGTGTTATTTCCGCATGCTGCTGCGCTAACGTTAGGGAGGAAAGGTTCTACCGAGCTCATTGCGTCCAACCGGTGGATCGCTCGGTGTACCTACAGAAGTTCACACGAATGGGATCACCTATGGCAGTGGTATGGGACGGCAGAACTGACGAGGAAAAACTTCAAGAACTTTTACGCCTTGGCGAACAGACGCAATTAGATTTCAAAGTCGAACTCGACTTGCGCGATCGGCGCCACGAACTGGATTTCGTCAAGGATGCGGTCGCCATGGCCAATCGTCCTCCCGGGGGGTACATTTTAGTTGGCATCACCGACGAGGGGCACTTACCGGTCACCCCGTGGCGAATTAAGAACCCGCAGATGTTCGATGGGGCCACCCTGCGCGACAAGATCGGCAAATATATCGAGGCCGATATCGAAGTGGTCTCTCAAATTCACCGCATCAACGGCAGCGATGTGGTGGTCATCGCGATCTTTTCTACTCGCTCGGGTCTTCCGGTGCCGATGATGCGCGTTGGCCAATACACCAGTCCGAACGGCAAGGGTCGGATGAAAACGAAAACCGTCTTCCGGCCAGGAGAGATTTTCATCCGGGACGGGGCCGGCAACGTGCCCATCCGCTACCGTGACTGGCCCTCGGTATTAGCCAAGTACGATCACCAGCTCAAAGAAGCCGCGACCAGTGATGTCAACTCGCTGATGTCCAAACTTGCTGAGGCACTCGGTGGCGGCGGCAAAGTCAATGTGCCGCTAGAACCGTTTATGACTGATGACACGGTCTCGGCGGCGATTCGCGCCAACATTCGTCAGGGGAACCGCGCCGAGCTAAAAATCTTCCTCCAGAACACCCGAGAAGAAATAGTGGTGGCCGAGGAGAAGATCAAGCCGCTGGTTCGATTAGTCGGGGTTGGGTGCGAAGCAATGCTGGCCGATGACTATGATTTAGCCATCAAAACCATCGGGACGATGTATGACGCGTTTACTTCCATTGCGAAGTCCCCCAGCGCAGTCGCGGCCACAATTGTGGCCGCATATTTATTTGGAGCAGCGGCTGTGCGGTTGGGTTGCTGGGAATTGATTCCGGAACTCGTGCTGCGCCCGTTTCAGCGCACCCCTGCCCATCCGCGATACAGTTCTTGGATTCGGTACGGCCAGATCGAGGCTTCAGCACATAATCAGTACCCGTTTTCTTCCGTGCCACTCGACGCCAACACGGATGATGCTGATGATAACGGCACCATGATTTCAGAAGGGTTGTCTTGGGCCCGGACGTATCCGTTGGTGCGTCCAGATGTGCTGCACGATTTTGGTCTCCACAACACATCGCGCAAGACCGACACGTTGTTGAATTCTCTATGTCAGTTTGATTTTCTCTACGCGTGGCTCGTCAACGCCTCGGCCCGGGAGCACGGCGGGGGTGGCGCGTATGCCGCCTCCTCTGCGTTCAAACACTGGCGGACTCTGCCGATCATTGAGCGTGCTATTAGTAATGGGGAAATGCGCGCGAAGTTATTCCCGGCTGCTCGAGAAAAAGAAATCGCCCAGGCGCTTCGCAGTACATATAGTCACGCAGAAAAGGTCTCCAACCGAGAACGGTATTTCACCGGTTGGCAGCCACTTCCACCGTGGATTTCGGAATTTGTCGAGCACATTGTCGCAGGTGGTAACGGCGCACATCAGCCATCTGGACGCTCAGTACCGCAGACCAACGTTGTATCCCTCAATGAGGTGCGGGCGAATTAGACGGACCGGTGAGGAAAGTACTTCTGCCACTCGGTCCCGACACTGGCCAAATAGAAACGGTGCCGCAGTTCGCGACTGAGCGGGCTGTCCGGGGCATGCACTTGGTGGTAGAAATCAGCGGCAGGCGTTTCGGTCAGGAGTCGTTCTTCTATCCGGACTGGTATGGGCTCCACACCTTCGGGGAGCGGGAGCAAAAATTCGACCAGTGCTCCCTCATCGGTGTCGACATAACGGCCGGTGGGGAAATGCTGCCGCACGGTGTGTTCTAGCGTGGCTGCCCCTTTAGCTTCGATGAATTTGCGACGTTTACGCCACCGCAGCTTGCGTGGTAAGTAACTATCGAACGTCACCCAGCAGATCAACGCCGCATCCTGGGTGCCATCGGTGTTGTGATAGACCTCAAGCAGGTCATAAGGACGGCCCCCATCAGACGGATACGACACAAAATCGCCCGGTGCGACTTCAATGGGTTCATTGTCGAGCTGCATGCTTCACCTCGTCTGATCGCCGGCATCTTGGAGGAGCTGGATGACCGGTGCGAAATCCTGAAATGATGCTGGTGCCATGGTGCTAGTCACCATAAACCCATCGGTGGCCCCCTGCCGCACAAGGTCGAGCATCTGCTGGGCCACACCTGCCGGATCGCCCACCAGCACCGGCTTAAACTGGGCAACCCCACCGGCAATCGCGAGCTCACCGATGGTGCGGGCGCCTTCAGCTACGACCTGTGCCACGATGTTTTCGAATCCTTCGGCGCCAGTGGCTCCGCGCTGTGCTCGTAAAAACTCAGCAGCGTCGTCGTGGAGGTTCCACTCCCCTGGATCGGCGCGGAAGACTGCCGCCAGGTCTTGCCACGCACTGTGCGGGTCGATGCGATCTTTGATCGTCTGCAATTTCTCTTCGGCTGCGGCCTGGGTCGCAGCCACAACTGGTTGCACAGCCATCAACGTCGTAATGGCGTCAGGGTTGCGTCCGACCTGTTCAGCTCTGGTACGCAGGTCAGCGCGGATCTGCTGGGCCTGCTGAGCAGTAGCGGCCACCATGAAGGTTGCATCGGCCCAGCGCGCCGCGAAATCCAGGCCTGTTGGTGACGCTCCGGCCTGCAACAGCATCGGTCGGTATCCGTCTACGTCTCCAGGTAGCGTCAACGGACCCACCCCGTCAGGAGTGGGCCGGATACTCGAGGAGTCAGCGAACTCCCCGGTTGTGGTGTCCATGGACAAACTGCTGTCCGGGAAGGTTCGCCAGATGTCGAGGACGTCTTGTGTCACCTTGTGGGCCGTGCGGTAGCGCTGTTCTTTGGGCGCCAACCCCGGCTGCTGCATATTCTGGGCTTCAGCATCGTAGGCCGAGGTTACGATGTTCCAGGCGGCTCGCCCACCTGAGAGCTGATGCAAGGTTGCTAGACGTCGTGCGATGTCATATGGCGGGACAAAGGAGGTCGAGATCGTGCATCCCAACCGCAGCTGTGAGGTCACACTCGCAACCGTCGACATGACGGTTACCGGGTCTAGATAGATGCCGCCTTTGGCGCCTCGGGAGATCACCGCATCCGTGGTGCCATCGTGGCCGCCAGCCATCGCGAGCGCATCGGCGATGAACACCATATCGTAACCGTCAGCTTCGAGCTGTTGACCGATGTCCGTCCAAAAACCGGCACGCAACCAGTCGGTTCGGTTCCCGGGATCACGCCAGGCGCCGGCGGCTTGGAAGGCTGGCAGATCGATCATCGCCGCGCACGGGATGGCCGAGGTAAAAGGCTTGGCTTTCAGCTGGGTGTCATGTGCAGGTGTGGTCATAGGCCCTTCCTCCGCCGGCATGATCCGGATCAGGTTGTTCGGGTCTGCGCGGTGCGCACTCTCAGCCGTAACGGCTCCCCGGGGTACGGTGTCTACCGTAGACCACCTGCTGGTGGCACCGCTGCGTGTTGCGTCCTGGCAACACGCAGCGGCAATCGCCTAGATCGCAGCATCCATGCCTTTGGTGCGGAGGATTTCGCGCTGGTTAGGATTGACCGATTCGCGGAAGGGCATTTCAACCACTTCAGCTGCAACGGGACTACCCGGCATATCGGCATACTGTTCAGGTAAATGTACCCACAGTTCAGTGCCGATTGCCGAGTGTTCTACGGGTACGTATCCCATGGCGATGTTCTGACCAATCTCTGGTGAATACCACGGGGACGTGACATACCCGCTGGCTTCACCGTCTGAGGTAGTCGAAATCAGCCAGAAGTCGGGCGCGTAGTCGTTGATCGGTGCGCCACCCATAATCATCCCGACCAACTGATGCGTATACGGCTGCTGCCCGACCTCAAGCTGTTCCCGAACTGCTTCAAGTGCGGCTTTGCCGATGTAGTCGGCAGTTTTTTGGCGCGGGACTTGGTAGGCCAAGTTCACTTGGAAAGGTAAGGTCTCCTGATCCATGTCCTGACCCCACGAAAGGATCCCGGCGGCAATGCGCCGGTGGTGCGCCGGCGCTATGACGGACAGCTGATGTTTTTCACCCGCCGCTAGGATGGCGTTCCACATGTCCTCGGCGTGCAAGGACGCGTCATAGAGGTAGATTTCATACCCCTTTTCACCCGAGAAGCCAGTCTGGGAGACCACCACATCATGGCCTGCTACCTGACCTGTCATCAAGCCGTATGGAGGCAACTGGGCGACCACGTCACCGAAGAGATCCACCATCAGGTCCACCGACTTCGGGCCTTGGATCTGCACAGGAGCAACATCAATTTCTTTGATGTCCACATCGAATCTGCGCCCGACGTTGACACCTTGTAACCAAAATTCCAGATCGGAGTCAGAAATGGAGAACCAGAACTCATCATCGGCAACGCGCAACAGGACAGGATCGTTTAGGATTCCGCCCGCCTCATTGCACAAGATGACATAGCGTGCCCGCATGACTGGGATCTTGGTGGCATCCCGGGTGATTACGAAGTTCACGTAGGCTTCGGCATCGGGGCCTTTGACCTGGATTTGTCGTTCTACCGCCACGTTCCAGAGCGTCACGTGGTTGACGAGCGCATCGTATTCGACCATGGCCCCGCCATCTTCGGGGCGGACGTAACCGCGCGGATGATACATCCGGTTGTATATCGACGCTCGCCAGCAACCGGCTTCCATCGAGAGGTGCCAGTAAGGTGACTTTCGGACTCGAGTATCGATGAGCATCTCGACCGGGGTGGGCCCGGACTGTCGAAGATTAATCGGTACAACACGGTTGGATTGATCGACTGATGGTTGGTTCGCGTTCATGGGGTTCCTCCCTGTGGGGCACGGAGGGCATCGGCTCTGGCCTGCCGAAAATCAACCCTCGATGTTGCATAATGTGCTACAACGCTCGCACTATGCAGCACGTACTCACAGTCTAATCGTGACTCGCATCACAGGTAAAGAGGTTTATTAAGCTGTGGGGTCGACCCGAGAAAAGCCCAACCGACTTTCCAGATCGCGCGCAGCCTGGCGCGCTTGCGCAAGGAATGGTTCGAACTGGGCTTCCGGCATTCTAAAGTCTGGTGCGGTTACCGACACCGCGGCGACGAGTTGCCCGGTTGCATCCCAGACCGGTACTGCGAGCGCATTGATGCCCTCTTCCCACTCTCCGACGGCTGACGCCCAACCGCGTTGGCGAATAACTCCCAACTCTTCGGCGAGATGCTTGGCCTCGAGTTGGGTGGCTTCGGTAAATTTCACAAGAGGTTGGGCACTGACCTGTGCCCATACCTCTTCGGGAGCGTAAGCCAGCAAGAGCTTGCCTGTCGACGTGGCATGCAATGGCACGCGCTGTCCGACATACTGCCCCGCTACGCCAACCATACGTTGGCCAGCGCTTTGAGTGATCGTTACGGCATAGCCTTCATCGAGGATCGCGACATTGGTAGTTTCCTGGGTCGCTTCGGCAAGCGCATCACAGATCGTTTGACTATCGCGTGCTAAATCGAAACGCGTAGAGACCGGGTATGCCATGCGCAGCAACCCGATGCCCAGTCGGTACGCTCCTCGATCAGCAAGCTGTTCGACGACATTCCGATGTTCTAACGTGGCCAGCAGACGCGAGGCAGTAGACCGATGCACACCCAACCGGCGCGCGATCTCGGAGCTGGTCAGTTCAGTTTCTTCGGTGAGAAACTCCAGAATTTGCAATGCACGATCAACCGACTGAATGGGCGCTGCTACTTCTGGGCGCTGTTCTGAACTTGTCATTGGGTTCCTCACTCGTCAAACAATGTCGGCTGTGCTTCTCTAGGCTACCCAAGGGTGTGCACAGTCTGACTAACATCCGATGCTGCCCAGCTGTTCGACATGGTGTTAGTCGATAATAAACTGCATCACCGCTGCGGTTGCACGCCTGTCGGTCGGCGCCCCAGACGACCTCTGGGACGACAAAACCCCGGAACTCTACTACGAAAGTTCCGGGGTGTTGGAGCCCCCTATCGGATTCGAACCGATGACCCCCTGTTTACAAGACAGGTGCTCTGGCCAGCTGAGCTAAGGAGGCGTGGCTGTCTAGCCGTCAATTTATGACCTACGCTAGTCTAGCCCAAACCATGAGGAAACAAAAACCTAGCGGCGCCATTTCCCCTGGCATTAGTCGTCGAGTTGTGACTCAGCCCAGGATTGGAACGATTCGCCACCGGATGTGTTTTCGTAGTGCTCACCATTGACCCAAATGGACGGGGTACCAGCGATCCCGTCTTTGACTGCATGAGCGGTCGTGTAATTCACAAATGGACGGAAGGTGTTGTCGGAGACGCACCCTTCGATGTCAGCTCCGATTTCTCCGGCCAAAGCGACCAGTTCGTCGTTGGACAGGCCGGCACCTTGGTGCGTATCGTAGCTGGTGAAGACCGCGTGAATGTACTCGCTGGTATGTTCAGGCGACTCTTCTGCCACACAAGCCATCGCATTTGCTGCACGAGATGAGTAGTTTTCGGTCCCAGGATTATCTAGGTAATTGACCAACCGGTATTCGATGGTGTGGCCATCTGCAGCCAGCTCATCAAGTGCGCCAGCGTTCTCGCTTTCAAACTGCGCACAGTACACACAGTTGGCATCAGCATAAATAATGATGTCAGCTACGTCTGAGCCGGGCACGTCGGTGGGCATCTGACCTGCAGTGTCTGGGTTTGGCTCATCGACCTGCGTGGCATCGACTTCCTCGGGCGCATTGCCCTCAGCCGGGGCACCGTCTTCCAAGAGCAACCCACCGGTTTCTGTTGCAGCGGTTGGCGTCGGACCGGCATCAGGGATCGAACGCGAAGAGTTCATCAAAGTCACGACCACAATGATGGCGACCACAGCGGCAACGACACCGACGATTGTCCATGTGATGATGCGGGAACGCCGTTTCTCCGCCGCGAGTTGGTTAGCTTGCGCCTGCCGTACAGTGTCACGTGAGCTGCCAGCTGACTTATTTTTGGCCATTATCCTTACCTAAGGTAGTGAGTTGTTAAATTTTGAACCAGTCAGAGTATACGGCTGGTTTCTGAACATTGACTGGACTTTTTACTGCTGCGGTTCCAGCTGCGGGTGCTCGCCCTGGATGGTGGGCTCCCCGGTGTCGGGGTCGAAAACAATCCGTAAGTCCAGCTGTTCTCCATCCACGGTGGTCACCTCAGCCTCCAGCAAGTTGCCACGCCACAGGTCCGCTTCCACTTCCTGCACTTCAGGATATTTAGCAATCACATTAGATTCCAGCACGTCCTGCTGATGGTTCTGGCTGACCACACCATAGACCCCCGATGCGACACCCAAAAGCATGGCGACCAACCCGGCGAGAGTCTCAATGCGAACATCGCGCGGAGCATCGGCTCGTTCGCCTCGGCTATCGGTACCTTCGAACCGGCGCGTCTCACCCGACTCCCAGGCTTTCAGGCGACGGGCACGCCAGGTCGCATGTGCCAGAATGGCTGCTCCGGCAATGGCAAAAACAAAGCCGATCCCGATAGCTAGTTGCGGCGTTTGCAAGTCCAGAGGTTCAAACATACTTCCATTGTCTACGATGAGCACCGAGCGAGAAGTTATTTCACTTGGTTTTGACTTAGCGCGTAGTCAGATCGCGGCTTAGCGTCGCGTCATCGTTCCAGACTGGGCTGGAGTGTGATGAACTTAGAGCTATGAAACTCGCTACATTTCGCTTGCCACAAGAACGCCCCGATGCACCCGGAGCCACATTTGCCGCGCTCATCATCAAAACCGAGACCGATGACTCCGGGGCCGAATACGCGACCCAGGCTGTGCGACTGCCCGATATCACTGATGTCGGGGCCCTGCTCACCCTGGCGCCGCCGGAGCGTCAGGCCATTGTGCAAGAAGCACTTGATGCCGCTCAGCAGGACGCCAACTACATCATCGACGCCACGACGCTGAGCTATGAAACCCTCATCCCCTACCCGTCAAAAATCTTCTGTATAGGTCTCAACTACCGGAACCATATCGAAGAGACCGGGCTCGACCTTCCCAAATATCCCACAATTTTTGCGAAATACGGTCAGACGCTCACGAGCGCCTATAGTGAGATCGCTGTGCCGGAGATTGATCATCGGCTGGACTACGAGGGCGAGTTAGCCGTGATCATCGGCGCCCCAGGTAAAAATATCTCTGCGGCCAACGCTGCCGATTACATCGCCGGATATGCCATCAGCAACGACATCTCGTTGCGCGGCTTACAAGGTCGCACCGATGAATGGACTCAGGGCAAAATCCTGGAGGCTTCTACTCCGGTTGGCCCTTGGCTGACAACCGCCGACGAATTCCAGTCCAAGGCCGAACTCACCACGTTAGTCAACGGCGAAGTGCGCCAACGCGATTCCGTTGATGACCTAGTCTTCGGGGTGGGCGACTTACTTGAATACCTATCTCAGCTGATCACCTTACTGCCCGGGGATATCATCATGACCGGCACCCCCGGCGGCGTGGCACTTGCAATGCGTGATGAGCACGGCCGCCGTCCGTGGCTTAAGCCAGGAGACGTTGTAGAGACCCGCATTGAAGGCCTCGGTGCACAGCGCAATGCCATCGTTTGATCGTATCGGCGTGCTGGGCGCAGGTCGGGCTGGAACCGCTTTTGCTCGGGCAGCAGCACGCAGCGGCATCGACGTGCAGATCGCTTCAACGCGTACGCCGACTCAAATGCGCTACCACTTGATGCAGTACGCACCCCAAGCTCGTGCGGTGTTAGCCGAAGAGGTAGCAGACGGCGTGGATCTCGTCATTCTTGCGGTGCCGCAAGAAGACCTGGACGATGTGGCTCCGGCGTGGTTTACTGATCGGATCCTGGTCGATGCCACCAACCGCTGGCACGATGAACCGTTGCCCGAGTGGTTCGAGAAAGGACTCGCATCAGGGCTGAGCTCTTCGGAAGTCATAGCGCAGCGATTCGATACGGCCACGGTGGTAAAGGCTCTGAACCATATTTCCCACTGGGCGATGGACACCCCGGCGGCTGACGAGGAACGTGCTGCAGCGGTGGCCTCAGATAGTCCCAGTGCCGCAAAGGTCGTTGCCGACTTGGTCTCGGCACTGGGCTTTGCACCTGTCGTTGCCTCGAGTCTGGCCGCAGGGCGCCATACTGAACCGGGGACACCGTATTTCAATGTCGCCGCGACGTCAGAACAGCTCGCCAGGCACTTCTTGGCTTAATCACGTCATAAAAAAAGCGAATCCGGGGTGCCACTGTGTGGCTCCCCGGATTCGCTTGGTGCTGGTCTTAATACGCTGCGGGGGCGTCCCACAGGTTCAGGCTGGTGCCGATATTGTTCTCAACGGCGTAGTTGTAGATATCGTGCGCCCAGGCGACGTCTTCAACAGGCATACCACCGACCGAATAGACGATGATCTCGTCGTCGGACTTGCGGCCTTCGATTCGTCCAGCAGCAATGTCGCCCATTTGCTGTAGGTCTTCACGAGGGAAGTGGCCATCGTGCTGGAGTTTCAGCATGCGCGACCCGATGATACCAATCTGGTCGTATGCTACCTGGGTGGTGTATTCATGGTGCCATTCATCGTAGAGGCCCATGTAGTCGACGACCTTGCGGGTGTTGATCAGGAAGTCATCGTCGAAGTGGGTGGCACCTGGAGCGATCACGAGGGTACCAGGAGAGAGCCATTCGCCCTTAACCTGTGGGAAGTCCTGAGAGCCATTCGGAGAGGCATTTGCTCCGGTAATGAGAATCTCGACGTTTTCGACGGCTTCTTTTTCGGTGTCTACAACAGTCACCGATTCAAGCTGTGGATTGTCCTGCTTGATTTGCTCCGCGGCACGTTGGGTGGAGTCTGCCGAGCGACCTTTGATCTTCACATGTTTGACACCTTCGCGCTGGGTCAGAACACCTCGAAGCGTTGTCTGCGACATCACGCCAGGACCGATCATCCCGACGGTCTCAACGTTATCGACCGCTAGGTGCTTCGTACCCACGTTGGGTACAGACGCGGTCCGGTAGGCCGAGAGCAGGTTCGCCGACATGACAGCCTTCGGAGCGGCAGTGTCGGTGTCGTTGAGTACGAACAAATGGATGGACCGAGGCATGTCGTGCTTCCGGTTCTCAATATTGGAGCCATACCATTTCACACCGGTCGCACGAAAGCGACCGCCGAGATACGCTGGCATCGCCATGAAACGGCGATCGATATCGTCCTTCGGCATGCCCTCATGTTTTGGTTCCTTAGGGAACGAGATCATCGCACCGTGAGAGTCTCCCCGATCGCCAGCCATCATGTAGTCACCATCGGCCAGTAGTACCAGGGCCTCTTCCATCACATCGATACAACTCGATAGATCGGTGGCACCTGCTTCGATCATCTCCGGCTCGTTGAGATACAGAAAGTCAATACGCTTATCCAATGCAGGATTCCTTCCTTAGATACTTCATCCTGTGAGAGCTTGATTCCTCTGTGAAGTATGGCATACGGAAGGGGGCGAATCAGTATGTGACTCGCCTGAAACAGGGTAACCTTTCTAACATCCAAAAAGATAGATCTGGCATCGAAAACAATGTGAGAAGCGCCATATGTGAAGACCAATCTCGGCATGATGAAGGTGAGCTCGACGCTGCCCGCTGTCGTCCGACTACCTTAGGTGAAGCGCACTAGGGTCTTCTGCTGCGTCGCATCCGATACCGTCGTTGCAGATCGTCAAAGTACTGCGGAGTTCCAGGCTCAGGGGTTCCGTGATCTACTTCCGAGGGCGTGTCCTCGTTAACTGAAGGCCATTCTTCCGGGTCGATGTCATCACGAAGTTCGTTGTCGGACCGTAGAAGCGGTTCCCGGACCATCATGAGGTGCTCCCGGCCAGCCTCATAGAAAGGCTCGCCGACCGCTTCCAGGCCGAAGGTCTCGTACCAGTCCTGGAGGTGCGTTTGAGCGTGCATAGTCAGCTGTTGGTCTGGATAATAGGCCATCACAGCCCGTATGAGCGCGCTCGCCAGGCCATGGCCTCGGAAAGGCTTGTCGGTGGCGACGCGGCCGATCGAAAGCGTGTGGGGATTCTCTTTCAGCACCCGAAGCGTAGAGACTGGGACGCCTTCGATCTGAATCCACCAGATCTGGGTGGTAGGTTCGAGGTCGCGACCATCGAGTTCTTCTACTGTAGTAATGCCCTGTTCCATGACGTAGACGCGATTGCGCAAACGGGCAATATTGTATGCGGTTTCATGCCGCATCTGGGTCCAGTGAGCATTTTGAATTTCGACCATGGAGACATTCTAAAGCACTGTTGTCCTGCTGTGATACCTCAGCATCTAACAGCGTGTTCATCCCAAATTAGGTTGTTAAATGCAGGGGCCCCGGGAGGGGGCCGACCGTGTGGTCGGGGCCCTCCCGGGGCGCCTGTGAATGGTTGTCCGGCGGTGTCCTACTCTCCCACACCCTCCCGGGTGCAGTACCATCGGCGCTGTGGGTCTTAGCTTCCGGGTTCGGAATGGGACCGGGCGTTTCCCCCACGCTATAACCACCGTAACCCTTGAGCTCACCCCGTGGTGGGGTGGCAATCCTGTGGGTCACCGGTGTGGTGACGACATCTTATGCAATTCTGGGTGACCCTACCCACCCCTGGTTGCGGGGGGTTCGGGGGTGGTCACGGGGTGGTGTTGCTGTAACCGTATAGTGGACGCGCATCAACAAATCCTGTTGAGTGGTCTCGTGGACGCATGCACGTGTTCTGTGTGCACGTTATTGTGTGGTGACTCGTGTCAGACCTTTTGCTGCCTGACAATACACACCCCCCTCCACGGTGTGGTGTGGGGTGTGGGTAAGTCTTTGGTGTATTAGTACCGGTCAGCTGCACACATCTGTAGTCTGTGCTTCCACTTCCGGCCTATCAACCCAGTAGTCTACTGGGCACCTTATAAGGAGAATTCATCTTGAAGCCGGCTTCCCGCTTAGATGCTTTCAGCGGTTATCCATCCCGAACGTAGCGAATCAGCCATGCACCTGGCGGTACAACTGACATACCAGAGGTTCGTCCGTCCCGGTCCTCTCGTACTAAGGACAGACCTTCGCAATTCTCCAACGCGCGCAGAGGATAGGGACCGAACTGTCTCACGACGTTCTGAACCCAGCTCGCGTACCGCTTTAATGGGCGAACAGCCCAACCCTTGGGACCTACTCCAGCCCCAGGATGCGACGAGCCGACATCGAGGTGCCAAACCATGCCGTCGATATGAACTCTTGGGCAAGATCAGCCTGTTATCCCCGGAGTACCTTTTATCCGTTGAGCGACGACCGTTCCACAACGAGTCGCCGGATCACTAGTCCCAACTTTCGTTCCTGCTCGACATGCCTGTCTCACAGTCAAGCTCCCTTGTGCACTTACACTCAACACCTGATGACCGACCAGGCTGAGGGAACCTTTGGGCGCCTCCGTTACCATTTAGGAGGCAACCGCCCCAGTTAAACTACCCATCAGGCACTGTCCCTGGACCAGATCATGGCCCGAAGTTAGATATTCACTATCACCAGAGTGGTATTTCACCGATCGACTCCACCATCACTAGCGTGATGGCTTCACAGTCTCCCACCTATACTACACAAGTGACAGTCAATACCAATACCAAACTATAGTAAAGGTTCCGGGGTCTTTCCGTCCTTCTGCGCGTAACGAGCATCTTTACTCGTAGTGCAATTTCGCCGAGTTCATAGTAGAGACAGCGGAGAGGTCGTTGCTCCATTCGTGCAGGTCGGAACTTACCCGACAAGGAATTTCGCTACCTTAGGATGGTTATAGTTACCACCGCCGTTTACTGGGGCTTAACTTTTCCGCTTCGCCCACACAAGGTGGGCTAACAGATCCGCTTAACCTTCCAGCACCGGGCAGGAGTCAGTGCATATACATCGTCTTACGACTTCGCATGCACCTGTGTTTTTGATAAACAGTCGCCTCCCCCTAGTCTCTGCGGCCCTTACCCCCTCAACCCAGCATGTGGGTCTCAGGGTCCGGGCCCCCCTTCTTCCGAAGTTACGGGGGCATTTTGCCGAGTTCCTTAACTATGATTGTCTCGATCGCCTTAGTATTCTCTACCTGACTACCTGTGTCGGTTATGGGTACGGGCAACACTACACCTGGCGCCGATGCTTTTCTAGGCAGCATAGGATCACCGGATCCCCCACCACGTGGGGGCCCATCACGTCTCAGGCATGTGTCTGGCGGATTTCCCTACCAGACGCCCTACACGCTTAGACCAGGACAATTCCACTGCCTGGCCCGGCTACCTTCCTGCGTCACACCTGTTAATGCGCTTGACCTACTGGATCAGGTCCCAATCGCACCACCAGTGCACACCCGAAGGTGCACACCGTTGGCTTGAGAGGTTAGTCTCACCAGCGTGTCATGGGCGGTATAGTATCGGTACGGGAATATCAACCCGTTGTCCATCGACTACGCCTGTCGGCCTCGCCTTAGGTCCCGACTAACCCAGGGAAGATTAGCTTGACCCTGGAACCCTTAGTCATCCGGCGGACGGGTTTCTCACCCGTCATTCGCTACTCATGCCTGCATTCTCACTCGCGCAGAATCCACCACAAGTTCACACTGCGGCTTCACCTCCTACACGACGCTCCCCTACCCCGCAACACCAGCAGGTGTTGCAGTCATGGTTTCGGCGGTGTGCTTGAGCCCCGCTACATTGTCGGCGCAGAATCACTTGACCAGTGGGCTGTTACGCACTCTTTCAAGGGTGGCTGCTTCTAAGCCAACCTCCTGGTTGTCTCAGCAACTCCACATCCTTTCCCACTTAGCACACGCTTAGGGGCCTTAACCGATGATCTGGGCTGTTTCCCTTTCGACGATGAAGCTTATCCCCCACCGTCTCACTGCTACGCTCAACTTGCCAGCATTCGGAGTTTGGCAGACGTCAGTAACCTTGTAGGGCCCATCAGTCAACCAGTAGCTCTACCACCAGCAAGCACACGTAACGCTGCACCTAAATGCATTTCGGGGAGAACCAGCTATCACGAAGTTTGATTAGCCTTTCACCCCTACCCACAACTCATCCCCTCAGTTTTCAACCTAAGTGGGTTCGGTCCTCCACGCGCTCTTACACGCGCTTCAACCTGGTCATGGGTAGATCACTTCGTTTCGGGTCCAGAACACGCGACTGACTCGCCCTCTTCAGACTCGCTTTCGCTACGACTACCCCACACGGGTTAACCTCGCCACGCATCACTGACTCGCAGGCTCATTTTGCAAAAGGCACGCCCTCACACCCCACAGGATGCTCGGACGGATTGTAAGCACACGGTTTCAGGTACTATTTCACTCCCCTCCCGGGGTACTTTTCACCATTCCCTCACGGTACTGATTCACTATCGGTCACTAGGAAGTATTTAGGCTTACCAGGTGGTCCTGGCAGATTCACACGACGCTCCACGAACGTCGTGCTACTCGGGACATACTTGACAGCACCACATACTGTTTCGTCTACGGGACTATCACCCTCTACGGTGAGGCATCCAAACCTCTTCGACTACACCATGTAGCCACTGCGGTGCACGGCAGTACACCACCAACTACGCCCAACAACCCCGATCACGCAACCCCTGCCGGGTATTCCACGTGACCGGTTTAGCCTCATCCGCGTTCGCTCGCCACTACTAACAGAATCACTATTGTTTTCTCTTCCTGCAGGTACTGAGATGTTTCACTTCCCCGCGTTCCCTCCAACTGGCCTATACATTCAGCCAGCGGTCACACACACGCCCGAAGACGCACATGCGGGGTTTCCCCATTCGGACATCCTGGTCTCACCGTTTGGTTATCAACTCCACCAGGCTTATCGCAGATTCCCACGTCCTTCATCGGCTCCTAGTACCAAGGCATCCACCGTGCGCTCTTGCTAACTTACCCAACCACCACCCCAACAAGGGGGCCGCGGCTGCGCAAATCACAACACAACGCAAATATCACACCATCACCCAGCCAACGGCTGAACGAATGATGCAATCACACAGAACAATCACATACCACACACCCACCCACAAAGGGTGCGTGTGCGACACTCATTGAACTCAAAGATGCTCGCGTCCACTATACAGTTACAATCAACAACACCCCACCACTACCAGCCACCACACACCCTGTGTGCGGCACCACTAGCAGCAGGACCAACAACCACCCCCACACACCATCCACCCCACACAGGGACAGACGAATGCATTCAACAGGGGGTTTAGTGGTTGTTCCAAAACCCAACAGTATGCCAAAATCACGCCACGCGCCCACCACCAGGACCACGTTCCACGACCAACCCCACCCAATACAGGGTAGGATTGCTCAGTACTTGTGCTCACTGATACCAGCCACGCACGGACCACCACCACCCCGACAACGTCGGGCCAGTGATGATTTGTTTGATGTTCCACCCACGCACAACCATCCCGACCATCCCAGGATGGGACGATCAGACCAATGACAGTTGTGCTCTCTAATATCTTGAGATATCAACTATCTCCTTAGAAAGGAGGTGATCCAGCCGCACCTTCCGGTACGGCTACCTTGTTACGACTTAGTCCCAATCACCGGTCCCACCTTCGACGGCTCCCCCCACAATGTGGTTGGGCCACCGGCTTCGGGTGTTACCAACTTTCGTGACTTGACGGGCGGTGTGTACAAGGCCCGGGAACGTATTCACCGCAGCGTTGCTGATCTGCGATTACTAGCGACTCCGACTTCATGGGGTCGAGTTGCAGACCCCAATCCGAACTGAGACCGGTTTTATGGGATTAGCTCAACCTCACGATCTCGCAACCCATTGTGCCGGCCATTGTAGCATGCGTGAAGCCCAAGACATAAGGGGCATGATGATTTGACGTCGTCCCCACCTTCCTCCGAGTTGACCCCGGCAGTCTCCCATGAGTCCCCAACCGAATTGCTGGCAACATAGAATAGGGGTTCCGCTCGTTGCGGGACTTAACCCAACATCTCACGACACGAGCTGACGACAACCATGCACCACCTGTACACCAGCCCCGAAGGGAAACCCCATCTCTGAGGCGGTCTAGTGTATGTCAAGCCTTGGTAAGGTTCTTCGCGTTGCATCGAATTAATCCGCATGCTCCGCCGCTTGTGCGGGCCCCCGTCAATTCCTTTGAGTTTTAGCCTTGCGGCCGTACTCCCCAGGCGGGGCACTTAATGCGTTAGCTACGGCGCGGAAATCGTGGAAATGATCCCCACACCTAGTGCCCAACGTTTACGGCATGGACTACCAGGGTATCTAATCCT
Organism: Enteractinococcus fodinae; assembly: GCF_031458395.1. Taxonomy (NCBI): domain Bacteria; kingdom Bacillati; phylum Actinomycetota; class Actinomycetes; order Micrococcales; family Micrococcaceae; genus Enteractinococcus; species Enteractinococcus fodinae. The sequence continues at coordinate 2,117,749 of NZ_JAVDYJ010000001.1, forward strand.
GTTCGCTCCCCATGCTTTCGCTCCTCAGCGTCAGTAACAGCCCAGAGACCTGCCTTCGCCATCGGTGTTCCTCCTGATATCTGCGCATTTCACCGCTACACCAGGAATTCCAGTCTCCCCTACTGCACTCCAGCCTGCCCGTACCCACTGCAAACCCAGGGTTAAGCCCTGGGCTTTCACAGCAGACGTGACAAACCGCCTACGAGCTCTTTACGCCCAATAATTCCGGATAACGCTCGCACCCTACGTATTACCGCGGCTGCTGGCACGTAGTTAGCCGGTGCTTCTTCTGAAGGTACCGTCACCCCCAAAGGGGGCTTCTTCCCAACTGAAAGAGGTTTACAACCCGAAGGCCGTCATCCCTCACGCGGCGTCGCTGCATCAGGCTTGCGCCCATTGTGCAATATCCCCCACTGCTGCCTCCCGTAGGAGTCTGGGCCGTGTCTCAGTCCCAGTGTGGCCGGTCACCCTCTCAGGCCGGCTACCCGTCAACGCCTTGGTAGGCCATTACCCCACCAACAAGCTGATAGGCCGCGAGACCATCCCAAACCGCAAAAGCTTTCCACCAACCACCATGCGATGGCTAGTCCTATCCGGTATTAGACCCAGTTTCCCGGGCTTATCCCAGAGTTCAGGGCAGGTTCCTCACGTGATACTCACCCGTTCGCCACTCATCCACCCCCAGCAAGCTGGGAGCTTCAGCGTTCGACTTGCATGTGTTAAGCACGCCGCCAGCGTTCATCCTGAGCCAGGATCAAACTCTCCATACAAAACATATGAAAACATTCAATCAAACAGACCAGGCCGGAAACAGCCCAATCCCTGGCACTACCACAACCAACCACACGGAGGTACGATCAGCCATGGCATAACCATTCAAAAATAAATGGCATCAAACAAACTTGGCACACTATTGAGTTCTCAAACAACCACCACCACCCACCAACCACCCCACAACACGCAGAGCAGCCACCAAGCAGCAAACCAACGACCCACAACCAAACCGTCATGAACCACACCAAAACCGGCGCAAAACACAACACTAAACAACGTAGAAGACGAAGTCAAATCCGTCTAGCTGGAGTCTAAATTCAACGTTACCGGCAGATGAACTGCGCTGGGCAACAAAGAACCACTCTATCAGACAAGCTGAGTAGAATGTCAACTCCGCTCTAAGTCGTGTCGATCACAGTAGCGAAAAACGCTACGAGACCGTCACAAAGCACATGAACAGATTGTCACTGCCCACCGTACCCACTTAGTAACTACAAGATGAAATCGAAGTGATTTCTTACTTGGCATCAAGTCGAAACTTTATCGTATCACAAGTGCATTCGCGCTTGTCAAATCGACTTGAATCGTGGAATCGCTGTATAAATTTTTCTAAAAGAACTTCGGTGTCTCAGCGCTTCCCGTCTCCGGTCTGCCCTGGGCACGAGAGATAACTATACACACCTTAATTCGGAACGCAAAACCGGCTGCAAGCCTTTGAACATGGCATGTTTTGTTATGTGTTTCATTCTTTTTGTCGGTTATCAGTAAATATACCTGGAGTTCACCTCGGGCGTGTGAGGGAGGTCTCTCGATTTGGTGCAAATTGCGGGGCAAGTGCCAACCGACCGGATTAAACACCAACGCGGGTGCGCATTGGAATCAGCTCGCACCCGCGTGGTTTTTTGGTCTTGTTATTGCAACAGTGTTCGGTCCGATACTGCAGCGTCTTTGATCCTTGAAAATTGAGCTAAGAGATCCTCAACGCCCATCGCTTCCTTCTCGGCGCCGGACACATCAAGAATGATTCGTCCCTCGTGCATCATGATCAGGCGGTTTCCGACTTCTAGTGCTTGGCCCATGTTGTGGGTGACCATCAACGTCGTGAGTTCTTGCTCTTCGACCACTTTCTTGGTCAGGTGAGTAACCAATCGGGCACGTTCGGGATCGAGTGCGGCAGTATGCTCGTCGAGCAGCAAGATCTTTGGCTTGGAAAATGTAGCCATCAACAGCGATAGCGCCTGGCGTTGTCCACCAGATAGCAAGCCGACTTTTGCACTCAGGCGACGCTCGAGACCAAGTTCGAGAACTTCGAGTTCTTCAGCGAATCTTCTTCGCTTGGCCTTGGTAATTCCAAAAGCCAATCCGCGACGCATCCCCCGGCGTTCTGCTAAAGCCATGTTTTGTTCGATAGTTAGATCCGGTGCAGTGCCCGCCATTGGATCCTGAAAAACGCGTCCGACGTATTTGGCACGCTTGAAGTCTTTCATCCGAGTCACGTTTCGACCCGCAATCTCAACAGTTCCTGTATCAGGGTTAATCTTCCCAGCAATGGTGTTGAGCACCGTTGATTTTCCGGCACCGTTGGAACCGATGACCGTGACGAAGTCACCGTTGTCTAACTCGAGGTTCACATCGGCTAGGGCGATTCGTTCGTTGATCGAATTCGGGAAAAAGGTTTTATTGACGTTGTTAAGCCTTAACATTGGTGGCCTCCTTAAACGCTGGGTCCGCAGTGGTAGCGCCTGTAGTCTTCGGCCGCTTTCGGATTCGCCACTTGGGGATCAGGAGCGCAATGACCACAATAATTGCCGAGATGAGGCGCATATCGTTCGGGTTGAACCCAACGGCTAACGCTCCTTGCACTGCAGCACGGTAGATGATGGACCCGATGATTACCGCGGTGGTTGCGATCAAGACTTCCCGGTTCCGGGTGCCAAAGAAGAACTTACCGACAGCCGTGTTAGCAAAACCATGTACGAAACGGTTGTTGAAGAGCGCTTGACCCAGAATCACCGAAGCCAGGCCCACCAGAATCAGACCGATACCCATCGAAATATCAGCTGAACCCTGTTTCTGGGCGATAAATGCACCGGCCATGCCAACCAAACCGTTGGACACGGCCAGCCCCACGATCTTCATCGTGTCTGTGGAAACGCCCAAGGAGCGCACCATCTCTTCATTGTCCCCGGTTGCTTGCAGGCCGAGACCCATGTCGGTACCAAGGAACCAGTCCAGTACGAGTTTGACGACCAACACGATAATGGCCAGCACGAGGATCAGGGTCCATCCCGTGATGCCAGTGCCGCTAAACCAGGTGTACAGCGTGTCGTTGCCAAGAAGTGGGACGTTCGCGCGGTTGCCCATGATCCGCAGGTTGATGGAATACAGCGCAAGCATCGTCAGGATCCCGGCGAGCAAGGGATTGATGCCGCCTTTAGCGTGTAATAAGCCGGTGACAACGCCGGCTAGCGCTCCGGCAAGAAATGCAGCCCCTAATGCAAGCACAGGATCAAGATCGTAATTCACGATCAGAATCGCCGCCGTTGCCGCACCAGTGGTGAAAGACTGATCAACCGTTAGGTCTGGAAAATTCAAAATGCGGAAAGTCAGATACACGCCGAGGGCCATAATGGCGTATATGAGACCGAGTTCTAGTGTCACGGTCATAGCGGGACGGATTCACCTTTCGTGATGAGTGAGAACGGGCCCGGGCAGACGATCGCTGACCCAGGCCCGTTTGGTAAGTTGTTACCCGTGTGAGATCAGTGGCGATCTACTCGGTATCATCGCCTGTCTCGGCGTCATCTTCAGTGGCGGTTTCTTCTTCGGTAGCGGCGTCGTCGCCCTCTTCACCGACGATATTGGCTTCGTCAACCATATCCTGTGGGATTTCGACGCCCATCTGTTCAGCAGCGTCCAGGTTGAAGGTGTACTCCAGTGCGTCTGGATCAGCCAGGCTTGGTGGCGTATCCGCCAATTCAGCCTCACCGGTGATCAAAGACAACACCATCTCACCAGCTTGACGACCGTGTTCGTAGTAGTTCAGACCATACGTGCCGATGGTGCCGCGTTCTACGGAGTCGGATTCAGCAGCAAATACTGGAATCTGGTTATCGATGCCGTATGAAATAACGGTTTCCAAACCAGAGACCACAGTGTTGTCCGTGGGCACGTAGATCGCGTCAACGTTACTGAAGGACTCCACACCCTGGGCAACCTCGGAAGTGTTCGTCACCGCGACCTCTTGGATTTCAAACCCGAGCTCCTCGGCCGCGTCTTGGGCTGCCTCAACTTGGACCACCGAGTTCGATTCAGCCGACGAGTATGGAATACCGATGACTTCGACGTCTCCGACGACATCAAGGATCAACTGCAGTTGTTCGTCGACGGGGTTCATATCCGAAACGCCGGTGATGTTGTCTCCGGGTGTGTCCCAGTCTGGCACGAGGCCAGCATCGACCGGGTCAGTAACCGCGGAGAACACGACCGGGGTGTCTTCGATGGTGGTAGCAGCCGCAATGGCAACGGGGGTAGCGATCGGTACCACGGCGTCCAGGTCACCGTCGCCAGCAAATCCACCGACTACGTTGTTCATGGTGGCTTGGTCCGCCTGAGCGTTTTGCTCTTCGACCTCTATGTCGTGGTCAGATTCTTCGAGGACATCTTTGATGCCTTGGGCGGTGGCATCCAATGATGGGTGCGAAACATATTGGGCGATGCCAACTTTGTAGCTTTCGCCTTCTGCTTCACCGCCGCCTCCGCCGTTGCCACCGTCATCTCCGCCACAGGCGGTGAGCAGCAGGCCCAGGGTCGCCGAGGTCGCGACTGTTTTTAGCAGGGTAGTTCGCTTCATGTGTTACTCCAACTCTTGACTGATGTGAGCGATAGATTGTGTCCCACGTTACAAACGTGAGCTTAGTCAATCTTATGCCGAAGTCGCGCAATTTCGTAGAGGGTAATTCCAGCGGCCAGGGATGCGTTCAAAGATTCCAGCTGCGAAGAGATCGGAATCGATACGATTTGGTCTACTGTCTCGCTGATCAGGCGCGATAGTCCGGCCCCCTCAGCGCCGACGACGACACACAGCGGCTCGGTCGCCAGCGGCAAACCGGGCAGTGATTGGTCACCGTCACCGTCCAAACCGATCGTGAAGATTCCGGCTTTTTTATATTCGGTCAGCGCGTTGTTGAGGTTGGTGACTTGTCCGACCGGGACTCGAGCGGCTGCACCCGCGGAGGTTTTCCAGACGGTGGCGTTTACTCCGACGGCACGTCGCGTTGGGATAACTACCGCATCAGCACTGAAGGCGGCTGCCGAACGGAGGATTGCACCTAAATTATGTGGGTCCGTGATGGAATCCAGAGCCACCACCAAGGGCGGATATTTCCGGTAGCCTTTTTCCCAATCAGCCATTAACTCGGTGACGAGGTCGATGCCGTTTTCGTATTCGTACGGGGGCACCTGCAGGGCGATCCCCTGGTGCCGGGCATTATCAGTCAAACGCGCCAACTGAACTTCGGACGCTTCAATGACCGGAATGCCGCGGTCGGCTGCCATCCGAACCGAGTTACGGATCCGATCGTCCATTTCGACCCCGGCAGCGACGTAGAGCGTGGTGGCCGGGACTTCTGCCTCAAGTGCTTCTACCACCGGGTTCCGGCCAGCGACCGCATCGGCAGTCCGGTCTGATTTGCGCTGTTTTTGCGCCGGGGGGCGATAGTTCTTGTGCCAGGTCCGCTCGGAAGCCTTAGGGGTTGGCCCCTTGCCTGAGAGTTTTCGACGGCCTTGACCGCCAGAACCTTTCGATGGGCCCTTCTTTCGTGAAGAGCCGCCGTGACGAGTACTCATATGCTCGTCCTTTCTATAGTGAAATCTAGTAGTTTTACTCGGTGATCGACCAGGTCGCGCCGTCGGGACCATCTTCAACGATGATGCCTGCCGCAGCCAGCTGGTCACGAATGGCATCGGCTGTTGCCCAATCGCGATCCTTACGTGCTTGAGCACGCGCCGCTATTTGGGCTTCGACAAGCTCTTCCAGCGCCCGATACGTTGCGGTGTCTGTGCTGCTGAGGGATTCGTCTGCCGAGTTGAGCCCCAGGATCTCGACCATGGTGTTGACTTGGCTCAGGTATTGCCGGACATTTTCAGTATCTTGTGCATCCAGCGCCGAGTTCCCAGCGCGCACCGTGGCATGGAGCACGGCGAGAGCTTCGGGCACGTTCAGATCATCTTCCATCGCGGTGACAAAAGCCTCTGGTGCCTCTGCTCTATCGTCCGGTTCGGCAACGAGCTTGGCGGCCCGAGCTTGGAACGCTTCAATGCGCTCCAGGGCACTTTGGGCTTCTTTGAGCGCTGCCGGATGATAATCAAGTTGGGACCGGTAGTGCGCTTGGCCCAGGAAATACCGCACCGCACCGGGCCGGGCCATGGTCAACATTTGCTCTGGAGAGACCGTGTTGCCAACCGATTTCGACATTTTTTCGCCTTCGGATGTCACCAGTCCGTTATGCATCCAAAAGTTTGCGAATTTATCTCCGGCCGCAGCGGATTGAGCCAATTCATTTTCATGGTGCGGGAATCGTAGATCGAGTCCCCCGCCATGAATATCAAAATGACGTCCCAGGTATTTGGTTGCCATAGCGGAACACTCTATGTGCCAGCCTGGCCGGCCCTCGCCCCACGGCGCTGTCCAGGACGCTCCGGCAGGATCGGTCGGTTGTTTGGCTTTCCACAGGGCAAAATCTCGCGGATCTTTCTTGCCGCGCACTGGAGCATCTTCAGCATCTTGCATATTGTCTGCTGATTGATGGGTCAATGCGCCATAGTCCGGCCAGGAGGTCACATCAAAATAGACATCTGCAGACCCATCAAGTGCTTGATATGCGTGGCCGGTGTCGAGCAATCGCTGAATGAGCTCGATCATTTCAGGGATATGCCCGGTAGCACGGGGTTCGTATGTGGGACGACGCACCCCGAGTGCAGCGTAAGCCTGTGCAAATGCATTTTCGAAGCGGTAGGCAAGCGCCCACCACTGCTCTCGAGCCGGGTAGTCCTCGGTAGCAGTAAAGTCCGGCGCGAACGACTCGGCAGAGCGAGACAAGATTTTATCGTCGACGTCGGTCACATTACGCACCAGTGTCACTTTGTGCCCGGCGTATCCTAACCAGCGAACGAGGATATCGAAGACCACGGCCGAACGGATATGACCCACGTGCGGCCTACCTTGTACCGTTGCGCCACAGTAATAAATGGCGACCTCGCCGTCGTTGATTGGCTGAAAGTCCCGGATGGCCCCGGCGGCAGTATCATAAAATCGTTGTCCCACGCTGCCTGATTTTAGCCCAGTGGGCTGACTTCGAGGTAATCTGTCCCACCCGAACGGGCGTGGTCAGTCCTACTCCCGGTCGAGACCCAGTTCGAATGCGAGATATGTTGTCGTAAAGTAGTCGCTATTTCTTCAAATACGATAACCTCGTGATTGAAGCTTCTTGCATCGACCGTGCGTATGCGCCCGCTGCAAGGTATACATCACCTCTAGCGCACCTTATTTTTACGAGGAGAACCATCGTGAAGGTCAACACAACTCGCCGGAACGCATTTGCCGGCTTGGCATTGGCTGCCATCTTGGGCACCACCGGTTGCTCTTATATCAACCCACAGGCAACGACGTTCGAGTATGCACCCTCCGACGGAACGCAAACCACCGTGTATGCGGACGAGGAAACTTACCTCGGCGGTTTTGTCGAATTCGTAAATATCGGTGTCGTCACTCCAGACGCAAATGAGCCCGGTCGCGTATTTGGCACCATCCACAACAAGTCGGACAGCAGCGAAGATGTGGAACTGGAGATTAACAACAATACGCTCGAGTTCAGCCTGGATGCCGGCGAAGCACTGATGCTCGAAGAAGAAGACCTCGTCCTGGATACGGTCGGTACCGAGCCGGGCGGATTGGCCCCTGCCACCGCCAGCGCTTTCGGGAACTCCGTAGAGTTCACCGCGGCGGTTCTGCCACCGCGCTTGGAGCAGTACCGTGAGTTCTACCCCGGCGATGTTGACGTAGAAGAGCAGCGGGAACATCTCTACGACTTCCAGGGTCAGTACCACCGCGATGAGTAAACGCTAGGTTTTAAAGCACTGAGGGCCGGTCCATTTGGACCGGCCCTCAGTGCTTTAACCCGTTTTACGAGTTTTCGAATTTATAGCCCAGCCCACGCACTGTCATCAAATAACGCGGTGACGATGGGTCAGGTTCGATCTTGGAACGCAGCCGTTTAATATGAACGTCCAAGGTCTTCGTATCGCCCACATAGCCTGGACCCCATACTCGGTCGATGAGCTGACCGCGGGTCATGACTCGCCCAGCGTTGCGCAACAACATCTCGAGCAAGTCGAATTCTTTGAGCGGCATCGTGACTTCTCTGCCTTCTACAGAGACCACATGTCGTTCCACATCCATCCGGACCGGACCGGCCGCCACAGTGTCAGGAATCAGTTCCTCTGATTCAGCATTACGGCGCATGACCGCCCGTATACGGGCGATGAGCTCGCGGGCAGAATACGGCTTCGTGACATAGTCATCGGCCCCAAGTTCTAAGCCGACAACTTTATCGACCTCTCCGTCCTTAGCGGTCAGCATGATGACCGGAACTTGCGACTCTTGCCGAATCTGCCGGATCACATCGGTCCCGGGCTGGCCGGGGAGCATCAGATCCAACAGCACTAGATCAGCGCCGTTGCGGTCGAATTCTTCTACGGCTTCAAGGCCGTCTTCAACGACGGTGACCTCATACCCTTCCCGTTGTAGCAAGTACGACAGCGGGTCGGAGATCGAAGGTTCGTCTTCAACGACGAGAATCCGAGTCATCAGTGTTTTCCTTTCCCTTCACCAGGGTTGTGTGAATGTGAGGTGTGGCCCACGGTTTTCATATCCAGTTCCGTTCCTTCAGTGGCGGCTTCGTGTGCTTCGGGGTCTAGAGCTGGCAGTCGAATGAGGAAGGTTGACCCCTCGTCAACGACCGATTCCACCATGACTTCCCCGCCGTGATTGGAGACGGTATGTTTGACGATGCTCAGCCCGAGCCCGGTGCCACCGGTGGCACGGGAGCGGGCCGAATCGACGCGATAAAATCTTTCAAAAATCCGTTCCCGGTCTTCTTCAGCGATACCGGCACCCTGGTCACTGACTGCAATATGGACGACATCGTCGTGTTTGGTGACTTCTACCCACACGGTGGAACCGTCGGGAGAGTACGTCACAGCATTGTCAATGAGGTTGCGGATAGCCGCCATGAGCTGATCGTAGTCACCATAAACGGACAGCGGCTCGGGGGTACGGCTGTGAATAGTCACGTCGCGGGCCGCAGCTTCGGTCCGAACCCGGTCAATGGCCTCCGACACGAGCTTGGTGATATCGAGTGGCCTGGCCGTTTCAACAATGTCACGACCTTGCAGCCGTGAAAGTGAAATGACGTCTTGGACCAGCGCACTGAGTCGGACCGATTCAATGGACAGCCGATTGGCGAAGTGGCGTACAGCCGCGGGGTCGTCGGCGGCGTCTTCAATGGCTTCAGCAAGCAGGCTCATTGCCCCCACCGGGGTTTTGAGCTCGTGCGAGACGTTTGCGACGAAGTCATGGCGGATGGCTTCGGTACGGTGTTGTTGTGACCGGTCTTCGGCCATAATGACGATGTACTGATCGCCAATCGAGGTGGCACGCAAGTGGACTATCCATTGGCCCTGGGTGGGCGATACGGCCGGAATCTCGAAACGGTAGTCATACAGCTGGCCGGCGGTTCGAACCCGGGAGGTCAGTTCCGCTAACTGTTTATGCCCCAGCTGATTCCCCCGGACCAGACCGAATGCATATGCCGAAGGATTAGCTCGCACCACGGTGTCTGCGACATCAACAATCACATAGGCTTGGCCAACCACCGCGAGCACATCCAAGGCGCCTTCCGGGATGGACTGCTCATGATCTGCCAGGCGTTCGATCCTTGAGCGCGACGAAATACGGAAGGCAACCATTGCGCCGACCGTGACGATCACACCGGCTAGTCCAAACAAGACTGCCACTGAAACTAGACTCTCCACAGTTGTAACAGTACCCATACTTTGGCCAACGCGTTGGCCGATTTTCATCATTTGGGTCCCAATACACTGATTTGTCTGGCAGAATTCACTCCTCGTTTACTTTGCTCCGAAACAGTAGACAGCGTTGGCCGAGTATATTGGCCTGCAACCAATCACCGTATCTACGAGGACACATCACATGCGCAAACTCTTTATGGCCGAGATGGAGGCCGTCGGCGACGATCTCGTCGAGATGGCCACCTTAGTGAATCGGGCTATGAAGCAAGCACGGGTCGCACTGGAGAGCCGGGACACCGGACTGGCTGAGACCGTCATCCTTCAGGACGCTCGCATCGACTACCTCCAAAACACCCTCGATGAACGCACCATTGAATTGCTGTTGTTGCAAAACCCGGTAGCCACCGACCTTCGCCTGTTGATTGCTGCGTTGCGCGTCTCGTCCTCTATGGAGCGCATGGGTGATTTAGCTCGCCACGTGGCAGCACTGGTGCGGCTGCGCTACCCAAATTCCGTCATTCCGGATGAGAGTCGCGCAGAAGTCGAAGAAATGGCGGAGCTGACGGTTTCGGTTGGTGAGCATCTGCAGCGCCTGATGACCAGCTATGACCTGGTTGAAGGACGCGAGATCGTCAAGCTGAACAACGACATTGATATATTGCACTCGCAGATTATGCAAAACGTCACCGAGGGCTCCTGGAACCTTTCTGGTCCACAAGCCCAAGATTTAACGCTCTTGGTCATGCGGTTAGAACGTTTCGGCGATCATGGGGTCTCCATCAGCCGCAAGATTGCCTATCTGGTGACGGGTGAATGGGAGCCTCCCGCCATGCCCTAGTGAGCCCTCGCGGTTATGAGACAAAGCGTTTCCACCAGGCCGTTTGCCATGCGGCAGTGTCGGGATGGGAGACAAGATGTGTTTCTCCGCTGGCACCACTGATAGTGGTGACGGGAGAAATGCCGTGCAGCGTATTGGTACACCACACCGGGTACTCTCCGGAGAGCATCTCGTGGATGGTCACCGGCCGGGTAGTCACCGAAAGACCCAGTGACTTTGCGTGGTGAGCGATACGATGCGCTGAAATCGAAGCTAACTGTTGAGTCGCCTGGCACAGCACCAAGTCTTGGGGTGTGCGCCAAATCAGCAGTGCACCGGTGGTTGTTTCGATGACGTTGGTGCCGTCATGTAACACGATATCGTCGGTGGAGGCTTCGGCCACCAGCCCGCGCATCAGGTCAATATCTGGTCCTTTGACCGTAGGCCTGATGCGCGGGTCGGTGTAATCCGGGACATTCAGCGTTGTGCTGGTTCGGATCTCGGGTGCGCGCCGCACCAGTAAGACCACCCGATAGCCGCCTTGATGGGCCTCGACGCTTATCCGGGGGAAGAAATCTGTGCCAGGGTACCGCCTTGCGAGGTCTTGAAGTTGCCCTGCAAGGGCCTGTTCGAATGCGGTCACGTCAAGGTTGGGAAGCGTCCCGATGCTCCGATGTTGGGTGGCCATGCCGACCATAAATCGCGCCAGGTGCTCTTCCAGACCCCATGTCGTCCCGTTGCAGACCCGCCAGGAGTCAGCAACCAAGAGCGTTGCAGCGGTGCCAGGTTGGATGGGGGTGAACTCCGGATGGTGCCATGCAAATGCCAGCGGCAATGTTTCGTTCATGATCCCTCCGCAAGGATGTCGAGCAGCGCTTGGGCCTTTAACCGCTTTTCCTGTTCTTCTTCGACCGGTTGTGAAGCCACCACGACCGCTCCCCCGGCCCCGATCGTCAGGACTCCATCGGCGAGGATCATACTGCGAATAATCACGTTGAACTCGGCGGTATTGTTGTCGCCCAGCCACCCCATGGCGCCCGAGTAAATCCCCCGAGGCCCGGCTTCTATAGACTCAAGGGCATCGAGGCTGGCTAGTTTCGGGGCGCCGGTCATAGAGCCACCGGGAAAGACCGCGCGCAGCGCAGCCGCCGCAGAGATCTCAGGCCGCAGCTGGCCCGTGACCGTGGTGACGAGTTGATGCACGGTGGCGAAGGTTTCTATCGCCATAAGTTTTGGCACCTGGACTGATCCGGGGACGGTGACCTTGGCCAGATCATCACGTAATAGATCGGTGATCATGAGATTCTCGGACTGGAATTTCGGATCGGTTGCCATCCGGTTGGCGACTTGCGCATCCATCGTGGGATCGCTGCTGCGGGCCACGGTACCTTTGATCGGTTTTGATTCGACTGCACCGGTGGCATCGACGCCGAGAAACTTTTCCGGTGAGGCAGATAAGACCTCAAGGGCATCGCCAAAAGTATTGAATCGAAGATAGCCCGCATACGGTGCCGGGTTGTGGACGCGTAAGCGCTCATAGAGCGCTAGGCCCTCACCCCGATACCCACCGGTTTCGAAGGTGTCGGTCAGGCAAATGCCCGCGGCTTGTCCGGCGTGCAACAGAGTCTGGATCTGGGCGACGCGGTCCGCATATGCTGTGGCACTCAGCCGCCATTGCCCCGCCGGTGGGTGCTGGTCTGGGATGTCCGGGTCAGAAGACGTGCCAAAAACCAGGGCTGCCTCGAGGGCATCGAGTAACTGACGGTCTTCGACCGCAAACAACGTCGTTAGCTCTTGGTGGTGGTCATAGCGCAGAAAGGCTTGCGGACGAATCCAGTACGCATCCGGGGTGGGAGCCTGCCAGCGGTTGGTGTGCTCATCCACGGTGGCCTGTTTCGCTTCGTAACCGAGATACCCTACCCAACCACCGGTAAATCCTGGCATGTCCACGGGCTGGATGGGTTGCCAGGTGTGGGTTTCCAGATATTCGAGCACGTCGCCGGTTGCCCGGTGCGTTGTGGTGGCCTGGTGGATTTCTAGTTCGTTGGTTTCGACATCCCATCGGATGGTTTCGGCTAGCGGACCGTCGTTGGTGCCCATGATGGTGGTGTCGCCTTGGCCGCGATGCGCCGCAGCTGAATCCAGCCAGAAGGACGCTGAAGCCTGCTCTTGTAGCCGCCGAAACGTCGCGGGTGTATTCAACAGACCTGCCACGGTGCGTGTGAAGACCTCCACGTGGCGACCCGTTGACGGTCCTGAGACCGATGTCTCGGCACGTGTGGAACTCGTTGGCGCCAAAGCGAGGAAGTTTTCTATGATGCTGCTGCCTTGGGACGACTGCAAGGCAGCGGGGTCGGCGTGGAGCCCCCAATGATTCGTGTCTTTAACGCGATAAGCCAGCACAGCATTGGCATCGTCGAGCGCGTGGACCGTGAACGTTTGGGTGTCGAGTGCTGTAAGCCGCAGCGGGTGGTAGCTCACCAACGGCGCTTGCGGCGCTACCCCGGTGAAAAGGCCTGTAGCGGTGTGATGGTGGGCGACGGGCTGGCCATATACCGGCTGCGACGGGCCGACCGCGGTGTGCCCGTAGGCAGCGGCGAGGTGTTGATAACCGGCTCCTAGGGCCAACACGGGTACCTGAGGGAGGCTGAGCAGTTGCGTCAGATCAACGGTGTCCGTGCCGTGGGCGATGACAATGTGCGTATACGTCTCAAGGTTTAACGCAGGCAGCTCGGTGGCGGTGACGCGATGCACCGCCCCGAGCTGATGGGTCAGGATATGTGTAGTAAACCCGTGAAGGTCAATGAGCAGTATCATGACATGGCTATCACGGGGGCCGGGCTATTTACCTTGGGCGGCGACGGCAGCGGCACCTGCGGCGGCTGCGTCGGGGTCAAGGAAGCGAGCGGTGCCGGTGGGACGCATATTGTCTTGGATCTCGTACACGAATGGCACACCGGTGGGCAGGTTGAGCTCGGCGATGTCCTCGTCGGAAATGCCCTCGAGGTGTTTCACGAGCGCACGCAGTGAGTTCCCGTGGGCAACCACTAAGACGGTCTTGCCTTGGGCAAGGTCCGGCACAATATTGTCGTACCAGTAGGGCACCAGACGGGTTACGACGTCTTTGAGGCATTCGGTGCGCGGCAGATCTTCACCCAGCAGCGCGTAGCGTTCGTCGCGATATTGGGAATACTCGTGATCATCGGGCAGCATGGGTGGCGGGGTGTCATAGGACCGACGCCAGATCATGAATTTTTCATCACCGTGTTCTTCACGGATCTGAGCTTTGTTTTTGCCTTGCAGCGCCCCGTAGTGCCGCTCATTTAACCGCCAGCTGCGCTGGGCTGGGATCCACTGGCGATCAGCAGCTTCCAACGCGAGGTTTGCGGTCGTGATGGCGCGACGCAACAGCGAGGTGTACACCACGTCGGGCAGAAGATTTTCTTGTTTCAGCAGTTCTCCGGCACGGGCGGCTTCTTTGCGTCCTTGATCGGTGAGTGGAACGTCGACCCAACCGGTGAATTGGTTGAGTTCATTCCACGTCGACTGTCCGTGGCGCAGGAGAACCAGTTTCGATGTTGTAGCCATGGCGATAACTTTACCCGTTCAGTAGGACCACGTTTGGAATTCACGTTTCGGACCGGCCAGGTAGACTCCGGCAGCCACGATCGCGGCCAGGCCGAACAGCCCGATACGCCCGCCGTATAATACGGTCAAGGCGGCTGAACCCAGTCCGAAGATCAGGGCCGCGCCCAAAATCAACAGCCAGGTGGATTTCGTTTGTCTACTGTGGTTTTCAAAGGTCGAGGCCGGACGGCGTACCGCATCAGCCATCGCCCAGATCACCATACCGGCACCTACGAGCGCCAGCGCGGCATATAGGCCATATTCGATTAGTAACACCATCTGCAAGAAATCCATGGATCTAGTCTAACGACTCGGGCGGGCGTATTAGGCTAGTGGGAGCAGACTTTGAAAGGTTGTGTCGTGACGGGGTTATTTGTGGTGTTTGAAGGCGCCGATGGGACGGGCAAATCCACCCAGGTGGCAGCCGTTTCCGAGGCGTTATGCGCCGCCGGCCACGAAGTGGTCGTCACTCGTGAGCCCGGTGGCTCTGCGATCGCCGAGATCCTGCGCGACATCATCTTAGATCCCGCTCACGATATTGATCCCATGACCGAAACCCTGATGTTCGCCGCAGCTCGCGCCGATCATCTGCACAAAACGATTCGGCCAGCCTTGGGAGCGGCCAAGATCGTCATTTCAGACCGTTTTGTGGGCTCGTCGATCGCCTACCAGGCAGCCGGTCGTGGCATCAGTCAGCACACCGTAACGGAAATCAATCGCTACGCCACGGGCGATGTGACACCTGATGTCACCGTGGTTTTGGATCTCGATGAGTCCGTGGCCGCTCCACGCCGCCAGGGTCGCGGGGCGCTCGTGGATCGGATGGAGGCCGCGCCAGACGGTTTCCAGCAAGCGGTTCGAGCGTCCTTTTTGGCACAAGCCGAGGCGGCCCCGGAACGGCACTTAGTTCTTGATGCCACCCAACCTGCCAAGACTATTACCCAGCAGATCCTGGAACACCTTCGAACCCATCACGGAGTGCAGTTGTAATGGCCAATCCCGTTTGGCAGTCCTTAGCCGGTCAGCAAGCCGTCATCGATCAGCTCACCGGCACCCAAACCATCACCGCACCCACACACGCCTGGTTATTCACAGGACCCCCGGGATCGGGACGGTCCCTTGCCGCCAGGGCTTTTGCCCAGACCCTGCAATGTGAACAATCCGATCCGACAGCTCGTGGATGTGGCGCTTGCCAAGCCTGTGCGACCATCGGCGCTGGCACCCATGCCGACGTCAATATTGTTACGACGGAAAAAGTCACCTATGCGATCGAGGACGTGCGTGAGCTGGTGGCTAATGCACACGACCGGCCCTCAACGGCGCGCTGGCGGATCATCATCATTGAAGATGCCGATCGCATGACCGAACGCGCCACCAATGTCTTATTGAAGGCCATCGAGGAGCCGCCGGAACGCACCATCTGGATGTTGTCGGCCCCGTCTCCGGCCGATGTGCTGGTGACCATCAGATCACGTACACGGCACGTGCAGCTCGTGATTCCCGCTGTCGCCGATGTGGCACAGCTGCTCACGGACCGCGATGGCATCGAGCCCCAATTAGCCCAAACCTGCGCTCGGGCTTCCCAGTCGCACGTCGGGGTGGCACGGTGGCTGGCCCGCTCTTCAGAAGCACGCGAGCGCCGTGACATGATCGTGCATCTACCACTATCGATTCGGAGCGCGTCAGCGGCCATGGAAGCGGCCAATGACTTGCATAAACTCGTCCAAGACGAGGCTGAAGCTTCGGCCGCCGACCGGAATGCGGCGGAACGTGCCGGCTTGTTGCGCTCGCTGGGTTTGACCGAGGATGAGCCGATCCCACCGAAATTGCGGGGGCATGTGCGTCGGATGGAGGACAACCAGACGGCTCGCAACCGGCGCGCCATTCATGACGCATTGGACCGAGCCATGATTGATTTGTCTGGGATCTTCCGGGACCTCTTGCTCCTGCATGTGACGGCCGAAACTGAACTCATCAACGAGCACATGCGGACCAAGTTGACCGAATATGCTGCAACCATCAGCGCTGAGCACTGTTTGAACGCGCTGGAAGCGATCACTCTAGCCCGCAAGCGGCTGGCAGGTAATGTGCCGCCCCTGCTCGCGCTCGAAGCGATGCTGCTAGCATTTATTCCTCGAACGAGACGACACGCTCCGCTTTAACCCCCACGAAGGAACTCTTATGGCACAGACTCTCCGATCGCTTGCCGCCTTGGGCGCGATCGCCGCGTTGGCGCTCACCGCTTGCACTGGTAGCAATGACGCCGAGACCGATATTCAACGTCAAGGCGAGGCTGTGCCTGAAGAGTTAGCCAGCTACTATGATCAGCAGATTGAGTGGCAACCGTGCGAGGACCAAGTCGACTATCAGTGCGCTAGTGTCGAGGTCCCCATGGACTATGCCAATCCAGCTGATGCCAGCATCGATATTCATCTCACGCGGGCACAGGGAACGGCCGATGAACAACCGATGCTCTTCAACCCGGGCGGGCCTGGCTCGTCAGGCATCGATTTCGTACAAGAATCCCTGAGCCACATGCTGTCAGCAGACCTGGCAGCAAATATCTCGGCCATCGGGTTCGATCCGCGCGGCGTGGGCGTATCCGAGCCGGTGCGCTGCGTAACCGGGGAAGAATTCGATGAATCTCGTGAAGAAAGTCTTGACTCCACCACCCCCGAAGGGTGGCAAGCATCCATTGAGGAAACCCAAGAGCTGGGCCAACAGTGTATAGAACGGTCCGGCGAGATCGTAGAGTTTGTTGATACGGCCTCGGCTGCCAAGGACATGGATGTCATTCGGGCCGCCCTTGATGAGCCGAAACTGGATTATTTTGGGCTTTCCTACGGTACGAAACTCGGCGCTACCTACGCGGAGCTGTTCCCGGATAATGTCGGCAAATTTGTGCTCGATTCGGTCTTAGCCCCAAGTGCAGAAACATTTGAAGTGACCAAAGCTCAATCTGCTGGTTTTGAGCAATCGCTGCACGAGTGGGCCGCGTGGTGCGCGGACTCTTCCGAATGCAATGTCGGCCAACCCGGTGATCCCGACTCGGTATTGACAGCAGTCACGGACTTTATCGCCCAAGTTGAAGACGAACCGTTGACCTACCCCAACGGCCGAAGCCAACCGGTCTCGGACCTGTTTTTTGGTATCGTCATGCCGCTCTACTCGCGTGATAGCTGGGATCTGTTGGCGACGGCCTTCGAACAGGGCATTGATGGCAATTTTGAAACCTCAGACTATCAGCCGCTGTTTTTGGTTTTCGCTGACGCCTACCACGGTCGGGACGCTTCGGGAGAATACACCAACAACACAGATGCCTTCCAGGCCATCAATTGTCTGGACTACTCCGGGACTGAGAAAACTTTTGAACAAGCCGCTGCCGAAGCCGAGGAGCTAGCTGAGCACGCCCCGATCTTCGGCCCCCATATGTCGTATTCTTCCGGCTGTAACGGCTGGCCGTTTGAACCCGCTGAGCCCGTCGGAGAGATTACTGCCGAAGGTTCCGACCCAATCATCGTGACGAGTCTGACATCGGACCCGGCGACCCCGCTGCATTTCTCCCACGAGCTGGCAGAGCAACTGGATAACAGCATTCACATCACCGTTGAGGGCGAGGGCCACGGCGCATACTCGCCCGAAAATGAATGCATCGTTGACGCCATCGACGGTTACATTCTGAACGACGAACTGCCCGAGGACGGGTTGGTCTGTCAGTAACGTGGCGCCCGTTTTGACCTTCGCTGCCTAAACTGACTATGATCGCTTATCGGATGATCTAGATATCATCCCGAGTGCCGACTTAGCTCAGCTGGTAGAGCAATTCCCTCGTAAAGAATAGGTCACCGGTTCAAATCCGGTAGTCGGCTCTGTCCCCTTGAAGAGGTAACCACCCCGGAATCCGCAGTATAATGCGGGTTCCGGGGTATTTTTCTTGGTCCCCGTCCAACGGCGGCTGTCATTCTTGAGTTGCTTGCTTCTCGTCTGTCGCCTCATCGGAAGGTTCCGGACGCGAATGCCGGATGAAAAACGCCCCAATCAGGGCAACGAAAGCGATGACGGTCGACACCATGAATGCCACATTGACGCCATGGATGAGCCCCTCCGCACCGTGCGTCTCGGGATCTAACGCAGTGCCGGTCATGACGGTGACCAGCACTGCGGTGCCAACGGAGGCCGCCACTTGGCGCATCGTGTTGTTGAGCGCGGCGCCGTGCGGGATCATCCGCTGCGGCAGCTGGTTCAACGCTGCCGTCGTTACGGGCATGATAACCATGGCAATACCCAACATGCGCACCGCGTTGACGGTGGCCAGGTAAGCAAAAGAGGTCTCGGTGGTGAGCATCGCGAACAGCACCGAGGTCCCGGTCAACAGGGCAAAGCCCATAACGGCCAACCATTTGGCGCCAAAGCGGTCAAAGACGCGGCCGGTCACCGGCGACATAAGTCCCATGAGAATCGCGCCGGGCAACAGCATCAGACCGGACTGCGTAGCGGTAAAGTCCACCATGTTCTGCATGTAGAGCGGAAGGATGATCATCCCACCGATCATGGTGATGAAAACTGCCATCCCCAACACGGTATTGAGCGTAAACATAGGGTTTTTGAGGATCCGCAGCTCAAGCATCGGTTCCTCGAGTGTGAGCTGTCGCCAGATGAAAAAACCAAGGCTGATGAAGCCCACCACCAGTGGCACAATGACTGTATAACTGCCCCATCCGGCGTTGCCGGCATTGCCAAACCCAAAGAGCATGCCACCAAACGCCAGCGTCGACAAGACGATGGAGAGGATATCCAGTTTTGGATACGTCGGTTCAGTGACGTTGTTGAGAATAAAGTAGGCGATGATCATGTCGATGATGGCAATGGGCAGCATGATCATAAACAGGGTCTGCCATGGGAAATGTTCGACGACCCACCCGGACATGCTCGGACCAATGGCGGGTGCAAAGGAGATCACCAGCCCGAAGGTGCCCATCGCTTGTCCGCGCTTATCCCGCGGGAAGATGGCGAACAGAATGGTCTGCATCAGCGGCATGATGATACCGCCACCAGCCGCTTGGATAAACCGTCCGGCAAGTAATACTGGGTACGTGGGCGATAGTATGGCCAGTAAAGTGCCGAGACTAAACAGGCCCATCGCAGCGAAGAAGAGACTTCGCGTGGTGAACCGTTGAATCAGAAACGCGGTTACCGGAATCATGATCCCGTTGACCAGCATGAAAATTGTGGTGACCCACTGTGCGGAGTTGGCGGTGATACCAAAGTCATCCATGAGTGCCGGCAGTGCGGTATTCATCAAGGTCTGATTCAAGATGACGACAAACGCACCCGACACGAGCACTGCCAGGACGACGTTACGGTTCACCGGTTTTTTGCGCGCGTTGTGGTCTTGTTTGTACTTCGTCTGTTCGTGCTGCGCCGTGTTGTACCGTGCCTCGACGGTAGGTATCGAACCGGTGATTTCACTTGCCAATAGGTGCCATCTTTCGTTGCGGGGAGCTTCTGTCTCGAGGAATGAGCTGGAGGTGTCAGTCCACGGGGACCGCGTCAGCGTCCATGTGTTCTAACCGCTCAAAGACCTCGTCCAAAAGCTCATAGAGCGACTGATTTCCTTGTGCGACCCAACGCCGCACTGCGATACGCAGGGCGCTGACCGCAATGGCAGCTAACAGCTCTGGATACATGTCGTTAGCCGGATCGGTCTCCATGCGCTGTGCGAGTGCGTGGGCAAAACTACGTTCCACCATGGCAATTTTGCCCAGGTGGTGTGACATCAGCGATGGAGTGTCTTGGATCAACCGCTGCCGGGCTAGCACCCGTTCTCGGTCGATAGGGTCGGTCCCAAAATAGTCACTAGCAAGAATTGCCTTGTGGAACGCTCGCATCGGTGATTCGTCGGCCGGACGCTCCAACAAGAGGGCGGTGACCTGGTCGGCGGTCTCTGCTGCCTGCGTCACCAGCGCGTCTTCTTTCGAAGCAAAATAATTGAAAAACGTTCGTGGTGAGATGCCAGCAGTCTGGGCGATCGCTTCGACGGTGAGTTTCTCCGCGCCGTTCTGCAACGCCAAATCTAAGGCGGCATCGCGAATCGCTCGGCGAGTTTCTCGCTTCTTTTGTTCTCGCCGTCCTACAACTGCCTCATCATCGCGTGTCATAAAAACCAACCATAAGAAAAACTTGCACAGTGTGCAAGTATTTGCTGTCGGTTCTACTCACGGCGGCATGACAGCGCAGCTTGGCTTGGCGGCTAGGCGTCTTCTTTGGCGGCCTTCCACTGGCGGTACGCCCAGATAGTCAAAATGAGCACGGCGATCCATGCGATCCCGACGATCACGCCGTTGACCACGGTGGGGTCCGAGATGAAGCTCCCGATAGCAACCAAGGAAATCTGGCCGGGTATAACCGACAGCATGCTGGCGAAGACATAATCACGCTGACTCACGCCGAAGGCGCCACTACCGTAATTGACCGGCCAGTAGGGAAAACCGGGCAGAAGTCGCAGCACCGCCACGGCCTGGAACCCGGCCTCATCCAGATGCCGCTCAACGGTACGAAAGCGCGAGCCCAGCATCTTGGCGATGGATTCTCGCCCGAGACCGCGCGCAATCCAGTAGGCACCCCAGCATCCGAGGAACACCCCGATCACTGATAAGACCGTGCCTTCGACAAAACCAAATAACAGTCCTCCGGTGACTGCCATGACGGTGACCGGAATGGGGGTGAGCGCGACAACTGCGTAGGCTCCGATAAATACCAACGCTGCGGCCCAGCCCCAGGAGGCGATAATATCGTGGAGATCGTCGATGGACGGCAAGCGAACGTTGAAGGCCAACCACAGCATAAGCAACAACACGATCACCAGGGCGGTGTTTCTGATAAGACCTGCCCAATCGAAATGGTCCTCGAGCGCCGCGTAGGAACCGTTGGCTTCTACTGGCTTATCGAATCCGGCGTTGAGGGGTTTCGTGTCGTCTTCGGGCCGCTGCTGCGCACCCTCGTGGGGAGTATGGGACATTAGGCATCCAACAGCTGTTCTGCGGCGTGGACTGATTCAAGAACTTTCTCAGCTCGGCGTCCAACAGATTCTAGACTGGCCTGGCCTCGCTTGAACATCGCGGCTGCTTGCGCCGTGGCTGCGAGGTCGTTGGCCGCACGGGACAAATAGCGGTGGATGTCATTGGCCCCGTTTGGAACGTCCAAATCGTGTTCACCAAACCGCGCGCGACACACCGTACAGATTTTCTGGACGGTCACCAGTGCATCGGTGAGAAAATTGCCCGCGTTGATCAGACCGTTAAGTTGCTCCTGTGGGATGGTGCTGGATGCTTGCGGCTCAACGATCTGCCAGTAACGGTCGAGCGAGCGTGCGAAACGATCATGAGCTTGGCGCCACAGCAGATGGCCGAGCTGTTGATCTAACTTCTTTGCGGCACGACGGCGCGCAAATGGTCGGGGTCTCATCACCCTTTAGTGTCTCACATCGTGAGCACAATTTTGCCGACCCGGTCAGGTTCGGCAAAGCGCTCGTACGCCGCTTGGGTCTCTTCAAGCGTGAAGGTCTGTGCGATCAGCGGATCGATGGTCCCGTCGACGAAATGAGGCCAAATGTTCTCGACCAGGCCGGTCAGGATCTCACCCTTTTCTTCGGCGGTGCGGGGCCGCAGCAGGTTGCCGGTCAAAACGGCCTGTTTAGCCATGAGTCGCAAGAAGTTGATCGGGCCTTTGATGCCGCCTTGTGATCCAATGACCACCCAGCGTCCGCCGTGGGCTAGCGCCCGCATATTATCTTCGGAGTATTGACCGGCGATGATATCCAAGATGATATCGACGCCGTGACCGTCGGTAATGTCTTGTACTCGCTCGACGAAATCTTCTGTGCGGTAGTTGATGCCATGAGCGCCCAGGAACTGGCTGTATTCGACTTTGGCAGCGGATCCGGCGGTCGCGATCGGCTGTCCGCCCATCGCTTTGACCATCTGGATCGCCATGGTGCCAATACCACCCGCTCCGCCATGGACCAGTACCCAGTCACCGGGCTGGAACTTGCCGGTCATAAACACGTTGAACCACACCGTGGCCGCAGTTTCGATGATGCCCGCGGCCTCAATATAGTCCAGCTGCTCTGGAATCGACACGACTTGTCGGGCGTCTACCACCACGTACTCGGCGTATCCCCCACCGGCGAGCAACGCACCGACACGGTCATTGACCTGCCACTGTTGTACCCCGTCGCCGATACTCGCGATGGTCCCGGCCACCTCTAGGCCAGGGACGTCGCTGGCACCCTCTGGCACGTTATAGCCACCACTACGCTGCAGCAGATCCGCGTTGTTAATCCCTGCGGCATGTACTTTGATGAGCACCTCGCCCGGGCCGACTTTGGGCACATCCTGCTCGGTGAGACGGATCTCAGCGGGATGTTCTTTACTGGCCTTGGTGGTCCCGTCTTGGGGAATGAAACGGATGGCTTGCATGCGCGCAGGTAATGACATGTCTCTTATCTTGGCTACTCAATTTTCCTGGGTCAACCTGTGGCGGCTTGGAGCAGGAAAGGCACACTGCAGTCCGTCCTTAAACCCTTCGATTATGTTCTCAAGGGATGCATTAGGTACAATGAATCCTCGTCTGGATGGTTGTCCGAGCGGCCGAAGGAACTGGTCTTGAAAACCAGAGGGCGGCAACCCCGTCCCGGGGGTTCAAATCCCCCACCATCCGCCATTGTCCTGAGTCGCGACATCGTGGACAGATGAGTCGCGATTTGGACGACAAAGCCTCAGAATTCATTTTCTGAGGCTTTGTCGTCTCTGTAAATCGTCAGGGCACGGGTCGGTGGGCTTGTGCCAGGTGGGCGCCTGGTGAGTTTGGTGGCGCCGTGGTGATGCAGGGCCGAGCTTTCGGGGCCCGGGCCTCAGGTTTAATCACGTTGAGCCCACCGATCCGGCAGCGTTGCACCCGTTGGCGCGTCGTGCGACGTCACAACTCAATTCCTCAGCAGCTTCTAAGGCCGTGAGACTTCTTTGTCGGATGAGCGAGCCATAATAGGGATCTTTGTGAGCTGGAGATAGCCCCTCATTCCCGTGCAGGGTATCGAGGGGTCTCAAAACCGAGCACCCTGCCCGAGCAGCGCCAGAGACCAGCGGGTGAGATAGGCACCGAGACCCGGCTACCCGCAAGACAGCCGCGCACATAGGGGTCACCTATCCAAGCAGGCGCGGTCCTCCTGCTGAAATCTCCGGGTTTGTCTCAGGCAAAGCCATATATAAGACCTCATCAAATGCCACGCTTCACCGGCGATTCACATCCCTAAAACCCCACCCGAGAAACGGAGCGTGAACACTGATTGCGTAGCCATCGACACAGTAACGATCCCATCTTTGAGGGCGTCTTCAACGCATCCAATTCGCGATCCCAACCCAATTGTGTAAAGATAAAACTTGTTCAACTTAGAGTTGTAGCTCACGAAAAGTGGGTTGGACTAGAGCGCGCGCCGATGTTAATCCGGGTCTGTGCAGCCAGTCTGAACCCTGCGTGAGCTCCGGTGTGGTCTGGAAATTGGCCCTCAGCTGTGGTGAATATTCATCACAGTTCGTGTCGAACTAACGACCGACCCCGGGGATAGGCGCAAGGTGCGTGCTATTGGACGTTAATAGAAAGGAAAACTGTGCCGCCAGTTAGTGAAGGGCAAGAAGTATTTCAATTATCGATCCCTATAGTGATTTTCTTGATCGTCCTCTTCTACGGAGGAACCCTGTTCGTGTCTTATCTCATCGGTCGAAAAAAGGAAAACGCTGATGATTACATGACTGCCGGGAACAAGATCGGTTTCGGCATCTCGGCGGCCTCTATGACAGCCACCTGGATCTGGGCGTCATCCATGTATGCGTCGGCAGAGGCAGGGTATAACTACGGTATCTCTGGGCCTATCCACTACGGCTTATGGGGTGCGTTGATGATTCTTTTCATCTATCCGTTTGGTAAACGCATCCGGCAGGTGGCGCCCAAAGCGCACACACTTGCCGAGGTCATGTATGCACGTCACGGCCGTTCGTCCCAGCTTATGCTGGCCGGATCCAATGTTCTGGGGTCCACCATCTCGTTGACGTCGAACTTCATCGCCGGTGGGGCGCTCTTTGCCATTTTGACACCATTGAATTTTGGTACCGGGATTGTAGTCGTTGCGGCAGGCGTGCTGTTATACACCTTGTGGTCAGGTTTCCGGGCCTCTGTCTTGACAGACTTCATGCAGGTTATGGCAATGCTCGGCGCAGCTGCCATCCTCATTCCAGTAGTCTTCTTCGCTGCTGGCGGCCCAGGGTTATTCGAAGCTGGTGTAGCTGCCGGAAATGTCACACCCCAGCAACAGAGCTTCTTTTCATCTGATGCCTTCATGAATCAAGGCGCACCCTACATTGCTGCGGTACTGGCTTACGCCATTGGTAACCAAACCATCGCCCAGCGTCTCTTTGCTGTCCGTCAAGACCTCATCAAACCCACGTTTATCACTGCAACCGTAGGTTATGGGGCTACCATTATCGGAATTGGCACCTTCGGTGTTATCGCGCTCTATCTTGGTCTTGAACCACTTGATGGCGACCTCAACAGCCTCATTCCACAGATGGCCGGAACCTATCTCGGCCCAATTTTGCTGTGCTTTGCTTTCATCATGATCATTGGATCCTTATCTTCGACCGCTGATTCCGACCTCTCAGCACTCTCGTCGATCGCAATGGCAGACATTTATGGTCAGAGCAAGGGCCGAAACAAAGCCAACCCACGCACCATGCTTTTCATTGGGCGGATCACTATGATCATCGCTACCGCGGCAGCACTCTATTTCGCTACCGCGCGATTTAGCATTCTGGATTTGCTGGTGTTTGTTGGCGCTATGTGGGGCTGTCTAGTCTTCCCGGTCATTGCATCGTTCTACTGGGAAAAGATCACGAACGCTGCCTTTACAACGTCAGTCATCACCGCGCTTACCATCTTCCTGCCGGTACGCTTCGAGTGGATACCCGTCGACGGTACCTGGGGTTACGTGGTTGAGCTGTTGTCCATCGTTGGTGTTGGTGTCATCCTCGGAATTATGGGCTTCGGCTTCTTTGGTATGAAGCCAGCACTGATCATCGCGACGATCGGCATGCTCGCTGTCTTACCGTTTAGTTTCGACGCTCTGCGTGACTACTCTGTTCTAACGGGTTCACTGGTGGCCTATGCAGTCAGCTTCCTGGTGTGCTACTTCATGTCATTCCGATCCAAGGAAAGCTTCGACTATTCGGTCATCAAGAAGATCACCGGGGACTTCGACGAAGAAAGCCCCGAAGAGGACCGGAACGACCACAGCCGAATGGTAAATGCAGCCGCTGATAAACAAGGAGAATAATATGACCACTGGACTCACCATTTATTTCATGATGTGGCCACTTGCAGTAGCGAGCATCATGTTTGTCATCGGGCGCGGATTTTACAAAGAATGGGCTCGAGCCCGTCGTGAAGGACGAATGATTATCTAGCCCACACGCACCAGCCTGGTGGTCCACACAAACTCGACAGTACCGCCGAAGTTTTGACTGGACCACCAGGCTAATCTCTCTGTATATGTTCGGATTCTATTGGCGCTGGGCGGCCAAGCCCGCCGCGGCTGGCCAGCTGGGTTCGGTCCGATCTCAGCCAGCCATGACACTTTAACTAGGTTTAACTAGGTTCTGGCCACCCCCATCCCCCAGGTTGACAGCCTCACTTTGCCGCACGCACCTTAACAGGGCCATAGAGCTACCCTGTTCACTCCTTCTTCTCCATGTGTAGGCGAGCCCTAGCGGTACGATCTTTGGCTTCGTTTTCTATGTCGCGAGCATATGCAGTTACCTTGCTAGTGACCGACCTACGCTGAGTGCCCTGAAACAGGGTAAGTGGTGAGGGACCAGCCGCACACATCTGTTTCCCTTAATGAGCTACTAGACAGCTTGTACCCGTGCAGACAAGCTATCACTACGTCTTGGTCAGGGAATCTCCCCCAAATCTTCAGGAAAAATGTCACTCAAAAGACGCGCCATCATTTTTAGCATCGCCCATTGTCCAGGTGGTGCCCAAAACATCTTCCTGGGTCCGACACGAAGCAAGAGCTGCGGACAGTACGACGGACAAGGTTCGCTACCAAAGGAATTGATGAAATCTTTGCGTAGATTGACCTCATCGTTTCTGCTGTATTCCGGCCCGTATTCGAGGTGGCAACCTAGAAATATGGGTTGCAGTATTACTCAACATTCACAAGGGCATGAACGGAATCCTCGAGTCGCTTTTGTGGCGCATTGCAGCGGCACTTTCATACAGCCACCCCGAGCAATAACCTACCCGTCACTTTGCTACAGAAAACGCAGCAATCTTCACTTTTTGGCGGCAGAATTACGAAAAAATTTGCTGTGAAGCTATGGTGAAATAGGTCAGCGGTCCTCGCGATCCGAAGAAAGCGGAGCGAGGGCGGCGGAGAGCAAGGCTGGGATGACCCGCATCACAGCGGGGGAAGAAGCCGCTTTGTAAGTTTCAACCCGAGACTTCACACCGCATCAAGCTCGCAAACTTGATGCGGTTACGAGTTATGAGCTTTTGCGGTGTCGAGCCAGCGATGGAGGTACAGGCCACAAGTTAGGCGTTACATAGCATTCACACCGTTCCCAAAGCAATGGAGGAAATTTCTTGAAGACTGATACGACAGCGAACATGACAGGCAATCCGCCGAAGAACCGGCGGACCGGAGGCATCGTCATCACGATTTCGACGCTTCTAGCATTCTCATACGGGTTGCAGATGTACGTAGTTGTGCCTGCATACCCGACCATGACCGCTGAGTTCGGCTTGAGTTACTCTCAAATTGGTCTGATGGTTTCTCTCTGGTTCTTGGGTTACGCACTCGCTCACGTTCCTGCGGGTTTCGCGGCTGCTGCGTGGGGCTTGAAGCGCGTTGCAGTCTGGGGTGGCCTCATTACCGCTATCTCCAGCGGTCTGATCGCCATGTCTGGTTCCTACGCGCTAATGCTGACCTCTCGGTTTATCGGTGGTGTCGGAATGTCTTTGGTCGTCGCAGCAATTTTCCCGCTCGGTAACTACTGGTCCAAACCCGAAAATGGCAAACTTGTCGCCGGTATTCTTAACGGTCTCGGCCTCACCGCAGGTTCTGCGATCGGCCTCTATGTATGGACCTATCTGATGCAAGCCATGGACTGGCGCGCCAGTCTCTGGGTGGCTACGGCCATCGGTCTGGTGATTGCTCTCGCCGCTGCCGCGCTCATTCAGATTCCAGAACACATGGACGAACTCGAAGGTGATGAGTTCAGTTGGTCCGGCACGATGCAAGTGTTGAAGTCGAAGACCATGTGGGGCATCGGTATTGTCAGTGTTGCTGCATACGGTGCCTTCTTTACCGCTTCGCAGCTTGCCCCGGGCTTTGCAGAAAGCGAGCACGGCTTCAGCGCGACAAATGCGAGCCTTCTGGGACTCGTCATGCTGTTGATCGGTATCCCCGGTTCGATCCTTGGCGGTATCTTCGCAGACCGTGCCAAGCGTTTCCTGTCCACGCTGTGGATTCCTGCAGCGGTCATCGTTGTCTTGTTGGTACTGATCCCATTCGTCAATAGCATCATGCTGTGGGTCATCATGAGCCTGATTGGCATCTTCGGCATGATGTACTTGTCACCAGCAAGCGTGTCACCCAGCGAATACCCTGAAGAGGTACCGAGCCAGGACTTTGCCACTGCTTTGGGTCTGGTATTGACGCTTGGCAATATGGGTGCCGTTATCTTCCCGTACGTCTACACGCTGGGCACGGAGATGGGCAGTTCCGCCCTGGGTTGGTGGCTCATCGCCGGGTTGTCCGCACTGAGCATTTTAGGTATCCGCATGGCCAAAGAATCCCGGGTGCCAACACCTTCCAAAAGTCCCGAGCAATTACTCAACGAACAAGCTGTGACCAACCAAGTCACAGCCTAACTCCTGCTCATCATTCGAGGGCATCGCTCCCACATTGTGGGGCATGCCCTCGATGTATTTAAACCCTGCGGTCCCCCACTCGAAGGTAGGTCATAGAGCGTTCCTACGCAGTCTGCTCTTTTATATCGCCATAGCCATTGAGCTAATGCACCACCTCACATAGGCTGACGAACAACAACTTACCGAGACAGCATGTACCGGAATGCGAGCCTGAGGCAGCATCAAACGCTGGAGGGATGACATGGTCCAGGAGGATTCGTCACGCAAAGCCACCGGAAGTCATCCACAACGCGTTGACCCCGTGCAACGCGCCTCAGCTGAACAAGAGCTCTCCGAGGGGATGAAAGCACCGGGGGTCAAACACAACGAATGGCTGCGAAAGATGCTGGGGCTGGCCGGCGGCGTCGTCGCTGCGGTCTTGCTGTATCTGGTCTTGCCGGCCGATCTGGCCGTGTGGCCTAAATTGACCGCGGCAACCGCTGTGCTGATGGCGATCTGGTGGATGACCGAGGCCATTCCCATCCCCGCCACCGCCCTGTTACCGCTGATTATCTTCCCGCTCCTGGTGCCCGCCGAAGAATCCGACGGTGGCGTGACCGTTTCTGAGGTCGGAGCGAACTACGGCAACGAGATCATTTTTCTGTTCATGGGCGGGTTCCTGCTGGCATTAGGGATGCAACGGTGGAACTTACACCGACGCATCGCCCTGCTGGTCCTGCGCAGTATGGGCTCCCGCACCAATGCGCTCATCGCCGGGTTCATGATCGCCACCGGGTTTTTATCCATGTGGGTCTCCAACACCGCTACCGCAGTCATGATGATACCTATTGGACTTTCGGTCCTGATCTTGGTCAAAAAGATCACCGACGGTGCAGATACCGCTGAGGCAATCGAAAGCAGTGCCGAAACCGAAGCGTCCGAAGAAGAGATCGCCGAGGTCTCCAAAACCAACTTTGGCACCGGACTCATGCTCGCGATTGCTTACTCAGCCTCCATCGGTTCGTTAGGCACCATTATTGGGACCCCTCCCAACGCGTTGCTTGCTGCTCACATGTCAGCTACTCACGATCTGGAGCTTGGTTTTGGTCGGTGGATGATGGTCGGCGTCCCGCTGTCCATTGTTTTGATGATCGGGGCATGGTTCATCCTCACAAAAGTTGTCTTCAAGCCCGAAACCAAAGAGATCCCCGGAGGCGCGGACCTCATTCGCAACGAGTGGCAAAAGCTAGGTCCAATGGCCACCGGAGAACGGTCCGTGCTGATCGTCTTTCTAATAGCTGCGATATCCTGGATTTCAGTGCCGCTGATCTCGGAGTATGTGTTCGGGCTGGAAGAACCCGTGGTATCAGATGCTGGCATCGCGATGATCGTGGGAGTCACGTTGTTCATCCTGCCCGGCGGAGCGAATCGAGGGGTCCGGTTGTTGAATTGGGACACCGCCCTGCGCTTGCCCTGGGGTGTGCTTCTCTTATTCGGCGGTGGGCTGGCGCTGTCATCGCAGTTCTCCGATTCTGGATTGTCAGAGTGGCTAGGGACTCAAGCCGAAACTCTTGCTGGCGTCCCGGTGTGGGTCATGGTTGCCTTGGCCACCGCAGGGATTTTATTACTGACCGAAATGACCTCAAATACGGCGACCGCAGCAACCTTCCTGCCGGTCGCCTCGGGCATCGCGATGGGTACCGGTATTGAACCTCTGATGCTCACCGCAGCGGTCGCGCTGGCCGGTACGTGCGCGTTCATGTTGCCGGTCGCTACCCCACCCAATGCGATCGCCTTCGCCTCCGGGTATGTCACCATCGGCCAAATGGTCAAAGGCGGGGCGCTGATCAACCTGCTGGGCGTTATTCTCATTACCATCACCGCCATGACGCTGCTGGTGTGGGTATTTGGCATCACGTATTAGTGACCAGACCGGAGCCTGCGGTCAGCTCCAGACACTGTGGCCATCCTTGAAGTTCAGGAAGCAGCTAAACTTAACCATCTCATGACGAATTCTTCTTCCGGTGAGACCGTACTAGATCGGGTGCTGCGCATCCTGGCAGCCTTTGATGCCCAGCGTCGACAGGTCACTGTGGCAGAACTATCCCGACTGACAGACATTCCCCTGGCGACCACGTATCGGTTAGTCGGCCAGCTCGCCGAGGAAGATATCCTGACCCGCTACCCCGATGGTTCCATCGGGTTAGGCATGCGCTTATGGGAATTAGCGGCACGCTCCTCCCCTGCTGTGAGTCTGCGGACCGCGGCCATGCCGTTCTTAGATGACGTGCAGTCAATTTTTCGACAACACACCCAGTTGTCCGTCCTCGATGCCCACGAACTACTGGTCGTGGAGCGCTTGTCATCGCGCCGATCTGTGGTCAACCAAGCAACCGTTGCGACCCGCATGCCGGTGCATACCGTGTCTATGGGGCTGGTGCAATTAGCGTTCCAGCCCCAACACGTCATTGATGAGTACTTCGAACACTATCCAGAAGCCAAACAGATTTCCTATCCGGCAACCGGCAGCATGACTAACACCCTGGCGAAGATTCGACAGGACGGTTACGCAATGCTCGATGGCATGCTCGATGATGGCACAACCGGTGCCGCCGTTCCGGTCTTTGATAAGCCCACTGGTCGCAACCGCATCGCTATTGCTGCGATCTCAGTGGTGATTCCGGACGACTTTGAACCGCGCTCTGCTGTGATTCCTGTGCTGATGGCCGCATCTCGGGGCCTCACCCGCGCCCTGCACCCGGTCGCCGACCCACGGTGATTCTCACTGAATGAGAATACGGTGGCGTAGGACACCGCTTGTGGCAGACACTTGAAGGAAGCGTTACACGTTGTGCGACCAACAGGAGCTCGATTGGCTAAGCAAGTAGAAACCACACAGGTGGGAATCGTTGGAGGCGGTCCAGCAGGATTAATGCTGTCGCACCTGCTCTCCCGGGCGGGCATTGACAACATCGTGCTCGAAACCCGCGACCACGAAACCATCAAGAACACTCACCGCGCCGGCATCCTGGAAACCGGTGCCGTGGAAATGCTGACCGAATACGGCGTCGACTCACGCATTCGCGAGATCGGTTACGAACACCACGGCATCGATCTCCGGTTCGACGGGCAATCCCACCGCATCAATTTCAAAGAACTCATTGACGCATCGGTCTGGCTCTACCCCCAAAACGAAGTCTTCGTGGACTTGGCCGCTGCTCGCGCTCGCGACGGTGGCGATGTTCGGTACGAACACACCGTGACCGGATTGGCAGATGTCGAAACTGACGCACCGAAAATTCATTACACCGATGCTGAGGGCAACCCAGGGGTCATCGAAGCTCGCATTGTGGTCGGCACTGATGGTTCGCGATCCTTCTGCCGGCGCGCGATCCCATCGGAGACGCGCCAAGAACACAAGATCGAGTACCCCTTTGCGTGGTTCGGCATTCTCACCGAAGCCCCACCAAGTGCCGAGGAACTCATTTATGCCAACTCGCCTCGCGGTTTCGCACTGATTTCGCAGCGCAACGAGACGGTCCAGCGTCACTATTTTCAGTGTGACCCCGACGAAAACCCGGATGAATGGACGGAAGATCAGATTTGGGACGAACTCCAAGCCCGAGTGGACGGTCCCGACGGATTCCAGCTCAAACGCGGACCGATTTTTGAAAAGACGGTACTAAAATTCCGCTCTTTCGTGGCAGAACCGATGCGTTGGGGCAATCTGTTTTTGGCCGGCGACGCTGGCCACACGGTCCCACCAACCGGCGCCAAAGGTCTCAACCTGGCTTTTGCCGATGTCAAAGTGCTCTTTTCCGCGCTCGAACAGTTCTTCACCACCGGTCAGACCACCGGCATTGATGACTACTCCGAGACTGCGTTGCGGCGGGTATGGAAAGCGCAGAACTTCTCCTACTGGATGACCAGCATGCTGCACACCCGAAAAGACGCTTCCTCATTTGAAACCCGACGTGCCATTGGGGAACTCCACACCGTGGTGGGCTCAAAATATGGCCGTCAATATCTTGCCGAGTCGTACTGCGGCTGGCCGCATGAATAAGCTACGAATAATGAAAGGATTGTGAAGTGTCTGAGCAAAACCAACGCCTAGATCCGCTGGCCACAGCCGACTCTCAGGACTCAATCACCGCTGAAATCGAAGACCTCCACGCGACCTACCGCGCCGGGGTCGAAGCCGACAGCTCCCAAGAAGAAACCCAACCGAGGCTGAACTTTGCGCCCTACCGTTCTTCGCTGCTGCGTCACCCTACCAAGGATCTGCACCACACCGACCCTGAAACCATCGAACTGGCCTCGCCGGCCTTCGGGCACCGTGACGTCCACATCCTAGAATCCGATCTGACCGTTCAGCACAACGGCGAGCCCATCGGGGAACGTATCAAAGTCCGTGGCCGCGTGCTTGATGGTAATGGTCGTCCAGTGCGTGGACAACTCATCGAAATTTGGCAGGCGAACGCTGCTGGCCGGTACATCCACAAGCGTGATCAGCACCCAGCCCCCATTGATCCAAACTTCTCCGGAGTGGGACGTGCCATCACCGGTGATGACGGCTCTTATGAGTTCACCACGATCAAACCGGCACCGTATCCGTGGAAGAATCACCACAACGCCTGGCGGCCGGCACACATCCACTTTTCGTTGTTCGGTACCGACTTCACCCAACGCATGATCACCCAAATGTATTTTCCAGGTGACCCGTTATTTGCGCTGGATCCGATTTACCAGTCCATTACAGATCAAAAAGCCCGCGATCGCCTCGTGGCGACATACGACCACTCGGTGACCAGCCACGAATGGAATACCGGGTACTACTGGGACATTGTACTCACCGGTTCCCAGCGCACTTTGATGGAGGACGAAGACCATGACCACGAATGATCTCACCCCAACACCCGGCCAGACCATTGGCCCGTTCTTCGGGTATTTCAACGCCGCCGAAAGCGTCCATTTACCCTTTGAAAATGGAGACAACCTGGTGCCCCCGGGTGATGCTCGGGCCGTGCAGCTGACTGGCACCGTTTACGATGGTCAAGGCACCCCCATCCCGGATGCGATGATCGAAATCTGGCAGGCGGATGAACACGGCAACATCCCCACCCAGGACGGTTCGCTGATTCGTGACCCATTTGCTTTCACCGGCTGGGGACGCGCAACCACCGATAACGTCGGAACCTACCGTTTCACCACGGTAGAGCCCGGTGCGACCGACACCGGCAAGGCCCCCTTCATCCACGTCGTCGTCTTCGCCCGCGGGTTGCTCAATAAACTGCACACCCGTGTTTACCTGCCGGACACCGAGGGAATCGACCATGACGAAACTCTGGTGGCCCTGGGAGATCGCGCCCAGACGCTGATCGCCAAACGCGACGGCAAACGGTTGCTCTTCGATATTCACCTGCAAGGTGACCAAGAAACCGTCTTCTTCCAATTTCCGGGTATGACCTACCCGAAAGCTTAGGTTTCAGCCACGCGATACCCGCCCGTGAACTCGGGCGGGTATCGTTGTGTTTAGACCCCTGATGCGAAAAGGATTCCCACCTGTGTATGACTATGGATTACTCAACCCAGTCTGGGCTGGCACCCGCGCTGCAGAACAGACCTCTGATGTCGCCTTCGCTCAGGCAATGCTGGATGTTGAGGCCGCCTGGTGTCGGGCACAGATTCGTTTCGGTACCGCACCGGAGTCCATCGGCCAGGCCGTCGAGACGGCCTGCGATATTACCAGCTATGATCTTACCGAGCTGGCGGCCAAAACCCCTGACGGGGCCAATGCGCTAATCCCCTTATTGGCTGAGCTGCGCAACAAAGTCGCAGCACAGCATCCAGAAGCTGCCGGTTACATCCATCGCGGGGCGACGTCGCAAGACATTATCGATACCGCGCTGATGCTGGTTGCCGCTCGCACCGGGGAACATATCGTCACAGATCTCAAGACCACTGTCGGACAACTGGGCGCGCTGGCGGACCAGCACGCCGAGACCGTGATGATCGGTCGATCGCTGGATCAACACGCTCAACCCATCAGCTTTGGTTACCGCGTATCGCAGTGGCTTGAGGCCATCGCTACCGCAGGGCAGCAATTTGAAACCACACTGACCAATCTGCCGGTGCAATGGGGCGGTGCCGTGGGGACTTCCACCTGGTGGGTCGATTACTTCAAAGCCGAACAGCCCGAACACGATCCGATGCAACTGGTCACCGCCCAGCGCGACATGTTCGCCGAAGAACTCGGCCTGGTCTCAGCATCGGTCTGGCATGCCAACCGGATGCCCGTGACCCAACTGGCCCACGCAGCATTTGAGGTTGTGGCAGCCGCGGCCAAACTGGCCAATGATGTTCTGACCGCAGTGCAGGCCGAACATGCCGAATTGGCTGAACCCAACAAGCCTGGCCGTGGTGGATCTTCTGCGATGCCGCACAAAAACAACCCGGTGTTATCCATTCGTCTCAAAAATGCGGCCCAAGAGGCCACCGGGCAGCTGACTGCCTTACACACCGGGGTGATTAGCAATACTGCCGAACGCGCCGATGGCGGTTGGCACAGCGAATGGGCCGCCCTGCGTGGGCTGTTGCGCGTCACCGGTGCGGTGGCAGAGATTTTGAGCGAACTGACCGCGGGGCTCGAGGTGTTTCCGCAAGCGATGCGCCGAAATTTGGACATTCACGGCAATTACCTACTGTTGGGGCGAATCAGCCAGTGGCTCGCTCCACTGGTCGAAGCCCACGATGTCGTCGAAAAAGGAAAAGGCAAACAGCTGGTCGAGTCCATCTGTCAGGAGGCCATCGCTTCCGGGGACGACCTCGCCCAAACGTTGGGCGACCGACTGCCCGATGGCCTCGTCAGCGTCAAAGCTATTGAGAAGATGTTAGATCCTTCCGGCTACATGGGAGGAGCTGCCACAATCGTGGCGGAAGTCAACTCGCGTTACAGAAAGTGGAGTACATGAGCCAATTACAGATCGCCGGCATCCAATTCACCGAACCGGATGCCTCCAAACCCCTTGTGGTATTAGGCCCCGGACTCGGCACCGCGGTAGAGCCCCTGTGGGGCAAAACTGCCCAGCTGCTGGCCAACGACTACGAAATCATCGGCTACGATCTGCCCGGCCATGGCCGCTCTGAACCATCGACTCAGCAGTGGGCACTGGATGACCTGGCCAACTCGGTAGCCGCTTTGGCCACACAAGCCAAGGGTGACACAGACCGGCCCGTGTACTTTGCCGGCGTCTCGCTCTCGGGTGCCATAGCGCAACGCTTGGCGGTCTTACACAGTGACGTCTTTACTCGCATTGCCATGGTCTGTGCTTCGCCGAAATTCGGGACCCAACAGGCCTGGCAAGAACGAGCCGAATTCGTCTCTCAGGCTGGGACGCCCGCCATGGTCGAGCGCTCGGCCAAAACCTGGTTTGCGGAAGGTTTCATCGACAAGCAGCCCACCGAGGCCACAGCACTGCTGCATTCGTTACAAGACGCCGATCGGTTTAGTTACGCGCACGCATCCCTTGCCCTATCGGAATTCGACATGTCGAATGAACTGGCTCATATCAGCGTTCCTATGCTGGCACTTGCCGGGGCTGTCGACCCGGTATCCCCACCTGAACACGCCCGCACCGTGGCGTCTGCGGTCCAAAACGGGCAGTCCGCCGTGCTGGACAATGTCGCCCACCAGGCCCCGACCGAAGACCCGCAGGGCACCGCACGCATTCTGCACGCGTTCTTCTCAGGTCAACAGGTCGAACAACCAACGGACGAACAGACGGTATCCGATGTTTACGACGCCGGGATGGTCGTCCGTCGCGAAGTGCTCTCGGACGCCCACGTTGACCGGGCCACCGACAACGCTGATGCCTTCACCGAAGACTTCCAGGAGATGATCACCCGGTACGCCTGGGGCACCATTTGGACTCGCCCGGGGTTGGATCGTCGGATGCGCTCAGCAGTCACCATTACCGCTATGGTTGCCGGAAAGTATTGGGACGAGCTTGCCATGCACGTCAAAGCTGCCCGGCGCAACGGACTCACCGTTGAGGAGATCAAAGAGATCTTGCTCCAAACTGCCATCTATTGTTCGGTCCCTGCCGCAAACGTGGCATTTTCGGTAGCCAAAGAAGCGCTTGCCGAATACGACGCCGAAGAAGCCTAAAGTCACTTGTGAATAAAAGTCCGGTCCACGCAATGTGGGCCGGACTTTTGTCGTTGGCGATCTATGACGCGAATCTCTTCCACGGCACCGACCGGCAGGCTATAGTTGAAGTATCGCAGAGCGAACTAAGGTTCGCACAGCGAACAACTTTATTGCTGACCCGGAAGGAATCATGCAGCAGGTATATGTATATGACGCAGTACGCACGCCGTTTGCCAAACTCGGCGGCGGTTTGGCCGGCGTTCGTCCCGACGATCTCGCCGCCCACGTCATCAAAGCGATGGTCGAGCGCTACCCAAATCTCGACACAGCCAACATCGATGAGGTCGTGTTCGGCAACGCCAACGGCGCCGGTGAAGAAAACCGCAACGTCGCCCGCATGGCCTCCTTGCTGGCCGGGCTCCCCACCACGGTCCCAGGCCTGACCGTCAACCGCCTGTGCGCCTCCTCGTTGGATGCGGCAATTCATGCCAGCTACTCGATCGGCTCCGGTGACAACAACCTGGTGCTCACCGGTGGCACAGAATCCATGTCGCGCGCCCCCTACGTGGTGCCGAAACCCGAACGCGCCTACCCCGCCGGCAACTCCCAGATGGTCTCGACCACCCTGGGCTGGCGTTTAGTCAACCCCAAGATGCCCGAGGAATGGACCGTTTCGTTAGGCGAAGCAACCGAGCAACTGGTCGACAAATACCAGGTGTCTCGTGAACGCCAAGACGAATACGCCGTGCTTTCCCACCAGCGCGCACACGCGGCCTGGGAAGCCGGCCGTTTCGACAACCTGGTCGTGCCCGTTGGCGATGCCCAGCGCGACGAGACCATCCGTCCCGAAACCACCGTGGAAACCCTGTCCGGGTTGCGCACCGTGTTCCGGAAAGAAAACGGCACCGTCACCGCAGGCAACGCTTCGCCAATGAACGATGGTGCTGCCGCGGTCCTGCTGGGTTCCGAACAGGCCTCCAGCACGCTGGGCACCGACCCACTGGTTCGGATCGCCTCTCGCGGGGTGGCCTCCAATGAGCCGCAGTACTTCGGTGAGGCCCCAGTACCAGCCGCAAACTTGGCCCTAGAGCGCGCCGGTATCACCTGGGAGCAGGTGGGCGCGATTGAGCTCAATGAAGCCTTCGCCGCCCAGGTGCTGGTGAACCTGGACTCCTGGGGCGTTGCCCTGGATGACGAACGCGTCAACGCCTGGGGCGGTGCGATCGCTCTGGGTCACCCACTGGGCGCCTCCGGCTCGCGTGTCCTAGGAACCCTGGCCCGCCGCCTGAAAGCCGAAAACCGCCGTTGGGGCGTGGCCGCACTGTGTGTCGGTGTCGGTCAGGGTGTTGCCATGGTCGTTGAAAACGAAGACGCCACAGAGTAAAGGAAACGATATGACCAACATTGTAGAATCCGCTGCCGAAGCCGTCGCAAATATCGACGACGGCTCCACCGTGCTGATCGGGGGATTCGGTAACGCCGGTCAGCCGATGGAACTCATCGGGGCCCTGCTCGAGGGCGGGGCTAAGAACCTGACCATCGTCAACAACAACGCCGGCCAGGCTGACGAGGGCCTCGCGCTGCTGATCAAAGAACGCCGAGTGGACAAAATCATCTGCTCGTTCCCACGCCAGTCCGACTCCTGGCACTTCGATGAGGCCTACCGCGCCGGAGAAATCGAACTCGAGCTCGTCCCGCAGGGCAACCTCGCCGAACGACTCCGCGCTGCTGGCGCTGGCATCGGAGGGTTCTTCACCCCAACCGGGTACGGCACGATGCTGGCCGAGGGGAAAGAAACCCGTGAGATCAACGGCCGCAACTACGTGCTGGAATACCCGATCCACGGCGACGTCGCCCTCATTAAGGCGTTCAAAGCCGACGAAAAAGGCAACCTGGTCTACCGCAAGACCGCCCGCAACTTCGGTCCGATGATGGCCACCGCAGCCAAACAGACCATCGTGCAGGTCGAAGAGATCCTGCCCACCGGTGAGTTGAATCCAGAAAACATTGTGACCCCATCGATCTATACCGATGTCATGGTGGCCATTGAAACCGAATCCACCCAACTGGCTGCACGTGAACAAGGAGCGAAGTAATGCTACGTAGCGAAAGAGTTGACCGCGAAACCTTAGCCGAGATTGTTGCCGGCGACATTGAGTCCGGGTCATTCGTCAACCTCGGCATCGGCCAGCCCACCCTGGTCTCGAACTACCTGACCGCTGAACACAACGTCACCCTGCACACCGAAAACGGGATGCTGGGGATGGGGCGCGCGGCTGAAGAAGATGAAATTGATGGAGACCTGATCAACGCCGGGAAAATCCCGGTCACCGAAACCCCAGGTGCGGCCTATTTCCACCAGGCTGATTCCTTTGCTCTGATGCGCGGTGGCCACTTGGACGTCTGCGTCTTGGGCGCCATGCAGGTCTCAGCAACCGGCGATTTGGCCAACTGGCACACCGGTGAACCCGATGCCATCCCAGCCGTTGGTGGCGCCATGGACCTGGCCATCGGTGCCAAGCAGGTTTACGTCATGATGAACCTGTTCACCCGCGAGGGCGAGATCAAACTGCTTCCAGAAGCGACCTATCCGCTGACCGGTGTCGGCTGCGTGTCCCGGGTCTACACCGACCACGGGATCTTTGAGCTGTCGGATTCCGGCACGGTCACGGTCAGAGGACTGTTCGGCCTGACCTTTGATGAGCTGCAGTCCAAGTCCGAAATCGAATTCGTCGATGCCACCGGAAACTAAATCCGGGCTGTTCGTTCAGTCGTTTGCCCGAGGCCTCGAAGTGATCGAGGCCTTCGGGCAGACGCCGACGATGACCCTAACCGATCTGGCCGAAGCCACCGGGTTGTCCCGGGCAACGGTTCGCCGGTTCGTCTACACCTTGGTGAATCTCGGATACGTCCGAGCCACCGAGAAGCACTTCGCGCTGACCCCAAAGATCATGAACCTGGGGTTTGCCTATTTGGCCTCCCAGCCACTGGTGGAACTCGTTGAACCGGTGTTATCCAACCTGTCCAAAGAGTTGGGGCAATCCACTTCCGTCTCGGTGTTAGACGGGACCGACGTGGTCTATATCGCCCGGCAGGAAACCACCTCGATCATGCGCATCAACATCACCGTGGGCACCCGGTTCCCCGCTTATGCGACATCGATGGGGCGTGTGCTGCTGGCTGGCCTCAATGAGAGCCAACTGGAAGAGTATTTCGCGAACGCAGATCTGACCGAAGTCACCGATTACACGATCACCGATGAGGCGGCACTACGAGCCGAGCTCGCTACAGTTCGCGACCAGGGCTATGCCGTGGTTGAAGAAGAGCTTGAGGTCGGGTTGGCCTCGGTGGCCGTTCCGATCTGTAATCGCACCGG
This sequence comes from Enteractinococcus fodinae, assembly GCF_031458395.1. NCBI lineage: Bacteria > Bacillati > Actinomycetota > Actinomycetes > Micrococcales > Micrococcaceae > Enteractinococcus > Enteractinococcus fodinae. The sequence continues at coordinate 2,157,544 of NZ_JAVDYJ010000001.1, forward strand.
AACCACGGTCGCTGCGATGAACACCTCGGTTGCGGTAACCCGCCACTCTCCCGAGGACCTCACCGATCTGTTACCACCGTTGTTCGCAGCAGCCGATGAGGTCTCGAACGCACTTTAGCTATCCCACCGGGTGGCCTGTTGCGCAAAAGAATCTAAGACCCCAGGATCGTCAATTGTCGCCGGAGTGGCCACCTCATCACCTTCAACGATCGAGCGCATGGTGCGGCGCAGAATCTTCCCGGAGCGGGTCTTTGGCAGCGCCGAGACCACATCGACATTCTGGAAGGCCGCGACCGGCCCAAAGTCATGACGTACTTTGGCTACGAGTTCCTTGGCCAGCTGTTCGGCGGAGAGGTCAGCATCGGCGGTCAGCACCACATACGCGACCGGTTTTTGGCCTTTGAGTTCATCAGCCACCCCAATTACGGCGGTTTCTGCCACCGCCGGGTGCTCAGCGATGACCGCTTCTAAGGTTCCCGTCGACAACCGGTGGCCGGCCACGTTGATCACGTCATCAGAACGGCCCAGCACAAACACGTAACCGTCTTCGTCAATGTAGCCGGTATCGCCGGTTTCATAATATCCGGGGAAAGCCGCCATATAGGACGAATGGAAGCGTTCCGGTTCACCGTAGAGCCCCACCATCGCACCCGGTGGCAGGGGCAACTCCACGACGATGTTGCCTTCGCTACCGGTGGCAACCGGTTCGCCCAATGGATTGACCACCGAGACTCGATAACCCGGTACCGGAACCGAGGGCGAGCCAGGTTTCAGCGGCATGGGGTCCAGTCCGCGCAGGTTCGCGACGATGGGCCAACCGGTTTCAGTCTGCCACCAGTGGTCCACGACCGGTTTGCCGGTGACCTTTTCTAACCAGTGGTAGGTATCCTCATCGAGCCGCTCCCCCGCGGAGAATACGGTTTCTAGTGCCGACATGTCATACCGCTGCCAATGCTCGCCGGTAGGGTCGGCGGCTCGGATCGCACGGTAGGCAGTCGGTGCCGAAAAGATCATTTTCGCGCCGTGTTCAGAGGCCACCCGCCAAAACGCTCCCGCATCGGGTGTGCCAACCGGTTTGCCTTCATAGACCACGGTGGTCGCACCGGATACCAGGGGCGCGTAAACGATATAGGTGTGGCCAACTACCCACCCAACATCGGAGGCAACGAACATCACCTCACCGGGATGCACGTTATAAATATTCGGCACCGACCAGGCTGCAGCTACCGCGTAGCCGCCATGATCGCGAATGACGGCCTTTGGTTTGGAAGTCGTGCCAGAAGTGTGCAGCAGGTACAGCGGGTCCGTGGCAGCCACCGGGAGCGCCTCTACCGGTCCGTTGTCCGCTAACTGCTCGTCGAAGTCGAGCCAGGTGGTATCAAAATCTGCGATCGTGTCGTCAATTTCGGGCCGCTGTTTCACCAAGACGACCTCGGGCTTATGCTCGGCCAGTTCAATGGCTTCTGCAACATTGGGTAGGTAGCGGATAGTCCGGCTGGGTTCGATACCGCCGTTGGCCGCGATGACCGCTTTAGCTTGGGCATCATCCAACCGGGTTGCGACTTCGCGTGGTGCAAAACCGCCGAAGGTCACCACATGGATCGCGCCTATCCGGGCAACCGCCAACATCGCGATAAGCGCTTCGGGGATCATGGGCATGTAGATCAACACCCGGTCGCCGCGGGTGACACCGTTCGCGCGGAGTGCCCCAGCAAACCGTGCGACCTTGTCGAGCAACTCAGCATAGGTGTAGGTGACTTGTTGATCCGTCATTGCCGAGTCCCACACAAGGGCTGGCTGGTCACCGCGACCTGCCTGAACCCACCGGTCTAATGCCTGGTAGGTAATGTTCAACTGGCCATCAGGGAACCATTTCCATGATGCGGCACCGTCATAGTCCAGGCCACGCGTTGGTGCGGTATGCCAATCCAGTGTTTGGGCTTGCTCGAGCCAGAACGCAGCAGGATCGTCTGAGGCACGCTCAAAGGTTGCCCGATACGTCGTTCCCGGTTGGTTTGCTGTGGCCATGATGCTCCTTCTGCTCCCACGGTCTGGGCGGAATCCCTAGGGCGGTGTATACATGTGGTGGCTCACACTGTAGTCAGTGGTGATGGGCATTACAAAACTGCGCGGTGCCTACGACACGATGAACGGCTCGTTTTGCCGAAACGGATTGTGTTCGGTATGGTGGAATGGTTATTTGCGTGCATCTTGTGCCGAATAACATGGAGGCGTGCCAGAGAGGCCGATTGGACTTCACTGCTAATGAAGGGTCCGTGTAACGCGGACCGGGGGTTCGAATCCCCCCGCCTCCGCCGTGTTGGCCCTGCAAACTCTTGTGAGATTGCAGGGCTTCATTCTTTACTGTTGCCCTCATGAATCACCTTGCTGTATACATCTTTGCTTCCTGGGCCGGTGCTACCGTATCTGACGTGGTCAACCAAAGATTCGCGGTACGGCGGAGGGCTATGATGGAAGAGAGATCAAAGGGACCGGCCCTTGTGTTCGCCGCCTATCGCGGGCGAAACTGAGGGCAACACATGGCGACTTCGATCGTTATTTATAGGAGGACGTAGATGCAAGAGAAACATGTCTTCAACTCAAACCTTGCCCGAGCCGCTCGCGCGCTGGTGGGCATTTCAACCTGGTACATCGCAGATGAAACCGGTATCGAACGAACTAAGATTCGTAAATTCGAACGCGGGATCATCTCCCTTCCGGAGAAACAGCGCGAGGCCATCAAAGATGTACTTATTCAACATGGCGCCCTGTTTTTGCCAGACTCGAACGCCGGAGGATACGGCGTCCGCTTGAAATATTCGAGCTCAAAAACTCGACAGATAGATCGGTGGGAAGCTGAAGGCGGCCCCGTCGCCGAAGACGACGTCTAGGAGCCACAACATAAAAAACTCCCTGAAAAAATCAGGGAGTTTTTTTGTTGTCACAAACTAATCTTTACCTTCATCATCCGTTGCATGAATTTGCCGCGCAATGATCTTAATAAGATCTTCTGCCTCTGCGGCTTCTAGCGCAGTGTGTTCCGTGAGAGCTTCTGCTGCGTCATCCAGTCGCTCATCGCGGACCATGGCTTCGATCTGGTCACGGATCCAGGGCGGCAAGTCTTCAGACGACATGGTGACGGTCTCATCCTGCCGATGAATTTGAATCTCAAAACGCTGCGGTTTCGGAGTTTCGGCGACTTGTTCGAGCCACTCATCGGGAATCGTTAGATCGGTCAACTGGGTGTCCTGATCATCGGTCTCAGGAATGAAGGGATCCGTACCGGCGACCTCCTCTAGGGGCGGCTCTTGCGCCCCATGTTCCTGCGGGAACTGGTACAGCGCCTGAACGTCTACAAAAGCCTCAATACGGCCGACACCGGTTGCCCGATGGTAGATCTCTGCTGCTTGGGCCATCTGGCCCACGGCCAAGTAGCGGTAGACCTTGTTATGGGTGTCTTCATCCAAGCGCTGAGCCGCAGCGGCCGCGCCTGCTTCGGACATCCGGTCAAACAGGGCCGGTGATTTGCCACGAGGGCTTGCGGTGGAGCTTTGGGCCTTGGATGAACGACCTAAAAAGGCAACAAGGCCCCATACCAACAGCGCCGAAACCACAAGGAGCAGCAGTGGGATAATAAATTCCATGCCGCCCATTGTACTGTCAAGTTAGACCTCATGTGACGCGTTCTGCCCTCGGGCCGCTTTAATTCGCGGTTGGACAACAAAAGCGTACAACAAAGCCGTTGCGACTAAGGCCAACCCTGCCAAACCGGCGGTCATCAGGGCAGTTCCTGCCCAACCGTAGTGCGCTAAGAAGATGCCGCCGAGCCAACCGAACACGGAAGATCCGGTGTAATAGAACAGGTTGTATAACGAAGTGGATTGGGCTCGGCCGACTTCCGCTGCTGCTCCGGCCCACCCCGATGCCACCGAATGTGCCCCAAAGAACGCTCCGGTGAAGATCACAGCGCCTATGAGCAAAACCCAAATATTTGGCACCAGCGTTAGCAACACTGAGACGACAATCGTGGCACTCAGCGCCATGAGCACTCTTGAGGGACCGTATTTCGACGCCAAATGACCCGCCCACGGCGAGGTGACCGTACCAATGAGATACACCACAAAGATCAGCGACACCACCGCGACCGGCAGATTGAAAGGGTCGTCCAGCAAGTAGAACCCCAGGAAGTTATATACGGCGACGAACCCACCCATCAACAGCATTCCCTGCAGGTACATCACGACCAATACCGGTGAGCGCAGATTCGTGGTGATCGACGTGATGGCTTGGCGCACCGTCGTGGAAGTGGGTTGGAATTTCCGGGCGGTAGGCGTCAGGACGAGAAAACAAATAGCTGAGGCCACCGCGAGCGCCAAGACCACCCCCATGCCGATACGCCAGTGGTACCACTCCCCCAGTGGTGCGGCTACAACACGGCCGACGAGCCCACCGATGACTGTGCCGGCGATGAAAGTGCCAGCCGATTGGCCGGCCGAGGCGGGGTGGACCTCCTCGTTGAGATAGGCCATGGCTAATGCCGGCACCCCACCTAGTGCGACTCCTTCTAAAACTCGGAAGACCAAGATGCTCCCGAAGGTAGGTGCCAGGGTGGCGCCGATGCCGAACAGGCAGGCCGCGATAATCGAAATTGTCATCGCCGATTTTCTACCCAAGCGGTCGCCGACAAAGGACCACGGAATGACCGCGAAAGCCAGCCCGATGGTTGAAGCTGAGATGAGCAGAGCAGCTTGATCCGGGGTGACCTCCAGATCGGCTGCGATCAACGGGAGTAGCCCCTGGGGCGAGTACAGCTGAGCAAACGTGGCGACCCCGGCAAAGAATAGCCCGGCCATCAGGCGGCGAAACCCGGCGGTTTTGGGGGCGTGTCCCAGCCACAGTTGGCCGGTGTGTGGGCCCGGAAACGGCGGGTGCATGGGCTGCCTTTCTGTTCTGTACGCTGCCCCGCTGCGAGGTACGCGTAGTTTATGTTCGGGTAACGGTTTGGGGATAGACTCAGCAATTGTGAGAATTGCCTTTGATCAACCAGCCGTCAATTTGTCCGACAGTTTCAAAGCTTATGACGTTCGCGGTATTGAAGACCACACGTTAAATTCGGATGCCGCACTGGCCATCGGGTTTGCCTTTGTTGAGGTGACCGAGGCGACCACGGTGTTGGTCGGGGGTGACATGCGTCCCTCGTCGGATGAATACGTGACCGCGTTTACCCGTGGGGCCATAGCTGCCGGTGCCGATGTGGTGCAGTTGGGGTTGATCTCCACCGATATGTTGTACCACGCCTCCGGAGTCTTCGATGCGCCCGGTGTGGTGTTTACTGCCTCACATAACCCCGCCGGGTATAACGGTATCAAGATGACGCGTGCCGGGGCGGTGCCGATCTCTTCGGATACTGGTCTGGCCGATATTCAACGTCTGGCCCAGGGATACTTGGACGCCGGATGCATCAGCGGGGTTCAGACACCGGGAACAGTGCAGCAGCAAGATACCCTGGCTGCTTATGCCGAGTACTTGCGCTCGCTCGTGGATCTTTCGACCATTCGGCCGCTGAAAGTCGTTGTCGATGCTGGTAACGGCATGGCCGGGTATACGACCCCTGCGGTGCTGGGCGATCAGGTGCTCGAAGCCCTCCCCATCGATATTATTCCGCTGTATTTTGAATTGGACGGCACGTTTCCCAATCACCCGGCCAACCCGATCGAACCGGCAAACCTGGTGGATTTACAGGCCGCGGTTCGTGAGCACGACGCTGACATAGGCCTGGCCTTTGACGGTGATGCTGACCGGTGTTTCGTCGTTGATGAGCGCGGCGAACCGATCTCCCCGTCAGCTATTACCGCAATGGTTGCGGTGCGTGAAATTGCCCGAGCCCAGGACGCCGGGGAAACCACCCCGGTAGTTATTTATAACCTCATCACGTCCAAAGTCGTCCCCGAAGTGGTGCAGGCCGCCGGTGGCCGTGCGATCGAGACTCGGGTGGGCCACTCGTTCATTAAGGCCTATATGGCCGAACACGCCGCGATTTTCGGTGGCGAACACTCAGCCCATTATTATTTCCGTGACTTCTTCAACGCTGATACCGGGATGCTGGCTGCCATGCATGTTTTAGCCATGCTGGGCGCAACGCAGGCCCCGGCCTCCGAGCTGGCCGCCGAATACAGCCCCTATGTGGCGTCGGGAGAGATTAACTCACGCGTCGACGACCAGGCCGCAACCATCGCCAAAGTCGTGGCCGAATTCGATGCCGGGGTGGAGACCATCCTCAAAACCATGGACGGGACCACCATTGAAGCCGCAGATGGCTCCTGGTGGTTCAATATTCGGCCATCGAATACTGAACCACTCTTGCGGTTCAACGCCGAAGCCCCCGATGTCGCCACCATGGAGTGGTTACGCGATACCGTGCTGGCAATCATTCGGTCTTAGACAGTGCCAAGCGTCAGTGGCAGAACCCCGTGGGCGCCGGCCTCGCGCAGCTTCACGGTGGCCACGGTCAGCGACCACTTTGTCGCGGCGAAGTCATCGACTAACAACACCGGTCCGGTCTCCGGCGCGCTGGCAATGTCGTGTCGCAGCTGGTCTGGCACACTGTAGCGTTGCCAGACCTGGGCCAGCCGAAAGGCGCTGTTGGCCGCAGGGGTTGGGACCGGGCCGCGCCAATCCAGTGCACCCAGGTAGGGCATCTGTCCGATCTTCGCGATGGCGTGGGCCAGACTCGTGACCAGTTGGGGTCGATTCGGCGACGGCATGGCCACGACGGCGACGGGGCGTTGTGCCCAGTCCCAGTCTGCCAACACCTCCACTACGGCTCTTACCAGGCGGTCTGGCACGGCTGCGTCCGGTCTCTGCGGATCTTGCAGTTCCCGCAGCGTAGGCCCCCACCCCAAGTCTGTCAGACGTGCTAAGGCGCGTCCTGGTTCCGCCTGGAGTTTGATCTTGCCTTTGAGCTCGATACCCAAGTTGGGTAACCCGGTGGGCCACATGCGTCGCGGGGCAAGCTCTACACCAGGCTGTGCGAGCACCCGCTGTGCCTGGCTGCGCGCGGCATCGGAAATTTCCGTGGTCAGCCACGGGCCCGCACAGTTATCGCACCGACCGCAGTCCCGGGCATACGGATCATCCAGCGTCTCGGACAGAAACCGCATACGACATGTCTGGGTGGCCTGATAGTCGAGCATGAGTTGCTGTTCGACAACGCGCTGGGCTGCCACGTGCTCGTATCGTTCGGCATCATAGTGCCAGGGCTCCCCGGTGGCCTGCCACCCGCCCTGAACCCGCTGCATCGCACCGTCGACGGCCAAGATTTTCAAGAGCAGTTCCAGCCTGGTGGGCGTCAGATCCACACGCGCAGCCAGTGCCGGCACCGACAGGGCTTGGGTCGCGGCTTCCAGGACCGCGTGGGCCGTAGCTTCGTCAGGCATCGAAGCGGTAGCAAAGAACTCCCAGATACGTTCATCTTCGGCACCCGGTAACAAGATGGCCTCGGCATTATCGGTGCCACGACCGGCGCGGCCGATGTGCTGGTAATAGGACACCGGGGACGATGGTGCGCCAAAGTGCACCACAAATCCCAGGTCGGGTTTATCGAACCCCATCCCCAAAGCCGAGGTCGCCACCAGGGCTTTGACCCGGTTGTCTTTGAGTGCTTGTTCTAGCTCGGTGCGTTCTTCCGGGGCGGTCGCGCCGGTATATGCCGCGACGTTATGGCCAGCAGCCTGCAGCGCGGCTGCGATGTCTTCAGCTGCGGCTACCGTCAGCGTATAAATAATGCCGGAGGACTCAAACCCAGCTATATGGTCAATCAGCCACCCGATGCGCGTCGGTGAGTCGGCCATGGGCAGCACCGATAACCGCAGGGATGACCGCGCCAGCGGACCGCGTGTGAGGAACACATCGTCGCCGAGTTGTTCCAGCACATCATCCACCACCCGCTGATTCGCGGTGGCCGTAGTTGCCAGAATTGGTGTGGTCAGCTCTTCGATGATCCCACCGATGCGCCGATAGTCGGGACGGAAGTCGTGGCCCCAGTCGGAGATACAGTGTGCTTCATCAATAACCAATAACCCCAACCGCTCGAGCAAGTCGGGCAGTTGGGTTTGGCGAAACGCTGGGTTGTTGAGGCGTTCCGGCGAAATCAGTAACACGTCGATTTCATTGGCCGCTAACCGCTGGGTGATGTCGTCCCACGCAGCGGCGTTGGCCGAGTTGATCGACTCGGCTCGGATCCCAGCACGTTCGGCTGCCGCAACTTGGTCTGCCATCAGTGCCAGCAGCGGGGAAATGATCAGTGTGGGACCGTGGCCTTGGCGACGCAACAGTGCGGTTGCCACGAAGTAGACTGCTGATTTACCCCAGCCGGTCCGTTGCACCACCAGTCCGCGTTGCCGATTGGCGACGATCGCTTCGATTGCTTCGTATTGTCCGTCGTGAAACTCAGCTGGTCGGCCAACGAGTTCGGACAGGACCTGGGTTGCTTCGTCGCGTAATGCCATGGTTGTTAACCTAGTCAACCGGGCCCGCAAATGCAGACCCGGTTGACTTGATGGGGAAATACTACTTCAGACCCAGGCGGTTTTTGAGTCCTTGAAGTTCTTCGGACATAGCTGCTGGGAGCTTGTCACCGAATTTTTCGAACCACTCTTCGATCATCGGGATCTCGTCGTGCCATTCCTCGGCATGAAATGAGATCGAGTTCAGCAGATTGTCTTGAGAGATATCCAGACCGGTCAGATCGAGCGCGTCTTCGGTCGGCACAACGCCGATCGGGGTTTCTACGCCGTCACCCTTGCCTTCGAGCCGTTCCACGACCCACTTCAACACGCGAGAGTTTTCGCCGAAGCCGGGCCAGGAGAACTTGCCCTGGTCATTGCGACGGAACCAGTTGACCAAAAAGATCTGTGGCATATTCTCGGTGCCGATCTTGTCTTCCATGTCCAACCAGTTCTGGATGTAGTCCCCGGCGGCATACCCAATAAACGGCAGCATGGCCATGGGGTCACGACGGACCACACCGACGGTGCCTTCGGCGGCAGCGGTTTGTGCTGAAGACAAGGTGGCGCCTTTGAACACACCGTCTTGCCAGGAACGTGCCTCGGTAACCAACGGGATGGCGTTGTCACGTCGACCGCCGAACAGGATGGCATCGAGTTTGATGCCTTCCGGGTCGTAGTACTCATCGGCCAGCATGTCTGTCTGGTCGATAGGCGTGCAGAACCGGGAGTTCGGGTGGGCTGCTGGCGTTTCGGAGTCCGGGGTCCAGTCGTTGCCCAACCAGTCGGTGAGTTGTGCTGGTTTTTCCTTAGTTAGGCCTTCCCACCAGACGCCACCTTCGGGAGTGAGCGCAACGTTGGTGAAAATGGTGTTGCCCTTAGCGATCGCGCGCATGGCGTTGGGGTTGGTGTGCCAACCGGTCCCGGGTGCCACGCCAAAGAAGCCGTATTCTGGGTTCACGACGCGCAGCTGGTTGTTGTCGTCCGGGGTGATCCAGGCGATGTCGTCACCAAGAGTTTCGGCTTTCCAACCTTCGAGCGTTGGGTCGATCAACGCGAGGTTAGTTTTACCGGTGGCCGATGGGAAGGCACCGGTGATGGTGTAGGACTTCCCTTCGGGGCTGGTCAGTTTCAGGATGAGCATGTGCTCGGCCATCCAGCCCTCATCGCGAGCCATTGCGGAAGCAATGCGCAGCGAGTAAGCCTTCTTGCCAAGCAGGGCGTTACCTCCGTAACCGGAGCCATAGGACACGATGGCGCGCTCTTCTGGGAAGTGCACAATCCACTTGGTGTCATTGGATGGCCACGTCACGTCTTCTTGACCAGCTTCGAGGGGCGCTCCAACAGAGTGCAGAGCTGGCACGAAGAACGCTTCGGTTTCGGACATCTTGTCCAGCACATCGGTGCCGACACGAGCCATGATGCGCATAGACAGCACAACATAAGGGCTGTCGGTGATCTCTACCCCGTATTTGGGGTCTTTGGCATCCAGCGGGCCCATGACGAATGGGACGACATACATCGTCCGGCCGCGCATCGCGCCGTCGAAGGCGTCGTTGAGGATGCTTTTCATTTCTGCTGGGTCTTTCCAGTTATTGGTAAAACCAGCGTCTTCTTCTTTTTCAGAGCAGATAAACGTCCGCGACTCTACGCGGGCAACATCAGCGGGATCAGAGAACGCCGCATAAGAATTCGGAAACTGCGGGTCCGTGAGACGAACCAGTGAACCGGCATCGACCATCTCTTGTGCGATGCGATCATATTCTTCTTGCGAACCGTTTACCCAATAGACCGAGTCCGGTTGGGTCAGCTCCGCTGTTTCTCTGACCCAGTCCAATAATGCTTTGTACTTGGTGGGTGCGGTGTCCTCAATCTGTGCAGCCAGATTCGAGGCGGCGTTTTCAACCATGTGGATCCTTTTTCGTATCGACTTACCAACCGCAGGACGACAAGACCAGCACGCTGTCGCGCTGCGAACCGTTCCGGTCGGAACGAGAGTCTATGCCGCATACTTTAGCAGCCTGCCTGTTGGCCTTGGGCAAGATGATTCACCAAAACTTCGCCCACAGACAACATTCCGGCCACCTGACTACGCAAAAGTGACGAATGACACCGGATTTCGCAGATATTTGCGGTTTTTTGGCGATTTTAGGGGGTGTTTTCAAGTAAACGAACCGAAAATCGTCCAGACGGAAGGTTACTTTTTACCCTCAATTCACCAGCTCGGGCATTTGGGGTGATACTCGATTTTGCATTTTCGAATTTGGCGAGTATAGTTATATCTCGTTGCTCAGCGCCCTTAGCTCAGCTGGATAGAGCGTCTGTCTACGGAACAGAAGGTCAGGGGTTCGAATCCCTTAGGGCGCGCTCACAGATTTCGCATAGACATGCGGATCCTGAACCCTTGAGGTCTCTTGCAGATAGATCTCAAGGGTTTTTCGTTTCCCGAAGTGTTTCATCGCCGCGGACCTACAACCGGTCAGTTTTCGGTTCATGCTCCTGACGGTATGGTGGAGATCCGGGAGGCATATATGTATTGGCAACGGATCGTCTTGGCTGTGGCTATCATCGCCATGTCGGTGACCATGTTTGTCCCGTTGCCCCTGTGGGCTGCAGTCGCCCTGATTATTCTCGCCCTGGTGTCAGCCATCGTCGTGGTCGTGGGCCTGCTACAGGAAAACCGTTAGCGCGGCACCACGAAATGCGTCATGTTGGCGTCTCGGCCATCCAAGCTGGCCCATTCACCCGGTACATCAAATACCATCATGCCCAGCGTTGGATATCGTTCGGCCATATTGAGTACTGCGTCTTCATTGGACTCCGTAGAAGCTAATCGCATCCCAAGCTCTTGGACCCACGGCATGTGACCGACGAGCATCAGGGTCCTCACCTGTTCTTCCACCTCGTTGATGACCGACAAGACTCGGGTCACCGGCGCCATGTAGAGTCGCGAGTCCAGGTACGGGGTCGGGGCTTTGTCACCCAATTCGTTCAGCACCCAGGTGGTGGTTTGGCGGGTACGGACCGCATCCGAGGTGATGATGAGATCAGGATAATAGCCCTGTTCAACTAACCATCGTCCTGCCGCGGGAGCTTCGGTATTGCCCCGCTGGGCCAGCGGCCGCTCATGGTCCGGCACCGGCGGGTATGCCGCTTTGCCGTGTCGTAGCACGATGAGTCGTTTGTGATCGGATACGTCAGTCAGCATAAAAGTGTTGCGCCCCTGGTTCATCGCGGTGATTCAGATACGCTCCGCCATCGTATTCGCGGATCCATTGATCGATATACGGGCACACGGGCACGATACGAAAGCCCTCTGCAATGGATGCGTCCAGAGAGTGTTTTGTCAGCTCCCCTGCTAGTCCCGCGCCCCGGTGTTTTGGCTCGACAAAAATCCGCGGGAAGACACGCTGCTTCGTGCCGTCTGAGGTTTCCACGTCACGGTAGAAATTGCTGGCAATAACCTCTCCCGAGTCGTTACGAACACCAAATGACTTCTCGTCTCGAAACCAGCGTGGTGCAGTCATACTAACCCTCCTTCGGGAAATGTTCCGGCCGTGCAGTATCTCGGGCTTGCTCGTAGCGTGGGTCGTCTTGTTTCTCGAGCCAGGATTGCACATACGAGCAGACTGCCACGATGCGGTATCCCTCATCGAGCGCTTTATCTAGGGTGTATTGCACGATCTTGCCGGCCAGCCCCTGGCCGCGGTAGGCCTCCTCGGTGACGGTGGAGGTTAATGCGCGTTGTTTGGTGCCGTCTGCGGTGACATGGTCGGTGTGATACTCTCGGGCGGCAATCGTTCCGGTGTCGTCGACGATCATGCCGGTAAAACCGTCTTCTTCGACGAATTGGGGGCTGTCGATAGTTGGGCTGGTCATGCGTCCTCCTGATCCTTACGGCGTGCAACCGTCGGTGGGTTTTGGCGCGGTTTCATCGCCACGTTGGGAAGTTCTGGGGCTGGCAGCGGTGCAGGCTGGTTCGGCGGAAATTCGCCGTATTGCGGGAAAACGGTGCGGTCCGGGTACCTGTTTGGCACCAGCTCATCAAGTAATGGACCTGAAATCGGTCCGTCGAGACGTTGATCGTGCAGCGGTGAATGCTCCCCGGCAGGCTCGAAGCCCATCTCGGCCTGGTACCGCTGACGCCACAGAGCGATTTCCTCGTGGGAGCGACCCACAAAGTTCCACCACATGACGATGTCTTCTTCAAGTGGTTCACCACCGATAAGCATGACCCGGATGGGAGTGTCACCGGAATGGATCTGCAATGTGGTCACACCGGTGCCAAGATAGCCCAGGTGGTTCTGTTCGATAACTGCCCCGTTGAAATGCGCGGTACATTCAACCGCCAAGAGCCCATGTTCGTGTTCGGGCGGGACGTCGATTTCAAGTGTCGTGTTGGGATCCAGGGAAATTTCGGCGGCAGAAAGCGGGCTATACGTTTCAATTGGCGACGTCGAGCCCAGCAGCGACCCGATCGCGACTTTGGCACTCCAGCCCGGGCCGTGAATCGTCTCCGGCCGATGTTGATCCAGGTGCGGAGCTACAAAGCGATACTTCTTGGGGAATGCGTACCACAGCTGCACACCGTGTAACAGTGTCGTATCGGCGGTTGAGTGTTCTGAATGGGTGATGCCGTAGCCGGCACTCATCAGATTGACTTCCCCGGGCCGGACTACCGCCCAGTTTCCTGCCGAATCGATATGGTCCACGCGGCCTTCAAACAGCCACGAAACCGTGGCTAAACCGGTGTGTGGGTGCCGGGCGACTTGCATGCCACCGGACTTCGCGACGTCGTCCGGTCCGAAGTAATCCAGGAAACACCAGGCACCGATCAGGGATCGGGCACGTTGGGGCAGGGTGCGCTGCACTGACATTGCTCGGGGCCCACCCAGCGGGACCGCGCGGGGGTCGAGCACTTCGACGATGTAGTCGGTGCCGTGTTTCTCGGTGAACCCTGCGGCCAGCCCGTTGTGATTCTCCGGGGAGTTGTAATCGATCAGGGCTGGATTTGGATCAAGATTCGTCACAGTTCTTCCTCCAGTGCAGGACGTGAGTCAGCGTTGGGTCGGACGGGGTGGTGCGACATGATCGAGATGCGGTTGGTCAGATTCATCGTCATTGCCAGCCACTGCACGGCCGCATACTGGGCGTCGTCGAGGGCATTGGAAGCCAGCAACTGCGCGGCGATCACACTGTCAATGTCACGGATCCGGGTTGTAGCTTCGGCCAGCTGTAATGCTGCACGCTCTTGCTGGGTGTAAAGGCTCTCGGCTTCCCACCAGGCCGATAGCGCCCCGAGACGCTGTGCTGATAAACCGACTTTAACGGCAAGACGGGTGTGCAAGTCTAAACAGAATGCACACCCGTTGAGTTGAGAAACCCGCAGATTGACGAGCTCAATGAGCTGTTCCGTCAGGCCAGCGGCACGCGCGTCTTCCCCTACCGCCTTGGATAATCGAGCTACGGCTTTCCAAGCGTCCGGATTCGATTTGTCTAAATAGAAATGTAGGGGGTCGCGACTTGCCATGCGGACGGCTCCTTCCAAAAACTTACCCCAAGTCTAGCTTGGTCGGCAGTCAGAAGGGAGCCGTTTAGCCGCAGGCAGCGCTGGTGTTAGATGGAGTACTCTGGAGCAGCCCAGACCACGACTTCTGGATGTTCATAGAACCGGTAGCCTTGGCCACGAACGGTGCGAACGGTGCCCGAGAGGCGGCCGAGTTTGGCGCGCAGGCGACGAATATGGACGTCAATGGTGCGCTCATTGGGCACTTCTTCAGTCTCGTCCCACAGAGTTTCGAGCAATTCCTCGCGGTTGACGGTACGACCACCGTTCTCCACCAGGTAATTCAGCAGTTCAAATTCTTTATACGTCAGGTTCAACGGTTCGCCGTCGAGCAGGACTTCCCGACGCGCCAGATCGATCAGGACACCAGGCTGGCGGGTTGAAACCGGCGTGGGTGCTGCGGCTAATTCCGGCGAGATGGCCTGTTGAATGGTGGGGTCAGCGGTGACCTGGCGGACGACGTCGAGGTCGTCTCCGGACACATTGGCTGGAGCCATGGCCACAGCTGCGTAAGAATCAGCACCCGGTACCAATGTTTCAACGTAGTGGCGGAGTTCGTTCGCCAGGCGGGTCAGGGACGTGCCAGCGGCCAGGGCGGCCTGCTCATCCATACCGACATACAGCACGAATCCACGGGCTTCAGTTTCCATATGGACCGGCTGGGTCACACCGTTTTCAATAGGGGTCGGCTGCTCTGAAGGAACGGCTTTGAGCCTCTTCTGATCCGCCTCCCGATACGCTTGAACTCGTTCGGCTCGACGTTGTGCGTTACGAACTGAGATGTGGACGTAACCTTGCTGGGGCGCGCTTGTCATAGAGTTATTCCTTCAACAAACTAAACGGCGGTGACCACCGATGACGCTTGAGCCTAACCTGACTCAAGCCGGTATCTGATACCCCAACATTGGCGCGTAACCATCGCGTAACGCAAACCAGAGACCTACATTCATCTCACTATGTGGACTTTCGGCCTAGTTTTGTGATGAAACTCACTCGTAATATTCGAATTCTTGACTGTAAAGAACTTCATACAGCTGTATAGGGATTAGCCCGCAACACCGTAAAGACGGTCCCCCGCATCTCCCAGCCCCGGCACGATATACGCGTTGTCGTCTAGCCGCTCATCAATGGCCGCAACATAAAGATTCATATCAATATCGGCCAGGTTTTCTTGCAAATACTGGATGCCCTCGGGCGCGGCCAACAGACATATCGCAGAGACCTGTCGAGCGTTGCGCTCATATAAAAAGCGGCACGCCTCGGCCAGCGTCCCGCCGGTGGCGAGCATCGGATCCAGTAAGAATACCTGCCGACCGCTGAGGTCCTTTGGCAGACGTTCGGCGTAGGTAACAATGTTCAACGTTTCTTCGTCCCGGACCATTCCCAGGAAGCCCACCTCCGCCGTGGGAGCCATGCGCACCATACCATCGAGCATGCCCAACCCGGCACGCAGTATCGGCACCACCAACGGCCGTGGATCAGCGATCTCTTTGCCGGTCGTCGTGGTGACGGGAGTTTCGATATCCACGTCGACGACCGCGAGGTCTCGCGTGGCTTCGTAAGCCAGCAGCATGACCAGCTCTTCAGTAACCTGTCGGAAAATCATGGACGGGGTCTGGCGTTTCCGCAGGACGGTCAGCTTGTGTGCGAGCAGCGGATGGTCAACGTGATGAACATGCATGGTGTCAGTTTAGCCTGATCGCCTAGGCTAATCGTGTGCCCAACCAGACTGCTACACCGCTGCCCGATGACGCCCAACTCGCCTCGTGGATGCAGCGTGCGCTCTCAGCTGCCCGCGCTGCAGCGGTTACCGATGACGTACCCATTGGAGCCGCCCTCTTCACGCCCGACGGACAGCTCGTGGCCACCGGGGTCAACGCGACTCGGCGCTCTCAGGATCCCACCAGACACGCGGAAATGCTGGCGATCACCTCCGGAGTTGAAGCATTAACCACATCCACCTGGGAGCTAGCTGACTGCACGCTGGTGGTCACCGTGGAACCGTGCTCGATGTGTGCCGGTGCGATCGTGCTCGCACGTATACCACGTGTGATCTTCGGTGCGTGGGAGCCCAAAACAGGTGCGGCCGGTTCAGTACTGGACGTGCTGCGCGAACCGCGGTTAAACCATCAGGCCGAAGTCATCGGTGGGGTTCTTGAGGAGGAATGCAGTCAACTACTGCAAGAGTTCTTTGCAGATAAACGCTGATTTTGAGGTTTCGGCTATGTATCAGGTATAGTTGAGCGGGTGTAAACACACGGTAGCGTGTCCGAGCGGCCGAAGGTGAAGCACTCGAAATGCTTTGTACGGTAACCCCGTACCGAGGGTTCAAATCCCTCCGCTACCGCCAGATTGAAAACTCCTACTTCGCGAATAAAACCGCGAGGTAGGAGTTTTTCTTTCCCCACATGACATCGCTCCCCCGTCGTGAGCAGCCGCTGCAAGCGCAGCCGGGCTGGCTACGCACGCTGTTCGTCACCCTGCTCTAGTCTGGCCACTACTTCGTGGAGTTTCGCTGGCCGTCCCCAGGCATCCCAGGAGACGCACACCTGATGCGCTCGGGTCGGGTCCGTGGGTAAGGTCTGGTGAGTGTGCCCATGAATGAGTGGCTGTCCGTAGTTTCGGAGCCGCCACTGGTTGAACCGCTCTTCGACGGTGTGGTCTCCCTGGTATGGAAAGTGGGACAGCAGGATGTCACGCCGGTTGTGCCGGATCTTGGCAAAGGGTTGCACTGAATCAAACACGTGCAAGTACTTTGGTTGCTCTTTCTGTGCATTGCGGTGTAGCGGGTGGCAAGTGTCATGATTGCCCGGTATCAGGTGCATGGTGACTTCGGTCTGCACTTTGACCTCGCGCAGCAGGGAGAGGGCGTAATCCCGGTGGGACCCCCGGCCCATCACATCGCCCAGGATCCACAACGTCGAGTGTTCTGGCAGCGTCTCGATCAAGGTCTGCATAACCCAGTCATCGTGGTCGTCTACGGTAGTGAATCCGCGATGGTGAGCGACCAACTCGTGCCCGAGGTGTAGGTCGGCGGTGAAGTAGATGCGACTCATGCGGCACCTCCATCCGAAGCAGCGAAACGGGCTGATTCCGCTAGATAACTCCTCGCATTTTCGTAGACAAGACCCTACCCCAAGGCGTAAAATGAGAGCTAGGGAATTAGACACCGGAGGTGAGATAGTTCCCTACCGATAGCTCAAGAGAAATCGTGAGACATTCGGGACAAGGCCAGCGGTCACCGAACGGAAAGTATTTCGTTCACAGGTGGCCGCTAGTTTTTTAATTTCCTCCGGCATCAGAAAAGCCGCGACCACCTGTGTGATCGCGGCTTTCCCTCGTCAGCGGTGGTTAGAGTTCGCGCTGATCCGGACCGTGGTAGGCAGACAGCGGGCGAATCAGAGCGTTGTCGGCGCGCTGTTCAATGATGTGAGCCGTCCACCCCGTAATGCGGGAGGCGATGAACAGCGGGGTGAACATATCGGTGTCGAAGCCCATCAGGTGATAGGTCGGACCGGCCGGGTAGTCCAGGTTAGGCAGAATGTTCTTAGCTTCTGCCATAGCCTTTTCCAACCCGTCGTAGAGGCCAATGAGTTCGTGACGATCGTAGTAGTCGATCATCTTATCCAGTGCGGCCTTCATCGATGGCACACGGGAGTCACCAGACTTGTAGACGCGGTGACCAAAGCCCATGACCTTCTTCTTCTCGGCCAGAGCGGCTTCCATCCACGCTTTCGCACGGTCAGCTGCCTCCTGACGAGATTCGTTTTTATCGATACCGATCTCGTTGAAGGTGTGCATCACGGCTTCGTTTGCACCGCCATGCAGTGAACCCTTCAGTGCGCCAATGGCTCCGGTGACCGCTGAGTGCAGATCTGATTCAGTCGAGGTGATGATCCGCGCGGTGAAGGTCGAGGCGTTGAAGGAGTGCTCAGCATAGAGCACCATGGAAACCCGGAAGGCGTCGACCACTTCTGGTGGATACTCTTCGCCGAAGGTCATCCACAGGAAGTTCTGTGAATAATCCAGGTCGTCGCGTGGCTCTACGACGTCAAGCCCACGACGGCGGCGCTGGTCATAAGCCACCACGGCGGGGAACGCTGCAAACAGTTCTTTGGCTTTGCGCAGTTCAACCGAAGGATCGGAGTTCTCGGCGTCGTCGTGGCGGGCGCCAATGACCGATACGGCCGTGCGGGAGACGTCCATCGGGTGGGCGTCTTTCGGCAGCAGATCGATCGCGGCCTTGACCTCTGGTGCCAGTGCGCGGTTGGCGCGTTCCAGTTTGATGAAGTCATCCAGCTCGGCTTGGGACGGCAACTCGCCGTTCCACAGCAGCAAGGCAACCTCTTCAAAAGACTTCTGGGAGGCCAGGTCTTGTACCGGGTAGCCGCGATACAGCAGCGAGTTGGTATCTGGGTTAACTTTTGAAATGGCGGTGGAGTCGGCGACAACGCCGACTAGGCCTTTTCTAATCTCTTCTGTCATAGTCATGATTCTCCTCGGGTTTAGAGGTTTTCGGCGTTGGCTTGGACATCTACACCGGGCACTTCGAAATTGAAGATTCCAGAGTCAAATGCGTTGTAGTCCTCGTAGGCCACCAGTTCATACAGTCTTGCACGAGTCAGCATCTGATCGACATAGGCGCTTTGTGTCCCATCGGCGGCGATCGTGTCCAAGACACGTTCTGCCGCACCCATCGCACTGCGCAGCAGCGTGACCGGGTAGATGACCATGGCGACGCCGACGTCTGCCAGTTGTTGGCGGGTAAACAGCTCAGATTTGCCAAACTCCGTCATATTGGCCAACACCGGTACATCGACTGCGTTGGTGATCGCTTCGAATTCGGACAGATCCTTCATGGCCTCCGGGAAAATCGCGTCGGCCCCGGCATCCACCATGGCCTTGACGCGATCCACGGCTGCGTCCAACCCGTCGATGCCGCGGATATCGGTGCGCGCCATGATCAGGAAGTTCTCATCAATGCGCGCATCGGCTGCCGCGGCGATGCGCTGGGTCATCGTGGCGGTATCGACGACGGTTTTACCGTCGAGGTGCCCGCAGCGTTTCGGTAGGATCTGGTCTTCAATGTGCATGCCAGCCAGACCGGCGTGCTCCAGCTCCTGGATGGTGCGCGCCAGATTCATGGGCTCACCAAAACCAGTATCGGCATCCACTAGGGATGGCAGGTCGGTCATGCGGGCAATCTGGCCGGCACGGTTGGCCACCTCAGGCAGGGTGGTCAGGCCGATGTCTGGCAGTCCCAGATCATTGGCCAAGACCGCCCCGGAGATGTACACGCCATCGAAGTTTTTTTCTTCGATGAGTCGTGCCGATAACGGGTTGAAGGCTCCCGGGAACTGCCGGGCAGCACCGGGTGTGAGCATGTCGCGCAGTGCGACACGTTTATCAGCTGGGCTGACTTTGGAATACAACATTAGAAGAGTCCCTTCGGTGCATCAGCTGGGTTAATGAAGCCCGGCTTGGCGAGGACGTTGAGCTGGTCGAGTTCACCAGCCTTGAGTTCGTCCAGTCGTGCGACGGTCTCGAGGAAGCGTGTGATCTCTGCCTCTTCTACGATACCTTCTGCCAGGATACGGAATTTGTTGATGTACTCGTCGCGACCGAACGGACGGGCACCCAGTGGGTGTGCGTCAGCCACAGCGATTTCGTCCTTGATGATCGTGCCGTCTTTCATCGTGATCTCCACGGAGCCGCCGAAGGCCTTTTCGTTCAGATCCAACGAGTGGTAGCGGCGGGTCCATTCTGGATCTTCAACGGTCGACACCTTATGCCACAGTTCGACGGTATCTGGGCGCTGCGCACGTTCTGGCGCATAAGAGTCCACGTGGTGCCATGCGCCGTCCTGCAGAGCCACAGCGAAGATGTACATGATGGAGTGGTCCAAGGTTTCACGCGAGGCGTTGGGATCCATCTTCTCAGGGTCGTTGGCCCCGGTACCAATCACGTAGTGCGTGTGGTGTGACGTCTTGATCAGAATCGATTCGACGTTGGCCGGATCGGTTGCTTCAGGGTGTTCCTTATTGAGCTTGCGCGCCAGGTCGATCCAGGCTTGAGCCTGGTATTCGGCCGAGTGTTCCTTGGTGTAGGTGTCCATGATGGCGCGTTTGGCTTCGCCTTCTTCTGGCAGCGGCACCGTGTACTTGGCGTCAGGGCCGTCGAGCATCCAGGCGATGAAACCGTCTTCACCTTCGTAGATTGGCACCGGTGAAGTCTGGCCGCGCAGGGCGCGGTCGATTGCTTCAACGGCCATCTTGGCAGCAAATGCTGGTGCGTGAGCCTTCCAGGTGGAAATCTCGCCTTTGCGTGACTGGCGGGTAGCAGTCGTGGTGTGTAGCGCCTGTCCGACCGCCTGGAAGATGGTTTCGACGTCGGCACCCAACAGCGTACCCAAACCGGCAGCGGCCGACGGGCCCAAGTGGGCAACATGGTCGATTTTGTGTTCGTGCAAGCAGATCGCTTTGACCAGATTGACCTGGATTTCGTAACCGGTGGCGATACCGCGGATCAGGTCGTGGCCGGATTTGCCAGCGTGCTCGGCGGCAGCCATGATGGCTGGAATGTTGTCACCCGGGTGCGAGTAGTCAGCGGCCAAGAAGGTGTCGTGGTAGTCGAGTTCGCGAACTGCCACTCCGTTGGCCCAGGCGGCCCATTCCGGGGAGACCTTTTCGTCGATACCAAACACCGACGCGCCGGAACCATTGGTGGTTGGGGCGTGCGTGGTGGCCTGTGCCCGAGCCGAGACGATCGGCTTGCGGTTCAGGGAAGCAACCGCAACAGAAGCGTTATCGATGATGCGGTTGATAATCATTTCTTTGACTTCGTCGGTCACTTCGACGTCGTCGGCAGCAACTTTGGCAATCTTGTAGGCCAGTTGTTCTTCGCGTGGCAGGTTTGCTGCCGATGGGTAGACGCGTACTTCGTGGTTATTCATGAGGTCCCTTCGGAGTTTCGGCGTGGGTCAATATGTGGTCCAGCGATGCTTGCAGGTGCATGATGGTCGCGGCACGAGCCAGCAGCTGATCTTTTCTCGCGATTGCCTCGGCAATCTTGGAATGTTCCACCGCTGAGGCAGCCAGACGAGCGGGATCGTCTTTGGCCATGCGGCGAACGCGTGCCAGATGGACTCGCAAATTTGAAAGCGCTCCGGACAGATAGCTGTTGCCAGCTGCGTCATCGATGAGTTCATCCATGACGTTGATGAGCTGATAGTACGGTCCGGGGTCCTCTAAAATTTGTGAGTCGTCGGCGTATGCCCGAAATTTCTGGGCCAGTGGGACAAACTTTTCAGTCTGGTCACTGGCGGCTGCCAACTGTGCTGACTCGGTTTCGAGCACCCGGCGCAGCACGAACATGTCAGCCAGGTCGTCAAGGGAAACATCAGAGACCACGGTGCCGCGGCCCCGTTGTGCATCCGCTAGACCATCGGCCACCAGTTTGGCCACCGCTTCCCGCACCGGGGTGCGGGAAACACCGAGACGCTCGGAGAGTTCCACCTCGGCAAGAACTGAGCCGGGTGGCAGGTCCCAATTCAGGATGTCCCGGCGCAGTGCTTCATAAGCTCGTTCACTGGCACGCATACCCTCAGTGTATACATCGTTTAGGAGTTCTGGCTAACGTGACGGCAAACAATCAGAAAACAGGCCAGCGCTGTATACACTTCGGGGTTGCGGTGTGGCTCGTTTCACGCGCGAGATGCCCCGTCGTTGGATCTTGTGAGAGCGCCGACAGCAGTGCCAAGATGGCTGCTATGACAGCTTCTGACGCCACCATGCTGGCCATCCAACAAGAACAATTCGGCGATCTCGACGTGTTACACCCGGTGCGATTGCCAAACCCAAAACCGGGGATCAGCGAAATCCTCGTCCGCGTGTATGCCTCGGGGATCAACCCGACCGACTGGAAGAACCGAGCAGGAAAGGCCTTTGTTCGCACCCTGCCGCTGGTGTTGGGCTGGGATGTGTCCGGCGTGGTCGAAGCGGTCGGCACTGGCGTGACCCTATATAAGCCCGGCGATGAGGTCTTTGGCATGCTGCCCTACCCGCATGGTGTCGGCGCGCATGCTGAATACGCGGTGGGCCCGACTCGAGCGTTCGTACCGAAACCGTCGATGACTGATCACGTGCAGGCCGGGGCGTTACCGTTGGCGGGGCTGACGGCCTGGCAGGGTCTGGTCGATACCGCACGCCTGAGATCAGGCGACCGGGTGTTAATCCATGCGGCCGCTGGCGGCGTCGGCCATCTGGCTGTGCAAATTGCCAAAGCCCGCGGCGCGACCGTGATCGGTACTGCCAGCGAAGCTAAACACGATTTCCTGTATGAGCTTGGCGTCGATGAAGCCATCGATTATCGGCAGGTAGATTTTGCCGAGGTAGTGCGCGACGTCGACGTGGTTTTCGATCCGATTGGTGGAGACTACCAGCTGCGTTCGCTGCAGACGCTGCGTCCCGGTGGGACATTAGTGTCGATCATCCCTCGAGCAGCAGATGGCTTGTGGGACGAAGCCAAACGATTCAAAGTGCGCGCCGAACTCCTCCTCGTGGAGGCCGATTATGCCGGCATGGCCGCGCTGGCCAAACTCGTTGAAGAGGGCAAGCTGCGCGCCGAAATTGCCCGCACCTACCCGTTGCAAGCAGCGGCCGAAGCACATCAAGCCGGTGAAACGGGCCGCACCATGGGCAAGATGGTGCTGGTAACCGAGGCGATTGAGCAGTCTTAGCCCACCGCTGCGGCTTCGCGCTTATTGGCTCGGGCAATAAACAACCCGACGATCACTGCGGCCACCGCGATGACACCCCAGATGCCTACAACAGCCCAGGCAGCTCCGGCGACCACGAGCGGCGGAACAAACGTCACGGCCGTGATTTCTACGGGTGTGACGGGAATATAGGCCAGTCCAAAGTCCTCGAGGGTATTGGATTTCAGTTTGGGATCCACCACCCGCAGCATCGCGATACCGGTCGCTACCGCACCGGTTGACCAACCCCACGTGAAAATGGAGCGTTCGAACCAACCGTCGTGCATCAGCCGTGGCGCGACCCACAGCCCCAAGAAGAGCATCATGACCAGTCCGAAGACGAACAGCAGAATCAATTCGATCCCGAAGTCAGCCACGACCTGCGGCTGAATCGAGGCGATCCCGGCAACAATTAAGACATCCGTCGCGGTCCCCGAAATGGACTGCAGGGTGGGCTTATCGACGTATTTTGCCACCCGCCCCTTGGCCATCGCGGATCGCACGACGAGCCCGGTCAAAAACGCCAACACGAATACCGGCACCGACAGAGTCGGCCAGAAATGCCCGATCACCAGCGATAGCCCGTAGGCCACCGCTGCGATCATGACGACCAGGGACACCTGAAAGCCCAGGGATTCGATAGAAGAGCCCGTGTGGGTGTGCTGACCGATCGATGGCCGCTTATTCACTTCTCGGATGACACCCGTGCGTTCGGCTTCGGGCAGCATGCTAATCGAACTGAAAGCCTTCACATGACCTCGGCTGGCAGCAATGCGCGCCTGAATAATCCCTCCGACGATGCCGATGATCAGCCCGACCGTCGCTGAGGTAAATGCCAACGACGCGATCTCGGGGTCAGTGTCGGCAAAGGCATCCCCCATCGCAGCCGCGGTACCATATCCGCCGACCCAGCCGGCAAACAGGATGACGCCCAGCGCATCGGGCGCATCAAATAAGGGCTGGAGCACCAGCAGCACGACCGCCATCCCTATGGCGACCTGCAGCGAGTACATCAGCACACCGTGGGCAGCGAATCCCCCCACGTTGCGATTGAGCTTGCGAACATCGAAGTCATCCGTCATGGCCACCGCTGCGAAGACGACCGCAATCAGAACCGAGGAATACGTGGATAAGTGTTCGGAAAATGGGAGCCACCCGAGGACCTGTGGCCCCAGGATGAGCCCGAGGACGCCGGCAAGCACCGATGCCGGAATCATCAGCTGTTGAAGAGGCCGAATCACGGCGCGTAATCCCGCGCCGATGATGAGGAGCAAGCCGATCAGACCGGCATCAACCAAAATGGTCCACGGGGTAAAGTCCATGGCCGTCAAGCTACAATAGGTTGAGCTTGAAAACAACTTGGGAGACGTGCGGGAGGAGTGGCTTGACGTTGCGAATTGTCACGGTGGGAAAGCGCCACGAACCGTGGGTGGCCGAGGGCATCGAGCGGTTCAGCAAGCGCCTGAAAAAACCCTACGACGTGGAGTTTAAACTCGTGCCGCACACCACCGCCGGGGAGCAGCGCTCCCGAGAAGAAGAGTCCGCGGCGATTGAAAAGCACCTGCGTCCGGCCGATCACGTGATGTTGTTGGACGAGCGCGGCAAACAGTTCACCTCTCCCCAACTTGCCGGGCATCTGCAGCAATTATTCGACACTTCGCGTCACCCGGTGCTGATCATCGGGGGCGCGTACGGCGTCAATGACCGGCTGCGAGCGCGAGCCGACACCGTGTGGTCGTTATCGAAGCTGGTATTTCCGCATCAGTTGGTCCGGTTGATGGTCACCGAGCAGATTTATCGCGCGCAGGAGATTTCTGCGGGCCGACCGTATCATCACCAGTAGTCTTAGCTCATGACCAACGCTGTGCTGGATACGTTCTCTGCGGCCACGAAATCGTGGTTCGAAACGTCGTTTGATGCGCCGACCAAAGCTCAGATTGGCGCATGGGAAACCATCGCCTCGGGCCAACACGCCCTGGTCATCGCGCCGACGGGTTCGGGCAAGACGCTGGCCGCGTTTTTATCGGCCATCGATAAGCTCATCACCCAACCGGCGGATCCGAAGCGACGCACCAAAGTGCTCTACATTTCGCCGCTGAAAGCACTCGGGGTCGACGTTGAACGCAACCTGACGGCCCCGCTGGTCGGGATCACCCAAACCGCCCAGGCCCAGGGCCAGGAAGTGCCCGAGATTCGCACGGGCGTGCGTTCGGGTGACACCTCCGCGCGGGATCGTCGTCGACTCATTACCGACCCGCCTGAAATTTTGATCACGACCCCCGAGTCGCTGTATCTGATGCTGACCTCCAAGGCACGCGAGACCCTCTCTGGAGTCGAGACCGTCATCGTCGATGAGGTACACGCACTGGCCGGGAATAAACGCGGCGCGCACCTGGCGGTCTCCCTGGAACGCTTAGATGCGCTGCTGGATGAGCCTGCCCAACGCATCGGGTTGTCGGCAACCGTACGACCAGCCGAAGAAGTCGCCCGCTTCCTGGGCGGGGTCCAACCGGTCACCGCGGTCGACGGGGCCGAGCAAAAGCGCTGGGACATTGCCGTGGCGGTCCCGGTGACCGATATGACCCAACCGGATACCGGCGCCTCCCCGGAAGAAAACGTCTCGATGTGGCCGCACGTCCAAGCCAAGATCATGGACCTTGCTCAGGATTACCGGTCCATGATCGTATTCGTGAATTCGCGGCGCTCGGCCGAACGACTCACCGAAGCGCTCAACGAGCTGTGGGAACAGCGCCAAGAAGACGACGAGTTGCCCGACGAGGATTTTGCGCGCACCCACCACGGGTCGATGTCGGCCACCGCGCGCTCCGAGGTCGAAGAAGGCCTGAAATCGGGCACACTGCGGTTGGTCGTGGCGACCTCCTCGTTGGAACTGGGCATCGACATGGGTGTGGTTGATGCGGTCGTGCACCTGCAATCAGCGCCCACGGTTGCCGCCGGACTGCAGCGTGTAGGCCGCGCCGGCCACCAGGTCGGCGAAGTGTCCGTCGGCTGGTTTTTCCCACTGCACCGGGCCGATGTGGTCGATGCGGCCGTGGTGACCGAACGCATGCTGTCCGGCCAAATTGAGGCGCTGTCGATTCCGGCTAACCCGTTGGATATTTTGGCCCAACACACGATCGCAGCCGCTGCGATGGATGAGCTGGTGGACCAACAGTGGTTGGACCTGATCCGCCGTGCGGCACCGTTTACCACCCTGTCGCTGGACGTCTACGCCTCAGTGCTGGACTTGCTGGCCGGTAAATACGTTTCGGATGAATTCTCGCAGCTCAAACCCCGGGTGGTGTGGGATCGCGAAGCCGGGACCATCACGGCCCGGCCCGGGGCCCAGCGCTTGGCCGTCACCTCGGGCGGCACGATTGCTGACCGCGGCCTGTTCGGGGTCTATCTGGCCACCGACACCGACGCGGCCAAACGGGTCGGCGAACTCGACGAAGAGATGGTCTATGAATCCCGCGTGGGCGAAACCATCATCCTGGGGGCGACCACCTGGCAGATCCAAGACATCACTCACGACCGCGTGCTTGTCACCCCGGCCTTCGGCCAACCCGGCCGGTTGCCATTTTGGCGTGGTGACCAACCCGGCCGCCCATTAGAGCTGGGTCGGGCCACCGGGGCGTTTCGTCGCGAAGCGCTCGCGGACCCCAAGATTGACGAACGCCTGTCGGCCGCCGGACTGGATGACAACGCTCGGGCCAACCTGCTGAACTACCTGAACGAGCAACGCGAAGCGACCGGGCATCTACCCACCGACACGACGATTGTGGTCGAACGCTTCCGAGACGAACTCGGCGACTGGCGCGTCATCCTCCACTCCCCGTTTGGCAAGGGCATCCACGCACCCTGGGCGCTGGCCATCTCGGAACGCGTCAAAGCCACCTACGGATTCGACGCCAACGCGATGGCCGGCGACGACGGCATCATCGTGCGCATCCCGGCCACCGACGGGGAACCACCCACCGCCGACATCTTCTGGTTCGAACCCGAAGACCTGCGCGATCAGCTGCGCCAACACGTTGGCGGCTCGGCCCTGTTTGCCGCGCATTTCCGCGAAAACGCCGCCCGCGCGCTGCTGCTCCCCCGGCGCGATCCGACCAAACGCACCCCGCTCTGGCAACAACGCCAACGCGCGGCCCAACTGTTGGCAGTCGCCTCGAAATACCCACAATTTCCGATCATTTTGGAAACCGTGCGCGAGGTCCTCCAAGACGTCTACGACGTCGACGGACTGTTAGAAATCCTGGATCAGGTGCGCACTCGGGTGCTGCGCGTCGTCGAGGTCCAAACCCCGCAGGCCTCGCCCTTTGCTCAGACGCTATTGTTCGGGTATACCGCGCAGTTTATGTACGAAACCGACGCGCCCCTGGCCGAACGCCGGGCCGCGGCCCTATCGCTGGACCCCGGACTGTTATCGCAACTGCTGGGCCAGGACATGCTGCGCGAATTGCTCGACGACGAGGTCATCGCCCAGGTCCAGGCTGACCTGCAGCACACCTCTGCCTCCCGACGGTTCACCGGGGTCGAAGGGATCGCTGACTTATTGCGCCTCCTGGGCCCGTTGACCACGACCGAACTCACCGAGCGGTTACACGACAACGATGAGCCCGTCGACGAAAACACCGCCCACGCCTGGGTCCAAGAGCTCGTCGACGAGAAACGTGCCATCCGGGTGCGCATGGGTTCGACCCACTACTGGTCCGCCATTGAAGACGCCCCCCGGTTGCGCGATGGACTGGGTATTCCGCTGCCCATCGGGGTGCCGGCGGCATTTGCCCAGTCGGTGGATGACCCACTGGGCGACCTGGTGTCGCGCTATGCTCGAACCCACGGCCCATTTACCGCACCCCAGGTCGCGCAACGGCTTGGCATCGGACCCGTCATTACCCACCAGGTGCTCCAGCGCTTAGCCTCCCAACAGCGCGTGACCTTTGGCGCCTACATGTCGACCCCGCCACCCGGCGACGGCCCGGTGGCCACCGATGAGTGGTGCGACGTCGATGTCCTGGCCCGCATCCGGCGCCGTTCCCTGGCCCAGCTGCGCGCCGAAGTCGAACCCGTCGAACACGCCGCCTACGCCCGCTACCTGCTGCAGCAACACCAGGTGGCCCCCGCACCGCAAGAACGCGGCGTCGACGGGGTAGCCATCGTGTTGGATCAGCTCACCGGATTCGCCGCCCCCGCCCAGGTCTGGGAGTCAGCCATCCTGCCGGCGCGCGTAGTGGATTACCAACCGGCGATGCTCGACGAACTCCTAGCCACGGGGCAGTTTGTGATGGCCGGTGCGGCCGACCAGTCGGTGGCCTTCCACCACGTCGACACCGTCGACCTCACCCTGCCCATTCGCACCACCGACGACCGGACCGAGGTCCACGACGACATCGTCGAAGCCCTCACCGGCACGGGCGGCTGGTTCTACTCGGCGCTCAATGCCCAGCTGGACCATAGCGGCCCCGATATTCTGGCCGCGCTGTGGGATCTGTTCTGGGCCGGGGTGGTCACCAACGACACGTTCACCGCGGTGCGCGCGACCTACTCAAAATCCGCTGCCCGTCGCGGCCAACCCCAACGCTCCGCGCCCCGGCGTGCCGCGCGCCTGCGCCGGCTGAATCGGTTGGCGCCGTCAACCAATATGGCGCGCCAGGTCGACCCGCCAACTGCAGTGGGCCGCTGGTCGCTGCTGCCCCAACGCACCGACGACAACACGACCGCGCTGCACGCCCAGGCCGAGTACTTACTGGACCGCTACGGGGTCATCACCCGCGGCGCAGTCAACGCCGAGGCCCTGCCCGGCGGATTCTCGGCCTACTACCGGTTACTGTCGAAAATGGAAGAATCCGGGCACATCCGGCGCGGGTATTTCATCGACGGTCTAGGTGCCGCACAATTTTCCACCGCGGCAACCGTCGACGCGCTGCGTGCCTTCGACCAAGACCCCACCCACCCGCAAGCCGTGGGCCTGGCCGCTACCGATCCCGCGAACCCCTACGGCGCAACCTTGGACTGGCCCGACACCGAAGGACACCGGCCAGGTCGCAAAGCCGGCGCCTACGTGGTGCTGGTCAATGGTGCCCTGGTGCTCTATCTTGAGCGCGGCGGCAAAACGCTCCTGCAATTTAGCGACGACCACCTGGGTCCCGCTGCGACCGCCCTGGCCAAAGTGCTGCACCGCGCCGGAACCGAAAAATTAGCTATCTCCACCGTCAACGGTGACCCGCTCATCAACGCCCCTCTGGCGTCCCACCTGGTCGAAGCCGGGTTCTACTCAGCACCCAATGCGATCCGGTACCGCGCCTAAACTAGCATCATGGCCACTCCCCCACTTCCCGTGCGCAACGGCGTCGGACCCACCCGGTTGCGCATCCCGCCCGGCACCCACACCACCGTCGTGGAATTTCTGCACACTCGATTCCCGCATCTGGCCGCCGACTCGATCGCCGAGCGCATCCAGGCGGGCGAAATCGTTGCCCAGGACGGCAGTGCCATCACGCATTCCACCCCGGCGGCCGCCCACGAATTCATTTGGTACTACCGCACCGTGCCCGACGAAACCCCCATCCCGTTCGACATTGATGTGCTGCACATTGACGATGACCTCGTCGTGGCCGATAAACCGCACTTTTTGCCCACCACACCCGGTGGCCAATTTGTTCAAGAAACCGCCCTGGTCCGATTGCGCAACCAACTCAACATCCCCGACCTGGTGCCGCTGCACCGGCTGGACCGGGCCACCGCCGGCGTATTGTTATTTTCGCCGAATCCCGCCACGCGTGGCGCCTATCAGCAGCTGTTCGAGCACCGCAAAGTCACCCGCCATTACCAGGCCGTGGTGCAGCTACCGTCCCCGGCTGAACGCTATTTGGACCGCTTCCCACTGACTTTCCGAAACCGCATCATCAAAACCAAAGGGGTCATCACGGCCGAGGTCGATGCCTACCCGGTGGCTCACTCGGGCCGAATCGAGGCACCCCGCACGGGCAAACGCCGTCGGAGTCACGCACCCACGACCGGCCCCAATGCCATCACCGATATTGAACTGCTGGGTCATCAGGTCACCGATGACGGTGCCCTTGCGCATGTGGCTTTATATCCCCGGACCGGACGGACCCATCAGCTGCGTATTCATTTGGCGGCGTTAGGGCACGGGATTTTGCACGACCGCTTCTACCCCGTCTTGTTAGATCATGCACCGGATGACTATGCGAAACCGTTACAGCTCTTGGCCAGCGGTGTGGCATTTCGTGATCCCCTCACGGGACGAACTCGTGAGTTTATGTCCCAAAAAACCCTGCAACACGCGCCCGGATAAAGTCATATATCTTGACTTTAATCTCGTAGCGTGTCCGCTCGTGAATTACCCGGCTGCGGCAGTAAAATAGCCGGACTCAGGAAATCTATGTGCGGGAGGAGTGCACGTGAGCTTAGAGCCATCAGAGTCTTCGGAGGCGTTAGACCGACTGAAGAAGACTCCCTCAACGGCTGATGCTGCTAAATCCGCAAATCCCCCGACGAATAATTCCGTCCCCGCGAATGCTCACGATACCGAAACGTCTGCCGAGACCGACTCCGCCTCAGATACTGCTGACGTCTCCGCTGCTAACGGTTCCTCGGAACCCCGCACAGCCGTAGCGTCCGACGAGGAGAAGCTGACAATTCGTGATCGGTTTAACGCCTGGTTAGACTCGTTCCGCGGGCCCACGCAGGACGACATTGAGCGCGCGATCGCCAATACCCCTGATCGGCTTCGCGCACGGTGGCAGAAATTGCAGGACGAGCGCCGCGAGGCTCGCGAGGCAGAAGAACGTGCACGCCAGCTGGCGCTCGAGGTAGAAGAAGCCAAACGTGCGCTGGAATCTCAGTGGGAACGCGAAACCGAGAAAATGGCGGAGCTGGAACGTCAGCAAGCTGCTGAAGCTCGTCGTCGACAGCAAGAACGTGAAACCGAAGCTTTGCTCCAGGCCGCTCGTGAAGTCGAGTCCGATGACGTCCCGGCCCCAGAAAATCGTCCAATGATGCAGCGTGAGGGTGAATATCTCAGCGATGAAGAGCTGCTAGAGCTGGCACGAGTGAAGCTTCCGGAGTGGCAGCGGCTCGAGCGGCTCGTCAATAAAGCCCGCTTTATCGAGGCGCAGACACCACCCCCACCACCGGGTGAAGAAGCGGTCACTGAGGGTGCTGAGGATGAGGTCATTCTGCCGTTCCGCAAACCGGTGACGGATGATCCTGATCCCAAGCAACTGGATGGTTTCCGAAGGATTGTGTTGAGCGCCAGTTGGGTACTTTTCGTCCTCGTGGGGCTCTTCGCTCTGGGGTGGATGGGTCCGTGGCCGTCAGTCCTTGATGCTCAAGATGGGTTGTACACCGGAGCGACGTCTTTAATGTCGATGGCGGCTTGGCATGTTGTGGCCTGGCCATTGCTCTGGCTTTTGATGCTGGTGTATATGCTGTATCAATGGTCACCGTCGCAGTACTCAGCTGTGCGAAATAGGACAACGGCTTGGTATGTCCTCAATGCAATGTTGTTGGCCTCCGGAACGTTACTGTTGGTGCACTTTCAAGATTGGGGACTTGAAGTCCTCACATCAGCCGGTGCTTTTGTGCTGCTTGCACGCGCGATCCGAAATCTGAATGAGTATACGGAACGCACTGTTCGGGAGCGTTACTTGGTGGATCTTCCCATCGGTGTATTTACCGGTTGGATGCTCATTTTCACTATGACAACGATCTTCACCACCATGGCGTCCTGGAATGTGTCTGATCTGCTGTTCATTCCAGAAATTGTTTGGGCCGTAGCGGCCATGCTGGTGTTACTGGTGATCTTGTCGCAGCTGACATTGACTGGACGGGGCCGAATCTCCATCGCGGCTGGTTTCGCGTTTGGTGCGGCAGCAATTATCGGCTCCAGGCTGTTCGGGGAGAACGAATCGATTTTCTTAACGGTGGTCACGGTACTGGGACTATTTATTGTCTTCGCCGCCACAGAGAACCGACGCTATCAAATCGCTTCTGCTGAAAAGAGCGTCATGGATCATCTTGTCTACCTCGATGACATAGAAGATCCGTCTTAGCTTTTCCGCTTATCTAGAGCGCCCAGTAGAGGTTTCGCAGTAAGGGTTGGGTGGGGTCGAGCCAGGGTGCTGGTTGGAAGAACGTGGCCCCGTGGTGTTTACGAATCTTCCATTTCCCGTTATGCACGGCCCCGTGATGGTGAGCGCACAGGGTGATGGCGTTGTCGACGTTGGTGGTGCCGTTGTTGAGCCATTCGGTGATGTGGTGGATTTGGCAATACACGGCCGGGACGGTGCATCCGGGGGCTTGGCAGCCACGATCCCGGGCCAGGATCGCACGGCGTTGAGTCGGGGTGAAGAGTCGGTGGGCCCGGTATTGGGCTAAGACGTCGTGGTCGCCATTCCAGATTTGACCCACGAGTTTGCTGTCACAAGCTAAGGGTGCGGCATCATGTGGGCGGATGGAACCGATGTTCACGGCCTCGGACATGAACTGGGTCCAGGATGGTGGGCTGTGGCCTCGGGTGTGATCGGGATTCAGACACACCGGTTGATCGTCGGGATTCGGAACTGTGATGCTCGGGGGTAGCACCCCGGCAGCTTCGGGTGGTCGTCGCACCGCCTCCGGCAGAGCCCCGACCCCGAGGGTTTCGTAGGCGGTCTGGATGTCTTGGACGATCATCAACTGCGCTGACGCGCCGTGGGCTTTTTTGGCGCCGAGGTCTTTGGGATCCATCGTCAGCAGGTTTTGAAACATGCCGATCAGGATGGCTGCGGCACGTTGGCCGGTGGTCAACGGGTCGATTTCCGCAGTTGCTTGAGCTGACCTTGTGTTGCCGTCGGGGTCTTCAGCAGTAGCATCCGGGTCCGGGGCAGATTTCAGGTCATCAAGGTCGTTGTAGGCATCCGCCGGTTCAGGTTCTTCCTGATCGTCGGTGGCCAGCAGGTCGAACACTTCTTGGGGGATCTCCACCGGGGTGCCATTGTAGTTCAGTTGATGGAGGATCCAATTTTTGAACGTCGCATACACCGCTGGGGTGGCATGCATACTAATTTTGCCGGACCCATCGGCTAAGTTCTGGGTGCGGATGGCGTTGTCGGGTTGTTTGCGAATCGCATCGGCCACCAGCGGCCCGTCGGGGTCGATCGCGTGGGCGATTTTGTTGGCCCACCGAGACTTGGCTTCAGAGAGTTCATCTGGGGTGAGAGCTTCGGCGGCATCGACCAACGCCTCTTCAAAGGCCAGCAAGATTTCGCGTTTGACCTCTGGGAGGGCCTTGGTTTTATGCACGTATTTCGTGAGATCTTTGTCCATGCTAATAATCCGGTCGAGATTTTCGCCGGAGATCCGCCCGGCAGCATAAGATTTCGCGACCTTCACCAGGTTGGGGTGATAAGCCGCCAAGGACGGGTCCATACCTGGAGCCCAGGTGACATACGGGACCCGGTCATGAATCTTTTTGGTCTGAGCAGTGGAAAGCTTTAGCACTTCGCGGAAGTAGATTGAAGTGTTCCGGTAACCTTTGACCCCCTCAGGGGTACCCAGCATCACTGCTTGATCACTCATCGCCGGTTCCAAATGAGCGGCGAAATGCGTCAGGAGTGCATCGGTGGCCCGCTGCTGGTGACGCAACATGTGGGCTATGCCTGGCAGCGAATCATAATAATTTTCCGGTGGGACTGGGATGGAACGAGCCTGTTCCGCAGCTCCACTCGGCGCGTCGTGCGGCTCCGCTGCGCCGGCGGCTTGTCCAGCGTCATCCTCCGTCACCGCAGGTGGGGCCGCACTGGGCTTAAACCCGGTCCAGTCCTCCCCAGAGGCCG
Organism: Enteractinococcus fodinae; assembly: GCF_031458395.1. Taxonomy (NCBI): domain Bacteria; kingdom Bacillati; phylum Actinomycetota; class Actinomycetes; order Micrococcales; family Micrococcaceae; genus Enteractinococcus; species Enteractinococcus fodinae. Next base: position 2,191,216 of record NZ_JAVDYJ010000001.1, read on the forward strand.
TCACAAACCGGGCGAACTCACCAGCTGCCGCAGGGTCGGCCATCCGTTTGACGGCCACGTTGGCAAAAAACGCTGCAGCATACGCCGCTTCTCCCACACTCATCTCATCAGCAGCAGAAGGATCAAACGCCGGCGACGACACCGGAGACCCGATATTAGGCAAAATTTGAGTGGTATCCATCAGCGCGTCCTTTCAGAAGAGCGGCATGAGCATACGAAAGGGGGATGAAAATCTGGAGTCAGCGTCGGAGAAAGGGGGTTGAGGTATGTCTCTATTCTACCGTCAGACTGTGACGTACGCAATAGTTTTAACTACTTTTATGCGTATCTATTGTCTTGTATAGCGGTATATACCATACGGGTAGGACACGATAAGGATGTTTTGTCGGTTTTGTGGATAACTTGAGAAGGTCCAGAACTTTTCCACACACGCCCACGACACGGTTGCGCACCCGCTGTGAATGGCATATCAGCATGCATCTCGCGGATTACGACCCGAACGCCTGACCCGACTGGGCCGTGAGAAAAACCCGCCCCGAGTAACACAAGGCGAGGCAAAGGACGAACTTGTCCAGCGTTGATGTCCTAGGAGAGCGTCATCCATCGGCCGCCGCGACGCAGCAACAACCGCTGCGCGCCGGTCGTGGCTACACGTGACACGGCATGCTTCATCGCATCGGCGACGAAGCGGGCATCACCGTCGTCGTCGAGGTGGAACCGCACGACAATCTGAGGCACACCGGCAAGAATTTGAATGTCAGTGTGTTCGACGGTGGCGATGGATGACACAGCGGCCACGGCGGAATCCATGACGGACTCGGGACCGTTGCCGGGGTGCACATCTCCGATGGGAAGTATCGCGCGGTAGGAAGGCATAGGTTTCATTGTAGTAAGCGTCAGAACCTGCGTGACGAAACACAGGCCCAGCCAGACTTGACCGATCCCACCGTGCACGCCGCAACTGTGACGTAGCCCAACCGGATCCGACCCCAGGTCACTGTAGAGTGGTGGCCATGACAGTTCGAACTCCTGACCCGGATCCCGGGTGGCTCTCTGAAACTGAACTGGCAACGGCGCGCGAGCGGTTGCCGATGGTCTACGTTGAAGCACTCCCCGTCCGGCTTGATGATTACGGCCGTGTTGTGGAAGTGGGACTGCTCTATCGGGCGGATGAATCGGGCCACTTCCGGTATTCTTTTGTGTCCGGGCGCGTCCGCTATATGCGGTCCATCCGGGACACACTGATGACCCACCTGGAAAAGGACCTGGGGCCGTTGGCGATGCCGCAACTGCCGATCAGTCTGACACCCTTTACGGTGGCAGAATACTTCCCGTATGCTTCAAGTTCCGGGCTGACCGACGACCGGCAACACGCCGTGGCACTGTGCTACGTGGTCCCGGTCCGTGGCGACACCCAACCCCGTCAGGATGCGCTCCAGGTAGCCTGGGTTACCCCAGACGAAGCCCTGTCTGCCAAGATCCAGTCAGAGTTTGAAGGCGGCCGCGGCAAACTTGTGACCCAAGCGATGGCTTGGGCCAACTGGGGTCTCTAAGCTGGCACAGGAGGTAACAATGACACGTATTGATATTGGCGCTACAGAAGATTTCCCTCTCGAAGAGGGCGTCTATATTGGCCACGATGTGACCGGTGGCGAACCGATCGCGGTGTTTCGCACCGATGACGGCATCTACGCACTCAATGATCGCTGCACGCACGGCAACTACTCGCTATCAGAAGGCTGGGTTGAAGACGGCGCCGTCGAGTGCCCGAAACACGCCTCGGCGTTCTGTTTGGCCAACGGAAAAGTGCTGAATCTGCCGGCCACCGAGGACGCACCGACCCACACGGTAGAAATCGTGGACGGACGCGTACTGCTCACGCCACAATTCGATGCCTAACACCCTGATTATTGGCGGTTCGGTTGCCGGGTTCTCGGTCGCCGCTGGCCTGCGCGAGGCCGGCTACACCGGTAAGATCACTATCATCGACCCGCACCACACCGCACTGGACCGGCCGCCGCTGTCCACCGAGTACCTCATTGACGACGATGTCGATCTGGCACTAGCACCGCCCGAATGGTTCGCCGAACATGCGGTGACCTGGGTACAAGATACGGCCGTGGAGCTCGGCCAGGGTTTCGTGCAAACCCGCACGCAGCGCTTCGAGGCGGACCACATTGTGATTGCCACCGGGGCCGTACCGAAAACACTTGAGCTCGATAAACCGGTCTACACGTTGCGCAATCTCGCCGACGCCAAGCATTTGCGCGCGGCTCTGCGTCCCGGGACCAAGATCGCGATTGCCGGGGGTGGGCTCTTAGCTCCAGAACTGGCCACGTCCGCCAAAGCCTTGGGCGCTGACGTCACGGTGTTTACCCCGCAGGTCCCGGCCGTTGAAGTCTTCGGGGAGCTAGCCGAGACCCTGTACCAGACCATGACCGAAGAGGTCGTGGTCGTCCCCCGGCGTTTGACCATCGACGAAGACCTCACCCGTTTCGATTTCGTCGTCGCCGCCGTCGGCATTGACCCGGCCGTTGACGTAGCACTTGGCTCCGGGGTGACCATCGACGATGGGATCGTGGTTGACGAGCACTACCGCACCGAGGTTGAGGGCATTTATGCGATCGGGGATGTATGCCGGATCCAGGGCCAACCCCGACAGGACCATTGGGATCACGGACGCGCCTCAGCAGCCCGCGTCGTCCACACCATCATGGGTACTAAACCGGAGGCGCCAACCCCGCAGTGGGTCTGGTCGGATCAGTTCGGCCACGACGTGCAAGCGGTCGGTCGCGTCGTGCCGCATGCCCACGAACACTTAGTGCACCGCGGGGAGCATGCCATTTTTGTGGTGGACGGGGATCAGGTCATCGGGGCTGCTGCGATCGACGATCACATGGTCATTCGTGCCGCGACCCGTATGATCACCCGGGGTATCAGTGTGGACCCGGCTCAATTAGCCGATACCGATATCCCCATTCGGCGCCTCACGCGCTAACCAGCACGGCGGGCCGACTAGACTAGCGTCCATGGCAGAACCCAGCGATTTTTCTTTCACCCTTGGCACGCGTCTTGACGGCGCCCACGGCCGCACCGGCACCATTCACACTCCGCACGGTGACATCCAAACTCCGGCATATATTCCGGTCGGCACTAAAGCCACCGTCAAAGCGGTCCTCCCCGAGGTGGTCAAAGATCTCGGCGCCCAAGCGGTCCTGTCCAACGCATACCATCTGTACCTGCAGCCGGGGCCCGAGCTGCTGGATCTACACGGCGGGCTGGGCAAATTCATGAACTGGGACGGCCCCACCTTCACCGACTCGGGCGGTTTCCAGGTCATGTCGCTGGGCTCGGGGTTCAAAAAAGTCATCGATATGACCGGACCCGAAGCCCAGGACAAAGTCGGGTCCGATGACGCTGTCGCACCCGGCAAGGAACGATTAGCCAACGTCGACGACGACGGCGTCTGGTTCACTTCCCACATCAACGGTGACCGTCACCGGTTCACCCCGGAAATTTCGATGCGGATCCAGCACCAGATCGGCGCCGATGTGATGATGGCATTCGACGAGCTGACCACGCTGCATAACTCCCGTGGCTACCAGGTCGAGTCATTGGAACGCACCCGCAAGTGGGCCCAGCGCAGTCTCGACGCGCACGCGCGGCTCACCGAAGAGCGCTCCGACCGCCCGTATCAAGCACTCTACGGCGTCATTCAGGGCGCCCAATATGAAGACTTACGACGTAAAGCCTGCCGCGACCTACGCGAGATGCGCACTGACTTTGACGGTGTCGAAGCAGGCTTTGACGGGTATGGACTCGGTGGGGCGTTCGAGAAAGAAAACCTCGGCACCATCGTGGGCTGGTGTGCCGAGGAACTCCCCGAAGACAAACCGCGTCACCTGCTGGGCATCTCGGAACCGGATGACCTCTTTGCCGCGATCGAAGCCGGCGCCGATACGTTCGATGCAGTCTCCCCCACCCGTGTCGGTCGCACCGGTGCGTTCTATACCGACTACGGACGCATTAACCTGCCGCGCGCCGAATTCGCTTCCGATCTGTCACCGCTGCAAGACGGCTGCGATTGCTACACGTGTGCGAACTATTCGAAGGCCTACATCCGGCACCTCATCAAGGGTGACGAAATCCTCGCCGGGACGCTGATGTCGATTCACAACCTGCGCTTCACCGTCCGACTGGTCGATACCATCCGCCAATCGATCATCGACGGGGACTTCCACGAGTTCAAAGATCAGATGCTGGGACGGTATTACGCGAAAGCGACGACCTGATCTGCGATGGGCACCGCGCGGACCCACTGCGTGAGATGAAGGTTTCGATGAGCTGACGTCTGGCGCGACTCGCTGATGACGTTGGTCTCAATGAGACACATCAATGGGACATCAGAACCCCGGGTTCCTGGGCACGAAATCCATTCGTGGGTATGGGGGTGGCAACTGCCGCTTCAAGCGCCTCAGGCCACGAGTTAACTTCCCACCGTATATTTCCGCTCCGGAGCGACCCCGTTGACCAGGTAGTCGCCAAGGATCCGGGCCCGGTAGATCAACGGGTTGTGGCTAGCCAGCACCCGAGCGTTGCGCCAATGCCGGTCGAAGGCCCGCGACTGTGACACCGCAGACGCTCCACCTACTTCAAAAATCTTGGTCGCGATCTCGAGCACAATCGGCGCGATGACCTGCTGGGCCTGATACACCTGCGTATACAGCGCATCGACCTCAGGTTCGGGCAGTTGTTCCCCGCGGGCATCGGCTGCAAAATGTTTAGCTAACACCGGTGGGATGGCCCGGAAAATGGTTTCGACTCCGGCAACCTGCGAGCTGAGTTCTCCTATGAGTTGCAGAACTTGCGGGTCGGCCTGGACCGTGTCGGCGGCACCGTGGCTAAAGGTCCGAGTTCGCGACTGGACGTATGCCACCCCATCACGCAGGACGCCTTTGGCGATGCCCACCAGCGTTGCCAAATGCACCGTCTGCCAGGTCGCTTGACCAAAGGCGGTGCGCTCACCGGAATCGAGACCGTGCCCGGGCGGGAAGATCTCTGCTTCGTCGACGACCACATTGGTGAAGATCGTGGTGCCGGATGCTGTGAGTCGCTGACCGAACCCGTCCCAGTCATCAATAATTTCAACCCCGGGCGCGTTGGCGGGGACGGTGACGGAAACGGGTTCTTCATCGTCGCCGGTTGCAGCGACCATAATCCAGTCGGCATACCCCGTGCCAGTGGAGTAGAACTTGGTCCCATTGAGCTTCCACTTGCTGTTGATACGACTAAGCCGCGTGCCGTTTTGTCCGTGCGTATTGCCGCGTTCGGTAATGGCATTCCCGGCAATCGCACCATGGCCAAACCGGGTCAGCCAACGATCTTGGAAGTCAGCTTGATCTGCGGTGCGGGATAACACATCTTCGACAAATCCCCAGTGCGCTCGCAACGCCTGGGCAAGATTCGAATCAGCCGCGGCGAGCGCGACGAAAAACTCATAGGCCTGCGGTAACGACAGCCCGTAGCCACCATACTCGGTGGGGACACGCAGCCGGGTAAAGCCAGCGTCGCGGAGTTGCTCGATCGGGGTCTTGTCGATGCCACCGGCGGCATCCCGGGCCGGTGCGGTGGCTGCGATGTCGTCGAATACCGGCTGTAGTTGCTCCCACAGCTGGGCAACGATGGTGTTATCGGCAGTGTCAGGAACGGGTACAAAGGTCTGCGTCATGCCAGACTCCTCAAAAGATTTCGTGGCGTCGGCAGATCACTCGCGCACGGCGCCATACTTGCTAAGAACGATTGAACTTAGCCGAATCATCACCTGGAGCACCCCGCTACGGCGAGAGGGTTGCTGACTGACCTGCCAGGGCGTTTATGGTCAGCACTCGTGATTCTGTTGCACTATCTAACCAGGTTTTCGATAACCCGCCAAGGTGTCGTGCAACACTGCGTCATTTAGGCTTCGGCGACGCTGCCATAGTGCGGTTCGGCCGTCTTGATCTTGCCGATGGTCCACATGGTGACTGGGGCGAGTATCAGTTCGACGGCGGTTTTCCATATCCATCCGACCAGCACAAACATCACGTACTGGCCGAGGGTTTCAATGCCGATGACGGTGGCGGCGATCGCTGAGAACGCGATGGTGTCCAGCAGTTCTCCGACCAGGGTTGAGACCGCGATGCGTCCAAACAGGTATCGTTCTCCACTGCGGCGCTTCATCGCGACCATGATCCAAGCGTTGGTCAGCTGTCCGGCTGCAAAGCCCACCAGGGACGCCAACACAATCAGCGGTACGGGGCCCAAGGTTCTGGCCAGTGCCTCTTGGCCGTCGTAGAACTCTGCCGGCGGCAAGATGATGATGATCCAGTAGGTCAACGAGGCGAATGCCGAGATCAAGAAGGTCGTGAAGATGACCCGTCGGGAGGCTTTGAAACCGTAGACTTCGGAGATAATGTCACCGACGATGTAGGCCACCGGGAACAGGAAGAACCCGCCATCGGTGAGGATTGGCCCGAATTGCACCCCTTTGGCGCCGCCGATATTCGACAGGATGAAGACCACGGCCATGATGGCAAACAGCACCGGATAGATATGGGAACCCACCGGGGCAAAGTTCCCCCGGCTCGTCTCACTGGTTACATGCGGGTTTTCGGTCACGAAGCGTCCTTTGCAAAACGTTGTATCGCGACGGTGTCACGGCCTCTACGACCCCGTTCACAGCTGCTGCCCCAGCTGGCGTTCATTGAAGTCCAGAAGATATTGTAATCAAACCTTGCCGTAGCTTTTGAATGGGTCCACCCCGCGCGGCACAAACACCAGCGTGGTCAGGATCCCGATGGCCGAGGCGGTCACGGTCATCGCCCACGACATCTGCCAGGTGCCAGCCGCCGCGGCGATGGCTGACAGAATAATGGGCCCGATGAAGTTTGCCAGATTGAACATCTGAGTAATCAACCCGATGACGGCTGAGGCCGAGCCGCCAGGAGGGGCGATATCGACGGCCTGCCGAGTGACGGTCGTGGGGACCAAGGCTCCGGCAAACGAGAAGATGCCGGCGGCCAGCAGCGCCCAGGACACGGTCCCGGGAACCTGCGACCAGTCGGGGGCAAAGACCAGCGTGGACATGATCGCCATCGTGCCCAGCCCGATGAGAAGTAATCGACGTGGCGGGTGGCCACGCTGCAACAGGACGCCGGTCAAAATGTTCGCTAGGCCGTTGAGGCCACCGACCACAGCGGTTGCCAGCCCCACCACGATGGCAACATCCAGACCCGTTTCGATGTCTGCGGCCGAGAAGATGGTGGGCAAGAAACTCAGCACCGCACCCCACTGCAAAGTGTAGGAGGAAAATATCAGTCCCAACGCCCAGGGCAACGGAGTCTTGATCGAAGCGCCGATCAGCCGGGCGATAGCTTTCAGATGCACCACTCCCGGTGGGTCGGCCGGTACCCGTGCGGCGACCACCGGCATGAACGCTAAGGTTCCGACACCCATCATCAGCCACCACATGTTCCACGAGACCGGGGTCGCGTTGAGCAGCACGGCCGATATGCCAACACCCAAAAAGAGCGCCACACCTTGAAACGCACCCCACCACCCCATCGCGCCGTTGACTTTTTCGGGCGGCGCAAGTGCGCGCACCATGCCCGGGGCGACGACCGTAATGAGAATAAAACCGATGCCTTCGATGGCACGGGTGGTCATCAACCACCCGGTATTCGGGGCAAACGCACCGATCAAGGAGGCAAGACCGGCACAGCCCATCCCCACCAATAGGGTGTTTTTGGTGCCGAGCCGTTCAGCTACCACCGAAGCGGCTAATCCACCGAGCCCACCGGCTATTTGGACGACCCCGACCAGTGCGCCGGCGGCCACGAGGTTGATGCCCAGATCAGCCCGGATATAGTCCAGCGCAGCCGGTAGCTTCCAGATATGCATGGCCGCAAGAATGCCCGTGATGACCACCACGGTCCACGCCCGTGTCCCCGATCCAGTTGTTGCCATAACCACACAGCCTACTCGGGGCGTCAGAATAACCACTACAATGGCAGATTGAGTACCGTTGCTTCCCCTTCGATAAAGGCACATCGTGACCACACCCGTTCCAGAGAAATATGATTCGGCGCCTAAACGCCGGAAAAGTTCCGAACCGAGAGCTCGCTTGTCGATGTCGATCTATGGGTTCTTGTTGGCGTGGCTGGTGCCCAATATCGTGATGGCCGGCCTCGTGGTGATTCTGAACCTTCTGCCGCTGTCAGATACCGTCGGGGATCTCACCCCGCTGCTGACGCTGGTGGGCTTGGCCGGACTGGTCCTTGGCCTGCCGTTAGCACTGTTTGCCAACTGGTTGCTGCGGTATCAGCTCAACCAGTCCGTGCATATTTTGGCTTACGCTTTGATCGGCATGCTCTACGGCTTGACGGTCCTGACCGCTGGCGGCGAGGGCCTGTTACCCCTGCTGATTCCATTAGTGGGTTTCCCTGCCGCGATCTTGATGGCGCTGGGCCGCTGGTCAGCCAGTGCCTTCACGCACGTGGTCGAACCCGAGCAGACCACCGCACCACAGGCCTAAATACCGCGCCGTTATCTGAGCGCATAAAACACCACACATTGGCCTAGGCCATATAAGATGGTCGGCATGTATAGCATTCATACCCCTGCCGTAACCCTGACGATTGCCGGTTCTGAAGCAACCGGTGGTGCCGGTGCGCAAGCCGACTTGCGCACGTTCCAAGAACTTGGCACCTATGGCACTGCCGCGCTGACCTGCATTGTCTCCTATAACCCAGCCGATAACTGGAACCACCGGCTCACCCGCATTGACCCTGAGGTGCTGGCCAATCAGTTGGAAGCCATTCAAGCGAACTTCGCCGGCCAGCTGGACACCGTCAAACTGGGCATGATGGGCTCGGTTGAAACCATCGAGGTCGTTGCCGAAGCGCTTCGTTCCCAGGACTGGAAGAACGTGGTGCTAGATCCGGTGCTGATCTGTAAGGGCCAAGAACCCGGTGAGGCCCAAGACACCGACGAAGCGTTGAAGTCGAAACTGTTGCCGTTGGCTACCGTGACCACTCCGAATCATTTTGAGGCAGAACAACTTTCCGGGATGACCATCTCGAACCTCTCGGATCTCAAAGATGCCGCCCGGAAAATTCACGACGATTCCGGTGTTTCGGTGCTGGCGAAGGGTGGCGTACGCCTCGAGGGCCCGGAAGCCGTTGACGTCTTTTATGACGGTTCCCATCTCGAAGTCTTGGGTGTGGCCAAGATTGGCAACCACGCGGTGTCTGGTGCGGGCTGTTCCCTAGCCGCTGCAGTGGCTGCTGAGTTGGCCAAAGGGCAGACCGAACTCGAGGCCGCCGAGCGGGCCAAAGATTTCGTGACCGCAGGCATCAGCCAGCGCATGTCAGCCGAAACACCCTATGACGTCATGTGGCAGGGCGGCTTGCGCAAGCAGGCCTAGTCCCACTGCAGCGACTCGATGGGACGCTGGTCCTGACGCAATGGGTGGTCGATCGGAATCTGGACGAGCACGATTTCCACCCCGTCGGGATCAGCAATCCATGCTTCTTGTAGACCCCACGGTTCGGTTTTGGGTTCGCGCAGCAGCGTCACACCTAGATTTCGCAACCGGTTATATTCGGCCACGACGTCACGAACTTGAAACCAGAGCGATATCGGGGGCGCACCGGAGTCGTCGCGAGGCGTCGCGTGCCCGGCGACTTCCAGTAGCCCGTTGCCACAGAAATACACTCTGCTAGGGCTGTCTGGTGGTCCGAATTCGCGGTGTACGGCTAGGCCAAGCGTCTGGCCGTAGAATGCATGGCTGGCTGCGGGATCACGTGGGCGCAACAGGGTGCGACCGCTTAAAATCTCCACTGACACATCCCATCAAATAAAATCACGGTCGATCGTGGTCTTCCAGGTTTTCGACGCTACCCGAGTTTCACCCTCGTAGGCGTCCAACTCAGCATAAACATGGAAGGCCTCTGGTGTGGAGGTCAACACGGTCTTGGTGTAGGTGTAGACCGACAAGTCGTCGCGTTGGAATCCCATGACCCAGTCCGTTTCACCGCGCACCGAGTTCACATCGGTGCCTTTGAAGGTGTAGCGCTCCACTGCCCGCCGAGTCACATCGACATCAATATCGGTGAACCGCACGACACCCAGATCTTTGGTCACTTCCAGCTTGCCTGTTAGATCTACCAGGTTGCGACTGACCGTCCAGTCCTGTTCGCCTGGCACTAACTGCTGGGTTGGCAGTGGTTTTGCCCCTTCGGGCGGACCAAATACCGGTAGCATTTCAGGATCTTCTTCATCATCCTGGGGACGTACCGGCAGGATCAGAGCCGACGTGTTGGGATCGATGGTGAGCCGCGCGACGCGCGGCGAGGGCCAGACCACCGGCCAATAGGAGGTCGAGACGGCGACTCGCAGCCGGTGCCCGGGCGGAAATGACTGCGCCAAACCATTGAGCTTGACCTGATAGGTGCGTGACTCCCCCGGGGTTAACGGTTGCGGATCATCCGAGCCGTTGTAGTGATTGAGATTCAGCAGGCCATAACTGACCCGGGTGGCCGCATCACTGGGATTCACATCGGATAATCGCACCGCGACCATGGCCACGGGTTGGTCTGATGCGATGGTCAGCTCCACGATCGGTTGGCCCAGCAGCTCGAGCCGTTCTTCGAGCGGGTCGCTGTCAAAGACCAGTGCGCCACCGTCTTCCTCGCGTTGATCATAGGGCATATCGGGTGGGGCATTATAGGAACACCATTTCCCACCGAAATGACCGACAGACAGCGGGGATTGTAGCGTCAGTGCTGGGCTGGACAGGTTCGCCTCGGCGTCGGTATCCGCGGTCAGAATGCGACGCCGGAATAGCGGGTAGCGGGTTTCGACGATTCGGGGGCTGGGCCACGTGCGCTCCCCGACCCAACGGCCGGGACGGTTCTCGTAGGTGGTCGACGGGGTCACGGTGTCTTGCATCCAAATGGACAGTTGCGGCCCGTCCATCGCCCCGTTGTCGGTGCGGTCTTTGAGCCAGTGATCCCACCAGGCCACGACCTCTTGTAGGAAGCCAATCGCCGGACCGGGTTGACCTAGGTGAGGGTACTTGTGACTCCAGGGGCCAATCAGCCCGCGGGTCGGGGCGTCGAGCCCCCGCAGGAGCCGAAACACCGCATTGGAGTAGCCATCGGCCCAACCACTGACCGCAAAGACCGGTACCTGGATAGCCGCGTAGTTTTCGTTGACGGACCCGTGGCGCCAGTAGTCGTCTTTGCGCTGGTGACGCAACCAGGTATCCAGCCACAGTCCGGAGTGTTCCAGCCGGTCATGCCACATATCTCGCCAGCGGTCGCCAACAATTTCCGGGTCGGGTGGTGCCGAGTTGTAGGCAAACATGGTCGAGGCCCAAGACAGGTTGTCGGTCAGCAGACACCCGCCCATGTAGTGCACGTCATCGGTGTAGCGGTCATCGGTCGAACACACCGTCACGATGGCCCCGAGACTTTCGGGCTGCCGCGCCGCGACTTGCAAACCGTTGAACCCGCCCCAGGAAATGCCCATGATGCCGGTTCGGCCACTGCACCACGGTTGGCACGCGAGCCAAGCCAAGACCTCTTCGACGTCTTGGAGCTCCTGTTCAAGATACTCATCGGTCAGGACTCCTTCGGAGTCGCCACTGCCGCGTAAGTCCACGCGCAGGCACGCATACCCGTGGCCGGCCATATAGGGGTGATGGATCGAATCTCGCACGGCGGTCAGATCGCGCTTTCGATACGGGATCATTTCCACGATACCCGGGACGGGGTTAGCCTCGGCGTCTGCGGGCTTCCACAGTCGGGCGGCTAGCCGTGTGCCATCGGACAGTGGGATCCACAGATGCTCGGTCTCTTCTACCGGCAGGGGAAGGGTCGTGAGTGTTCGCATCTTCGTCCTAAATGTCGTCGATCTCGAATTTCAAGGCTTCGAGGCATGCGTGATAAATGTCGACGGCCTCTTCGTCGGTCTGTCCGGTGGTGTAAATATTGGCCAGCACATAGCTGTAGCTGTCTTGGCTGAAGCTATCGGATAAGCGTTGACCTTCGGTCACTTCCACTTCAACGATGGTCCCCGGGAAGCGTTGTTCGAGGTCCGCTACCTCTTCGGCCGTGGGGATCCGACGAACGATGCCGTCGGCAAAGTGCCGGTGCATCCACTTCGATGCCGTAGAAAAATATCCTTGATCCACCGGTTGGCGTGGTTTCCGTCCCAGGGCCAAATCGACCATGTGGACGTGATTGGTCAGCCCATCAACGTAGCGGAATAGTGGCGCGTGCGACTGGGAGTGCCGGGTGTTGATCTCCAATAACGTGAGCTGATCGGTGGCCTCATCCCAGAAATATTCGATGTTGAACGTACTATGCCATAAGCCCAGGCCTGCAATAACGGTCTGGGAGACGCTTCGGATGCGTTCCTGGACCTCCAGCGGCAGGGTCGAGGGATATTTATAGCGCAAAAAACTCGAGGAATTGTCGTAGTGAATCGAGTCAACGATACCGGTCAGGTGCACTGTGTCATCGTAGGTGTACCCTTCGATCGTGCACTGGCTACCCACGGCCGCTTCTTCGACCATGTAGGCTCCGCCCGGGATCTGGGCGATCGACTCGGGAAGATCGAGCATCTCTAAGACGTGTTCAAATGCTGGGCCGGCACGTTCTGGGGATTCGCGGCGTTTGGCCAGTACGGCTTGGAGTTCCGCATCGGACGGCACCCGGTAGGCGCCCTCAGAGGAAAATGATTTGATGGGTTTGGCCCACACCGGATACGACATATGCTCCGGCAGCGTTGCTTGGGGGTCATTGAAGTCCACGAGAGCAAACTTTGGATACTCGTCGATGAGACGCTGTTGTTCCAGCCGGCTCCAATACTTGTGCTCACATTTGACGGTGCCCAGCAGATCTTTACTAGGCAAACCGTAGCGTTGGCATAAAATGGGCACCATCATACTGACGGGAAAGTCCCAGAACCCGATGATGCCGTCGATGGAGCCCTCGAAGGCGTCGAGTTGCCGTTGGGCCTCAGCCAACCGCGCTTCCAGGTCGATGGTTCCGCTTTGGAGCTCTTCGATCGTGAACAGTCCATGGAACACGTAATCGTGCGCATCGGGCAGTGTTGCCAATTCGGCGATGCCGAGCTCGTCCAGCCCGAGCACGAAAATGTTGTACGGCATGAACACGTCTCCTACTTCGCTGGGCGATGGCGCATCGCACGGGCCTATTGCGCGCAAATCTAACACAACGGCCTGGTGAGATAACCCCTCCAGATCTGCGAATTTGCTGGGAGGAATCCTCACGGCATTTCAGCGAGATGAAGCCCTGTGGAAACACGCAGGAGGGTGTTCAACAGTTAAAAAGACACCTGCCGTCTGGTCACAATCGACCGGACGGCAGGTGTTCTGAAATTACTGAGCGGTGCCGAGCTCCTGGTCTGTAGACCGAACTTGGCCTTCCGGCTGAGCTGGGTCCTCAGGTGTCGGCTGCGACACGGATAGAGCTTCGGGTTCATCAACCGCAGGTTCAACCGCGGCTTGCTCGACAGGGGTCTGGTCGGGCGTTGGCTGTTCTGGTTCGGTCGCCGTCTGTTCTTCGGCCGGTGCTTCGGTCGGTTCGGGCTCAGATTCCGGGCTGGGATTTTCTTCCGCGTCCGACTCCGGTTCGGGTTCTGGTTCACGTTCTGGCGCGTCGCTGCCCTGGAGGTCGGCGCGTTTGTCCTGGGCGTCTTCGATGAGCCCGCGGATGTCTTCCAGGTGGGTCTCGATGGTGTCAATGTAGTCTTGCTTAGCATCGCCCCAGGCCAGGGCTGCGACCGAGTCATCATTTTCGGTGTCTGGGATCGCCGACAGCATCGCAATGGCCTGCTGGGCGTCGGAACGAATGCGGTTCATTTCGCCAAGATACGCGGTCAGCTCGGTGACGTCGTTGGCTGTTGGCGAGGATGGCAGGTCTTCGAGCATATCTAAGACCGGTTGGACCTGGGACGGCAGGGTGCAGTCAGCGTCCTGGGAGAAAATGCCGACCCCATCGTGACGGGCTTTTTCTTGAGCCGCGAGTAATCCATCGAGCTGTTGCGGATCATCGACGGACTCTGGGTCCACGACGGCGAATCCGGCCTCGACCATTTGTAACGCCAAATCGTCGCCGCCAGAATATATCTCGGCCCACAGCTCACCGTTAGGAGCGTTAGCATACGCTTCGATTTCAACATCAAGCGAGGTGCCTTCACCGGCGAGACTGTCGAGGTGCTCACGCGCTTGGGCGGACATGCAGGTGTCTAAGGTGTCTTCAACGTCTTCATCCGGGGGTAGCGGCGAGCGCACCGACTGGAAGCGGATCACATCCAGTCCGGTGGTCCGGTTGACCTCCATGGATTGACCGGTCAGCACTTCGTTGACGGTCACGGGGTCGTCTCCGCGGGTCATCGCCTTGACTACCGATGTGACAGTCAGCCCGAGCAGGAGGGCTGCAACAACGACAAAGGTGATCATCACCGGTGTTGTCAGGCGACTTGTGCGCCGTGTGGAGGTTTTAGACATAAACTTATCTTGCTACTTTTGTAGGAAATTCTGTACCAGCCGATTGCTGACTCTCACAGATTCTACCGCGGTCGTCAACTTCGTCCTATTTCAGGGCAATCTTCGTCGGCTAAGCTCACCAGCATGCAGAGATTCTTCCCGGGGTTGGCCGTCGCTTTCGCTGCGGCCGGACTGTCATGGGTGATCGCCTGGTTGTTGGGACCAATCTTTCCCGGAGTTTCGGCGCTCCTGGTGGCCATTATCCTGGGAGTCGTATGGCGCAATGTGGCACCGGTCCCCTGGTCGTTCAACCCCGGCTTAGCGGTTGCGGCCAAACCCATCTTGCGGCTTGGCATCGTCCTGTTAGGTTTCCAACTGTCGCTGACGCAAATCTTTGCGTTGGGGTGGCCGGTCATCGTCGTCATCTGTGCGGCGGTGGTCGTGACCTTTAGTCTCACAGTGGCACTGGGACGGTTACTGCATATCCCCACGAAATTAACGCTGCTGATCGCATCCGGGTTTTCTATTTGCGGTGCCGCGGCAGTTGCCGGGGCCGACAGTGTGTTGCGCCCCAAGAAAGAACATTCGGCGACCGCTTTGGGACTGGTCGTGCTCAATGGGACGCTGATGATCGCGGTGATGCCGGTCCTCTTTGCCCTGTTTTCGCCAGATCCGGTGACGGCCGGGGTGTGGACCGGTGCGGCTGTGCACGAGGTGGCCCAAGTGGTGGCGGTCGGCCAGAATCTTGGCGACGAGGGGTTACAGGTCGCGGTGACCGTCAAACTGGGGCGAGTGCTGTTGCTGGCGCTGGTACTGGCGGTGCTAGCAATGTATATGCGCACCAGCCACACCACAGCCGAATCGACCGGTGCGAAGCGCCCACCTTTAGTGCCGCTGTTCGTGGTCGGTTTCGCTGCGGCCATGCTCCTGCGGACTTTTGAGGTGGTACCGGAGGCGTTACTGGATGCTGCGGCCATCCTGCAGACCATCATGTTAACCGCGGCGATGTTTGCCTTGGGTATGGGCGTGCACCTGAAATCACTGCTGCAGGTGGGTGGCAAACCGGTGATTTTGTCTGTACTGTCCACCGTGGTCGTGACCGTGATCGGTGGGCTTGGAGCCTTCTGGGCCACTCAGTAGGTGGCAACCACCTCGGTGCTTTGCTCGGGCGTGAGTCCCTGAGCTAGACACAGCTGCAGCAAGACTTTGGCCTTGGCCGCGGTGATGTCCGTGTTTGGGATCAATCCGCGCGAGATGAGCCCAGACCGCGGCGTCACGGCTGGTTCGAATACACCACGGGAGGCCTGGACCACTTGAATGCCTTGGGCCACGGCCGCATCGACGGCGTCATCCATGGGTCGAGTCAGCGTTCCAGGCGGGTACCCTACGGCGACCAGTCCGCGCGCCCCTGCATTGATAAACGCTTCCACAGCCGTCGCGTCGGCACCCGTGTACGCGTGCACTATGTCGACTCTGGGTAGCGGGGTGGTCAGCTCGGCGAAACGTGATTGTTGGGTGTGCGGCGTGGTCGGCGAGCGCCAGTACTGCACCCGATGGTCTGCCCCGAGGACTCCGAGGGGTCCGCGCACCGGGGATTGCAACGCATCCAAGCGGTGATTGGCAACCTTGGTCACGTCCCGGGCGCTGTGGATTTCACGGTTCATCACCACCGTGACGCCCCGGGCATGTGAGTCCCGATGGGCTGCGATCCGGAAGGCATCGGCCAAATTGCGTTGAACATCGGAGCCCGTCGTGGATCCGGGACGCTGCGCTCCGACCATCACGATCGGTTTGGCGCTCTTGACAACCAAGTGCAAAAACCAGGCGGTTTCTTCCAACGTTCCCGTCCCGTGCGCCACGACCGCACCGGCGATCTCCGGCTGGGCCAGGACGTGGGTGAGTCGATGGGCAAGCTCAGCCCAGTGTGCTGCCGTGATGTATTTGGAACGCAACGCGCCGAACGGTTCGACCCGAATCTCGGCAATCTCACGCAGCTCCGGGTGGGCCGCGATCAGCTCATCGGCCTCCATTACGGTCCCGTGATCGAGATAATCCAGGTAGTTCTCGGGTCCGGTACCGCGGTTGGCTATCGTGCCTCCGGTGCCAAAAAATGCAATGGTCATAGGCTCCTCCTACTGTCGTCAGCGTAGTGGATAACTTCACAGCTGGGATTGATCGCGCCGTGAGAGCTGACAGGCCTACTTCAAGTTTCTACACTGGAGTCATTAACGTGTCGTTAGGAGAAAGCAGGACGCCGTGAGTATGCACCACCAATTGGAACGTACCATTACTGCAGAACAGCAGGCACTTCACGATTCCCAGAATCGCAAGCCCGCCAAACGGCTGCCTGGTGAAGCCCGGAAATATGCGCTGAAACGGGCCATCAAGCAGTTCAGCGCTGACAAAGGTACAGACAAGGCCGCCATCCTGACATACTTTGCCGTCCTGTCCCTAGCACCACTGCTGTTGGCAGTGTTTTCCATCCTGACGCTGGTGCTGTCCCAAGCAGCCGACACGGTAGAAAACTTTACCGAAGATCTGGTGGCTCAAACCGTCCCCACTGAGTACCAAGATCTCGCACTAGATCTAGTCAACACCATGACGGAATCAGCAACGGGCGGGATCATCGCGTTGATCATCGGTACTGTTGTCGCACTCTGGTCAGCCTCCAAATACGTGCAGGCCTTCTCCCGGAACCTCAACAGTATTTACGGTGTGGTTGAGGGCCGGTCGATGATCAAGTTCTACCTGTCGATGTTGGGCATCACCTTGATCATGGTCATCACGGTCGTGCTGGCACTGGTTTCGTTGGCACTGAATGCCACCATCGTTGAAACGGTCTTCGCGCCGATCGCGCAGGTCGTGGGCGCGCAAGGAATACTGACCACGCTGACTGAGACCTTCTTGCCCATCTGGCAGTGGCTAAAATACCCGGTCGTGCTGGCGCTGATCATCATCATGCTCGGGGTGCTCTACCACTTCAGCCCCAACGTTGAACGCCGCTTCAAACTGTTCACCATCGGGGCCATCGTCGCGGTCATCGGGATTATTCTCGCCGGTATCGCGATGGGTATCTATCTGACCTACTTCGCCTCGTACTCTTCATACGGGGCCATCGGTACGGTCATGGCTGTGCTGTTCGTAATGTGGATCTTCAACATTGTGATTATCTTGGGCGCTGAAATCGATGTTGAACTCCTGCGCGCTCGCCAACTCGTGGGCGGTATCGCTGCCGAAGAGCACGTGCAGGTTCGCCCACGCTCGGTAGCGACCGTCGAAAAGAAAGCGGACAAGCACGTCGAATCCGTCAAAGACGGCAAGGTGCTGCGTCGGTCAATGTCCGTGCTGGAAGAGGATGACCAAGGAACGGAACGCTCGGGTAGCTCAGTGCGCTCATGACCTCGTTGCCGACGACGATGGCCGCCGTGGTCGTGACCGGCCACGGCGGCCTGGAAAAGTTGGAGTACCGAACCGATATCACCATCACGCTTGGTGACCGACTTACTTCACGACGTGGAAGCTTGGCGGTAGATACGTGATAGCCCCTGGGCTCGAAAACATACGAATTTCACGAGATCTGGATAGCTCAACAGGATTTTATGACCAAGCGATATCCCGGCAAATTGGTCCTGCTCACACCGCCGGTTGCGACCTCGCTCGGTTAGCGCCACAAAGCAAAACGCCGTCTCGAAATTTTTCGAGACGGCGTCGTAGGCTAAGGGAATTATTTTTTGTCTTTACCGCGGTCCAAGCCCAGCCGGGTCAGGGGTACACCATCGATAGCACCGTCGATAGTTTTCTCTGCTTCTTCATGATCGACGTCTAGCACCAGCGCCACTTCGGCGACCAGCATGTCTTTGGCTTCTTGGTACAAGTTCCGTTCGGCCATGGACAGATCTTTTTCTTGCTGACGACGGTAGAGGTCACGGGCAACTTCAGCGACATTATCTAAGTCACCGGTGGCGAGCTTCTCGCGCAAGGCTTTCAGACGACGAGACCACTGCTTTTCCAGTTTGTCGCCGGTCTTGGCGAGCAAGGACATCAGCTTGCGTAACCGGGTGTGGCTTGCCAGATCACGAACACCAATTTCGGACAGGCTGTCTTCAGGAACGGCGATTTGTAGGCGCTGATCTTCAACTTCCAGCACTACGTACTCGACGTCTTCACCTTTGACCTTCCTGGTTTTACGCTCAACGACCTCTGCAGGACCGTGCTGAGGGTGAACTACGAATTTACCAAGGGTCAGACGCATGTGCGGTGGGCACCTTTCGTTCGGGATGGTGACGAGCTGCGCGGCGTGAAACCGAAAAAGGACACAGCTGTCGCAAACAGTCTAATAAGAGTTACAGTAACAGCGGTACGGCCCTTGGGGCAAAGCGATGTTGAGCGAAATCCGCTCACTGTTGCAAATGTTCTTGCGCAGCTAAAAATTCGTAGACCGCGACGTCATCAACCCCGGGAAAAGCACCCGGCGGCATGGCGGCAAGCATGTGCGCGTTCGTTCGAGCCGCCGGCCACGCGTACCCGCCCCACTGCGCCTCTAATTCAGCAGACGGGGTGCGACAGCACGTAGGGTCCGGACAGTTCGATTGGGACCGTTCGGCAGTTTCGGCCCCGCGAAACCAGCGCGCTTCATCGAAGGGAATACCCACGGATAACGAGAACAGTGACGACTGCGAGGGCTCTACCACCGCAGTGCACCAGAAGGTACCGACCACAGTGTCGGTGTACTGATTGAAAGGCCGGAAGCGGTCACTGGTCTTGAACACTTCTCGAGAGGTCCAATAGCGGCACGCAGCTTGCCCCTCGATCGCCCCAATGGAATCCACAGGGAAGTTCACGCCGTCATTTTCATAGGCTTTATGCAGGACACCCGATTCGTGGACTTTCTGGAAGTGGCAGGTGATATCCAAATGATGTGTGGCAAGGTTGGTGAACCGGTGCGCGGCTGACTCATAGGAAACCGAGTATGCGTCACGGATGTCTTCGATGGCGATGTCGCGTTCCTGTTTCCGGCGACGCAAATATTTGACCACAGCTTTTTCTGGCATGAGCAAGGCCGCGGTCACATAGTTCGTCGAGACGCGCTGACGCAAGAAATCCTTATAGTCTTCCGGTTCCCCGTGGCCCAGCACATACGACACCAGGGCTTGCAGTGCCACTGAACGAGGATCGTGGTCAGGGTTTCGCGAGTCCGCCAAGAATACGATGCGGTTCTTCAAGTCGGTCACGGAGCGGGTGGAGTGTGGCAGGGAAGAAATGAAGCGCAGCTCGAAGTTCAGATAGTCAGCAATATCGGCAATCGAGTGATAGGACAAAGGCCCCTCATCGTGTCCGACCGCAGTGAGCAGTTGCTGTGCCTGCTGCTCGAGCTCCGCGTAGTAATTATTTCGCTCGCGCTGTTCTTTGCGCATCGCGACGTTAGCTCGGCGAGCTTCCTCGGGTGTGGCGGCCTGCTCCGCGTGCTGACGCCGCAGCTCACGGTTCAGGCCATCGATGATCTCTAGCACTTGTGTTGGTATGCGTGAGGAGACCTTGATGTTGGGCAATCCCATAGTCTGCCAGTGCTTGGTCCGCTGCGCTTTTTCGACGGAGATCTCCAGCGCTGCGCGTGGTGACGGAGCTTCGGGTTTCAGAAGATCAGCGACGGTGACGCCAAGTAACTCTGCAGCCTCCGACAAAAGATTCACCTTCGGTTCGCGTTTGCCGTTTTCGATCATCGACAGATGCGAAGCTGTGGCTCCAAGTTTCTTGGCAAGGTCATCGAGCGTCAGGGACGCCTCCGTACGGAAGTGACGCAGCCGGTGACCCAGAATCACCGGATCAATATGGGCGCCGGTGGTTTGATCAGCCAGAACAACCAGATCGTCGTCTTGAGTGTTTGTGATGTAGGACATGGGCACATCATAGTGAAAAAACCTCAATCTTCACAAGAGACGGGACCGGAGTGCCATCGAAGTGCCGGCAATACTCCAGATATAAGCAACATTTCAGCAGCGACCGAAAGTTTTTTCGAACAAACTTCAGCCCTATTTCCCGCAGCAAAGGCAGAAAAGTCACTAAATCAGCTAAAACGGTTGACTTTGGGGTGGCAAAATACGGCCATATTCTCCTTACCTCAGGAGTCGTGAGCACTTCGCCGGGAAATCGAGGCAAAAGAGCTTGAAAATCTACATCGGTGAAATTTGCGACTTCTTTTCTTCAAGTTGGTCTGTTGTGGGGTTGCGACACAGGGAATAGTAGTGACTACACCGATTGCACCACAGCACAACAGCTTGCAATCCACCACAGAGACACAGTGCATTCGGTCGAACCGGATACACCCGCACAACGCGTAGGAGAAACATGGAACCCGTCATTCAGGCAGCAGCAGACCAGATCCAAGAGGACTGGAACTCCAACCCTCGCTGGAGCAACATCACTCGTGACTTCACCGCCGAAGAAGTTGTTCGTCTCCGCGGCCGTGTGCAAGAAGAGCACACCTTGGCAAAACGCGGTGCAGAAAAACTGTGGGATCAGCTCACCAGCGAACACCCCAAAGGTGAATTCACCAACGCGCTCGGCGCGATGACCGGCGGTCAGGCCGTTCAGCAGGTCAAGGCCGGCCTGCGGGCTATCTACCTTTCCGGTTGGCAGGTCGCAGCAGACGCGAACCTCTCCGGTCACACCTACCCAGACCAGTCGCTCTACCCTGCCGACTCAGTTCCAAAGGTTGTACGTCGGATCAACAACGCCCTGATGCGCGCCGACCAAATCGATTGGGCTGAAGGTAAGCAAACCGTTGAAGATTACCTCGTTCCGATTGTCGCAGACGCTGAGGCCGGTTTCGGTGGCCCACTGAACGCCTACGAGTTGATGAAGGCCATGATTACCGCGGGCGCAGCCGGTGTGCACTGGGAAGACCAGGTAGCCTCCGAAAAGAAATGTGGCCACCTCGGCGGTAAGGTCCTCATCCCAACTTCGCATCACGTCCGGACCCTCAATGCAGCCCGTCTTGCAGCCGACGTTGCCGGTGTTCCATCACTGATCGTCGCCCGCACCGACGCTGAAGCTGCCACACTCCTGCAGTCCGACATTGATGAACGTGACCACCAGTTCCTGACCGGTGAACGTTCCTCCGAAGGCTTCTACTACATCAAGAATGGTCTGGAACCATCCATTGCCCGCGCTAAAGCGTATGCACCGTACTCGGATCTGCTGTGGATGGAAACTTCCACCCCGGACCTCGACGTCGCCCGTGAATTCGCCGAAGCAGTGAAGGCTGACTTCCCAGACCAGATGCTGGCCTACAACTGCTCGCCATCATTCAACTGGAAAGCCAACCTGGACGATGACACCATCGCCAAGTTCCAGCGCGAGCTCGCTGCGATGGGTTACACCTTCCAGTTCATCACGCTGGCTGGCTTCCACTCCTTGAACTACTCGATGTTCAACCTGGCCAAGGGCTACGCCGATCGCCAGATGTCAGCCTTCGTCGAGCTGCAAGAAGCAGAATTCGCCGCAGAAAAAGATGGTTTCACCGCAACCCGTCACCAGCGCGAGGTTGGCACCGGTTACTTCGATCTCATCTCGACCACCGTCAACCCAGAATCCTCGACCACCGCACTAGCCGACTCGACCGAAGCACAACAGTTCTAGTTTGAACCGCTAGACAAGAAAAGGAGCACCCGCCATGGCATCACCAACTATCCAACACACAACGCCCGAAGGCATCAACGTGACCGTGTTCGGTGAACTGGATGCACGGCAGCGTGACGTTCTCACCGAAGAGGCCCTGAATTTCCTGGCCTATCTGCACACCAAACAGGACCCACGCCGTCGTGAGCTGCTTGCAGCCCGCAAAGACGCTCGGGCCAAGGTGGCAGCAGGAGAACAACTAGATTTTGAAAAGTCTACTCGCAGCATCCGTGAAGATGACTCATGGCGGGTCGCTCCCCTAGCTCCCGGGTTGAAAGACCGCCGGGTGGAAATCACCGGACCGGTGGACCGGAAGATGACCATCAACGCGTTGAACTCCGGGGCGAAGTGCTGGTTAGCCGACTTCGAAGATGCCTCATCACCGTTCTGGTCGAATATGGTCAATGGTCAGGTCAACCTGTACGACGCGATTCGGCACAATATTGACTTCACGTCCGAACAGGGCAAACACTACCGGCTGAAAAAACCTGCCTTAGCGCAGATGCCGACCATCATCGTGCGGCCTCGTGGGTTGCACCTGGAAGAATCCCACATCCTGATCGACGGCGAGCCACTGTCCGGATCGCTGATGGACTTTGGACTGTACTTCTTCCATAACGGTGACAAACTCGTCGAATTGGGCCGCGGACCGTACTACTACCTGCCTAAACTCGAGCACCATTTGGAAGCTCGCTGGTGGAACTGTGTCTTCAATAAGGCCCAGGACTACATGGGCATCCCGCAAGGCACCATCCGAGCCACCGTGCTCATTGAAACCATCACGGCGGCCTTCCAGATGGAAGAGATTCTGTATCAGCTGCGTGACCATGCAGCGGGTCTGAACGCCGGGCGGTGGGATTACATTTTCTCCATCATCAAGACCTACCGTGATTCTGGTGCCGAGTACGTGCTGCCGGATCGGGCAGAAGTTTCGATGACCCAACCGATGATGCGTGCTTACACGGACCTGCTGGTCCACACCTGCCATAAGCGCGGCGCTTCCGCCATTGGCGGGATGAGTGCCTTCATCCCGGACTCATCCAACCCGGAGCGCACCAAAGAAGCGCTGCGCAAGGTTCGCGAAGACAAAACTCGCGAAGCCCATGACGGGTTTGATGGTTCGTGGGTGGCTCATCCTGGGCTGGTGCCAACCTGCATGGGAGTCTTTGACGAACTGCTGTTGGATGCCCCGCATCAGATTCGCACCAACAAACGTGAAGACGTCGAGCCGTCAGCTGAAGCTTTGATCAACGTCCAGGCCACCACCGGTGCCATCACCGAAACCGGCCTCGAGACCAACATCGAAGTGGGTATTCGGTACATGGATGCCTGGCTCAACGGGATGGGAGCTGCTGCTATCAACGGGCTCATGGAAGATGCGGCGACCGCCGAGATTTCACGATCCCAAATCTGGCAGTGGATTCACGCCGAGTCACAAGCCCTCCGCGAAGACGGTTCGGCCAAGACCATCACGACGGAATGGGTTACGCAAAAAATTGATGATGTTTTTGCAACTCTTCCCCGGTACGAACGCGACCGTCTCGATGAAGCAAAAGAACTGTTCGCTGAGTCTGCACTATCGGAAGATTTCGAAGACTTCCTGACGCTGCCAGCCTACGACCGCTACCTCTCTGCACAAGCAAAGGTCAGCGCCTAACACTTCCTCGTGTGCTCACAAACCGTGGGGCCTTGTCACTACCCGTGACAAGGCCCCACATTTTTATGTTGACTAATGCTCCGGGCGATCTGTCCGCTTTTTGACCCGCCAGGTCAGCATGATAGCTAACACCGTCATGGCGGCAACCGATAACCAGACAGACTGCACCCCATACAAGACATAGGCCCAAGCTCCAACCAGGGCACCAAAAGCGATCGCCGCCCATAACAGCAGGTAGCGCAAGAAACGTGCCAGATACACAATTGAACGCACCGCAATCGCCGAGGCTAAAGATTGGCCCATCTTCACCAGTGTGCCAGTCATATATGTTAGGCCCACGGTCACTTCCCCACGGCGGGTGAAGGTCCCATTGATCGCTCCGGTTGCTGAGGCGATGATGAATGGGGCCAGTGTCTCAAGTGGCTCCACCACGGACGCGATCCCGCCCAACAGCATCAGCAAAAAGGCAGTCCAGACCGCTGAACCGTGAGGTGCGATCTGATCAGTGAGCAGGGATTCCGCGGGCGGGTGGAATCGTTTGGGTCCGAATCGAACCGCAAACGAGGACAGCATCACGCCGATGATAAATGCGAAGATCAGCATCGAGGCGGCGAGCCATTCCCCGTAGTTGCCTTGTGCTAGCGCTGCGGCTGCCCTGGTCGAGTTCCCGGACATGAAGGATACAAAGTACCCACCTAGGTGAAGGAAAAACAGCCCATCGGCGAATCCCGCATTTGCGGTTAACCCTGCCGCTAAGAGTCGTTG
The DNA here is from genome assembly GCF_031458395.1 of Enteractinococcus fodinae. Lineage (NCBI taxonomy): Bacteria > Bacillati > Actinomycetota > Actinomycetes > Micrococcales > Micrococcaceae > Enteractinococcus > Enteractinococcus fodinae. The sequence goes on from NZ_JAVDYJ010000001.1 coordinate 2,215,872, forward strand.
TCGCGTGGTGAGCTGTGCTGCCAAGACATTCCTTTCCCTGTGAACCTACGCTTATTATCTCCAATGCCGCGGGCATTGCTGGTTTCAAGTCCTGGCTGGAGGGCCGTTTGTTCGCAAATACCGCAATGTTGAGCCTGGCAGCGTAGAAAAAGCCGCTGGCTTCCATATGGGTGGTGGAAGCCAGCGGCCTGTTAGCAAGTTGCGGTATGACTAGTTGGTCAGACCATCAACGTATTCTTGGTTCTCAGCGGCCCATTCTTCGATGATCGGACGGTAGTCGTCAACATCCTCATTCTCGTTGAACATGACGTTCTCAAGCGAGTAGAGGGTGTCCGAGTCCATTTCAAAGCCCTCGAACCAACCAACTAATTCGGAGTTGGCTTCGTCCTGAGCCCACTCGGCGTTAGCGAAGGTGTGCATGGATTCTGCGCCACCTAGCGCTCCTTCAGGATCTTCAAGGTCTTTGATCGGGAAGGCGTCGTAGGCCCAGTGCGGACGCCAGAGAGTCACAGCGATGTTTTCGCCCGCTTCAAGGGCGCTGTCCAACTCCTGCAGCATTGCTGGAGTACTCGATGTGGTGAACTCCATGTCTTCAAGACCATAGGTTGGGATGACCTCGTTTTCAGTCGTCTGTACCAGCCCGGCCCCTGGGTCGATCCCTACGATTTCGTTGTTGAATTCGTCGGCATTTTCTGCCAACTCATCCAACGAATCGATCGGAGCATCTTCATTCACTGCAATGTGAAGTGATGCTTCTTCGTTCCAAGCGCCCAGGTCTTGAATGTCTGCTTCATACTCTTCGACATAGTCTGCGTGAGTAATTGGCAGCCAAGCGTCAAGCGTGACGTTGTAATCGTTGGTCGACAGCCCGGAGTAGACCGGGGCTGGGTCCGCGTATTCGAGGCTGACGTCGTAGCCTTCTTCTTCTAGGACGTAGGCCCACAGTTCGGATACTGCAATACCTTCCTCCCAGCCGTTGAAGACGCCGATCGTGACTTCGCCGCCATTGCCTTCAGCAGCTGAGTCACCGTTACCATTACCGTTACCGGTGTCTTCGCCGCCATTGCCGCACGCGGTCAAGGCGAGAGCAGCTACCGACAAAGCAGCCGCTGACTTGAAGAAACGTGATTTAAAAGTCATGACATTCCTTTCATTGAGTTTGTCTATGATGAATTTTTTGTGCAAGTTAACGAAGCTTGGACTTCGACTGCATTGAGGTGAGGCGGTCAAGGTACATCGCCAAGATGACCACTGCGAGGCCGGCTTCGAAACCGAGACCGGCGTTAATGCGGTTCAGCGATGCAACGACTTCCCCACCGAGGCCGCCAGCGCCGACCATACCGGCGATAACGACCATGGACAGCGAGAGCATGATGACCTGGTTGACGCCCGCCATAATGGTGGGCAATGCAAGCGGCAGCTGGATCTGACGCAGAATCTTTCCTGGGGGCGAGCCGAAGGCTTTACCCGCTTCGACTACTTCGGAGTCAACTCCGCGAATACCGAGCTCGGTGAAACGCACCCCGGGTGCCATCGCGAAGATCACGGTGGCTACCATCCCTGGCACCACGCCGACCCGGAAAATGACCAGCGCCGGAATGAGATACACCATGGGTGGCATCGTTTGGATGAAGTCCATGAGCGGGCGCAGGATCTTAGAGGCCGCCTGAGATTTGGCGGCCAAGATTCCCAACGGGATGGCGATAATAATGGCGATCAGGGTAGCGATCGCGACCAGCGCGAGGGTTGACATCGCATTGGCCCACTGGTTAACGCCGACGATCAGGATGAAGCCAATGACGGTACCCAGTGCCAGCTGCCAACTGCGCAACCACCAGCCGAGCCCAGCCAACACAATGGTGACCATCCACCACTCCGGAGTGGTCAGCGCCCACAGCAAGAGCTCATAGGCTTGGACCAAGATTGTCCGGATGAAGGTGAAGATGCCACCAAGGACGGCCAAGATCCAATCAAGCGCAACTTCGACCCAGTCCCCTAGTGGGATGCGCGGTACGGGTATTTCCATTTATTGTGCCTCCCCTGATCCCGGAACGACCTGAGATTGTTGTGGTGTGAGTGCTTGTAACAGTGACGCAAGACGGATGTAGCCAATATGGTCACTGGAATGCTCCGCTTCGACCGCGACGGGCGCATTCGCTTCCAGCACCACGGGCACGATCTCTTGCAGCGTCGCGCTGGGTTTCACTGTCAGAGCGTTTTTGGCGAAAGCAGCACGATCTGCTTCGCTGAGTTCCTCATTGGGCACCATCACAGCTTCTGCCGTCAAGACTCGTCCGCGGTCGACGTCGGCCGTGAAGGATGCCACGTAGTCGTCTGCCGGTTCGGAGAGAATCTCTTGTGGAGTCCCGATCTGGACGATTTGTCCATCTTTCATCACAGCAATTCGATCTCCCAGGAACATCGCTTCGTTGAGATCGTGGGTGATGAAGACAATGGTGCGACCCAGTTGAGCCTGGATTTGTTTGAGTTCATCCTGCATTTCACGCCGGATCAGTGGGTCCAGGGCCGAAAACGCTTCGTCCATGAGCATGATGTCAGTCTCTGCAGCTAGTGCACGTGCCAGTCCGACACGTTGCTGCATACCGCCGGATAGTTCGGAGGGGTAGGAATCCTCCCAGCCCTTGAGTCCCACGGCAGCTAGAACTTCGCGGGCCTTCGCGTAACGTTTTTCTTTCTCCACGCCTTGGGTTTCAAGACTGTAGGCAGCGTTTTCGATCACCGTCCAGTGCGGGAACAGTGCGAAGTGCTGAAACACCATGGAAATATGTTCAGAACGCAGTGCACGGAGCTCTTTAGGCGTCAGCTTCGCTAGATCTTGGCCGAGCACCTCAACCGTGCCGGAGGTCGCTGGCTGGAGCGCATTCAGTGTCCTAATAACGGTTGACTTACCCGAGCCTGACAAGCCCATGACGACGAATATCTCACCTTGATAGACATCAAAGGAGGCATCTATGACCGCGGCTGTCCCAGCTTTTTCGACGTCTTGACGTGTTTCGCCCGATTTCAGTCGGTCAACGACCGCTTCGGGACGCCGGCCGAATACCTTATAGACATTCCTGGCCCGTATCACGGGCTGGGCTGTGTTTGGTTCGCTCATGGTGCTTGACCCACCGCCACACCGTGACGGGTGAGCTCCTCCTCACGTCCTTGTTCAACTTGCTAACAAAATAAATATAGGTCGGCCTACCGAATGGCACCGGATCGCGGTGTTACTTGCGAGTAGACACAACCTCTCGCATCAACGCTAACAAGATTGACACTGCAATTACAGGTGCCACTCAGTCTGTTATCAGGAAGTGACCCTGGAGGTTGACAAGCTGGAAAAGTTGACGAATACGCGCGCATGGACCCGTGTCCAAAGTGGCGCATCTCACAAAATGCCCCGACGACCTAGCCAGCATCGGCCCCATGGGGCGATCCAGCTCACGCCCCGAGCGGCCGGAGGCGAGCTGCTCGACTGATCATAATTGCCACTCTCGGGCTCGCTTTATTCGCCTCGGCGAGCAGGCACAGCCCGGCCCTCTACGCTATCAGCGAAACGTATTGTTCAGTTGAAGGCTCAAATATGCCCACCCAACCCGGATATTCAAGGTGATTGGCCTCAAAGCCACCCTTGACATATATCACATATTCTGATTTTATGCCTGCCTTTCGCATTTAGGTTCGGCTCACCTTGCTAGATACACGTCACCTTGCCAGACATCATGTTGTACTATGAGCCAGCGAAATTTTGTTGTCCGGCACCCACTCCTCCACCCGGTGGTTTTGTTCGTGGTGGGCGGCCTCGTGCTGGGTGTCGTATTCTTCTTCGCTGACATGCCTGCCCAGCTGGCTGCTGTGGCCTACGTGGTCGTCGGCGTCGTTATCCTTCTGACGTCAATTGATATGGTCAAAGCACTCAGAGCCGGTCAGTGGGGGCTAGATATCCTTGCCGTGGTGGCTATGCTTGCCACACTTGCGGTTGAAGAATACTTAGCGGGACTCATTATCGCGCTGATGCTGACCGGCGGTGAAGCGCTCGAAGACATGGCCGCAGGGCGGGCCTCACGCGAACTCGATTCACTTATTAATCGGCGCCCCACGTTTGCGAACGTCTTAGATACCGACGGAATCACCGTGCATCGAAAGAATATTTCCGATGTCGAAGTCGGCGATATGCTCGTCGTCCGCGGCAATGAGGTAGTCCCGGTCGATGGCTTGTTAATGTCACAGCGGGCCTCACTCGACGAATCATCGGTCACCGGCGAAGCCCTGCCGGTGACAAAATACACCGGGGACGAAGTCATCTCCGGTACGGTCAACAGCACCGAGACCCTACAGCTGCAGGCCACTACTACTGCCCAAGACTCGCATTATGCCAAGATTGTACGCTTGGTCGAAGAAGCCGTGGAATCTCGTGCGCCGATGGTGCGACTTGCAGATCGCTACGCTGTCCCCTTTACAGTCATCTCGCTGATCGTCGCGGGCGTGGCCTGGTGGTATTCCGGAGATCCGGTGCGCTTTGCCGAAGTGCTCGTGGTGGCGACGCCATGCCCCCTACTCATCGGTGCCCCTGTGTCATTTATGGGTGGTATGTCTTCAGCCGCCCGAGCCAATGTCATCGTTAAAGACGGTGGCACTCTGGAGCGGCTTGCAAAGGTGAAGTCGGCGGCTTTCGATAAAACGGGCACGCTCACTCAAGGCAGACCAACGGTTTCACGGATCGAGCCCGTGACCGGCTCTGTTGAAGAGACCCTGCGACTGGCAGCTTCGGCCGAGCAGTATTCGGTACATGTCTTTGCTGAACCAATTGTGGCGCATGCTCGCCACGAAAATCTCGAACTCCTAGCAATCGACACTGCAGAAGAGATCGCAACCAACGGGGTCGAGGCACGAACGTCAGCTGGTGATCACGTGCGAGTCGGGAAATCATCATTCATCGCAGAGGTTGCGCCCGCACATGAAGAATTCCCGCTCAACGCCGGGGAATCAGCCGTCTACGTCTCCAAGAACACCGAGCTTGTTGGCATCATCGTCCTGGCTGATCCGCTGAGACACGCCTCGACCGCCACGCTGCAATGGCTGACCGACCACGGGGTAGACCAAATGGTCATGGTCACCGGCGACATGGAAGATACCGCCCAGGCCATCGCCCAAGAAGTGGGATTCGGTCGCGCGCAAGTTTTCTCATCGATGAGCCCGACAGACAAAGTCGAGGTCGTCCAACGGATGCCGGCTCCCACACTCATGGTCGGCGATGGCATCAACGATGCACCCATCCTGGCAACCGCCGATGTGGGGATCGCCATGGGTGCCCGCGGCGCGACCGCTGCGTCAGAATCCGCCGATGCGGTCATTACCTCAGAAAATATTGCTCGGCTGGCAGATGTGGTGCATATTTCAAAACGTACGGTGTCGATCGCACTGCAATCCATCTGGTTTGGCATGGCGGTTTCGATTGGGCTCATGGCCATCGCCGCATTTGGGTATTTACCGGCCACGTTCGGCGCCTTATTGCAGGAAGTGGTCGATATTGTTGCAATTGTCATTGCGTTGCGTGCCCTGCGGTTGCATCGAGATATCCCATCGAAGCGCATTACTAGCCCGCGACGAGCGACCACCCCGGTACGCGTTTAGTCTGCTGCGAGACCCCGCGGTTTAGTCGCCCGGAGTTTCAAAGTAGATTCCATAATGTGCACTACAGCCCGGATTGAAGGCCGCACTACAGGCAGGGCATCGTTCCGTGCGCATGTATTGAGCGACGAGAAGTTCCGTTTTGCAGACTCCGCACAGCACTGCTGGCTCATCGCTACGGTTATCTGGCCACGGTCGACGCTCGTGGTCAGCTACCTCATCATGACATTTGAAGCACGGATAGTACTGTTCACAGCACCCAAATTTCAGCGCTACCACATCCAACAGGGTCGCATAGTGCGCGCACCGTGTTTGGTCATCGACCGTATGGCCATACACCTGGGGATCAGTCATGTCTGACAACCTACCAGCATGAATACTGCTCGAGCAGTGATGCGAAAACCCCGCCAGATCAGCGATCTGACGGGGTTTTATTTCGCGGAGGATAGGGGATTTGAACCCCTGAGGGCTTTCACCCAACACGCGTTCCAGGCGTGCGCACTAGGCCGCTATGCGAATCCTCCAGAGGGACTTTACAAAGTGTTCACTTCGCAAAGACCAGACTTTAGCATAGCCCATCCATTCTGAAATTAGCAAAACCGAAGACGGGGCGTTAATCGCAACCGTCGACGCCGCAAACTTGACCGTCACTGCCAATAGTTTGCAAGGGCGCAGGGTTGAGTTCCTCCCAGACTTGATTGAGAGCTTGAGTGAAGGTTTCAACCGATTGTGCTCCAGGAAGTGCGTACTTTTGGGCCAGCACATAGGTCGGGACGGCTGAGACCCCATAAGCGCGGGCTTGCGCCACATCAGCGCGGGCGGCCGCATCAAACTCGTCGGAAGCTAGTACTTCGCGAACACGGGGTTCATCCAGCCCCACAGAAATCGCAACTTGCACGAGCTGTTCGTGATCGGAGAGGTCCAGACCCGTTTCAAAATGTCCGGCTAGCAGTTCACGTTTCAATGCCGGCGTGATGTGTGCGCTCTCGTCTGCGGCTTCCGCGTCATGCAGCTTCGCCAAGTGCAACAACCGGTGGGCGGTCCAGGAGTTCGCCACCACCACATCGTCCATGTTGAACTCTATACCGGCTTCTTTCCCGTCAGCTTTGATGGTCTCAAACATCTGATGCACCTGGTTTGACGGCATGCCTTTGGTCTCTGCCAGGTACTGCACCTCGCTGCGATCGTCGCGCTCAGGCAATGACGGATCCAGCTGGAAGGTGCGATAGTGCACGTCTACCGATTCTCGATGCGGGAATGTTGCGAGCGCTTCTTCAAACCGCGTGAGCCCGATGTAGCACCATGGGCAGGCAATGTCAGACCAGATATCAATTCTCATGCCTGCTACTTTGACACGCGCACTGCCGCCGAGCAATTGTGTTTCCCCGAAAGCGTGGCGCACCGGTCGATCACCGTCAGAGAACGCTGTGCTACGAATTCGCACTTTGGCTTCGAATTGGTATGATGGACTCCGGCCCCTCACGCGGTGTCATCTTACTCAACTCCCCCAGGGCAGGAATGCAGCAAGGGTAGGTATGCTCTGGCAGGTGCGTGAGGGGCTCCTTGATTTAATACTTTCAGGGACCCCTTTCGCAGGGTCGAGGCATCGATCATCAGTCTGATCCTTGATGACCACTGACAACAAGTCCGGCCGAACATGCTGATCGCTACGATTCCGACACGCTGGTATTCGAGATACCCTCCACCCACCCCTTCGTGGTGTTGCGCTACTGCAGTGCGCTAGACGCCTGAAATCCCATCGCCGAGTTGTACACACCCATCGATAAACCCTTTGGACCAGGTGTGACCGGTGTTACGGTGGTACCACCGTAACCACTTACACCTTAGGAATACATGAGCCATACAGCAAAGAAAAAATTTCACAGCATGGGCCGTGTCACCGCTCTTGCCGCTGCTGTCGGTCTTGCGCTGACCGCCTGCGGAAACGGGGAGACTGCAGACACCGGCGACGAAGGTGGCGAAGACAACACCATCGACATTGCCATCAACCACGGTTGGGAAGAAGGCATCGCCGTCGCTGAGCTCTGGGCACTCATCCTGGAAGATGAAGGCTACGAAGTCAGCAAAAACTACATGGACCTCGCTCCGAGCTTCTCCGCACTGTCCACCGGTGACATGGACTTCAACATGAACATCTGGCAGCCGGTGACACATGAGGAATACCTCAACGAATACGGCGAAGACCTTGAAGAAGTTGGGGTCTGGAATAGCGACGCGAACCAAGTTATTGCGGTCAACGCTGATGCTCCCATCGACTCGCTGGATGAATTGGCTGACAACGCCGATCTATTCGATAGCGAACTGGTCGGCATTGAACCGGGTGCTGGTCTGACAGAACGCACCGAACAGTACGTTATCCCGGACTACGGCCTGGAAGACTGGGAGTTCACAACCTCCTCAACTCCAGCAATGCTGCAGGAAGTCGACACTGCCACCAGTGCTGGCGAAAACATCGCGTTCACCCTGTGGCGTCCGCACTGGGCTTTTAGCGCTTATGACATCAAAGCACTCGAAGACCCTGAAGAAGCTCTTGGTCAGGAAGAAAACATGACCATCTACGCTCGCAATGGCTTCTCTGACGATCATCCTGAAGTCTATGAATGGTTGTCGAACTTTGAGTTCGAAACAGACCTGCTGCAGGATCTTGAAGAAGACATGTTCGTTGAAGAAGTCTCACAAGACGACTACCCAGAGGTCGTGCGTGAGTGGATGGAAGAAAACCAAGAATGGGTTGACAGCCTCACAAACTAAGCACTACACGATCTGACAGGCGTCGACGAAAGAGAGCCTGCCGGCCCGTGGACGAACCGCATCGGCATCATCAACATTTGGCTTCCAACCAACGTTGATGATGACCTCGGTTTTCCACCCGGTGTCGGTGTGGAACTCTTCGTCGACGCCTGTGGCATTAAAGCCGGTCATCGGGCCCACCTGCAGACCGTGAGCACGTAGCCCCAGGATGAGATACCCGATCTGTAAGTGTGCAGACCGTTGCCCAATCTCCCGGCGTGCCGCTGGATCGGGTTCCAGCTTTGCACGAGCCCCTTCACGGTGCGGTGCTAACACCTCTAAGTGATGGTGCCAATTTGGGTCCCACGCGGCAATAATCGTCATCGGCGCGGCCATGGTTTTATCACGGTTCCCGCGGCGCATATGCGGGCTCAGTCGCTGTTTTGCCTCGGGGCTGGCGATGAGGCTGAGACGCATCGGTTGGGAATTCATCTGCGTGGGGGCCCACCGGATGTCCTCGTAGACTGCGGCGATCACGGCCGGATCCACGGGCTCAGCAGCAAAAGTCTTGATGGTATGCGCTTGGACAAACAGCGCATCCAGGACTTCCCGAGGCACCCCAGCCTCGGCAGCGGGACCGTGGAACACCATGCGTTTTCCTTTCCTCAGCTTCGAAGAATACAGTCTATTGTGACAGTTCGGCCAGCAGATAATGCTGGTAACGATTCGCCCGTCAGCACGCTAGGGTATTGAGAGTGACCACCGCTTTATATCGCCGCTACCGTCCCGATACGTTTGAAGAAGTCATCGGTCAAGAGCACGTTACCGTGCCGTTGGCCAACGCTATCGACAAGCACCGGATTAACCACGCCTACCTGTTTTCCGGTCCTCGTGGTTGCGGTAAAACCACCTCGGCCCGCATCCTTGCGCGCTGCCTAAACTGCGCCCAGGGACCCACGGCAACCCCCTGTGGGACCTGTGAGTCGTGCACCGATTTGGCTACCGGGGGTCCGGGATCGCTCGATGTTATTGAAATTGACGCGGCCTCGCACGGTGGTGTGGATGATGCGCGCGATCTGCGCGAGCGCGCGACATTTGCCCCGACGCGTGACCGGTACAAGATTTTCATTATTGACGAAGCGCATATGGTCACCTCGGCCGGTTTCAACGCGCTGTTGAAGATCGTCGAAGAACCGCCAGAACACATCAAGTTTATTTTTGCTACGACCGAACCCGATAAGGTCATCGGGACCATCCGCTCGCGCACCCACCACTACCCATTCCGGTTAGTGCCACCAGAGCCGTTGATGGCGTATCTGGAAACGCTGGCGTCGGCGGAGCACGTCACGATCGCCCCGGGCGTGTTGTCGCTGGTGATCCGCGCCGGTGGCGGATCGGTCCGTGACACGCTGTCGGTGCTGGACCAACTCATCGCCGGGGCCACCGAAGAAGGGGTCAGCTACGAGCTGGCCGTCAACCTGCTGGGGTTCACGCCCGAGAACCTCTTAGACGATGTGGTCAATGCCCTGGCCGCAGAGGACTCCGCCACGGTATTCCGGGTGGTCGATCAGGTCGTGCAATCCGGGCAAGATCCGGAACGCTTCGTACAGGACCTGTTGGAACGCTTCCGTGATGTCGTGATCGTCAAGGCGGCCCCGCAAGACGCTGCGGGGATTTTGCACGGCATGCCGGCTGACCAACTGCGTCGGTTAGAAGCCCAGGCCAACCAGCTGGGAGCTGCCGAAGTATCCCGGGCCGCAGATATCACTGCCGCAGCGCTGACCCAAATGTCGGGTGCGACCTCTCCGCGCCTACACCTTGAATTACTCATGGCCCGGCTGATGTTACCGGCCACCGATGAAACCGAACGCGGTCTTGCCGCACGCATGGATCGGTTGGAGCGCCGCCTCGAGTACGGCGGGGTCCCCGAAACAACTGCTGCCCCTGCCCAGCCCGAGCCGAACCAGCCTGCAGCGACTGCGCCTGCACAGTCTGAGGAGGCAGGCCTTTCTGGTGCTGCCGCCGCGCGCGCAGCGTTGGCTCGTGATCGCATCGCAGCCGAAGAGGCCCAAGAACAACCCCAAGACGAGCCCGTCCAACAACCGCAACAGGCGGCCCCGGCCGAGACACAACGGGCCCCTGCACCACAGCAACAGCAGCCTGCTGCCGAGCCGGAACAACCGCAAGCGCAACCGCAGGCTGAACCAATTGCGCTACCGGCCGCACCGCAGCCAGCTCAACAGCAGCAACCCGCTGCGCCACCGCGTCAGCAAGAGCCACCGGTCCCCCAGCAGCCGGCGGAACGCGCCCCACAAGCTGAGCGCCCAGCCGAGCCAGCGCCACAACAGCCCGCTGCGCCACCACAGCACCAAGCGGCCGCGTCAGAACAAAAACAACAACCTTCCCAAGTCGAGATGGTTCGCCGCGCGTGGCCCGAAGTGCTCGAGTTTCTGAAAAACGAATCTCGGCTGATCTGGATGACCGTCAACGGCAACGCCCAAGTGGTGGGCTACGACGGCAAATTACTCACCATTGGGTTCGATAACGACGGGGCCCGCAACACCGTACAAATGCGCGGCGGTGAGAAACTGCTCGCCGCCGGTTTCAACCACGTTCTGGGGATCCAGCCGGAGTTGGATCTCATTTCGGGCACGTCAGATGGTGGTTCCCCAAAAGGCCCTAGCCGCCAGGCTCGGCCACAGCTGCAACCTCCAGCACAGCGATCACCGCAGCAACCCGCGCAACGTCCCGAACAGGCGCCACCGGTGGGCGGTCCGCCGCCCCATCAATCCGGTGGCGGCCCTCAACCGCCACAGCAGGCTGCGCCGGCGTCTCCGGTCTCCCCTGCGTCGCCAGCATCGCCACCCTCACCGACCTCGCCCAGTTCGCCCAGCTCACCGCAGGCCGAGCCACCAGTTTCGCACTCGCAGCAACCGACTGCACCTCCACAGCAGAGCCGCCCGCAACCACAGCACCCCGCATCACCACCGACACAGCAACAGCCTGCCCCACAGCAGCCGGCCGCGCCTCAACAGCCGCCGCAGTCACCGCCAGCAGGTGTCGCCGGGTGGGGCACTGGCGAACCCAACCAAGCGTGGGGCCAACCGGAACCCGACTGGGGGCAGCCCGATCCGAACTGGGGGCCACCAGAAGATGAGTGGATGCCACCAGAGGACCCGTGGTACCGCGAACCACAGGGTGGACAACCGCTGCCTCCCGAAGCCCAGCCACCTGCTGAACCACCCGCAGCCAGTGGGCCGACCGCACCTGAACAACTAACGCCTCCGACCACCGGGCAGCAACAACCACCCGCGGCCGAACCGGAAGCGCCACCGGCAGAACCAGAGCTACCCAGTCAGCCAGATCCGATCGCTGCCGACGGTTACGCCGGCTTCATCCCGCGTGAGGACCCAGCTGATGAACCGTTTGCCCCGGCATTTGCCAAGTCTGAAGCCGAACTGCGCGAGGAGTTTCAACGACGTTTTAGCGACGTCATTCCAGCCAGCCCTGGGACCAGCAAGCCTCAACAGCAAGGCACCAAACCCGCAGGGTCGCGCTTTGCCGATATGGTCGCCCAATACGGCGGCCAGCAGGCAAACCAGCAAGACACCCCACCGGCCGCGCACAAGGACGAACCAGCAGACGACGATGACGACGACTACGCCTCGGATGATGACGTCATCATCGAAGAATCCGGTCTGGCCGGTCGCGCCGTCGTCGAAGAAGTGCTCAACGCCCGCCTGGTTGAAGAACGCAACCCTGACGGCACACCCAAACTTTAAGACCCCCTGAATCCAACGAAAGAAGGCACCAACACGTGTACGACGGTGCAGTACAGTCTCTGATTGATGAATTGGGCAGGCTCCCGGGCATCGGCCCCAAGTCTGCCCAGCGCATCGCCTTCCATATTCTTGAAGCCTCCGAAGAAGACATGGTCGCGCTGGCCACGGCAATCACCGATGTGAAGTCCAAGATTCGGTTGTGCGAAATCTGCTTCAACGTCTCCGAACACGACCGGTGTGCCATCTGTCGCGACGACAACCGCGACACCGGCCTATTGTGTGTGGTCGAAGAATCCCAAGATGTTCTGGCCATCGAACGCACCCGCACCTTCAACGGGCGCTATCATGTGCTGGGCGGGGCCATCAATCCCATCGGTGGCATCGGGCCCGAACAACTTCGGGTTCGCGAGTTACTCACCAGACTCCAAGATGACACGGTCAAAGAAGTCATCATCGCCACTAACCCCAACCTGGAGGGCGAAGCCACCGCAACATACCTAACCCGCATGTTGGCGCCGGTCGGGATGACGCTGTCGCGCCTGGCCTCCGGACTGCCGGTCGGCGGCGATCTGGAATACGCCGACGAAGTGACCCTGGGCAGAGCGTTCGAAGGTCGACGCAAACTCGGCGAAACGCCATAGGAGAGCCGTTACACTTAAGCGCAGTCCCATTTTCTAACCACAAAGGTAGTTATGAGCCTGATCATCCAAAAATACGGCGGCTCGTCAGTAGCCGACGCCGAAGGCATCCAACGCGTCGCCCGCCGTGTGGTCGCCACCCAACGGGCCGGCCACCAAGTTGTTGTCGTGGTCTCCGCCATGGGTGACACCACAGATGACCTGCTGGATCTGGCCGCGCAAGTCACCGACGATGCCCCCAAACGGGAAATGGACATTCTGCTTTCCTCCGGTGAGCGCATCTCGATGGCTCTGTTGGCCATGGCCGTCAACGCCAATGGTTCCCAAGCCCGGTCTTTCACCGGCTCGCAAGCTGGCATGATGACCGATACCTATCACGGCCAAGCCCGCATCACCCGGGTCTCCCCCACCCGCATCAAAGAAGCCATCGACGACGGCAATATCGCCATCGTGGCCGGTTTCCAGGGCATGTCCCCCGAATCCAAAGACATCACCACAATGGGTCGCGGCGGCTCCGATACCACCGCCGTCGCACTCGCCGCAGCGCTCAACGCTGACGCGTGCGAAATTTACACCGACGTTGACGGCATCTACACCGCCGACCCACGCCTGGTCTCCTCCGCATCGCGAATCCACGAAATTTCTTCCGAAGAGATGCTGGAACTGGCCGCTTCGGGCTCCAAGATCCTCCACCTGCGTGCGGTCGAGTACGCCCGTCGATTTGGCGTCAAACTCCACGTCCGGTCCTCATTCACGGACGAAGAAGGCACCTGGGTGATCCCAGACGAGCAAGACACCATCCAACTACCAGAAGGCCAACCTATGGAACAGCCCATCGTCGCCGGTGTCGCCCACGACACCTCAGAAGCCAAAGTCACCATCATCGGGGTCCCGGACATTCCAGGCAAAGCCGCCGAGATCTTCAAGGTCATCGCCGATGCTCACACCAACATTGACATGATCGTCCAAAATCCATCGCGCGCAGGTGCCGGTGCCACCGACATCTCCTTCACCGTGCCGTTGGACCAGGGGAAAGAAGCCATCGCAGCACTGCGTGCCGCTCAAGAGCGCATCGGCTTTGAAGACGTGGCCCACCAGCGCAACATTGGCAAAATCTCCCTCATTGGTGCCGGCATGCGTTCCAACCCCGGGGTCTCAGCCACCTTCTTCGATGCCCTGCACCGCGCCGGAGCCAACATCGATCTGATCTCCACGTCCGAGATTCGGATCTCGGTGGTCACTGCCGAAGACAAACTGCAGGCTGCGGTCAAAGAGATTCACAGCGCTTTCGGGCTCGACGCCGAAGAAGAAGCCACCGTTCACGGCGGCACGGGACGCTAACCCGCTGCCCTTCGTCAGGCCCACGGCCACATGCCACCGCAGAGATCGCTCGGATTTCTGCGGTGGCGTTGTTTTGTGCTACACAAACGCAAACATCTGCTTGCCCGCCGAGTTGACAGATTAGTGTGGACTCCTAACGGCACTGATGCCGTCGGTGGCGGGAAGGAGGCAGGATGTTGGGTTCAGATTTCGATGTAACCGGTACCGAAACCGTTCGCCAAACAGGCCAAACCTTCCTCGAAAAACTTCGCGCCGAGGATCAGCATCCTGGCCCGCACGGGGCGACCCCGTTTCCGATCGCCAGTGATATCACCGGTCTGGCATTGCGATATCATCCCGGCTCCCAAGTACGATTCTTAGAACCATGTCTTGGCACCGGTATCTTCTTTTCCACCCTGCTCCACGAAGCAGATAACCGCGGCGACGAGCTGGAAATCGTTGCAGCCCACGGTGTCGAACGCGAAGAACAATTTGCCGTGTTAGCGCATGACCTCTGGGCGCCTGCCGGGTTAACGGTGCACGAGCTGGACTTTTTGAGCTTGGGTGCATCCGATGCGCCCAAAGCCACGATGGTGTTGTCTCGTCCCCCGGTGACACAACATCACCGGCTGTCGTCAGACCTCAAAATACGCGCCGCCGATGCAGCAGAAGCCGCAACCGGTATCCGCCCGACCGGCCTCACGGACCTGTATAACCACTTCGTGTTGGCCACCCACCAGTTCCTAGCTGACGGTGCGGTCTCCGCCTGGCTATTGCCGACGAAATTCTTGCATCACAGCGCAGGTCAGGCAACGCGCACCTATCTGGCTACAAAGGTCCGAATGCAGCGCATTCACAATTTTGAAAGCGGCGCCCTGGGCTTCAGCGGCTACCGCGAAGAAATCCTTGACTGGTCACTCGTGGTCTTCACCAACGAGCCCGCCAAACCAACCGACACGGTCGAGCTCACTGGCGGGGAAATTTTTGGTGCCGACACCAACACCACCGTCACCTATGAGGAACTCAACTCAAGCACGGATTGGACCGAATACTGGCACAACAGTGATCCAACGCTCACCAAACCGCCGACGCTGGAGGACTTTTTCTTCATCCGACGCGGGTGGGAGGTACCCGGCGGTGACTTCTTTATCGAGTCCGAAAACCGTGCCTGGGCGTTCGGGATTCAGCCCTTCCACATGCATCCGATGCTGCCCCCGCCTGAAGATGTCACCACCGAGATCATTGAAGCCGACCAGTGGGGGTACCCGGTCGGTGAAGACCGAAAAGTCATCCTCACCGCCCACGACGATGAAAACATCTTAGAAGACAAAGATCCAGCGTTGCTGCGGTACCTACAGTCAGCCAACGGTGACACTCGCGCAGCAGCGAAACGCCCGGAATCACAACTGTGGTACAGCCTGCATCTACGTCGTCCGGCGCCCATCCTGGTCCAGCCGGCCACCGAAGAAGACCCCGGGCCCTTCCGCTTTATTATCAACGAATCAGAGGGCATCGCCGGGCCCGGGTGGATCACCATGTCACCGAATCTTGGTTTCGCCAAACCATGGTTTTTAGATAATGACATCGACTGGCACGAACTCGTCAAAATTTTAGCGTCCATCCCCGCCCCGGATGGCTCCACTAAGCCTGAGCTTTTACCCTCTGTGGTGGCTTCGTTGGACGCAACCGGGGTTGCCGATTGGCTTGCCGGTTTCGACTAGTCTGTCTCACGCGGCGGGCACCTGCGTGCCGCACAGGTCGCCGACCGGATATCGAAGTGCTTGCTTCGACCTATTCATTTTTTGCACCACTATGTTCGATAAAATCAAGGATGCCAATTGGTAGATCCCAGATCAGGAGCAATCATGCCCACAATCGTCGTCGAAGTCATGCCGAAACCAGAAGTGCTTGACCCGCAAGGTAAAGCCATCGATGCTCGGCTGCCCGAACTCGGGTTTCGCGAGTTTTCCGCCGTCCGACAAGGCAAACGCTTTGAACTGACCGTCGAAGGCGAAGTCACCGACGACGTCTTGGATCGTGCCAGAACCTTGGCAGCAGAATTATTCGCTAACCCCTCGACCGAATATATTGCCAACGTCGAGGTGGCCAAATGAGCGAACCCAACATTGGCGTCGTAATGTTCGACGCGGCAACCGATGCGGCCTCGGTCATTCGAGCCGTCGAGCTGGCCGGTGGCACACCGGTCACCTTGCACCCCAAGACAACGGTCGCCCCGGACCTGGCCGACCTCTCTGTGGTCATTCTGCCGGGCGGATTTTCCTACGGTGACTATCTCCGGGCCGGCGCCCTGGCGGCGACGCAGCCGATCATGCGGGTCCTGGCGGAAGCCGTCGAAGCCGAAGAGATCACCGTTATCGGATTGGGCAATGGCTTCCAAGTACTGACTGAAGCAGGCCTGCTACCGGGTGCGTTTGTCGCCAACGCCACCCCCCGATACCACCACACCGAAGTGGACTTCATTATCGCCAATAACAGCTCGGCCATGACCAACGCCTATGAACTCGGCCAACAAGTTCGCCTCGTCCAAAAAGGCGCCTACGCCCAGTACACCGCGACAGCCCAAGAGCTGGAAGCGCTCGAAGAACGAGGCAATGTACTCATCCGCGCCAAAGACTCTGCAACCGGTTCCGATATTGCGGGAATTAGCTCGGCTGACGGCCTGGTGTTGGGACTGATGGCAAGCCCAGAGTATGCGATCGAAGAAGGCTTCGGAACAGACCATCCAGACGGCCCCGGTATGGGTGTGGATGGTCAAGGATTATTTGTCTCAGTTGTGCGTGCTGCCGGTGCGATCAACGGTGAAGGAGTTGTCGGTGAGTAAAGAACAACTAGATACGGTCGCCCACGCCGACCAGACCCCCGAGGCGGAGCAGTCATGGGCAGCGCTGGGGTTGAACGCTGAGGAATATCAGCGCATCCGCGATATTCTGGGACGCCGCCCAACCGAAGCGGAACTGGCGATGTATTCCTCCATGTGGTCGGAGCACACGTCCTATAAATCCTCTAAAGTTCACCTGCGCCAGTTCGGCGAAAAAACCACCGACGAGATGCAGCGCAACATGCTGGTGGGCCTGGGCGAAAACGCCGGCGTGGTGGATCTAGGTGACGGTTGGGCCGTGACCTTCAAGGTCGAATCCCACAACTCACCCTCCTTCTTGGAACCCTTCCAGGGTGCCGCCACCGGGATCGGTGGCGTGGTGCGCGACATCATCTCGATGGGCGCTCGCCCGGTCGCGGTGCTCGACTCGCTGCGGGTCGGCCACGAAGACCACGAAGACACCGCTCGCATCGTCAAAGGGGCGGTGGCCGGTGTCGGGCACTACGGCAACATCCTAGGGGTGCCCAATATTGCCGGGGAGATCTCCTTTGACTCGGTATTCCAGGGCAACCCGCTGGTCAACGCCGGAGCTGTCGGAGTCTTGCGCCACGAAGACTTGCGCTTGGCGCAGGCCTCGGGCACCGGCAACCGGATCGTCCTCTTCGGTGCTCGTACCGGTGGCGATGGCATCGGTGGCGCGGCGATGAGCTCCGCGGCCTTCGATGATGAAGGCGCGGCCAACACCCCGGTCGTCCAAGCCGGCGACCCGCTGCAAGAAAACGTGATCATCGAAGCCACCCTGGAACTGTTTGCCAAGTCATTGGTCGAAGGGATCCAGGACTTGGGTGCCGCCGGGATTGCCTGTGCTACCAGTGAGCTCGCCGCCGGTGGTGACGGGGGCATGCACATCGAACTGACCCACGTCTTGTTGCGCGATGAAGGCCTGACCGCCGGGGACATTTTGATGTCGGAATCTCAGGAACGCATGATGGCCGTGGTCACCCCGGACAATGCGGCCGCGTTTGAAGAGATCATGGCCAAATACGGGGTGGAGTACTCCTGGCTGGGTGAGGTCAACGACTCCGGCCGGTTGACAATTGACTGGAACGGCGAACGCATTGTCGATGTGGACCCCACGACCGTCGCAGACGGCGGACCGGTGTACGACCGACCATATGCGCGCCCAGACTGGCAAGACACCGTACAAGCCGATACGTTCCGCGCCTCAACTGCTGCAGCTGACCTACCCCAGACCGGCGAAGACCTCAAGGCTGCCGTCATCGAACTGATGAGCTCAGCCAATATGGCCGATCGCTCCTGGATCACTTCCCAGACTGACACCTCGGTGGGTGGCAACACCCGCCAGGCCGCGCCAAACGACGCAGGCGTGGTCCGGGTCGATGAAGAAACCGGGATGGGCTTTGGGTTAGCCATCGACTGCAACTCCCGCTATGTCTACTTGGACCCCTATCAGGGTTCGCAGCTGGCCGTGGCCGAGTCCTACCGCAACGTGGCCACCTCGGGAGCCACCCCAATGGGTATCTCCGACGGGTTGAACTTCGGCTCCCCCGAAGACCCCGGCGTGATGTGGCAGTTCGCTGAATCTACCCGCGGGATTGCCGATGCGTGCATGGAGCTGGGCGTCCCGGTCACCGGCGGCAACGTCTCGCTGTACAACCAGACGGTTGATACCCCGATTCACCCAACCCCGATGATCGTCACGCTGGGCCGCTACGACGATGTCGCCACCGCGGTCCCCTCGTGGCTGCACCCAGCCTTCGACGGATCAGCGATCTACCTGCTGGGCGAGACTTTCGATGAACTGGACGGCTCACAGTTTGCCCACCTGCGCGGTCACTTAGGTGGCGTGCCGCCAAGGGTTGACCTCGCCAAAGAGCGGCAACTGGCGGGTCTATTGTCCAACGCTTCACGCACTCACATGCTTGATGCAGCCCACGATCTTTCCGATGGTGGCCTGGCCGGTGCCCTAGCCGACATGGTACTCACCGCCGGGGTCGGTATGCGTATTAACCTCAACTACGTCACCGAACGCGACGGCATCGACGCGTTCACCGCGCTGTTTTCGGAATCGCAGGGCCGCGCACTGGTGGCCGTCCCGCTATCCGAAGAAGTCCGCTTCCGCGGAATCACCGAATCCCGCGGCTACCCATCGTTGCGCATCGGTGTTGTCGACGCTAACTCGGCGGCCCTGGAAATCCAGGACCTCTTCACCGCGAGCATTGATGAACTACGCGAAGGCTGGGCCACGGCTCTGCCACGCCGTTTCGGACACTAAGAACCAACACTGAACTGGTGGGATGCTGCAGGCATCCCACCAGTTGTGCTGTACAGCAATAATCCAGCACGGGAATGGCTCTGGTGTACTTGCATCTCGTTAGAATAGTCCTAGTTGAAAACGTATTGATGAGGTAGGCAGTGTCCGAGTCCACCCCGCTGCACGACAGTGCGGCAGCGTCTGGCCGTGGAAGCTCCCAAGTGGACATCACGGCCGAAAATCGCCACGGATTGTTGCAAGCCCGCGGCGTGACCGACCCGGGGGTCATCGATGACCAGCGTTTATTGGACTACGGCCTCTCGACCCAAGAGGTCAAACAGCGCACCGACCTGCAGCTGAACAACATCCAACCCGATGACACCTCGCGCTCACTGATCGCGATCCTGCGAGCGCACGTCTTCACCTTATTCAATCTGGTGATCTTTCTGTGTGCGCTCGGCATCGTAGCCCTCGGCCGCTGGTTGGATCTGCTCTTTGCCATCGCCGCGGTGACCAACGTGATCATCGGGGTCGTGCAAGAGTATTCAGCCAAGCTCAAACTCGATCGCATTGCGCTATTGCATCAGGACGGCATCGTCGTCCGACGCAATGGGGAAAACGTCGAAATCAACATCGCTGAGGCCGTGCTCGATGATGTCGTCTTTTTGCGGGCCGGAGATCAAGTCCCCGCCGACGGGCTCGTGCTGGCGTCTGAAAGTCTGGATGTCGATGAATCGCTGATCACCGGAGAAGCCGACGCCGTCTATAAACCCGCGGGGGCGACCGTTTTATCGGGCACTTCGGTCGTTGCAGGCAATGCCTATTTTCGGATCACCGGTGTCGGCCAAGACTCTCATGCGGCACAACTGACCACCCGCGCCCGACAATTCACCAAAGCCCACTCCGAACTCCGCACCGCCCTAGATAAGGTCGCCGGCTGGATCACCATCGCGCTGATCCCGTTGATCGCTGTGGTCTCCTGGGGCCAGATCAAGGCCCTAGGTGGTTGGCAGCAGGTGGTGGCCGATGGCAGCCTTGATTCGGCGCTGGTTGCTACCATCGCCGGGATCACCACGATGATCCCGCAAGGCCTTGCCTTGATGACGACCATTTCATTTGCGGTGGCTGCCCTGAATTTGACCAGTAAAAAGGTGCTGATCCAGGAACAGCCCGCCGTAGAAATCCTGGCCCGCGTCGATACCGTGTGTCTGGATAAGACCGGTACCCTGACCGAAGGCAGCATGCAATTTTCGTCGGCCACCCAGCTGGCAGAGACGGATCGTGGCTGGCGACTCGTGTTGGGCCACATCGGGGCTGACCCCAATGCCAATATCACCGCTGCCGCCCTGCGTGAACCGTTCCCCCAGACCCCGGAGCTACCGCAGACCGATGCTATCGCGTTTGCTTCGGAGCGACGTTGGTCAGCATTTGCCTTCGGATACCCCGGCGATACCGATGCTGCTGCTGGAGCCTGGGTCCTTGGCGCCCCCGACGCGCTCATCGATGCGCTGCAAGTTGATGCCTCCACGAAACACGCGTTCCACGAGCGCACCCGGAAGCTAGCAGCCACCGGGAAACGCACCATGATGTTGGCGCATTCAACCACGCCGTCTTCCACAGCTTTTGAGGACCATCCATGGTTTGGGGACTTTACCGAGCTCCCGGATGACCTCTCCCCTGCCGCGGTGTTGACCTTCGATGAAAAAGTCCGGGATGACGCGCGAGAAACGCTGGAATTCTTCCAGGCCCAGGGTGTGGAACTGAAAGTCATCTCTGGCGATTCCCCACACACGGTTGCCGCGGTGGCTCGCCAAATTGGGTGGGACCACACCGGCCCCGGCTATGACGCACGAAACTTGCCGGACACCCTCGAGGAGATGGCCGAGGTGATGACACAGTACTCGGTTTTTGGTCGAGTCTCACCCGACCAGAAGGAGCTGATGGTCAAGGCCTTACAGCATCGCGATCGTGTGGTGGCAATGACCGGAGATGGGGTCAATGATGCCCTGGCCGTGAAAACCGCCGACCTGGGGATCGCGATGGGAGATGCAGCAGCAGCGACCAAAGCCGTCTCGCGTATGGTGTTGCTCGATTCCAAATTCTCTCGTCTGCCGCATGTACTGGCCGAGGGGCGCAAGGTTATTGCCAATATGGAGCGTCTGGCGCACCTGTTCTTGGCCAAGACGACCTACGCTTTCGTGTTCGTCTTGTTCTTCTCGTTGTTGGCCTGGCAATACCCTGCTCTGCCGCGCCAGATGTCGACCGCTGATTTCCTCTTTATCGGGTTGGCGTCATTTATCTTGGCGCTCATGCCCAATGCTCGGCGTTACGTCCCGGGGTTTTTGTCCCGTGCTCTGAAGTTCGCCATCCCGTCGGGCATCGTGCTGGCCGCAACTTTGTGGGGTATCAATTGGTATGCCCGTGTGTGGGCCGGCGACATGAGTGGCGTCTTGCCTTGGGCTGGTGACGATCCCGGCGCACCGTTGGTGATGGAGCAACTCCAAACGGCCACCTTCATTACCCTGACTCTGACTGGGTTGTGGTTGCTCAACGTGGTGTCGCGCCCATTGAACTGGCAGAAGCTGTGCTTGCTGGTGCTGTTGCACATCGTGTTCGTGCTCGTGGTGGTCACCCCGATTTCGCAGTGGTATCACGAGTTCATTTTGCCGCCCACGCCCATTGTCGTCGCCGCGGTTGGGATAGCAGCGTTGGGTGCCGCGGGCATCGAGGTCGTGTATCGCATTCACGACGCTCGGGTGGCAGACACTCTGGAAGGCACAAGGTCGCAGACCTAACGCAACGCCATTAGGTGCACCCCGGGTTATTCGGCTTGCAGTGGCTCCCAGGTGAGTGGGCTGCCGTCACCACAATTGAACGTTACCGGGCGGGTGGATTCATCAGGGTTCGCTTCATCGGGAATACCTTCGTCATATTCCACACGGACTACCCACGTGGCGGGGTCCACTTCAGCCAGTGTCTCGGCATCTTTTGGATACGTTGCATTGAACGTTCCATCTTGGAGTTCGGGGCTGGTGTCCTGTTCGATTTCGTCCTCGTTCGTGCGAACCCCACTAAAAATCATCTCTCCGGCTTCATAGGTCGTATCAAGCTCGGCCAGGTCATCGACTGCTTCGCCTTGTAACTCAATGATGAAGCTGACTTCTCCCTGCTCCGTGAGCAACGTATCTGGATTAAAGAAGTCGCCGGTCATCGTGACTTCGTACGCGTCTTCGGTTTCACGCAGCTCTGCGGTATCCAACGTGTCACCGGAATAGTCTGCCGGGCCATCTGTCTGCTGATCGCTTGGCTCTGGATTGAACTCACAACGTGCCAGTCCAGGCTCGACGGTCCCACCGGCATCCGAATCGATCTCCTCGGATGGGGCCATGGTGTCTTGTTCAGCGTCTTCACCGGTATCGACGGAGTCTTCGGCTGGCGCGGTGCACCCTGCCAGCGCCAACAGGGCAAGCATTGAGGTGGTCACTGTTGCTTTCGCTAGACGTGTCGTCATGGTGGCCTATCCTTCTCCGATTGACTACTGAACGTTAACAGTGACATTATCTCAGGCTGATCTGCACAGAAAGAGCTGAGCTGTCGGAGCGGTAGCAAGAGTCTGAGGCAGGAGCAAGGCCCGGGGTCAGAATCCCCCGGGCCTTGGTACCGCAACCACAGAACCTCAGCGGTACTGCAGGATAGAATTTCCCGCCTCATATAACCACACAGGAACAACACATCTGCGTCTTCGGTAGCACCGCAAGTCTTCGCGACCTTCGGCATCTACCAGATGGTTTCCATCGTGACTCCATTATGCGTGTGACACCCATCACAGTCAACCCTTTGCTGGACAAATTTTTATCAGCATTGGGCGTCGACGAAGGGGTCCTCCGCAAAACCGTGGGTGACTTGGGGCAAGGAGGCTACTACGACATCGCAGGGAGAGCTTCTCTGCTCAGTCTCATCACCGGCAAGCTACGCAGCTCACCGGATCCCCACTTCTGGATATGGTTGCTCGGCGACGATTCGCTGGTAACCCAGATTCTTCAAGTCGATCGACCGATACTCGCCGGTGAGAATATGTTCGGCCAGGCCACGCCCGACACCGAGCGCGTGCATGAATCCGTAACCCAAGAAACCGGCGGCGAAATAAAAGTTTTCGAACTGCCCGGGTGCGCTGCCAATGATGGCGTGACCGTCGAAGCGGTTCTGATCATACAACCCCAAGTACGCTGTTCGACAAGGCGTCCTGCGGCAGGCAACCGGTGTTCTAGCGCAGGCTGAACGACTTCGGGATAGTAGTGCGGACCGATGATGACGTCCTCGCCACCGGGATGATTGAAGTCGACCAGTCCGGCTGAGACGCCACCGGCGTGGGCATCGATAGCCAGCCCGGCAACATCTTTGATGAACGGCAGATAGTTCAGGCTGCGCTCGGCAATCGCATAGCACTCATGCCGGCGATGAACAGATACCCGTTGGGCTGCCAGTGCCTCTGATGCGGGTTGGCCGTCTACAGCCACCACTCGTCCCAGGTTTTCAAAATTTACAGCGTGTACTACGGCAGCGCAATATTTTCCGGTCGGGTGAATAGCTGAAGAATCCCCCGGTGCCTTTCCCCGTGGCGGCAGTCGCGTAGGTCAGGTCGCGCTCAAATATCAGCACATCCAGTTCTGGGTCGGCCAATTCGAGATGCAGCGCGGTGGCATAGCCGACGATGCCACCGCCAATGACGATGACGGTTTCAATCAATGATCCGTCTGTCTATTGGCCTCACATGCGCCAACCGAGTGATCGCATGCGACCCTCAATTGATGGACACGTATCAGTCACCACGTTGAGGCCGGCAGCCAGTGCCTTATCGACCGCCGCCGGACTATCAACGCCGATTTGGAACCAGAGATTTTTCACGCCCTTGCGGATCGCTTCGTCGACCACCCCAACGGCAGCGTCACCATTCACAAAAACATGCACGACATCGATCGGGTGCGGTATTTCTGCGAGGCGGCCGTACGCTCGCTGACCATTCACGGGCTCGCGGCGTCGGTTGACCGGGATCACGTCCATGCCCAGTTCGGATTGTAGAAAGGCTGCGATGGATTTCGCGACACGACCCGGAGTGTCGGTGAGGCCCACAACGGCCCAGGTCGCGCCCGCGTCCGTGAGGAGAGTATCAACGAGTCCGGGAGCATTAGCCGCCTGAGGGCTGTTCGAAAGTTGAGTCATGGCACCACTATAGAGATGTGACACACGTCACGTCTAGCGTGGTGATTTACCTTCGTTGTTTCAAACCGTATCCTTAGAGTTGGTAAATCTTCAGGAGGTATCGTGGCCCAAGTGGTGTATTCAACGCGGTTAGCCCAGCTCTGTGCGGCTACCGGCGTGGAAACTGTGTTCATTCCCAAACAACTGTGGAACTCACAGCTCACCGATGCTTTTGGTGACGCAGAGGGCAATATCGCCACGATTGATGGAGTGACCGAGATCCACTACAAGGTCGTCAACACGGGGACCGCTGATGGGGCGGTCATGGCAGCTGCCGGATACCGTCAAGCCGGCGGCCCTCCCGCCGCCGTCGTGCTAGATGCTTCCCAGGACTTCCTGTCCACTCTAGAGACCATCGGTCAAGCAGCGCGGGACAAGCTGTCGATGGTGGTGATTGTGGTGGAGCCCGATGAGAAGTTCAACGGGGTGCACGCTAACTGGGCGGGACTGTTGACCGGCGTCGGTGCAGTCGCCGTACCGGCCGGCGACGCAGAAAACATTTCCCAAGCCATGGTTGATGTCATTGAGGGGCTCAATAAACAGCTACCTTCGGTATTGCTGGTGGACCCCGAAAACCTAAACACCGAGATCACCGACGAAGCGGAACCAGAATTTGCCGCACCCCGCACCGGAGCAGTCCCGCAAACCTCGCAGGTCGTGCGGGCCGCAAAATCCTTAGCGCAGGCGCGCTGGCCGCTGATTATTGCTGGCCGAGGTGCCCGTCACGCCAAGTCAGCTATGGTCGAATTGGCCAACACCACTGGGGCACTGCTGGCTACCTCTGCCGGAGCGCACGGGCTGTTCGAAGATCAGCCCTACAATATCGGGCTCATGGGCAAAATCGCTACCCCTTCAACCGCTGAATTAGCTCGAGGCGCCGACGTCATTGTCTCCTTTGGCTGTGCGCTGGATGACTGGACTACCCGCGAAGGCAAACTCATCGACCCCAACGCGGTACTTATTCAGGTCGATACGTCGCCTTGGGCCGTGGGCCGTTTTCTTCCGGTCTCGCAGTCATTAATCGCTGACGCACAAGCGGTGGCAACCGTGCTTGACCTTGAGGTCAGCAAACTCTTGAGCGAACCGAAGGTCGGTTACCGCACCGAGCAAACCCGCAAACGTTTAGAGACCAAGTACTGGAACTCTCGGCCAATCCCCGAGCACCAGTTGCGCGAAGATACCGTCGATCCGCGCGCCTTTTTGGCTCGACTCGAAGAGGTCTTGCCTAGGCAGCGGACGGTCGTCGTGGATCAATCGGCACAGGCCGGATACGCAACCAATTATTTACGGGTCCTCGACCACGAAGGGTACGTGTTTTTCCCAAGTGGTGCGGTGGTCGCCGGGATGGGTGCTTCCATCGCCCGCGAGGACCGCATGATCACGGTGGTCACACACGAGTCCGGACTGATGGATTCGTTGGCTGATTTTCGAACTGCGGTGTCGAACTTGCAACGCGGCGCACTGGTGGTCTTCCAGCAAGAAGCACCGGTGGTCGAAATGGCCCGGTACTATGGCCTGCCTGTCCATGAGATCACCAGTCTCGATCAGTTGCATGAGGGATTATTTGAATCTGGCGTGGTCGTCTTAGCGGTGCAGCAACATTAACCTCTGGTCGCGTACCTATTCGCGCTAATCGGTTCCATGTGGTGAGCTGGGTGTATGAGTGCTGTTCCACTGTCGATCCTTGACCGCGCCAACACCCGCCTGGTTGATGGCCGTCCCGTCGACGCCTCGGTTATCCTGCAAGAGGTCACCACGCGAGCTCAAGCAGCCGAAACCCTGGGGTACCAGCGATTTTGGGTGGCTGAACACCACGCGGTCCCCGGCATCGTCGGGTCAACACCAACGCTCTTCTTAGCTCACCTTGCCTCAGCGACGTCGACTATTCGGCTAGGTACCGGCGGCATTATGGTCCCCAGTCACCAGCCGCTGGTGATCGCTGAACAGATTGGTACTTTGCAAGCACTGTATGGCACTCGCATCGACGCCGGTCTGGGGGCGTCCGTGGGCTTTACCAAGCCCGTTCGCGAGGCCCTGCGTCACAATACCAACGCCAAAGAGCACTTCTTTGACGATGTCGATGAGGTCCTTGACTACCTCGATGGCACTGCCGCCATTACCGCATATCCCCAGGACGAATCCCGCACGGAACTGCATGTGCTCACTAGTGGCGGCTCAACTGAATTTGCCGCAACCCGGGGTATGGGGCTGGTCCTTGGCGGCCCATCAGTGACTCGCGGGCTAACATCCCCTGGAGAGCGCTCCCCCGTTGCAGCACAGTACCGTGAACAATTCGTGGCGGCGACGTCGCGCAATCAACGGCCACACGTCATCGCGTCGGTCAATGTCGCCACGGCGGATTCCACCTCCGCAGCCCAGCAGCTCGTCTTATCCGAAGCCTGGGCGCTGACTCAATCCAGAACTACCGGGGTGTTCGGCCCCTTAGAAGACCCCGCCACGATTGATCTTTCAGCCCTGTCCGCTCAACAGCAGCGGCGACTCGATAGAGCATTAGAGTCCACGATTTATGGCACACCAGATGAGGTCATGGAACAGCTCGAAGCGGTGGTGGCCTACACCCAAGCCGACGAGATCATGGTGACCGGTAATATCTGGGATCCAGCGGCGCAGCTGACCTCTGATCAGTTACTGATAGAAGCCTGGCTCGCCCGCTAAATCCGGAGGCTTTTATCGACCTTTTGGTGGGCCAGTGACTTCGCCGTGCGGCGAGACGGCTTCGGCAACACGGGCTGCTGTCTCCCCCAGCGCCCGGGCTTGCTCTTCCGTGAGCTGGTCAAAAATGGCCTGCTGGACCGCTTCGACGTGACCCGGGGCGATTTCTTCGACCTTGTCCCAGCCAGCGTCGGTCAGCACCCCGAGGGTATACCGACCGTCTTCAGGATCCACAATGCGCTCGACCCAGCCTGCCTTCATCATCCGGGAGATGACGCGCGACAAATGCGAGAGCGTCATGTTCGCAATCCCGGCCAACTCACTGAGGCGAATCGACCGATTCGGCGCTTCTGAGATTTGCGACAGCGCGTAATACTCATACAGACTCAGCCCCGAGTCCTCACGCAATTGCTGGTCGAGCTTGGTGGGCAACCACGTCATCAGCGACCACACTGCTCGCCACGTAAAGTCTTGTTCCTCATTGAGCCAGCGAATTTCAGATGCGTCAGTCATACCCTCAGCTTACATGACTTGCTATGGCAACTGACTGCAGCTAGGTTAGTTTCCATGACAAGTCATCATTCCGGCTTGCACCAGATGTTTCCAAGGAGCTCATATGACCCGCATTCCCCGTACCGGTCTCGATATCTTCCCGCTCAACCTTGGCGGTAACACTTTTGGCTGGACATCGGATCGCGATGCATCCTTTGCCGTCTTGGATGCCTTTGTGGAGGCCGGCGGGAACTTCATCGACACCGCAGATCTATACTCCGTATGGGCCGAGGGCCATGAAGGTGGCGAGTCGGAGACGATTATCGGCCAATGGCTGACCGCTCGCGGCAACCGCGACAAAGTCATCATTGCCACCAAGGTCGGCGGACTCCCAACGCGTCCAGGACTGAGCGTAGAAAACGTCGAAGCTGCCTTGACGGAATCCCTGAAGCGTCTTCAGACCGATCACGTCGACTTGTACTACGCCCATTATGATGACGAAAATGTTGCCATTGTGGACCAAGTGCGTCACGCTCACAGTCTCGTGGAGTCCGGCAAAGTCAAGCACCTAGCCCTGTCGAACTACGCGCCGGAACGTATGCGCGAATGGTTCGAAACCGCAAAAGCCGAGGGCCTGACCTTACCGGT
Organism: Enteractinococcus fodinae; assembly: GCF_031458395.1. Lineage (NCBI taxonomy): Bacteria > Bacillati > Actinomycetota > Actinomycetes > Micrococcales > Micrococcaceae > Enteractinococcus > Enteractinococcus fodinae. Next base: position 2,244,183 of record NZ_JAVDYJ010000001.1, read on the forward strand.
TGCGATTCAGCCACAATACAACCTGTTGCATCGTAAAGACTATGAACAAGGGTATGGTCCAATCGCCCAAGAATTCGAAGCCGCCGTCTTCCCGTACTTCGCACTGGCTTCGGGCGTGCTGACCGGCAAGTACCGCTCGAAAGCCGACATCGAAGGCAAAGCTCGCCAAGGTTTCGCCGAGGATCTCATTACCGATGACGCCCTGCACGTTGTGGACGCCATCGTGGAGATCGCTGAGGCTCGTGGGGTCGAGCCAGCTACAGTCTCCCTGGCGTGGCTTCTGGCCAAGGGCGTGACCGCTCCGGTTGCTTCGGCTTCTGCCCCGGACCAGCTGCCAGCTCTGATGGCCATCGCAGATCTGAAACTCACCGACGAGGAAGTTCACCAGCTCGATACGGCCTCCCAGCCGTTCGCCTAAGCTTCGATTCTCGACTCACGACGCATAGTGCGAGGGCGGCTGCCGCAGGGTAGCCGCCCTCGTTATACAGAAGGAATTCTTTGATGACATCCACGGTCGGATTAAATTTGACTGACTTGCCAGCCCACCCAGGAACGGTCTTCGTCGCCGGGGACGGTGGTCTGTTGGGCAGTTACGCTGCCGAGTTGTACCACCAGCTTGGGTGGACGGTCCACGGGGTGAGCCGTCGAGCGCTCCCCGAGGTCCCATGGGTCCACCACCGCGCTGACTTACTCGATGAACAGGCTGTTAGTGAACTGGCCCAAGTCGAAGGGCTAGCCGAGGTGACCCACTTGGTTTTCGGCGCATACATTGAACGTGACACCGATGCGGAACTCATCGAAATCAACGATGCGTTGTTAGAAAATACCTTAGAGGTGCTCCGGCAGGCCGGAGCGAACCTGAAACACGTGACGATCTATCAGGGCGGAAAAGCCTACGGGCACCACCTCGGGTTTTTCAATACCCCTGCCAAAGAATCAGACCCGCGACTCATCGGGCCGCATTTCTACTACACGCAAGAAGACCTCCTGCGCCAACGCGCACAAGAACGGGGTTTCGATTTCACGGTGCTGCGTCCCGAGGGCGTGACCGGGTACGCGACCGGCAACCCCATGAACCTGTTGTTAGTCATCGGGGTCTATGCGGCCATCAGTAAAGAGCTTGGGTTACCCTTGCGCTTCCCAGGCACCCGGACAGCCTACGACGTGCTCTACCAAACCACCGATGCCCAACTGTTAGCCCGAGCCACCGTGTGGGCGGGTGGGACAAAAACGGCTGCCGGCCAGGTCTTTAACGTCACCAATGGCGATCAGTTCCGCTGGTCACAACTCTGGCCGCGGTTCGCCGAGCATTTCGGCATGGCCTACGCCCCACCCCAACAGATGTCGTTAACCGAAACCATGCCGGCATTGGCCGAAATCTGGGACAGACTGGTGCACCGCCACGACCTGCAACCCACCCCGTATCACGAGTTAGTCGGGTGGGGTGTTGGAGATTTCTTATTCCAGCACGAAGCTGACAACATCACCTCGACCGTGAAGATCCGTCAGGCGGGTTTCGCCGATGCTCTCGATACTGAAACGCGTTTATTGGAACTCTTTGATCAGCTGGTGGAACAAAAAGTTCTGCCGCCATTGCGGTAGTGCGCGCGACAAAACGCCCACAACCAGCATGCTGGTTGTGGGCGTTTTCGCATTCTAGTCCCTGAACGGGTGTTAGACCAGTGAGCTGGCCCCGAGCTTATAGCTGGCACCAACGTGGGTCTCGGGGAGGTGGTCGCCCTGGCCGAAGAGTTTATGGCGCAGGGTGCCCTCGGAGTATTCGGTCTTGTAGCGGCCGCGTTCCTGGAGTTCTGGGACAACGTATTCAACGATGTCTTCGAAGGTTCCCGGGGTGATGTGGTAGGCCAGGTTGAAACCATCGACGTCGGTTTCGTCCTGGATCCTGATAAGCTCTTCTGCAACCGTGGCGCCGGATCCGATCAGGACCGGTCCGAAACCACCGACACCAACCCATTCGGCGAGTTTACGAACGGTCCATTCTTCGCCGTCGCCGGAAGCCCTGCGGAAGGTTTCGGCAGCCGATTGGATTGCATTGGATTCGATGTGGCCGATGGGAGCATCCAAATCATATTTGGAAAAGTCGGTGCCCATCCAACCTGACATCAGCGACAGCGCGCCTTCAACATCGGCATACTGGGCAAGATCCCGGTACTTCTCCTGTGCTTCGGCATCCGTTGCACCGGTGACAACGGTCTGCATCCCAAAGACTCTCATGTCATACGGGTCGCGGCCGGCTTCGACCAGTGCCGCACGGGTTTTGGCGATTGACTCGCCCAGCAATTCTGGGGTCGGTGAGTTCATAAAGGTGGCTTCGGCATGTTTGGCACTAAAAACACGCCCACGGGTCGAGGCGCCGGCCTGATAGATGACCGGGGTGCGCTGTGGCGACGGTTCGGTCACCGCTGCACCTGGTACCCGGAAGAATTCGCCTTCGTGAGCAATGTTGTGAACTTTGGTGAAGTCGGTGAAGACGCCTGATTCGCGGTCGAATTGCACCGCATCGTCTTCCCATGACCCTTCGAGGAGTTTGTAGATGACTTCGAGGTATTCATCCGCGTGGTCATAGCGACGATCGTGTTCCATCTGATCGTCGTTACCCATGTTGCGGGCCGCCGATGGGAGGTAACCGGTCACAACGTTCCAGCCCACGCGGCCGTTGGTGAGGTGATCCAGGGTGGCCAGGCGACGAGCGAATGGGAAAGGGTGCTCATAGGCGGTGCCGGCTGTAACCCCGAAACCGAGGTGCTTGGTCACGGCAGCCATGGCAGAGACCAGCAGGAAGGGGTCGTTGACGGGCACCTGCGCACCCGAGGTCAGTGCAGCATTGGAGTTGCCACCGTAAATATCGTAGGGCCCAAGAACATCGGCGATGAAGAGCCCATCGAACAGCCCTTTTTCTAGCGTCTGGGCCAGATCGGTCCAGTAGGACAGCTTATTGTAGTCTCGGGACTGGTCTTGCGGGTGGCGCCATAGGCCTGGTGATTGGTGTCCGACACAGTTCATGTCGAAAGCGTTGAAGAGGATTTGACGTTGTGATGCCACGATGAATGCTCCTTCCATCGGTTCTGGCGGTAGCACCTTCCCACACGGGTGGTTGCTGCGGCGTCGTCGAGCCAGATCTCTTAGCCGCTCTGGATGGTTACAGCTACCGATTCAAACACATTTGTCCCCAAGATTGCCAGTCGAATCGTCATATTGTTGCCTTGTGTTCGCTCCCCGAATCGTACACCCTAGTCAGCTATCAGTAACGTCGGCAGAAAACACTCACGGAGTTCATTCCCTGCCTTCGGGATAGTGGAGCAGGGCTGTCCCCCATCCACGGCAACGGTCGGTTCGCTCCGAACATGCCATTGTCCAGTAGGCAACGCACCGTAACAATAATTTTCCTTTTGACCCATGATCAGCATAGGATCGTTGAACGTAACCATCCAGAGCGACTGAGAGACTTGGCTCAGTGAAGTCGCAGCAACCACCCGAAGGGCAGGTGCTAACGCCAAGACTCGATGGAGTGATTTTTTCATGACGCTCACAGCATCCAGTCCTGCAGTAGTCTGCCGCAATGTCGGCCGAGCCTTCGGTACCAACGGCACCACCCGCCAGATCTTGACTGACATCAACCTCGAGGTCGCACCCGGAGAGATCATTGCCATCATCGGTGCCTCCGGGTCCGGAAAATCCACCTTGCTACGTGCCCTGGGCGGGTTGGATGTCGGATGCACCGGCCAGGTGCACATCCAAGACACTCCCGTGGCCGAATTCGATCCACGGTGTGCCATCGGGTTCCAAGAACCCCGACTGATGCCCTGGGCGAGCGTGGCGGACAACGTTGCCCTGGGACTACCCGACGGAACGGGCAAAGCTGCTGGCAAACACCGCGTCGATGAGCTCTTGCAGCTTGTCGGTTTGGAGCACGCAGCCGATCATCGCCCGCGGGAAATCTCCGGCGGCATGGCCCAACGCGCTTCCTTGGCACGTGCGATGGCCCGCGACCCCGAAATCCTGTTGTTAGATGAGCCCTTTGGTGCCCTCGACGCGTTGACACGCATCAAAATGCAGCAACTGCTGTTGGACGTACATGCCAAAACCGGTACCACCACAGTGATGGTCACCCATGATGTTGACGAAGCCTTGCTGCTGTCAGATCGCATCATCCTGTTGGATCACACCCCGCACATCGAAGGCGCGACGATTGCCAATATTTTCACTCCACCCGTACCTCGGCCACGCGCCAGCCATGACCCCGCACTAGTTTCGTTACGGGAGCAACTGCTGACCGGTTTGGGCGTACAACCACTTGCATCTTCGAAAGGCTAACTCATGTTACTTCCACGCAAAACACTTCCCGCTGCAATCCTGGCCGGAGCGCTGGCACTGACCGGATGCGCCGGAGAAAACGCTGACGCCGGTGAGACCGAATCGCTGCGCATCGACTACGCCACCTACAATCCCTTGTCGCTGATCATCAAAGACCAAGGCTGGTTGGAAGAAGAACTTGATGGCGAGGTTGAATGGGTCTTTTCTGCTGGCTCGAACCGCGCCAATGAAAACCTGCGCGCCGAGGCTATCGATGTCGGCTCTACTGCAGGCTCAGCTGCCCTACTATCCCGTTCAACCGGGACACCCATTCAGACCATTAGCGTCGTTGGCAACGTCGAATGGACCGCACTGGTCGTTCCAGAAGACTCCGCGATCGACACCGTAGAGGATCTTGCCGGGCACTCGGTTGCGGCCACCCGTGGCACCGACCCGTACTTCTTCCTCGTTCAAGCCCTAGAGGAAGCCGGCCTTGAGCTGTCGGAGGTCGAGGTGCAAAACGTCCAGCACGCTGACGGGTTCACCGCCTTGAATAACGGCTCCGTTGAGGCCTGGGCCGGACTTGATCCAATCATGGCCGGAGGTGAAGACTCGACCGAGTTCTTACTCCGTGATGTAGATCTGAACACCTACTCGTTTGTGAACGCGACCGAATCGTTTATCGAGGACTCTCCAGAGGTTGCCCAGCTCGTGGTCGATACATATGAGCGTGCCCGCGACTGGGCGTTAGAGAATCCCGAAGAAACCGCAGAGCTGCTGGCCGAGGAAGCTGAAATCGACCTCGATGTTGCCACCATCGTGATCGAAGAACGCTCTGGTTTCGATATCAGCCCCGTACCCGGTGAAGATCAGGCCCAGGTGTTGGCTAATATCGCACCGATTTTCGTTACTTCGGGAGACGTTGACAACCAAGAAACCGTTGACGAAGCCCTCGAGACGCTGTTCGCGCCCGAGTTCGCCCAGAATGCGGAGTAATCCATGACCGCGATCGACCACTCCGAAGTCGCCAGTAAACGCCAGCCCCCAACACCCAGTGACACGCCGATCACCCCGGCCCCCGCCACGGACAAGCCAAGACTGCTAGACCGCAAAGGCGTCAAACCCGCCGTGGGGTTCCTGGTGCCCCTTGTCCTGCTGATCGCCTGGTGGGCGGTTACTGACGCCGGAGTCTTTACTCCCGTGCAGTTACCGTCTCCCTCTGCAGTGATCGAGGCTACCGTGGGCCTCATCCAGCGCGGTGACCTGTGGCTACACATCGGAATCTCGGTACAACGGGTCCTGATCGGTTTTGCAATCGGTGCGGTGTTAGGCATGATCTTTGGTGCCGTCCTGGGCCTGTCCCGGTGGGCTGACGCACTGCTGACGCCCCTGTTGGGTGCACTCCGGGCGGTCCCATCGCTGGCCTGGGTTCCGCTGCTGATTCTGTGGATGCAGATCGGCGAGGATTCCAAAGTCACGCTGATCGCTATCGGTGCGTTTTTCCCGGTCTTTACCACCCTGTATGCCGGCCTGCAGCATGTGGACCCACACCTGGTCGAAGCCGGGCGGGCCTTCGGATATAAAGGTGTTCGACTGTTCAAAACCGTCCAACTGCCCGCTGTCGTTCCCTCGATCTTCTCCGGACTACGACTAGCACTGGCCCAGGCTTGGTTGTTCCTGGTGGCCGCCGAACTCATTGCCTCTTCAATGGGGCTTGGGTTCTTACTCACCGATTCGCAAAATAATGGTCGCACTGATCGACTGATCCTGGCGATCATTCTGTTGGCCGTACTCGGTAAACTCACTGATACCCTGCTGGGCCTGGCAGAGAAACGCGCCATCGCCCGCTGGACATAACACGCAGGAGCTAGGCCCTTGGTGCCAGTATGCAGACGCCTAGTCCGATACCACTATTTTCCAGGGGCTGAGGCTCAAGAAAACGTTGAACCGAGGTTGTCAGGATCCCGGCGGCCGTCACGAAGGTCATCCACCTTTCAACGGCAGCGGCAGAATACTCAACCTTGCTATGCCCGTCGATGTGATTGCGGCCAGGTGGTTTCAGCTCGACTTTGAGCGCGACCAGCGCGACACTAGCCGCCACCAGGTTGACCACAGCTTCTGCTGGATCAGGGAACAAATTCACTGAGCCGGTCAATCGCCGGCGCATCCTTTTCAACAGAATCGTTGCTGTCTAGTCGCCCAGCTACCAAAATTCTTACAGTGTCCTACCCTGCCGCGTATGATCGTGGCTATGACGACTTCAGGAACTCGCATCGCAACGCAACGCCACACCGCGGTGGAACAGCTGGCCCCGGTGCTCTCCGATGCCAACCCGGTCTTAGGTGTCATCGATTTCAACGTCCTCGACCAACTGATCGAACATCTTCACGAGGTCTACACCGAAGACTGGATTCGCCACACCATCGCCGTGGGCACGATGAGCCTGCCCGGCGTGCTGGAACACTTCCGCGCTCGCGGGCTCGGCGTCCAGACCGCCTCGGCAACCGAGTTGGAGATTGCCCAGCACTCCGGCATACCGCTGTCTGAAGTTGTGCATAACGCGCCGGTCAAAACCCTGACGCAGCTGCGCGATATCACCGATGCAGAACTGAGTTTCAGTGTCGATAACTTTGCTGAGCTAACCCGAGTCGATGGGCTGCTTCAAGACCCACACAACTATGAAGGCTCAATCGGTTTACGCGTTACACCCCAAGCATCCGCTGAGGACGACGCGACTACATGCGCTCACATGGGTATCGGGCTGCGCGATCACCGCAACGATTTATTCGAGACGTTTTTGGAACGCAGTTGGTTGACGCAACTTCACGTCAGTTTTGATACGCCACCAACCTCGCTGCAGCAAACCGCCGAGCAGGTCGCTGCCGTCTATCAATTCGCAGAAGATATTGAGCACGCCGCCGGGGCACAGCGGATCTTCCGGTTGTACTTCCCCGCCGGTATCCCGGTCAATGTCGTCTCGGATGAAGTTCAACCAACCTTCGACAACCACCGGTTCGTGCACCACGCGATGATGCCGGAGCTATTCGACAGTAAATACGAAATCGTCAGCGAAATCAGTGCCCCACTGACGGCTAAAGCCGGGATGATCCTGGCGCGCGTCGAATACACCAAAGATCTTGATGGCCGCATGATCGCCGTTATCCACGCCGATGCTCAATATCAGCCCGAAAGCATCCGAGTCGCAGCCTACGATAGCGACGGCCGGTACAAAGACGACCTGCAGCACTATTATTATGATCTTGCCGGACCCACCGGGCTGGTGGCCCAACGGGTTGAACTGCCCGAGCTGGAAGCCGGCGATATCGTGGCAATCCTTGATGTGGGCGCTACCGCATTTAGCATGACAGCAGCGTTTACCGCACCCGTATACGGCATCCGGGCCGATGGGCTGCTGACCGAGTCTTCGATTCTCAACGCCGGCCGCTCCACGGCCGACCTCGCCAAAGCCGCCGGCATCTATCAACCCACGAAGCTCTTGCATTATCCTGCTGACACAATGTGACATCCTGATTTTCCCATTTCCGAAATTTTGCCTAAAGTAAGTGCGTACCCATCCAGAGCGGCTAAGAGATCTGGCTCCACGACGCCGCAGCAACCACACGTAGTGCAGGTGCTACCGCCAGAACCGATGGAAAGGTTTACTTCTTGACGCACTCCCCTGTCCACACCACCGACACCTCCGTGACCTACCGAGCAGGTCTGGCCACGGAGCTTTTTGGCGAGCAATACGCTCCGTTGCCAAATGGGCTGCCGGGTCCTCTGCCCCAGGCGATCGTGGATGCCGCAGACCCGGACGTGAATCCCGGTCGAGCACCGCACCAGGCCCACCATCGTCCTGATGCGACCGGCAACCAGGTCGATGAAGCACACCGGATGGCGTATTGGGAAGCCGCCGCCAACCGCCTGCGCTGGGATACGCCCTTTGAGACGATCCATTCCTGGACTAAACCGGACGCGGAATCTCAGCGTGGCCCCGAAGCCCGCTGGTTTGCCGACGGAAAGCTCAACGTGGCCGAGAACTGCGTGGACCGACACGTAGCGGCCGGGCATGGCGACAAGGTTGCGCTGTATTTTGAGGGTGAACCCGGTGATCGCCGTGCCGTCACGTACCGAGACCTGCTCCAAGAAGTCTCCCAAACCGCTCATGCGTTGACTGAACTGGGCATCAAGGCTGGCGACCGCGTGGTTGTTTACCTGCCGGTGATTGTCGAAACCGTGGTCATTGCCCTGGCTTGCGCCCGAATCGGCGCAGTCCATTCGCTGGTCTTTGGTGGGTTTTCTGCCGACGCGCTCAAGTTCCGGGTCGAAGATACCGGCGCCAAACTGCTGGTCACCTCCGACGGGCAATTCCGGCGCGGTAAGGCGGTACACGTCAAAGCAGCCGCCGATGAAGCCGTGGCCGGGGACAACAATATCGAACACGTGCTCGTCATCAACCGCACGGGTCACACTGACATTCCGTGGACCACAGGCCGCGATGTCTGGTGGGACGATATCGTCACCAAACAACCCACCGAGCATACCTGTGAGTATTTCGACGCCGAACACCCGCTGTTTATTATGTACACTTCGGGCACGACGGGTCAGCCCAAAGGACTTGTCCACACTTCTGGCGGGTATCTGACCCACGCTTCGGTGACCTATGATTTTCTATTCGCCAACCCAGACGTCTCCCAACGTGATGCCGATGTGCACTGGTGCACCGCGGATCTGGCCTGGGTCACCGCCCACACCTACGAGATCTACGGGCCACTGTCCAACGGTGCGACTCAGGTGATCTACGAGGGTGTACCCAATGCCCCGCATACTTCGCGGCATTTCGAGGTCATTGAACGCTACGGGGTGACCAGCTACTACACCGCACCAACACTGTTGCGTTCGTTGATGGGATGGCACGAAAACGGCCCGTCTGCGGACTATGATTTGTCATCCATCCGGCTGATCGGCACCGTCGGGGAAGCCGTCAACCCGGAAGCCTGGCAGTGGGCTCGCACCCATATCGGCCGAGACACCCCGGAAGGTGTGCCAATGGTGGATACGTGGTGGCAGTCCGAAACCGGCGCGACCGTCATTTCACCACGCCAGACTGATACCACCTTCAAACCTGGTTCGGGATCACGGCCCCTACCGGGCGTAAACGTCGCGGTCGTCGATGACGCTGGAAAGCCTGCGGACACCAATGAGCAGGGCGTCATCGTCGTAACCCGCCCCGGCCCCGGCGCCGCCCGGACGGTATGGGGCAACCCGCAACGCTTCTACACATCGTACTGGCAGGACTATCACTGGACAGAAGACGGCCGTGGCTGGTTCCTTGCCGGCGACGGGGCCAAAACCGATCAAGATGATGACATCTGGATCCTGGGACGCATCGATGACGTGATCAACATTTCGGGCCACCGACTATCGACCATTGAGATTGAATCAGCATTGGTTTCCCATCCAAATGTGATCGAAGCTGGCGTCACCCCGGTACCCCACCCCAAGACCGGGCACTGCGCTATCGCCTTCGTCGTGCCACGCGGTGAGTTCAACGATGAGGCCGCAAAACACGAACTGACACAGCTGGTTGCCAAACAGATTGGTCCGGTCGCAAAACCCAACGACATCGTTTTCGTTCCTGACGTTCCGAAGACGCGTTCCGGCAAGATCATGCGTCGACTGCTGACCCAGCTCTACACGGGTGACACGCTGGGTGATACCACCTCACTGCAAAATGAACCGGCCGTCGACAGCATCGCTAAAGTCTTACAGCACCGCTCCTAACGCGGCGGGAAACTCTGCATTAAACCAATGATGGTGGAGACCGCAGGGTCTCCACCATCATTGGTTTTCAGCGCTTCGCGCTGTGCTACGTTATTCTTTTATCGCACTGGTGTGCGGGTCACATCATCTTCGTGACGGGTGTGGACGCTTCGCGAACCACCGGCACCTGCAAATCCTGCGACGACAGCACCAATCAATAGACCGGCGACACTCCACCAGGCGCTGGTTGCCAGATCATCTTGGGCTTGCTGAGCAGTGTCCTCAGCTTCTTGCTGAGCTTGCTCCAGATCCTGCTGATCTACGTCTGCTTCGTCAGCAGCATTGCCAAGGTCTTCGGTGGTGATTTCGGTTTGCTGCAGGGCTCCCTGGGTAAGGTTACCTACGGCACCCCCGAGTGCACCGAGTACGCTAGCGCCGACCCAGCCCACGAGCACGAGGGTCGCTACCAGGGAGGTTGCCCAGGTGGCGATACCGTGCAGGAAGCCAGCTCGGATGGACAGCATACCGGAGACGAACCCGGCGATCCCCAGAGCAACAATTACTGCAATTGCGCTCCAAATTCCGACCGCTGTACCTCCGGCTTCTTCTAAGCCGAGGCCGATGCTGACCAAACCGAATACAAAGACCAACGCAATGAACGTCACCACGCCGGCGAAGATCGCACCCCAGGAGACGTTCGTGCGTCGCGGCGCTGGTTCATCAGTACCGATGAACGAATCGCGGGTGGTGTGATCGTGGTGTTCCACTCTGTCAGTGCGGCCCACTCTGTCAGTGTTACCAGTCGCGCCGACTGCCGTTGCGCCGTGCTCTCCCGATGTCGCGGCATGGTCACCACCGCCGTGATCGGGTGTTACTGGGTCTCTGCCGCTACGAGATGTCGGGTTCGTTTCTGTCATGATCATCCTTCCGTTGCGCGACCTGAAACGGTCGCCGCCTTGAGATGGTCAGGCAATTTCACGATGTGCGGGAGTTAGCGATTGGTGTCGCGATCTCCGCGAGTCACATCGTCTGTTTCCACGTCGATCTTCTCTTTGCGGACTTCATCGCCAACAGTTTCTGTGTCAACGACCTTGCGCTTGCCAACGTTGACCTTCTCGGTCGCGACAGTTTCTTTATCGACGACTGGACGTTCTTCGTGCAGCGTGATGGTTTCGTCAGTCTCTTGGGCGTTATCCAAAGAACCCGCACCGGCACGAGCCTGTGGCGAGTTAGGATCGACTGGTTCACGTTCTACAACGAGTTCTTCACGTTCGACTGGCACATCGACCTGCTCGCGTTCGGTGACAACACGTTTGCGTAGGCGAGCCTTGCCAGCGACGTGGTCCTCCTTGCCAACTTTGAGGTGTTCTTCGCGGGCAACGGCCTGTTCGCCGCCTTCAGCTGCTGCGACAGGATCACCAGCTGTCGGTGCTCCTGCTGCTGGCGCGCCGGCTGCTGGGCCACCTGCTGCAGGTGCATTGGTGCCAGCGCCACCGGTGGTGGTCAGACCGTAGTATTCGAAGATTTCGCGCTCTTCGGATGGTTCAAGGTGACCATCAGGATCGATGTTTGGCGCATCTTTGATGAAGTCTTTGGTGAACGGCACCTTGAGGTCGCCATCTGCAATGGGCTGAGCCGCATCGAGTGGGACGAAGGTTTCTTTCAGACCAAATAAGCCTGTGCTCACGGTCGCGAAACGAGGTTCATCCGTTTGATCATCAAGGTAGATTTCTTTGACGGTTCCGACCTTTTCGTTGTCCTGGTCGTAAACAGTTGCGTCGTCAAGGTTCTCGAGATTGAAGTTCTGTGTCATGTTGAAGCACTTCCTTTCTGAGATGCTCGAGCCGATCCGGGGTCACCGGGGCTCTTTCAATTTTCACTCTAACGATGATGGTGTTGAGAAACAACAGCCGATATCTGTTGAATTTTGCCTGTTGATGAAGTTACTGATGCGTTTCACCAGGACTGCACTAAATAACACCGGATGTTCATGGTTTAGTCAGGTTTAATGCAGTACTTTTTCAGGATTCGTGCAGGTTAGGCTTCGCTGGTTGAATCCCTGACATCCCGGGCAGCCCGCTGAGAATCGTCTTTCAGATCCTGCGCATGCTCTTTGCTGTCTTGTTTGACATGTTCGGCCCCTTCAGCTGCGGTGTCTTTCACAGCTTGGGCTGCTTCTTGCGCTTGCGGTTTGAGGTGCTCACCAGCTTCTTGCGCGGCTGATTTGGCTTCTTCTACAAGAGGAGCAGCACGATCCTTCACCTTCTCGGCGGCCTCCTGTTCCATACGAGACGAAGGAATTAGCGATGACGCCAACAGCCCTGCCCCAAAGGCAATCAGCCCTGCAGCTAGCGGGTTGCCGCGAGTCCCAGAGGTCACCTTGTCCGGGATGTTTTGCACTGCTTCACCAGCCTGATCTCCAAGATGAGACAACTGATCGGAAGCCTGCTGTAATGCGCCAGAGTTTGAGTCGCTCTGGTTGCCAGAATCTGGCGAACCCATCACTGCTTCTCGTGCGTTCCGGAAACGATCCCGGATGCGGTCTTTCTGGCGGTCTACAGCCTTGCTGGGATCGACTTTTTCTGCCAGGGCATCTACGTCTCGACCGAGTTCGGAACGAGTTTGTTCGATATCGGTGCGGATTTCCTCAGGATTGTTGGTCATGGGGTCTCCTTCGTTGGATTAAGCGTGGCGGGGATGTCCTCAACGGTCTCCTGCGTTTTAGGCAGTCCTTGAATCTCCTCGAGTTTCTTCTTACCCACCAGGGCTAAGATGCCAGCAATAATGGCCCACACTGCAGCGACGATTAGCGCTGCCCAGCCCAGGTGCATGACACTTCCTAAAGCCCACATCAGGGCGGTCGATAGGAAGATCAGCAACAGCAGTGCCCCAATTGCGGCACCGACCAGCATGCCGATACCTGCACCTGCTTGTTTCGCCGATTGAGTTGCTTCGGCCTTTGCTAATTGAACTTCCTGGCGGAAGAGCGTGCTGAGATCTTTGGACAGCCGGGAGAACATCTCCCCTAACGACTCAGTTCGAGCCCTCTGCTCTTCTTCCGATTCGGGGGCCTCGGTTGCACCGTGGTAACGCCCTGTGGTGTCCGGTTGCCCCGCTTCTGGTCCACTTGGATTCACGTTTCGCGGATTCATAGGCGACCTCCCGATTCGATATCAGGTTGGATTCCCAGGGTTTCTGTGCCGCGCACCGGTACTGCAGGTGGTTGCTGCGGCGTGGTGGGGCTAACCTGCCCACTCTGGGACTGGCCACTACGTGACTGGGATGACGACTGCTGGTCAGACTCAGCATCGCGCATACCGCGAGTCAGTCGACCGGCTATCAAGCCGGCTCCAGCAGCGATCAATAAGAACGCGCCTGGTCGACGTGAAGCGAAACGGCGCACATCTGAGAGCAACTCGCGAGGTTCTTTGGTTTCCAATTGGTGCGTGAAGGCTTCCGCGCGATCAGCAACGGTTGAGACTGCCCGAAGCACCATATCCGATTCGGGACGTTCACCCCGGCGGATCCGCTGCAGGTCGTCGGTGACCGTCCGGGACTGCTCAGCCAGCCGTTGCTGCTGTGTCGAAGCCTGTGCATTGGCTTCTTCTTGAACACTTGAAGCCAGAGATTTTGCTTGATCCATGGCTTCGTCCTGCACCGCATGCGCCTCATGCTTGGCAGTATCCGCCACATCGTCTGCTGCCGATTGGGCCTGACCTTTCAGACGGTCAGCTTCTTGGCGGGTAGTCTGTTTTGCTTGCTCTGTGGCACTGGCGGAACGAGTGCCACCTGAAGCTGGATTATTAGATGATTCCTGATTCGTTGTCATATTTCTCCTCCGTCTAGATTCCGACGGTACAACCGCCGGTCTCGTTCGGGTGATGAACCAAACGCTGGAATATCTTTCCGTTTTCCAACATAACGAAGAGCATTCCGGAAGAAAACAGCTCATCTGGTGACATATCTCAAGTCCATCCGGTTCATCAATCCTTGATTCGGCAGGTGACGCCGAGCTAGATAGCGCCTGGGCGCGGATCATGATTGAAATTTCAAGGGCCAACACTCGTTGAACACTTTTGGTGCCATCTGGGCGTATCCTGAGAAAGTACGACAATCTTCCCGATCCCCATGAATCAGGCATTCCACCGAGTAGATGAAGGTGCTATGAACCAGCGGTCGCCAAGCTCAAAGCCGCTAGCGAATGCGTTCCAGATCTATGCGCCGTCACTGATCTATGCGATCGGGTTAGGCGCAATTATGCCGGCTATAGCGACAGCGTCGACTCGATTTGGTGCCTCGTTGGCGTTGGCGGCCAGCACGGTCACACTCATCGGTATCGGGTCGCTCATGGCCAACGCGCCAGCTGCTCAGTTGGCCTCCCGTGCCGGCGAACGCCTGACAATGATTATCTCCGCCTTCGTCGGCACGTTGGGCGTGACACTTTCCTGGGCAATGGTGGCCGGTTGGTTCCGGCTCGAAGCACCCGTGGATTTCGCGGGATATACCGTCGGGATCCTCATGATTGGGATGGCCGGAGCCGGGTTCAATCTCGCCCGACAGTCGTATCTTGCGGTGGCGGTGCCGATCTCGCATCGTGCCCGGGCGATGTCGTTACTGGGTGGCATGCTGCGCATCGGCGCCTTCGTTGGTCCATTTTTCGGTGCGGCAGCTCAGTCGGTGATGGGCCTGCAGGGTGCATTCGCGGTTGGTGCAGTGTGCATGGGGATCGCTGTGGTCGTATCCCTGTTTATTCAGGAACTGGTCGACCCGAATTCACCGCCACGCGTGGAATCCACGACCACCAATCCCATCGAAATCGTCACGAACCCGACCATGACATCATTAGCGAAAGAGCACTGGCGGATCCTGTTATCTTCCGGGCTCGGGGTCTTGTGCTTGACGGCGCTGCGCGCCTCACGTACCGCAGTGATCCCGTTGTGGGCGGAACATCTTGGGCTCAGCCCCGCGCAGGCCTCGTTGATTTACGGTGTGGCCGGCGCGGTGGATCTCATCATGTTTTATCCCTCAGGTCTGATGATGGACCGGAAGGGCCGGCGAGTGGTGGCCGTGTCGTGTTTGACCGGGCTGGCACTTGGCACCGCAGTGGTCCCCTTGACCACGTCAAGCGCGTGGTTGATGGTTGCCGCCGTGCTCATTGGGCTGGGCAACGGATTCGGTGCGGGCATAGTCATGACGCTTGGCGCTGACTACTCCCCCGCTGTCGGACGACCAAAATTCTTAGCTCTGTGGCGGTTGCTTTCAGACACCGGTATGCTGACCGGTCCGCTGCTCATCTCAGCCGTGACGGCCATTTCCTCTCTGGCATTCGGGGTCTGGGCCATCGCTGCGCTTGGACTGGTGGGCGCAAGCATCTTTGCCCGCGCGCTGCCGCCCGGCCCGGGCCCGGTCGTCCGGTCGAACACACCCGTTAAGTAATCCTTGCTCCACGTCTGACCCCAGGTTTTGCTGCACACTGCACCAAAAGCTTCGCCACTCATGACGTGCGCCACATGTTGGCATCATAGAATCGAGACTGGACCCACTGTGGGTCCGAAGATGCGACGGAGGTTCACATGTCCCTAAATCTCACGACCTATGAAGATTTACTGTCTGCCATTACCGTTGACGACGGTCAAGCGGTCCACGACCCAGCCACGGGCGAGTTCATTGGCAACACCAAGATGTCAACGACCGATGATGTCGATGCGGCTGTCGCTAGGGCGCGGGAGGCGCAGCAATCCTGGGGTGCACTACCAGATGCTGAACGGTCCCAGTACCTGCACAAGGCAGCTGATGCGGTCAAGGAATCTGCCGAAGCCTTGGCCCACATCTTGGCGCGCGAAGTCGGCAAACCCTTAAACGGTCCCAACGCCCGGTTTGAAGCCGGCGCTTGCGAAGCGTGGTTGCGAGCGAATGCCGACTTCGAGATTCAAGAAGAAGTCCTGGTGGAGGATGACTCCGGCAAGGCCATCCTGTCGTATGTGCCCATCGGCGTGGTCGGAGCAATCGGCCCTTGGAACTGGCCGATGATGATTTCCATCTGGCAGCTGGCCCCATCACTGCGGATGGGTAATACCGTGGTGATGAAACCTTCGGAACACACCCCGTTGTCTGTCCAAGCCCTGGTGGCCGTCCTGAACCGAGTGCTGCCAGAACACGTCTTGCAGGTCGTGCCCGGTGCCGGCGATATTGGGCAAGCGGTTTCCGAACACCCCGATATCGACAAAATCATGTTCACCGGCTCTACCAAGACCGGCCAGGCCATCATGCGCAGCGCGGCGGCAGACATGAAACGCGTGACGCTGGAACTTGGCGGCAACGATGCCGGGATCGTGCTCGACGATATCAACGTCGACGAAATGGCTCAGGATATTTTCTGGGGCGCATTCATCAATACCGGCCAGACCTGTGCAGCACTGAAACGGCTCTACGTACCTGCTGCGATCTACGACGAACTTGTCGAAGCGCTGGCCAAGATCGCCTCCGAAACTCCGATGGGCCAGGGAGTGTCTGAGGAAAACGTCTTGGGCCCGCTCCAGAACGAAGCGCAGCGGAAGATCGTGGCTGATCTCGTCGAAGAAGCTCGCAAGGCCGGTGCCAACATTGTCACCGGAGGCAACCCTGATGATGATCAGCCCGGGTATTTTTACCCGGCAACGATTGTTTCCGACATTGACCAGCACAACCCGCTGGTCCAGATTGAACAATTCGGTCCAGCCCTGCCCATTATCAAATACGACGACCTGGATCAGGCCATCGAGTGGGCCAACGAACTCGACGTCGGACTGGGGTCCTCCGTCTGGTCTTCCGATGAACAACGCGCCCGTGAAGTCGCCAATCGGCTGATCGCCGGCACCACCTGGATTAACAAACACGGTGCGGTCGATCCACGCGTGCCCTTTGGTGGCGTCAAAAAATCCGGGATGGGCCTGGAATTTGGGGTCGAGGGGCTCAAGCAGGTCGCCCTACCCAAGGTCACCGCACTGTAAATACTCGACCCGTTCAACAGCGTTATTTATGCCTCCGGATCCCACCGGTATCGCTCCATGTCGATTCTGTTGCCTGGGATCTGGAGGCCTTCGTCGCGCAGCAAATCGAACTGTTGCGGTTTAGCGACCGTACCGTCGTTGCGCACAATGCGATGCCAGGGCAGATCGCCCCCGTCTTCTTTCAATACCCATCCAACGATCCGCGGGCTCGGAGCGCCCGCGAGCGCGGCAATGTCGCCATAGGATGCCACGTGGCCCTTGGGCACGCGGGCAATGGTGTTGCGGATCCGTTCGTGCGTTGCCTCGTCCATGTTTCGTATTGTGCCACGCGGGTCGATGTTGCTCTACGATGCGCAGATAAAAGGATGTCAAAACCTCCTACTGAAAGCTAGGGTGACGGTATTACGACTAATACTTCGTATTGGTCCTACTGCAGCTGGACTGGCATCAACAGACGAAAGAGGAACAGCGCATGTTTGGATTATCACGAGTTGTCAAACGCATCGAAAACGAGAAATCCCTCGACAGCATCTCGAAGCCCGTTGCCGAATGGGTCTCGAAAGTAACCTCCCCGGACAAAATTAAGTACGCGCTTTCTGGCTCGTGGCTGGGCCACCAACTCCACCCACCACTTACTGATGTTCCGATTGGCGCCTGGGCCATGGCCAGCGTGTTAGACCTCACCGGTGGGGAGCAGATGCGCCCTGCCTCCCAGCGGCTTGTCGCCCTGGGCATCCTGTCCTCGATTCCGGTCGCGATTACCGGTGCATCGGATTGGTCTGATTCCTACGGCAAAGCACGTCGCGTCGGTACGGCGCACGCTCTGGCCAACTCCATGGGGATGGAATTCCAAATCATGTCGTGGTTGGCTCGTCGCAAAGATCGCCATGTGCTGGGTGCCAGCCTCTCGTTGATCGGTCTGGGCTTTACTGGCGCAGCAGGATATCTGGGCGGACACCTCTCCTTCGATATGGGAGTGGGCGTCAACCATGCAGCCTTCGAAAAACGTACCAACAAGTGGACTGATGTGGCAGCAGAAGAGGAGATCCAAGAAGGCCAGCTCCATCGCGTGACCGTCAACGACACTCCCGTCGTGATCACCCGCCACAAAGGTGACCTTCATGCGATGTCAGCCACCTGTGCTCACGCCGGCGGGCCATTGGATAAAGGCGAAATCGAAGGTGACTGCATCGTCTGCCCGTGGCACCAAAGTAAATTCCGTATCACCGACGGGACTCCGCAACGTGGTCCGGCAGGCGCTAACCAGCCGATGTGGCAGGTCCGCGCTGAAGATGGCCGCATCGCCATCCGAAGCGCGGAATAACGGAGGCTGAGATGGGGACCAAATTTTCCGTCGGAGATCATGTGTCGTGGAATTCCGAGGCGGGTCGAGTCTCGGGGAAGATCATCAAGGTGCACACGGCTGACTTTGACTACAAAGGCCACACCCGCAGAGCCTCCGAGGATGAGCCGCAGTACGAGATCCAAAGCGACAAAACCGACCATATTGCGGCCCATAAAGGCAGCGCCTTACGAAAGATCGATTAGGCTGCCGTGACACGCCCAACGGTCTATACGGTGGGGCACTCCAACCGGAGCCTCGACGAATTCCTCGAGCTTATGGTGGAGAACTCGGTCCGGCACGTCGTGGATGTCCGCAAACTGCCCGGTTCCAAACGTTACCCGCAATTCAACGCGGATACGCTAGCTGAACAGTTGGCGGATCACGATATTGAGCTCACTCGCGCGGCGGGTCTGACCGGACGGCGCAAGGTCAGCAAAGACATCGCGTTCGGGGTCAACGCGTGGTGGCAGAATCGCAGCTTCCACAACTACGCCGATCATGCCCTATCCGACGAGTTCCGCCAGGCCTTCACCGAACTCGAGGCAACAGCCCGAGCACAGCCGACGGTCGTGATGTGCGCCGAAGCCGTGTGGTGGCGGTGTCACCGGCGCATTATTGCCGATTATCTGCTCATGGCGGAGTACCCGGTGGAACATATTATGGGTCCCGGTCAGCTCATGACCGCTGACCTGAGCGCCGGTGCGGTGTCGCAGGATGACGGTTCAATTGTGTATCCGAAAACGGATGACACAATGGAAGGATGATGAGCTCAAGTCAGCGTGATGCGCAATGTGTTCAGGTCGTTGAGGCACGGTTACATAATCTCAACAATGTTTCGGTGGAATTCCCGCGCGGTGCGGTCGTGGCCTTCACCGGGGTGTCCGGTTCCGGGAAGTCCTCTCTGGCGTTTGGCACCATCCACGGTGAGGCGCAACGTCGGTATTTAGAATCAGTGGCCCCGTTCGCGCGACGGCTCATCGGTTCGGCGGTGGATCCACAGGTCGAAATGGTGGAGGGGATGCCACCTACGGTCGCGTTGGAACAACGGACCTCAGCTGGCGGATCACGCTCCGATGTCGGGACCATTACCGCGCTGTCGAATTCGCTACGGCTACTTTTCTCCCGGGCGGGCGACCACCCCGATGAGGTGCTCAACCCCGATTACGGCATAGCCGGCGGCCGATTGACGGCCGGGCACTTTTCGCCATATACCACCGAGGGCATGTGCCCGGACTGTCAGGGGGTGGGTCAACAATTCGAACCCGCCGAAGAACTCATGGTGCCCGACCCCAACCTGAGCATCATTGACGGCGCGATCGCGGCCTGGCCCGGTGCGTGGTTAGGCAAAAACTTCCGCGAAATACTCGAAACACTGGGCGTGGATACCCACCGACCCTGGCGCGAACTCGACCAAGACACGCGCGACTGGATCCTCTACACCGACGAAACCCCGGTGATCACGGTGGTTCCGGTCCGGGAAGCCGGACGCACCCAAGGACCGTATGAAGGCAAATGGGAATCCGTCGCCCGATATTTACGCCGGACCGTGGCCGCGACCCAGTCGGACAAAAACCGTGCCCGGGCGTTTCGCTTTTTCACCGCCCGAACCTGCCCCACATGCCAGGGTCACCGGTTGAATGCTGGCGCGCTGCAAGTTCGCTATCTCGACGAACCCATCTGGCAGCTGACCCATTTACACCTTGATGAGCTGTTGGAACGCCTCCAGCAGCGCTACGACTTTCTGCAAACCCAACCTGCCGGTGATGATGGCCCAGAGCGTGGGGCCGAACGAATCCTGCTGCCCTCCGCACTGTCTGTCTTAGAGGCCGTCAATGCGCTGGGCTTGGGTCACTTGTCGATGGATCGTCCCGCCACGACTCTCTCAACCGGCGAACTGCAACGCCTCCGGTTAGCCTCTCAGGTCCGAGAAGGCTTATTCGGGGTGGCCTACGTCCTGGACGAACCATCTGCCGGGCTGCACCCGGCCGAGAAACGCATGCTGTCCAAACTGTTTGAACGCTTCATTGCCGATGGCAACTCCGTGTTGTTAGTCGAACACGACATGTCGTTGGTGGCCCAAGCCGACTGGGTGATTGACGTCGGCCCGAAAGCCGGGGTGGAGGGTGGCAACATCGTCTACTCGGGACCCACCAGTGGGTTGGCCGAGGCCCAAGAGTCCATCACCGCCCAGTATGTTCACCCCGGACCCTTGGAACTAGCCGAGGCTCCGCGCCGCGAGGCCAGCGGCGCATTACACCTGACCGGGGTCACCGCCCGCACCATCGTCGATCAAGATGTGACCTTTCCGCTGGGCCAATTCACCACCGTCACCGGGGTGTCCGGCTCCGGGAAGACCACGTTGGTCACCCATGTGCTGGGCAGCCTTGTCAAAGATGCGGTCTCAACCACCGTTACCGATGAGCCCCAAGACGAGGAAGCCACGAGTCCTGAAGATGTGCAGGTCAGGTCCGTGGAGGGGCTCGAGCAGATTCAGCGCTCAGTGCATATTACCCAGCGACCCATCGGGCGCACACCGCGGTCGGTGGTTGCGACCTATACCGGAATCTTCGATCGGGTCCGGCGCATCTTCGCAGACACCGAGGAAGCCCAGCGTCGGGGGTGGGGCATCGGCCGATTTTCATTCAACGTCGCCGAGGGTCGGTGTCCGCAGTGTTCCGGACTGGGGCAGATCGAAGTCGAACTGATCTTCTTGCCCGGCTCCTATGCCGTGTGCCCGGTCTGCTACGGCAAACGCTTCAATCCCGAAACTCTCGAAGTGACGTGGAACGGTTACACGGTCGCCGATGTGCTGGATTTGTCCGTAACGGAAGCCACCGAAGTCTTCGCTGACGACGCGGCGGTCCTGCGCGCACTTGACGCGTTAGAAGGCATCGGTTTGGGGTACATCACGCTTGGCCAGCGAGCGACCGAATTATCCGGCGGCGAAGCCCAGCGCATCAAACTGGCCACTGAGTTACAACGCATCACCACCAACCACACCGTCTACCTACTCGACGAGCCGTCTACGGGTCTGCACCCGGCCGATATCGACTTGCTCAACGCACAGTTACATCGTCTGGTGGACCACGGCCACACCGTCATTGTCGCTGAACACGACCAATCGATCATCGCTTCATCCGACCATGTGATCGACATGGGACCGGGTGCCGGAACGGCCGGCGGCAAGGTGGTTGCGGCGACGACCCCGGCTGGATTAGCTACCTTGCCCGCCTCGGTAACGGGTCAGTACCTCGCGGATGCGGCGATGCTTTCTCAGGTGCCCTCGCAGCCTGCGCCATAACGGACCCGCTGCGGATTGTCCTACAGAGTATTTCCAAGCCAGGCGGAGAAACGCCGCAAGACACACCACCGACAGTAGCGGTTCAAAAATCGCCCTACCTTCCGGTATCTACGCTCTTGTCAGCCCGCAGGCGACAACGTAGCTTAACGTACGACAAGCTGCACTTGGTAAGCATTTTGATGTGATTCGAGGAATGCCATGCCGGAATTTGAACTTGCTGGCCTCGATCTGGCGATCATCGCAGCCTATGCGCTGGGTATTGTCGCCATCGGGTTTTGGGTCGGCCGCGGTACCAAAAACTCTGATGATTACTTCCTCGCAGGCCGAGGGATGATCTGGCCGCTGGTCGGGTTTTCGCTGATTGTATCGAACTTCTCCGGTACCCAATTTCTTGGACTAGCTGGGGCAGGATACGACACCGGCATTTCGGTGTGGAACTTCGAGTGGATGGCCACCCTCATTTTGGTGTTCTTCGCGGTGCTCATCCTGCCGATCTACCTGCAATCCAAGATCACGACCGTCCCAGAGTTCTTAGAAAAACGCTACGATCGACGCTCCCGCTACGCATTTTCCGGGTTTACCGTGTTGAGCGGGATGCTGATCGACTCGGCCGGCGGCATGTTCGCCGGCGCAATCATTTTGAACCTGCTGTACCCGGACATCCCGCTGATGGTCCACATCGTGATTATCGCGGTCCTGGGTGGGGTCTATGTCATTCTCGGTGGACTGCGCGCGGTCATGATCACCGACACCATCCAAGGCATTCTGCTGCTGATCGCCTCCGGGACCATCTTTGTCATCCTGTTTGCCGAATTCGGGTTCGACTGGGGGATCTTCCGTGAGCTCGCCCCCGAAGATGGGTTCACGATCGCGCCTCCGGCCGATGATGACTTCATGCCCTGGCCCGGGATTTTCACCGGGGTCATCTGGTTAGGCCTCTACACCTGGATCACCAACCACGTCGTCGTCCAGCGAGTACTGGCAGCTAAGAACCTCGATCACGGCCGGTGGGGCGCGTTGTTCGCCGGTTTGATGCAGCTGCCCTGGCTCGTGCTGCTCATCTTCCCCGGGATCCTGGCCCGCGACGTGTTCCCGGAACTCGAAAACCCCGATTTGGCGTGGCCGTCGCTGATCTTCGAGTACATGCCCGTCGGGATTCGCGGGCTGATCGTTGCCGCACTGCTGGCCGCACTCATGTCGACGTTGGATTCGGTACTCAACGGCGCTGCCAGCCTGGTCGTCAATGACTTTATAAAAACGCGCAAAAAAGAATTCACCGAGAAACAGCTACTGCGAATCAGCCGGGCCCTGGTCGGGGTCTTCATGGTCATCGCGGTCCTCTGGGCTCCGGTGATCCTGAACTTCGACACCATCGTGCAGTATTTCCAGTCGTTTTTGGGCTACGTCACCATGCCCGTGGTCGTGGTGCTAATCGGCGGGATCTTCTGGAAACGTGCCACCGCCACGGCCGCGTTCTGGACGCTGGTGGTGGTCACCTCGATCGGTGTGGTCGGGTTCGTCACCGGTGAGTTGCTAGAGCTCCACGGGATCCAGTTCCTGTACGCCACCGGAATCATGGTGGTGCTCAGCACCATCAGTTTCGTCACGATCTCACTGATGACCCCCGCACCGGAACGTGCCAGCATCAAAGAAGTCACCTTCGACCGCAGCACCTGGGCAGAAGAAACCGAACAGCTCCGGGGCAAACCGTGGTACAAGAACTACCGCTACCTTTCAGCGGGCGTTGTGGTCCTGACTGTCGCCGTGGTGGTCCCGTTCATTTGATCGTGTACAACAAGGAGACGAAACATGGTGTTTTTCCCAACGGCCATTCTGGTGGGAGTCGACCACACCCGCGAGTCGACCCACGCGGTGCTCACGGCAGTCGAACTGTGCCAGGCCACGAACTCACCGCTGCACCTGGCCCACGTCAAACTCACCTCAGGGCTCCTGCGCGGTCGGCCAATGACCCCATCACAGCGCGGTGCCACCGACGACGAAGCAGACGCCATACTGCAAGAATTCAGTACTGTGGCGACCGAGGCCGGGTTGGCACCCACAGACGTGCATGTGCGCTACGGCGAAAACACCGAACGGGAACTCGTACGGTTACAGAACGAGCTCTCAGCAGGCTTGCTGGTCATTGGTGAAGGGGCCACCGGCAACCTGGCGGCGCGGATGTTTCAATCCCAACACGGCTCAGGGGCTGTTGATCGCTCCACGGGCTCGGTGCTGGTGGTCCGGCCGCCCGAAGGGTTTGTGGGCCGCCGGGACCAGACCGGTTAGTACTGCGGCGTGGCCTCGGGATAGATCTGTCCGATTGGCAACTTCTTCTCGGCCTGGAACTCGTCTTCTCCCCGGCCGTAAGCCCAATACGCCGATAAGGATAGGGCAGCCCGGTCCACCCCGCGTTCATCATGCAGGTAGGCACGCAGTGCTTTCATGCTTTCGCGCTCACCATGAACAAACGCCTGGACGCGGCCTTCCCGCCACGGCAGCGCTTTGATGGCCTGTTCTAAGACGGTCGATTCCGGGGTGAAGGGACCGCCGCGGTGCAACCAGGTGACCTCAATGCCTTCGGGGGCGACCAGGTCCCATTCGTCAGCAGCGGTGGCGACCTCGATCAGCGCGTACCCCACTGCGTCGTCGGGCATTGCCGTCAGGGCCGCACCGATGGCAGGGATCGCGGCTTCGTCGCCGGCCAGCAGATGCCAGTCAGCTTCTGGATCGGGCTGGTATTTGCCCCCGGGACCGGAAAATTGCAGCAGATCGCCAACCTTGGCCTGCTCCGCCCACGGTCCGGCCAGTCCGTCGGCCCCGTGAATGACGAAATCCATTTTCAACGTCTCGGTTGTGGGATCCACCGAATGCACGGTGTAGGTCCGGCGCAACGGCAGCTCATCGCGCGGCATCGTTTTGCGCAGTTCATCCAGATCAAACGGTGGGGTCAGCCCCGAGTTAGGATCTTGCGGCAGCAATAGTTTGACGTATTTATCTACCGCGTCGGAATCCTGGAAGTTTTTGAAGTCTTCGCCGCCGAAGGTGATGCGTCGATACGTTGGAGAAATATCCTCCACGGCGACAACCTCCATCACCATTTGGGGACGACGGGGACGACTCCGCGTGGTGGCGGCGACTTGCTGAGACAAGGAAACTCCTTTGAAACGAATTAGGTCATAACCTCTTTACCTAATATATGAGGCTACCCTCAGTCGCGGGGAATGTGAAGCGAGCTACGCGCTGAGCCCCTGCACTCCTCGCAGAGGGCAGGAGCGTGAGCGATGACGTGCACGTCACATTCTGTATCATCAGCCGCTGTCACCTATGACCAGCTGATGTCCGGGGTTTACACTGGCATCATCACAGCGGCGAACCGCCCTCGTGCGATGTTCGCTATAAAAGCTCAACACGCCTAGGCAAAGGAGCGCTATGTCCGACCTGACTCGGGATCAGATTCGACACTTGTCCCAATTAGCTCACCTCAATCTCACCGACGAAGAGTTAGATCGTGTCTCCGATGAGCTCGACCAGATCGTGGACTCCGTGGCCCGCGTTCAAGAAGCTGCGTCCGAGGATATCGAAGCCACTTCACACCCGATTGCGCTGACCAATGTCTTCCGCGCCGATGTGGTTCGTGGGGTGCTCAGCCAAGAAGAAGCACTCTCCGGCGCCCCCGAGGCCGAAACCGGCCGGTTCAAAGTGCCCGCAATTTTGGATGAGGATGATCGATGAACCACCACGAAATGATTCGGCTCACGGCCTTACAAATGGCCGAAGAGCTGCGGAAGAAAACCTTTTCCTCAGTAGAACTGACCCGGGCGCACTTTGAACGTATTTATGAGATCGATGGGACCGCAGAGGCCGGGATCCACGCGTATTTACACCTCAATGAAGACGAAGCCTACGCGGTGGCCGCTGAAGTCGATGCGATTCGCGCAGCAGGCGGCGCCGAAGCCGAGCAGCTCCACCCCTATGCCGGGGTCCCGATTGCTATCAAAGACAATATTGTGACGATCGGGCAGCCCACGACCGCGGCGTCGAAAATGCTCGAAGGCTGGATGAGCCCGTATGACGCCACAGTCATCCGCACGATCCGCGCAGCGAAACTGCCCATCTTGGGCAAAAACAACATGGATGAGTTCGCGATGGGCTCGACCACCGAATACTCGGCCTTCGGTGTGACTCGGAATCCCTGGGATCTTAACCGCGCCCCGGGCGGTTCGGGTGGCGGATCGGCCGCCGCGGTCGCAGCGTTTATGGCCCCGTGGGCCCTGGGCAGCGATACCGGCGGATCGATTCGGGAACCCGCCGCGTTCACCGGCACGGTCGGCACCAAACCCACCTATGGGTCGGTGTCACGCTACGGGTTGATTGCCATGGCCTCGTCCTTTGACCAGATTGGTCCGCATGCCCGCACCACCGCCGACGCCGCAGCGCTACACCAACTTATTGCCGGGCACGACCCCAAGGATGCCACCTCGTTACGCACCTCCTGGGACGGTCTGCTGGATGCCGCTCAAAACCAAGACTTGCGGGGCATGCGCATCGGGGTGCTCGATGAGCTCCAGGGCCCCGGGTTTACCGACGAAATCGACCGTCAGTTCGAAACCGTCCTGGACATGCTGCGCGATGCGGGTGCGATCGTGAGCATCGTGGAGTGCCCGAACATCAAATATGCCCTGCCCGCCTATTACCTGGTGGTCCCCTCGGAAGCCTCATCAAATCTGGCTCGCTTCGACGGGCTGCGCTACGGCAACCGGGTCGTCCCGCACGAAGGTGCCACCGCGGCCGAGGTCATGGCCGCCAGCCGCGAAGCAGGATTCGGCGATGAAGTGAAGCGTCGCATCATTCTGGGCACCTACGCGCTGTCAGCCGGGTATGTGGATGCCTACTACAGTTCGGCCCAGCGCGTGCGCACGCTGGTACAACAGGACCTGAATAAGGCGTTTGAAAAGGTCGATGTGATGATCGGGCCGACCACGCCAACGGTTGCGGTCCCAATGGGTGAGCAAGTCTCCGACCCGGTGTCGATGTATCTAGATGATGTGGTCACGACCCCGGCGAACCTGGCGGGCATCCCGGCGATTTCTATCCCGGGTGGTACCGCTGACCACGGCATGCCCGTGGGCATGCATATTCAAGGCCCAGCCAAGGCCGATGAGGTGGTCTACCGGGTGGCCGCAGGATTGGAACGGCTCATCGAAGAAGCCACCGGCGTGCCGTTTTATGACCGAGCCCCGGAACTCACCGCCGCCGTGACCATGGAAGGAGAACGCCTGTGACCACCCACTCCCCTGCCCTCCCCAGTTTTGAAGAAACCGTCGCACAGTACGATCCGGTCTTGGGATTTGAGGTCCACGTCGAACTCAATACCGCCAGCAAGATTTTCTCGTCGGCACCCAATGCGTTCGGGGATGAGCCCAACACCAATCTCACCGAAGTCGACCTGGGCATGCCCGGTGCGCTACCGACCATGAACTACGGGGCGATCGAAGCCGCGATCAAGCTCGGTCTGGCATTGAACTGTTCAATTGCCGAGACCTGTCGGTTTGCGCGCAAACACTATTTCTATCCGGATGTTCCCAAGAACTTTCAGATCTCCCAGTACGACGAGCCCATCGCCTTTGACGGGTGGGTTGATGTTGAGCTCGACGACGGCGAACTGTTCCGCGTGGAAATCGAACGCGCCCACCTGGAAGAAGATGCCGGCAAACTCACCCACGTGGGCACATCCGGTCGGATCCACGCGGCATCGTATGCGCTGGTGGACTATAACCGCGCCGGGGTGCCCCTGATCGAGATTGTGTCCAAACCCATCGAAGGTGCCGGCGACCGAGCCCCCGAACTTGCCCGCGCCTACGTGCGCACGATTCGTGACATTGTGCGTGCCCTGGATATCTCGGATGCGCATATGGAGCGCGGCAACCTGCGCTGCGACGCTAACGTATCCTTGCAGCCCAAGGGCGCGACCGAATTCGGCACTCGCACCGAGACCAAAAATGTGAACTCGATGCGCACCGTGGCCCAGGCCGTCGAATACGAGATGCGTCGCCAGGCCGCGGTCTTGACCGCCGGGGACCAGGTGAACCAAGAGACTCGGCACTGGCAAGAAGACACCCGCACCACGTCCCCGGGGCGCAGCAAATCCGATGCCGATGACTACCGGTACTTCCGCGAACCCGACCTCGTCCCGATCGAAGTCGACCAAGCCTGGCTCGACCGGCTGCGCGCTGAACTACCCGAGCTGCCAGATCAGCGTCGTCGACGGCTCAAAGCCGAATGGGGCACCTCAGATGCGACCTTCCGCGATCTCGTCCACGCCGGGGCCCTCGACGTCATCGAAGCCACCGTGGATGCCGGAGCAACCCCCGAGGCCGCCCGGAAATGGTGGATGGGTGAACTCGCCCGGCTGGCACATGCGCGCGGCACCTCGCTGGAGGGGCTTGGGGTCACACCCGAAGATGTGGTCGAGGTGGAGTCCTTGGTCGCCGAAGATCTCATCAACGATAAGATCGCCCGGCAACTGTTGGGGTATGTGGCAGACGGCGAAGGCGCCCCGCGAGAAATCGTCGCGGCACGGGCACTCGCGGTGGTCTCCGACGACGAGGTCCTCGGCCAGGCTGTAGATGCGGCCATCGCCGAACATCCGGACGCCGTCGACAAGATCACCAACGGCAAGCTCCAAGCCATCGGCGCGCTCATCGGACCGGTCATGCGGGCCACGGGCGGTCAAGCCGATACGGGGCGTGTACGTGAACTGATCATGCACAAACTCGGGGTCGCGGAGTAAGAGTTCGTCACAGCTTTCGCTGGTGGCAAGCCGATTTCGGGGCGCCTGACATCGATGTGAGAGTGGAAGCTATGCAACGTTTTACTCAATTGACTGTTCGTACCCTCGGTCTGGCGCTTGCCGCCGGCCTAGCCCTGACCGGCTGCTCGTCGGAAGCCTATGAGAATCAACCCGGTGGCGTGGGCCTGGTCATGCACCAGACCAGTTCGTAGACTGGGCGCATGCATGTTCTTTCGCCTGGCGGCCCCGTTGATGACCCCATGGCCACATACCTGGCCGTAGACCGCTCCCAACCACGACACGAATGCTGGGTGACCGGCCACATGGTCGCCGGCCTGGACGGCACGGCGGCCATTGACGGCAAAGTCGGGGCCCTGTCCACCGAGGTCGACCAGGACCTGTTCCGGCGGATGCGACAGATCGCCGACGTCGTGCTCGTCGGGGCCGAAACGGTGCGCAAAGAAGGTTACGGGCTAGTCCGGTTATCCGATGAGGCCAAGGCCGCCCGCGAGCGCGAAGGGAAACCGCCCACTCCCCCGGTCGCAGTCGTCAGCGGCAGCCTAGACCTGAACTGGAATCTCAAACTCTTCCGGGAGGCCCCGTCACACGCCAAAACAATGGTGATTACCACCGAGGCAGCTGACCCCGCCAAGGTCACCGAGGCCAAGCAACACGCCGACGTCATCACCGCTGGCACCGAGCGTGTAACACCCGCCGCAGCCCTGCAAGCACTGGCATCTCGGGGCCACGGTGTGGTGCTATGCGAAGGCGGACCGACCTTACTGGGCGAGTTCGTCGCCGCGGACCGCCTCGATGAACTGTGCTTATCGATCTCACCGGTCATGGGTGGTGACAACCTACCGGTCGGGATTATGCCCGACGGCGCGGGAATCACCACCTTCGAGCTCAAACACATCCTGGGCGAGGCCGACACGTTGTTCTTGCGTTACGAATCCAATCCGCACGAGGGGCACAACCATGAGTAGCGACGCATTCTATGATCTGATGGGTTCAGCCAATTCGGCCCTGTTAGTCGTCACCACCGCCGTCGACGGTGTGCAGGCCGGGTGCATGGTCGGCTACCACGCCCAGGCCAGCATGTCCCCACAGCACTACACGCTCTATTTATCCAAAGCCAACCACACCTACCGCGTAGGTCTGCTCGCGACCCATTTCGCCGTGCACTTTCTGACCGAGCACGACTACGATATGGCCAAACATTTTGCCTGCACCTCGGGCCAAGACACCGACAAATTCGCTGACCTTGCGATTGAAACCGGCGATCACGATCTGCCATTTGTCGTCGCGCTGCCCAACCGGATGGTCCTAGAACGCATTTCGATCTTGGACGACGGTGGCGACCATGTGTGCGTCACCGCCCGGGTGGTCAGCGCCGAATCCGATGGCCACTTCACACCCCTGCGCCTAACCGACGTGTCCGATCTGAAACCCGCCCACGGTGCAGACGAACGCATAATTCAGCCGTAGTCACGTTGAGCGGTACTCAAGCGGTTCGTTCTGGCACAATTCCAGGCATGTCTAGCAGCTGTTTGCGGATGATGTACTTTTGAATTTTGCCTGACGGGGTACGTGGCAGATCTTCGACCACGACGACCCGTTCGGGCCAGTACTGCTTAGCCACCCCTTTTTCCTCGAGATACGCTTGCATAGTTTCCAGAGTCAACGGGGCGGCCCCGTCTGCCATCACCACTGCAACCGCAGCGGTCTCCTGGAGGCGCTCGTGCGGAATCGCCACGACAGCCAGAGCCTCGAGGTCAGGATGTTCATAAAGCACGTTTTCGACATAGGCGACCGGGATATTTTCGCCTCCGCGCACGATTATGTCCTTGGTCCGCCCCGCCAGCGAGAGGTAGCCGTCTTCATCCATGCTGCCTAAATCACCGGTATCAAAGTAATCACCGTCGAATTCTTCGCGGGTCTTGTCCAGTTGGCCCAGGTACCCATGAAATAAGAACGGACCCTTAATTTGGATCCGTCCCTCAGTGCCAGCGGGCACTTCGGTACCGTCGAAATCAACGATGCGAATATCCATGCCGTCAAGGGGGCGGCCATCCGTGGTGAAGATCTTTTCTATGGGATCGTCAGGATGTCCGAAGCTGGATAGCCCGCATTCGGTCTGGCCCCACCCGCCGAACATCACCATCTCGGGCAGTTTCGCCTTGGCCTCGGTGCCGTAGTGCCGTGGGATGGGCGCACCCATGCACGCGAAGCGTTTGAGCGAACTCATGTCGTGACGCTTGATGCCCTCAGCTTGAAGCACATCGTGTAAAAAGGGCGTCGCCGCGGACGTGTGGTTAATCCCGTGGGTTTCCGTAAGCCGGGCGAACTCATTGGCGTCCCAGACATCCTGAAATACGCCGGTCCCACCCAGCATGATCGGCAAGCAGACCCCAAACAAGTACCCAGTCAGATGTCCGAAGGTGGAAGCCATATGTACCACGGTGGACTCGTCCATCCCCAGTTTATCGGGCCAAGGTAAGGCTGCGGCCAGCACCGAGTTCTGGGTGTGCATAACACCTTTAGGCGACCCGGTCGTGCCCGAGGTGAACATGATCAGCGACAGCGCATTTGGCGACGGCCTCTGACTGGTGAAGTCTTTGGGTGCGGTGTCACGCTGCTTGCGCCCGGTGGCTAGGAAATCATCCCAACCGGTATAAAAATCAGAGTCATCGACGCTCGATCCCGCACGGACCACCACGGTTTTGCGCAATCCTGGCAGCTTCTGCCGCAGCCGCTCGATCATAGCAACGTAATCGTAGTTCCGGAACTTACCTGGCACGAACAGAATATTGACTTCGGCTTTTTCGGCCATGAAGCCGATTTCGCGGTCGCGGTAGATCGGAATTAGCGGGTTCGTGACCGCTCCGACCCGTAGGGCTGCTAAGTGCGCAATTAACCATTCGTTCCAGTTGGGTAGTTGAATGCCAATAACATCACCGGGTCCGATCCCGGCGACATCGAGGGCATGAGCGGCTACGTTCACCTGGTCTGCCAGCTGGGCGTAGGTCAGTTGGCCGGCAGAGTCGATTGAGGCCACGTGGTCCGGCCGGGCGGCAACGGCGTCGTCGAGGTAGTCGGTGAGCAGTCGGTTCTTCCAGTGTCCGGAAGCGGTGTAGGTGTCGATGTGGTCTTGGGTGAGCAGCATGTCGGCTTGTACCATGATGATCCTTCGTCGGGGGAACTGGGTTGGCGACGCAGTGTGGTGTGGCTGTGTGGTGGGGTTTTGTAGTTAGATCATGGTGAGGCCACCAGAGACCGACAGGGTTTGGCCGGTCACATAGCCGGTTCGCGGGGATACGAGGAAGGCCACGGCGTTGGCGAGATCTTCTGGTTGGGCCAGGCGTCGTAACGGGATGGACCGTTCCAGTGAGTCCCGAAGTTTTGGCGCGTCAGCGGCGACTTGGGCGAATAGCGGGGTGTCTGCCGGGCCGGGGCAGACCGCGTTGGCCGTGAGTCCGTAGCGTGCTGTCTCACGGGCCAGGGTTTTTGTGAAGGCCACGATGCCGCCTTTGGCCGCCGAGTAGACGGCTTCCCCTGAGGATCCGACGCGAGCCGCATCCGAACCCACATTGACAATCGTGCCGTGACCTTGGTCTTTCATCCGCAGCGCGACGGCTTGGGAACAGTTGAGAACACCAATCAAGTTGATGTTGATGATGCGTTCCCAGATGGCCGGGTCTTGCTCAAGAAAGGGCCCGATTTTGTCCCAGCCGGCGTTATTGACCAGAATGTCGATCACACCGTAGCGGTCCATAACCGCTTCCACCATGGCATCGACGGTGCCCCGGTCGGAGACGTCGACACTGATGCCCATTGCGTCGCACCCAAGTGCCGCGGCAGTGTCTTGCGCTGCTTGTTCGTTTAGATCAGCGATCACGACCTTCGCGCCTTCAGCTGCCAGTCGGCGGGCGATGCCCTTGCCGATCCCGGATGCTGCGCCGGTGACAATGGCGATTTTGCCTGTAAGTCCGAGGCCTGCGATCTCTGCGGTTGCGGTGGTTTCAGTCATAATGGCTCCTTGTGGTAACAAATTTAGGGCGCGTATTGGCGGCCCAGGTTGTGGCGGGCAATGATGAGTTTCATGATCTGAGCGGTGCCGTCGCCGATCTGCAGCCCCAGGACATCGCGTAAGCGCTGTTCGATGGGCAGATCTTTGAGATAGCCGAACTGACCATGGCTGAGCAGGCACTGGTTGATCACGTCGTAGGCGGTTTTGGGTGCCCACCATTTACACATCGCGGCTTCTTTCGAGTGCGGCAAGTCGGCATCCTTGAGCCACAACGTTTTCTGACAGAGCACCTCGGCGGCCGTGAGCATCGTGTCTGCTTCGGCCAGTGGGAACGAGACGCCTTGGAATTTGCCGATATTCTGGTCGAATGCCTGCCGGGTACGAGCGTGTTCCCATGTTTCGTTGAGCGTCTGACGGGCTGCGCCGATGACCTGTAGACCGATCAGGGCTCGGGAGAAATCGAAGCCCTGCATTACCTGGGTAAAGGCAGTCCCTTCTTCACCCAGTAAATTGTCTGCGGGAATCCACGTGTCTGACATTTCGACAAAGCCCCGACCCACGGCGCGGGTGCCCATATCGTTTGCCCCCGTTTTGGTGAGTCCCTCGCGGTCCAGTTCCACCAGAAACGCGCTGATGCCGCGGCCGCGACGTTCCTCCGAGGTGCGAGCAAACACTACGGTGGCCCCGGCATGTAGGGCAAATGACATCGATTTTGTTCCGTTGAGCACCCATCCGCCGTCGCGACGCTGGGCAGTCATCTCCGGGTTGCCAGCATCGGAACCACCCCTGGGTTCGGATAGTCCAATGGCGACAATATCTTCCCCCGAGGTGATCTTCGGAATCCAGCGTCGTTTAATATCCTCGGAGGCATTGCGCAACAGGATTTGGGCCACCAGGGAGGCCACCACTTGTACGTAGGTGACGTTCAAGTCCGCCCTCGATAAGCGCTCAATAATCATCCCCGACGTCAGCGCACGTTCACCTTGGCCGCCGTATTCGGCTGGGATTTCCGGAGCGATGAGACCCGCCTTTCCCATGGTGGTTCGCAGTTCAACCGGAATACAGCGATCGTATTCGCGTTGCTGATAGCCAGCGGCAAGCTGTGGCACGAGCGCTTCGGCACGGTCCAGATAGGTCTGCATGGCTGCGTCGATGGAAAAATCCACGGTGATCTCCTGATGGGCTGTCCTGTGGTCGGTGATTAGAGCATTTTTGAGGCGAAGTCGGGGGTGCGTTTTTCTGCGAACGCTGCCGCCCCTTCTTTGCCTTCGGGAGTGGTGGCGTAGAGGTCCAGGGCCGACATCGCCATGGCGGACAGTCCGGCCTGGTGATCGGTGTCAGCGTTGAAGGATTGCTTCAAAAATCGGATGGCCGTCGGGGATTTCTCCCCGATCTCTGCCGCCCATTCCAGTGCGGCGTCCATGAGCTCATTCAAGGGTACGACTTTATTGACCAGTCCCCATCGTTCAGCGGTTTCGGCATCATAGATGTGATTGAGGAACCAAATCTCGCGAGCGCGTTTCTCGCCGACCACCCGAGCCAGGTAGGCCGAACCGAATCCGGCATCAAAGGAGCCAACTTTTGGCCCGGATTGACCAAAGCGAGCGGTGTCAGCGGCAATAGTCATATCGCACAACACGTGCAAAACGTGCCCGCCACCAATCGCGGCACCATTGACCGCAGCGATGACCGGTTTGGGCGTGTCACGGATCAGTTTGTGCAACTGCCCGATTTCCAACATGCCGGTTTCAGACGGTCCGTAGTCGCCGGTCTCTGCGCGTTGTTTGACATCCCCGCCGGTGCAAAACGCTTTGTCACCCGCACCAGTCAAGATGATGGATTGCACTCCCCGGTCGGATCCTGCCGCCCGGAATGCGGTGATGAGTTCATCCACGGTGTGGGCCGTGAATGCGTTGTAGCGATGCGGACGATTCATCGTGATGACTGCAGTGGTGGCTTTGCGTTCGTAAGTAATGTCCGTAAATTCAGGCACCTGAAGGCCCATGGTTTGGACGTCATTGGTGGTCATAGGGAATGCTCCTTGAATTAGGTGAGATCGGATAACAGGTCTGTATAGTTCTGGCGGTGTTCGGGACGAAGCGCAGCCGACAGTGCGATAGCGATCTGGTCGGCGATGTAGTCGTCCAAGGTTGTGCGGTTCTTGAAGTACCAATGCTTCAGCGCCCAGGTGTGTGCCATCATGAGGAGGTCATAGCCGAATACCGAGACGTTCATCGGCCGGATCATGCCTTGCTCATTGGCTTCGCGCAGTGCCGTCACGAGGGGTTGGGCGGTGCGGATTTCCGCATCTTTGATGGCCTGCAGACCTTCAGCGTCTAAGGTGTGCGATTCGCGGTAGGTCAACAACACGGCAGCGCGCTGGTCGTCGACCACCCGAATAAATGCTTCCAGGGCACTAGCGAGCCGACGGATCGGATCGTCGACTTGGGCGGTGGCAGCCGGTACATGCACGGCCATATCGTCGAGCACGCCGACGATCACGGCGTTGACGAGCTGCTGTTTGGAGGAGAAATACCGGTAAATCAGCCCTACCGAGACATTTGCCTCATCGGCGACAGCTTGCATTGAGACACTTTGCGAGCCGGAAGTGGTCATGAGCCGCGCTGCCGCATCTAGTAGTTGGCGGATCCGGACTTGTGTCCGCGCAGCTTGGGCCGCCTGCGCTGGCTGCATCGTTCCCGTATCGCTTTCCATACCTCGCCCTATCTCGTATCGACTGATCCATCATGAATACTCACTCACTTTGAGTGAATATGAATTCACTTTGTGATCTTAGCCACGTGTATGTGCGGATTGCAAGAGTCGAGAGGAAAGTTTTTTCACCAGCCCAAACTTTCAGCTTCGCAAACCCCTGCGGTTGCTTAGACTGGACCCATGACCTCTTCTGTCTCACCACTGCTCCGCCTGTCCGCGCTCGCTGTTGTCGCAACGCTGGGGCTGAGCGCCTGCGGCTCGGATGACGCCGCACCCGAAACGCCCAGCCCAGATACCGGCAGTAGCCTCGAAGTACCCGAAGCACCCGAGGCCACCGATCAAGAAACCGAGCTCGCGGAGACTCTTGAGGCAGACTTTGAGGTCACCGACGCCGCAACGCTTGAGGACCAGTGGCCGGATTTGACCGCCATGGCGGCTGCACTGGCCGGCACGGAAAACCCCGATCTCTGTCAACAGGCCGGGGCTGAACAATACGGTTTACTCGTCGAAGCGCAACCACCCACCGTACAAGCCAACGTCGATCCCGAAGCGTTACTCGATGAACACGCCAGCGGGGAGACCGTCACGGTGTTCTACGCAAATGATGCCGTCAGCACAGCCGAGCTGCATGAGGTCCATCAGGATACCGACACCTCGTGTGTAGAAGAATATGAATCAGCGATCGACCACAACACCAGCACTTCAGAAGTCGCTGGCCGTTCGGTCGAGGTGCACACCTGGCAGGTGGTGGCCTCCGACCAACTCACCGGGCGCATGATCGATATCATCAACGATGACATTCTGGTACGTTACGCGGCCGCCTACCCACCACAGGTCATCGCCGAAGACCTCGAAGACGATGCGGCCGAGACCTTCAACGAAGCCGCAACCGAGCGTGCCTCCGAGGTCTTTGAGGCTGCAACAGCACAATAAGCTCCGTCAAAAGGTCCAATTGGCCCCGGGTTTGAGACCGCGGGAGTAGCATATGGGTGTGACGCAGACACACTATGTACCCTCCGGCAGCGAAGTCGTCCAATCCCTGCCATGGAAATGGAACGTCCAGGGCCGCATCTTTATTGTGGGCGGTCTGGGCTTCATGTTCGACGCCTGGGACGTCTCTCTCAATGGGATCCTGATCCCTCTGCTGTCCGAAGAATGGAACCTCACACCAGGCCAAGCCGCCTGGATTGGCACCGCCAATTTGTTGGGCATGGCGTTGGGCGCCTTCGTGTGGGCCACCATCGCTGACCGGATCGGCCGCAAGGCTGCCTTCACTGCGACCATCGCGGTGTTTGCGATCTTCACGGTGGCCGGTGTCTTCGCCACCGACATTGTCGTCTTTGCTATCCTGCGATTCATCGCCGGTTTCGGACTGGGTGGTGCCATCCCGGTGGACTATGCCCTCGTCGGAGAATTCACACCCCGTAGGCACCGCGGCAGAGTGCTCACCGCCATGGACGCCTGGTGGCCCATCGGGGCGGCACTGGCCGGATTCGTCTCAGCCTGGTTCGTGACCATGTGGGCCGACTGGCGCCCACCGTTACTGGCCATGGTCCTGCCGGCCATTCTGCTGATCTTTGTGCGACTGTGGATCCCCGAGTCGCCGATGTTTCTGATCCGCACCAATCAGCACGCCAAGGCCCGTGAGGTCATCGACGGATTAGTCGAAGCCACGGGCGCTCAACCCGTCGAATACCGGCTGGACACCATGGAAGATATCCCCAAGATGTCGACCGGGGCACTATGGGATCAGCTGCGCCGGGTATGGGCGTTTTCCTGGCGCACCACCCTGGCCGTGTGGCTGTTATTTCTGACCATCATGTTCGTCTACTACGTCTCCCTGCAGTGGCTGCCCACGTTTCTGATGGACGCCGGATTCGAACAAACCCAAGCGTTTCTGACCACCGGTGGGATGTCGGCCATCGGCCTGATCGGGGCCCTACTATCCACGGTCTTGGTCGAGCGGACCGGGCGCCGTCCTCTGTTGGCTGTTTCGGCCGTCACCGGGTCCATTCTGCTGGTGATCTTGGCCATGTTCTTACACGTCCCACCCGCCGTCCTCCCCTTGGTGTTGGCTTATGGGCTCATCATCCAGATGGCCATTCCGGTGATGTACGCCTACGCCTCAGAGGTCTACCCCACTGACCTGCGATCGTCTGGATTCGGGTGGGCATCGGCGGTATCCCGCATCTCCGCCGGGATTGGACCGCTACTCTTTGTCACGCACATGGTGCCCGCGATGACCTTGCCCGGCGCGTTCGCTTTCGCCGCCGGACTCGTCGTAGTAGCAGTAGTTGCGATGTTTTTCCTGGCGCCGGAGACCACCGGCAAAGATTTGCAGGATTAGGACTTTTAGTGTTGGATCAAAAGGTGAAAACTCGACGTCAACATCGAGTCCTGCACCATTTCTGGCAGACTTCACCCCAACCAAAGTGACCCACCGTACTCATCGGGCCGACTTTGCGTTTCCCTGTTGAGTACAGCTGAAAGGTCGGTGCGGCACATGTCTGAGCCCACGACGATGCCCGCAAATCCATTTCGAGTCATCGCGATCCTGTCGGTCGCGGCCTTTGTGGTCATTCTCAATGAGACCATCATGTCGGTGGCCCTGCCCCGGTTGATGGAAGAATTCAACATCACCGAAGCCACCGTTCAGTGGGTCACCACCGCGTTCATGCTCACCATGGCCGTGGTCATCCCGACCACCGGCTGGATCCTGACCCGGTTTCGACTGCGCAGCGTCTACATCGCCGCAATGCTGATCTTTACCGCCGGCACGCTCGTGGCCGCCTTGGCGCCGGTGTTCATCATGCTGGTCGCCGGGCGCGTGATCCAAGCCATCGGCACCGCGATCATGATGCCCCTGTTGATGACCACCGTGTTGAACCTGGTGCCGTTTGAAAAACGCGGCCGCGTGATGGGCATCGTCGGCATGGTCATCTCGGCAGCCCCCGCGTTAGGGCCGACGGTGGGTGGCGTCATCCTTGAACAGTTCGACTGGCGCTGGATGTTCTGGACCGTGCTCCCCATTGCCGTGGTTACGTTGGTCGTCGGTGGGACCATGCTGCGCAATATCACCGAAACCCGGCCGATGAAGCTCGACTTCTTGTCCGTTATCCTGTCTGCGGTGGGGTTCTCAGGCCTGATTTACGGGTTGAGTTCGCTGGGTGAAGCGGCTCGCGGGGTCGCGCTGGTACCGGCCTGGATTCCCCTGGCGATTGGTGGCATCTCCCTGACCATTTTTGTGCTGCGGCAACTGGCCATGGGGCACAACGCGTTTCTCAACGTCCGGGTCTTCGCGGTACCCACGTATTCGTTTGCGATGGTGTTGATGATTGCCGCGAATATGGCGATGTTCGGCACTTTCATCGTCCTGCCGATCTATATTCAGCAGGTGCTCGGATTTGATGCCCAAGTCGCGGGCATGGTGATGTTGCCGTCTGGCATCCTGATGGGTGTGCTCGGGATTTTCGTAGGGCGTGCTTTCGATGCGGTGGGTGCCCGACCGTTGCTGATCCCCGGTTCGATCATTGGCGCTGCGGGACTGTGGGGCATGACGACACTGAACGCCACCAGCCCGTTATGGATCCTGGTGCTATGGAACATCCTGATGGCCGTGGGGATCGGCATGATGATGGGACCACTAATGACCTCGGCACTGAGTTCACTACCCGGGCGGTTGTATCAACACGGATCAGCGATTTTCTCAACGCTGCAGCAAGTTGCCGCGGCCGGTGGGACCGCACTGTATATCACGGTGATGTCGGTGGCGGCGGTGGTTGGGTTCGGACAGGGCGAAGACCCGTTGACCGCCCAGATGACCGGGATGCACAACGCGCTGATCTGGGGCGCGGTCATTATGCTGTTACCGGTGGTCGGTGCGATCTTCTTCCGCCCTCAACGCCACGTCGACGAACCCGCCCAGGTCTAAGGTCCGCATAACACGAGTGAGCCTGCATCACACAGCGTGACGCAGGCTCACTTGCGGGACGATTATTCGTCGGTTTGTCCGCGCGATCTGCCGTCTGGATCCTGCCGAGGTTGCTGCCGTTGTTGTTCCGAAGTGCTGCGCTCCTCATTGACGCGTCGCAGGTCGCGCATCCGCATACGTGTGCTCGAACCCCGTCCGGTGAGGCGCGGCCCGGTAGTCCGGGACAGCCGGTAATCGATCGGATCCCCGTCGGGGCCGTCTCGTGCCGGAACTTCCGTGGTTTCATCCAGATGATAATGTTCGCCGACGTGTTCGGTAAACAGGTCCATCCGGCGTTCCAGTTGGGCCTGGGTGGCTCGCGCGTCGTCGAGTCTCAGCCCGCGATAGACCGCCAGGGCCATAAACACCATGATGATCGAAAACGGTAACGCCGTGGCAAGGGATGCGGCCTGGAGTGCTTCGAGTCCGCCTGCCAGCAGCAGTCCGATTGCGATGGCACCTTCCAAAAAGGCGAACAGTACACGCGACCAGGCCGGTGGGTTGGGGTGCCCACCTGCGGTGAGCATATTCATCACCAGCGAGCCGGAGTCGGACGAGGTGATGAAGAACAGCACGACCAGGATGATCCCGATAATGGAGAAGACCGTACCCAAGGGCAGGTCGCCCAGCACGGTGAACAGCGAACCTTCAGGTGAAACTTCGCCGTTGGTTACCAGGTCAGCTTCGCCGAAGAGTTGCCGGTAGATACCGGACCCACCCATGACACCGAACCAGATCATGCCGACTAAGGTTGGTACCAGCATCACACCGATAATGAACTGGCGAATGGTGCGACCGCGGGAGACTCGGGCGATGAAAATGCCCACGAATGGTGCCCAGGCAATCCACCAGCCCCAGTAGAACAGGGTCCAGGTCGAGTACCAGGCGCCGCCCTCTTCACCGGCATAGGCTCCGATGTCAAAGGACATTTCAAAGAAGTTCGCCAACCAGACGCCGACGGACTCGATGAAGTTTTCGGCCAGAAACAGGGTTGGTCCCAGCAACAGGGCCGAGACGGTCAGGACCCCGGCCAGGGACAGGTTGATTGAGGACAACCACTTCATCCCGCGACCAATGCCCGAGACCACCGAGGCGGTGGCGATAAACGTAATGATAATGATCAGGATGATCAGCAGGGTCACGTCGTAGTCTTGCACAAAATTCAGGTGCTCGAGACCGGTCGCAATTTGTTGGACGCCCAGCCCCAGTGAGGTCGCGACCCCGGCCATGGTCCCGAAAATCGCGAGCACATCGATGGTGTCACCCAGCCAGCCGCGCACGCGTTTGGCACCGATCAGCGGTTCAAACACCCAGCGGATCGACACAGGCCGGCCGCGCCGGTGAATCGTGTAGGCGACCCCGAGGCCGAGCACACCGTACACGGCCCAGGGGTGTAAGCCCCAGTGGAGGAAGGTTTGGGCCATGCCCATCTGGGCTAGCTCTTCGGGACTGCCTTCCCACCCGGGTTTGGGGTCAACAGTTGCATAGGTCAGGGGTTCGCCGACCCCGTAGAAAATCAGGCCGATACCCATGCCGGTGGCAAACAGCATCGAAAACCATGCACCGGTCGAAAATTCGGGTTCGTCGTCGGGTGCCCCGAGCTTGATCCGCCCGTATTTGGATAACGCGACGAATAGACAGAAAATAATGAACCCGAACATGATCAGGATGTAGTACCACCCCAGCGTGTCCACGATCCATGATTGGGCACCCAGCAGGGCCTCGCCGGAGGCATCGGGGAAGAAAATGGTGATCCCGGCTGCTAACAGCAGCACGATGATCGCCGGATAAAAGACCCGGGGACTAATCAGGCCGCGCTTAAGGGTCACGCCCTGGCGCAACAGCTTCATGGTGGTCGCATCGTCGGAGTCCAGGTTGCGGATCTGCATATCCCAGGGCAACACATCGGAACGGTCCTGGGCCTGGAGTTCATCAACCTGTTCGTCAATCTCGGGATCGGTTTTGATCGCCGGTTCCTCGACACCACCGGGATTGTCAGTCCCTGTGGTTTCCTCTTCCTGAGCTTTGTCTGACAACCTGTTTCCTCCAATACCTACGTGACTGAAGTTTTCTCCATCCTAAGTGCCAAGGTCGAAGATGGCACGGCCCGATAGTTCCCCCGAAAATCCGGGTCTCGCCTGGAGATCTGGTGCAATCCCGTGGTTGGGTGTGGGGCCGCGACCAGCCCACCACTACCAGGCTTGATAAAGACCTATACAACGACACCCCAAATTGCTTGAATAAAGTCACAGCCACCGCTGTGATTCTCCGGGTGTCCAGGATGTGGCACCATGCCGAAGGGATGGTGGGCAAGATGAGCGATACAGAAGATCGGAACGTCGAACAATCGACTCCGGGACTAACCGAGGATGATCCCGCCGCTGACGTCACTAACCTTGCCGAGGACGTGCCACCGAGCCAGCGGGTCGAAGAAACCCAATCCGATGACGAGATCACGGAGCGAATCAAACGACAAGGCGTGAACATCACGCGCGGCACGATCGCCCCGACCGTCTTTTGGCCCTCACTGATTCTCATTGTGCTGGTCGCGGGCCTGACGATTCTGGCTCCTGATACCGCCGGGACGGTGCTCAACGCCACGCAAGGCTGGATCGTGGAAAACTTGGGCTGGTTCTACATGCTGCTGGTGGGTGCCTTCATTGTCTTCACCTTGGTCGTCAGCCTCACGCGCTATGGGACCATCACCCTGGGCCGAGAAGGCGAAGAACCCGAATTTGGGCTCTTTTCGTGGTTTGCCATGCTATTTGCCGCCGGCATGGGTATCGGTCTGGTCTTCTACGGTGTCGGGGAA
This sequence comes from Enteractinococcus fodinae, assembly GCF_031458395.1. Lineage (NCBI taxonomy): Bacteria > Bacillati > Actinomycetota > Actinomycetes > Micrococcales > Micrococcaceae > Enteractinococcus > Enteractinococcus fodinae. The sequence goes on from NZ_JAVDYJ010000001.1 coordinate 2,286,212, forward strand.
CCCTTGATTTTCGCGACCGAAGATCCCAAGCCGGGTTGGCCGACGGAGCAGTCGGACCTCGGGCTCATGGCGATGGCACAAACGTTTGTGCACTGGGGCCTGCATCCGTGGGCCATTTACGCTGTGATCGGGCTTGCCTTGGCCTACGTGATTCACCGGCGCGGTCGCCCCGTCTCGATCCGGTGGGCTTTGGAGCCACTCCTGGGACAACGTGTCAAAGGCTGGATGGGTGATGTCATCGACATCGTCGCCATTTTCGGCACAATCTTTGGCATCGCGACATCCCTTGGGTTGGGTGTCCAGCAGATCGCGACCGGTCTCCAGGCCATCGGCATCATTGATGATTTTGACAACGTCTTCTTGGTCATCTTGATTATCGTCATCAGCCTCGTTGCCATGGTGTCGGTGGTATCAGGATTGGCCGTGGGGATTCGCTGGCTGTCGAACATCAATCTGTCGTTGGCCGGGATCCTGTTGATTTCTGTGATGCTATTGGGCCCCACGCTGTTCATTTTCCAAAATATGGTGGAGTCCCTTGGGGTGTACCTGGCGAACTTCCTGAACCTGACCCTGGATGTCGGAGCCTATACGGGTGAGGAAGGGCTGGCATGGTCCAGTTCGTGGACGATCTTCTATTGGGGTTGGTGGATGTCCTGGGCGCCTTTTGTTGGCATTTTCATTGCCCGCATCTCGCGAGGCCGTACAGTGCGCCAATTCATCACCGGAGTGCTGTTGGTGCCCACCATTGTCAGCGTGTTCTGGTTCAGCACCATGGGTGGGACGGGGTTATACCGACAGTTCTTCGGGGCGCAAGACCTGGTGGATCCCGAAGACGGTGTCATCGTTGAAGCGGCACTGTTCAATGTGCTCGGTGACTTGCCATTGGGCCAGATCTTCTCAGGGATCGCTATCATTTTGGTGGCGATTTTCTTTATCACTTCATCGGACTCCGGCTCGTTGGTCATCGATATGCTCGCCTCCGGTGGGCATCCAAACCCGCCGGTGTGGTCACGCGTCTTATTTGCCGCGCTCGAGGGCGTGCTGGCGATCGCGCTGCTGCTGGCCGGCGGGTTAGAAGCGCTGCAAGCGGCGGCACTGACCACCGCGCTGCCGTTCAGTTTGGTCCTGCTGTTTATGTGCTTCGCAACGTTGCGAAGCCTTCGGCTTGACCTAGCTCGTTACGACCAGGCGGTCGCTCGAGAGCGGTATGAACGCGTCAGTCATCAGTTGGCCGAGGACTTCGACGAGACCTTCGGCGAACAGGTCGATTCCCGGGTCGATGAACGCATTGACTACCGGCTTGCCAGGACGCGGGGCGTGTTTAATCGTCAAGCGGTCAAGGATGACGTCAGACGAGACGTTCGCGGCAGACGCGGAACACGGCGCGACGGGGACGAGAAGCGCTAGCACGTCGCGCCTGGTTACGGGGTGCCGGTGGCTAACACTTGGCCGTCAGCGTCGAGCGCTTCGACAGCTACGTAGTCGGCTGCGGTCTCCAGCGGAATGGCGGTTTCGAATCCCTGTTTGTCGACGACGGTGGCTTCGGTCGCGCTGTCGGCGTCGTCACCGGTGACCAGGCGCCACTGTGCGACTTCGGTCGCGCCGTTCCAAGAAACGTAGACGTGGTCTTGATTCTGGTCGTTTTGTTGTACAACGACATCGGGGTCGGTGGTTGGGTGGCCTTCCCAGGTGCCCTTATACGCCCGGTAGCTGTCGCCCCCGGCGTCGATATCCTCGTCGTCGTGGCAGGCATCGCCGTGGCAGACGTCGTAGATCAGTTCACCGTCGCGGGTGTATTCCGAGAAGTACGGTTGACTGCCCCACCCGATGAACACATCACCATTGTCGAGTAGCTGCGTGTTGGCCATCCACCCGGACGGGCGATCTTCGGGCGGGAGGTATTCGGTGACCACCTCGGCGGTCATCGCATCTTCGTCCAGGTCCAGGCGCAGCCCGCGGGAAGACTCCTCGGCGTCGGCTTCGCGGATGTGGTTATCGAAAAGCACCAGGGTGCCGTCGGTGTCTCGGGCCGCCGAGTGCTGCCAGGCAAACACCGCGTCCTCGGACATGTCGAAATCGCTGGCGGTGCCGCCCAGTGTCCAGAGCACCTCACCGGTGTCGCGGTCCAGTTTGTATACCGCGTGGGTGTGACGGGCTGAGATCAAAATGTTGTCGTCGTCATCCAGGGTGGCGGAGTTGATGTGGAAGTAGTCATAGGGCTTGTCGCGGGTGCCCAGTTCGGCGTGTTCATCGCCGGCGTCGATGCGGTCTTGTTGTTCGGCGTATTCGTCTTCGAAGTCGTGGAGCGCCTCGGTGACCGGGACGTGGTCCAGTGAGCTCCACTCGAACAGGACCTCACCGGTTTCGATGTCGATTTCTTGGACGACGCCGTCGTGGACCCAGCCGTCGGCCGGGCCGCCGACCTCGGTCAGATCGGTTTGCGTGGTCACATAGGCCATGACGAGCATGGTGTCGTCGTCGGTGATCACAGTGTCGTGGAAGTCGGTTTCGTGCGGGGGCAAGGAACCGCCCGTGGTGACCGTGGTGAACACGTGATAGGTGTCGTCCATCAGGTAGATGTCGCCGTAGCCCCAGCCGTCTTCGGCCGGGCCTTTAAAGTATGTCAGCACGGGTTCGCCCTGGTACTCCTGGACGCGCAGGTCAAAGTGGCCGTTATCGTTGCGGTGCTGTTTAGAGGGGTCCATCCACACGACCTCACCGGTGGCATCCAAGATGGTGGCAGCACTCGAGGGGGTGTCCGCGTCAAAGTCGGGAGTGACAAAGATGTACTCGTCGGACTCGGCGTACTCCTCGGACCAAGCTTCGCCGTGGGTGACTTGGAGTTCGACCGGTTGCAGGTCCGGGCGAGTAACGAAGCTTTGATGCGGTGGGCCCTGCTGGGTTTCCGATTCGGCGTCCGCGGCGCCACATCCGGTCAGCGCCAGCACGACGCCGAGGGCGCTCAGACTCGGCATGACCCGGCGGCGCGAAGATTGGGGGGCCCGGTGAGTTATCGCTGCAACGTACACACCATACAGTCTACGCCGACCAGTGCTGATATCCGATCAAATCCGACAGCGGGGTGAGCGTGATGCCCAATTCGGGCTCGGTGGCATCAATATGCCAGTCGCCGTCGGCCCAGACCAGATCTAGTACCACCGAAGTGCGGGAGGTCTCTGAGCCGTCAAAGGAGGTCACGGCCATATCAATCTGGGCGGTCTCACCGTCATAGTGGACCAGCCGGAACCCGCCCAGCGCGGTGTCGGCTTCCGAAAAGACCGTCGTGAACAATTCGGTGGCTTCTTCTTGGTGTTCGGCGGCGTATTGCCCGGCGAAAATCTCGGGCTCGGCTTCCCAATAGGACGGGTTGGTCAACTGACCGGTGTAGGCCGAGGCGGCAAATAGCATCCCGCGCGGGGAGCGCTCAAAACACCGGAATTCCCCCTCGGTGTCATACAGGCCAGGGCCGTAAGTTTCGGAGGTTGGCAGCCAGGCGCCACGGTATTCAATCCACTCGGCATCCGGGGTGTCGGCAATCGAGCCTTCGCGGGCCACGCCACCCAGACCACAGACCGAATCGGTTTGTTCATCGGTGTAGACCGCCGGTTGGCCGAATTCATTGTCTCGATCCAGGGTCGAAAAAATCAGGGCCATGACAACCACGGTCGCAGCCACCGCGATGCCGATGATGGTCAGCACGCCCTTGCCCGTGGTCCAGAAGTTGGATTCTTGGGCCTGGGGCGGGTTCTCGGAGCTGGTGGGCTGGCGCCGAGTGCTGCCGGTAGATTCGCGTTTGGTCATCGGTATTCAGTCTAGTCGGGCCGCGCTGGCGACCAGGTACTCGTCCCCCACGAGCTAACGCGGCGAGCAGTGTCAGAGCTGGCGCAGGTATAACAGCATGCGGGTGCCAGTGTCGGGTTCCAGATTGCTGAATCCGTGGCGCTCATAAAACCGGCGTGCATCCCTGTCGGCCTCATCAACACCGATTTGCGTCTCGCAGCACCCAAGCTCCTTGGCTCGTTGAATGAAATCCATTAACAATCTGGTCCCGATCCCTTGGGCGCGCAGGTCCGGTCGGACGTAGAGCTCTTCCAGGTAGGCCACCGGGCCATCACAGTACGGGGTCGGACGGTAGGTAATCAATGCGAAACCGCTGGGATTTTTAACCGAATCAGCGAGCAGGACAACCACATCGTCGCGGTCTAATAGTTGTCGGAACCGCGCAGCGAAGGTGGCAACGCTGGGGGTGGATGCCTCGAATTCGGTGTTGAAGTCATACAGCAGCCCGGCAACGGTCTCGGCGTGGTCTGCGGTGGCCGCGAAGATACTCATACCGGGACAGTAGCAGCCGGCAACGATCAACAGAAGACCAGTGGGGACGGGCGGCTATGCTGACAGAGGATGAATTGTCGTTGGAAGTAATATCCACCCGGCGCTGCGCCGAGATTGGCGACAATAGGCGAAGGACAACGCCACTTTGCAGCTTGAATGAAAAGGATGTCATGGCAGAACACAACTTTGGGTTCCGCACGCGTGCGCTTCACGCCGGAGCCGTTCCGGATGCGGTGCACGGCTCCCGTGCCGTACCGATTTACCAGACGACGTCGTTCGTCTTTGAAACCCAGCAGGATGCGGCAGATCTGTTCGCGCTGCAAAAATACGGCAACGTATACTCGCGCATCGGGAACCCAACCGTGGCGGCATTCGAAGAACGCATCGCCTCGCTAGAAGGCGGGATCGGCGCGGTCGCCACCGCGTCCGGGCAGGCGGCCGAATTCGTCACCCTGGCCGCACTTGCCGGTTCGGGCGACCACATTGTCGCGTCCTCCAAGCTCTACGGCGGGACCGTGACCCAACTCGATGTATCCCTGCGTCGGTTTGGGGTAGACACCACGTTCGTTGACTCGACCGAGGTCGAGGCCTTCGCCGCGGCCATCCAGCCCAACACCAAGGCCATCTACACCGAGATCGTGGCCAATCCCTCGGGTGTCATCGTTGATCTGAAAGGCCTGGGCGAGCTGGCTGCGGAACATGGCATCCCGCTGGTGGTCGACTCTACGTTGACCCCGCCGTATCTGATCCGCCCGCTAGAACACGGCGCTGATATCGTCATCCACTCGGCCACAAAATTCCTCGGCGGCCACGGCACTACCCTTGGCGGTGTCGTCGTCGAGTCCGGTCGTTTCCCGTGGGATAACGGCAACTTCCCGCTCATGACCGAACCGGTGCCGTCCTATAACAACCTGTCCTGGTATGGGAACTTCGGAGAATTCGGTTTCCTGACCAAATTGCGCAACGAACAGCTGCGCGACTTCGGCCCCTCCCTACCGGCCCAGTCAGCATTCCAACTGCTCATTGGTGTGGAGACCTTGCCGCAGCGCATGGACGAACACCTGGCCAACGCCAAGCAGGTCGCTCAGTGGTTGGCCGCCGATGACCGCATCGAGTACGTGAACTATGCCGGTCTGGAAGACAACCCGTACTACGAACGCGGCAAAGAACTCCTGCCGCTGGGCGTGGGCTCGGTGTTCAGCTTTGGCGTGAAAGGTGGCCGCAAGGCTTCCGCCGACTTTATGGCCAACCTACAATTGGCCTCACACCTGGCAAATATCGGCGACGCCAAGACCTTGATGCTGCACCCAGGCTCGACCACCCACCAGCAGCTGTCGTCTGAACAGTTAGCATCCGCTGGTATCCCAGATGACCTGGTCCGTATTTCGGTGGGCATCGAGGACGTCGATGACATTATTTGGGACCTCGACCAGGCGTTAACCGCCGCCGTGAACAACGCCTAAGGAGTTTTCATGACTACCGCAACTGAACGCAACTGGGTCGCCCCGGGCGCCGTTGATCGCCTGAAGATCCTGCAAGACACCAAGACCATCGCCATCGTCGGGGCCTCCGATAAACTCGAACGCGCCTCGTACTTTGTGGCAACCTACCTGTTGTCCTCCTCGACCTACGATGTCTACTTCGTCAACCCGGTCCTGGCGGCCAAAGGCGGCACCATCCTGGGCCACAAGGTCTACCCATCGCTGCAAGACATTCCGGTCAAAATTGACATGGTCGATGTCTTCCGGCGTGCCGAAGACACCCCAGCCATCGCCAAAGAAGCCGCCGAGATTGGTGCCAAGTACTTCTGGTTGCAGCTGGGCATCTGGTCGGATGAGGCCGCAAAGGTGGCCGAAGAGCTTGGCCTACAGGTGGTCATGGATCGCTGCGTGAAAATCGAACACGCACGCTTCCACGGCGGCCTCCACCTGGCCGGATTCAATACCGGTGAGATTTCCTCTAAACGCCAACGTATCGACGCCTAACCAACAGCACTGCACACCGGCCGTTCGGAACCTCTCCGGGCGGCCGGTGTTGTGTTTTCTGGCCTCCAGTTACCCCGATAAGAGTGGTATTGCTCACAGCGTAGGTGTGCTGACAAGAAGATTCGTAACCTCAACGACTCATCCCTTGTTATGAGCGGTTCAATATTGCAATAATGGGCCGCATGAAGGCAACACCAGGAGCCGGCAACCAACCGAGCGCATTTATGCACGAGGAGCAGGCACCCAGCGACTGGCGCACAGCACTTCGGAATGCAGGGCTGCGAGCTACCAAGCAGCGCCTGGCAGTTCTAGAAGCTATCGGCCGCCAGCCCCACGGAACCGTTGAAGAAATCCTCGACGAAGTCCGGTCAGATCTCCCAACGATCACCATCCAATCGGTGTACGTGGTCATCAGCTCGCTTGTGTCCGCGGCACTTGTGCGCAAGCTCGAGCTCCCCGGCTCACCCGCACGTTATGAATTGGAAGGCCACGATAACCATCACCACGCGGTGTGCCGCTACTGCGGCCGGATCGAAGACATCGCGTGCGTCACCGGCAAAGCCCCGTGCCTTCACCCCGAAGCCCACCCCGGTATGACCATCGAAATCGCCGAGGTGGTGTACTCAGCTGTCTGCCACGAATGTGCGCTGGTTCGACAAGAAGAGGGCGCCCATCACTAGAACAGACAAGCTCATCGACTAACCACAACCACGAACGACACGATTCTGCGCCCCGTGCGCTGCAATAGATGAAACAGAAAGGCAAAGGTCTCATGGCAGATCGAAAGACTCCGCATAGTACCGGTTCAACCACTCAGGCCGGTATCCCAGCAGTCAGCGACCGCAACTCGCTGTCCGTTGGCCGCGACGGCCCAGTGGTGCTGCACGACAGCCACCTGGTTGAAACGCTGCAGCACTTTAACCGGATGAACATCCCAGAACGCCGCCCACACGCCAAAGGCTCCGGCGCGTTTGGTACCTTCACCACGACCGAGGACGTCTCCCAGTACACCTCGGCCGCGCTCTTCCAGCCCGGTGTGGAAACCGAAATGCTGGCACGGTTCTCTACCGTTGCCGGTGAGCTGGCCTCCCCAGATACCTGGCGTGACCTGCGTGGTTTCGCCCTGAAGTTCTACACGTCAGAAGGTAACTTCGACCTGGTCGGCAACCACACCCCGATCTTCTTCGTGCGCGACCCGATGAAGTTCACCCACTTCATTCGCTCGCAGAAGCGTCTGCCAGATTCCGGTCTGCGTGACAACACCATGCAGTGGGACTTCTGGACCCAAAACCCCGAATCCGCACACCAGGTTGCCTACCTGATGGGTCAGCGTGGCCTGCCACGCACCTGGCGTCACATGAACGGCTATGGCTCCCACACCTACATGTGGATCAACGCCGAAGGCGAGCGCTTCTGGGTTAAGTACCACTTCCTGACAAACCAGGGCTGGGAACACTTCACCAACGAAGAAGCCGAAAAAATGGCTGGCGTCGACGCTGACTACCACCGCCGTGACCTGTTCGAAGCCATCGAACGCGGCGACAACCCATCATGGGATCTGTGGGTGCAGATCATGCCGTACGAAGAAGCCAAGACCTACCGCTTCAACCCATTCGATCTGACCAAAGTCTGGTCGAAGAAGGACTACCCACGTATCAAGGTGGGCACCATGGAGTTGAACCGCAACCCGGCCAACTTCTTCGCTGAAATCGAACAGGCAGCTTTCTCGCCAGCCAACATGGTGCCAGGCATGGGCATGTCCCCAGACAAGATGCTGCTGGGACGTAACTTCGCCTACCAGGATGCCCAGCGCTACCGCATCGGTACCAACTTCCAGCAGCTGCCGGTCAACGCACCCAAGACCGAGGTCCACACCTACAACTTCGAAGGTGCCATGTGGTACCACCACACCGGCAACCGCTCCGTCTACGTCCCGAACTCCTTCGGTGACTCCTGGTCGGATGAAGAAGGCACCGTCGATGCTTCATGGGAGAACGACGGCGCATTGGTTCGTGAAGCCTACACGCTGCGTGAAGACGATGATGACTGGGGCCAGGCACATACCCTGGTTCGTGAAGTCATGGACGACGACCAGCGTCTGGAACTGATCGACACCGTTGCCGGTGCCCTGGAGACCGTCATCGAGCCGGTCCTGTCCAATGCAATCCAGTACTGGAAGAACATTGACGAAGAAGTCGGCCAGCGCATCGAAGAAAAGGTCCGCGCCGGCTCACCACAGGGTGAACAGCAGCCAGGTGGCGATCCACTCGATCTGAAGAAGCGCCACACCTTCACCAGCTAACAGCTCCCTGAAGACACGATGATTCCGGTGCCCCATTCCGGGGCACCGGAATTCGTGTTTAACCCAAGAAGGACTACCATGCGCATGCAGCTGCCACCCGATTGGACTCCTTGGCGAGCCGAGTCCCCACTGGCGGGACGCCGCCCGACCAAAGCCGATCTCGCCGTCGCGGTCCATTCTGGCCTGGGACGCGAGGATGTGCTCCCCTACCCGACCGACGAGCAGTCTGCCGGCATGCTGCGCATGCTCATTGTTGGCATTAATCCCAGCCCGTGGACGGCATCGGTGAATGCGCCGTTCGCTCGCCCGGGCAACCGGTTCTGGCCGTCCCTGGCACAAGCGGGCATTCTCCCGCATACTGTAGACGCTTCCACCGGGCTGGCTCGTACGGATGAGCGGTTGTTAGCCGAGCTCGGGATAGGCATCACAAACTTTGTGTCGCGTCCCAGCGCCCGTGCTGATGAACTGAGCACCGAAGAATTACAGACCGGTGGCCAGCGCCTGGTAGAACGCGTGAAAGTCTTACAACCAAAAGCGGTGGCTATCGTGGGGATCACCGCTTTCCGGACCGCGTTTTCGCTGCCGAAGACGCAGCTGGGACGGCAGGAGTGGGATTTGATTCCAGGCTGGCCGGCGAGCGTGCAATTATGGGCATTGCCGAACCCGAGCGGTCTGAATGCTCATGAAACGGTTCAAAGCATCGCTGAAAAATGGCGGGCCGTGTGGGAGGCATCTGGGACGCAGTAACTGGCGCGAGATGTTGCGCCGAAGGATGAGATGAGAAAAACCAGAGCCCCCGGAAAACCGGGGGCTCTGACACTCATCACTCACACCTTGAAGAGGTAGTTACTACTCTAAGAACCCATCATTGGGAAATACTTGAGAATTCCTGTAAATTCCCTCTGAGTCTGAGCCCGTTCATGGGAATCGCGAAGGCCCCGGAGGAAACTACTGGAGTTTCGTCCGGGGCCTTCACTATCACTATCACTCACACCTTGAGGTACTTCAAGAATAAACATATCCGTCTTGAGAACCTCAGAGTGCCAGCTGACTAATCCCTGGGAGTTAGACGTGGTGCAGGGTGATGTACTCCCGCAGCGCGGTCGCATCCGCGCCCATCTCCACGGTGTGCTGTTCCAGTTCTAGCAACTTGGCGTATTCCGGCAACAGCTCGGGTTCGAAGCCCAGTGCCTCTCGGACAATGTCGCCAAACTTTTCTGGTTTGGCGGTTTCTAAAATCAGCATGGGCTGGTTCGGTTTTTGATACCCGCGGGCCACGGTCACGCCGTCAGCGGTATGCGGATCAATAACCAGTTGGGATTTTTCGTACACGGCCCGGATCGTTGCCACCCGGTCTTCATGCGTTGAGGTGCCAGAGACCATCCCGAACTCTTCTAAGAATCGTGGCTGATGATCTGACAGGTCTAGGGTGCCGGTGGTGTCTAGCTGCCGCCAGGCTTCCGCCAGCTGACCCTGATCCTGGTCCAGGACCAGGTAGACAAACCGTTCGAGGTTCGACGCCTTCGAAATATCCATCGACGGGGATGACGTGGCCAGGGTGTTGGCTGCCGAGCGTGGCTCGTACTTTCCGGACCGGAAGAACTCATCGAGCACGTTGTTCTCATTGGTGGCTAGTACCAGCGTGTCAATGGGCAGTCCCATCTGGCGGGCGAGCTGACCGGAGAAGATATTGCCGAAGTTGCCCGATGGGACAGCAAACGAGACGCCGAAGCCTGCGCGTTGGTCTTCGGGGATCCCGTTGGTCACGCGTAGCCAGGCCCAGAAGTAATAGACCGACTGGGCAATCAGCCGACCTAAGTTGATCGAGTTGACCGTACCCAACGAGTGGGCCGCTTTGAACTCGAGGTCGCCGTTGAGCTCTTTGACCAGGTTTTGGGCATCATCAAAGACCCCGTCGATGACGATGTTGTGCACGTTGTCGTCGGTGAGCGTGTACATCTGCGCGCGCTGGAATTTCGACATCCGGCCTTTAGGCGAGAGCATAAACACGCCGATATTCGGCTTCGACCGGAAAGCGTACTCGGCAGCAGACCCGGTATCCCCCGAGGTCGCGCCAAGAATGTTCAGCGTCTGGTCGCGCTGTTTCAGCACATATGGCAGCGCTTCACCCAGAAACTGCATGGCCATGTCTTTGAACGCCAGGGTCGGGCCTTGCGATAGGTCCACCAAGGCGGCCATCTGATCGATCGGGGTCAGCGGCACGATGATATCGGCGTTGAACTGAGAGCCGTAAGCGGCCTGGCATAGTTCAGCCAGATCCTCGCGCGGGATATCCGTCCAGTACAGGCCGATGACTTCGGTGGCCAGTTCTGGGTACGTCAGTTCCCGCCAGGACTCAATGGTCTCAGGTGTGACGGTCGGGATGGTTTCGGGCACCACCAGTCCGCCATCCGGAGCGAGCCCTTCGAGCAGCACATCGGAGAAGTTCGACGGGGACATCCCGCCACGCGTAGATACGTATTGCATAACGGCCTTAGTCTTCGTAGATCAGATCGCGGACTTGGATGACTTCGTCGCGGCCGGGGCCGACACCCACACCGGAAATGCGCACACCGGCCAGCTCTTCGAGCTTGGCAATGTAGTTGCGGGCGTTTGCTGGCAAATCTTCGAGCGTTCGGCACCCAGAAATGTCTTCGTCCCAGCCCGGGAAGTATTCGTAGATCGGTTTGGCGTGGTGGAATTCGGTTTGGGTCATCGGCATGCTGTCGTGACGGACCCCATCAACGTCATAGGCGACACAAACCGGGATCTCCTTGATGCCGGTCAAGACATCGAGTTTCGTCACGAAGTAGTCGGTGAACCCGTTGATCATCGCGGCCTGGCGAGCCATAACGGCGTCGTACCAACCGGTGCGGCGTGGACGTCCGGTGTTGACACCGAACTCTCCGCCGGTGGTGCGCAGTTGTTCGCCCATCTCGTCAAAGAGTTCGGTGGGGAACGGGCCGGCACCTACGCGGGTGGTGTAGGCCTTGACGATGCCGATCGTGCGCGTGAATCGGGTGGGACCGATGCCAGCGCCAACGGATGCACCCCCGGCGGTCGGGTTTGAGGAGGTCACGAACGGGTAGGTGCCGTGGTCAACATCCAAGAAGGTGGCCTGGCCGCCTTCCATGAGCACGACTTTGTCGTCGTCGAGGGCCTCATTGAGCATCCGCACCGAGTCCACAACCATCGGGCGCAACCGGTCGGCGTAACCCAGGAAGTATTCAACGATCTCATCGACGGTGAAGGCTCGGCGGTTATACAGTTTGACCAGCAGTTCGTTTTTCTGGCGTAGTGCACCTTCAATTTTTTGGCGCAGAATCGACTCGTCGTAGAGGTCTTGGACGCGAATGCCCAAGCGTGCGACTTTGTCTTGGTAGGTCGGGCCAATACCGCGGCCGGTGGTGCCGATGGCGCGTTTACCTAAGAAGCGCTCGGTGACCTTATCGAGGGTCTGGTGGTACGGGGCAACCAGGTGCGCGTTGGCAGAGATCCGCAGGTGTGAGGTGTCGTGGCCACGGGATTCGAGTCCGTCGATCTCTTCGAAGAGCGCCTCGAGGTTGATCACCACGCCGTTGCCAATCACGGAGATGGCCTGTGGGGACAGAATCCCTGCGGGTAGCAGCTTGAGTTCAAACTTTTCACCGTTAACGACCACAGTGTGCCCGGCGTTATTTCCGCCGTTTGGTTTAACGACGTAATCAACGCGTCCACCCAGTAAGTCAGTTGCTTTGCCCTTGCCCTCGTCGCCCCATTGGGCTCCAACGATTGCGATTGCTGGCATAAAATTCATCTCTCCCACGGGGCGGCGCATGCCGGCCCACAACATAGAAAGGTTCTCGCACCCGCTTCCACGCACGGCTGAGGGTCGAGAACAGTTACAACCAGAGTTTAGCAAATGACCGTGGTGGTGCGGAGATTACGAATGACTCCCGTCACGTAAGCACCAGCGACGCAACCGGTCAGCTCCCAGGCCTAACGGAAGCTGGTAGGAAATATGCCTGCGTGCGACACAAAAAGTATGGCTGTGAACCGAATCGGTTCACAGCCATACTGCATCGTTGGGCCATGTGGACACACTAGACAGATGGTTCGACCTCCTCTTCAACCGGGGGCTGTGGGACAACTTCATGGGCGTGTTCGTCTTCCTTGAAGAAAACGGCCCCGATGCCAAAGGCAACAAACGGTATCAACCCGAGGAACAAACTAATCGCGAAGCTGCCTCCGGTCACCAGCATGAAATTCGACAAGACCAACCAGAGGCTGATGACGATTCCGGCCGAGGCCAACGTCGGAGCGACGAGCGACCTGAAGAACTTTCGTCCCCGGAGGATCGGGTTCTTTGCAAAGAACGTAATCACCGCGACTGAGGTCGACAACAATAAGATCATCATGCCCACGGTGGCCACCCCGGCCATCGAGCCGAAGACTCCAACCAGCGGGTCGACCCCGAAGATCGCGAAAATGGCCAGGATCGCGATGGCGGTGATGGTCTGGACCAAGGATGATTTGTGGGGTGAGAGGTGTCGTGGATGCACATCATTGAGCATCCGTGGCAGGGTGCCGCGCGAGGCGAGCATGAATTGATACCGCGCGATCACATTATGGAAGGACAGCACGCAGGCAAACAGGCTGGTCAACAGCAACACGTTCATGATGTCGCGGCCCATGCTGCCCAGCGTGACAGCGGCCGTATCCAGCAGCATGTTGGCATTGCCGTCGAGTGTTTCCTGCGCCGTAGCCTGCACATTATCGGCCCCGTGTTGGACCACGAAGACCCACGAGGTAATCGCGTAGAAGAGGCCGATAACTAGCACTGCAGCATAGGTTGCGCGGGGAATGGTTTTTTCGGGGTTGCGCGCTTCGTCTCGGAAGATCGCTGTGGCTTCGAAGCCAATAAAGCCGGTCAGTGAGAACAAGACGGCGATACCCAGTGAGCCTTCGGTAAAGACCGCGGGGTTGAAAGGCTCAGCGGTGAGGCCCTCGGTACCGGCAGTGAAGACCACGATGAGGTTGATGATCACTACAATGCTGATCTCAAGGGCCAATGCGACGCCGAGCACTTTGGCACTCAAATCAATGTGGCGGTACCCGAGGAAGGCCACAATGATCAGCACTAAGAGTGAATACAGTGGCCACGGTAAGCTCGGCCCACCGTAGAACCGAATCGTATCGTCGATCGCCCAACCGATATAGCCGTAAATACCGACCTGTATTGCGGTGTAGGCCACCAGGGCAACGGCAGCCACCCCCATGCTGGGACGTCTACCTAAGCCTTTCCTGACGTAGGAGAAAAATGCGCCAGCTTCGTCCACGTACGGTGTCATTTGTACGAAACCGACGCTAAAGATCAGCAGGACGAGCGAGGCGATAATGAAACCGACGGGTGCCCCGGCGCCATTGCCGATACCCATCGCAAGGGGCATGTTCCCGCCGATCACAGTCAGGGGTGCCGCTGCTGCGACCACCATGAACACGATTCCGACAGTGCCCAGCTGGCCGTTCAGTCGTTTTTTCTCCGAAGGTGTGTGAAGAGTGATTTTCTGACTCATTGTTCCACTGCTTTCTTTCCTTTGATGCTGATAAACATCCCTTAGGTTTGGTGATAAATGGATCGCAAAAGTTCAGGGTCGAGCCCATAAGCAGTGGTGTCGTTGGGCCCGTGCACGGTTTCCGCTGCCACTATCGAATTGGTGATCGCTTCTTCGGTTGCTTCAACCGTCATGTCGAAGAAGGTCGTCATCAGCTGTGGAGCCACCATGCGCAGCGGGATTTCTGCGCGTTGCACGTCAGGGTTGTTATCCCAGGCGTACGACGGCAAGCCTCTGTTGCCGGTAGAAAAGGCGAGCATGAGGTCCCCACTGTGTTGTTCGCCGGTGCCACCCATCCGGCCGATGGCAAGCGAAGCGCGTTGGGCAATCCGTTCGCATTGGTGAGGTAAAAGTGGCGCGTCTGTCGCGACGACGACAATGATGGAGCCAGAGCCTCGTTCATACCCGTTGGGGATGTGCGGAACCGGGACAACCGTCTCGTCGATTGACTCACCAATAGGTTTTCCATTGATCCGGAGGCGCTCGCGGCGACCATAGTTGGATTGCACTAAGACCCCGAGCGTATATTTTGCCCCCGAGGCCTGGAAAACCCGTGAGGCAGTCCCGATCCCGCCTTTGAAGTCATGGCAGATCATGCCCCGGCCGCTGCCCACGCTTCCTTCTGGTACCGGCCCGGCCGCGGCGTTCGAGAGCGCGGCGAACACATGTTCTTCTGACACATGATGCCCATTGATGTCACTCAACAGACCATCGAAGGTTTCGGCGACTACAGGCAACGACCAGAAAATCTCGGAGGTGTTGCGTTGCTGCACTTGTGCTTTCACCAAAGCATCCCGCACGGTCCCGAGGCTATGGGTGTTCGTCAGTCCAATGGCGGAGGTGAGTTCGCCGGATTCTTGTATCCAGGGAACACCGGTCATATCGCCGCTACCGTTGAGACGGTGAACTCCAGCAAAAACGGGTTCGGACCAAATATTATTGTGTGGCACGATAACGGTCACGCCGGTATTGATGATGGGACGGGTGCGGTCTTCCGAGGTTTCAGACGTTAGGGTGGAGTGCCCTACTTTCACGCCGGGCACATCGGTGATGGCATTCTCTGGCCCCGTGGGATACTCGCCAATGATGATGCCAAGATCGCGAGCCCGAATCGTTTTATGTAGAGTTTTTTTCACCATGATAAAAGAATGACCTATATCACACTTTTAGACAAGGGTTTTCTGGAAATACTTTTACTTCAACGTTGCACTACACTGAGGTCGATATCAGCAGCCAAAGGAGGCCGTCTTGGCTCGACCTGCGCGCTGGAAAGAGCGTCGTAAAGAAATACTCGAGACCGCTATCAAGGTCATCGAGGATGTTGGGCTTCAAGATTTTGGCATACCGCAGGTGGCGGCTGAGATGCGTTTGACGCCCAACGCAATCCGGTATTACTTCGCTGACACGGAGGAACTGTTACGCGCCTTAGCCGCACTGTCGGATGATCGCTTCTTGGCGCGCCGGCGTGAACTCATCGCTAGCAAAGAGACGTATAGCCAGAAGTTGAACGCACTGATTGAGGCGGGCCTACCTTCTGGGGTTGAAGACTACGAATGGCGCGTCATTTGGCGCGCTGTGCTGGCAACGGACTTCCAGCTTGATAAGGCACCCGAAGTCGAGGGGATCTTTCATCGGCAACGCGAGCTGTATGAAGAAGTCATTTCAGCAGGTGCCGCTGCCGGAGAGTTCGACTTGCGCACTTCAGCTGCCGAGGCCGCTATGACGTTGATGTCTCTGGAAGATTATTTGGGCTACCGAATCGTGGCCCGTGATAGAAGCATTGACCGAGACACAGCACTGCAACTCATGAGATCCTACGTCCTGGTTGTCACGCAGAGGTCAATCGCATAAGAAATAGAGGGCTTCACCGCTCCGATGTGGAGGCTTCCACGAGCAACGGGTAGATCTGGTCCGGGGCCTGGCGATACGCCAGCAGTGCAAGATGTATCGCAGTTCGACGTTCTGCGTGCTGTTCGAGATTGTATCCGAGCTGCACTTCAAGGTTCTTGAGCCGAGCGTAGAGCGCAGGGCGAGAAATATGCAGCATACGAGCTAACTCTGCTTTATTCGTCGATGTCACAAGGGCCTCTATAAAGTCGAGCTGCTGTTCCAACGCGCCCCGTGTGCGTGCCCCTCCTGCCAGACTGGCGAGTTCGGCTGTCACAAAAGCCGTGAAGTGCTCGTGTGTGTTCAGCGTGGCCAGCAGCCCTGGGAGGCCGAGATCCTGAGCGTAAAAATAGGCTTGGTTTCGATGGGTGACGGCAACGTATGCCTCAGCGGCGTAAGCAATTCGGGCCGCGTCTTCCAGCTGTTCGGCGGATGCCTTGGCCGATTCAGTCTCGCCTGCTATCCCAGCGACCAAAGTACTGCGGCCACTGAGACGACTCGAAAACCGTGCGTGGGTAGTTTCGATGAGCTCGTGTAATTCGGTCGCTTCCCGAGCTGGGACGAGCATGTCCACGACCCCAATTTCACTTCGCGCAGCGAACACTGGCAACTGCTGCACCGAGCCGAGCTGCTCCAAGATATCCAACAGCACACCGGACCAGCGGTTGAGCCGCTCCTCGGTTTGTTGCGGGCCGGAAATCCGGAATACCACGGGCACCCATTTTGCGGCTGTGACTGGGGCGTACCCAAAGGTTTCGCTCAGTCGCCACTGGACTTCTTGGGCTGACAGTTCGGTCCCACCTCGCAGCTGATAGAACAGCGAGGATGCGGTGGATCGGCGCATTTCACGCTGGGAGCGTTGTGCGAGCACCGAGATGGCAACGGCCTGCCCTGCACGCTCTAACACGGTGCGCACCAGTTTGTCCTCAGCCGAGCAGGCCTCGCGAATGATGAGGCGGCCCAGTTCTTCGTCACCAGCTACGACCGAATGTGCAGCGGCAAACTTCTGGGCACTGCGCTTATCAATCGACTCCCATTCGACCGGGCATTCCAACAGCGCCGCAGCTTCAGCGACGATGCGACTCGTGGAAGCTGAACCGACGGACAGTCGTGTAAATGCCTCATGAATGCGGCGATCAGTCTCCACTTCTTGCAGACGCGCGGCCGCGAGATTTTCGTGCACGAACTGGGTGAGCTCAACGAAACGGATGAGGTCGTAAATCAGGTAAATCGGCGTGACTCGATCCCGTGCGGCAGCTTTCAACGCCGTAATAACTTTTTGCCTGTCCGGCAGGACTTCAGCGACCACCGCGACCGCACCGGTGGCTTCGACACTATCGAGAAATTGATTAGCGGCATCAAGCCCGCCATCTGCGCTATCCACGACCGGATCGAGGAACGTGGCTGTAGTCAGAATGAATTCCCCGCCGGGAAGCAAACCTTCGGGACGTGCCGTTTCTAAGATGTGCATCCACCGAACGGGCTCGTCCCAAGCAGAAACCTCGGGTTGTGAGATCAACTGGGGCGGGGTGTTCTTGAAGATATCCAGAGCAAGCACTGAACCGACTGTGACCTGACGCATACACATAGTGTAATGGGGCCCGGGGTAAGGCGATACACAGTGTCAATGTTATGTCGGGCGGCAAGGAGGCAATATGAGGATCACCAACATTCTGTGAGCAAAGGATAGCTGCATGAACACGATCAACCAGCTGGATACCACCACCGCTGAGTCCGCCGACACCGTGAAGACCATTGACCACTGGATCAATAACGCCTATACCGAAGGCGTCGAATCCAGTGTCGAACGTGCCGACGTCACCAACCCAGCCACCGGGAAAACAACTGGCCAGGTGGCTATGGCCGGGCAGGCTACGGTCGATGAGGCCGTGGCTGCTGCTAAGGCTGCGTTCCCGGCCTGGCGCGATACCTCGTTGTCGAAGCGCACGCAGATTCTGTTCCGCTACCGCGAACTGCTCAATGAACGGAAAGAAGAACTCGCCGCACTGATCACCGCTGAACACGGCAAAGTGCTCGATGATGCCCTCGGTGAAGTGATGCGCGGTCTCGAGGTCGTGGAATTCGCCTGCGGGATGCCCAATCACCTCAAAGGTGGCTACACCGAAAACGCTTCGACCAACGTCGATGTTCATTCCAAGCGCCAGCCGCTGGGTCCAGTCGCCATCATCTCACCGTTCAACTTCCCCGCCATGGTGCCCATGTGGTTCTTCCCGGTAGCCATTGCCGCCGGCAACACCGTGGTGATCAAGCCGTCCGAAAAGGATCCTTCAGCGGTCAACTGGGAAGCTGAACTCTGGAAAGAAGCCGGCCTACCAGACGGCGTGTTCAATGTCGTGCACGGTGGCAAGCCTGCCGTCGATGCGCTGCTGGAACACGACGACATCAAAGCCGTTTCCTTCGTGGGATCCACCCCGATTGCAAAATATGTGTACGAAACCGCCACCGCGCATGGCAAACGCGTCCAAGCCCTGGGCGGCGCAAAGAACCACATGCTCGTCCTGCCGGATGCGGACCTCGATATGGTCGCCGACAACGCCATCAACGCGGGATTCGGCTCCGCAGGTGAGCGCTGCATGGCGATCTCCGCACTCGTCGCTGTCGGTGACATCGCCGATGAACTGGTCGACAAGATCGCCGAGCGCGCTCGGAACCTGCGCACCGGTGACGGCACCCGGGGCACCGATATGGGTCCACTGGTGACTTCCGAACACCGAGACAAAGTCGCCGCCTACATTGACGCCGGCGAGCGCGAAGGCGCAACCGTGGTGGTCGATGGTCGACAAGGTGAATTCGACGCCGACGGCAACGGCTACTTCGTCGGCCCGACCCTGTTCGATCATGTAACTCCTGAGATGACGATCTACAAAGAAGAGATCTTCGGTCCGGTGCTGTCGGTACTGCGCGTAGACACCTACGACGAAGGCCTTGAGCTGATCAACGCCAACCCATATGGCAACGGCACCGCCATCTTCACCAATGACGGTGGGGCTGCCCGCCGGTTCGAAAATGAAGTCGAAGTTGGGATGGTCGGGATCAACGTACCTATTCCGGTGCCAATGGCCTACTACTCATTTGGTGGCTGGAAGAACTCCCTGTTCGGTGACACTCACGCCCACGGTGCCGAAGGCGTGCATTTCTTCACCCGCGGCAAGGCTGTCACCACGCGCTGGTCTGATCCATCGCACGCCGGTATCAACCTGGGCTTCCCACAAAACCAGTAAGGACTGTCATGACTGTTACCCATTCTTCTGAGGTCACCGATGCGCAGCGTGCCGAGGGCAAACGCGCCTATGAACTGGACCGGCAGCACGTGTTCCATTCGTGGGCGGCCCAGGAGCCCTTCAACCCGATGACCGTGGTGAAAACGCAAGACTCATTCATGTGGGATGAGACCGGCAAACGCTACATCGATTTCTCTTCGCAGATGGTCAACACCAATATTGGTCATCAGCACCCCAAAGTTGTGGCGGCCATCCAGGAACAGGCCGCCACGATCGCCACGATTGCACCGGCGCATGTTTCGGCACCGCGTTCCGAGGCCGCCCGGCTGATTGCTGGGCGGGCACCCCAAGGGATGGACTATGTGTTCTTCACCAACGGCGGTGCCGATGCCAACGAGCACGCGATCCGTATGGCGCGGTTGCACACCGGCAAAACCAAGGTGCTATCGGCCTACCGTTCGTATCACGGTGGCACTCATCTTGCGGTCAATGTCACCGGGGATCCACGCCGTTTCGCCTCGGACACCGCGTCCACCGGGACCGTGCACTTCCTGCCGTGCTACCCCTACCGGTCCTACTTCCACGCCGAAACCGAGGAACAAGAGGTTGCCCGCGCACTGGAAAACCTCGAAAACACGATCGTGTTGGAAGGCCCCAGTACCATCGCCGCGCTGATCCTCGAGTCCGTTCCGGGTACGGCGGGCATTTATGTCCCACCACCCGGGTACCTGGCCGGCGTGCGAGAACTGACCAAGAAATATGGCATCGTGTTCATCGCCGATGAGGTCATGTCCGGTTTCGGTCGCACCGGCGAATGGTTCGCCGTCGACCACTGGGACGTCACCCCGGATCTGATCACCTTTGCCAAGGGTGTGAACTCCGGATACGTTCCTCTGGGTGGTGTCGTGATCAATGAGGCGATCTATGATACCTTCCGCAACCGGGTCTACCCTGGCGGGTTGACCTACTCGGGGCACCCGCTGGCCACCGCGGCCGCGGTGGCGACCATCAACGCGATGGAAGACGAAGGTATGAACGCCAACGCGACCCGCCTGGGCAACGAGGTCATTGGGCCCGGTCTGCAACGGTTGCAAGAAGCCCACCCATCGGTCGGTGATGTCCGTGGTCTCGGATGCTTCTGGGCCATCGAGTTGGTGACCAACCGGGAAACCAAGGAACCGCTGGCCCCCTATGGGTCAAGCTCCGAGGCGATGGGCAAGGTCATTGCCAAGTGTAAAGAGCTCGGGCTGATCGTGTTTGCAAACTTCAATCGCATCCACGTGGTGCCGCCACTGAATACCGACGACGAGGTCGTCACCGAAGGCCTGGCGATTCTGGACGAGGCCCTGTCGGTCGCAGATCAGTACTACCAGCACTAATCGTGCTGTTCTAACAGAGCCAACGATGTGGCGCGGTGAACCGTTCGGGTTCACCGCGCCACGCTGTTAAAACGCTCCTCGATTTCGGCAGCCAGCTCTGACCTGTTCAAAGCTTCAACCTCACCAGCCCCCAAGCTACACTTTCCGGTAGGTGACCCCGGGTTGACCAGGGTTTCCGGAGTCGAACCGAAGTCTGAACGCAAGGGGCTGGCAATGTACGAATTTTTCCAAACCCTCGGATCCTGGGCCGTATTAGCTTTTGTCCTCAGCTCGATGCTCAATGTCGGTCTCACGCAGAAACCCACCAAGTTATGGCGGCATCTGAAGATTAACCGGTCGTTTCTGTGGCGGATGTTGCTGCTCAACTTCGTGGTGATCCCCTCGATCATGATCGCCATCGTGCAGCTGGTCGACCTCGATCCGGTGTATCAGACCGGGCTGTTGATTTTCGGGTTGTGTGCCGGCGCTACATTTCTCATCCGGCTCGCCGATATCTCGCATGCCGATCTCGCGCTTGCGGCGGCGGTCTTGTTGGTGCTGACCGTTGGCAACATCATCGTGTTACCCGTCATGCTGCCGATCATTCTGGAAGGCGCCACGGTGGACGTGTGGCTGGTGACGCAGAACTTATTGACCCAAATGATCCTGCCGTTGGCGGTCGGTATGCTACTCAATCAGTTCGTCGAGCGCTTCGCCGAGACCATCCAGCCCTGGGTCGGTCGGATCTCGAATATCTCGCTGTACGTGCTGATCATCGCCATTGTGATCGGCTATCTGCCGGCCCTTGCCGACTTCCAGGTGTGGAAAGCCATCATGGTCGGCACCTATGTCCTCTTACTATCCCTGTTCCTCGGCTGGGCGATGGGTGACGGCCACGGCCACCTCAAAGACGTCGGTTCACTCGGGACTGCACAACGCGGTGTGGCACCGGCCATGATCGTAGCCCAAGGAAACTTCGATGACCCCGGGGTGCTGATGATCATCACGCTGGTCAATCTCGCCGGTGTCGTGGCCCTGATCATCGCCGCGAAAATCTTCAGTCGCGACAACGCCGTCCAGTTGATCGAACCGGTCCCGCTCAACCCAGCAAGACGAGCCAAGGTTTAATGTGCGGAATCTTGCTTGTCGCGGTCCGGCAAGTAGCGTAGCGTCATGATCATGGACGCCATTTTCGACATGATCCGCAGCATTCGTTTCCGACGTGGACCCCAGCGCTTGCTGGGCGGTATCGCAGGTGGGATCGCTTCACGAACCGGGACGAACGTGTGGTTGATTCGGCTCGTTGTGCTGATCTTATTCTTGCTCCCGGTGCTGGGCTGGGGCATTTATGCCATCGTCTGGCTCATCACCCCGTGGCGCGACAACAGCATTCCGCTGGAGCGCATGTTGAGCAGCAACCGCTCGTCGAGCAACTAATCACGCGATACGTCGCGCACGAAAACGGTGAGTGATAGCCGAGGCCATCACCCACCGTTTTTGGTGAAGTCTTGAGGTTAGTTCGGCATGCCCAGGATGGAGCGGGCTTCATCGACGCGCTGGGTCGGAACCAGCACTTCGTAGCGGGAGGCTTCCAGCCGTTGGGCGGAAGAAAAGTCGCGTTGACCGCGGGTCATGGCATGCCCGACGGCTCCGGCAATCGCACCGAACACAGCACCCAAGACCAGGGCTGTGATCATGATGGTCAGCCACCCAACGAGTGCGAAGATCCCGAGCAGCAGTCCGACAAAGAGTCCGAACCATAGGCCGCTGAGCGCACCCAGACCGGCGGCTTTACCGGTGGTCATACGCCCGGTGACGACTTCCACGGATTTGATGTCGTGGCCGATGATCTTGACGCCATCGACTGGGAAGCCAGCATCGGAGAGACGATCCACCGCCAGCTGGCCCTCCATGTAATCGGTGACTTCCATAATGGTGGTCAGCGGCGGGTCCTGTTGTAGGGTTTGCTGAGCATATTCTGACATACAACACTCCTTTCACAGCGGGTGCTTTCCCTCGCGACTCTAACAAAGCCGGATGTGCAGCATAAGAAGAAAAGGACGTGCTGTGCAGTTACTCGGAGCTAAGCATCACTGTCCGAAGAATCCTTCTTGTCACTTTTAGGACTCCTCTCCATGACCAGGCTGTGTGAGCCGGTGACGTAGATATAGATCAGGCCCGCTAGTACTGCGATTGCGGCCAGCGCGATGCCCCACATCATGATGTCACCGGCCAGCAGCGCCAGGGTCTCCCCTAAGTCTTGGCCGACGATCAGGGCGATGACGAACAGGACGGCTACCACCAGCCCGAGGGAAAAGGCGATCGCGGTGACGACCCCGTAGACCGTGGTGAGGAAGCGTTTCATAGTGTTAATCCTTTCATACCACGAAGATCGGCAGAAGGCCGGCGAGCAAGAGCATCGACAGGATGATGTGGGTGATGACCCAGATAAATGCGTACCGGGCGGTCTTATTAAAGTCCGACTCCGCGATACCCGTGGCCACATAGAGTCCCAGCGCTAACGGCGGGGTCATCCCTTCGAGCGCACCCGTCATAGCTGGCAATAGCATGGCTAGCAGGAGCGGATCGCCACCGAGTTCTGCGAAGACGCCAATCATCGCTGCACCCAGGATCGCGATCTGTGCCGAACCTGGCAGAATCATCCCGAGCACGGCAAAGAGCAGCGGAATGATAATGATGAGCAACCACAGCGGCACGTTCATGGCGACGAAAATGTCCCGCACCGCGTCATCGACGCCCATGCCCGTGAAGGCTTCAGAGGTCGCGTACGCGAAGTAAATGGTGGCCGAGATCGGCACAACGACTTTGAGCGATCTGGCGAAGACGTCGTAGAGTTCTTTGGCACCTTGGGTGCCGCGGCTAAAGTTCGACCGGCCGATCCAGATCGCGTAGGCCGCTGCCACGGCGGGGGTGAACATCAGCACAGCGCTGGAGAATGCTTCGGCGCCGTCTTCACCGAGGCGGTTGGTCAAAAACTCGGTCGCTTGTGAGTCGATAAACAGCGGGATAAAGATGACCAGCGGCAGCAGGAGCGCAGACCAGCCCTCTTTGAGGGCTGGGAGAAACTTTGGCATCTGATCTTCGGGCACCGGTTGCACCTTATTGATCTTCGCCAACACGAATAGCGTGATCAGGCGCTGCAGGAAGAACCACAGGCCGATGACGTAGGCAGCAAGCATCCAGGTGGTCAGGGAGATGTCGTCGCCGGTGACGTCATGATAGATCCCAAACGATAAGATCACGATCCCAGACGGCGGGATAATGTTGCCCAACATACTGGCTGACATCTCGGTGGTGGCCGCCAAGTGCCGCGGGAAGCCGGTGCGTTTCATCATCGGGATGGTGAATACCCCGGTTGCGGCCACGTTGCCAGGTCCCGTGCCGGACAGCGAGGACATGAACGCGCTGGCCATCAACGCCACATATCCCGCCCCACCGGGCAATTTCCCGATCACCGACAACATGATGCGAATAATGCGATTGACCGCATCGGTAGCCTCAAAGATCACCGCCACGACCAAGAAGGCGAAAATAATATAAAAGAGGTTGTTGCTGGCCGGGTACAGCAGATAGTTCCCAAACTCAGCCCATTGTCCCGAGGCGAGCACCACGAAGACGAAGGCCACTGCCATCACTTCATAGATCGGTCGCCTGGCGAAGAGGAACAGGACGGCGATTAAAACGAAAACGCCGAGGAGTATCAGAAGTTCAACGGGCATATTTTTTCTAACGCTCAGGTACTAGGTACGGGATTTATTGGGTAATAGTGCCAACAGCTCACTTTAAGTTGTGTGAATTTGGACGTGCCTCAGGCTACATGAGTTAGGGCACGTTTGCAGGATTTCGTCGACTCCTGTGCCTCGGGGCGTGGAGCAGGGCAGCTGGTAGCTTCACAGGGCTATGCCTCCCCGCACTAGACTGTGCATGTCATTCATCTCACCGTCTGAAGGAAGTCTCGTGCGCACTTATCCGCATCATTTGACCACCGATCTGCCACAGCTTCCCGTCCCCAGCCTTGAAGAGTCGCTGGAGCGCTACCGCATGGCGTCTGCTGCGGTCCTGGATGCGACCCAGGAAGCGGACGTCAATCAGGCGATCGCCGATTTCGTCATCGGGCCTGCCCCAGCACTGCAAGAAACACTGGAACAGTATGCCGACTCAATGGCGGACTTTGGTTCCAATTGGATGGCCGAACAATGGCTTGAGCAGGCTTTACAGGTTCGCGACCCCTTACAGCTGGCTTCGAATGCGACCTATCAGCTCGATGTCCCGACCGCCTCGAGTGGTGCGGAACGAGTCGTGGAGCTGTTGCAGCGCATCGGTGCGGTCCATATTCAACAGGCCACGCGCCAAACCGAACCCGAATATGATGCCACCGGACGGCGACTATCGATGGATGCGTGGGTGAGTTTCAACGGTGGGATCCGCACCCCAGAGGTCGACCAGGACGTATGGGTGCGGGCAGGCACCGGTGCCGCGTATCGGACCGTGGGGCTGCTCTATTTTGGGCGCATGTGGGAAGTGCCGCTCACCGGAACTAACGGCAAACTACTCACCGCCACCCAACTGCGCGCCTCGGTGGACTACGTGCTCTCCCAGACTGAACTGCCGACACAAAACTTCGTGAGCATGGCAGCCCTGGGCTCGGAGGTGCTGGCGGATGACCGGTCGTGGAAACAGGATGCCAACCGGTCGGTGTACAACCAGTTGACCAATATGCTCTTTACGCTGGCACTAGATCCTTCGGCTGACGATGAGGATGAAGCCCTCCAACGCTGGGCGTTTTTGCCAGGCTACGCCTGGGTCTATAAACCGATCAGTTACATGATGAGCCTCGAAACTAACCTGCTGGCAGCCCACGTTGAGCATTCGGTGATGCACGCTGGCACCCTGGCAACAGCTGTGACCCGCATGCAACAGGTCAACCTCGAGGAGCTCGACACCCTGCCCGACCCGCAGCTAGGTCGCGCTCAGGAACTGGTTTGGCAGGACGTAACCTATGATCTGCGCCCGTATTTGCAACGCGCTATGAGTGTCGGCACCCGGCGTGTGACGGTGCGGCGCGACGAGCATTTACCGTATGACATCAGCGCGGATGCCCGGGCCCAGTTAGTGTTGATGATCGCCCAACAACTCACCTACGGACAGATTCGTTCCCACCAGCAGTGCTGCGATATGCGCCATTTCCGTGCCGGCCGGTCCGAGACGATCCGCCCGGTCACACTGGAGGCCGTCAACTTTGTCACCCATCTTGTACAAGACCAAGCCACCGAAACACAACTGACCGCAGCCCTAGTCGCGCATCGCCAGTGGATTCAGGCAGCCAAAGACGGCAAAGCTTTTGACCAGCACCTGTTCATGCTGCACCACATTGGGCAAGAACTCGGTGGGGCTAATGCAGAACTGTTCACCGAGCACACCACAGCTCGGGAAGCTTTTCTCACAACAGTTACCACCGATGATACCGATGCCGTCAGCCGAGCGGTGATCCCTCCGAGCGTTGATCACGGTTTCGGCGTGCACTACACCACGGTGGATTCGGGCACTGAGTACGTCACCACCTGGGGTGCGGAAGCAGCGCAGGCCGAGGAGTTCGTGCAGAACCTCACTGTTGCGGCCAAGCTGCTGTACGATTTCTTGGCGAGTCTTACTCCGATTACCTAGGGGTCGTTGGACTATGGATTGCCACACCGCGAGATGACAGCGTCACCTCGTGGAAAACCTGGCTCGGGAAGCGCAGCTCGTTTCTTCACCATCGAGGCCTCACGACTCAGAGTTATTACGAAAGCTCAGTCCTCTTGCTGCGAGCGTCTCATTCAAGATGGCAACCGCTTTGGGACCGACCCCATGCAGTGCAACCAACTCTTTCGCACTGTGCTCACTGACCTAGGCAAGCGAGTCGATCCCCGCAGCTTGAAGCGCCCGGGCAGCAGTCTTGCCGATGGCATCGGGCAGGTCCCCGACGGGTCGAACATCGGGTGTGGCCATTACTACTCCTCTACTGGGAGGCTTCGATCTGTTCGGCGGCAGTCGGATCTGAGTCGTTGAGGAACTTAGTAATGCGATCAACTTCATCAGTTTCACCGATGGCACCGGCTGCACGACCCAGTGAGTACAGGGCGCGCAGGAAACCCCGATTAGGCTCATGGCTCCACGGAATCGGACCGGCACCTTTCCACCCGGCGCCACGAAGGGAATCCAGACCGCGGTGGTATCCGACCCGCGCATAGGCGTACGACTCTAGGGTGCGACCATCGTTCCAGGCATCTTCTGCAGCCATCGCCCAAGCCAGTGAAGAAGCCGGGAATTGCTGGGCAATCTCCTCGGGCAAATCGCCAGCTTCGTAGCGGGCCTGCACCTCTGGTTCCTCTGGTAATAACGTTGGGTCCGGTTCCATCAGGTTCTTGCCAATGAGTGACGACACGTTTGTTTCCTTCCACTAAGCCTTTAGGGCTGAGTCTACGCGGTCTGTAGCTGTCAGTGTTTATACTGAGTCAAGCACGTAAACCCCACACTAGGACACCATGATTTCCGTTCGAGAGCTTACCAAGGTGTATCGCCAGCCCACCCGGGACGTGGTGGCCATCGACGACATCAATTTAGATATTGACGACGGCGAAATCCACGGGATTATCGGCCGCTCGGGCGCCGGGAAATCGACCCTGGTCCGATGCCTGACCTTATTAGACCGTCCGACCAAAGGACAGGTCATTGTCGGCGGTCAGGATCTCACCGCGGTCTCCGATACTCAGCTACGCAATGCACGCCGTCGGATCGGTATGGTGTTCCAGCATGCCAACCTGCTGTCGTCACGGACCGTGGCCGAAAACGTGGCGATGCCACTAGAAATCGTCAACACCAAGAAAGCCGAGCGTCGTAGCAGGGCGCTTGAACTGCTCGAGCTCGTCGGACTCCAAGGATTGGAAGATACCTACCCGGCGCAATTATCTGGTGGGCAACGACAGCGCGTCGGCATAGCCCGAGCGCTCGCAGCCGACCCCGACGTGTTGTTATGTGATGAACCAACCTCAGCGCTGGACCCGGGTACGACCGACGAGATCCTGTCGCTCATCCGGTCGGTGGCAGACCGTTTGAACCTAACCGTGGTGGTCATTACCCACGAAATGTCCGTGGTGAAAAATCTCTGCGACTCGGTTTCATTGCTGGAAGCCGGCGCGATCATGGAGTCGGGCAAACTCTCCACGGTAGCTGCTGACGTGAACTCGCAACTGTCACGCTCACTGTTGCCCCTGCCGACACATCAGCCGGCCAGCGCAGACATGGTCATCGAGGCTATTGGTAAAGCCGATGCGGTCAATACCCCGATTGCTACGAAGATCGCCGAAGAAAACCCGGTGGAGGTTGAGATTGCCGCAGCCAATATCGAAACGTTGGGTGATACCCGCTTTGCCCACTACCTGCTAGCCATCGACAGTCCCGAGGCCATCAACCTCACCGGCATCGAGGCCACTCTGGCACGCCATGGTTTCGCGATTCGCGTCCGCGCCAAGCAAGGAGTCAAAGCATGAACTGGTTTGAAGAACTCCTAAACAATCGCGCGCTCGAAACCGCCTTACCCCAGGCCATCTGGGACACCATCGTCATGGTCGGGATTTCAGGGATTGCGACCGTGATCATCGGTGGGGTCATCGGCATTATCTTGCACCTGACCCGCCCCGGCGGACTGGCTCCGATGCGCACGCTGTACGCGATTCTTTCGTCGATCATCGTCAACATCACCCGTTCGATCCCGTTTGCGATTTTGATGGTCGCGCTCATTCCATTTACCCAGTGGTTGGTGGGGACCTCAATTGGCCCGATTGCTGCGACCGTGTCACTGACAATTGCCACCGCACCGTTTTTCGCTCGCCTGGTCGAAACCGCACTGCGCGAAGTCCCCACGGGCACCGTCGACGCCGCCCAGGTGATGGGGATGTCGAACGGGCAAATTGTCACCAAGGTGTTTTTACCCGAAGCCCTCCCGGGCCTGATTGCCGCCACAACGAACACAACCGTAGTGCTGATCGGCTACTCGGCCATGGCCGGGCTCATCGGTGCCGGCGGCCTGGGTCGGTTGGCCTACAACTACGGGTACCAGCGCTTTGACTCGCAGATCATGATCGTGACCATTGTGGTCATTGTGATCGGGGTCCAGCTAATCCAATGGATTGGCGATAAGATCGTAGCGGCTGTTGATCACCGCTGAGCAGCACCAGCATCAGCGTCTGTTCCACACACCATAACCATGTCAGGAGTACACATGAACACATCTCGTTTCTCACGACGTCTATCACTAACCGGCCTCGCCGCAGCATCCGCACTCGTGCTCGCTGCGTGTGGCGGCGCCGACGATAACGCCGAAGGCCCCACCGCCAATGAAGACGGCGTCACCACGCTGACCGTCGGTGCGACCCCGGTCCCCCACGGCCAGATCCTCGACTTCGTGTCGCAAGAACTCGGCGAAGACGCCGGACTCGAAATCGAGGTCGTCGAATTTGACGACTTCCAGCTGCCAAACCGTCAGATGGACGAAGGCAACCTGGATGCCAACTACTTCCAGCACGTACCGTTCTTAGAACAGCAAATTGAAGACCACGGCTACGAAATCAGCCACGGCGACCCGGTCCACATCGAACCCTACGCGTTGTTCTCCAGCCAGCATGATGATGTCGACGACATCGCCGAAGGTTCGACCATCGGCATCACCTCCGATGCGGGTAACCAGCCACGCGCCCTGTTGCTACTGGAGGCAGTTGGGATGCTCGAGGACATCGAAGATGACTCGGCTGCCCTAACCTTGACTGATGAACAGAACCCGATGAACCTGCAGTTTGAGGAGAACCCACCAGAAATCCTCGCTCAGGTCGTCGATGACGCCTCCATCGATGCGGCCATTATCAACGGTAACTACTTCTTAGAAGCCGGTCTGGATGTCAATGACGCGCTGATCGTTGAAGATGCAGAAGACTCCCCGTACGCCAACATCCTGGCGTGGAACTCTGCAGACGACGGCAACGAAGCCATCCAGCAGCTCGAAGAGCTCTTGCACTCCCAAGAGGTCGCCGACTACATCACCGAGAACTGGCCTGAGGGTGAAGTCATCCCGGCAACTGAAGCCAGTAGCGACGCAGATGCCGAGACCACTGACACGGAAACCAACGACGAAGAATAACCGCTCCGGTTTTTCATTCCACGGCGCGGCACTTGTCCCCTATCGGGCAGGTGCCGCGCCGTTTTTTGTGCCCGGATTCGACGAGGATTTTTCGATCAAGAGGCCTTTACGCCCCTAAACCATAGTGCGTAGCCTGAAGACAGGATCATACTTTTCTAGTTGAAACACGACAGATCCAGACGCAACACCTGACACCGAAGTACACACGATCAGTACCACACGGAGGACCTCATGTTAGTCCAGGAAGTGTCAGACAACCGGCGACGGCAGTTCCGATGCACGCCGGGATCACGACACCAGAAACAACCCGGCCAATAACAGAGCGTCCGCACCTTCTTTCCGAAGAGGTCATCACCAGCGGAGCAGAATCCTCAAGCAGCACTGGAGGAAATATCCGTTGCCCTTGACCTCTGCACTAGCAAACGAAGGGTCTGATACAAATGCACAAACTCATAGCCAAAATCTTAGGTATCGTCATCGCACTACTGGCGGTGGTCGGGTTCTTTATCGAAGGCGAAGGCGAGCTGCTCTTCGACCTGATGAACGTCGACTTGGCCATGGACATCACCCGCACGGTCCTTGCCATCGTCCTGTTGTACGTTGGCTTCGGCCCGCCACGCAATGAAGTCGCCAGAGGCACCGTCGGTGTCGTGGGTGGTATCTACGTGGTCATGGCGGTTGTGACCTTCATTGACCCGATGCACTTTGGGATCCTCAACAATGAATTCACCGGCTTTGATATTGGGTTCCACCTCGTTGTAGGTGCCGCAGCAATCATCCTGGCATTCTTGCCAAGCCGAACTCTGGACCCAGACCATCCCGACGCAACGGTCGATCCACGACCTCGCCGATAAGGTCTGCAACGTTCGTACAGCGGACAAAATACAGCATGATAACAGTGCGGTACCTCAGCTCCTTCGAGCAGGTACCGCACTGTTGTTGTACGTAGGCACTCCGGTCACCTGCACGCTGACCTGACCGGGAGAATTCTTGTTCACCGGGCTGTTTTCACCTCAGCCCCGAATCGATAGAGTCACGACATGGGACAGAATAATTATTTGAAAAGCATCGGTGTGGGTATCGCTGCCGGCGCGGCCACCGCAGCCAGCATCATTGCCGGCCGCAAGGTGCTCAACACCGCCAAAATTTCGCAAGGCCATCCACTGAAGCATCGAGTGTTGGATATCAGCTCTAACCTGCTCCAACCCAAGTACCCGCTCGACGCGATGAGTACGTATCTCAATGGCTTCCATTTCTATGCCGACGACATGGGCCGTCAGGTTGAAGCCTCGCATTTCTGCATCCACCTCCAACACGATCTGCATCAGTGCGTGATCTTCGACCGCAACGCCCCCGATGCCAAACTCATCGGCATCGAATACATCATCAACGAGGAACGCTTCAAGAGCCTCGATGAAGATGAAAAACTGCTCTGGCACAGCCACCACCACGAGGTGAAATCCGGAACTCTCCAAGCGCCGGGTGTCCCCGAACTGGCAGAACACGCCTACTTCGAGGACCTGGTCACCACCTACGGCAAGACCTTCCACACCTGGCAGTATGACCGACATGATTTCCCGTACGGCATCCCGCAGCTGATGATGGGCTTCACCGCCGACGGGCAAGCACACGACCACCTCGTGGAAGCCCGCGATCGCAGACTGGGCCTGTCCACGGATAAGAAACGCGCAAGCCGGGCCGATATTCCCACACCGCTGGTCCAACCGGGCGCCAACTCGTGGGAAAGCGGCCAAACCTTACAAACTGACCTGCAGTACATGGAAATGCGAGACTCAACCACCTCATACGAAGGCTAAGGACAAAGTAGATGAAGTCACCTAAGAAATTACGCGGCGCCGTTGTCGTCATTACCGGTGCCTCAAGCGGCATTGGCAGGGCCACTGCTCGACAGTTCGCCAAAGCCGGCAGCCACCTCGTGTTGGCAGCGCGCGGTAAGAAAGCCCTGGACGAGACCGCTCAGGAATGTCGAGAACTCGGCGCGAAAGCCATCGCCATCCCAACTGATACCACCGACGCAACGGCAGTCGAAGCGCTGGCCCGCCGGGCAGTCGAACAATTCGGCTCGCTAGATGTGTGGGTCAATAACGCCTCGGTCAGTCTGTTTGGTGCGGTCGAAACTGTACCGTTGGACCACTTTCAGCGGGTCTTGGAAACCAATGTCATGGGTTATGTGCACGGCGCCCGTGCGGCACTGCACCACATGCGAGACCAGGGCCAGGGAGTGCTGATCAATGTGTCTTCGGCCATCGCGCACGTGCCCCAGCCGTTTACCGCCGCTTATTCGATGTCCAAAGCCGCGGTGAGCTCGCTGTCGGTGAGCCTGCGTTCGGAGCTGTGGCTGGAGAAGCTGAAAGACATTCACGTCGTAACGGTCACCCCGGCAACCGTGGATACGCCGTTTTTTGGACGGACCGCCAACTACAGCGGTCGCAAAGTCCGTGCGATGCCTCCGGTGCACCCACCCGAAGATATCGCCAAGGCCATCCTCAAAGCGGCGACCAAACCCGAAAACAACGTGGTTGTCGGAGCCGGGGCGAAAGAACTCATCAAACAACACCGTGTCGCACCGGGTGCCACCGAAAAACAAATGGCAGTCCAGGTGGACACCACCCACCTATCCCGGAGAGAATCCGCACCGGAGACCTCCGGCAACCTGTACGAGTCGAATACCGATGACGAGTACACCATCCACGGGGATTGGGCTGGCAAACGCAAAACGCGGACCCGACAGGTCCTCGCCGCCGGGCTCGTCCTAGGCGCTGTCGGTGTCGGGGCTGCCACGGTACAGCGGATCACGATGGATAAAGCCGCAAAGAAGGCGCTCAAGATGGCAGGTAAGAAGGCCGCCAAGATCGCTGTGCCATAACAACCCAACCCAGCCGGAACCCACTGACCTCAAAGCTCTTCCAATGGGGCAGAGTCAGCTTCACGCACGCCGTCTAACATCGGACGGAACAGCAGGCCGGCGATCACGGCGCCAAGAATAGGAAACATGAGAAAGACCCACAACTGAACAAGAGACTCGCCCCCGCCATATACTGCTGCAGCAATTGAACGCGCGGGATTAACCGAGGTATTGGAGACGGGTATCGAAATCAGGTGGATCAGCGTCAGCGACAGACCGATTGCCAGTGGCGCGAAACTCACCGTGGATCGTGAGGACGTGGTTCCGATAATGACGAACAGGAACACCGCGGTCAGGATGACCTCCACGAGGATCACTGCCACCAGACCGTACCCATCGGGTGAAGCTTCGCCGTACCCATTGGCGGCGAAGTTTCCCAGATCGCTGCCCTGTCGACCGGTAGCAATGAGGTATAACAGGCTCGATGCCAGCAATCCCCCGATAATTTGTCCGATGATATACACCGGCACATCCCGCCAGGCAAAGCGGCCTGCTGTGGCCAGCCCGATGGTGACCGCTGGGTTGAAGTGTCCGCCCGATACGGGGCCAAAAGCATAGGCGCCAACGATCACCGTCAGCCCGAAGGCCAGCGCAATGCCATGAAAGCCGACATGAGTGCCGGCGAGTACAGCTGTGCCCACGCCGCCAAACACAAGGATGAAGGTGCCCAGCACTTCCGCTGAAAAACGCGCTGCCGTGGTAGGCCCAATTTCAATAGTCATATGTCACGTCTTCCATCAAGAAGTCTGGTGGCTTCATCTTATGACACTACACGATGTAGCGATATAGACATAGACCATCCCACAGGCGTTCTGAGCGGTACGCATATCCTTTCGCTCGCTATCTACTCGGGCAGGCATGCTGAACAGAAGGCCCCGTTCTCGCGCCCCGTGGCGTTTAGGAGGGGCGTTCGGGGGTGTCTTGACGCTGCTCAGTACCTGATTGGGCTGGGATCGTGCCGGTATCGGGATCCCAGCCGTCTTCCCATTCACCAGTTTCGAAGTTATAACCGACCGGTTCGCCATTCTCATCGAAGCGCTGATACCAGGCCGTGTAGTCTTCGTGTGCTGAATCGGTGCCGCCGCTCGCGCCCTCTCCGGGTGCTGACGGCACGACCCGCAGCCGGAAATCGTCACCGTACATATCAATGCCTTCGCGAACTGCCTGCCGCACCACATTATTGGCATACCGGTAGCGCAGCGCGAAGGGGTCCGTGCGCAATTCTTGAATCCACGCCACGATGATCAGCAACATGATGATCGCAAACGGTACCGCAGTGATGATGACCAGCGATTGGAGGCCTTCGAGCGCGGTCTCATCACCCAGGAGCAACATGACCATCGCGATCCCGCCCATGACCAGGCCCCAGAAGAGGACGACGACTTTTGGTGGGTCTTGTCGGCCACGAGTCGTGAGGATCCCCATCACCACGGATGCGGAGTCGGCTGCGGTAATGAAGAAAATCGCCAACACCACCATGATCAGATAGGGCATCCACTCGGCAAACGGCAGGTTCCCCACCATCGTGAACAGCACCTGCGGGACGGCCATGTCATCATGGAAGCCCGGTGCGCCTTCGCGGTACATCCAGATCGCAGAAGCGCCCATCACCCCGTAGGCAACAATAAGCAGCGACGACGGGATGAGAATAACCCCGAGAATGAATTGCCGGATGGTGCGGCCCCGCGAAATGCGCGCGATGAAGATCCCGACGAAGGGCGACCACGAGATCCACCAAGCCCAGTAGTACACCGTCCAGGCTGACTGGAAGTCGACGGTTTCCTGGCCCCACGCCCCCGAGCGTGCCATGAGATCAAATAGCGAGCCGACGTATTCGATCGCGGCGGATGGGATGAGGTTGAGTAAGAATAAGGTCGGGCCGAGCAGGAACACAAATCCCACGATCCCGAGGGTAAAGACGATATTGATGTTCGACAGGTAGCGAATACCGCGCGCAACACCAGAGACTGCGGACAATATGAAACCAATCATCAACACAGTAATCACAATGGCAAGCACGGTGTTGGTGATCTCCGAAACCCCGGTGACAATCGTGACCCCTTCGCCAATTTGTAATGCGGCGATGCCCAGGGCGGCGGCGGTACCGAATAACGTGGCGATGATGGCAAAGATATCGACCACTCGACCGGCGAACCCGTCGGTATAGTTACCACCAAATAACCGGCGGAAGATCGAAGACATCAGCAAGCTGCGGCCTCGTCGATAGGCCACATATGCCACTGCGCCGCCGACGAGGGCATACATCGCCCAGGCGTGGAAGCCCCAGTGAAAATATGTTTGCGCCAGCGCGAATTGCATGGCTTCGGTGGATTCAGGCGCATTCGTCAGCGGTGGTGGGTTGATGAAGTAGGTCAGCGGTTCTGCTGGTCCCCAGAACATCACACCGATACCCAACCCTGCCGCGAAGAGCATCGCAACCCACGAGAAAGTCGAGAATTCGGGTTTCTCTCCGTCTTTGCCCAACGGGATTTTGCCGTACCGGGTGGCAGCCAGCGCTAAGAGGCTGACCAGGACGATGGTTGCGACCGCACTAAAGAGCCAACTGAGGTTGTTGGTGACCCAGTTATACGCTGCTCCGGCGACTTCTCCCACGTTGGCGGGATTGACGAGTCCCCAGATCACAAATGCGACGGTCAGCACCCCAGCCACACTGAAGACGACCTTGTCGACACTGTAGCGCCGGCGTTGTTCATCCACGCTGATCCCCGGCACTAGTCCGGGGTGGATCGCATGCGGGTAGGTCGGCCGCACATAGTCCCACGAGGAAAGCGAGTGAGCGGCTCGCTGGTCTGCCTTTTTGCCGTTGGCCCCTTTTGCCTGTTGTGGTGGTGTGTTTTCCTCGGCCACAGTGGCACCTTTCGTCACCTTGCCGACAACCCTGCGTTGCCGTTCAACATAGCAAGGGTAGCGAATTGCCTTGTGGTCCGGTAGCTATGTCGAGCGTGTGGCCAGCGATTGACGGGTCAGTTGGCCGTGGTGGTGTTCCCAGCCTTCTTGGATCCCGGCGGCATGGGTCCGGGTGGCTTTATACACCGTTGGCCGGTCCAGTAAGTAATCCAGTTCTGGGTGGCCGTTGCCAACAATGACCGCTGGATAGCCCAGCTCCAGCATTTCAGCGTCATTGCCGGTGTCGCCTGAGATCAGGATGTCAGCGTCAGGACGATAGAACCGGTCGAGCACAAAGTTCACGGCATTCCCCTTGCCGCTGCCGCGGGGCAGCACATCGACAAAGGTATCCGCGCTAAAGATAAGCTTGTGCGCGATGTCATTGTGGATCAGTTCGCTTTCAAACGCGCGGACAGTTTCGGCATCGTCGGCAAAAAACGAGATGCGTTTGGTGTTCGGCAGATCCTGCACCGTCAGCCCACCGAACTTTGCTCCGTTATCGAGGATCGCTTCGGGCTGCCAGTCTTGCTGCATGTACTGGCGCCATTCAGGATCTTCCTGCAGCGTCTGGCCCGTATAGATCGCCGTCCCGATATCGGTGATCAGCGTATCGGGCTGGGGCAACTCGTCGTGCTCAATGAGTTCTAGTGCGGAGTGTAGGTGCCGCCCGGTAACGTAGACCAACCGGGGCGGCTGCTCAAAGCCGTTCAAGAATTCTTTGAACTGGCTCAGGGCAGCCGCATCGCCAGCCAGGGTGCCGTCGAGGTCAGTGATAAACAGCTTGGTTTGTGGCAACCCGGCTGACCTCCATGTACAGCTCGTCAATGTCTTCGACAATGGCATCCCACCGGAACCGCTCCTCGGCCGCCCGTGCAGCATTGTGGCCCAGGGTCTCGGTGAACCGCTTGCTTCCCGCAATCAGGCCCATCATCGAGGCGAGCTGGCGGGAGCTACGAGGCTCGACCAACAAGCCGGTCGTCCCGTGTTCGACGACGTGTTGTAACCCGCCGGTCCGCGACGCAATAACAGGTGTGCCGCAGGCCAGCGACTCGGCGGCGACCATGCCAAAGGATTCATAATATGACGGCACGATGGTGGCTGAAGCTTGATTGAACAGCTTCGCCAGTGCCTCTGGTGACTGCGGACCGATGAATTTGACCGAGTTTTCGAGCCCGTTGACGTATTTTTTCAGTTTGCGGTCTCGGGGCAGGTGTTTCTTCAGGTCGATGCTGGATTTCTCCCCACCGGCGATGATCAGCTGTGCATTGGTGCGGCTCTGGCGTCGCTCGGTGAAGTCGCGGAACGCTGACAACAGCGTGAAGATACCTTTTTCTTCCACGAGTCGGCCGGCGTAGAGAAAGGTGACGGGCTGGTTCGGATCCTGCGCGTTCTGAATTGGTGCGAAAATCTCGTTGACCCCACAGGGCGCGACCAGGATCGGGGCGCAGTCCGGTTCGAAGCTTTGAATGAGGTCTTTTTCGTATTGCGTGGTCGCGATGACGGCTTGGGCCGAGCGGAGGATCTGCCGCTCTGCTTCGAAGCGGCGGGTATCGAGTTTGCCGGTGCCAAACTGTTTGGCTTTTGCTAGCGAATGTGACGTGTGCACAAAGGGCACACCGTAGTCGCGCTGCAACCGCTCACCAAGGAGTCCCGACAACCAATAGTGCGTGTGGACGAGCTCATAAGAATCCATCGATAGCACTGAGGTCATCTCGTTATAGAACGCGGGCAGGACATCGTACATGGCGTTCTTTGATAAGTATTTTCTGCGACCCGCCGAGATCCGTATGACGTGGCAGTTATCTGAAAAGGATTCCCGTTGCGGTAACGACGGATTGCTCCAGTGCGTCACCACATCCACGGTGTATCCAATTTTTTCCAGTGCAAGCGACAGATGCAATACGTAGTTATTCTGTCCGCCTTCTTGTTCCCCACCCAATTCTGCGAGTGGGTCTCCGTGGTCTGATATCAGGAGTACGTTCTTCGTCATGTCATTTCACCTTCCAATACAGCTCAGCTTTCGCGCCCAATTGGGCACACCACCGGAGGGTCACAGTTCAAGACGTTATGAAGTTATTTCTAGTAACTAGCTGGTCATTTGTAACCTTAGAATCTTGAATTGCGAAAATTCAACGCTTCACCAGCTAATAGCTGATCTGCGCTTAATATGACATGCGGCAGCCAGGAAGGAAGGGGAAAACAAACGGGGCGACAAACTTGAGCCTCATTAGCGCAAAGCGCTCAGCTCATGCCGTTCCTCATAGAGATGAAAGATTAAGCGCCTCGATAGAGCTGCGCTTCGAGTTGTTCAATGCGGCGTTTCAGCTGCTCGACGTCTTCGTGGTCGCACTCACCACGACGCGCCTGATGGGGTCGACCGGTGATGCTACCGACAGCGGCCACCATCCCCCACACAACGATGCCAACTATCGCGATCCACGCGAACCAAGGGATGTGCTCCATGATGCGGTCCTCCGAAAATTAGGTGTGGCACCAATATGATGCTGATCACCAGTATAGGTGGCAGGTTGCCAACCCGGGCGTGAAGTGATGAGTCCTAGGCAGTGGCTACTCGGTGACGTTTAATGGGCCCTATGACATTGCATGAGCTTATCGCCCCGTATGAATTTATGATTGGCACGTGGGAAGGTCACGGTCGTGGCCGCTACGACACCATTGAGGACTTTCAGTACACCGAAACGGTGACGTTTACGGCGGTGCCGGGTAAACCGTTTTTAGTGTACGAACAGCAAACAGCCAACCCCGATCACGGCCCAATGCACACCGAGGTTGGCTATTTTCGTCCGCAAGCGAGCGGTCATATTGAGTTTGTGCTGGCCCAACCGACGGGCCAAACGGAACTACTAGAAGGCACCGCGACCGACAACGACGATGGCAGTCTGACGATTGTGCTGGGGTATTCGGAAGTTCGGAACACCACCACGGCCAAGTGGGTGGAGAACACGATGCGCCACTATGTGTTTAACCCGGCGCGCACCGCGTTTTACCACGAGTTCGATATGGCGGCAGTCGGCGAAGAAATGCAGCAGCATCTCAGCGCCGAACTGCACAAGGTCAGCTAGAGCTCATCGGCCATGTACACATCGGTGACAAAATAGGCCGGCTCTTCATAGGGGTGCGCTGCGATAGCTGCTTCGATCACGCTGCGGGCAATCGCACGCGGCGCGAGCACCTCAATTTTATGTTCGGGCACATCGGATGGCACTCCGATATGTCCGATTCTGGGATTGGCGCCTTCCATTGGCGTGAAGCGTCCTACCCCGGTGGTCGACCAGCTCGCTCCGGAGTAGTTACCGAGTCGTCCGGCACCGGCTTCAGCTAGCGCGGTGCGGACGGCTTCAGCATTGCCCATTGGTACATAGATGCTGATCTGTACCCATTTTGTGTTTGTCATTTACTT
Source organism: Enteractinococcus fodinae (assembly GCF_031458395.1). NCBI lineage: Bacteria > Bacillati > Actinomycetota > Actinomycetes > Micrococcales > Micrococcaceae > Enteractinococcus > Enteractinococcus fodinae. Next base: position 2,325,359 of record NZ_JAVDYJ010000001.1, read on the forward strand.
CAACGATTTTCCAGCAGAGCCCAGGTTCTGGCAGGCCTCAACCACACGAGCTGCCATATTGGCTTCGGCTGCTTTGCCCCAGGAGCGTGGATCGTACTTGGACTTATCGCCCACGTTGCCGTCAATCTTCAGCACACCGTCGTAGTTTTCGAACATGTGCGAGACCACCGGACGGGTGAACGCGTATTGGGTGTCGGTGTCGACGTTCATCTTGATCACACCGTAGGACACCGCATCGGCGATGTCCTGGGCCGATGAGCCGGAGCCACCGTGGAAGACCAGATCAAATGGACGTTCTTTACCGATCTTCTCACCAACGGCGTCCTGGAGTTCTTTGAGCAGTTCAGGGCGCAGTTTCACGCTGCCCGGCTTGTAAACACCGTGGACGTTCCCGAAGATCAGCGCGGTGATGTAGCGACCGTTTTCGCCGGTGCCCAACGCGTTGACGATGGCCATGGCATCTTCGACCGTGGTGTAGAGCTTCTCATCGATTTCGGCTGCATAGCCGTCTTCTTCGCCACCGACGACGCCGACCTCGATCTCCAGGATCTGCTTGTTGAAGGCGGTGCGCTCGAGCAGCTGTTCGGCGATGCGCATGTTATCCGGCACGGTTTCTGCCGAACCGTCCCACATGTGAGAGTGGAAGATGGGGTCGCGGCCGGCTTTGACCTCTGCTTCGGAGGCATCTAGCAGCGGGATAACCCAATCATCGAGTTTGTCGCGCATCGCATGATCGGTGTGGATGGCGATGCGGACACCGTAGTTCTTAGCGACTTCGCGAGCGAATGCGGCAAACGCCAGCGAGCCGGTGACCATGTCATTGATATTGGAGCCAGAGAAGTATTTTGCCCCACCGTTGGAGATCTGGATGATGCCGTCGGATTCTGCTTCGGCGAACCCGCGCAGCGCTGCGTTGAGGGTCTGTGAGCTGGTCACGTTGATCGCAGGATACGCATACCCGCCGGTCTTGGCGGCGTCGATCATCTCGGCGTACTGGTCTGGGGTGGCAAAAGCCATGAAAGCTCCTTGAGTATGAAACTTGTGATTCTTTGGTAAGTCTAGCGAACAGCGGCGCCGTGTTGGCGGATCCAACAGTGCATCGCAATACCCGCGGCACTGCCGGCGTTAATCGACCTGGTGGAACCGTATTGGGCAATCGATAAGGTGGCTTCAGCGGCCTCGTGGATCTCTTCGGACAGCCCGGGACCTTCTTGCCCAAAGACCATGACACAGGATTCCGGGAACTCGAAGGTTTCAATTGGCACCGAATCCGGGAACAGGTCCACGCCGAGTATCGGCAACGACTCGGCGTTCGCCCAGTTCACGAAGTCTTCGACTGTTGGGTGGTGGTGGACGTGCATGTACTTGTCGGTGACCATCGCACCGCGACGATTCCAGCGACGACGGCCGATGATGTGCACCCCGGCAACGTTGAATGCGTTGGCGGTGCGCACCACGGTGCCGATGTTGAAGTCGTGCTGCCAGTTTTCAATCGCGATATGCAGCGGGTGCCGCTTGGTGTCCAGATCAGCGACGATGGCTTCGACCGTCCAGTAGCGGTAGTGGTCTGCCACGTTGCGGCGATCGCCTTCAGCTAGCAGGGTTGGATCCCAGTGGTCGCCTTCGGGCCAGTCCCCTTGCCAGGGACCGACCCCTACTTCGCGGTCTTCCCAGCCGGATTCGCGGTGCTCAGTGGTCATTTGGTGTCGTTCAGCACCCGTGCGGCCCCTGCAGCCGCGGCAGTGGACGTCAGCACGGATGGCCAGGCACCGATCTTTTTGGCCAGCGGGTGCGAGGCGCCAAAGGCGCCCAGGTAGATAGCGGTCAGCAGCGCGGTGGTTCCGGCACCGGAGTTGCGGTACCAGCGGCGTCCGGCAGCAATACCAGCCGCACCGAGCACGACGCCGGCCAGTGGGCGCTGCTTGGTGATCCGACCGGTCACAAAACCGCCGAGCATGCCGGTCACAACGAGTCCGGCAGTTGGTTCAGGTTTCTTTTCAGCCATTCCAGGTCCTTTCATGTGCTGAGCTAGGACTTAGTCCAGGCCCAGATCGTTTTTGGAAAACGCGTAGAGATAGGGCACGCCGGTTTGTTCGGCCACGTGTTCGGCCGCGCCGGTGTCCCGGTCGACAATCACGGCCACGGCTTGGATGTCGCCGCCGGCTTTGCGCACGCCTTCGACCGCGGTCAGCGCAGAGCCGCCGGTCGTAGAAGTATCTTCGAGGATGACAACTTTGCGTCCGTCCACCGAGGGGCCTTCGACCTGGCGGGACATCCCGTGGCTTTTTTGTTCTTTGCGCACCACAAAGGCATCAATATTGCGGTCGCCGGCAGCGTGCATGAGCGCGGTCGCAACCGGGTCGGCACCCATGGTCAGCCCACCGGCGGCCTCAAAGGAGATACCGGCCTCATCAAGGAGTCCCAGCATCACGCGCCCGACTAAGGGGGCGGCTTCGTGGTGCAAGGTGATGCGACGAAGGTCAATGTAGTAGTCAGCTTCCTTGCCGGAGGAGAGCGTGACTTTGCCGTGGACCACGGCCAGTTCACGGATGAGCTCGGCAAGCCGCGCGCGGTCGGCGTCTAGATCATGGGTCATGGGCTCCATCCTACGATGCCCGGTAACCCTCTTCCTCTTAGGTTGCATTCACCAACCGCTCACACCGGCTCGGGTACAGTACGGAATAGCAGTTTTACCGACATTCACGAAAAGGAACCTTCATGTCGATCAAATCCTTGGGCAAAATCGCAGCCATCGCCGCAGTTGCGGGTCTTGGCTTGACCGCATGTGCTGATGACGCGGCCAATGATGCACGCCAGCAGGAAGAAACCTGCGGCCTGCTGCAGGCATCATCTACCAAAGCCACCGAAGCGGTCGGCGGTATTCGCGAAGCCTCTGGCGCAGATTCCCGTGCTGCCTTCCAGATCGAATCAGCTGCCTTGGATTTGCGCCAGCACTCCTTTGATCGCGACGGTGAACTGCGTACCGCACTCCAGGTCCAAGCTGCTCAGTTCAACGACATGGCTGAAACCCTGAATGACGATGTCGCGGCCCTCCAGGCCAGCGACCCCAGCGGTGTGGAAGTTGACGGCATGAGCTTTGAAGAAGCCAGCAACGTCATCAACACATACTGCGGACCAGTCTTCGGCGCTCAGCAGGGCGGTCTCTAATTCGCGCCCTGGCGCTGCCGTTACTCGGCAGTTTCCTGCTCGTTGGCTGTGGGAATGCTGCAGCCAACGACTCGTGCTCTCAACTTCAAGAATATGAACAGCGCATTATTGAAGCTGACCCCGAAGATGAGAACACGTCGAACGTGTTAGCTGCTACCTACGACGATGTCAGCGCCCTTGCTGAACACAGTGAGGGAGAACTCAAAGATGCGCTTATTCAGCTCCAACCACTGCTGAACAAGCTCGAAGCATTGACGGGTAATGACGAAGAAGCGGCACTCCAAGCGAAAGAAGAACTCGCAGCGCTGTCTGAAGAAGAGATTCAAAAGATCGACGACGCCGCAGACTTTGTGAATGAGACCTGCGAGCTCACAGTCTTGCTGTAAGTCGTCGCTTGTCCCTTAGCTCAGCTGTAAATCAGTGATGCAGGTGGCTGCTTCAGCGTCGGTGGCGAACTCGGTGCTGCCGGTCATGTCTGCGTAGTTGATCTCAATGGTGCCGCTGGTACCGGTTGGCACCCACACTCCGACGAACCCATTGTCAAAGGTCGTGCGCTGTTCATCAACCAGGACCTCGCCGGAGTCATCGGTAATGGTGACGTGGACATCTTCTTCGCTGAGTTCCCCGACGCAGGTGGTCAGGCTGTGGTAGTAGCACTCATGGGTGTAGTTCACGAAGGGAGCGATCGACAGATAGAACGAATCTTCGGGCAGTTCCAGCGCGAATTCCTCAGTCTCGGAACTAAGTACCAGTCGATCAGGTAGCACCGCAGCCATGAGTTCGGTGGACCGTTCTGCCAAAGGCACTCGGTCGAGATGGTCGATGACCTCGACCGCATCCATGTTCTCAAGCCCGTGAGCTGCGATGAGCTGCTGCTGGGAGGACTCCATTGCAGCAGAAGACTGGTCACCGCCATCAGCACAAGCCGTGAATACCAGCCCGGCTGCTAACAATGCACCGGCACCACGCAGTGTACGCTTCCTCATTTTGGTCCTCCACAGTGACAGGATGGCTCTGGCAACGTGCCTTATTCTACGTCTTATAGCTCCGCGCTCGAGCAGCTAATCCCTTGGTTTCGCCGTTGTCGGAAGTTCCATGGATCCGCTGTACCCTGACACCGTAGAATGAAATTCCCCTAACACCTTCTCCATAGAGAGCCCTCATGAAAGTTCTCATTTCGGGCGCCGGGATCGCGGGAACAAGCCTGGCCTACTGGTTACAACGCGCAGGTCACGAGCCCACGCTGGTCGAACGTGCCCCACAGTTGCGTCAGGGTGGTTACCTCATTGATTTCTGGGGCGCCGGGTACGAAGTGGCCGAGCGGATGGGCATCGTAGAGACGCTCCACGAAGTCGGCTATCACATGGAAGCACTGCGCGAAGTGTCCAGAGGTGGCCGACAGATAGCCCGGCTTGATCCACGCAGCTTCCTCGGTCCGATCGGTGACCGGTTCATTAGCATTGCCCGTGCGGATCTAGCGGCAGCGATCTTTGACACTCTGAAGGATGTCGAGATTCTCTTTGGAGATTCTGTGGCAGCGCTCGATGATCATGACGAGGGTGTTCAGGTGACGTTCACTAGTGGGACCACCCGCCAGTTTGATCTTGTGGTCGGCGCGGATGGACTGCATTCGCGGGTGCGTCGTCTGGTATTTGGCCCCGAAGACCAGTTTGCCAAGGACCTCGGGTTTAGTGTCGCGGCCTTCGACGTCGAGGGGTATGACCCGCGTGAGGAGCTCGTAGCAATCACGCACACCGAAGTGGGTGCGCAAGCGCTGCGGTTCACCCTCCGTGACGGCGCGACGATGTTTTTCTTCACGTTTCGCCACGACGGCCCCATCCCCGACGATATCGAAGCCCAACAGCAATTACTGCTCGAGCAGTTGCGTGACGTGGGTTGGGAAGTGCCGCAAATCCTGACGCGGCTTCCAGAAGCGCGCACCTTTTATCTCGATAAGGCAAGCCAGATCCGGATGCCGACCTGGTCACGCGGTCGTGTCGTGCTGGTTGGTGATGCGGCAGCGTGCCCGTCACTGCTGGCAGGTCAGGGCTCCGCACTGGCCATGATCGAGGCGTATGTCCTCGCAGCCGAACTCGCTGACAAGGACTCCGATTACGCCACTGCGTTTAGCGCCTACGAGCGCCAGCTAGCACCGATGGTCCGAGACAAACAGGATGCGGCCCTGGGTACCGCGAGTTTCTTTGCACCTCGAAATAGACGACAACTGCTGTTCCGCAACGGCATGTTCAAGTTGATGTCGCTACCGTTTGTGAGCCGACTGGCGTCGAGTCGCGTCTTGCAGGACCCAATCGAACTGCCCACCTGGCCGCACGGCGCTTGATTCAACGTACCCCTTTAGCCGGTCTCGCTTTGCCTCCACAGTTCACGACGTTGCCATAGATATCAATGAAGACCTGCTGAACTTCTAGCAGCCCACCGTCAAACACATCCTTGTGGTCTTTCCAATGCACCTGACCAACAGGGCCCCGCTTGAAGACTGTCAGGGTATTGTTAGCAGACCTGAGCGAAAGTTGGTCCCCAATACGAACATCTTGCATGGCCTTCGTGATGGTACTTCGTTTGAGTGAGGAGACCTGCGGCGTCCCAGCTGCTCGAAGGTCAGTAGCGAAACCTTCATAGTAGCCAAAAACCTGGTCCCCGTTGTTATAGGGCCCGGCGATGCGCGGGTAACCACCCGTCGCCTCTGTGCCTGGCGACGGAAGGGTTATGGAGAGCAAAGCGGTAGCTTCTAACTCTGCGTAGTCCAACATCCAGTAGCGAATCTTCTGCTCGTTGATGAGGGTTCGAAGCGTAGGTATGCGTGGCAGCCCAAATCGCATGCGCGCCAAGTCTCCATCACATCGAGCAACGATGAAATCTGGCCCAACTTGATCAAGCAACGGAGCGTACTGTGCCGCCATGCCCGCGCTCATGTAACCAAACTTCCGGTCTCCGCCATAAACCGCTATCGCATTGTCATCATGAATGTTGTCCTGTTCCCTGTGCAGGAAAAAGGCATCAATGTGATACTGCCAGATCTCATCTCTGTCCACCCAGTGGCTGGCTCCCACAACTCGAAAAGAGCGTTCCGCACCGTCTCGAAGATCCACGAGTCTCTCCGGCAGTTCCCTATGCACTACCGTGATCTCGTCATCGGACGCGGAATCCTCTTGAGCTGCCTGTTGACCCCCTCCAAAAGAGTGCATCGAGTACTGTTCAACGGACTGTTTTCGTGCACGCGAGCGCAGCCAATAGAGCACCAGTACTAAGACCATCACCGTTGCGAGAAACCCCATACCTTTAGGGTACCGGCACAACACTTGGTGGGCACCCGTGCTGGGAGTTCAACAACGTAAGCTTTCCACACCGCAGCGATCTAACGATCAGTCACCGGTAGGGTTGAGTACATGAAATTTGCGACTTGGAATGTGAATTCACTGCGCGCCCGAGCTGATCGGGTCGAAGACTGGTTGGATGAAACCGATGCCGATGTGCTGACGATCCAGGAAACTAAATGCCGGGATGAGAACTTCCCCTGGGGCATGTTCGAAATGATGGGCTACCAGGTGGCCCATTTCGGGATCTCCCAGTGGAACGGGGTGGCCATTGCCTCCCGGGTTGGTCTGGATGATGTCGAATATGGCTTTGCAGGTCAGCCAGAGTTCGGGAAAAACGGTGTCGACCCGGAGGTCGAAGCTCGCGCGATCTCAGCGACGGTCGGGACGAAGAACACCGATGTCGAACCGTTTCGGCTCTACAGTCTCTACGTTCCTAACGGTCGCTCCCTGGAAGACGAGCACATGGAGTACAAGCTGCGCTTCCTCGATGCGCTGCACAACCATGTCACCGAAGATCTCACCGACACAACTCGTGTGGCACTGACCGGTGACTGGAACATCGCACCCTATGACGAAGACGTCTGGGACATGGAATTCTTCCTCAACAACGGACTCACCCACGTGTCAGAACCCGAACGTGCAGCATTCCGAGCCTTCGAAGACTCCGGCCTAGTCGATGTGGTTCGTCCACGGCATCCCGGACCCGAAACCTACACGTACTGGGACTACCAGCGCCTGCGGTTCCCCAAGAACCAGGGCATGCGCATCGACTTCATTCTGGCCTCCCAGCATCTGGCCAATGATGTTACCGACGCCTGGATTGACCGCGAAGCCAGGAAGGGTCCGGGCCCATCGGACCACGTGCCAGTGGTCGCAGAACTGGGCTAAATCATGCGGCACCTGACGTTTCTGCGGGTCTATGTCCCCCTGGAGCAGCTGCCGGCCAGAATTCACGGGCTGGCACGCGCCGCGACGAAACTGTCACGTGCCGATATCGAGGCCGAAGCCGCGGAACGCCTCAACCGCAGGCTTCGGCCCGATGCATTCCGACTCGCCCCCAGCGACACCGACCCACCGATTATCCGGGTCATCGAAGCCCAAGACCCGGGCGGGACCCCGCACCAACTTTTTCACGTCGAATATCTCACGCGAGCGGCGTTCGAGTCCGTGGCGATGCGGCGGGAATACTACGATGACACGCTCTATGAGCGGCTTGTCCCACCCAACGTTGTCGAAACACTAGAAAAGATCGCCGAACTGCAGGCAGACGCGGGGCTGATCAGTCGGCCGCTGCCAAACTTCTATATGCAACTGTGGAATGTCTCCCTAGCCTGGTTAGCGGCCTTTTGCGGGACGGTGCCATCACACCAAACCGACCTCGTCGAGGAAATGATCATCGGGGGCACGCCGGTTGTCCGGCGGGTGCGCGACCTGGACGCTGCGGTCACGCAACTCAGCTGGGTCAACCGACTGATGGCCTTCTATGGCCCCGACGGACAAGACCACCCCTACCGGCGCTCTGTGGACCATGTGCAGAGCTGGCTCAACAGATGGCGCAGCCGCGGCCACCCCATCGAAGGACTTGTCGAACTCGATTACGGTGCGCTGAGTCGCTACGCCTGGCCCGACACCGCCGGCGAAGTTTTGGAACGCGGTCACAAGGCCCTTGAACGGGTCTGGAAACTAGACGATGAAATCCAAGACGACGATGACGCATTCTTACCCAGCGTACCCCCGGCTATGCTTAATCAGGCAGCCGAAACCATGCGCAAACACTACCAAGAAGCGGTAGCCATATGGGAGCGCATACAACGGTATGAACATGCCAACTAGCAGGAAGGTCGACATGCAACAACACATCATTGACACCCTGGGAGTCCAAGCTGACATCGACTTAGACTCCGAAATCGTGCGCCGCGTGAACTTCATGGTGGACTACCTGCACCACACCCGCGCCAACGGACTCGTGCTGGGGATCTCCGGCGGAGTGGACTCGACCGTTGGCGGTCGGCTCTGCCAAATGGCCGTAGAACAATACCGCAGGGTGAATCCTGATTGGAAGGGTAAATTCTGGGGCGTACGGCTCCCCTATCATGTCCAAGGCGACGCCGACGATGCCATGGCGGCCATCGAGTTCATCGAACCCGACGAAGACATCGAACTGCAGATCGGCTCCGCCACCGATGCGATCGGCGAAGCGTTCACCGCCGCCCTAGGTGAAGAGCCCACCGACTACAACCTCGGCAACGTCAAAGCCCGGATGCGCATGGTCGCCCAATACGCGATCGCCGGTCAATACAATGCGCTGGTGGTCGGCAGCGATCAGGCCGCCGAATCAGTGACTGGGTTCTTCACCAAGTTTGGTGACGGCGCAGCAGACCTCATGCCACTAGCCGGACTGACTAAAACCCAGGTTCGGAACATGGGGACCCGCCTGGGTGCCAGCGAACGGCTCATTGAGAAAGTCCCCACCGCAGATCTGTTGACCGATAATCCAGGCCAAACCGACGAAGACGAACTGGGCATGACCTATGCAAATATCGATGCATACCTGTTAGGTCAATCGATCCCGGACGAAGCCCGCGAGAAACTCGAAACCACGTATAAGCGGTCTGAACATAAACGCCGTCTGCCCGTTCGCCCATCAGATACCTGGTGGGAGTAAACAGCACAGGGCGAAGCTATTAACACCGTAGGTCTTGCCGAGAGACAAGGAGGGTGCATGTGGTTCAGCGACTCAGCATCCAGCATGCCACCCTCGTCTTCGGTGAGGATGCCGGTCTTTTTGGTGTAGACCTCACGGTAAATGCCGGTGAGATTCACGCTCTGCTCGGGCTCAACGGGTCGGGAAAAACCACGCTCATTCAAGCAATCTTGCAGATGCTTCGGCTGCACAAGGGCACGATCAGTTTCGATGGAGTCTCACTGGCTAATCTCCCGCCCGGTGCGTGGCGGCGGGTCGGGCATCTGGTGAACCAACCGTTTGCGTATCCAGAACTGGATGCTGCAACAAACCTGGCGCTGGCGGCCCGACTCAAAGGGATCGAAACAGCACAGATCCCCAATTCGGTAGACGCCGCGATCACCGACCTAGGGCTGGAACGATACCGTCACGTGGCGGCACGACGCCTATCGCAGGGCAATCGCCAGCGCGTAGGTCTAGCAGCGGCCTTGCAGCACCACCCGGATCTCGTCGTCCTTGACGAACCCACAAATACCTTAGATCCGGCGGGCGTGCTGCGCTTACGAAAGCTCCGCTTGCACCGTGCAGACCAGGGTGCTGCGATCCTCGTCTCCAGTCACCACCTGGATGAAGTTGCGCGGATTGCAGACCGCATCTGGGTGCTCAATTATGGCCGGATGATCGGGGAACTTGAGCCTGGCACACCAGATCTGGAGCGCGCGTTCTTCCAGATGGTCCACGCTGACGATGAGCTAAGGGCCTCATGAAAGCGCTTCGCACTGCCCTATACGTTGAGCTCCGCAAAGCCCGGGCATCTCGGGTTTTGCACCTCACCGCAATCCTGCTCATGGTCGGTATTACGATACTGGCCATCGCGCTCACGATCAGCGTCAACTCTGGCGATGAGCAGGTGCTGGCAAAACTTGGTCCCCTGGCTGACACCACCGGCTGGCTGCTGCTCATTGGGATCACCGCTCAGGTCATCGCTGCCGGTGGACTGCTGGCCATCGGGATCGCGATGAGCTGGATGTTCGGGCGAGAATTTACCGACGGCACCATCAGCGGTCTCTTCGCCCTGCCCGTGCCGCGATCCATCATTGCCCTGGCGAAACTTGGGGTTCTGATGCTGTGGGTTGTGGCCGTATCGATCGGTCTGACAGCACTGATCCTCGTCAGCGGCCTCGCGTTGAATCTCGGTCCGCTGACCAGCGAGATACTCCTGCAGCTCGGACGCCTGCTAGTCCTGGTCGTACTGACCGGTCTGCTGACTTTCCCGGCCGCCTGGGTCGCCACTCTGGGCCGTGGGCCTCTGCCTGGTATCGCAGCCACCGTTGTGGTCTTAGTGATCGCACAAGTTACCGTCATCGCTGCCCCAGACAGCGCAGCGTGGTTTCCACTGTCTGCACCAGCACTGTGGGCGATCATGCCCGAGGCCGTGCATCTCGGACAGCTTGCCACCGTCGTGATCGTCCCGGCTCTTTTTGCAGTTCTGACCGCTCTGAGTTGGCAGCGTCTTCAATTGCACCGCTAGTGCTGAGTAGGCTCAATACCCTCCTTGCACAGCTCGATAAATATACCGCCTGTACCCCTTTACTATGAGTTGCATCATAGGCATAGTGTAAGAACTGACTAGGCATTTTCTTACGAAGTGTCAGTGTATCGAGATGTGCGTCACATGGCACGATGATGGTGAGTAGTATTCATCGCACGTGGGCTGCACCGTCCCATGCAGGCGTCAACCTCGGTTTCCGGCAAAACCAGCAAAGGAAGTTTCATGAGTCTAGCGAATACATCTGAAATCACTGAGGCTATGAAAGCCGAGGGCCAGCGAGCATACGAGTTGGATCGTAAACATGTATTCCATTCCTGGTCAGCCCAGGACGCGTTAGATCCGCTGACAGTGGTGAAGACCGAGGGCTCTTTCGTTTGGGATGCCGATGGTAAACGCTACATCGATTTCTCGTCGCAGATGGTCAACACCAACATCGGGCACCAACACCCCAAGGTTGTGGCGGCCATCCAAGAACAGGCCGCGACCATCGCCACGATTGCCCCGGCCCATGTCTCAGCACCTCGTTCCGAGGCCGCTCGACTAATTGCCGAACGCGCTCCCGAAGGCATGAATCACGTGTTCTTCACCAACGGTGGAGCCGATGCCAATGAGCACGCGATTCGCATGGCGCGTCTGCACACCGGCAAGTCCAAAGTCCTTTCTGCCTACCGCTCCTATCACGGTGGTACAGATCTGGCCGTGAACGTCACCGGTGACCCGCGGCGCTTCGCCTCCGATACCGCCACGCACGGCACCGTACACTTCATGCCTTGTTATCCGTACCGCTCGTATTTTCACGCCGAAACCGAGGAAGAAGAAGTCCAGCGTGCGCTCGAGCATCTTGAGCAGACCATCGTGCTGGAAGGTCCCGAGACCATCGCGGCGTTGATCCTTGAATCGGTACCGGGCACTGCGGGCATCTACGTCCCGCCAGAAGGCTACATGGCAGGCGTCCGCGAACTGACCAAAAAATACGGCATCATCTTTATCGCCGATGAGGTCATGTCCGGCTTCGGGCGCACCGGCACCTGGTTCGCCATCGACCTGTGGAACGTCACGCCGGATCTGATTACCTTTGCCAAGGGTGTGAACTCCGGCTACGTACCGCTTGGTGGCGTGGTCATCAATGAAGCCATTTACAACACCTTCCGCGAGCGCGTGTACCCGGGTGGACTCACCTACTCCGGCCATCCGCTGGCTACCGCTGCAGCTGTTGCCGCTATCGAAGCGATGGAAGAAGAACAGATGCTGGAAAACGCGACTCGCCTAGCCAGTGAGGTCATTGGACCTGAACTCGAGCGACTGAAAAACGAGCACCCATCGGTCGGAGATGTGCGTGGAGTCGGTTGCTTCTGGGCAGTCGAGCTGGTCACGAACCGCGACACCAAGGAACCACTGGCAGCATACGGTGGGAGCTCACCTGCCATGGGCGAGGTCATCGGCAAGTGTAAGGAACTGGGCCTGCTCGTCTTCGCGAACTTCAATCGCATCCACGTGGTCCCACCACTGAATACTTCAGACGACATCATGCGAGAAGGGCTCGCACTGCTGGATCAGGCGCTCGCACTCGCCGACCGGCACTATCAAGGCTGACAGACTTCGGCGGTGTAAGTCCGGTCCACCACGGGCTGTCACAGCCACATATACCTACTCCGGCACAAGCCGGAGAGTTTGCACAATTATTCACACCTCGAAAGTTGAGTGACAAGTATGTTTGCGTTACCAACAACCACGTGGCTCGTCCTCGTAGGGGTCCTGGGCTTCTGGGTCGTTTACACGGGCGTGTTCTACGTGATCTCCCGAAACTGGGCCGTCGAAGATGCCGACTATGACAAGACGGGAGATCCACAGTGAGCATTGATCTGGTACTGCTTATCGTGTACTTTGCGGGGATGCTCGGCATCGGTGTTTGGGCGATGCGCCGCAGCACGAAATCCCCAGAAGGCTTTCTGCTAGCAGATCGTAGTATCGGACCTGCAGTGACCGCCCTGCGCCTGCAAAGTTCGTCAATGTCAGGCTACATGTTCCTCGGCGCCGGATCGCTGGCCTACACCCAGGGCTACTACAGCATGTGGTACGCCCTGGGTGACGTCGGCGGTGGCGTACTCAACCTCTCGATTATCGGCCGCCGCATGCGCAAGTTGTCGCAAATGCTCGGCTCGATTACGTCGATTGGTTACCTTGAGAATCGTTATCCATCTCGCTGGACCCGAGCCATCGCAGCTCCGATTGCGCTGTTTTGCATGTTCTTCTACGTCCTGGCCCAGTTCCTAGCTGGTGGTCAGGGCCTTGCCATGGTGACAGGGCTGTCCGTTAACGTGGCCCTGATTATCGCCGTCGGAGTCATCGTTGGGTACACCTTCCTCGGTGGGTACCTCGCAGTTGCCTACACGGACTTCTTCCAAGCCATCATCATGGTGGTGGGCATGCTGTGGATCTTGATCGCCAGCCTGCAATACGTCGGTGGGCTCACCGCGGCCAACGAGAATCTGGCCAACGTCAACGAGAACCTCCTGACAATGTGGGGCGCTGAAGGCCAGTACTTCGGCCAGTGGGGCATCATTATCGGCGCGCTGTTAGTCTTTTCAATTGGTTACATTGGCTGGCCACACGTCAACGTCAGCCACATGGCAATGCGGCGACCATCGGTGGCGCGCCAGGCCGGTCTCTACGCGACCATCTTTAATCTGCTGTTTATCCCAGGCGCCTACCTGGTGGGGATGACCGCGATCTTGATCGTGCCCGGGCTGGAAAACCCCGAGCTGGCGATCTTCGAAGTAGCGGACACCGTCCTGCCAACGTTTGCAGTCGGGATCGTCATGGCAGCGATTATGGGTGCGATCATGTCCACCGCGGACGCCCTGCTCTTACAAGCCGGAACAATCGCCTCGCAAGATCTGTGGGCGCGTTTCTTCCAGCGGTCGATGAGTGAACGGACTTCGGTCAACGTTTCGCGTATCACCATTATCTTGCTGGCCGTCATCGCAACGATCTTGGCGATTACCGAACCTCCGGGAGTCTTCGACGTGGTCGTGTTCGCGACCTCGGTGCTCGGCTCAGCTTTCGTGCCAGCGTATATCTGTGCAGTCTGGTGGAAGAAGGCGAACACGGTGGGAGCGATTAGCTCCATGGTCATCGGGACTGTCGCGTCCGTTTCGGCAGAGCTGCTCGGCAGCACCGATGGCATCGGTTTTGATCCGATGGTCATTGGCATTACCTGTTCGACGGTCGCCATGATCGTAGGTTCGCTGCTCACCCAGCACTCACATCCTGTGCCAGAAGGTGTGCGCCGGGCAGTGGCTGAGACCGCCCGAGTTGCACCTGTTCCAGCACGCATGGTCGCAGGCGAAGACAGCACGTTAGCAACTCAACGTCCAGGTGAAGGGACCCGCGGTGCTCACTGACACACAGAAACTGGCCCCTGAGCTCGCGTGGCCGGTCAAGTTCTCGGCTGGAGAGGCTCGAGCTCTGGTCAATCGACGGTTGAAACAGCGGACTGATCTGAAGGCAACGCTGTATCACCATCCGTTTCTCGGGCTGGTGTTTCAGGGTCAGCAGCATCGACCAGGCTGGCTTTCGTCGATGGTCAGGACCCAGCAGAGAGTTGAGCTCGTCCGTGCCCACGTTCTGGTGGACCTTGTCGGAGGCCGAGCGTATCTGAGCGATGCGTGGAAGACCGAAGACTTCGTGGCTCTCAACCCAGGTGACGAGCCCAACCTGATCAGCGATCCTGAACCACAGGTGGATGAGGCGACTGCCATCGGCGCGGCTCGCTCGATCTTAGCCGGGGTCGTTCTGCGTCGCCGAAAGATCACCGCCATCGGCGCTCTTGAACTCGTGGAGACACCACTGCGGTTGGGTAAGCCCAACTGGTGGGTGACAGACCAAAGCGACAACGGGTCCGTTGAAGTGATCGTTGATGGGATTACGGGTAAGCACTACGCCTTTTCGGCTTGATCCTTATTCAACGCACTAATTCAAGAACTCAAGACCGCAGTAGCTGCTCGAGCTGCTGCGGTCTTGCGGTTAACCGTCTAGTCGTCCACCAAGTGGGAAGCGCCAGCATTGGGGCCGATGCCTCGTATGCTGAGCTGCAGGACGTATTTCACCATCGGGCGGATTGCGTCTCGATCCACGAAGTTAGTGGTCTTGCGATAGGTATCGAGTATGGTCTGTTCTTCTGGCGTGCGCTCCGCTGGGTCCAGCCGGGCAATGGTGCGTTTCCGCATGGCCATCGCGATGGTGTGAACCCCGCTGAGCTGTTTGTAATCGATCGCGCCGCGGAGATGAAACACCTTAATATGGGCAAGCACCTCATCGGTGAGATTTTTGATGAGCCAGTCTTGGATGAGGCGACGATTCTTTCCCACCTCGGGATCTGAAATGCCGCAGGTGAACAGGATCAGGTTCTTGTCCCCGAGCATTTCGATCTCTTTGCGGAGGAACTTGCAACCCAAGACTTTGCCTCCGGCGCGCAGCGGAGCACCGTAAATAATGGTGTCGTACTCTTGCATATCTTCGAGCCGTATGCTGCGGCGATCAAATACGTCACACCACAAATCGACCGCCAACCACTGAGCATACTGCTGAGTTGCCCCATATTCTGAGCGGTACACAACCACGGCCCTGGTCATCTATCGGTCGCTCCTTCCCCGTCGAAATTCTCTAGCTCAAAGCGCTGAGACTGGTCACAGCATATTTGGCTAATGTCCCCATAAACGGGGACCGTCTTCAACGAAGATGTATGCGCCTGTCAGATGACCCAGGCTTGTTCAACTCTTGTTTTACGGCTCAAGCAATCGGCATCTAAAGCCCGAGTCCTGCTACTCCTGGTCTGCAGGCAGGTGGTCATCTGCCCAATAGTGGACGGCGTCGCGAACGAACTGCGGCCCAGCGGGAGACACGCGGTTGTAATTGGCTGCGAATCGTTCGTCGTCCACATACATTTGCGTGATCCCCTTGAGCATCGCCTTAGACATAGGTTGGCTCTGCATGGCTGAGCGCAACCAGGCGACGTGACGTGCGGCGACCTCCTGGGCTGCGGCAGCATCAGGCGCGATACCGGAAGCGATCACCTGATCCCACGCAGCGTTGAGGTCTTCGACCTCCTGACGGAACGCTGCTTGGCCTTCGTCGCCGAGTTCGGACCACCATTCGTTGGAGCGATCTGCGGCGTCATTGCCCCAGCGCTCCCGGACTTCGGCGTCGTATTGGGTGTGGTCAAAGCCTTCGAACATATCTTTAGGCATGATGGGCTGTCCTTTCTGTAGGGCCGCGATCGTCGCATCAAGTGACTGCAGCTGGCGATCTATGCGCTCTTGTTCGGCTTGAAGTCGTGCACGGTGTGTTTGGAGAGCCTCGATATCACGAGTTTCTCCGTTCAGGATCTCGGCGATATCTGCCAGGGAAAGACCCAACGGGCGCAACAGCAAGATCCGCTGTAATCGCACCAGCGCGCGTTGGTCGTAATACCGCAGACCGCCGGGGCCTCTTCGAGTTGGGTGAAGTAGGCCGATCTGGTCGTAGTGTCGCAGGGTCCGGGAGGTAATACCCGTGGCTTCAACCACCTGGTGAATCGACCACTCCATGTCGCCTCCTCGCAGCTGTCTTGTGGTTTCAACACTGTTGTACCGCTTGACGCAACGTCAACCACAAGTCCGCACTACAACCGCGCAGCTCGAAGAGCTCGATTATCATTCGGAGACGATCAGGTATGCAGAGGTGGCTCCCGCCTTTGCGAAGAACAGGGGCTAACAGGGACGCAGTGACGTACCTGGGAGGAGCCAAGATCTACCCCAGGGCTTTGGGCTCACTGTCGCCCTGCTTGTTGAACCTTCAAGCCACCGCGCGCTCAGCGCTGCGACGCCGCAGCAAGTACGCCGGGATCCAAATGACGATGGCGATCAGTGCCAGGACCACCCCGGCCAGGGCTGGTGCGGAGTAGCTGAAGCCAGCAGCAATGACTGCACCGCCAATAGCAGCACCGGCAGCGTTGGCCATGTTCAGCGCCGCGTGGTTCAGCGCGGCCGCCAGAGTTTGAGCATCGTGAGCCACGTCCATGAGTCGCACTTGCAAGGTGGGTGCCAAACACGTTCCGAAGAACCCACAGAAGCCGAAGGTAATGGTCCCGGCAACCGGGTGAGTCGAGGTGAAGTAGAAAATCGTCAAAATAATCGCGATCATGATGAGAGCTAAGAGCACGCCCCACTCGAGATTGCGGTCAGCAAGACGACCACCGAACCAGTTCCCGGCGACTGAACCAACACCGTAGGTCATCAGCACTAACCACAAGAGATCGGGGTCGAGGCCGGCACCTTCGGTCATGGTCCAGGAGATATAGGTGTAGATCGCAAACATGCCGCCGGAACCAACGGTGCCAATAGCAAGGGTAAACCACACCTGGCTGCGTCCTAGTGCGCCGATCTCGGTGCGAGGCCTGGTCGGTTTCATACTGACCATATGCGGCATCAAATACCACAGCATAATGATGGTGATCAGTGCGAACACGGCGACCAGTGCATACGCGGCAGGCCATCCCATGGCGCTGCCCAAGGCCTCAGCGGCGGGCACCCCAATGACCGTGGCAACCGCCAAACCCATGGTGATAAATGCGACGGCGCGACCTCGTTCAGTCACCGGAGCCATAGAGGCCGCAGACAATGCGGCAACAGAGAAATACGCCCCGTGTGGTAACCCAGCGATAAAGCGGGAGATAATCAGTGTCTCGTAGGTGGCAGCGAAAACGGAGATCACGTTGCCGATCAGGAACGCGCCCATCAGCAACAGCAACAAGCGTCTACGCGGCATCAGCCCCGTAAACACCGTAATCAGTGGCGCACCCACCACGACACCGAGCGCATAGGCACTGATGATCACGCCGGCTTCGTTTTCCGAGATCTGAAAGTCTTCGGCAATGGTGTTCAGCAAGCCCATGGACACGAACTCGGTCGTGCCAATCGCGAAGGAACCAAGCGACATGGCCAGCATCACGGCAAGCCGACGACGGTCACCAATCTCAGTCTGCCGGGGACGTGGTCGACGTTCTGGGATCCAAGACGGAGAATACCGATTTGTCACACCACGGAGTCTACCGCTGTCAGCTTCGACCTGTAACCGCCCGATGCACCATGGCGGCGATGGTTCACTTCAGGCTATACACAAGGCGGGGCAGGACAGTTCGCACCGTTTCCAAGCTGTAGGACTTCAACTGGGGCGCGCAAACCGGGCGGTTTCGTTAGGGTCGAATGTTGTGAACTTTCGGAACAGTCCAATGACGGAAGGAGTTCTTTGTGATCCGGCAACTCAGCGGCAAGACCGGCAGTACGCCCACCACCCAGCGACGATACTCTCGGCCAGCACACGATAAACACGCCCCCGACGCCGAAGTGAAACGCGCGACAACGGCCTCGGCCATTGGGAACGCAACAGAGTGGTTTGATTATGGGATCTATGCGGTCGCCACCGCCTACATTGCCCACCACTTCTTCGAGCCCTTCGAATACCCGATGCTGCTGACTCTAGCGACGTTCGCTATTTCGTTCATCATTCGCCCGCTGGGTGGCTTCGTGTGGGGACCACTGGGTGACCGGATCGGACGCAAAGGTGTTCTCGCTGCAACCATTTTGATGATGTCAGCGGCCACCTTCCTCATTGGACTTCTACCGACCTATGCCACCATCGGTGTCTGGGCACCAATATTGCTCATCCTGCTACGAGTAGTCCAAGGCTTCTCCACCGGTGGTGAGTACAGTGGTGCCCACTTTCATGGCAGAGTACGCACAAAATAAACGACGCGGATTCTTCGGCTCTTTCCTCGAGTTCGGGACGATTAGCGGCTATGCAGTGGGCGCGGCCCTCATGCTCTTTTTGGAAACCATCCTCACGAGCAGATGCTTGCCTGGGGCTGGCGTCTACCGTTCTTACTGGCACTCCCCTTAGGACTCATCGGGTTCTATCTGCGCAATAAGCTGGAAGACACCCCAATCTTCCAAGACCTCCAGAAAGAGCAAGCAGCAGAAGAAGCTGCCGCAGCCAAAGAACAGAACAAGCCAGTCAGCAAGGACGAAGCGCCAGAGAAACCCGGACTGGGCGAGCTCATCAAACAGTATTGGCGACAACTCCTGGTCATGGCAGGTATGGTCACCGCGCTGAATATCGTCAACTACACGCTGCTGACCTACATGCCGACCTATCTGGAGCAACAGCTCGGCCTTAATGCACAGGCCGCTTTGACGGTTATTTTGATCGGTGAGCTCGCGATGGTCGCGTTCATGCCGTTTGCTGGTGCTCTGTCTGACCGCGTGGGACGCAAGACGTGCTGGAACATTTCGTTGGTCGGTATCGGTGTGCTTGCGATTCCACTGTTCTGGCTGATGGGGATGAGCTTTGGTCTCGCGTTGGTTGGCTACGCAATTTTGGGGCTGCTCTTCGTTCTGCAGCTTGGTACCATTTCTGCAACCTTTACTGCGATGTTCCCAACCCAGGTCCGGTTTGCAGGCTTTGCGAGTAGCTACAACGTCGGCACTGCCCTGTTTGGTGGGACAGCAGCACTGGTAAATGATTTCTTCGTTGAAATTACCGGAAGCCTGTTGGTCCCCGCCTTCTACATGGCAATCGCTTGTGTCATCGGGCTAATTGCGGTGTACTTCATGCCCGAAACCGCCAGCGCTTCACTGGAAGGTGAGCAGGTGCCCGGCTCGATCGGTTCGCCGGTTGTTGCTGGTACTCCCGCCTACGTCGCGCTGGAAGAAGGAAAACAACCGGATCAACGCGGTCTGAGCGATGACGAAATGCGACAAGTCATGTAGGACTCGCAAAGTTTCGCAGCCTCCCAATCGACGGAGGCAAAGCAACACTCATAACGTTTAATGGAGGCATGGAGCAATGGTCGTATTAACTCAGGGTATGAAGTTTGCCATGAACGACCTTCGACAAAGCTACGCGCCTATCAGCTGTGGAAATTTGTCTAAATCTGTCAAAAGATACAGGTATGTCTATTCTCTCAGCACTCCAGGAAATTCCGAATAATGACCGAATATCCTACCTTCAAGACTATTTTTCACCTGACACGCCGACCTATTCGGGTGCACATTTCAACTCGTTCCAAGTGAGCGAGAAATCGAGCAACCAAATGACGCTGGCCGATCTCTACTCAGTGAATCTTCTGGCTCTAGACATCCCCGGAAGCGCAGGACTGTCGATCCTAGGAACAGATGCCGCATCAATCACCGGCCTCCTCAAGGAGATCCCGGACGAACCAATCGGAAAGCTAACCGACACCGAATTTGCTGCATATTTGGGGAAAGAATCCGCAGCTTGGCAACTGTGGAAACTGCTCAAGAGTTACCATGGGATGGGGATAGCGAGAGTTAGCAAACTTATGGCACGAAAACGCCCCCACTTAATCCCCATCCGCGATTCCATCGTAGCTCGTGTGGCAAAATTCAAAAGTGGGGATGACGATTGGCACCTTTGGTGGAAAACCCTTCATGACAACCCTGAAATTGAGACTCAAGTCGAGTGCCTTCGAAAAGAGGTAGATCAGCCCACTCTTTCCACATTGCGTGTGTTAGACATACTTCTCTGGTATTCCGGCAAGTCTGGCATTCATAAAAATAGCTAACTAATTCAGTGAAACGGACATCCGACAGGCTTATAATTCATAACGGCATCACACCTCCCAGGGATCAAGTCAGTTTCTCTAAAATCTGTCTCGCTCGCCAATCTAGACTCCAGAAGAGCCCTCGAGGGTCCCAGACTAGAATGAGCTGGCCTGATACGCGCTAGACGGTCGCAGCAAAATATGTGGACATAACAGAATAAATCATGCTCACGAGACGATCCCGATTCTTCCTCCTTCTGTAATGGGTCCTCGCCGCCCATCCTCACATTCATGTCTTTTCGATAGGCGCCAGGGATTCGAAGTTCACGCCTCGAGAGCACTCCGATATAACTATTACTTTCATCCAACAGCTCACCATCAGTGACCGTCTCCAGAACATCTAAATGACATGTTCAACAAGATTTTAAGCCTAGTCATGTCGCGGTAAGGGGCTGGCTTTCTCCTCTTTACCTACCTCGCATCACGCGCAAAAAGCGGGATGTCACAATAGCTAGAAACTACTAAGACCTAGGGCTTGATCGGTGTTTCAAGAGTGTCCGCTGCTGACCTGCAGGTCAGTCCCACACGAACCCGTCGTAGAACGCGAATCATGGAAATGAGTGCTTCCATTCTTTCAATCTCTTGATTCGTAGCGCGTACCCAACAACAATTATCGATGAGACATAAGTCACAATCCCTGCGAGGTGTAGGTTATGTTCCCCATCCCCCCACCAGGCTCCGAGGATCGAGAACGAATCATCGAAGAACATAAACGATGCATTGGTTTTATGAAAGGTATCCCCGGTAACTCGATTGTCCGAACGGAAAGTCCTGGAAGTGTCGTCGGCGTACATGGCGGTATTCATGAGGATAAACAACTTGCAAAAGTTTTAGTTCGTATGCGAGCTCAACAACCCGGCGCACACGGAGGTAAACTAGTTGCAATTTGTTTAGAACCTGACAAGGCGTGGCGTATCGGTCAGCTGTCAGGCATTCGCGGAGTGCCGCCAAAATTCGTGGACGACCGAATCTTCGACAACGAACAAGACATCCAACATGAGATCTTTTTGATGCGTTTGGATCAGTATCCGGAGAGAGACGGTATGCCAGAACATTTTCACGAAGGTTGGAAGCGGCGAGACGACAACTGGGCAACCACTTAGCAACTGATTACGGGGTTTGAAGCATAGCTTTCAGGCCCCGTCTTTTTGTATCTTCGACACCCCTATAACCATTTAGAGCTCTACTTTGAAGAGGCGAGGCATTCAATGACTGAGAACGTTTCCCAGGTCGACTACCCTATCGCACCAGACTGGATGAGGATTACTGCTTATGCAGATAAGTGGTCAGTAAATCAGGGCGACCAAATCCGTTTCTATGTCAATTGCGACGGACCGTCAGAATATGAAGCGCAGTTAGTAAAACTCATTAACGGCAACACTGACCCGGCAGGTCCCGGAGCAAAAGAAATACCCACCCCGGCACCTTTCAACGGAAAGCATGCTGGAAGGAAACAAATCATCAACTCAGGGTCTTATGTTTTGATAGAAGACCGTGAGCCGCTGAACCTTCAGAGCTTTACCATCCAGGCCTATATCTGGCCCACCATGCCTCACAAACCTGAGGGCTACTGGCGCCCGGGGCCCCAAGCGATCCTCTCTAAGTGGTTTGAGGGGCGTGGGTACGGGCTGTTCATTAACGATGACGCTGAAGTAGAACTACGCATTAATAACACCGTTCTCACTTCGGGCGCTCCTGTCCGTGACCGTGCTTGGATCTTTGTGGCGGCTTCGTACGATGCCGATACTGGCCAAGCAGTTCTTTATCACGAGCCTCAAATTCGGTACGCATTAGATCCCCAAATATCCCCAGTCGAACAGTCCGGTGTGGCACCCCCTGAAAGAAGCGAGACCCCGCTTTTCATAGGGGCCTCCCCGAAACAGCGAGATGAGGGCCCCCAAGGTGCCTCCTCAGTACCTCGAGGCTTAGTACTGGGGTCTCACTTCAACGGTAAGATCGATAGTCCCCGAGTAGCTTCGCAAGCGCTATCCCGTCTTGACATAGAGAGACTCAAAGCTGGTGAAGCAACGGGACTAGACGAGCGCCGTGGAACGGGGCCTACAACTGAGATCGCCGCGAGCCTAGTGGCATCGTGGGACTTCGGGAAAGAGATCACCACAACTCGTGCTTATGACGATGGGCCTTACAAGCTACATGGCAAGCTAGTGAATTTACCGACTCGCGCAATGACAGGACATAACTGGACCGGTAGGGAGACAGACTGGAAACGAGCCCCAGAAGAATACGGTGCCATCCACTTTCATGATGATGACCTGGACGATGCTCGCTGGGAGGTCGATTTTACTTTCGATGTTCCTGACGATATGAAGTCGGCGGTATGGGCTGTGAAACTGACGAGTTCTGAGGGAGACGAGGATTATGTACCGTTCATAGTTTGCCCTCCCGTCGGTAAAGAAACCGCAAAAATCGCAGTGATTCTGTCTACTCAGAGCTACATGGCTTACGCCAATGAGCACCTAGCCGCTAACGCGGGTGCCGCCGAGCTGCTGGTGTATCGCGTTCCCATCATGCAAGAACAAAACATGTTCCTAGCAGAGCATCGCGAATACGGGAGTTCACTATATGATACTCATACTGACGGATCAGGAGTCAGTCTCTCCTCTCGCCTAAGACCAGTCCTATCGTTCAGACCGAAATACGATCATTTCCTAGCGCAAGCGCCATGGCAATTTCCAGCTGACTTACATCTGATCGACTGGTTGACGGAGATGGGCTACGAGTTTGACGTTATTACCGATGAAGAAGTCTCCTACGATGGGTTAGAAAGAATTGAAGGATATAACGTACTTCTGACGGGCACCCATCCTGAGCATCACGATGTACATTACCTCAACAATATTCATGCGTATAAGGAACGCGGCGGGCGATTTATGTATATGGGTGCCGATGGGTTCTATTGGATTCATACCTATCATGGCTCCTACGGCCGGGGAGAGATCACAGAGATGCGCCGCGCAGAGTCCGGGATCCGAACTTGGCGTGCAGATCCCGGGGAATATTATCATCAATCAAACGGGGCTCTAGGCGGCATGTGGCGTTTCGTCGGCCAGTACTTGCACGCGGTTGGTGGCACCGGTATGTCCTCCGAAGGCTTTGATATCGGAAGCTACTATTCGAGGACTCCTGAGTCGAACAATCCGCGCGTAGCATGGGCGTTCGAAGGCATTGACTATGACGAGCGTCTAGGGGATTTCGGCCTAGTATCCGGCGGCGCTGCCGGGCTTGAACTGGACATCGTAGATACGACTTTAGGATCGCCACCTCATACTCTGCTCACTGCCACATCTGCAGGTAGACATACCGAGGGGTATCTCCTCGTAATGGAAGATTACGGCTTCAGTCAGGCAGGAATCGATGGAACTCAGCATCCCCGTGTGAGGTCGGATATAGCTTTCCATGAAACTCCAAACGGCGGAGCCACATTTGCCTTCAGCTCTATCGCTTTTTGTGGGTCGCTGTCTCACAACAACTATGACAACAACATTTCTCGACTAGTCAAGAATGTTTTGGACCGATTCTCCCAGGATGGCCCTCTCCCAGAACCAGGCGAAGAGCATTTCATACATCGCGGCAGAAAAGACTATGACCCGCAACTCAACTACACACGGGTCGACAACACACACGGGGAGACATCGGAATGAGTGCGCAAGTAAAACTCGGAGTCCCCCACCTTAGAAATCCAAGACTTCCCGATTTCGGCGACGAAAGTACACATCTCTGGAGCCGTTGTTGGGTAGCTGTAGGAGTCGACGCCATGCTCAGCAAGCCCGGGCAAGTTCTACCAGCGACCATCGGTAACCACGGAGTGCACGTACTCCGCCACGACGATGGAGCACTGGATGCAGGATACAATGTCTTCCAACAAGGCTCGTGTTGGAATATCCCGGTGCAATGCGGAAACGGCTATAAGATCGAATGTCCGTACGTTTCATGCGGACATAGTCGCGATGGGGGTGTATTAGACCCTCGAGATGAATCCGAGCGGCGATTAGTTCGCCAACTTGTTGGAGATCGTCCCTCTCGGCGGCCTCTACTCCCATTTGAACAGATAGGCCCCATTCTCTTCGTTGCTATGCCCGGTAACCGAGTGGATCAGCTGTACGAGCAGATCTCACCAATCTCTAGTTGGGAGCATGATCTCTTACAGGCAAGCGCGCATAACTATTCCGGTTACATTCGACGAGAGATCACTGGAAACTGGCGCGTTATTGGGGATTACCTGCAGAGTGCTTCAGAGCTCGAATTAGAAGGGGTTATAGAAGCTAGGGTCGCTCCGCCAAATTTAGTAGCGGTAAACGGGGAAGGCTGGGTGGCGCTCGCCACTGTTAAACCGATCAGTATGACACGGTCTGAAATCACTATCGCGAAATTTGGCGAAACTCCGGAGGTGCAATGGACCGAAAGCTGGATGAGCATCATTGCAAAAGGTGGCTTTGATTCTATAGTTTCCGGTCCCACCGCCCAATGGGCAGAAAAGTTTTTCATATAATTCCAAGGAGCGGTCCATGCACGAAGACTCATGGTTTCGTAGCGAGCCATGCCAAGCCCACCCTATCGTTAGCAATTTAATCTCTGACTACGTCCGTTATCGTGCAATCGAAATTAACCTCGTAGTAGATCTATGGGCAAGCAGCAGCTACCTCCTACAACCCTTAGCTGAGAAGCTGAATACGCCCAGTAGCCAGCCGGTTGTGGCCGGTATCTCTCCGGCTGAGCACGAAGACAAAGTGAGAACAGAGGATATTGGATATCTCTCGCCCCATCCCGCTGGGATAACCGCTGAGTGGTTTCCGAATCCTGACCTTGTAGTAGGCATTCCACCTCGGCGCTGGAAACCTAAACGAACCAAACGGCTAAATAACGATAGCCAGTCCGTCGCCCTGACGGATGATCCAGCAAACATCGCGCTCATCGACGCTTGCCAGATGCTGTCCCCAGAAGGATTAGGTTGCTTTGTCGTGGGACCTGGCTTGCTAATGCGCCCCGGGCCCGGAACGGTCATGGCTAACTTGGCGAAGTTCGGTCTATTCATAGACGGGATAGTCGTACTTCCTCAAGGCAGCACTCAGCCGAACATCGGAGCAGGTCAAAATCTATTAGTTATATCCCGAACTCAACGGACACCCCAGGTTCTTGGTCGTTTGTCTCCTGAATGCCCCAACTTAAAGGACATTATTAAAACTTCCGTATAAGCTATACACCGCATGCAAGAGATGGCAGCTAAGTTCCGCCGCCGTTCATCAAAGACCTTCTCCTGCACCGCAAACGTTGCAGGAGGTCTGACATGCTTATGAACGCTGATCTTCGAGCACGGCGTGTGCTGCCCAAGCACCGGGCATGCCGTGGACACCAGCACCAGGTGGGGTCGCAGCCGAACAGATATACAAGCCATCGACACCCATCCGATAGGGCTCCAACGTCAGTCCCCCGCGGAGAAGTGACTGCAGACCGTCCATCGAACCACCAGCCACATCACCGCCAACCAAGTTGGGGTTCCACTCCTCTAACGCATCAGGATCCCAAACTTTCTTCGCAGTGACCTTACTGCCAAAGCCCGGTGCGTACCGCTCAATCTGCGCCTGAATTAGATCAGCAACATATTCTCGGTCTTTGGTAGCCGGCTTATAGCCGTGCGGGACGTGGGTATAAGTCCATACAATGTGTTTACTTCCAGACGCCCGCGACGGGTCGGCCGCCTGCGGTTGCACTAACAAAACGAATGGCCGATCCGGAATCCGGCCCGCATTGACTTGAGCCTCTGCCAAGCGGATCTCCGCGGCACGGCCACCGACGTGGACAGTCGTTGCGTTGTTAACTCGATCATCCGCCCAGGGCACCGGACCGTCTAATTGCCAATCGACTTTGTACGCCCCGGGGCCGTAGCGCCAACGTTGGAAGCGTTGGGCCGTATATTCAGGAATCTCACGCAGCTGCTTACCGCGCATAACTAAAGCTTGCGCAGGGGTGATATCTAAGACCGTAGCTCGAGCTGGTGGCAGCGCATCTAAATCTGTCACCTCGTGGTTTGTGAAGATCTCGCCATCATACTCACGGACCACTTGAGCCAGTGCCTTCGTCAGCGCCCCTGTACCACCCTTGATCACCGGCCAGCCCCGAGTCATGCCCAGTGCTGAGAACAACACCCCAAATGTCGAGGTGAACGGATGACCGAGTGGCGTATTGGCGTGCGCAGCGGAGCCAGTAAATAATGCTCGAGCGGCCTCTTCGCGGAACGCAGTGCGGACGAACCACGACGAGGGCGCGGAGCCAAGCATGCCAAACCGTGCCATTTTTACCGGCCGGTGCGGGAAGCGCAGCAACGGGCGCAGGATTTGTTCGAGGTAGTCGTCAATTGAGTTGACCACTCCCCTGTGGGTCAGTCGCCACGCGGTAGAGTCCACGCCCAATGATCGGGCGGTCTTGCGAATATCGCGGTGCAGAATCGCAGCAGGTGCGTCATCGAATGGGTGAGCCATCGGGTACTCGGAGTGCAACCATTCCAGCCCGTGCTCTTCGAGCCCTAGATGCCGGAACACCGGTGATGCGACACCGAACGGGTGCGCTGCAGCGCCCAGATCCACGATCGAGCCATCACCGAATACATCGGTCGAGGCGGCGGCTCCCCCGACGATCTCGTTGCGTTCGTAGATCCGCACGTGCCATCCTGCACGCGCCAGCATGGCTGCGGCGGTGAGTCCGTTCGGGCCCGAGCCCACAATGTTGGCGTGTGGTCTCGCCGTGACTGACATGGTGATTCCCCGCTTGATGCCGGTGTCGATGGGCTACGTTTTGCTGGTACCAATGTACCGCACTGCGTGAGCATCGACGAGGCGTAACGCCCTAGGTTGCAGGGATCGTTTAGGACTGGTTAGACAGCGGAGGCGCACCTCACGCCTACAGTTACCCGCATTACAAACTTAGGATGAGAGCCAACCGATGTGAACGCAGGGACATCCTGACGGCCCGAGCGACTAACTACCCCACCAGAAGAGGAAAGCATGACCACCTCAACCCAATTCGACCTCAAACCACAGCTGATCGAATCGATGCACCAGCTGTACCGCGAGCTACATGCCTCACCCGAACTATCCATGCAAGAACACGACACCGCAGACCGGCTGGAACAACTGCTCGACGAACTCAACATTGAGCACTTCCGCTGCGGCGGCACCGGCGTGGTTGGCGTCCTGCGCAACGGTGAAGGCCCCACCGTTGCTTTCCGAGCTGACACCGATGCGCTCCCGGTCGCCGAAGCCACCGGCCTGGACTACGCATCGAAAGCCACCGGCAAACTCGACGACGGCACCGAAGTACCGATCATGCATGCCTGTGGTCACGATACTCACATGGCCACCGCGATCACCGCCCTGCGCTATCTGGTGGCATATAGTGAATCCTGGTCAGGGACCTTGGTGATGATCTTCCAACCCGCTGAAGAAATCGCTGCCGGAGCACAGGCGATGGTCGACGACGGCCTGTGGGATAAAGCCCCAAAACCAGAGGTGGTCTATGGCCAGCACGTCAGACCATCACTCGCCGGAACTGTCAGCTATACCCCCGGAGATGGCATGGCGATGGCAGACTCTTGGCGTGTAACCCTCCATGGTCAGGGTTCACACGGCTCACAGCCCCAGGATTCGATCGACCCCATTGTGTTGGGCGCCCACATCATTACCCGGCTCCAAGGCATCGTATCTCGCGAAATCGCTCCGTATGCTGCAGCCGTCGTGACAGTTGGGACTTTCCACGCCGGTCTAAAAGAAAACATCATCCCGGACTCCGCCGAATTCACCCTCAACATCCGCAGCCTGAAACCGCGCACCCGAGACACCGTACTTGCCGCCCTGCGCCGCATTATCAAAGGCGAAGCAGCAACCTCTGGCGCCCCAGAACCCACTATCGAAGAGATCTCTACCTTCCCGCGGAACTACAATGACCCCGACCAAACGGCAGCCGCCGTGGCCGCACTGCAACAAGAACTCGGGGACGATGCCGTACGCGAGGTACCACCAGCGATGGGCTCGGAAGACTTCGGCATCCTTGCCTCGTCGATTGGCGTGCCTAGCGTGTACTGGATGTTCGGTGGGCACACCCAAAAACGACTGGAATCCGGCCAGGTACCAGTCAACCACTCACCCAACTTTGCTCCGGTACTCGAACCAACGCTGACCACCGGTGTGCGAGCTGCCCTGACGGTGCTGATGTCTAAGCTCGGTTCCTAGACCATAAAGGATGCTGTTTTCTCGAGGGTCATCGCTGAGTAAAGTTAGTAACCCGGAGCCTGGCCACAAGTTGTTAGAGCAGAGGTAGGTAACGTGATGAAAAAAGATCCTGAAGGTAAGTCTGTAAAAGATGATTCCGCCCAGCCGCAAGCATCAACACCAGACGAGCCGATGACAGAGCAAGAGATAGCGCTGACAGAAACTTCGAGCCAAGTTCCAGAGACCGGCCAAAAACCGGTGCCTACAGGTGAGGATGAGGCCGCGGAGGAAAAACGTATTGCTCAGGAACGTGAACTCGACAAAAAGCTCGGCACCGAAGACGAGTAACTCGGAGCGCACCTCGCATTTACAAGCAGCCTATGACTCGAAGTATTCAAAAACTGCGGGCGTGATCGCACTTATCGCGACCAATCACCTGGCCATCGGCGAGCTATTCTTCGTCTCTTGCGGTGTGCACGCTGTTCGGCTCTGCCCAGGTCTCGCTCCTGTCTTCTCCAGAGGAGAGGCACAGGAGCGAGAGACTATGTACTGACGAGTGTAGTCATGAAACTCTAGAAGATTACATAGACTTTTCGTACGGTCTCTGTGATGTTCCATCGGCCTGTCCACCCGACCGGAAGTATGACCAGATCGCCCGAACCAATGGCATGGACCTCGCCGGTTGCCTGATCGGTGATCTCTCCTTTACCTGAGAGGATATAGGCAACTTCAGTATCCTGACGGTCGTCTACGGGCCAGCCCCCAGGCGTGCATTCCCAAAAGCCGACGTCAGCTGCGGCCCCGTGTTCTGCTTCGAGTATTCGCAACTGCGGATCCCCTTGATCCGCGCCAGGCCGTTGGCCTATTGCTTTCAGTCCTGATTCCAGGTCATAGCCTGAAATTTTTGTCATAGCAGTACTTGTCATTGGTGTGCTCCTGTCAAGGGGTCTATCGTCTAATCGATTTTTCGAAGAGATGGACTAACTGTTTCTCAAAGTCATGACGATTCACGACGTCTGGCCACGGTGGGCCTTGTAAACGATTTCGCCGCATTCGATTGTCAACACGTTTTTGGTCGTGCAAATGCTAGTGGGTTGGTCTGATGTGATGTCATCAAACGGGTTCCGGTTCGCGACTGCCAAGTTCGCTACAGCACCTGGTGTGATACGACCGTAGTCGCGATCCAGTCTGAGTTGCCATGCGGATCCACTGGTATAGGCCTTGAGCGCGGTATGCAGATCAATCGCTTCATCCAGTTCAAGGGGTTCATTCATGGCTGCCGTTTGGTCAAGAACGTGCGGGTACGTTCGATTCACAGCGACGTGAATTGCTTGCCATGGATCTGCACTTGAGACTGGCCAGTCTGAACCCATGCATAGGTTCCCGCCGCTTTGCTGAATCGACGAGAACGGATATTGCCAGGAGGTTCGTGTCTCTCCCAGCTGTGGAATCGTGTGTTCAAGCATCTGAGGATCATATGCCGCCCACAGCGCCTGAATATTAGCTGTCGCACCAACAGTTCCAAAGCGCTGCACATCGTCGGGATGCACAATTTGGATATGAGCAATATGGTGCCGTTGGGCTGCTGCTGGGTTGCGGCGCCGGGTCTCTTCAATAGCATCCAGTGACCAGCGCACGGCACGGTCGCCGATGGCATGGAAGTGTAAATCAAACCCGGCAGCATCCAGGGCCACGCTGACAGCCATCAGTACATCGCGTTCGAGATAGGTCAGACCACGATCATGCTCACCGGCAGCCGGGCTGCGACCCATGCCAAGGGAGTCGCAGCGACAATAATCCTCGAGCAGCGCCGCTGTCTTATTCTCCGGAACCCCATCCACCATGATCTTTGCGGTGTGGGTCGTGAAGCCAGCATGGGCGTTTGTCTGTCGACGTTGTACAAACTCATCCACGAGGGAAGGCACGGTCTCAATTGTGAGCTCTCGAGGAACCCAGAGCGCACCGGTAACAGTTTCAGCGACTGTTCCGGTCAGACGGGCATTTCGGTAGGTTTCCGATACATCAGGATAGCCAGCATATTCACCGAGGATGGCGTCCTGCCACCCGGTTACTCCCACGGAATGCAAATAGTCCCGGGCTGCTATCAGCCCAGCCGCGTATTCTTCAGCACTGTGGGGTGGCAACACATGATTGAGCAAGTCCATTGCTCCCTCGTGGAGCACCCCTGTAGGTTGACCCAAGGCGTCCCGCTCTATCACGCCGTCTTCGGGGTCGGGCGTCTGAGACCTTATGCCCGCTAGTTTCATAGCGGCGGTGTTGACCCATGCCGAATGATGGTCGGCACTGATGAGATACGTGGGCATATTGGCGGTCACCGCATCTAATTCTTTCGCGGTCGGGCCGCTCGAAGGAAAGAATCCGGTGTACCACCCACCCCCAAAGATCCAATCCGTGTTGTTTGTCTCAGCTGCTTTGCGCTGTGCCACATAGTTTTGAACGGCTTCTAAAGTCCCCGCATGACTGTCCGCCTCAGTCAGGTCGCAGGCATTTCGTTCCATGCCGCCATAAATGGGATGAATATGTGCATCTATGAATCCCGGCGTGATGAGGCCGCCGTTCACATCAATGATTTGCGCGTCGCTGTCGATCAGGCCCAGCAGCTCCTCGTCGGTGCCGACCTTCTCGATGCGCCCGGCGATGACCAACACAGCTGTGGCGGTGGGATGGAGCTCGTCCCCGGTGAAAACACGTCCAGAGCGCAGCAGTAAGGGCACCTCATGAGTACTTTCGAGTGCATTCAGATCTGACATACGACTCCTTCTTGGGCTGGCCGCATCGGTACGGCGCAGGACTGTGTTTCGGCCATCAGGAGTCAAACCCGATGCCGATTTTGTCCAGCGCTCGTAAGAACAGGGAGCGCTCACCTTGGTTTCGATCGGCTCGAATCATTTGGTTCCGCATGATTTGGACGCCAGCCCACGTCGCCGGCTCCGGTGGAAATGGGATGGGTTTCTTGCGAACAAGTTGCAGTCGCGTCAGCTCCGTTTCTTGCCCCGAGAGCAAGTCCAACATCACCTGTGCCCCAAAACGGGTGGCCCCTACGCCGAGGCCGGTGTAGCCGGCCGAGTATGCGACGCGGCCGCGGTGTGAGACGTCAAAGAATGCGAAGAATCGCGAACAAGAATCTATTGCTCCGCCCCAGGCGTGACTAAATTTGATGCCTTCTAACTGCGGGAAAGTGCCATAGAAGTGGGCTACCAATTTTTCGAAGGTTTCATCGCGGTAGTCGTATTCGGAGCGCACTTTGCGGCCAAAGTGGTAAACCGCATCGTAACCTCCCCACAGGATCCGAAATCCACCGTCTTCATCGATGGTTGGACGGGAGTAGTGGAATCGATTATTGAGGTCGGCCAGCCCAATCATTTCATTCCAACCGATCGCTTCGCGTTGTGCGGCAGTCAGCGGTTCGGTCATCAGGGCGTAGTCATACAGTGGCAAGGTGTATAAGTGGTGGCGTTTCAGCAGCGATGGGAAGGCGTTGGTTGCGAGCGCTACGCGGTTAGCCGTGATGTGGCCTTCGGGCGTGACAACCCGCAACGTTGCCCCCTCATCGATGAGCCCTTCGGCCGGGGTATGCTCAAAGATCTGGACACCCAGGTCGCGGCACACTCTTGCCAGTTCCCAGGCAAGCTTTGCCGGATGAACCAACATCGTGCCGGTGTAGTCGCGCTCGCCAGCGAGGAAATCTGGGGAGTTAATAAGGTCTCTGGTTTGGTCTGCATCCAGAAAATGTTCCTCTCCTTGCAGCCATTCGACCTGGTGAGGTTCGGTTGCGACGTTGAGGCTCCCGTCAGTGTGCAGTTCGATATCCATGTCATATCGCTGGGCGGTCTCGCGAATCTCCGCGAGATTCTGAATGCCCAGTTCGGTGAGTTTGGCGTTTTCTTCGGGCAAGTGGTTTTCGCCATTTGCGTCGCCGTGCACCAAGGAGTACTCACAGAAACCGCCGTTTCGACCGGACGCGGCCCACCCGATACGTTGCGCTTCGATGAGCACGACGTTTCGCTTTGGGTCACGTTCCTTCGCTTGCAGCGCGGTCCACAGCCCCGTGTAGCCTCCGCCCACCACAAGAAGGTCGGTTTCGATACTGTCGTGAAGTGCTGGGGATGCTGCAGGGCGTGTCGAGGTGTCTAGCCAATACGGCGCGTATTTCGTCTCCGTCAGCGCCTGCTCAATAACGTGTTTTGGGATGTTTCGTTCGTGCTGATCAAAAGTAAGATCGTGGTACTGTGCCACAGTGTCTGTCCGTTCCTGACGCTTTCAATAGGCCCGATCCAAGCTAGCCACGAGGATCTGTGTGGGATAAGAGCAGAGTGCTTATTTCTTGCCCGTGATGACATCCGCAGCTTGGGCAATCCAAGGGGTGGTCGTCTTACCTTGCAACTCCTGGTGGTCGGCGACCCCGTAGGCCTTATAGAGTCCTCGGGTGGCTAGCCACCGCAGTGGTTCCGGTTCCCATTTGCGAACCCGATGGTTTACCCACGGCAGGGACACCAAATCGGTGTGCTGACGAAGTATAAGATCACGAATCGTACGCCCGGCCAGGTTGGTTGAGGTAACACCCGTCCCCACGTATCCCCCGCCCCAAGCGATACCAGATGGTGCATCGAAGCCCACCGTGGCCGCCCAATCTCGTGGTACACCAAGCACCCCGGACCATAAATGATCTATTTGTGCCCCGGTAGTCATGGGAAAGAACCGGAATAACAATTCGCTGAGTTTTTGTGCGGTCGCTTCCTGGGTTGTCCCATCGTTGTCGGTGCGAGAGCCGTAGCGGTATGGCACGCCCCGTCCCCCGAAAGCGATTCGGTTGTCTTGTGTCCGCTGGGCATAGATATAGACATGCGCGAAGTCTCCGAGCACTTCGCCGTTGTCCCAATGAATCTCATCCCAGATATGCTGCGCGAGTGGCTCGGTGACAATCAGGGACGAATTCATGGGTAACCACAATCGTTTGAGGCCCTTGAGGTTCGCGGTGAACCCCTCGGTTGCCCGCACGATGGAGTCCGCCCGCACGGTACCGTGCGTTGTGATGAGCTCGCGGGGACGTATTTCTTCGACGGTGGTGTTTTCGTAGATCGTGACCCCGAGCCGTTCGACGGCGTCGGCTAATCCTGACACGAGCTTGGCGGGATGCACCCGGGCAGCGTGGGGATGCCATACTGCGGCTCGGGTATTGGCTACATTAATCCGCGATGTCGCCTCTTCACGTTCCAAAACGTGCAAACCGGTGGATTGCCACCTTTGCTCGGCCGCTGCGAAAGCGCGGAGCCTAACTTCTTGGGCCGGGGTGTAGGCGACGCCAAATTCGCCACCTTTGACTACCTCGGCATCGATCCCCTCCGCCTCGGTGACGCGAATGACTTCATCGACGGTGTCATTCATTGCCTGCTGGAAACGTTCAACCGCGTCGGTGCCAAAAGTCTTGACATACTGGTCACGCCCGCCGGTGATGGAGTTGGTGAGCCACCCTCCATTGCGGCCCGAGGCGCCATATCCAACGTGTTCTTGCTCGAGGACAATGACGCGCAAATCTGGTTGCGCCTGCTTCAGATAGTAAGCACTCCACAGCCCGGTGTAGCCTGCTCCAACAATCGCGACGTCACACTCCAGGTCCCCTGGCAGGCCGGGGCGTCGGGGCGGAATGCCGATCTCTTGCCACCAGTGGGAGACTCTGCCGTTAATCATACGTATCGTCCTTTAGGAATGAGGTGTTAGTTCGCAACGGTCTTGACGATCTGGGTCGCGGAGCCGCCAGTCTTGCGCAGTACGTAACCCACCAGAGCCAGAGCCAGCAACGTCAGGACCAACATGGCCGTCGACATAGCAGCAACCTCTGGCCGCAGGGCTACTCTGACCGATGAGAATATGTATACGGGCCAGGGGGTATAACCGGGCTGTTGGACGAAGCTCGACAAAATGGTGTTGTCTAAGCTCAGAGTAAAGGCCATGAGCCCGCCGGCAAGCACGCCCGGCATCGCGATTGGCAGGGTGATGTCGCGGAACCGCTCCCAGCGAGTGGCGCCTAGGTCTGCAGCGGCTTCTTCCAGTTGTTCGTTAATGCCCGCCATCCGTGCTCGGACAATGAACGTCACCACGGCCAGGCTGAACATCGCGTGTGACACCACGAGCCTGACCAGGCCGTTATTGAACATCGCAATTTGTGCGTCGACGCCAAGGGTGACGAACCACGGCAGATACGCGATACCATCGACTACTTCCGGGGTCATGAGCGAAATCGCTAACAGTGCCACCAGCCCCACGGTGATGAGAGTGGCTCGTTTAGCGCGGGCCAAGGCGATCCCACCAAGCGTGCCAAGGATCGTGGCCAGCAGAGCTGACAAGAACGCCGCCTGCAAACTCGTGATCACCGATGAGACAATCACGTCGTTGTTAATCGCGCTGACGTATGCATCGAATCCGAACTCGCGAAACTGAGCTAAGACGTTGCCGTTATTGAACGAATACACAACGATCACGGCGATCGGTGCGAAGAGGAAGAAGAATACGATAACGCCCCACACTGTCAGAGCGACGTCAGAGAGCCTTTTACGAGAGGCTGTTTGATGCGCCATTTATGCCAACTCCAAATCCACGCGCGTTAGTCGTTCATATATTTTTCGTCCGGCCCAGAAGATCAGCCCAGCGATCGCTACGACGATGGCTGTGGTCAACATGAGCGTGACCGCCATTGCGGAACCCAACGCCCAGTCTTGGGCGGTATTGAATTGGTTCGCGATAACCTGACCGATCATTGTTCCTTCAGCGCCGCCCAGCACCGCTGCCGTGACGTAGTCACCGTTAAGCGGCACGAAGACCAGGAGGCATCCGCTAATGACGCCGGGCATCGCAAGGGGCATCGTGACCCGGAAAAAGGTGCTCCATTTCCCGGCACCGAGGTCGTAACTAGCGTCTCGGAGATCTTTGCCGGCCGCATCCATCGCAACAAATAACGGCAAGATCATCAGCGGCAGATAGTTGTAGATCACACCGATCTGCACCGCCAGCGCCGTATAGAGCACATCAAGAGGACCTTCTCGGAGCCCAATGGTTTGCAAGAAATTAGACAGGTATCCCTGCGGCGATAGGGTAATTTGCCACCCCAGCGTTCGAACTAGGAAGTTGGTCCAGTATGGGACCAACACCAACGCAAGCAAGAAATTACGGCGTTTCGGTGACACTTTGACCGCCAGCCAGTAGGCAAACGGGACGGATATCGCTAAGCAGGCGAGGGTGCCGGTGATCGAAATTTCTAAGGTCGACAAGAACGTCGAGAAGATCGTGCCAGACATCGCAGCTTGGTACTGATCCAAGCTCAAGACATCGGTGGCTACCGGGGTAAACAAGTCTGGTTTGTAACCGAAACTGTAGTAGAAAATAATCGCAACTGGGATGACAAAGAAGAACACCGCATATGCCCAGACAGGAAAGAGCAATGCACCTGGTCCGATGATTCTGGCTAGGAACTTTCTCATGATCCACTCCTGACCTGTGCTGCGGTAAAGATATCCACCCTTGTTTGTTCTCCACCGAGCCGCATTGATGGGGTCAGGCGGTCAACGATTTCAGCGTCCGGGAAGATCAGATCCGGGTAGTCGTACTGCTCTTCGATATCTGGATCATTAAAGACCTTTGAGCCGGTTGAATACCCGATGTAGTCTGCCTCTACCGTGGCCTGTTCTGGTGCAATGATGTAGTTGATAAATTCATGGGCCGCATCCGGGTGCGGTGCGCCGGTGGCCAGACACCATGTATCGGTCCACAGGTTGGCAGTTGGGGTGGGGAAGACATACTTCCAGCGTTCTGGATCCGAGACTTCTAAGAAACCCTGGCGTGCGTCACCGTTGAAGGCTTGCAGCAGTTTGAAACCGCCCTGGATCATCGGCGTGCTCACGGTGCTTGCATAAGCACGAACATGTGGCGCAATCTGCTCGACCACGATTTCTCGAGCTTCTTCAAGCTCACCTTCATCGCTGCTATTCAAGTCGTAGCCCTTTGCTGCCAGGCCGATAGACACAACCTCCCATGGGTCTTCAAGCAGCAAGGTAGCGCCCGACGCCTGGTCTTGGGCAACTCGAATAAAGTCTTCCCAAGAGGTCAGTTCCTCCGAGATGGCTTGTACATCGTAGACAAAGCCCGTGGTCCCCCATGCTTTGATAATGGAGTATTCGTCGTTGGGGTCGTGTTGCTGACTTTTAAAAGCGGCATCGATGGTGTCGAAATTCGGGATCAACGACATGTCTAGTTTTTGAATTAGGTTGTTCTCGACTAATTGCGGGATCTCGAGGTCAGTTGGACACACGATGTCATACCCCGAGGTGCCTCGACTGGCGCCAAGCTTGGCCATCAGCTCTTCATTTGAACCGTAGGAATCGACTTGGAGTACGACATCATAGCGATCACTAAATGCTCGCAGCACCTCGGGATCGTCATAATCGCCCCAAGTATAGATATTGAGTTTGTCTTCTAATTGGCCATCCGGAGCAACGTTTGCTGCCATCTCACCGGTACGCCCACAGGCTGTCAGCACTCCGACACCGGCCGCCATCATCGCTCCGAGCACGGAACGACGAGAGATCCGCTGGGAGAAGGCACGATCTCCGATGGCTCTAATGACGTTATCCATTTGCAAAAACCCTAACTGCGCTGCTGTCCCACTCCATGATGACCTGATCGCCTTCGTTGCCATCTGGCGCTGAGGAGGCCGGGACGCGTACCAGAACTTCGGTGCCATCGTCGATATGCACGAGGTACTGGAACACATCTCCCAAAAATGAACGGCCGACTACTCGTCCGACGAATTGGTTGGCTGCGGGTGCGATGTCTTCGTTGGACGCTACCCGTCGAAGTCGGATCTCTTCTGGTCTGATCGCAGCTTGCACGTTAGAGCTGACGGGGATGTGTTGGTCCGATGAACTCACCATTTTCCCTGTGGGAGTCTCTAGCTCAAGAGCCCCGGAGGCGGTATTCAATACCTTGGCATCGAAGAATGTTTGTTGGCCGATGAAGGCCGCAACAAAAGCATTATTGGGCGATTGATAGATGTCCTCAGCGCTGCCGATTTGCTGAATGTTGCCATGATTCATCACGACAATCCGGTCACTGAGTGCCAGTGCTTCCTGCTGATCGTGCGTGACGAAAACAAACGTCATTTTCAGCTCGTCATGCAGCTGGATCAACTCCAGTTGCATTTCCTCACGCAATTTACGGTCTAAGGCTGACATTGGTTCGTCAAGCAGCAGCACCTTCGGCCGGTTCACGACGGCTCGAGCAAGAGCAATTCGCTGTTGCTGACCGCCAGAGAGCATATCTGGCTTTCGGTCAGCGAACTTCGTCATTTGTACTAGCCGCAATACATCCTGTACCCGAGCTTGTATCTCGTCTTTTCTAACTTTGGACCGCTTGAGTCCGTATGCAATGTTTTCAGCAACATTGAGATGCGGAAAGAGCGCATACGATTGAAAGACTGTATTAACCGACCTCTTATTCGGCGGCTGCCGGACGAGATCTTCCCCGTCCAAGCGAATCTCACCGGAAGTTGGCTCTTCAAACCCGGCGATCATTCTTAGCAGAGTGGTTTTACCGCATCCGGATGGCCCGAGTAGTGAGACAAATTCACCGGCCTCGACATCGAGATCGAGCGGGCTTATAGCTTCGTTGTCGCCATATACTTTTCGGATTTGTCTGATTGTCAACGCACCAGAAGACATAAGTTTATTCCTCGTCGTGTGAGTGAGTGGTACTCATGGAGTTAGATAACGTGCCACCAGCGGCAGTCAGGTCGATGCCTGCTGCGCGGTAACGCGTCCATGTTCTGCTGCGGCGTTTTCTCGACGTCTCGATGCACCGCACTGGAATATATGAATGTGATTCACATAACTTTTACTTGACTGTATACGACGAGGTTCGTTTTTTCTACCTCCGAACCAAAATAGCCTTCGAAGGTCAGTGAATTCGTACGTCAGAATGCACTCTTAGGCAGCGAGTCCTACATGCGAGACTGCACCAGGGCAACGGTCTGGTGAATCAGCGCGCGCAAGCCGTACTGAAAAGGGGTTTCCGCATGGATATTCACCGGCGCCTCAGTGTCGTCAATATCCCCCTGCGAGACCCCAGCGCGCTGATCGTTTGCCTTGGAGGCATCCACAGCTCGAGCCAGCCACACCCTCTGCTCCGTGGCCTCTCCGGCGTCCAGCACATCAGCGGGCGCATTGAGGTCAAGCGCTGAACCAAATAGAAATGATTCAAAAGCCACGATCACGCTGATAACTCGTTGCTCGGGGATGCCCGAGACGATCAATGCTTTGGCAACGGTGTCATACATATGCGATGTCTGGGGAGCTTCAGAAACCGGAGTGACAGCGATCAGTGGAATCAATGATGGATATGAAGCAAATACTCTGCGATACGAACGCGCCCACCCCTCCAACGCCTCCCCCAAGGACAACTTCCCCTCAACGAGTCGGTCCATCTCGTCAAGAGAAACCTGCGAGACCAACGCGTCCTGGATGAGTAGGACTAAATCCGCTTTATTGTCAAGATGGTTATAGAGCGCCGACGGTGCAACACCAAGTCTCTTGGCTAGATGGCTCATCGTCAGCTCATCAAGACCCCTTTCGATGACGAAGTCGAGTGCATGCTCCGCGATGAGCTCTCGACTTAACACAGGCTTGACAGGCCGCCCTAGAGGCCGTTTTAGCTTACTCACATTTACCCCAAATTTCTGATCACCGTGCATACACCCCAACAGCGCATACACGCGCTCTCACTTCTCGCGTCTTCCAAAAAAGCATACGACTGCAGTGCTAGACGCTATACAGCACACTTATTCCTGTGTACCATATCACTAAATGAATTCCATTCATTATTAGGAAGCAGCGTGAATGTCTACAGCATTTGAATCTCCAGCCGAACGTCCAACCCTTGAGCGCGATGTCGTGATCGTCGGAGCTGGCCCAGCCGGTCTCATGGCGGCCTACACACTAAAGAAAGCAGGGAAGTCTGTCGCCGTTGTTGAAGCCCGTGAGCGTGTCGGTGGCAGAACCTGGAACGCCAAAGTCAAAGATATGAACGGCACGGAACACTTCATTGAGATCGGTGGTCAGTGGATTTCCCCGGACCAGACGCGCCTTAGCAGCCTGGTGGAGGAACTCGGGTTGACGACTTTCAAACGCTATCGCGATGGCAAAAATGTGTATCGTGCGCCAGATAATACACGGCATACCTACACCGGGGAGGCCCTGCCAGTCTCTGACGCAACCAACGCCGAGATGGAAAAGCTCACCGATTTACTCAACGCCAAAGTAGATCAGATGGACGTCGCGCGCCCGTGGAAGATGCCCGATGCCGCTGAACTAGATACTATTTCGTTCCGGGCCTGGCTCCAGCAACATTCAGATGATCAAGAAGCTATCGATAACATCTCCATGAGCATCGCATCCGGCATGCTGACCAAACCCTCGCATACCTTCTCGGCCCTACAGGCCCTGTTAATGGCTGCCTCGGCTGGTTCATTCTCGAATCTTGTGGATGAGGACTTCATTCTCGATGAGCGCGTGGTGGGCGGTATGCAATCCGTATCGCTAAAGCTTGCACAGTATGTAGGCGACGATGTCATCTTGGGCTCCCCCGTACGCCAGCTCAACTGGGCGACCCCGGATGAATCCACCGCTGATGCACTCAATAACATTTCATCAGACGTACGCAATGGCGTGCCACGCAACGGCGCACCCGGACAAGTGACCGCTTATGCTGACTCGGTCATAGTGAAAGCCAAAAACGTGGTCCTAGCTGTCCCGCCGAATCTCTACCATCGGATCCAGTACGTCCCACCACTGCCGCGCGAACAGATGATTGCACATCAGCACATCTCCATGGGCCTGGTCATTAAAGTACATGCTGTCTACGAGACGCCCTTTTGGCGCGAAAAGGGTCTTTCCGGTACTGGTTTCGGAGGCGGACACGTAGCCCCTGAAGTGTATGACAACACCAACTACGGTCCGAACTCCGTCAACGCCAAGGAGGGCGAAGACCCCCACGGCGTACTCGTCAGTTTTATCTCGGATGTCCACGCTGAACGCATGTGGGCACTATCCGAGGAAGAGCGTAAGCAGGAGATCTTGGCCGAACTTGCAGCGTATCTCGGCGAAGAGGCCATGCATCCGATTGCGTTTTACCTATCTGACATGGCAGCAGAAGAATGGACCCGCGGCGCATACGCCACCAGTTATGATCTGGGCGGTCTGAGTCGCTGGGGGCATCTGCAGAATGAACCAACCGGCCCGATCTATTATGCCTGCTCGGACATCGCAGCAGAGGGATACCAACACGTCGACGGTGCCATCCGCCAGGGCGAGATCGCTGCCAACTCGATTTTAGAACAACTAGGCTGACCAATGGACGCATTGCTGTCCACCAATACAACATAGGAGGAACCTTGACTACTTCCGCCGCATTCAAGACCATCAATCCCGCTACCGGAGAAGTTCTCAAAGAATACCCGGGCATTTCGGATCAAGATGTTGATACCATCGCCGAAAAATCTCGCCAGGCCTTTGATTCCTGGCGCAAGCTAAGCATTGCAGAACGTGCCGCAAAGGTTTCCACATTAGCCGACCTGTTCGAGCAGAACGTTGAAGAGCTCGCCGCTATTATGACCAAAGAAATGGGCAAGCCGCTCGCAGAAGCTCGAGAGGAAACTGAATTCTCAGCAGAAATCTTCCGCTATTACGCGACCAATGGTGAGAAACTCGCCGCTGATCAAAAAGTGAATGAAGATGATGACACCATCTCCTACATTCAGCGTCGTCCAGTCGGGCCGCTGCTAGGAATCATGCCTTGGAACTTTCCCTACTACCAAATCGCGCGCTTTGCCGCGCCGAACCTGGTGTTAGGCAACACGATCATCCTCAAACACGCCGAATCTTGTCCAGAATCGGCATTAGCCGTCCAACGCATGATGGACGAAGCTGGCATCCCAGAAGGCGTCTACCAAAATATCTTTGCAACCCACGAGCAGATCTCGGCGTTCATTGCCCACCCAATTATTCAGGGTGTATCCCTGACCGGTTCCGAACGCGCCGGTGCAGCGATTGCCGAGCAAGCTGGCAAGCATTTGAAGAAAGCTGTGCTTGAACTGGGAGGCTCTGATCCATATGTCATCCTGTCGACCGATGACGTGAAAGCTGCCGCGCAGCAGGCATTTGAGGTCCGGATGGAAAACACCGGCCAGGCATGCAACTCGAATAAACGGATGATCGTTATGAACGATATCTACGATGATTTCGTCAAAGAAATGACGGCTTTGGCGTCTGAACTCAAGCCTGCGGATCCAACCGAAGAAGCAGAAAATGGTTATTCACCGTTGTCTTCCGAAAAAGCCGCAGAGACGCTGATGAAGCAGCTGGAGCAGGCAAAGCAGGCTGGTGCAAAAATCCACACCGGTGGTGAACGCGAAGACCGTCCGGGATTCTTCGTACAACCCACGGTGATCACCGATATCCCACAGGGTTCCGATGTCTACTACGAGGAGTTTTTCGGACCGGTCATCAACATCTTCAAAGCTGAATCTGATGAAGATGCCCTACAGCTTGCCAATGACACCCAATACGGGCTGGGCTCGGCCGTATTCGCTACCGATCAAGAACGCGCCCAGGCTTTCGCTGAACAGCTCGAAGCCGGGATGGTCGGCACCAACACCTCGCCGGAAGAATCCGCAGAGGTACCTTTCGGTGGCGTGAAACGGTCCGGCTACGGTCGCGAACTTGGACCTGTTGGAATGGATGAGTTCGTCAATAAACGCCTTATGACCGTCAAAAAATAGATTGTCCCAGAGCTGGTGGCGGTTGCTCGCATGTCAGAAGGCTTAGATGGCGAAGCCTACATTCTTCTGACTCGTCCTTCGACGATCCAGGCGGGATTCGCAACCGGTTGGGATGGTCAACACAAACAAAAAGCCGCTGTCTGCCTCAGCCAGTAATTGGTCGGGCAGACAGCGGCCGTTCGTTGAACTAGTTGTAAGTGTGGTCCCTACCTAGAGGGTGAGCCCGCTACAGACGGAGCTGCATCATCATTTCCCTCGGGCTGTACGGAAGAACTCCCGGTTCCATCATGGTCAGCCTCGACAGCAGACTCTTCGTCTGAGTGGTAGAGAGCATCTTCGTTCTCTGGTGTGATGCCTCGCTTACGCTGCCAGCCGGCGAACCACGCGACCACGAAAGGCAGGACAAACGACGTGGTCACAACTGCTGCAGCGATCTGGGCAGCTGCGGC
The DNA here is from genome assembly GCF_031458395.1 of Enteractinococcus fodinae. Lineage (NCBI taxonomy): Bacteria > Bacillati > Actinomycetota > Actinomycetes > Micrococcales > Micrococcaceae > Enteractinococcus > Enteractinococcus fodinae. The sequence goes on from NZ_JAVDYJ010000001.1 coordinate 2,368,275, forward strand.
GTCCGCTATTTCAAGGAAGCTCGGGTCAATGGCGGCAACTGCCGCTGGCGTAGCAATCGCATTGCCTGCCACGCTAGCTTCCGAAACGCCTGCCACAAGGTTGCGGGTAGGACGTGGATGTTTACGCGCAACGTGCCACAAGTAGAGTGCACCAACTGCTGCCCCACCGGATAGAACTGCAGTTGCGATACCCAGCAGAACACCGATAGCCGCATCGCCGAGCAGTACCTCGAAGTCGATACCTGTTCCGATAGCAAAGGCTGCGAACGGAATGATCAGCCGCTCTCCAGGGGCAAGGAATTCACGGGCCTTCTCGCTGGTGTTACCCAAAACGAATCCAAGGATCATCGGGAAGATGGCCGCGAATAAGGCAAGGATTGGGAACGAGGCCAACCCTGCGACACCCATGGCGATCATGGTCAAGAAGGGCCCGTCATTGACGGACAGCACGGAGATGGCACCTTTATCGGTGCGGTTACCAAACTGTCCCGTCAGTGCCACATAAAGCGACCCGTTGGAGTTCGACATTGCGGCAATAATAGCCAGCGGCAGCAGACCGAACAGCACGCCATTCGGAGTGAAGAACGCTACCGACAGCCCTGCCGCGACCGCCATGCCGTACTTTGCAAGGAGCAGGACGAGCCCCTTTTCGACCGAAGGCAAGGCTGCTTTCACGTTGATCTGCGAGCCCACGGCTAAGAAGAACAGACCAATGAGGACGGGCAGCCCGTCCCTGAATAGTGCGGTCGTGAAACTCCCGATGTCGAGTATTTCTGGGAAGAAGGAATTGATGAGTGCCCCAAGAAAGAGCGGGACAATCATAATCGCACCTGGGATACGTCCCAGCAGCTTAAATACGTGATCCATTTATTTATCCTTTTATATGATTGAAGCTGCTTACTTACTTAGCCCTGGTCTCCGCCGCCAACTGGGATTACGGACCCAGTCATGTAGGAAGCTTCGTCCGAAGCAGCAAAGAGGAGTGGGGCGACCATCTCTTCCAGAGTTCCGTACCGGCCAAGCGTGGTGGTATCCGTGGTCTGGTCGACGATTTCCTGGTACCACTTCTGATCCTGTTCACTGAGGTCAGAAGGGTTACCCTCTGGGTTTCGAGGCACACGACGAGGAGGCGCTTCTGTACCGCCGACGGCTACAGACAGCACACGAACACCTCGGTCGCCGAGCTCGAACGCCAAGGACTTCGTCATCGCGTTGACGCCACCTTTGGCTGCAGCGTACGGAACCCGGTTGATGCTTCTGGTCGCGATCGAAGAAACGTTCACAATCACACCGGCTTCTTGCTCCAGCATTTGCGGCAGAACGGCACGCGAACACCAGAGCGTGGGAAACAGGGACCGATTAATTTCGTCCTCAATGTGTTGCGGTTCGTAGTGCTCGTATGGACGCGTCCAGATGGTGCCGCCGACGTTGTTGAAGAGGATGTCGATCCGGCCGTATTCAGCGATGGCGGCTTCGGCTACGGCTTGAGCCCCTTCGAAGAGTTCCAGATCCTGCACCACAGCTAGCGCCTGGCCGTCACCGTCGCTGATCTCTTGGGCTAAGTCATTCACCAATGGCGACTTATCAGCGACGACTACCTTCGCGCCCTCCTCGACCAAGGACCGCGCAAGGAGTTCCCCAATGCCTTGGGCAGCTCCAGTTACGATGACGACCTTGTCGGTAAATCTGTCTTTTTGCGCCATTGTTCTTGCCTTTCTCCTCTTCAAAGTTCGCAGCAGGTTGCCTAATGAACCACGGGTAAACTCTCGCTTACGCTGCTGCGACGTTAGCTACAACATTCAAGCGTGAGAGTTAGGGTACACAGTTAGGTGAGATAACTTAAATACACAATCGCTAGTCATTGAGACACTGAAGATATAGGTCGGCTAGACCACGACTACACCGGGACACACCGATCCCACCAGACGGCACAGCGCTGGTATATGTAGAGCCAGATCACATCGCTAAGGACTCCAACCCCAATTTCTGAAAGCGCCATCCATGGTTTCTGACTTCTCCGAACGTTCCTTCGATAGCTACGATGTCCGCGAGCGCTCAAGCTTCGCCCCTTTTGTGCGAGGACGAAGTTCCGGCATTTATATCTTCGAGTTCGAAAATGGTCAGCGCTATGTGGGCCAAACAGTGAATTTCGTGGGACGATTTAATTCCCACATCAGGGACAGCGACCATCACGAAGCGTGGGACGATATCACCAGGTTGATGGTTATGGATGCGAAGCCGGGGGAATTGAACGAGCTAGAGTTCCGGATCATTGCGTGGCAGAAAGAAGAAGGCTTTTCGCTCCGTAACAAGGTCTTTAATTTTGGGTTCGAGGGCCCCAGCCAGCTAGACGGTGATATCCCAATCATTGACCAACTTCATTGGGCAAACGGCGATTCAGACTACGACATCGCAGAGATCCGTGAAGGAGCAGATCGCCCCTTCGAAGGACGCACGAAACTGCACCATAGCGCCGAGGGCCGCCAACCATGGATGAATAAAACGACCGACGATGAATCTTGGCCGACTGTCGCTAACGCCGTGTGCGCTGATCTCGGGGCTGTCATAGCACGGGCCATCCCGGAAGCCGTGGAGTTGGAAAGTATTTACTGGACAGTCTCGGACTATCCCAATACTGTGGGCGGGCGACTTGCGACTCTCAACGTGGGCAGCGTCGAAGTCCTATATCTTCCGAGAGAGCCTATTGAACTCATTCGGGGTGGACGCGATACTGTAAAAATCCACTGCAGCAGACTCAACATGGCAGCGGGAACTGTGACCGAGGCCGGAGAGCTCCAACCACGCTGGCATAATACCCCTCTGTTCGTCTCCAATATGACTCGTCAACCGACGTATGGAATCGGACCGGTCGATAACGTGGTTATTCCGACGGGGCTCGTAGGTCAGGCCCTTAATGATCCAGATATCTTGCAAGGCGTTCGCGAGTTCTGTCTGAATCTCATGCGATCCGGGCAGTCAGGCATATTTCGACGGTGGCACTCACCCGAACTGGCACGTAGAGCCTACGAAGAACACGTACGCGTCCTCGAAGACGACATTTACCAGCTTTAGGCCAGGCGCAGTTCATCAGTGACAAAGGAGTGCGTCCCGGCTTCGTCCTTCCAATAGACCAGGGTCGGCTCGCTACCCGAAGCCTTCGAAGGCGCATCAAGTTCTTTGCGAGTTTTCTCTGCCGATTCAATGAGCGAATGGAATCCCTTCATGATTTCGCGTTCGCTCTCCATCGTCGTTGTGTACGCCGATTTCAGCTGTTCGAGCGTGCCCCGGTTGCCAATGAACTTCGTAAACCGCTCAGCGACGTTCATATCTTCGAGGCTAGACTCCAACTCGTCGATACGTTTCTTTAGCATTTGCGAGCGCTCCAAGAGTTGCGTCCAAAACGCAGTGCTGTCGTCAATTTTTGTCTTCAACATCTCTACGGTGGAGTTCACTGACTTCGGATTCTCCTGCATATCAACGCACACCCGCAAGTATGAGATTCGCAAGTCAAGGAAGGACGACAGCATCGCACTGTGTGCATCATAATTCGCTTGTTGAACTTCAGCTGGCTCTTCTACGTTCATGTCCCGGTGGGCTTCGACGAGGTGGCGGAACCGAACAGCGAGAGCTCGCACATCGCGCTCTGCCAGGCTCAACCGGATGAGCATGTCCTGCGAGAACTGCCCTTCTAATTCGTATTGGCGGTATACCTCGTCAACCACCGACGAAGCCGCAAGAAGTTCTCCCGCATGGGTAGCTTCTGCTCTTGCGATGACAGTATCCAAGGTGTATTTAATGGCGTCGAGCTTCCGGTCGACTTGTTGGAACTGCTGCATCATCATTGCCGTATTCAGAGTCTGCAGGGCCGCAAGGGGCAATACCGTAGGTAGCGAACTTGCAACTGGAATGAACGGAGCATTACGGATGATGCCTTTTGCGCCCATCACAGCAGGCCCGTATCCTCCATTGAATTGCATGAGAGTTGTTGGGTCTGCGGTAGCCATAAATAACGAGGACGAAATTTGAGCGGACAACCCAGTCGCGACTGCTGCCGAACCGGCAAAAGCCGCAGACATCGCGCTCTGCGGAGCCACGGCACGCGCATCGGACGCATAATTTCCTGTCGTCAGGTAAGCCTCATGCAAACTAGAAACCATTAGGTCTCGCAGCTCACCTTGAAACTCAAATACTGCGAGCTCAGAGCCCTTTGCTGCCGAGATTCCGTACTTGAACTTCTTGAGGGACGCGCTCCGTATCCTTTTCTGCCATGTGGCATAGCTTACGCGAGAGGGAAGGTGTCCCTCAGTGTTCGACCGGGTCAAGCGTAATATGTCAGCTAGCTCAGAAGAGCCTTCGGCATGAGCACCTTAGACAAGGTTACTCGTCGATAATCTCGCGACGCTCTTCGACGGGAACTACTCGACGGCGACGCGTCGTGGCATCGACAATGAAATTGACCACAAGCCAGATTGCGCCGGCGATCATCAGGATGAGGCCGATGAGATTGATATCTATCGGTTGGACTTCGACGCGCACCGCAAAATACAGGATGGCGCCAATAACTATCAGCGCGACTGACCCACCGTATCTCATGACCATTCTCCTTACGTCGGTAAAAGTTCAAGCATTTCGATTGGTACCACCCTAATATCGAGAAGTGACCCAGCATAGGTTTCAGGTGATCCTGCGCAGAGAAGCGATCACGTGGGTGAAATTGCAGGTGCCACACGCCCCGGCATGTTCACTCTGCAGAACTATCGGAGATTCCGACACCGAAGGCTCACCTTCCGGAAGTGGAGGGCAGGGCGTCAGTAGGTGTCCGCCCTACCCCGCTAAAATCCCGACGCACTCCCGCATCAGCTCCAACGAACTGCACACGCTATTCGCCCTAGTGCACTACGCCCCATGAGCTAACCCACCGTTAGAATGACCCCTATGTTCGCCACCTTGAACGTTCTCGCACCGATGTTCGTCATTCTCGGTTTCGGTTTTGCCGCCGGGTATGCAAAAAGCTTCCGAGAACGGGCGGGCGGGCTCAATCAGTTTGTCTTCTTCATCTCCCTCCCCTGCTTCGTCTATGTCGCAATTACGACGGCAGAACTCCCGGATTCGTTCCCCTGGCAGGTCTGGGTGCTGGCCTTCGTCTTCCCGGCGGTAGCATTCCTGCTTATCTATGCAGTCACTCATTGGCTGCTTCCAAAACACCGGGAACACGCAGCGCCACTGGCTTTATCCTCGACCTACGGCAACGTGGGCTATTTTGGCATCCCGATGACCATCGCGCTACTGGGGAACGACGCCGCCATCCCCGCCGTACTGGTCCACCTTCTACACAACCTCGTATTCCTCGTGGGATATCCCCTGTTGCGAGGACAACAAGCTCAACAGCCGTCAGAAAGCAGCGGACGCAGGACGTCCTTGTCAGCTCGAACAGTAGTCCGGGAGATTGTCGCTCGGGTCTTCTACAATCCGGTGACCATCTCGACGGTATTGGGCCTGCTCGTGCTGATACTGGAAGTGCCTGTGGCAGCGTTTATCAATGACAGCCTTGAGCTCTTGGGTCAAACGGCAATTCCGTTGGCGCTGTTTTCCGTGGGGATCGCATTGCATCCAGCATTGGAGAGTCTGCGCTCCGGCAGCATCAGTATCGGGCTGGTGGTATCGGGCATCGGGATGAAGAACATTGTCTTTCCGATGGCAACCGTCGCACTCGTGGCGCTCATCGGCCAATCAGCCAGTGCAGACTGGATGATCACCAGCATCCTCATGGCAGCGATGCCAATGTCCACCTCCGGGTACATTCTCTCGGAACGCTACGACGAGTCCGGGGACTTAGCAGCAGCCATACTCGCGGGCACCACCCTGTTATCGATCATCACCATACCGGCGCTCACCGCAATGGTATTGTAGCGCTCAAGGGCTGACAACACACCGGCGGGGCACGCTACGCCACGGTCTAATATGACGTCATGGATGCTTTCAGCCTGACACAGGAACAACTCGTCGACACGCTAGGAATTGAGCTGTGGCGAATACCCATCGTGATCGTCTCGGCGATCGGTATCTACCTGGTGTTCCTACTACTAGTGCGGGTCTTTGGCGCACGAGTGCTCTCGGGGCTCACGGGGTTCGATATCGTCGTCGGCGTCATGCTCGGCTCTGTTGCGGGGCGCGTGATCATCGGCCACCCACCAACCCTGGCGGCCGGTGTCATCGGGCTGGTCACGCTGTTGTGCTGTGAAGCCGTCTTCGGGTTATTCCGCAACAACATCCGACTGCATCGCGTCCTCAATGCCCGACCGACCGTAGTGTTAGCGCACGGGCAACCCCAACCAGATCTGATGCGCAAAACGCATATTACCTACGACGAAATAACTAGCTGTGTCAGGAAAACTGGGCTTTCGAATTTGCGGCAGGTGCGCTGTATTGTCCTTGAGCCCAGCGGCGCACTCAGCGTTCTCGAGTACAACGACACCCTAGATCCCGACGTACTGCACGGTGTGCTTGGGGCAGACCGGGTGCTCGCGGGTGAGAATGTCGAACCATGATCGATGCGAGGTAGATACATCTCTAAAACCAGTTGATAAGGTCTAACAAAGCTTCGGATCACACCTGCACCCTGTGGAGAGTCATGTCAACTACTTTCAACGAACGCTCTTTCGATAGCTACGACGTCCAAAACCGGTCAAGCTTCGCACCGTTTGTATACGGCAGAACTTCGGGTATCTACATCTTCGAATTTACCAACGGGCAGTACTACGTCGGACAAACCAAAAACTTCGCCCGACGGTTCCCAGCCCACCTTCGCGGCAGTAGTCATCATCCGCCCTGGAGCGACATCTCTCGGTTAATGGTCATGGACGCAGACCCAGCCGACCTGGATGCGCTCGAGGCTCACTTCATCGAAGCCTATAAGAACCAGGGCCATTCACTACGCAATAAGGTGTTCAACTTCGGGTTCGAAGGTCCCAGCAGATTAGACGGCGACGTTCCGATCATCGAACAGGAACATTGGGCAAACGGAGTCTCTGACTACGACATTGAAGATATTCGGCATGCAGCGGACCGACCAGTGGAAGGTCGCACTAAATTACACCAGAGTCCTGAAGGGAAACTTCCCTGGCTTGCCGAAGACACCACCGACGAGACGTGGCCAACCGTAGCCGATGCAGTCTGCGCTGATCTTGGAGAAGTCATTGCGCGAGCTATCCCCGAAGCAGTTGAGCTCGAAAGCATTTACTGGACCCTTTCGGATTACCCCAGCACCGTCGGAGGTCGACTTGCGACCCTCAACGTGGGCGTCGTGGAAGTCCTTTACGTTCCGAGGCACACAGTAGAACTGAAGCGAGTCGACGGTACCCCCGTTGACGTACACCTCAGCTGCCTCAACACGACGGAGGGAACGCTCACCGACGAGGGCGTCATCCAAGACAGATGGATACAAGATCCACCGGTCGTGCCGACGTTCATTGATTCCCCTACATACCGTATTGGCCCCGTCGATCGTATGGCCGTCCCTACCGGATTGCTGGGTCAGGCCCTGGACCAGCCTGAAATCTTGCAAGGTGTGCGAAAGCTCTGCCTTGATTTGATGCGGTCTAATCAATCTGGCATTTTTCGGCGATGGCATTCACGCGAATTAACCCGCCGGGCCTACGAGGAACACATACTCGTGACCGGATCAGACGAGCATTAGTGAAGCTACATCCGACCCGGTACATAAGAAGCCGACATTAGCCACCGACAAATGCTGCGCGATCACAGGTTAGGCACACTATGCTCGTGACGCTACCTCAAATGGCATGCAACAACTACGCTTCTTACCGGCTCTCATATTCAATCCTTCGCAGGTGTGAGCGCGAGGGCTTCCGGAAGCACAGTGCATCGGCTAGAGGTAATCTAATAAAGGCGCCACACTGAAATGAGCTAGGAATTACCCAATGTTTGTACAAGCGCACTATCTTCTGTCACCTGAAGCACAAGAGAAATTACTTACCGGCGAATGGGTTCGGCATGGCGGAGTGATGCGGAATACTAGTGGACAGATTATGGAACATTTAGTCGAAGTAGCTCGCTCGGAGAACCTATCCGAAGCTATGATGCGTCTGACCCAATCATCAAACTCCAGGCTAGTTCTCACCGGTAGTGCATTAGTGGCAACTGCTGGAGCAGTCGCCGGAGGGTTTTACATTCACGCGCGGGCACGTACCGATCGTATTGTCGATGAGTTGAACAGCGCTATGACGGCCTATGCGGCAGCGGTCCATGACAAGAGGTTATCTACTGAAATTATCGATCAGCTCTCGGAAGCATTGAAGGCTACCCAGCAAATTCGAGAACGGAGCCTAAAGAAATTATTTGAATCCTGCGGGTTTCTATCATTCACGGACCTGCTCATTAATTATTCCAGAGAGCTCGCCAAGGCAAACCTATCTAGGCCACCTGAGTTCGACGAGCCTGTAGATAATAACGTCGTGACGATCGCTGACTACTTGGACCATCAAAGAAAGATAATTTCAGAAGCAGGCTGAAGGTTAGACTACCTTCTGCCAGCGATAGGTTAGGGGTCTGCACGTACTTATCTAGTGGAGATACGGCCCGCTGGATCCTTGCTCGTTCGCATCCAAAATTCGGCATACTCACGCATCAGTGCTGTGGGCACGTTGGCGATACACCTCTTCCCCGCCCTCCGAGCTCACAACCGCGTTGGAGATGTCCATAGAGATCACCACACTGGCCTCCGACTCCACGTCGTGCATGGCTAATGCGGTAAAGCCCTGCCCCTCACCGGTGTGGTCCCACCAGCCGTCAAGCGAACCGATGCCTAAGGCGTATTCGTCATATTCTGGTCTCTCAGTCAGCGGCGCACCGACCAGTCGCTGGTCGTGCAGCTCCGGCGAGATCAGCTCACTGGTTGCGAGCGCTTCAGCCCACACGGTCATGTCGTCTGTCGTGGAGCCCATCGCACCGGAAGCGCCCATCGAGGAAAAGTTATTGAAGTTGAGCTCGACTTGCCCCTCGGCTGGCTGATGACCTTGGGCGTGCGGGTCCACCCAGTCGTCTTCGGTCTCGACATACCGGGTATCGGTGAGGCCGAGTTCCGCCACGATGCGCTCGTTGATCACCTCGGCAATCGATTAGTCGGTGGCTTCTTCAATGACGACGCCCAGCAGATTCGTTGAGGTGTTCGAATAGACGTGCTCAGTACCGGGCTCAAACTGCGGGTCCTCAGCCAGACCGTAGGCGTTGAGTTCCTCGAGCGTAACCTGCTGCGCCAGAATCGTTTTGCACGCGAATCCAGTTCGTATCACTCAGCATCGAAAGGTCACGTCGTAAAAGGCTTTAACGAACGCTGCGTTCTCGTAGGCGCCACGCCAGACAGTCCAGTTCCTGCCCAGCCGTAGTCATGATGTGCATACACGACGCGTCATGTGCCCCAGGCGCGCGTCGAGCATTTGATATCCATGACCCCGAAGCAGAATATGCAAAACCGTACCATATTTGGTACGGTTTTGAAGATAGGGAGGGCACGTGAGTTACCAGCAGCAACTTCGTCATATCGCGGCATACCAGCACGGCATTATCACTACCGACGACGCCGATGAGCTAGACATCCCTGCTGTCGAGCTGCGCAAACTCGCCCAACGCGGCGCGATCCGCAGAATTGGTCACGGGGTCTACCGTTTCGATGATTTCCCACGAACCATCGGCTCTGATGAAGCTGAAGCCGTCGCGATAGTCGGAGAGCATGCGTATCTCGAAGGCGAGTCTGTTCTGGCTCTACTAGAACTAGGACATGCCAACCCTGCCAGGATCGAGATTGCAACCACTCGGCAAAAACGCCGAACGCTTCCGCAATGGATACACGTGACTCAGCGAACCACTCTGCAAGAAGATGAAACCACGTATTATCACGGCGTACCTTCGGTGGCTCTCAACTATGCCTTACGGCAGGTACACCAAAAAATCCCCCAGGCCCGATGGAGAGAAGCCATTTCACAAGCGGCACGTCGTGAATTGCTCAGTTCCGTAGAAGTACACGAACTTCTCGCACTAGCTTCCGAGGAGGCCTCGTGACGGTTGTTAAAACAGTGCATGAACTCAACACGATCATAGAAAGACAGCACGAAGATTAGGTCTTCCGGTGGCACGAGTTCGCACTACTTTTATCGGAGTTTTAACTACTCAAATGTTGCCGGATTCTGTAGCAATCAAGGGCGGTCTCGCTATCAAAATGCAGCGAGGTGAATTAGGAACCCGAGCGACTTCCGATCTCGACGGCGTTTTCCTGCGTGATTATGAAACGACAATTGCGCAAATCCGAGAGCATCTTAAGAGCGATGAGCAGTGACCGAACCCGCTACGATGAAGCCCTTCAAGAGGTACTCATCGGTGGTCGACAAATAGCCCCTGCCCCAGACCTCGAGTCAGCTCGTGAATGGTTGGAATCCAAGATACGTGCGCTTAACAACCACACGTCACCTGAAGCCCCCAGCCCAGGATGAACGACGGTTCAGAAGTGGTTGCTGCCACACCAGGAAGCTCCTCATAGAATACTGTTATTCTCAAGCACCGCCCGTTGGAGTGACGGCGCATTCCGTGCCATGCTCGAATAGTAACCTCTGAGCAGGTTAGACAACTCAGCACATTGACGGAGAGGAATGATTGGTGGCTGACGACCAACGACGGCTGATCGATGCGGAAGTCCTCGCACGACGACTCGACCGGCCGATGGGTGTCCTAGGCATCATCTTCCTCCTGGTCGTCCTTGCACAGCTGCTGGTCACAGACCCCACTGGTCAAACCGTGCTTTCAGTCATCAACTGGATCTTCTGGGGCATCTTCGTCGCCGAATTCCTGTTACGTGCATACGTTGCTCGGTTCCAAGCCAGCTTCTGGCGCAAGAACTGGTGGCAGATTATTTTCCTGGTGCTGCCGTTCTTACGGTTCTTTCGAGCTTTACGGGCACTGCGGATCCTACGCGTCACACGATTCGGCAGGGTTCTCTCCGCAGGAGTTCGCGGCTCACGATCCGCCGAGAAACTGCTCTCTAACCGAGTTGCCTGGCTGATTGCTGTCACCGCGATCGTCATCCTGGGAGCCAGCCAGCTACTCTACATATTCGCTGATTACCCGAGCTACTTGGATGCGCTCTACGAGGCCGCACTGGCCACGATAACTGGAGCCGGTTTCACCGCAGACACGGTCTTTGTTCGCATCCTGCATGTCGTGCTGGCTATCTTTTCAGTAGTGGTGTTCGCTACCCTCGCCGGCACACTCGGCGCGTACTTTCTGGGTCGTGAGGCGACGGCGCAAGAAGCGCCCTCAGCCGAACCTGGCCACACCACGCACCTCGCGAATAATCTGCGCCAAGAGGACGAGGGCTAACCGGCTTTATAAGCTGGTCACTCCACGGGCTCACTTTCCCTGGAACATTTAGTGACGGGAGATGGGTACAAACCGCGTGCAACAAACCCCATGATTGCAAACGACTGCACCGCAATCGCGCGCTCTTCAAAATCGTCTGCCATAGATTATAAGGATGCAGGGCTTGGTTGATTCGACAGCCGTTTATGGCGCTCCCGTACAGCAGGTATTGAGACACCGAAGTAACGAGCCTGCTGAGCGATGGAGTACCCCACTATCTCGAGGCGGGTGATCTCATCTTCTGGCATTAATAAGGCACCTGCAAATTCGTCGGCAAAGAACTCGTGCAAGTTATAATCATTGCCGCGAGCATCGGTAAACGAGTAGTCCTCGTCAGAAGCGACGGAGCCACGTTCTACTACATGGCCTAATTCATGAGCCCAAGTAAACCGTCGACGCGCAGCAGGTTCGGTGGAGTTAAGAACAATCTCAGCTGCGCCGCGAGGCTGCTTCGAGACAACCCCAGAAATACCACCATCTAGCGGCATCTCATATTCTCGGCATCTAGCGCTTCCGTGATGGGCCCAAGCTTAACGGGGAACTCGCCATCCCAATGTGCTTCGAGCAGCTCTCGCGCTTCACGACGAGCTCTAACGTATGCTAATTCGTTCATAACTCCGCCTCCCACCTCACATCATCGCTCATTTCCAGGGACGAGGATTCCTCGTGTAAAAATTTGTGGATTGTGCTGCGAGTTATTCACAGGCTATGAGTTTGTCTTAAAGGATAACTACAGCCCCGTACTGCTAGCGCTTTTCAGTGCGTCACAGCAGGCGGTGACAGACCCCCTGGCTTCGAAAGAAACGGCCTCGTCTCCTACACGAAGACGAGGCCGTTCCTACATGACGCTATGCGGTCGGCTGTTGAGAAGCTTTACTCGCTATCGACAGCGTCGGAGAAGGATGAGTCGATGTACTCTTCTGGGTCAAGCGGCTCATCATAGGTCAGGGCGCCGTACTCAAGCCAGACGGATTCCATGGCAGCTAACTGGTCAGGCAGTGGGCGCAGGTCGGAGTACCAGGTGTACAGCGGCACACCCTGGAGATCTTCACCGGATTGGCCGATGGCGTTACCGACGATGTCCAAGTACTCTTCGGAGTAGCGGGCATCGCCTTGCAGCTCATCGGCAGCTTGCGCCAATGCTTCAAACAGCAGGTCTGCTTCTTCGCGGTCTAGGAAATGCTCACCGTACATCAGGCCGGTGCCGCTGGTGCCTTCCGGCGGGTACCACACCGACTGACCGATCTCGTCGTTCAGGGCGTTCTCCGAGAATGGCGCGGACATCAGGCCGGCGTCGATGCTGCCGTTGTCCATGGCCGCTGGCATGTCCGGGTTGCCCACGTTCTGCAGGTTCACATCGGTGATGCTCAGGTCGGCTTCCTGCAGTGCTTGGGCGGTTAGGAATGCTCCGGTGCCGCCTTCGCCACCTGCAACGCCAACGTTGAGGCCTTCGAGATCCTCGATACCGGATACGGTGCCGTCTTGAACCAGCTCATCACGCACGATCAGGTGTGCTGGCGCGTAGTCACTACCGTCGGCAACGCCCATGGACCCGACGATGCGGAACTCCAGGCCCTCATCCAGTCCGGAGAAGACCCCGGCGGAGAAGCCTGCGGCCAAGGCATCCATCTGGCCCGAGGACAGCAGTGGGATAGCGTCCTGACCGGTTTGGACGAATTCGAGTTCGACGTCCAGGCCGCGGTCTTCGAAGTAGCCCTTCTCATCGGCGACGAACACGGGTGCAAAGATCGGCAGGCTGGCCACACCCAGCGTGATGGTCGAATCCTCTTCGGATGCTTCACCCGAATCACCGCATGCGGTAAGCCCCAGCGCTAGGACTGCTAAGCCCGCGACTGTGCGACGAATTTTAGTCATGAATGTTTCTTCCTTTTCTTATTTCGCGCGTATTTCCATGGTGTGACCACGCGTTCGAGCCAGACCAGGCCGAACGTTACAACCGCACCTAATATGGCCACTGCTACCAGACCCACGTACATCACGGAGGGCTGGAACAGCTGCCATGAATTCCAAATCAAAAAGCCCAGGCCCTCGTTCGCGGCGACGAACTCGACCGCGGTCACAACTGTGACGGCCATACCTGCTGCGACACGCATACCGGTCAAGATGGTCGGCAACGACGCTGGCAACAAGACTGAGGTAAACAGCCGCCAGCCGCGCGCGTTATAGGAGCGCGCCGCTTCGAGTACACCGGCATCAATCTGTATGACGGCAGCCGTGGTATTGATCTGCAGCACGAAGAACACCGAGATCGCCACCGCCAGAATACGCGGTGTCTCGGTCAGGCCGAAGACCAATAGCAACAACGGCAAGATCGCGATCATCGGCAGCGCATACAATGCTGTAAACATCGGGCCGAAGGCTGCTCGGAGCGGTCGCCACAGCCCCATGAGCAGGCCCATCCCGATACCGACGGCGGCACCAATAATGAAGCCCAACACGAGACGATAGATGGTGGCCCACGAGTGGACGAACAGTGAGCCGTCGCGAATCATTTCGAAAGCGGTCTGGAAGATCAGCGTTGGTGCCGAAAAGACGCGGGAGTCGATCATCCCGGTCGCTGCAGCGACTTCCCATAACACCAGAAACGCGATGGGAGTCAGGATGGATAAGAGCACATCACGACGACGAAGGAAGCGGTTTTTCCGCTGCTGCGTATCAATAGCGTGCTGGGTGGCGGCAGGCAGGGTCATCAGACTACCGGGCTGCTCCCCCGAGTCCATACCGTCCGAAGCAGCACCAGCGACGCCGTTGGTGGTGGTGTTGGTTGTTTCGGTCACGAGATCGCTCCCATCGACTCTTGAACCTCATCGCGGATGGATTCCCAAATCTGTGTTTTCATCTCACCAAACCGCGGATCCTTCTCGGTATCGATGCCACGCGGCCGCTCAAACGGCACGTCGATGACTTCTTTGACCGTGGCGGGACGAGCTGACATCATCACGATACGATCCCCGAGCAGCAGCGCCTCTTCAATTGAGTGGGTCACGAGCACGACGGTTTTGCGTTCGGCTTCCCACAACGCCACGAGTTCTTCTTGCATCAGCGTTCGTGTCTGGGAGTCCAGCGCTCCGAGTGGCTCGTCCATTAACAATGCGGGTGAACCCGTAGCAAAGGCGCGGGCAATTGCGATGCGCTGGCGCATCCCACCTGACAACTGGTGCGGGTAGCTGTCTTCGAATCCGCTCAGCCCGATGCGTTTGATCCACTCGGTGGCAGAGGCGCGGCGAGTTTTCTTATCGATCCCGGCCATCTGCTGGCCGAAGGCGACGTTATCGATGACATTCATCCAGGGGAAAATACCGTGTTCTTGGAAGACAAATGCCGACGACGGGACCGATTGGCTGGTCAGCGACCGATTAACTGTCCCGGAGGTTTCGTCGACGAGGCCGCCGAGAATCCGTAGCAGGGTGGATTTACCGCAACCCGAGGGCCCGACGATGCACGTAAACGAACCTTCCGGGATCGTCAGGTTGATGTCCACCAAGGCGTGAACCGGTTTCTCTGCTACGAAAATCTTATTGAGATTTTTGACTTCGTAAGCAGGTGGTTGAGTTTCTATAGAGTCACTCATCGCTGTTTACTTTCCTCTTCATAGACGGCGGGTCTCCAATCAGGAGGCCCGTCGCCGATCGTTGTAGCTGCTGCGGCACAAGTGTTCCCCAACGCTCTTGAGACCATTTGGTCACTCGGTATAGCGTATTCGGATTTCACGGGGTTGTGGTTTTAAGTCACTGTTCTACGTCCAGGATCGGTGTGGCGAGCTTGAAAGTCTGTGGAGACGGACGAAGAGCTTAAAGGTGACGATAGTTAGGTGGCAGCGGGTGCGTCATGAATGCAGCGAATGATATTGCGCCAGATGATTTCACGGGCGCGCCGTACGTGCACCGTGGTCGCGAAGAAACTGCTCGCACTGTCTGACGCTTCCCATAGGGTTGTACCGGCCTTGTTGCCGTGAGGAACAAAAGCAATTTCCGCCTGCTGGAAGTCGAAGAGTTCCGGCTGAGCCAACGCTAGTAAGGTCAGCGGGTCACACGGGTTAGAACGGCTTTCTCCACGGTAGTTCCACCACGCGTGGGTACGATCCGCAACCACCTTCGTCAAAGGATGGTTAGGAAGGGCGTGGATGACCGCATCGAGATCGGTGAAATCATAGGGCACTTGTCGACACAGTTCGATCCCGACTAAGACGACCGGCACACCCAGCTCCATCAATTGCGCTGCAGCTACGGTGTCTGAACTGACATTATGGTCCGGCTCCCCCGGACCAAACTGCCCTGCCATGGCAATTACGCATCGAGGTTGGACGTCGGTTGCTTGGAGAACACTGACAATGTTGGTGAGTGGGCCAATCGCGGCAATCACCAGGTCGGAACCATGCCGCTTCAAAGCTTGAACATAAATCGACGACGCCGGGGGCACCGGTTCGGACGTCTCGGAAAGGTCGTACCCTTCGCCTTCATGCCCGGTCCAGAAGACTGGCTTGCCCGACTGCGGCGTCCCGATACCGGCGCCCACCGGAACATCGGCACGTCCTGCGAGCGCCAACGTGGATTGGGCCACCCTAGCCCGGAGCATGGTGTCCCCATACACTGTGGTCACGCCTACAAGGTTCAGTGAGTTGTTCCCCAGTGTGAAGAGCAGTGCGAGCAGGTCGTCGACGTTGGATCCGATATCAGTATCGAGTAACACCGGAATTCGCACGCCGCTCCCATTCGGAAACGATAAAAGTGTAGAAGACATGCAACCACATTATGCTCGAGCCCCGTCAGCAGCGGAAGGTCACGTCGTAGAAGGCTTTAACCATCGCAGCGTGCTCATACACCACACGCCAAGGAATACATGGTGCTAGTGACGGCCCAAACGGTGCTTTCGTATATCACTTTGGGTCCTTGGGATGTGTTCGTCGCCGAGTTTATTCTGCGAGCGCTTGTCGCACGATAAAGATTGAAATTAGGCACCATGAGAGTCTTGCCTGTTTTCGTTTTATAACAGTTCTCACAAAACCCTAAGACAGGCGCGGACCGACAGAGACAACAGACTCCAGCAATTCCTTCTTATACGAATTTCTCCAAGCATCCGTGAGCCTGTTTTTCTTAGGGGTCAGTAGAAACGCGGCATCGGAATCAACCTCGATTTGTTCAAGTATTTTTGGGTAGCCGTGTTGCTCTGGCGCAGGGAGCGGATTAGGGTGTTTGAGAAAGGTGACCAAAAATTCAAGTTCGTCATTATTCATGACTCCGCTCGCCAGGAGCTGTGTTCTCCATTCTATATATGCACGGAACTCGCTCGAATTTTCCAAAACACTAGCCATAAGTAGGAAAGAATGTAGCGGAAATATCGCTACATCAAGTTGCTTATTCTCTTTCACCAAAGAGGTTGACGACCATACAGCGCCGGCGTAGCTAGAAATTGTTATCACCGCTCCCACTGCCGGAACCCACCTAGTGTGCGAATTCACAGGACGCCCTCCCGAATTCCAATTCATAATCCGCCTCTCGACCTGGTCTACAGCTTTACCGATAAGACGTTCTTCGAAAGTAGCATCCAGGCTCGCATTATTGCGGGGCATGCGATTGGCCTTACATTCTCCAATGAGGGCGACTTCTGAGGATAAACCAAAAAGGTCTACCTCGTCCCCTTTAGTCCTCCCCGCGGCTGCCAACACCACGTCAGATTCCCACGTAAAACCCTCTGGACCCCAGTCGCGAAGCAAAGCGACTGTTGTCTCTTCTAAAGGGCGCCCTACTTCTTCAGGCTTACAAACCAACATTATCGCATGCATAATTGCCACGTCACGGGAGTACATCCAAGAATAACGATTAAGGACCTTATAACTGCCTTCAACGCGAACTAGAGGTTTGATCACATACTCCTCACCTTCAAGAGCACGCAATAACTCAGCTCTTGTGAGAGCCCTAGAGGGAGCACTAAGCGCTTCTAAAGTTTCAGCAGGCAGCCTTGCTAAGAAGCCGTCGCTCAGAGGCTTGAATGATGCAGATGGCTCAGTACCCCGACTCCCTCCGGAGTCAAGCGTGTGGTTAGCGTTTGGAGGAGTATCATTAGCTGCATCCGCTGCATAGGATAAAGTCGTCCCGAGAACGTTATCCTCGACTGTTCTCATTATCGAAAGCCCAAGGGCGTTCGAACTGGCAGGTAAATTTAAATCGACCCATTCTCCTAATTTTGCGCAAACCTCGTCCGCAATCCACCGAAGCTTCGTGTCGACTTTAAGAAGACGTGTAATAACAATCCGTTCACCTAAATGCTCCTCTTCCCTGAGATCGTAGAGCATAAGCCACCGGGTCAAATAGGTGGCTACCCACCTCGCATATTTACTAAAAACTTTATGGGCCGAGACCAGGTTGTCGGCTCTACCAGAACCAAAGACTCCTATTAGCCACGCACACATGGACCCATTAAAATGCTCACCACCGCGTAAAGACATGTATTCTCCCCCACGTTCACCTGGTAGGAGCCAAGTTGCGGCTTCAGGGGAGACCCCTTCTAAAGAGATCGTTAGCTCGTCCAAACACGATTCAAGTTGCTCTTCAATAACTCGAACGGCAGACTTGTTTTTACGGCGCTCTTCAGTTGAATCGTAGTTATTCCACTGCGTCCAAACTTCACGTACCTGCTTTGGAGCGAAGGCGATCTGGGTGTTGAGAGTGTCCTCTAAGTAGGCCGCTCTCGTCGCAATATCAGGGTTAATTGGTTTCCAGCTTGCCATTAGCATTGGTTCCTAGCTGCGCCTCTACGCAAAAATATATGTAAAGCCCACGGGGTGGCAGGATTTATTTCGGCCTCACCAGTTGCATTGCGAGAGAATCTCTGCCGCCCCAAAACAAACACGACTAGGATACTCCTCTTTCTGGTGGCCTCCAATGACCCCGATTTGGTCGTGGTGATACCCGTGGAGGAACTTACCCTTAGTAACGCCCTCAAAATGAGTTTTGTGTCAGTTCATTGTGAGACTTAAGGGGACCAAAGACGCCCGAATATTAGATCTCTAGCGTTGGCGCACGGCGAGTGGTAGCTTGTCAGAGCGCTTTGAAGAAAGCAACGTTCTATTCGACCACATGCCAAGCCCGCTGAAAGATACTGAGGTCGGGGTCGGCATGTATCAGGTTCACGACCACGTGGTCACCGATACATTGTCAAAAGATGCAATGTGCGCGGACCCATAGCTCCGACTCGTCAATGCCTAGAGCCTCCACCAACAAAATCTAACAAAGCACCACTCCACACGATTGCTCCGGACGTCGAGTAGTTCGGATTCTGTTAGGCGATCATCCAGACCTCGGGACTGCGAGCTTTGACTATCCTGAATAATTTGATGACCGCTAGGGCGAAGTCTAAAAACATCCAGAATCTGAACCAAGCCGAGTAGCGGCCACCTATTTCGGAGTAGAGCAGAACCCTACATAAAGATGGCACCTACTGTCGGGCGAACTCGGGCTCCGGAGAGAATCTCGCTGCAGACGGCCAAGCCTGGAGCAGACCAGCAATCAAGACGAGGCGTTAAACTAGTGACATTGTGAGTGACCCTGCCGAACTGCGGTCAGCATACACAGCTGCACGACGCGGGCCGGCGAGATTCGCCAGGCACCTTGCGCCTCTCGATCAACCAGCCTCTGCCTGTCATTTTTGTTGATGTGCAGCACCGGTAGAGTCACAACCCTGCGCTCACTAGATCCGCAACCGACCCACGCCCCTCGAACAACCTCTGGATGAGGCAACCTGCGCCGGGTGGGCCGTCGACGAAAAACGTTGAACGCTTTGATGCGGCACGCTGTTACCGCAGAATGTGCCCGCTCCAATAGATCATGTTTCCGCTGCTATCTTGTCCTCAAACAGACCACGAACATAAATCGAGGTCAGAAAGCTTACAACCCTTTGGTACGTGCGGTGACTTTGAGGTGTTTCCGGATGCGCTAGAAGATCTATGGTTGATTATGGTGGTGCTATGAGCTTCTATGCAAATGTTATAAAAGTTTTGATTGCCTCTCCAAGTGACACCAGTCAGGAGCGAGATGCCGTAGAGCGAATGCTCCATAGTTGGAACTCAAACCGCGCTGAAACAGAAAAAGTCATCCTGCTCCCCAGACGCTGGGAAACTGACGCCGTACCAGCCATGGGTGGCACCGGGCAGGACATTATTAATCAGCAGCTCGTCGACAAAAGCGATATTGTAGTAGCCCTTTTTGGCACACGGCTTGGTCAACCTACCGAAAACGCAATTTCAGGTACCGCTGAAGAGATTGAGCGTGCAGTTGCTGCTAATAAGCCCGTTCATGTGTACTTCTCGGATGCCCCTGTACCCCCAGACGCACTCGAGGACGCAATGAAGGTACGTGAGTTTCAGAAAAAGCTGCAAGCAGTCGGTCTACTAGGCAATTATTCTGACTCCGATGACCTTGCCTATAAAGTTCGAAACGCGGTGGAGACTGATCTAGCTAACTTAAACCTTGTCACTCCAACTCAGCAAGATCTAATTCAAACAGGAGCTGACCCAATCGCCTCGTTTGTAACTCAACCGCAAAATAGATTCTCTCAGAACAGCGTGCGTATCAGAAATGAAGGCGATAAAACTGCCGAAGACCTCTCGTTTAAGCTTGAACCACTCGACGGTGGAGCACCGGTTGAAATACTAAATAATAGTGTGGGTGCTACGATTCCGGGTAACGGTGGCGAATACCAGTGGCCTGTTGCCCGCGATATTACCTCCACGCAGCAAGCCAATATACATATGCAGTGGTCTGAAAATGGAGAAATTAAAACAAGGACACATTCTATATCCCTAATTTGAGCACCTTGAGAAATACTCGGACCTTACCGTGAGGCTGGTGACTGGCTTGATGGCTCCTGCGACTCGAACACTTCGGCGGTGTGCTCACCATGTGCCGGGGGCGGTAAACGGTACTCAGCTGGCGTTCGCGACATCTTCACCGGAGAGGCCACCCCGCGGTAGCCGCCTTCCAGTTCGACGAACATCTTGCGATGTGCCGCGTGTGGATGCTGGACCACCTGATCGACGGTGTTGATCGCACCGCAGGGCACCCCCATCGCCATCAGGTCCTGGGCCACAGTCGCAGCGTCAGTGTCGGCCATGGCTGTTTCGAGCACTTCGCGTAGTTCCGCACGATGCCCACACCGGGCGGCATTGTTCGCGAACCTGTCATCAGTGGCCGTTTCGGGGATGCCGAGATATTCGCACAGCTTGGCAAATTGCCGATCGTTGCCGACGGTGATCGCGACCTCGCCGCTGCCGGTGGCATAGGTCGAGTACGGTGCGATGTTGGGATGGTCGTTGCCCGTGAGCTCTGGGACGCGGCCGGTGCCGAAGTAGTTGGGCATGTGCGGGTGCATGACCGAGATACCGCAATCAAACAGTGTGGTCTCGACGCGCTGGCCGCGGCCGCTCTGCTCACGCTCGCGCAGCGCCATCAAAATGCCGTTCACTGTGTTGAGCCCGGTAATCATGTCGACTGCTGGCATTCCGATCCGGGTGGGTCCGCTGTAGGCGGTGCCGTTGACACTCATGAGTCCGGCTTCGGCCTGCACGACCGCATCGTAACCGGGCAGCCCACCCAGCGGCCCATCATCACCGAAGCCGGTGATCGAGGCATGCACCAACCGCGGGTACTGGACAGACAGCACCTCGTGATAACCCATACCCCATTTTTCCAGGGTGCCGGATTTGAAGTTCTCAACCAGTACGTCGGCATCCTCGAGCAGCCGCAGCAGTCGCTGCCGCTCGGAGTCTTGTGTCAGGTCCAAGACGACGCTTTTCTTGTTGCGGTTGACCCCCGCGAAATACCAGGCAACCCCTTCGGATACGAAGGGTGGGCCCCAGTGCCGGGTCTCATCGCCCTGCGGGGATTCGACCTTGATGACTTCTGCACCGTGATCAGCCAGAATCTGGGTGGCATACGGCCCGCCCAGCACGCGCGAGAGGTCAACGACGCGCAGCCCGGCCAGGGATCCCCATGTGGCGCTCATGCTTGAACCCGCTGGAACTCGGCAAGTGATGCAGCATAGTCCGCTGCCTGGGTCTCGGTCACAGGCTGCTGGCGGATCAGGGCGTCAAGCAACTGGGCGGACTCGGTGACCGGCGCCAGCGGGTCCTGTGGCAACACTCGATGACGCAGCACCATCGCGGCCAACACCAGTCGTGAGTGGTCACCGCTGGCGGCTGCGATCCGGGCGCCTTCGGACACCATGATCACCGCAGAGGTGATGTTGTACAGTGCGGTTGCCACTTGGCGCACCTGCTCTTCAGCGGCTGAGTCGGCCAGTCCTTCCACGGCGTGCGTGACACGGTCCAACTGTGCCTCAAGGCAGTTGCGCAGCGGCCCGGACACGACATCTTCGGCTCCCGCACTCGCAGCGTCGTCGAGCAGCTGCCGCAAGTGTTCGATGAGCGGGGTGAGCGCTTCAGCCCGGTGCGCGGCACGCACCACATCAAGGCCGATGATATTAGTCGTGCCCTCCCAGATCGAGCCCAGGTGCACGTCGCGCAGGATGCGCGCATCGCCATATTCCTCGATGTAGCCGACACCTCCGCGGGCCTCCATCGCATCGCCGGCAACTTTGCGCGCGTCCCGGCAGGCACGCAGCTTGACCAACGGTGTCAAAATACGCAGCACCGAGGCGGCATGGGAATCGCCGGCATCGGCCTCGGCGAAAACCCGTGCGGTATGCAGGAATATCGAGGTTGCCTGTTCGGTGGGTACGAGCATCTTGATCAACTGGCGACGTTGCAGCGGCAGATCGACTAGCTGACGCCCAAAGGCCTCACGATTGAGAGCCACGTAGCGGGCTTCACCAAAGGCGCGACGCATCATGCCCGCCGCCCGGACCCCGTTGGACAGCCGAGACGAGTTGATCATGTCGGCCATCTGCTTGAAGCCCTGCCCGAGGTCTCCCACCAGATAGGCGGTCGCCCCCTGCAGACTGATCTCACCACTGGCCATCGACCGGGTACCCAACTTGTCCTTGAGCCGCACGATCCGATAACTATTCAGTTGCCCATCGTCGAGGCGGCGCGGCATGATGAACAGCCCGATCCCCTTGATCCCGGGCTCAGCGCCTTCCGGGCGTGCCAGCACCAGCGCCAGATCGGCATCGGCGTTGGAGCAGAACCATTTCTCGCCTGTCAGCGACCAGGTCCCATCCTGGTTGTCACGCGCGGTCGTGGTCGTCCGCCCCACATCAGATCCGGCGTCCTGCTCGGTCATGAACATCGCACCCTGCGTGAGCTCCTCGAGGTTCTGACTGGTCAGGCCATCAATGAATTTGGCAACCAGTGCCGGGTCGCCGTATTTTCGCAGGGTCCGGGTGAGCGCGTCCGTCATGCTCACGGGGCATTCCAGCCCGAATTCAGCCTGGGCAAACAGGTAGAAGGTCAGGTATTTCACCACCGGCGGCAGCGGCTCGGGCCACCCCAGGACGCCTCCGCGGTGGCTCATGGCCGCCATGCCCAGTTCCCCGAAGGCCACCTGCTCCAGCTGCTGGTAGGCCGGGTGTTTTTCGATACGCTGGATGTCCTGCCCGCTGCGCGTGCGGTGGTGTAGCACCGGTGGGTTCTGATCGGCCTGGTGGGCCAGATCGTCGAGCTCCCCACCAAGTCGGGCACCGAGCCTTTCGAACTGTGGCAGCAGATGGTCGTAGAGATCTTGCGACAAATACAGCGGGAGCAGCTGCTGCAGTGCACCGTCATCGGTGAAGCGGTTGATGCCCCAGCTGTCCGGGACAGGACTGGTGTCAACACTACCGTTCGTGCCGGCGCGGGATACAGAGGTATCGGTCGTCATGGTCGGATCTCCTTGGGTACGGGATTTCCGATTAGACTACGTTCACGCCGGTGATAATCTCCAATACATTTTATCGATGCAGAGATAGGTTTTGGTTATGAACGATGTGAGCCTTCGACGGCTGGGCTACTTCGCCACCCTGGCACAAACGGAGCATTTCGGTCGTGCCGCCGAGGAGCTCCACATCTCCCAACCGGCGTTGAGCAGCGAGATCAAAAAACTGGAAGCGCAACTTGGCCTGACGCTGTTCACCCGCAGTCCCCGCACTGCGCTGACGCGCGAGGGACGGCTGCTGCATCGTCGCGCTCAGCATTTGTTGGCGGCAGCAGATCGATTCAGCTTAGGGGCACAGGCGCTGGCCGAAGGCATCAGCGGCACCGTCACCATCGGGTGCGTGCAGACATTCTTTATGCGTGGCCTGCCACAAGCGGTCACTTCCATCGAACACCAGTGGCCACAGATCAAAATCCAGATTCTGGAAATGACCACGGCCGAGCAACTCGAACAGCTCGAGACCGGCGGCATCGATATCGCCTGCGGTCACAGTCGCCCCACCTCGGAGGATCTCACCTCGCACAAAATCGCCAGCGACAGCTTCCGGCTGTGCACTCACCCAGGCAGTGAGGTCGAATCCCTGACAGACGCGGCCAACGAACCGTTTGTTATTTTTCGCCGCGAAGCCTCCCCGCATTACTGGGAGCGGGTCATGTCGATCTGCCGGGCCGCGGATTTCACCCCGCGCATCAAACATCAGACCACCACCTGGAGTGCTGTCATCTCACTGGTCCGGCAAGGCTTAGGCGTCTCGATTGTTCCAGAAATCGTCGCCGAGAGCAGCACGGGCATCATCTCGCTGGAGCTTGATGACCCCAACGCAACGTCGGCATCGTGGATGACGATGCGCGACACAGACGCGGTATCCACGCCCGGGCAGGTGTTCGATGAGCTGAAAAAACTGCTGACAGCGCATTGATGGCACCTTGGCGGATTACCGCACTCGGCTGCACAGACGACGATCGCCTGGGTGTTTTTACCCAAGTTGCAGTCTCTGTTCGCATCATTAACGAAGGCTGGCTATCTTCTCAGTTGTCGTGTTCACACCATTAGGCGGCAGCAGACTCCATCCTGAAGCGGATGACCCGCTCCCCTTCAGAACAGTAAGCGCCATGTGGACCGCATCGAGGCCCGGCGACGGATGCCCAACGGCTTCCACACAGGTGATAGTTCGTCACTCCCCTTTAGTAGCGGGCGCGATGAGCCTCGGCATGCGGCCCATAATTGTGCAGCCTAGATTCATGCGCCGTTCGACGCGTGCGTGGCGGAAGTATCATCACCGGAAGGATAGACTCAGTCCGGCCTGTTGATATAAAGGCTCATATTGCTCCGCCCAGAGTTTCCTTGAGACCGTCGTATGGCAACGTCTAGCAAATGCAGCCCTAAATTCACATCCACCTGCACCTGATGCATGCGCCTGAAGGTGATGCTACCTCTGCAAACTTTTCAGCTCTAAGGGTACACTAGGTGTAATATCTCTGCTCACACGGAGGGTTCTGCTATGGGAGTCTTGGCTTTTTGGTGGCCTTTTGCTATCCCCTTAATTACTGTTCTACTGGCATGGAAGCCGTACAAAGTAAACAGACACAAACTCATCAGAAAAAAGAAGCGAGAAAGATTTCGTCGAACTCGTAAAATACTCAAAACAGACTACGATCGCCTTGTCCAGAAAGGGCTAAGATATTACTCCGATTACCGCTTGAAGGATTTCAAACTTCTCGGTAGAGCAGGGTGGATATTCAATAAACCTCGCGAGATCGGGTCGATAGAGATTGAGTTCAAGGAAGCCCACAACCCCCAGGAATACCAGAAAGCGATACGAAGAATGTGTTCTTTCTGGCCTCCAGGCAAAGGAGGAATAACATTACAAAGATACAGTGAGGCTATCAGCGAGTACGACCAACCGACCTTGTGGTCCGAGGGGACTGACACCTACCGCCTTGTGGAGGTAGAGTTACGCGACGAGCAACTTAAGCTTTCGTATGAATTGGGCAAATACCATGATGCTACTGACACTCAAGAAGCTTTTGGATTTGTTTCGGGAGCAGGCGCAAGTTTAGATAGGTATCTACCCAGAGATCCTTTCGATTTCCGAGCACGTTGCGCCTCGACAGCAATCTGCACTCTTACCCTCATCGACAGTGACCCACCGCAATTCATCTATCACTGTAGGAGCTCTACTGCTGTTCACCAGGGTGTGGGTCAATTCCACATCGTACCCGCAGGTGAGTTTGAACCCGCGGTTGTGGATCCTAGAGTCAATACAGACTTTGACTTTTGGATTAACATACAGCGGGAATACGCCGAAGAATTTCTTAACCTTCCAGATGGCCTGAATGAGCCACTGCTAGACAGGCCTGATCAAGATCATCCATCCTTAAGGTTACTTGCGGAGCTTCAAGGATCCGGAGATTTGACCTTATGGGAATATGGTTTGGGTTTAAACCCAGTCTCCTTGAAGCCCGAAATCTTGGTCATCGCTGTCCTTTCCCCGCTTGCTGGAAAGAGGATCTTAGGAGACCAGTTACTCGATCATGAAGGAACTAAAAGGATTCGCGATTTCGATTATGAAGAGCTTTTACACCTTATTGAGTCACCCAAAACTAACCCAGCGGCACATGCTTTATTCAAACTCGCATGGCGCGACCGCCATCGGCTCCTGAGTAATGCACCCCAATAGTTTCGGTGCTCGTTTGGGCTTGAAATACTGCAAGAGCGGACTGATGACGGCTTTAGAGTCGGCGCCTGCGCCCCGGATAGTACGTTGGGCAAGGGTACCCCTACCGCCGACAATCTTTGGCCCCTCCGAGTGAGCAAGAGATACTTCGGCTACAACTCGAAACACCCTGATCAAGCATTGCTAGCTGGATATCACTGCGCGATCAATCTGAAATCGGGGAACAACCCCTATCAAAGTGAGAATCCAGGTTGTCTAGCCGCTTATTATCATTTGTGGTGGCCAGACTCAACAACGAGTTAGACTTCTGGCTATGTCATGACTTTCGCGACGATGCTTTCTTACAATCTGGAAAGCGGCTAGTCCCATCAGTAACAGCCCACAACGAATAGCCCAAGCACAAACGAAGGACTACCTTTACCCCTCTTGATTGCTCGATGATTAGGTCTTCGCCGAGGCGACTGTCACTAGGACGAGGAGTCCCGCCATGGTCATGCCCATCAACGTGTAGCTCCCGAAAGCAGCGGCAAGTGCTGGCCCGGTGACGGGCGCCAGTGCACTCAGCGCGGTGATGGGGGCGTTGAGTGTTGCGTTGATCTGTGCGAAGTTCTTGGTACCCCAGCGGTCGGAGGCGGCGGTGGCTTGCAACAGGGTATGGCAGCCTCGTGCAGCACCCGCACACACGGCCAACGAGATAATCAGCCACGCGGGTTCGGGTACGACGGCGAGCGCAGCCAGACTGATCGCACCCGCACCATAGATGAGTATGGTCCGTTGCCGTGGTGTGGTCTTGCGGGATAACGTGCCATATCCGAGTCGGCCGACCACTTGGCCGGCTCCCAGCAGTCCGAGTGCAATGGCGGCGGTCGAATAGGCCATGCCGCGTTCCATAACCAAGGGCACGATGTTGATAGTCACGGCGAATAAGGCGAAGGCTGCCAACGACATGACTGTGGTCAGGAGGATAAATCTCGGCGATCGAGTAATCGCCCGGACAGCGCTGGTGTTCTCAACCCGGTCCTGGGGACTGGCCTTTGCATCAGGTGCATCAGACCACTGGCCGTTCAAGAACACCATGTGCAACGGCACCGTGATGACGCCGAGGATGATCGCCATGATGACGTAGCTGGTGCGCCATCCGAATTGTTCGATCAAGTACGCGACGATGGGTGCGAAGATGGTCGAGGCGAGGCCGCCGACCAGGGCCAGGATGGTTAACGGACTGACGCGTTGGGGTCCGTACCATCGGGTGATCACTGCAAAAGCCGGTGGATATAGCACCGCTGATTGGGCCAAGCCTGCTACCAACCAGGCGACATAGAACCAGAAGACGTTGGGCGACCAGGCCACCAACAATAAGGCGAGCACCCCGGCTAGGCTGCCACCGGTCATCAATCGACGAGGACCGGTGGCATCAAGCAGTTTCCCAACCCGTAGCCCTGCCACGGCAGACACGAGCAATCCGATGGTCAGTGCCGCGGTGATGGTGGTGTGGCTCCAGCCGGTGTCGTCGGCGATGCGTGGCACGGCAACCGGCAGCGAGTAGTACAGCAGTCCCCAACTGGCGACCTGGGCGATGCACAGTGCTGCGAGGCCGCCGCGAGGACGGTCGGTCATACTAGTCCCCCAGCACCAGGTCGATCAGTTCGGCCGCCAGTTGTTCAGAACTTGCGACCACCCCTGACCAGCGGCGGGTCAGGTCAATGTCGAATTCGATCGGACGGTCGTGCACGTCTCGGATCACTCCGCCGGAGGCCGGGTCCCTGTAGGTTCGCTGGCCGTTTCGCCACACTGGTTTACCGACGTAGGTGCGGTTGAGGACCCTGTCCAGCGAGACGGGGCGTGCTGCGGTGATTGCGGTTTGTCACGGAAGTACTCCCAGGTCATTGTGTAGGGCACCTCTGCATGTATAGACAGCTACGGTGAATTTGCTGGCTCAGCTAAGTGAACAGCCAGGGAAGTGCCAGCGAAAATCCGGGAGCAGAGGTCTTCCATAACAATGAGGAGGAAGACCTCCAATTGCTGGCGGAGATATGGGCTTCAACCGCCTCAGTGCAATCATAAAGGGCATACCGGACGCCACTCTTGGAAAGGCAGATGGGGAACTCTCATGCGCTCTCCCAAGTTTGTTCATCGGCGGATCAGCAGCGAAAGGCCACGTCGTAGAAAGCTTTGAACATCGCAGCGTTTTCGTACACCACTCGCCAGACAGTCCCGGCTAAGTCGTAGTCTCGATGCGAGTACACGACGTTCACATCGACCTGCTTCCCCAGGCAGCGATCAAAGATAAACCGCGTCCGAAACGTATGGTGTTGATTGGTCACCACGGTCAAGGAATTCCAAGACTCGCTGCGAACGATCTCAGCCACTGCCTCAGCTTCACCGGCGGTGGCATCTGCCGGCCGAAAACACACAACGTGTTCCTGCTCGCAATGCTGTTCCAGCGGCACAGGCTCACCGGTCCCGTTCAGAGGAATCTGTGGGGTGTCATGATCGAAATAGGAAATCGCCAGGGTATCCGCTACCCCATCGGCCACCAGCTGCTGAGCCATCGGGAGGCGATGAGACTGCGGAGCCAAGCTCACCACGGCATCGACACGTTTATCGAGCTCCCCCTGGGATGGCGCCACGATGTTCACGGTTGTGTAAACGAACCATCCGGCCGCCAGCACAGCGGCCGCACCGATGGCCACCTTCAGCCCGCGCCGTCTTGGCTTCACAGATCGGTTCGCTCCTGCAGCGGTCGAGCTCATAGTGTCACATCTTTTCACGCGTCGATTGGCCAGCATCTGTCATAATACTCGCGACACAGGCTCCAGCATCATAGGCCACCTTCCCATTGGAGTGGCAGCACTGTCCGTGCCAAGCTCGAGGTCATATCCCGACGAGCAGCCAAACAGCAAGGCCCGAGGCAGACATGAAAACATGTCAGCCTCGGGCCGTACTGTTGCGTGAGCTTATTCGGCTGCGAACCGTTCCACTCGGAGGACACAGTCAATGTCCTCTTGAGCCAGGTCCATCTGCGATTCCCATTCGGCTGAGTCGCCACCGGCGACGTCTGCAACGTCAACCTGGACCAGACCGACGGTGTCACCCTCGGTCATGGCCGATACGTACAACAGGTAGTCGTGGGTCTCCGATTCTGGGTTCGTCACGGTGCCGGCAACGTCGAGGCTATCGCCGCCTGCAGCACAGGTGTCGATTTCGGCGTCTTCGGCGGCACCGACGTAGTCCTCAACGGAACCCGGCTGGTCAGCGATCTCGATGACCTTCTGGTTTGCGGCATCCGGTGACTGTGCGTCATCATCAGCCGACCCGCAGGCCGTCAGCGCTAGGGCTGCCACAGCCAGGGTAATCATGCCACGTTGGGCTTTCATACGGTTTCCTTTCGACTCCGAGCACGGAGCAATACGATACCCAACACGAGCAAGGCCAGCGCGATACCGACTGCTGTCAGGATGGATGCACCTGTGACAGCCAGACCGGTGAAGCTCACCTTGGCCTTCCAGCTCGTCGACCAGCTCAACATCGGTCAGCGTGACGTTGCCGTTATTGGTCCCGGTGAGGTGATAGGTGATGGTGTCGCCTACTTCGCCTTCACCAGGATGTTCGGCGGTCTTGGCCAAGTCGAGATCGCGTTGGGCGGCAACTCGGTGACCACGGTCGACTGATCCCTCACCGGATCGTGCGGTGTCGGGGTGGCCGGGTCCTCCGGGTTGTATGACGGTGGCGGTGTCCCGGTGACGGTCGCAGTATTTTCTACTAGACCGTCATCGATGTGGCCCTGAGCCAACACCAGGGTCGCGGTGGCCTGAACCGATTCACCCGGCGCCAACACTGACCTCTCGCCCGGCCAGTCAAAGGTCAGGTCCGACAGTCCAGTCAGCGGGTCGGTCAGCGACACATCGGTCAGGGTTACGTTGCCGGTGTTGGTGGCAACAAACCCGTACTCGACTTCGTCACCGGCAACCGCCTCCGCGGTCAGGTCACTGGTCTTGACCAGGTCAATGCCCGGGTTCGGTGGCAGCGGCGTGTCCTCGTGCACCGGTGGGGTACCAATCGGATCTGACGGGACCGGGTTGTCCGGATCGTCAGGATCAATCGATGGCGGTGGCGTACCACCCGCAGTCGCCGTGTTATGCACGACGCCAGCGTCAATATCCGCCTGGGTCAACGCATAGGTTGCGGTAGCGGTCACGGTTTCACCTGGTGCCAGCACCCCGGTGTCACCAGGCCAGTCATAGGACAGGCTGGACAGCCCCGGCAGTGGATCGGCAATCGAAACATCCGTGAGCGTCACGTTGCCGGTGTTGGTGGCAGCAAATGCGTACTCAATGGTCTCACCGACAACAGCGTCAGCGGTGAAACTACTGGTCTTGTCAACGATCAGTCCCGGTGCCGGTGGCAGGTGGATGATTTCCTCTGCCGGTGGTGGCAGCTCAACATCGGGGCTACCCGGTGGTGGTGTGCCATCAACGGTGGCGATGTTGTGCACGAATCCACGGTCCACATCGGCCTGGGTCACGGTGTACTGCGCGGTGGCAGTCACGGACTGTCCCGGTTGCAGCACTCCCCGATCGGCTGGCCAGTCGTAGGACAGCTCGCCCAAACCTTCCAGTTCGTCAGTAATGCTGACGTCGGTGATGGTCACGTTGCCGGTATTGGTGGCAACGAACTCATGGGTCACGGTCTGACCGGCCACGGCGTCGTCGATACCATCACTGGTCTTGGTCAGCTGCAGTGCTGGACCGCCCGGTACGACAACGGTTTCCGGATCCTCATCTTCAACCGGATCAGCGGGCTCGCCCGGATCATCCGGATTTTCTGGATCCTTGATGTTTGGTGGGGTGCCATCGGCCTCAACCAGGTTGACGACCGAGCCGGCGTTCACATCAGCTTGGGTCAGTTCGTAGGTGGCGGTGGCTACAACCTCTTGCCCTGGCGCAAGCACGTGGTCCTCGCCTGGCCAGTCACCGAACTCGATGTCGGATAGGCCAGGTAGTGGATCGTCGACGCCAACCTCGGTCAGGGTCCGCGGTTGTCCCAGCATATGCCTGCAGAACAGACACCAGCAGCCAAAAGCCTACCGAGGAGACGACCAAGCCTGGGCTAGCAAAGAAGTCGACGTAGAAAGTAAGGCTCAGCATACGAGCACGTGAGCAAATACGCAGGTATCCACGAGCAGCGCGGCCAGACGGCACCAGGGGCCAGCCCAATACCGGAGCCTGTTTCTCCTGGCTGTAGATCCAACCGAAAATCCCGAAAGACGTCAATGCGTAACCGCTGGTGGCCCCGACCGTTACGGCTCGGTGGTGCCCCAGCGGCTATTCTTGTATTCGCTCTTCAAAGCAGGTTAGTTCATTGCACTACGACGCCGTGAGATCTGCCAAGCAGAAAGGCCGAAAGCAATACTGAGCAGCCCACCAAGGACCAGCAATACGGTGCCGTTGGCCCCGGTATTGGCAAGGAAACCCTCGGCGTTTTCGACGTCCGTTGCTGAGCCGGCTGTTGCCTCATCGTCTAAGGGACCATCACCATCGTGTGCCCCACCGGGGGTGTCGGTGCCGCTAACAGGATCAGCACCATCAGAGGCGTCATCCCCCTTGGTGGTGTCCTCGCCCTCGACGTTTTGCTCGGTATCGTCACTGTCACCGTTCTGGTCATCGCCGTTCTGGTCCCCTTCGGTCGAGTCGGCGGCGGCTTCGGTAACGGTCACAGCACGAGTGGCGGTGGCCTGGTTGCCGGTGGAGTCTTCGACCAGGTAGGTCACCACATAGACACCCGGGGTGGTGGTGTCGAGGTCGGTCATCACCTGCACTGCCGCAGTAAGGTCTCCGTCAGCGTTATCCGTGGCGGAAACACCGGCCATCGGGTCAAACGCATCACCTGCAGCAATGGTCGCGGCCTCTGGCACGGTCAGCTCGGGAGCCACGTCATCGGTGCCAGCGGTGGTTGCGGTGAACACACCCATTTGCTGGGCTTCACCGGTCGGCAGGTCCTCGCCGGATTCGGCATCGCGGCTGACCGCATACCAGGCGTAGGTCTCGCCTTCAGTCAGCCCGGACCATTCAACCGAGGCGGGCCAACCAGACCGTGCGGTGGCTTCTCCAATGACGTCATCGGTCGGGGTTGTGACCATGACCGACTCGGTACTAAAGGACGTTTTGCGGGTCTCGAGCTGGATTGGCAGCCGGGTATCGTCTTCGGTGCCGTTATAGCGCTGCCGATCGTCGTATTCGGTGGCCCCGAAGTTGTCTAGCAGTGGAGAGTAGGTGTCCACGGCCAGCTCGGAGTTGTCGACATCGATTTGCAGCATCCGGAAGAAGCTTGACCCAAAGCGCAGCATGTCATCCGGGTTGCGGTTATCAATACCGGTCAACCCGGGTTCTTCGGCCGAGACTTCATAGAACTGGTAGTCGACCAATAGCTCGACAATGTGGTTGCCTTCGGTGCCGACATCTTGGCGCACCTCAATATCCACCCCGTGCTCGTGACCGGATAACACCAAAAACACGTTGTCGTGTTGCTGCAGCACGCCTTGGTCGACTCGTGAACCGGTCGTGCGAGAAGGCTGCACCGCGACCATCAGGTTCGGTACTTGGACGACGGTGCGCGTGTGTCATGGCCATCGCGTTGCGGTCTGAGTACTCATCCAGCACCTCGGATGCCCAATCGAGTTCTTCCTGGGTGACGTCATACCCTAAGTGGACGGCGATAAAGTCCAGACCGCCTGCGGTGAACAGGTCGTAGTGATTTTCGTTATCGTCTGCCCGCCACGGCGTATAGGATGCTTGGGCTTCTCGCCACCCGGCGTTGTTTTCGAGGGCCTCGTAGCGCTCGGGGCCGAAGTAGTCGTTGTATAGGCTATCGGGGCCGACGTCGTTGCCGGTGCGGTTATCGTGGTTGCCCGGCAGCACCCCGTTGACGATCTCAGCATCATCCAGGATCCGCTGGGCCTCGGAGGCGAATTCGAATTCCTCGATGGCGATCTGGCGGTATTCCTCTTCGTCATCGCGTTCGGATGCGGTGTGCCAGTTTTCCATGATGTCACCGGTGTGGGCGACGTATTCGATCTTGCGCTCGTCGGCGTTGTCGACAATCCAATCCAGGGCGTCGGTGTAGACATCGGCCCAGATGGCCTGTTGCTCTGGCGAGTAGGCATTCTCTGCGGCACCTTCGGAGAGGTACTGGGTGTCGGTCAGATGCGCGATCGCAAAATCATAGTCGTCGGGATCTTCAAATGCATCAGCTGCCTCATTGGGGAGATCATCAGCGAACGGATCCTCACCGGTGACTAACACCGACGCCGTCCCGTCGTTGATGTGGTCGGCTTCCAGTTCACCGGTCAGCACCAGTTCGCCCTCGGTCAGCCCGCGGCCCGACGCAACGGTATCCCAGGCTTCGGTGGCGGTATTCCACACCATGACGTTGACCTGGCGGGACGGATCCACACTGCCGGCCCACCGCACAGCCTGACCGGCGACGGCGGCATCGACTGCAACGTCAAAGCGCTGGAAAGCGATATGACCTTGTCCGGCAGACAAACTTTCACCGGCCCCATCCAGCTCGCCAGCTTCACGGTAGTCAAACTCCAGGGTGGTCGGGGTTTCCTCGACGACGCCCTGGAACCCACCTTCGGCCACATCGGCCTGGCCCGCATAGAACGTGGAGGTGACATCCCCGCCGTCAGGGTTGGTCGCGCGAACTGAGAGCGTCACGGTGCCTTCACCTTGGCCGGTTTCGGTGCCGCCCGTTTCGGGAATCGACCCCGAGGTGAAGGCAATGGTCTGCTGAATTGGCTGGCCGAACACGGTCTTGCCTTCAACGGTCAGGGTGTGTTCGCCCGCGGTCAGTCCGGCCCCAATCATGTCGCCGGGTTCAATGACCTCATCATTGAGCAGATACGTCACACCCTGGGCAACCAGGGAAGGGTTATCCCACTCCACCTGGAATTCTGTGGCGCGGGTTAACTCAGCATTTTCGGCCGGTGTGGTTTCCACGAGCTGGGCCTGCTGCTCGCGAAGCTCGCCAAATGCTTCCACATTGAGTGCAGCGACCTGCTGGGCGTTCAAGGGTTGGCTGTAGATGCGTGCGGAGTCCAATGTGGAGGTCGAGTGGAATTGGCTCCCACTGGGTGAGGAGTCTGCACCCAGGGTCATATTGTGGGCTCCAGCGTTTGGCGGCCACACCATTTGATCCCCGACAGTTTCGACTTCAGCGGCGAGTTCCCCATTCACATAGAGGCGGGCCATCTGGTTGGGACCATCAAAGACCGCCACGGCGTGGTACCACTCATTGGGTTCTATCTCGAGGCCAATGTTCTGGTAGCTACCGGTGTGTAATTCGAAGGTCAGAGTGTCTTCGAACATGGCCACAGCAAACCCACCGGCCTCTTTATTGGCACACATATTGGTTTGGCCCGAGTCCGGGAACTCCCCGTTATAGCGGAACACGCATTCCACAGAAAAAGAGTCCGACATGGCTGCGTACTGCTCCCCCATTGGGTACTGCAGTGCATCATCACCATCGAATGTTGCGGTGTTTCGACCCAGTGCTGGATCCATAGAAATTTCCGGATCGCTATGTTCTGTGACCGGCAGGCCCTTCGAATTGCTGGTCTTCGGTGTGCACGGAAGCGTGCTGACCGGGTTCGTCATTGGGGTCACTATCGGCACCGATCACCACGTTCTGGGCGGTCTCATTCTGTGGGATGGTCATGAGACCACCAGCTTAGGCTTCGGCGGCCAATTCACCGTCGAAATACAGCTGAATGGTCTCACCGTCGTAGACTCCGGCGGCGTGGTACCAGCGGTTGACGTCAATATCCGCCCAGGCAAAGGTGTAGTTACCATCCGTGTGGATCATGAACCCGACACGGTCATCCCGAACCACCATGGCCCAGCCACCGGCTTCTTTGTTTCCACAGAAGGTATCTTCACCCGTTGTCGCCCCGGTGGCCATGAAACCGCATTCGACGGTGAAACCGTCTTGCATCGCCGCATAGTCCTCAGACTCGAGGGCATAAGAATAAGCCGATTCGCCATCGAAGTCGGCAACACCTCGGGCCAGCTGCCCATCAACAGCGATCTGTGGGCTACCAAAGGTTTCCATCGCGCGCCCCTGGGCGGCATCGGCTGCCGTGCCATTTTCAAACGTGACATCCAAACAATCCGCCTCGGGTGCGGATGGCTGAACCTGAGTAGCTTGCACCGTATCGGGGCCTGCGAAGGCGGCCGGTGCAGGCATGCCTAACACCAGACTGGCAGAGAGGGGCAGAACGACGGCTAAGGGAAGTTTGCGAGGGCGCGCTGTATGCCGCTGGGCATCGGTGAAACGGTGTGACTTCATGTGCAATCTTTCTGTAAAGGTAGAGGTCATTGAGCACCAACAACCGGTCACCTAACCACCACAAGAAAACCGTCCACCGACAGGCATTCGAACTCTAAACTTGACCTGAATGAACATTGAGTGAAATACCCGCTCGTCAGCAGTGCGTCGTTAGCGTCTCCGAGCCCTCACCACCCGCAAGGTTTGGTCTGGGCCAAGGATGGCACCATGTGCCCCAGTGAATTTGGTGAAGCCACCTGGGATGAATTCAACATCATTGAGCCCGGTGGTAACTACGGTTGGCCACACTATGAAGGTGCCGGCGGCGACCCGAACTACATTGACCCCGTCCAGCAATGGATATCAGCCCAAGCGCTATCGAAATCCACAACCACACCATCTACATGGTGGCGTTACGTGACCAATGCCTCTGGGAAATCCCACTCGACAGCCTCGACACGTCAACGGATCATCTTGTTAGGGAATTCGGACGACTACGCGATGTCACCACCGTCCCGGACGGATCGCCGTGGATACTGACAAATAACACCGACGGAGTCGGGACGCCGAGTGATCAGGAGGACCTGTTACTTCGAAGCGAAACCCGTTAAGCAGGCACTTTGGCTACGGTTTACGCCGCGATGCACCTATAAATCGCTGACTGATCCCGGCCCAGCCAAGGATTACCCCACCCATAAACCCAACGATGGGAAAATCCTCTAAGTGATCGATGCTGGAATGGATCGCGAGCGCAGTCCACGCCGTCATGGCGATGAACGCGACCGCCCGGTTCCCCCGGGCGGCGAATGCAAGCCCACCAACAAAGAGTAACCCGAGGAGGACGGCCCCAACTGCGCCCAGTTCGGAACCTACTTGCAGTGGCAACGAGTGTACCGCCGCAAGAGTTGTACTACTTGAGGCAAGTTCTGAAGAGGGAGTGAACGACCCGGGTCCGGAGCCGAACAGTGGACTTGTACCCCAAAGACTGAGGGCATCAGACCACAGCGTGTGCCGAGCACTACTCAAGCTATCACTGGATGCCAACCACGAAGGCCACGCCGGGCGACTACCAAGGAACACCACGATGAGGACGGCCCCGATAGCCACAAGAGTCCCTAAGACCACTGTTAGCCACTGTGGTGGTCCAGTTTGGGTCCATACTGCGAGCACGACGACGATCGCCAGCGGTACGGTCAGAGCAATAGCGGCTTGAGCATCGAGGGCCAACAGCACACCCACACAGAGTATGAGTGCCAGTACACTGGCCTGAAGTAATACGTGGTCTTCAGTCAAAGCAGGTCGCGGAGACTCGGATAACGAGTGATCGGGTTGCATCGCTGCTCGGAGATCAAGTGCCCCGAGGCCAACCAGTGCGATGAGTAGCCCACCGACTGCTGCACTGGCGTTAGCATAAATAGGCAGAGAAATAGCGGTCGCGAGCAAGAGCAATATAAAGAGGACTAAAATTTTTCCGCGCAGCCACTCACGACGGATGAAGCCACCAGCAAAGGTTCCCAGAATTAGTGTTGCAGGGGAAACGACGTATGGAGAAGTCAGCCCGAGATCGTACTGCACCATAGAGCCCGCGACGACTACCCACAAATACCACGCTAGGAATGTAGCACTTAGTAGTACTCCCCATAGGCCGATCGTGTGATGAATCGTCTCACGAAAACGCTGCACCTGCGACACTAAACATCAGCTACCCTTCATCAAGTTTCTCCGTGAGTTGCCCTCATATTTTGCCACAGAACCCGGTTGCAATGTCCGGCAGGCTGTCTACTGGTATAACACACACCACACCAGTACCACCCACAGTTGGATAAGCCAGGCGAAGGGGCACGTTCAGGACGATATTTACAAGCAGGTACGCTTCTAACGGCATGAGTTTTTGTTCCTTGCGGGGTGCGCAAACGAGCCGGAGCCTGACACCGACGCCCCTCATCGGCGACCAACTTGGCAAAAACCACAGCCGCCGAGTTCAAAGCACTCGATACGGTGGAAACCGATGTGGGCAAAGCCGTAATCTTGGCCCACATCTCGAAGGACTATGCTCTATTGCCGTCGTAGGTGAGACACTTTTGTTCAGCGAGCGCGCCACTTATCGGATCTTAGAACAGGCACTAACGAGCAGACACGTGAAGTGGGGGTGATCGAACAAGCTTCGACTTCACCTGGTGAGGGTAGGCCGCTGTCCATGAAGGTCAGCTTTACGCCTATTCCACGACCGGGAACGCACAGGACCCTAGCCGATCCCAAGATCTCGCTTCACGGGCAGGGAAGATTCTGCGGATCACTCCCGCGGGCGACCTCCCTGGTGATACTCCGTGCGGAGACTCCCCTTCTATAATTACGGTCAGCCCGAGAGTCTGGCCCGGGCGAAAGATGGCCCCATGCACTCCAGCGAGTTCGGCGAGGCGACCTGGGATGCGCTCAATATCATCGAACCTGGTGGCAACTACGGCTGGCAATCAGTCTAAGGAGCCGGATCGATCCAAACTACATTGACCCGCTGCAACAATGGGCACCAGCTGAGACCAGTCCCAGCGCCATAGAAAGTGACAATAATAGGATTTACAAGGCAGCACTACGAGGTCAACGCCCCTGAGAAAGTCCCTGAGGCAACGTCGACACCTCGACGGACTACCTAAAACAGGCGTTCGGACGCCTTCGCGAAGTCTCTACCGCCCCGGACGATCTGCTGTGGATCCTGACAATTAGCCGACGGTGTTGGGAGCCCAGTGAACAAGAAGACTTACTCCTTCGCGTACGAGCACCACTTGAGATATACATTTCAGTTACATCAAGAAATGAATCGAGTACCTTCACCGCATTGTTGTGTCTATACAGAACCGCCTGCGAGTCTCACCCTGGTTTTTCAGTATGATTCCATCGATAGTCGGAACAGCGCTTTTTGTGCTTGCAGGGCAGCCGAGGTGCCCACAAGTGACGGAAGCTGCCGGCGGACTCAATGTCGCTGCTGCCACAGTCCATGAGCGTGATGAGAAACGGGAACCCCTGCACCTGAGTGAGAAGCTCCGACACAGGCAGGTCTAGAACAATCTAGGTCCAATCTAGCGCGTAGCTATTTGGATCTTTATTCAGGACGGCCCGGGATCGCAAAAAGTATCATCACCCACTCAAGCTCCAAGCACCAGTACACTGAACATGTGCGAATACTTCTTACCGGTGGAGCCGGGTACATAGGTAGTCATACAGCGCTTGTACTCCTGGAGCAAGGCCACGAGGTAGTGATCATCGATGATCTCTCTAATGGCAACCTTGAGGCGCTGAGACGAGTAGAAAGACTTTCGGGAAAATCCATTGAGTTCTTCCACGGGGACCTTACCGAACCGGAGACAGTCCGAAAGTGTTTTGATGGCATTAATGTCGAAGCTGTAATCCATCTAGCTGGACTCAAAGCCGTAGGAGAATCAGTCGACCAGCCTGCCCGCTATTACCGTGTCAACCTTGGGTCAACTCTCACGTTGCTGAATACTATGCAAGAAAGAGGTATCAATAGACTTGTTTTTAGTTCATCTGCGACAGTTTACGGAGAACCACAAACTTCGCTCATTAGTGAGTCCCACCCAGTTGGAGTCGGTATCGCCAATCCGTACGGCTGGTCAAAAGCAATGAATGAGCAAATAATTTCCGATGTAGCTAGATCGTGGCCTCAACTTTCGGTAACGCTCCTTCGCTATTTCAACCCCGTGGGAGCACATCACTCAGGCCAAATAGGCGAAGCTCCTTCCGGAAAACCCAATAATTTAATGCCGTTCATAGCCCAAGTGGCGGCCAGGAGGCGTGAATTCCTGACTGTTTTCGGAAATGATTATGACACGCCTGATGGCACCGGGGTACGCGACTACATCCACGTCATGGATCTAGCAGAAGGCCATCTCGCAGCATTATTGCATCTCAAATCCGGAGTCAAGACTTACAATCTAGGGTCTGGAGAAGGCACCAGCGTCCTGCAAGCCATCGGGGCTTTTGAGAAAGCTTCAGAGCGAGCAATCCCCTATGAAATCTATCCCAGAAGAAGCGGCGATCTCGCCTCGGTCGTTGCCGATCCTCTTCTTGCCAAAACCGAGATTGGTTGGCAAACACGACGGACCTTCGAAGACGCCTGCCGCGATGCCTGGACGTGGCAGTCGCTTAACCCCCACGGCTACGATGTCGCTAAGTGAGGGCACGCAAACATGGTACAAAATTATGGCACTTCCTTATATTGGAAGACAAGCCGGAAGGCATGTTAGTCACGTACTAATTACGTGTTCTCGACCCTCCGCCCAAGTTACATACATCGTGAATTAGAACGCCGAGCTTCCACCGGGTGTGTTTATTTACAGAATAAGATAGTGGTATTGCGCGCACCCTTTTCAGGCACTAAGCCTCAAGTCGGTGGCGGCAAGGGGACATGCGCTGCGCTCTGCAAGTAAGTTGCCGGACAAACGCTCAGCTCTTCTCGTAGAAAAAAGAAGTTTCATTATCACAGGAGTCGTGTGAGATTGGCAGCCTCTACTCTAAGGGCATGCCCACGATAAGACGGGGAATACCCGCCCAAAGAGCGGCATCAGTAATCGCCCGTCCGTCCACAAGCAATCTTACTCCGGGCACCTGTTGCGGAGATATGTGGCTATATTCGTTATGATCGGTATGCACGATCGCCACATCGACGGGAGAACCTTCTTCATAAGGGACTAACCCCAAGCGCCTTATTTCTCTCGAGTCATAGAGTGGGTCGTGTACGAAGACTTCAGTACCTTCATCTTCTAAAGCTCTTACTAGTGGAAATATACCGGAGAAAGTCGTCTCTTTTGTACCCCCTCGATAAGAAGCCCCTAATACCACGGTTCTCATATCCGCCAAAGAGCCCAATAATTCAGTAGTTTGGTTCACAATACGCTGGGGCATCGAAGCATTCAACGCTCGAGCCGTACGTACTATATCTGCGTTTGGGTCGGAAGATAAGTAAAGCCTAGGGTGGTTTGGGATACAAAGACCACCGACCGAAATACCAGGCTTATGAATATGACTGTACGGTTGTGAGTTGCATGCTTCGATTACTCGGTAAACGTCTATTCCGTTAGCAGCGGCATAAATAGCGAACTGATTTGCTAATCCGATGTTGACATCCCGATAAGTGGTCTCAGCAAGCTTAGCCATTTCGGATGTCTCCGGACTACCCAGGTCCCAGACACCGTTGGGAAACTTTAAGTCGGGACGCTCATCAAACCGTAGCGCCGATTCATAAAACTCACGCGCCCTACGAGCGCCTTCATTCGACAAAGCGCCCAATAGTTTTGGGTAGCGACGTAGGTCTTCAAAAATCCGTCCCAAGAACAAACGCTCCGCCGAGTGAACCAGATGAAAATCTAGACCTTCTTCTAAGCCAGAGGCTGATTCGATCAGTGGCTTTAAATGGTCCCGAGTAGTACCAACAGGTAAAGTCGTCTCATAGGAGATGAGAGTACCTTCGCTCAGATACCCGGCCAATGACAGCGTCAGAGTATCTAACTAATCAAACTCTGGCTCGTGACTCATGTCATCAACCAACAAAGGAGTAGCAACAACGATAACTTCTGCCGCAGGAATCGCCTCTGCGAATGAGTTGGTGGCGCGCAGTCGTCCTGCCTCGGTGACATGTGCAAGTTTTTGCTGCAGCTGATCCTCGCCTGGGTAAGGTTCGAGGCCCCGATTCACGAGATCAACCGTTTGCTCATTTCCTTCTAAGCCGATGACATCATACCCGCTGTCTGCAAACTGCACGGCTAATGGAAGGCCGATCTTGTTCAAGGAAACAACCGCAATATGCATACTTTAAATGTACCTGGTCCGCGCCGCTCGATGGCAGCCGCGAGTCGAGCACCCAGCAATACTTGCTGCAGTACAGCTCCGGCAGCCGAAGTCCGTTATGGAGATTGACTACGTTTATGTATTGTTTACAGAGTTAGGTCATAGCATTTGGGAATACTTTGCGATTCGAACGCACTTGATACCGTTTTTGACCCTCATAATCGCACGACAGAATTGGTTCGAGCACCGTCTAATGCCGACTCAACGATTTGAAGGGTCCGCAGTCCCTGCCCTAAGGTGACCGTGTCGCTAGATTTCCCTAGGATTGCGTCGCGGAATGCTTCGTGCTGAGTCCGTAAAGGTTCGGGTTTTGAGAACGCAAAACGAGTGACGTCGCCTTCGCTAACCCCTCGGAACGCGGCGATACGTTCCCACTCAGCCGGTATGGTCCCATTGGCATGGAATGTCAGATCACTTGTCCCCGTGTCTGCTACGAACGTGCCACGCTCACCTGTAACGATGGTGATGCGCTCTTTCAATGGGCTGAGCCAGTTCACCAGGTGGTTGACCACAACACCAGATTCTAAACGTCCGGTAATCGCGATGAGGTCCTCGTGGTTGCGGCCCGATTTATAAGCGATATTTGCAAACAAAGATTCATAGTCCGATTGGGCTACCCATGCCGTGAGATCTATATCGTGTGAAGCAAGATCCTTTCCGACGCCGACATCTGCCACGCGAGATGGAAAAGGTCCCTGCCGTCGAGTCTGGATTTGATAGACGGCGCCGAGTTCGCCTGCTTCTAAGCGACGCCGCAATTGTTGCAACGCGGGGTTAAACCGCTCGATATGACCAACTGCGCCCACAAGCCCGGCACACGTAAAAGCATCAACGATTCGTTGCCCTGCTTCGACTGAGTGAGCAATAGGCTTTTCAATTAGCGTGTGCACCCCAGCGGCTGCAAGCCGAAGTGCCGGTTCTTCATGAAACTGGGTGGGGACCGCGACTACGGCGATATCAATGCCCGCGTCGATGAGCGCATCAACGTCGGGGAAGACCGGTAACCCTTGGGCTACGCCAAATTTGTCGCCACCAACGTCAGCAATCGCTACCAGCTCGATGCCGTCGATCTCGCGAAGTACTCGAGCGTGGTGTCGTCCCATCATGCCAAGGCCCAGCAGACCTGCGCGTAACACCGTCACTATGCACCTGCCTTTGCCACACTATTGACCGCACTGACGACGCGTTCTAAGTCTTGGGTTGACAGCGAAGGGTGCACTGGTAGCGAGACAACTTCCCGTGCGGCTTTTTCCGTTTCCGGCAGCTCAAGTTGTGGTGCATATTGAGCAAGAGATGGGAGTCGATGATTCGGAATGGGGTAATACACTCCGGCTCCCACGTTGTATTCATTTTTCAGTGCGGCCACGAAGCCGTCACGATCATCAGCTACCCGAATCGTGTACTGGTGATACACATGCACTGCGCCCTCAACAACCGTGGGAGTGACAACGTGTTCAAGATTCGCATCAAAAAAGGCGGCATTGTCTTGCCGCATCGCCGTCCAGCTGCCCACCTTGGTGAGCTGGACACGCCCGACTGCCGCATGAATATCAGTCATCCGAGCGTTAAATCCGATGATCTCATTGTCGTATTGTCGCTCCATGCCTTGGTTCCGCAACAACTTCAGTGTGCGGGCAAGCGCATCAGTCGCAACGGTCACCATGCCACCCTCACCACTAGTCATGTTCTTAGTGGGATACAGGCTAAACATTGCAAACTGTCCAAAGGATCCCACGGATTGTCCGTGCAACGATGCACCGTGCGCTTGGGCAGCATCTTCGTATACGTCCACGCCGTGTTCTGTCGCGATATTCGTAAGTTCTCTCATGCGAGCAGGGTGCCCGTATAAGTGAACCGGCATAATACCCTTGGTCTGGGGGGTGATTGCTGCAGCAACCGCTGCCGGGTCCAGGCCAAAGGTCTCTGGCTCGATGTCGACAAATACTGGCGTTGCGCCAGTCAGTGCTACAGAATTCCCTGTCGCAGCAAAGGTAAATGACGGCACGATGACTTCATCGCCCGGCCCTACTCCTGCTGCGAGTAAGCCCAGATGCAACCCAGAGGTGCCTGAGTTGACCGCTATTGAGGTACGTTCTGGCACAAAGTGAGAGGAAAACTCTTGCTCAAATGCAGCGACCTCTTGACCTTGAGCCACCATGCCACTTCGCAATACCGCATCCACTGCGGCTCGCTCGTCGTCTCCGATAATTGGCTTCGCCGGTGGAATGAATCCGCTCAAGCTTTCTCCCTTGTCAATACGCCATGTAATTCTAAGTATTTCGCACCTGTGACGGGACACGCCCAGCGGTCCGGGGGAATCTCGCGTATCAAAGGTACACCAGCTTCGCCGACCCAACCGACCTGTCGCGCGGGGGTTCCTGCAACGACAGCATAGGCGGGCACGTCTTTAATAACCACAGCACCAGCGGCAACGGTGGCCCATGAACCGATGGCGACTGGGGCTACACAGGTGGCACCAGCGCCAATAGATGCGCCTCGTTCAATGGTCACCCCCACCGGCTCCCAATCATCGCCCTGTTTTTGTGTGCCATCTGGATTGATCGCCCGTGGATATGTATCGTTCGTCAGCACGACGGCCGGCCCAATAAATACGCCCTCCGCAAGTTTGGCTGGCTCATAGACAAGCGCGTAGTTCTGTACCTTCGAATTTTCACCGATTATCACGCCCGGACCAATATAGGCCCCTCGACCCACTATGCAATTATCTCCAAGGTACGCGTGTTCTCGAACTTGCGCCAAATGCCATATCGAACTGCCGGACCCAATAACAGCCTCATGGGAGACCTCCGCAGATTCAACAATATTCACGCTTTTTCGACTGATCACTACGCAGCGCCACCAACCACAATGCGAGGAATGCCGGTCCACTTCTCGCTATTGGTGATAGCTCGTCCGTCGACCAACAATTTCACACCAGGCAGTTGAGATGGCAACAAGTCCCGATATTGAGCATGATCCGTTTGCAGAATCGCGACATCTATATCACTATCCAACGTGTAGGGTTCGAACCCTAGCCGTTCCAGTTCTTCATCGGTGTACAGCGGATCATGTACGACAACCTCTGCTCCTCGAGCTTGCAGCGCTTGCGTTGTGGGGAACACACCCGAAAAGGCAGTCTCTTTGACTCCACCGCGATAGGCCGCACCTAAGATTACGGTTTTCATGCCTTCTAGAGAGCCCAACAATTCGACTGCTTGCTGTACGAGTCTTT
This sequence comes from Enteractinococcus fodinae, assembly GCF_031458395.1. Lineage (NCBI taxonomy): Bacteria > Bacillati > Actinomycetota > Actinomycetes > Micrococcales > Micrococcaceae > Enteractinococcus > Enteractinococcus fodinae. The sequence continues at coordinate 2,412,685 of NZ_JAVDYJ010000001.1, forward strand.
CTGGCATTGACGCGTTATATGCTCGCGCGGTGCGTACGATATCAGCATCAGGATCCGTGGAAAGATACAACCGCGGGTACACTGGGATACAGTGCCCACCCACAGCGATCCCCGGACGATGAATATGACTAAAGGGTTGGGAATTACACGCCTCAATTACTTGATACACGTCAATCCCATTGGCTGCGGCATAAACACCAAACTGATTGGCCAGTCCAATATTCACATCACGATATGTTGTCTCGGCGAGTTTAGCCATCTCTGCCGCCTCAGCACTACCCAGATCCCATACCCCATTTGAACGATCAAGATCAGGACGATCATCGAACTGTAAAGTAGTCTCATAGAATTCACGAGCCAGTTGAGCACCTTGATCCGATAGGGCTCCAATAAGCTTCGGATACTTTCGCAGGTCTTCAAAGATCCGCCCAGAATATACCCGCTCAGGCGAGAACACCAAATGAAAATCAGTGCCCTCTTTCAGCCCGCTAAGCTTCTCGATCATTGGCTTCCAACGCGTTCGTGTAGTGCCCACAGGTAACGTTGTTTCGTACGAAACGAGAGTGCCGGACCTCAGGTGTTTCGCCAACGAGGCCGTAGCCATATCCATCCACGCAAAATCCGGCTGAGCAGTCTTTTCATCTACAAACAACGGCACCACCACCACAACCGCCTCGGCATGGGTCAGTGCGTCTTCATAAGAGGTGGTTGCCCGCAGGTGGCCCGACGCAATCACTTTCTCAAGCTTCTCTTGCAAGAATGCTTCTCCCGGAAACGGCTCAACTCCTCGATTAATCAATTCAACCGTTTGTGCATTTACGTCGACCCCTACAACGTTATGACCACATTCAGCGAATTGGACGGCTAGGGGCAGCCCGATTTTTCCCAGAGCGACAACGGCGATATTCATATCTGCAACTGTAATACACGTTTCATCGCAACCAGGACACTAAGTCGCATTTATAAGGCTGTGTTTGCTGGAGAAATGTAAGAAGCCTGAATCAAAGCCCATAAGGACGAAGCTCATCAGCGAACATCACCCCTGTAACCGAGCTACTCTTAGAAACGTGTAGACGTCTCGTAGTAGGAGGACGTGACATACCAGAGGTTTTGATCAGCACTACGCGCGGCTCTTGACAGCTGTAGATCTCTCGCAAGTGCATTAGCGCCGTTACTTGAGGCTAGAAAGCGCATTATATGGAGGCATGACCCGCTGAACCACGTCAGCGCAGCCTAGTTTTCTGGCACTTAATGGGGACTGTTCCCCGCGTCGGTCGGCTGAGCAAATTTTCTACTCATACGATCTAACCCATGATTCTGAGACCTAAATCCGCCAGACGCTCGGCTAGCGAAAGCAGGCCATTTCCTATGCAAGAACCTATTACATAGTACTTCTAGACTTGCCCTAAAGCGTCGAAGGTTTGTATCAGACGTGGTTACCGGTCTCACCCGACTCGCCCAGCATGCCGGTGGTTGCAGTTCTCATTAGAATATATCGACTAGCACTCAATAGTGGATGTTGATCTAATCTTCGTCACTCGCCGTGTCCCCCAGCCAGCACAGAATGTGGGTACCACCAGAAACCGAGCTAAAAATGTAGACTAAAGCGCGACGCCTCTAAAAAACAAATTACTTAGGCGTTTTCTATTATCGAAAGCCTTAGACACCTTCAACTTATCAAGGCTCGTTTTAGGTAAGGAGCTAGTCACGGAATGAGCACTCGTTTAGCTACAGCAGGTAGCACACTGATCTCACCGCAAAAGTCGGTCATATTAGGAGCATCAGACTGCAATGAAGGCCCCTGGGAAGGGATCGAGTCCGACATTGAAGCTAACGTGCTGGCGTTGTGGTCAGAAGATGAAGATTTTCCGCTTATACTCGTCACGTTAGACCTGCTGTACCCAGGACGTCGTCTGCGAGACGCGATAGAGGAAGCGGCTTATCCGGTTCCGCCCGAACGTATTTTAGTAGCTGCGAGTCACACACATCGCGCGCCGATGACGGATGACACGAAGACTGGTCTAGGCCGACCCGACGTGGAGTATCTCGACTGGATTGCAGATACAGTCTCGTCTTTAGTACGCTCCGTCCTAACTTCGGATCGGGTACCAATAACATTGCGCCTCGGGACTAGCATCGCCGACCATAGTATAAACCGTAGGCTGCGGAAACGACTGGTACTATCTAGTCGCCCACGTTTGAATAAAGTTGTTATGGCCCCTAATCCACAGGGTTTTCGAGATGAACTTCTCACAGCTCTAGTAGTTCATTCATCGGGTGAAGATCAACCACTTGCTGTCCTGTGGAACTATGCATGCCATCCTGTCGCGGGGCCCACGCAAAATGCGGTTAGTGGACATTTTCCCACGGCGGTGCGCGATGGTGTTAGACAGTACTATAACAACTCATCACTTCCGGTATTATTTTTTCAAGGCTTTTCAGGCAATACTAGACCTAAAGCGAGTGGACAAGCGCAAACCCTTAAGAGTAAGGTACGACGACGGCTTGCGGGCCCCGTGTTCGAACGAATGAAGCCGCACACGTACCAGAAATGGATGACAAGCCTTACTGAAGTGCTTCTTGGCGCGATAAGAAATGCAAAAATTCTTGACTCACCTAAGACCTCAGTTCGAAGGATCTCCATTCCCGGCTCTGATTTCATGGATGCGAATAAGCCCCTGGATCATGTTTATGTTTCACGAATTGATCTGGACACTAAGGTCTCATTCGTGACTGTAAGCGCGGAGGTAGTTGCTGAGTACGCGCCCATCCTCCGGCAGATACTGCATGATCGCCATGTAGTGTGTGTAGGCTGCGCTGATCATGTGATTGGATATTTACCGACGCAGGAAATCATGTCAGAGGGTGGATACGAGGCTGGCCAATTCTGCAAGCCCTTTGATTTAGACGGGGTAAATCCCAAGGCTCCTTCTGCGCTAATACGCGCTTTTGAACAGCTTGCCTGACTGGCTTCTAAGCAAGAAATTCTGCTGCCTGAGCATGTGGGGAGAGATGCTTCTTCGCGCACCGCCCTGTTGCCTCATTGCAATACCTCCGGCACGGGTCCATCGTTGCCTCAAATGATTTCCTCCGGGAAGCCGGTTTCGTTGCCTCAAGAAGAAACCTCCGCTAGAGCTGAGTCGTTGACGCAGAATAAGACCTCCGGCTTGTGGCCGCTCTGAGAGGTGTTTGGCGGTGACGTCGCCTCAGAAGTCGACCTCCGGCTACGGGGTTGGATTTAGCCGTGTTTGGCAGTGGCGATGGCCGGTTTGGCTCGTCCGGTTTTCTTCGCCAAAGACAGGGTTTCCAGTTCGCCGGTCATCGTCATAATCTTGCGCTGCAAGGCGGCGGGTTTGATGCGCTTGAAGGCGGCATTCATGGTGATGATCGGGCGTTTGCGCACCGCCGGATGGACGATAGCCCGTTGGTGCGGGGTGGTGGGTTTGTCGTGTTTCTTGGTGACTTTGGCCCCGTGTCGTTGCTTCGAGAGGAGCTTTTGTTGGGGCAACAGATAGTTGGTGAAGATCCGGTCCTGCTCCCAAATCTCGTTGAGGAGCTCGAGTTCCGCGGGCGTGTCATATCGCAGGTAACCGACCAGTTCTCGGACTCGGGCCCAGTTCTTTTGCTCTACATGGGCACCGTCATTTTTGTTGCCTGGCCGCGACCGGGTGAACGTGATTTCGTGCTCTTCACAGTAGGCCAGCTGATGCGCGTTGATGAACTCACTTCCGTTGTCTGAGTCAATGCCAATGATGGGAAACGGAAACACGCTGATGACATGTTCTAAGGCTTCAAAGACCCATTTGGCGGCTTTGTTCTTCACCGACCGGTTCACGGTCCATCCGGTGGCGATATCGGTCACCGTCAAGGTGAAACTCCCCAGAGGCATTGGCCCCATCGTGAGACACCAAATCGATTTCCACAAATCCTGGGACGGCATCATCCCATTCGGCCCAGGTGCGGATGGGGATCTGGGATTTCAACAAGGACCCCGGCTTGGTATGTGACCGGCCCCGGATCGTCATCTTGGCGCGTTCATCGGCCAGTTTCCGATCGATGGTGGCTGCACTCATCATCATCAGCAGCTCGGCTTGGGCATCGGAGACCACGATCTCTTTGTCACGGCGCAGCATCGGCACCAACACGGGCATCATCGCGGCCAGCAGCTTGCCTGCCGGGGCACGTAGCGTCGCCCAACAGGTAATCAACGGGTCCAACAGGTCTGGGCCATACATGGGGGTGCGTCCGGGTCGTGGCTTGACGACCTTGAGGACCAACACCTGGCGCAGGGCGGCTCTGGCGTGGTCGCGGTGCCAGCCGGTCAACTCGACGATCTCGTCGAGGATTCAGGACTTGTTGGCTCGGTTGGCAGGCGCGTTTGTAGGCGAGGGCTTTTTTCTTCGTGACGGCTTGACGTTGACTCATTGTTAGCTCCATATATCGGGCATAACTGCAGTCACCCCTCAAAGCCGGACACCACGCCGCAAAGCGGAGGTATTACTGTGAGGCAACGAATGCTCCCAGCCGGAGGAAATCTATTTAGGCAACGACCACACCTACGCGGAGGTTTTCAATGAGTCAACGCGACCGCTTGCGTCATGTGGGCAAAGATGTGGAAGATTTCCTCACGGTATCTTTACTTGCGGCGCGTAAAAGAATCAACACATACAGCCAGGTAATGACATAAACTACTGCGAGAGTTCCATATAAAAGCCAGACAGCACCCGTTTCGCTTAGCGGAAATTCATGCACAACATAAATAGCCACGGCCATGAGCGTGATTCGAATAATGTCGATTACTACGTTCGCCTTCGCCCGTTGAAATACACTTATTGCACGAGCTACGGGAATAGCAATCAGACGAATAGTGCTCGTCACGGCCAAGATTTGAATTAGAGGGACCGCGGCGTTCCAATCGTGGCCAAGAGCTATTGGCACGAGCCACGGAGCACCTATCGCTAAAGCGCCGAAGCCGAGGATACCAACACATAAGAGGAAAGAGCTAAGTCTCAAAAAAAATCGTAAATAAGCGAAGCTCTGTTCACGCCTCATCCTAGCTATCTCAGCCATAAACATTTGTCCGATTGAAGCGCCAACAAGCCCAATAGGAATAGAAATGATGCGCTCCGCCATTCCTAACTGACCTGCGAAGTCTAAGCCATAGAGGGCTGTGAGCGTTAAAAGGGGTAGCTGACTGCCCGCAGCGTTGATCAGAGCGGACGGGGCGAAAACAAGGGGGAATCTCCAGTAATACCGGAAAGATAAAGACATCTCGCGAAGTGTATGTTTTCCCAGATACTTTTTCACAACGGGTACAAGCGCTAGAAGCCCTACGAATCTTCCTATTAAATACCCTGCGAGGAGCCCTACCTGTCCCAGCGATAGCACGCCGAACGAAATTTGACTCGAAGAGGTGCCCACTGCTTGGAGCACCGTCCTGGAAGCAACTTTAATATAACGACGTTCCCGCAAAGCTAGTTGCGAGAAGACGGCGAAGAGCCCAGTAAGCAATGTAATGCCAAAAACCCACAACTCCATATAAGCTGGTGGCTCGCCATCAATAAATACATCGGAAAGAAGACCCGAGATTACAGCCCAAGCGCTTGAAATCACAAGCGTCGAAAATAGTGCGATCGTTACTATGCCTCTGGTTTCACGGTTCGTGCTACCCACAAGCGCAGCAGTATCAAACTTCAAAGCTACTGCGGGTGCAACGATGCTTGAGATCGACATGACGACAGTCAATGCCCCGAAGTCAGAGGGTGAATAAAACCTGGACAAGAAGGGCAATGCTGCGAGAGTTAGTAGCTGCGCAAATAGAGTGGCGCTACTCAGAGAAAGAAACCCTGAAACCCGTGGACTTGTAATCAGAGATTTTAGATGAGAGATAATCCTCACGGCGTCAGCATTCGTCGGATGGCTAGCATACCAGAGACTAAGCGATTGTGCTTGAAAACGCGTAAGTATGGAGTCTGATTTGCTCCAAATTTACGGTTAAAATCTTCCACGCCTTCAAGCATGGAGCCTTCGAAGTCGAATACTTTAGTCAGCTCCGCTGCAGCCTGAATCGCTTCCCACCTAAGCAACGTGCCACTTTGACTTCTGCGCAATTCGGGATCGTTCCCAGACACTAAGAGATACATTCGACGCTCGTCACCTACTACATAAACCGCAGAATGGGTCTGCCCCTCTTGATCAACGCTTGCCAAAGAAACTTTTAACCCGTGACTGGTTACAGCCTCATCAATGCGCTCCAACAATTCGGGCGGATACGGCAGGCGCATATTTTGGCGCCCAAACGTAAGCTTTGCCATCTCAAGGACTTTGTGCACGGATACATCGGGCACGACCGTAAGCCGGTTCTCCGCTCGCCTAATTTCCTTCCGCGTACTCTTTCTAATTCTATGATATAAATCGTCAACTCTATTAAGGGTGTTTAACGTGTATGTATATCGAGTCGTCTGGGAGTATCCGTTCCAGTAGAAGGGCAGCCAGTTCGTGATGTTAGGGTGAAAGTTTTGTGAGAACGAATCGTGCTTAGGTAATTTTTTTATTAATTTAATGAAGAGATCCTTTTCACGAGCTATTCGCTCATTCTCTTCGACTGAAGTATGTTCAATCCATGGCCCGAGGGTTGGTGTGAGCGGGGCTTGCCCTATAATTCTGAGACCACGCTTTTTCCTGTACACAAACGGGAGGCGAGCTACCACACGCCCGCTTTCTTCGACTTCCACTGCATCCCATTGATTCGGTGCTGTCGCCTCGAGCCACCAGGGTTGTTCAAAGATGGAGTGAGTCTGCGGGAGGGATTCAGGCATTCTAAATTAAGTCCTTCTACTTGTAAGGCCAACGGAGATGAGTCAACGAGGAGGGTGCACTTGCTCCTGTGCCCAAGCCCCCCAGTTCAGGGCGGTAACTTTGGGAATGACGATAGTCAGCCGGTCAATTGTTCCTGCCGGTTCAAAGCCAAAATTCTGGTGGGCTTTTCGAGAAGCCAAGTTTTCCACGCCCGTATCACTATAGATCGTCATCCCTTGGCAATCACTAGTACTGCGTATGTATCTAACCCCAATACTTTTCAGCGCGCGCCAAAGGCCTAGTCGACGGTGCTCTTCACGGGTGTGTTCGTTGAAGCACCAGAACTTACCTTGTGAGATTCTAGTAGGCAAGTGATCTGGTCCGGGAGACTCTGGTGTCGACAACCACTGAACGGCAGCCCATTCGACTTGGTCATGAATTAGAAAACCTATATGACCTTTATCTAGTAGCTTCCTATAAGTTTTGAGTCGCCAGTCTTGCATTTTCGGAGCAAAGAATTTATCCAGGCACTCATGACTTATCCTAGACCAACCATACCCAGCTGGTAAGTCTATAGGTGGCGGAGTGGGGCCAGTAAATTTATAGACGACTGAGTTTTTACGCTCTATATAGCGCATATCATCTCCGATGAGTATCTACGGTCCCAAATCCAACAAGACCGCTCGAGGTTGACACCAGAACACATTAACAGCGAGTATCTATGGCTGCAAGCTATATTCATGTCATTACCCACTAATATTGGCAATGAGCAGGCACCTGGTATTGCGACTCACAGCTAGCGTCCGCAACACCCCTAATATGATTAGATAAAAGTTCCCTACTAATTAAAACTCAACTGTCACCCAACACACGAAACCCACTTTACCTTATAGGCGACGAGGCAAGTGACATTCGGGGTCTTTCATGCCCGGGCGCTTCTTTTGAAAGAACGTCTGGCGATGCCCTGTGGCTCTCACCTACGACATCGCCAATATATGTGTACACATCACTCCTGCGAGCCTCTTCTTGGGTCCCGAGCTAATAGAGGATCCAGGCCTGCCCAGACAGAACTCAACGCCGCTGACAGTGCTCAAACCTTATCTACGCCCACTGAGTGGCAGTTACTAGGCGCGCAATAGCGATCGCTGAAATATGAAATAATCGTCTATGCAACCTAGCAAACATATCCGCAATTACAAACGTGTGAAACAAACCAGCGTGACAACGGCTAGCATTCACGTGGTTCTTTTATTAGACCGACGGTTTACGCTGTGACCTCGGAAGATTGAGAATGACCGGCATAACGCCATTCCGCTGGCACCACCCATCCCGGGAAACAACGGGCGTTGATTTCTTTAATACACGTTGATGCGATGTGTCAGAGTGAGTATTCTGACTCACCAAATTGAATTGTTATCTCACATCTCAGCGAGCTCTTGCACTGCTTTCTCCAGAATGAACTTTTTGTCTAGGTAAGATCTGCTCGCCTCTCGGATCTCCTCTCGAGAATAATTAGTCATCAATTCAGCGAAGTTCACCATCCGACTCAGAGATACAGCGGAATCTGAATAATAGAACGGGAAACTCTGTGGGAGCGCAGTGTCGTGATGGGTAGCATAAACTGGAATTCCACTAGCCAAATATTCACGCACTTTAAGTGTGGATGCACCGAAAAGATTCTTTCGGTCAAGGGCGAGCGAACCTATTGCAACGTCTGTTGTGTCTAGCAATGAAATGATTCCATCAGAGTCAAGAACTCCGTGAACATAAATTTCAGTTCCTTTGTGGCTCAATGCATGCACAGCCGCTCGTTGCTCGTCAGTGAGGGCTCCTACTAAATGAATGCGAACTAGTTTTTGCCCCTCACCGGTATCGGTCTCAATCGCTTCTAACAAACGATCCAATCCATGCCACTCCGCGAACGTCGAGCAGACGAAAGTAAAAGTTACCATCGTACGCAGGCGTTTATCCTCAGCCGGCATAGCTTCAGCGAAGTGATATCCATTGGGAAAAACGATAGCCCGATTTCTAAGATGCGGAAAACGAGCGATCTCATACTCTTTTATATCGCTGGTGACCGCCGCTATTCCACGCGCAGACTTCATAGTCAATGGTGTGAACCATCTCTCAACAAAGGTGGAAACCCGCTTAGAAAAGGTACTACTATCAAGAATTGCGAGTTCTTCTATTTCCTTTGCATGATGGACGGTGACTAGATTCGGGGCAAAGAGTCCAAATAAAGGACCGAAGAGATCCAATGATAAAGTCCTCAGCAATACAATGTCATAATCGCGAGCTTTTCTAACAACATACATCCACCTGTACAGTCGCAGCATAAGGGCGGAACGCCAGACCCGAGGAACTTGTCTTTCAAAGTCACTCTGAACAGCGTCGGTTTGAAGTGAAATCGTGTCCCACTGAAGGCACGCGTCTTTGGCAGCAAGTACTTCATGACGAAGTTGTTTACGATGCCCGGGTGCCAACGCTCTCAGGGTGGTAACGTGCAGTATTCTCATTTACTTCTCCGATCAGCAGTGAGAACAGGGTCCAACAAAGATTAAATCAAAAGCCAGCAAGGTCATATGAGGCTGCAACTTCGAGTTTGTCCTCACTCGCTCTCGTCCAGTCCGAGCTGCTTGTTGAGATATTTAGCAGGTACCACTCTAGTGCCTTGCGCCATCAAAACCTTGGACTTTTTCGGCAGGTAACACTGTTGTGGCAGTGCTTTTGTCGATAAGGGCTAATCTTCACTAAGATCTATGCGCCGGATCGGTCGGAAAATGCGCATCAACAATGCGTGGCGATCCGGGTCGGGCACGATCATGGCGGGCTACTTCGACCGGGCCGTGGTCACCAACATGAACGATGACAATCTGTTCGGTTGCTCCAGCACCGCGGACTCGGACAAAGACTTGGTCACCAATCAGGGTATGCGGCACCGAGTATTGGCCGTGTTCAAAAGTCACCATCGGGGTATTGACGGGCACTTGGTGTGAGACCCCGAAGGTCACCGTCTGGGCCCGTTCGGGCACTCGATGCAACATCGGGCGTTCTTGACCGGCCAGCACATCTGCCGGCCGACGCCGCGTGACGCGGTGTTCCCTGGAATTGACCTGGTCCATAAACGCCACACAGGCGGCTTCCAGCTCAGCAAATGATGCGTAGTCATCGCGTAAGTTGGTTTCGGTGGGTACCAGGTCGGCCTTGGCGATCTTCACGCTGGCCTCCACACCACCTTTGGTGGCAGGGTCTGCGGGTTCACACGTCAGCACGCTGACCCCGTAGTATCTACCAAACGCTGCCATGGCCGCGTTGCGCACCGGGACCCCGGCAATATGCTCCACGGTCACGGTTTTGGCGTTATCGGTGAGCACATAGGTTGGTGCCCCACCCAGGATGCGGAAGGTCCGATCTAGGGCGGCAAATACATTGGGTTGGGACTGATCACGGACCGGGATGACCACCCGAAACCGGGAAAAGGCTAGCCAGGCCACAAACAGGACCGTTTTGACTCCGTTGATGAGCGGGCCGTCGCCGAAGTCGTATTGTAACCACAACCCTGGCTCGGTGATCCAGGGCCGATGGATTCGCTGATGACCTACCTTCCAGGCCCGCTTGATCTTGGCCACAGCACGCCGGGTCGTCCGCTCTGAGCCGGTGAATCCCAACCCCACCAGTTTCTGGTGGACCCGATCAGCACGGATCTTCGCTTTGGAATCCTCAACCCATTGCTCAATATGGTGTTGATAAGGATCGATGAGTTTGTTTCTGGGTGTTGGCTGGCCGATTGGACGCCCGGCATCCCGGGCCGCCACATGGGCAGCCACGGTGTGATGCGAACATCCGGCAAGCTCGGCAGCGGCACGAAACGACCCGGTGAGATCGTAAGCTGCAAGAATTTCCATGATTTCTCCGTCAGACTTCAGACAGGACCTCTTTCTGAAGGTTTCCGATAACAGGTGGCACTGTCATCGAACCTCAGGAAGAGGTCCGCTGCGTATCAGACACGCAGCACAACGATGGACGATCGTGGGCAGAACTCATGACCACCAGTGGGCAGTTTTCCTGACCGCCAGCGGGAACTATCATTGACCGCCTATGGGCAGTCTTCCATGGCCGCTAACACGAGATCTATTCTTCCACGCACGCGCGAAGGCTTATACCTTAACGATAGGCCGGTGCCCTCGTGCCGGGCGCAAAGTCAAATCCACATAGCCTGCGAGTTCTGTTCCAGGTCAGCGTCTGGCGTGGCTGCTGCATATGAGTGACGTCTAAGACCGGAGAGTTTATGACTCATGCGCGAGCGCCGTCCAAGCATGCCCGTTTATGCCGCGGAAACTTTATAGAGGCATCTCCGTCACTGCTTGTTGCCTAGACGCACTAATTTAAGTGGTTTTTGGAGCGTTGAGGAAGTAGGATTCCTCTTCCCAGGACCGTCTGAGGTTTTTGTGCGTGCAGCAACAAGAAATGCTAGAGCTAACGAAAAGAAGAAGATAGGAGCTTTTAGATCTCCGGAAACAGATACGTGAACAATTTCCGCCACAAGCCACGCGGATACACCGAGAGCTATCGTTGAATGCCGAGAAGTTTTTAGACATCTCACAAGAATTGCGAGTACTAAGAGAATAAAAAAGGTGCCCACAATTGCCCCCTGCTCAATAAATACTTCCAGGAAGAGATTATGGGGGTAGAACCCCTTGAAGCCATCGGTATACAGAGCCCAATTGCCGTATCCAACACCTAAGGGGTGGTCAGAAATTACAGGTAAAGACTGTTCCCACATGCGTTTCCTGGCGGTTCCACCATCAATTTCGCCCGCTAGGATACCGACAATACGCGACTCACTGAACCAGGGCAATTTCACTAGAACAAGCGTACCGAGAGAGCCTAGCGCTAACGCCCAGATTTTTTTACCAATCGTTATCTTAGAAGCGAGTATGATCACCGCAGTTCCGCTGAGCGCCGCGACCAAGGGTCCGCGCGAACCAGTAGCGAAAATACCGAGGAATAGTGAAATTCCAATTATTATCGTCCACACTAATCGAATTCGTTTAGTCCAGTAGAGCCAGACAAGGAGAACGAAGCCAGCTGACATTACTCTAGAAACCCAAATGGGGTTCATTCCAAATACTTCAGCCCTCAAGCTATCGCTGTTCAGTAAGCTTGCGGCGCTGAGATAAATTCCAATTGCGACCCAAATCACTGCAAGGGCAATGAAACCACGTGGTAAAGAAATTAGGCTTGCGATCGCAGCGGAGAAAACAATTACTGTCCATAAAGAAACGAACTTCTGCTCACCGTACTCCAACAAAGGTTCTGAAAACATTCGATGTACTGATAAGAGGCCGAATACCAAAATGATAAATGGAATAATCGAATGAAGCTTGGGCAAGTGACGAGCGACTTCCAATAACAGAAAAAATGCCGCTATGATTATGGCCGGTTGAGTAATATACGAATCACTTCCGGGCCCTAGATAACCTCCAAGCAGCACCAACGCCACGAGCAGGGCACGGATTACATACATTCTGAACGCTCCCTTATATACTCTCGGGCCGACTCTACTCGCTCACGCGGCTATTCATTGGCAGCTACCCGACGGAGTAAAAAATTAAATTTGTGCTGGCACTAGAGGTGGACAGTCCTTCTGCATGCGAACCAGAAGGTTAGTCGCGCTACCTGAGACCCAATCTTCTATCCTCCATCGACAATTAGTTGGCGTATAAGAATCATAGAGGAGTTTTGATTGTGTTAAATTCTTGGACTGCCTGTTGCCCTTCCCCCTGCTATGCCTCCGCACGGGCTGCAAAGCGCTTGATCTGGAGGTCTTACACCTGACAATATCCACTTTGTTGGTATACCCAAATATTAGCGATAGACTTTTTGATTGAGAAACGACTCCAAAAAGTTCTCAATTACTTGGTTGCCTGAGTAGTGTTCGTGAATAAGAGCGATCTTTTCCGATTGGAGTTCTCGCTGTTCCTCTGCCAGATCCCTGTTTTCGATAAGAAACGCAATCCTCTCTTCAAGAGCTGATACTGAATTTGGTTCAAAGAGGCACTCCTCTTCAAGAATCTCAGGTATCCCTCCTACAGAAGAGCCGATAGATAACACTCCTACAGCCATAGCTTCTAGCAGAGCTTTGGGCATCCCTTCGGTCCTAGATGGCATTGCGAACATGTCAAAAGTACTCACGTACCGTGCTACGTCAAGACTAAAACCTAACCGCTCTATGAAGAAAGCCCCCTTAACTTGCAACTCTTTAGCCAGGGATCTTAGTTCCTCATGTTTGGCTCCCTGACCTACCAAGGTCAACGAAATATCATATCCGCGCTTCTGCAAGGAGCCAACGGCTTTGATTAAAAGATCGTGTCCCTTGTAGTTCTGTTGCTGGCTACCTACTGCAATTATGGAAAAATCCTTTTCAGCATCATGGCGCCGCTTCTTTGTTATTGCTAACAACTCTGGGGAGAATACGACGTCTGTCCGAGCTTGAACAAGTGCTTCTTGGCTTGGAGGATATAACTCTTGTAAAGTCCTCAAAGTTACGTAGATAATGCCATCAGCATATTGTACTGTCCTACGTAACTTCCTCTGTTCAATACGGGCAGCTAGATGGTTTGCTGGTGTTGGTAGGATCGACTTTGCTACCCCGGCAGGGTCACCTATCACTCTGAGAATGAGCGCTGCGCCAATCTCTTTCACCTTTTTACTTATTGGACCCGCGATTTGTGTTGGTACCCACATGTAATACACTTGCTCAGGGTCGGCGATGTAATTGAAAATAAAATCTAGTATTTCAGCACGTTTACGGTAGTAATTAACTACCCCAGAGTAGTAGGGGATTGGGACCACCTCCAACCTCTCGTGAAGTAGGTATCCTTCATTCCGGACTAACCCAGGTTCTACCCGCGCTAGTACTGTGATCTTGTTAAACGTTTGTAAAAATGGCTCCCACTCAGCAGCTGACATTAGAGGGTCGGTTGAGCGTAGGCGTCCTTGCTCATCCTCATGAAGCCGTGTTACGCTCATGAAAAGCAAATCAGCCTTAGGCGTAGTCGCATGATTATTAATCGCAGAACGATTCATTCTCACCTCTCAAGTGATTTATTAACTATGACGGTAATGCTTCGTGCCCGTCGGGATCCCTAACCTATGACCCTGTACCGCCATCAAGGCCTCACACCTATCCCCAAGTTGTCGTGGACCTTGATGCTCATCGTCTTACTGGTCGCTAATCTTCTACGATGCCGTAACCATTGCAAAAGGGACTCACCCTGAGTTAGCACATGCCTTTCTGACAGAGTTCACGTGCAGTGAGTACGTTTCACTAGTCATTTAGTTATCTTCTAGAGCGGAGCCCGCGTGACAAGATATTCCGTTCTTTTATCTTTGAGTCAAATTACTACCCACACAATAAAACCCGTCTGGAGACACCATTGCAAGCAATGCTCGACGAGTCAGATAAGATCCGATATTGCGGTTACTACCTCTAAGAATACTAAGTACTAGGTTCGTCGGGCTCGCACCCTCTCATCCCCCTCATCGATTTTTGACGCTACTGCCTTCACTATAATAATGCGCTAGTTGTCGCAAAACATTTTCTTTATCAAAGTACTTGTGGACAAACATAACGCCTGCCTCCCCCATTGTTCGGCGCAGTTGGGGACTTTCAATAAGCTTCTCGAGTGCAGCACCTAATTCAGTATGACTTCGGGCTGCCACTTGAATACCGGTATGGCCGTCAACGCTTGCATCCCGAGCTCCTGTAGCCCGAGTCGAAACAGTGGGCAGCCCTAAAGCGCCTGCTTCGAGAAGCGCGTTGCCCATACCTTCTCTGTACGTCGGGAGAGCCAATATGTCCATTAGAGAATAGTAGTTTTCTATATCCTCAACATGACCAACCAAGACGGGGCTTCGGTTTCCGGTCAATCCCGCTTGCCTCCAAGGAGCGACGCCCTCTTTCAGCTCAGTTGACCCGATCACCAACAGCTGGTGGGGAACTCCTCGATCGTGTAGCATACGGCTGGCTGCCGCCAGCTCAAAGACGCCCTTATCCCTAGTAATTCGCCCGACAAACCCTACCACCGGCACCCCAGGCACAAGGCCAAGATTCTCCCGGAGGGCTCGGACAGTGTTAGAGTTTTTGCGCGCTGGATTGAATATATTCAGGTCTACACCGTTGGAGCTGCCCCGTCCTAGGGTAGTTATCTTATTTGGAGATACAAGGCCAAGGCGCACAGCTTCATCACGAAGGCTCGGGCTATCTGCCAAGACATCTGTCGCTGCTGCACAAGTCAGTTTCTCTATAAACCTTAACAGCCTCAGTTTAAGTCCAGACTCTGTTTCGAGCCTAAGACCCCGCAAGTGATAAGTTCGTTTAGGTATACGCGTGGCGAAAGCACCGAGCATTCCCAATAAGCCAGCTTTAGGCGTACCGGAGCTCACCACATCCGGTTTCAATATAAGGAAGAGACGCATCCAGCTAATTAGTGCCTTCAGATCCTGCGCAGGTGAAGGCTCTCGTGACATATTAATCTTATGCCAGGTGACATTCTTATTTAAGGATTGACCTTCGCCCCCCTGTGAGGAGGATACTAGATGAACGTCCCACCCTAATGAGGCCAAATAATCTCCCACTCCCCGCAAGAATTTCAATGAGCGGAAGGAAGTAACGCCAAGAACTATTCTGGGTTTTCCTTTTTCCCTATCCAATTCATCTAACCTCATACCACTTCGCTCTCCGGATCTAATCTCACTTAGCCTCAACCATGCACAATTTCTCACTACACGTCTTCGAAGTCGTCACGCCTGCGCCGCCCCTAGATACTAGTATTCTCGTTCTCTCGAGACCTGCCCGCTAGCATGGTTAAGATTCAGGCACCGCTGTTCAAACAAGACCGACCTATTGAGTACTGCGTGGGGCTCCCGGGCAAGCCAGACTTAATGTAGCATGCCAGATAGGAGCCGAGACGGCTTACTTCCATAGTGGTCAGGGCTCACATAAGCCTATTTTCATCGTTCTAATGCTAGTCCACAGAATTTTGGTGGTAAGAAAACTTGCCTGCCAGACTCTCTACCCATCTAGTCAATTCGTTATCCGTTCCCAGCTACCTCACCTCACAGTTAGATACCCGTTAGCGCCGAATTGTTCGTTCTACCCGGTACTGCAATCTTGTCATGTACCCGCGGGACTCTTCGGTCTTACAAGGGCCTTCGCAGGGTTGCCGACCACCGTAGTACCCGCGCCTACATCGCGTGTTACGACAGCCCCTGCTCCCACGACAGATCCGTCCTCGATTCTCAGAGACGGCAGAATCGCAGCGCTGCCACCTACGAAGGCTTTTCGGCCCAGAGTAACGCCTCCCATGACATTCACGAGAGGGCTGAGGGTACTGTATTCACCTAGCCTGCTGTCGTGACCCACAGAGCAGTTCTTATTGAGATGGCTATGATTGTCTATGATGACGTCCGGATCTATTACGACCCCAGGACAGATCACCACACCAGCACCAATAACCGCACTAGGGGCTACAACTGCTTGATCAGCTACGAAGGTATGATACTTTACATCACGCTCTTCTAAGTTAGCTACAATTTCCATTTTTGCACGTGGAGATCCCACTGCAATTAACAAAACATCGTTTCTCTCAGGTATGTAGTTGCCAACCGTATCGATTACAGAGGCTTGAGGTGTTATAGGCCCAGGGTTATCATCTATAAAAACTACCTCAGCAATCCCAGTGTCTTGGCAGTGCTTTGGCGACAGTCCAACCCACTCGTAAACTGCCCTGCCGAAGCCCCCAGCTCCAACTATCACTAATCGCAAAGACATCTCAGCGCTGCTCCTGACTTGACTGCACAGGTATTTGTGCTTCAGAATCCGGTGAGCTCCCCCAAAAATAGTCACCTACTACAGCACCCTCTGCTGTAATCCCCTCACGCTTTATAGCCACGAATACTGTCTTTAGAATGATTTTGATGTCTAAAAGCAACGATCGATTATCCACATACTCGACGTCGAGTTTAAACCGTTCTGACCAGCTCAGTTCGTTACGTCCCTGAATTTGCGCGAGGCCAGTGACACCAGGCTTTACCTCATGTCGCCGTGCCTGATCATCTGTATATCTCTCCAGATATTCAACCCGCAATGGACGAGGACCTACCAGACTCATATCACCCCTAAGAACGTTATACAGTGATGGCAATTCATCCAGACTTGTAGCACGCAGTTTCGAGCCGAAGGGAGTCATTCGATCTTCGTTCGCTACCCGCCCCACACTCTCATCAACGTTTAACATGCTGCGAAATTTGTAGAGCGTGAAGATTTCACCATTTAAACCCGGTCTGTCTTGTCTAAAGATGACTGGCGTTCCAAGTTTCATTCTCACTGCAACCCCAACTGCCCCTATTATCGGCGAGAGAGCCACAAGCGCGGCTGCTGAACTGACTATGTCCAAACCACGCTTCACCGAGGCGTAAAATCTTCGGTATACCTTCATCACGCAGTCTCCATCTTTTCTTGCAAAGTTGACAGCACGTGTGCGAATTGGGTCCTTGTCATTTCCGACCCGCTAGGTAACGTAACACCTCTATGAAATAGTTTCTCGGAAGTTCCGGTTATAAGCCCCGGCATCGTTTCGAAGACTGGTTGCAGGTGCATAGGTTTCCATAATGGTCGAGACTCAATGTTTGCTGACTCCAGCTCCGCTTGTATTTTTTTTGCAGTGACCGGAGCGACATGCGGATCTACAATGATAGAAGTCAACCAACAGTTATCTTCACTATCTTCCTGCCCAAAGATTTCAATGCCAGGAACATTGTCAAGAAACTGCCGATACCTGGTGCGCCACTCTCGTCGCCGTGTGATCATCTCATCGAGCCGGGTCAATTGCGCACAGCCGATGGCTGCCAGAATATTACTCATACGGTAGTTGTAACCGATATCGGCGTGTTCATAGTGCACCACGGGTTGTCGCGCTTGAGTCGATAAGTACCGTACATGGGACGCAATGGCCTCATCATCAGTCAGCAACATCCCTCCACCAGAAGTTGTCATAATCTTGTTCCCGTTAAAGGACAAGATTGCAGCGTTTCCAAAAGAGCCTGCCGGCCGACCTGCATGTGAGGCACCCAGAGATTCTGCTGCATCAGCAAGAATCGGAACGTTAAATTCTTTACTGATCGCCTCGATGGCTGTGTAATCGGCCGCTTTGCCTAGCAGATCTACCGGTACAACCGCTGTTGCAGGTGTCCCCTGACTCGATAATTCTCCCAGTGCCTGACGAAGCAGGCCTGGATCCATGTTGCCAGTCACGGGATCGGAATCGATGAAGTATGGGGTGGCACCTGTGTACACAATTGCATTGGCGGTCGCTGCAAAAGTCATCGTGGACGTGACCACGATGTCCCCCGGCTTGACGCCAAGTGCCAGTAACCCTAGGTGCAAAGCAGCTGTTCCTGAGCTCAATGCGACTGCGTGTTCGACACCAATTCGAGCAGCCATTTCCTTTTCAAAAGCTTCGAGGTTTGGGCCCGCAGGCGCAACCCATCCGCTCTTCATCGCAGCTAAAACAGCTTGTTCCTCAAGCTCAGTAATATCGGGTCGCGAAAGGTAGATTCTTTCGTTCATCGGATAACTGCACCTTTCTCGTGTTCCATTCGGTCAAGCCAGACCTGCAGGTCCATATTTTCCGGTGACAGACTGCCCACCGTTGCATGAGAGATTTGTTGATGGAACGGGCGTTCAAGATCTTCATTTGCCCCTACGAGCTCTTCGTGGAGTTTTTCGCCTTCACGAAGCCCCGTGTATACGATTTCGATGTCTTTGCCCGAAATTGCAATCATTCGTTTGGCTATATCTAATATTTTGATTGGCTCCCCCATGTCAAGGATGAGCACTTCCCCTGCACGGCCGATCCCGCCAGCTTGAATAACTAGTTGGCACGCTTCAGGAATGGTCATGAAGTAACGAGTTACTTCTGGGTGCGTCACGGTTACTGGTCCGCCGTTTTCTATCAATCGCTCAAACGTCGGCAGCATGGAGCCTCGACTACCGATGACGTTGCCAAACCTCACGGACAGATACGGTCTTCCGGTTTCTTTCGCTGCCCACGCGGTGATCTTCTCTGCCACCCGCTTGGAATGACCAAGCGCACTGGTAGGGTTGGCCGCTTTATCAGTTGATATATTCACAAATGTCTCAACACCACTGGCCATGGCGGCTTGAACGACATTGCGTGTCCCTAACACGTTGGTTTTCCAAGCTTCCTCCGGATACTTCTCTAACATGGGCAAGTGTTTGAGCGCCGCAGCATGAAACACAACTTCGGGTTGATGGGAGGCAAATACTTGGCGCATCAGTTCGGTTTCACGGATATCAGCCAACACAATGTCTTCACCATCGAGCAGGCCATTCCCCTGAAGCCTGATCTGTGCTTCCTGAAGCGAGGTTTCATCCCGATCAAGCATGATGAGTTCGGTTGGACCAAATTTCGCGAGTTGAACGCACAGCTCAGAACCAATCGACCCGCCAGCACCTGTCACAAGGACTTTTTTACCGGTGATGAAGCCGGCTATCTCTTCAACGTTAGTATCTACGGAAGTCCGTCCGATGAGGTCCTCGATAGA
This sequence comes from Enteractinococcus fodinae, assembly GCF_031458395.1. Classification (NCBI taxonomy): domain Bacteria; kingdom Bacillati; phylum Actinomycetota; class Actinomycetes; order Micrococcales; family Micrococcaceae; genus Enteractinococcus; species Enteractinococcus fodinae. The sequence goes on from NZ_JAVDYJ010000001.1 coordinate 2,432,113, forward strand.
CACAGATCGGAGATCCTGTACTCCGATCGGGCCTTCCATCAGCCGTTGGACAGTTGGAGTTTTCAAAACGCGTAGACCAGCAGCATTTCCGGCGTCCGTGAGTTCCCCTAAAAATTCCGGAGAAACGTTGGAAATGGCCACGACGAGCACTTTGGCGCGCGTTTGTTTGGCGACTTGTTCTATGTCATCCGAGGTCCCCAACACAGGTACGCCATGTAACCGCAGTCGGCGCTTGGTGATGTCATCATCAATGAGACCTACGGCTCTCAATGGTGAATCTGGATCATTCATGATGGTGCGCACCGTTATCTCACCAGCTTGTCCTGCACCAACCACAAGCGCGGGGGTCGCGGCGCCGGCAGGTAGCCGAGCTCGGTCGATACTCAAGCGGTAGAGGAAACGCAGCCCAAACATAATGACTACCGCTAGAGGGAACGCGAGGAGTGCCAAGCTCCGTGGTATTTCAGCTTGGAATCCAGTGAGAAGTAGGAAGACAGAAAATACCACGCTCGTTAGGAGCGCTGCTAGCGTGACGGTTCGTACTTCGTCCAGGGAGCCGTAGGCGTATTTACCTAAGTAAATGCCCAGCATTAACCCGACAAGTACAAAGAACCCCGCCATGACGACTGCTAACAGGACGGTGGATAGCCATTCGATGCGCCATGCATCGAACTCGTAGCGCAGAAATAATGCAAGGAGCACCGAAACGAACCACGCTGAAGCGTCTGCAACAGCCATCAAAGCAGACTTCCACCTAGCGCGGCGAATACCCGATACATTGAAACGTGAATCACTCATACGGCAGCTCGATTCAGATAAGTAACGATTCCACCTAAGGCACTCACGACCTGGTCCCTAGATTCTTTGTAGGTCTGCTTACTACGTCTGTAGGGGTCCACGACATCGTCGTCTTCAGGATCCTCGAACGATACAGCCAAACCACGGTTCACAGCCGCGGCTTCGACCAGTGCCTTCATGTTCTCCACGAGGTTGGCTGCCTCACTGAAAGCAATGTCCTCATCTGGAACGAGCTCAGCAATCCTTGCAAGCTCGCGAAGCGTGAAGGTTCTCCTGAGCGCACGGGGCGATAATTTCACTGCTTCGCTACGGTGTTGCCGTTCCATTCCCAGGATGAGATCCGCGCTTTCAACATGCTGCAAGGCAAGCTGCTGAGCTCGATGCTCCTCTGGTGCTTCGACCCCGAGCTGAGTAGCGATCTCTTGTTGAATCTCGGGCATCTGATGCCCTACCAGTGCTTGGGTTCCTGCGCTGAGTGTTTTGATGGAAGGCGTATTGATCGATTGGTGCAATAGGAGTTCCGCCAGTGGAGAGCGGCAAACGTTTCCTGTGCAGACGAACAAGATCGTGAATTGCGGAGCGGAGCTCATCGTTTGAGTCCCCTAGTTGCTCGTCGCGAGCTCGCTTTCGCCTTGCGAGGCGGGGTGCGGTCTTGGGCAGTGAGAGTGACATCGTCTTCTTCATAGGCATACGAGTAGCTACCGTACATGTAACGGCCCGGTCCTTTGGCTGGCAGTCTCTTCGCCACGACGCCACGTAGTGGTACGTGCGCGGTCTCGAGTGTTTCAACTGCTGCTTGCAAGCTTTGCTGATGAGTGGAACCCACGGCCGCTACGAGAATGACACCCTGAGTCTTAGCTCCGATGACCACCGCGTCGGTCACCAAAAGCATAGGCGGTGCATCAACGATGACAACGTCCATGCTCTTAGAGAGGATCTCCAGTGTTTGCTGCATAGACTCAGAACCCAGAAGTTCAGAAGGGTTCGGTGGTACTTGCCCGGCTGGGAGAACATACAGTTCGGTTCGACCCCATCGTTGAAGGACGTCTGACAGGTCTGCTCTTCCGATCAGCACATCCGTTAGACCAACGGCACCTTCAATGCCCATGTAGTTAGCGACACGTGGCTTACGTAAGTCGCCATCTACGAGCGCTACGCGCAGTCCGGTTTCAGCAAGTGCTACAGCTAGGTTCGTCGAAACAGTGGATTTACCTTCCCCAGGTGCTGCACTGGAAATGACGTAGGTCTTCGGTCCTTCGTCGACATCCAAGAACTGCAGGTTAGTGCGCAAGGTACGGAACGCTTCGGCACGTGGATGCTTGGGGTCGACATGGACGATGATGGGTTTCTTGTGAGCTTGCGGGTCATCAACAATTCGACCAAGGATCGGGGCATCAGTGATCGCTTCGATATCATCAAGCGAGCGGAGACGGGTATCGAGGACATACCGGAGGATGGCGACACCAACTCCGACAGCAAAGCCAAGTAGGAGCCCGAGTAGTAGGTTGACTGCGATTCGCGGGCTGACCGGATCGAACGGAGTGGCGGCCGATTGCACGGTGTTGATCTGTACGGGGCTATCGTCTGCGTCTCCCTGGCGAGATTCGAGCTCTTCTTCCACCAGGGTCTTCAGCTGAGCTCCAACTTCATTGGCGATCTCAGCGGCAAGCTCCGGGTCTTCATCCGTGACCGTGATATTGAGCAGCGTCGAGTCAGCCGGGGCCGTAACGGTCACCTGTTCGGCCAGTTGAGCATCGGTCCGGTCGAGTTCTAGCTCTTCAGCAACCGGCGTCAAGACACTTTCGGTTGTAGCCAGTTCAGCGAAGGTCGCCATATTTTGTCGCGCGAAGTTCGACCCTTGCAGCAGGTCACCAGACGCTTGGGTGTCGGTTCGAACTGACACGTAAACTTTAGAGTGTGCTTCGTATGCGGGAGTTGTGAGATACGAGAGCGTCGCAGCTACTGCAACTCCGAGGAGTGTACTCCCTAGGATCAACACCCAATTGGCATACATAATACGCAGATAGTCGCGTAATTCCACGCACTTCTCCCCTACTGAATGGTTCTTCCGGAATCCTCATAGTACTACTAGGATTTTCAACCAGTTACAAACCGGACTGCATCGACAGGTTCTTCACCCCGAATTCACTAAGGGTTTCAGCACCTGTCATTTGTTCAATCTTTTACTGTTCCCTATATCACCACATCACTTCACCCCTAGTGAGGTTTATGACGACCTCGTGTGATGCCGGCCAGATAAGAGACGACACAGTTTATGTCTAGCAGTAAATGCAGGTGTTATGCCCCTGCCTGAAGCCTCTCACCATGATACTGGCACAAACTATCTGCAATAGCACTTTTACAGTCGATAGTCAGAACTTGACATGCAGAACCTTCATACCCCTTCGCGGTTTATAGGCCAATTCATCGGAACTGCTAGAACGTTATATAGTATCTCGCATGAGTCATAACACCATGGAGATCCTTAACGGTGAAGAACGTGCCCCCTCCAAGAAGAAAAAAGCTCTCTTTTGGACTCTGGGTGCGTTCTTAGTCGTTTTGTTGATCGCAGGCGCTATTGTCTGGGCTGCCCTGTCGAAATTGCAAGATTTCGAAACCATCGAAAGCGCGTTCCCGGATAATTCCCTCCGCCCGGCTGCTTCCGAACCCGCGGAGGGCGAAGACGATGCGTCGATGAACATTCTGCTGCTCGGCTCCGATTCGAGAGCTGACACCTCGACTCCGGTACTTGATGATATCGGCAACCGTGCTGACACCATCATGGTGGCTCACATCCCGTCGGATCGTAGCGGTGTGCAGATCATGTCGATCATGCGTGACTCCTGGTTAGAAATCCCTGGCCACGGGCACGCCAAGATCAACGCGGCCATGGCTTATGGTGGTGTCCCCCTGATGGTCCAGACCGTTGAAGGCCTCCTCGATCAACGCATTGATCACGTCGCGGTAGTCGATTTCAATGGCTTCCAGAATATGACTGACGCTCTTGGCGGCGTGCGAATCAATAACCCCCGTGCGTTTGGTGTCCGTGGCACAGAATTCGCTCAGGGTCCTATCAACCTCAACGGTGAAGAAGCATTGAAGTTCGTCCGCAGCCGCGACTTCGCAGACGGTGACTACACTCGCGTCGAGAACCAGCAATTATTCATGCGGAGCATGGCTGGTGAGATCCTGTCACGCGATACTATTACCAACCCGGGCAAACTGAACGACCTGGTGGAAGCGACGACTCCTTATGTGGCCCTCGATGGCGACTTCGGTGCTGGAACCATGGTTGGTTTGGGCACCTCAATGTCTTCAGTGCGAGCCAATGATATCACCAGCTTCACGCTGCCCACCGCCGGGTTGGGCACCGAAGGTGGTGGACAATCAGTTGTCTACGTGGATTGGGATGAACTCGAGGAAGTTCAAGAACGCTTCAAGAATGATGATCTCGCTGATTATCAGCCTGATCCCCGCTAAAAACTTTACGGCCCTGTAACGGATCAGAAATGTGCATCGTCCTTTGGGCGGTGCACATTTTTATTTCACCAGCCCCCTTGTCATCGGCCTTCGTTGCATTCGTTCGGCTATTCCCTCAGCTAGTGCGACAACGTAAAGTGACGAGTCCTAGGCCTATTAGAAGCCCAGGTTATGAAAGGAGTAGTGACGTGACTGAGAACGACCCAGAAGTACTTGGCGATATTGACGGCCCGGATCTAGAACGACCAAAAGACGGCCGCGATGCTCAGCCGCCTGAAGAAGGCTCATCCGATTACCCCGAGACATTAGATGCACAAGATCCGCTGCGCAATGACCAAGTGGTGCTCAGCGAAACCGATAGCCCAACCACTGTGACAGGACAAGCTGCAGAACCGTTGGCGGAAGATGACTGGGCGCTTGAAGAGCAGCAAGTGCTTGAGGAAGACGAGTTCGAAGAAACGTTCCCCGAGGACACCGACTAAGTTTTTAACCCAAACAAGTGCGGGCCCAAATTTCTGGGCCCGCAGTTGCTGTGTCTAGGGAGTTTAGAGAAACTTCTGTGAAGCCTCGTCCAGTCGAGCGACATGCTCTGGATAGAGCCGTACGTCGCTGGCTGCTATAAGTGCGTCAAGCTGTTCGGGGACTCGGGCTGAAGCGATCGGGGCAGTTACATCTTTCGCGAGCAACCATGCCAGCGCGACCGAAGCTGGCTCGTGATCGAGCTCCTCGGAAATCCCAACCAAGGCGCCCACGAGATCCAGGGCGTCTTCATTGGCGAACTGTGCCAGCTGTCCCGCACGATCCGAACCTTCAAAGTCTTCCAGTGACTGGTATTTACCGGTCAGTAATCCGGCCGCTAATGAATAGTATGGGAAGACAGCCAGATTGTGCTGCTCTGCGAGCTCACCGTAGCCATCGGTACCTTCGACGTCGCTGCGGTGGGCCAGGGAGTAGTTCGGCTGGATAGCGGCCGGGACTGTCAGGCCTCCTTCCTGCGCCGCAGCAATCCACGCTGCTTGGCGCTCTGGCGAGAGGTTAGACAGCCCAATATGGCGAACCTTCCCGTCTTTGACCAGCGCATCGAAAGTGCGAGCCAGTTGCTGCGGGGACTGTGATTCATCGTCGTAGTGGGCGTAGTACAAATCAATGTAGTCAGTCTGCAACCGAGCCAGGGAGGCTTCGACAGCCTCGTTAACGTTTTCGGGTGTGAGTCCAGGCTGTTCTTCCCAGCCGGCAACCTTCGTTGCTAAGAAGACCTTGTCACGGTTGCCGCGTGCTGCAAAGTAGTTCCCGAGGATAGCTTCGGATTCGCCACCGCTATTGCCTGGTGCCCATTGTGAGTAGCTATCTGCCGTATCGACATGTGCACCTCCGGCATCCAGAAATGCGTCGAGCACTGCGAAGGTGTCATCTTCGCTAGAGGTCCAGCCGAACGTGTTGCCACCGAGTGCTAGTGGCACGTCTGGGTTGATGAGTTGTTTATCAGCCATGCAATCCTTTCGAGGGAATACTATCGTGAAATCCTGCTTGCCCTAGCGTAGTGGTTTCAGCGCCGATTGCAGGGGTGATGGTCGACACTTGCATCGCTGGGACGAAGTTTAAACATAAGCTAAGCGGTAGTCCGCCATTGAAGGAGTGCCGAGGTATGTCGATCAAACGCCAACTGCCAAATCCCAAACAACTACGGGAATTAGTGCAATTCAAAAAGCCCGAATTCAATGCAGTGAAGCGGCGGTTGGATAAGGCACTGACCGTCGAGGACCTGCGCAAGATCGCAGAACGTCGTACGCCGAAAGCGCCATTTGATTACACGGATGGATCTGCGGAAGGTGAGATTTCCTACCAGCGGGCCAGACAGGCGTTTCAAGACATTGAGTTCCACCCTGAGATCCTCAAACCCACCCCGAATATCGATACTTCAGTAGAGATTCTTGGCGGGCCCAGTGCGTTGCCCTTCGGAACGGCTCCGACCGGGTTTGCACGCATGATGCAGACCGAAGGTGAGATCGCCGGGGCCGGTGCGGCAGGCGCTGCTGGCATACCCTTTACGTTGTCCACCCTGGGCACCGTTTCGATTGAAGAAGTGAAAGCCGTGAACCCGCAGGGGCGGAATTGGTTTCAGCTATATCTGATGAAAGACCGGGACATCTCCTACGGCCTGGTGGAGCGAGCTGCCGCAGCAGGTTTCGATACGTTGTTCTTCACGGTCGACACCCCGATTCCTGGCAACCGGATGCGCGATACCCGCAATGGGTTCTCGATCCCGCCGCAGCTGACCGTTAAGACCGTGCTTGATGCACTGCCGCGACCGGAGTGGTGGATGAATTTTCTCACCACTCCACAGCTCGAGTTTGCTTCCCTTGCCAATACGGGCGGCACCGTGGCTGATCTGATTGGCGCTGCGTTCGACCCCACGATTTCGGAAACCGACCTCGACATTATCCGCCAGATGTGGCCTGGCAAGATCGTGATCAAAGGCATCCAGACTCTCAAGGATGCTCAGCGCATGGTCGATGCTGGCGTTGATGGCATCGTGTTGTCCAACCATGGAGGTCGCCAGCTCGACCGTGCACCGGTCCCCTTCCATCTGTTGCCAGATGTTGCCCGCGAATTGGGCAATGACACGACCATCATGTTGGATACCGGTGTAACCAACGGCGCAGATATCGTCGCAGCTCATGCTCTTGGTGCTGACTTCGTCTTGGTTGGCCGAGCCTGGCTCTACGGTCTGATGGCAGGTGGTCGAGCCGGCGTCGACAAGATGATCGAGATTATGTCTGCCGAGATCCGCCGGACCATGGGGCTCTTGGGTGCAGCCAGCATCGAAGAACTGAACCCATCTCACGTCACGCAGCTGACCCGACTGGTGCCCCGTGAGACATCCTCGCGCGTCCGAGCTGAATAACGTCCACCGTCCTCTATCGGTGGTGCTGTCCATCGCCTCGTCGATAAGCACCGCAGGATTTCTTGCTTCAAGGTTGAGCGTGTAGGCGCGCCAATGGTTTCCAAGACGGGACCTGCGCAATAGTGTGCAACTAATACCCTGAAAGCCCTAGGAAGGTTCCTTCATGACCACTTGGTTGATTACTGGCTGCTCAAGCGGCTTCGGCCGCGCACTTGCCCAGCGTGTTTTAGAGGCCGGGGATAAGGCTGTGATCACGGCACGGAACACTGAGTCTGTGGCTGATCTCGCCGAGGCCTACCCGGATACTGCCCTGTCGGTGCCGTTAGACGTTCGCAACGAAGAGCAGATTGAGTCGACGGTCGATGCAGCCCGCCAGCACTTCGGTGCGATAGATGTGCTGGTCAATAACGCCGGCTACGGATACCGTGCCGCGGTGGAAGAAGGCGAACCCGAGGCGATCCGCGACTTGTTCGACACGAACTACTTTGGTGCTGTCAACATGATCAATGCTGTGCTGCCGCTGATGCGCGAGCAGGGCAACGGCATGATCATCAACATCTCGTCTATTGCTGGCCAACGCAGCGCACCCGGATCGGGATACTATGCCGCATCCAAGGCTGCGCTGGAATCAACCTCCGAAGCGCTACGCCAGGAGGTCGCTCCGTTGGGTATCCGTGTCTCGATTGTCCAGCCCGGCCCCTTCCGCACGGATTTCTTTAGCCGTTCCCTCAAGCAGGCTGATACTGCACTAGAGGCCTATGCTGAGACCGCCGGGAAGCGTCGAAAAGAAAACGATTCCTCGATAGATACCAAGCCGGGCGATCCGGACCGTGCTGCCGCTGCCATCATGCAGCTAGCCCAACTGGAAGATCCGCCTATGCGCTTGGTCTTAGGCAAGGCCGCGAACAGAGTTGCCGAGACCGACCTAAATCAGCAGCTCGATGATCTGATGGAATGGGAACACATCGGGCTGAACACCGATTTTGCTTAACTCTCCGGGGATTCGAGTTCGAGGGCAGATGCTCTTTCTTGATCAGCTCGTCGCCCCCACATCAGCAGCACTGCCCCGGCGGCTAGCAGAAGAGCCCCGCCTATGAACAGTGTGCTGGAGATCGAACCGGCTTGGGCCAGACTATGCTCAGTGGTTTCTACTGGCGAGGCAGTAGGTACCACGCCTTGTGGGTGATCCCAGGGAACTGACTCTGTGAGGAGCTCTCCCCACACTTTCGGGGTAGCGTCTTCCCTGAACGTTCCATCGCCGACATCAAGAATCACCGGTTGCCCAAAGTAATACGTGACGGTCCCGGAATGTACCCCGGGCTCCTCTGCGGCCTCAGGATCGGTTGGTGCCGATGGCGCTACTCGTTCCGGGCTCTCTGTCGTGCTTGCCGGTGGCGCGGAGACTTCAGGGTCAGTCAGGCCCATTGGGGCAGTTGGTGTATGAAGTTCCGTGGGATCTTCAGAGCTGATTGCTTCCCAGGGAGGTGGCGGAGTTTTCGGAGCGCTAGGTTCGCTTGGATGTATGGGCACTGAAAGCTTTGGCGACTCGACCGGGGTAAGGGGTTTCGTGGTTTCGGTAGGGTGCGCTGGATTCTTCGGCGGCACTGGAGCGGTGGGTTGTACAGGATCTGTGGGGGTTTTCGGGATCGGAGATTGCTTCGGATCCAACGGGGCTTGAGGGTCTGCTTTGGCTGGCGGATCGATCGGATCCGTAGGTTTGGGAGCTGTGGGCTCCGCAGACTCTGATGGGGGCGTAGGATCAGCCAGCTCATCATTGCCTACCGTGATGGTCTCCGACGTTTCGGCGCGAGGTGTAGACGTTTTATCGAGGGAATTTGTGTCATGCTCGGCATACGCTGGGACAGCATGTGCTGCTGCAATCAGCACGCCGATGGCACTCGCAACGAGCGGTGAACGGAGCTTCATAGTGGGTTCCTAAGGTGTGCTAGGTGAACCGCCGGACTAGAGCATCCAACTCCCAGAAGAATGTTCGCGCCAACTATCTCTCAAGGCCAGAGACACCATGAATTGTGCTATATCTCACGACAAGATTGCGAGGAATTGGCATATTGGCGCATACTGCCTAGATGATTGTTGGACAACTCGGAAAGCGCTTTCGGTATTAGTTGATTTCGCAACTTTTACCGCACCTACTCAAGCGTGCAATTCTTCCCCACTCACACGCATAAACGGGAGTTTCGTGGTTACCGAAGCCTAGGTTGCACTCACGTCAACCTGCGGCCACCGCCGCGGGCTAGGGTTACGACATCCTTCTGCGAGCATCAGTCTCGTTTGGCGCGTCTCCCACGAGGCGCTGCCTCCTTAGCACGCAGGCGCTTGGAGACCAGAACGAGTCCGGTAGCCAGTATCAGCACACCGCCGATTGCCAGCGCCGCTGAGCTCGCTCCGGTTGCGGGCAGTGGACCTTTGTCGGACCGCTCGGCCGACTCAATGCGCTGCTTTTCGCGCTCTGTGTTTTGAGGCTCTTCGTCTTTGGATGCTCTGTCCTCTGGCTCTGGAGAGTCCTCAGGCTCTGGTGAGCTGTCATCCCGGACTGTGTCCGAGGGTTCTATTGTGGAAATCTCTCGCGGCTCTGGTGGGATGTCTCGCTGCTCTTCGTTGGCTGCTTGAGCTCCGCCCTGCTCAGCGGGCACGCCCTCAGCTTCTAGCCGGGGTGGACTGTTCGCCTCGAGGGCGTCATCAAGGACCGTGGGGAACGCTGCAGCTCGTGACTCCTCCCGTGCAGGTGCCGTTTGATCAGCAGAACTCTCATCCTGTGAAGCTGTGCTACTCGTAGAGTTGGAGCTCTGTGAGACTGATGTCAGGCCGGTTGCAGAACTCCGGCTCTGCGGACTCGGGGTCTCCCCCACTGAGGCATTCCGTGGAGTGATTGCTGCTTCGTCAGGTAACTGTTCAGCGGGTACTGCAGAGAAGAGTTCTACGGAATCTGTAAGGGGCGTTTCTTCGACCGGCTCGGTCGGCTCGTCAGGCACCACAGTCTCGACCTCGACCGGAGCTTCGGCCTGCTCTGTGACACGCTCTGGTTCCGTCTGCTCAGGAGTTGGCGTCACAGTTTCTGCGTCGACTTCGTGGTCGGCCTGCTCCTCTTCTGCCGGGTCGGTCTCGGGGGCATCCGGCTCGTCGGTGTCTTCGTCCGGTTCGACCTCTATGCTCGCTGTGATGCGAAACGTCACGGGTTCGAGGTCGTCGGCATGGGCAGGAACGATGCTCGCAGCGGCAATGAGGCTTGCCACTGCGCTAGCAGAAACGACCGGAAGTAATTTCATAACTGTCCCACATGGTCTCCGACGAGGTAGTAGAGCGAGAACGATCCCCTCCGTCTATGGAGGTTGGCTGTTCCCGTAGGTCAAATACTACTGAAAGATGCCCTGCATCACAGTCAGCAACGAGGAGTTTCTGCCACGATTCAGATGACCGAACTGGGAAACACCGGGCCGATCCCCACTACTGCCAATTACTCTCAGTCGATGGGTGCCTTCCGCTGCCGTGCTTCCGCCAAATTTTCTGCCATGCGTGCTTGGACTTTGATGAACATGTAGAGCAACCCGATCGCTCCGAGGCCTCCCAGGACTGCCCCGACCAGCACGTCGTGGGGGAACTGATGGCCAGCAAGAATGCTGGCTACACCTTCGAGGACTGCCAGCGGAAAAACCAGATAAGAGGTCCACGGCACCGCAAAGGCCAGACCGACCGCCACCGCAAAAGCGATCACGGCAAAACTTGAGGGGTAGGCAAAGCTTTCATTGGCCGGACACCAGCCGCCAAGCTCTGTCAGGTGGCAGGGCCGGGGTTTGCCGTAGGTGTTCTGTAGGACGAAGCTGACGATCGTAATGGCTAGTGCGGTACCAGCGCCAAAAACTAACCGGATGAATGGGAGGTTTTCACGTTGGACCCAGGTACGGATCAACATGATCACGTACAGCAGCCCCAGCACGATCATCACTATTGGGGAGATGACCTGGCCGATGGTAATCCAGGGGTCCACTGCCATGGTGGCTGATAGCTCTGCACTCCACGATGGCACTGTGGTGAGCGCACCGATGGTTGCTGCAACTAGCAGCCACAGGAGAACCGGCCCAACGATCTGTCTTGTCTGACCCAACTTACCCTCACACATTCACACAACCGGCGGCACCTCCGCGAAATAGCGGGGCCATATCGTGTTAACTCTAACGGTCTGTAAGGAATATCTGCGACTAATTGTTCCTACGAGGGGGCTATTACTCGACGAACCCACCGGACACGCCTGAGGCCTCGAGTTCCGTAGAACCCGAGGCCTCAGTTACGTCATCACTCACACCTTGAAGAGGTAGTACCTACTCTAAGAAACCTCCCTGATGGGGAGCTTACGTTCATCTCAAATTTCAACGTGAATCGTCTGAGCAAAGACTGTGTGCCGTCGTGGTTTTCTCATTAGTATCCCTAATGAGAAAATCGCAGAACATTTTCCCATTAAGGATTCAGCACAGAGGGGTTAGATTTCTGGCACTTACCTAGCCGGTTGCTCAGCGCGCCTAACATTGGGCTTAATCGGGGCAGGCTCACCTGGTCGTCGTAGGCTGGATGCTAGATTCCCTACCGCTCACTGAAGGAATGCTATGCCGCTCGAATTTTCACACACCACCTTGGGTCAGCGCGTACTGTTTGGAGCTGGCCAAGCAGCAAGCCGCCTTGCCGAAGAGGTGCAGCGCTTGGGTGCACAGCGCATCATGTTGATCGCGAGCGCTTCGAAACGAGAGCTGGCACAACGTGTTGCTGCCGAAATTGATGTGGTGGTGAACTACGACAATGTGGTCATGCACGTGCCCATCGAAGTGGCCCAAGACGCCCGCCAGGTGGCACGCAAGAACGCAGTGGATCTGCTGATCTGTGTCGGTGGCGGTTCTACTACCGGGCTGGCCAAAGCCATCGCGTTGGAAACCCGGCTGCCCATCATCGCTGTCCCAACCACCTACTCGGGCTCAGAAGCCACCAATGTCTGGGGCCTGACCGAAGCTGCACGCAAGACCACCGGAATCGATGACGTCGTCCTGCCGACCACCGTAATTTATGATGCCGAGCTGACCATGTCACTGCCCGTGGAGCTGTCGGTGGCCTCCGGCCTGAACGGGATGGCCCACTGTATCGATGCGATGTGGGGACCCCACGCCAACCCAATCAACCAGGCGCTCGCCGCCGAAGGGATCTCAGCCCTTGCAACCGGGCTGCCCGCCATTGTGCAGGATTCGCAAGATCTTGCCGGTCGGGAGCAGTTACTCTACGGCGCCTACCTGTCTGCGGTCGCATTTACTTCTGCCGGATCCGGGCTGCACCACAAGATCTGCCATGTGCTGGGCGGGACCTACAATCTGCCCCACGCCCAAACACATGCCACCGTGCTGGCCTACGTTCTAGCCTTCAATATGGATGCCGCACCCGATGCACGGGACCGGATCGCTAAAGCCCTTGGTGCCGATGATGCACTGGAGGGGCTCCAACAACTGCGCGCCCAACTGGGTGCTCCTGACAAGCTGACCGACTATGGCTTCACCGAAGCCGATATTGTCGAGGCAGTTAAGATCATTCTGCCGGCAGTTCCCGCAAGTAATCCTCGACCAGTCACCGCTGAAAACCTGACTGAGCTACTGCAAGCCGCACTCGTCGGGGATGACCCGGCGGTCTTGCTTGAATCCCCGGCCTCAGGACCGCACACATTGTAAAAGCCGATCCAGCCCCCGGCGCGCTTGATGCAGGTGGTGGCGCATCGACACGGCAGGACCCAGGTTGACGGCGACCTTGTTGCCTTCGGGTAGCTGGAGGTGGTTCAGCGGTCACTATTTCGTGGTAGTGCCCGTAGGATGATGCACTGATCGACGGCGCCTTCAATGGCTTCTCGACTATAGAGCAGGGGAAAGGAGCCATCCTCGGCCCAGAGGTCCAAGAGATCCGCGTAGTGCTTTGAGCGGGGATCTCCGGATTGGCCGGGGGTGTTAACCGCTCGGCTTTGGTCCCATTCGCCAACGTCTAAGACCATGCGGAAGCTGGCGCCCAGCACTGCGTTGAATTCGGCGTCGTATGCGGCCATGCCCACGGTGTCGCCGCTGCCCGCCCGGGCAACGGATGGCAGGCTACCCCAGTCTGCTGGCACGTCGGTGACTTTGCTCAGTACAGGGTGGCGCAGTGTCGTTTGGTGCAAGGCTCCCCACGTCCAGCTTTCGCGGTCGGGTCCCAAAAGCTGTGCTATCTCTTCCAGTGCCTGGCCCAAGGTTTGCGCCACTCCTTCGTTAAGGAGCGTGAGGTCCTGGTCAATCGCTTGATCGAACATTGCGAGCATACGCATGTCGGGTCGGAGATCGGAGCTGAGAGTCTCGGCCCGCAGCAGACGGTGTCTAGCCTTGGCCGCTGCCGCAGGGGTGACGTTCAAGCGCTTGAGAGATTGGTCTACGAGCCAGGGGCGTAGGTGTCGACGCTGCCACACTTGGTACAGCAGTGCGGCGAAAGAATCCACGGACTCTGTGCCGTCCCAAGTTTGCAGCTGTGCCCATTCGTCTTGATACTGCTCCGGACGTACCCTGTGGAGGGTATCGAGCAGGTGCCGCGCGTGGAGATTATCTGCGTTGGACTGCATAGCCAGGCTTGAATCGATACCGATCGACTCGCCGCTGGAAAACCATTCAACGAGCCGTTCATGGCGGGCGTCAGAGGACCAGTCGCTCGTGGTCGTCAGTGCATCGTTGTCGAAATCAGCTGGCAAGTTGTGCTCGTTGGAGCTGGTGAACCACCCGGATTCGGGGTTATGGACCGAGGGCAACTCCTCGACGGCAGCGAAACCATCCCACTCGTAGCGGCCGTCGCCGGGTACGGGGTGTGAACCATCCCAGCCGGGACGCCGGGGCACTAGAGCGCTGGCCTGCCAGCCAATGTCTCCGTCTGTCGTGGCGTACACCATGTTCACGGCCGGAGCACCCCAGCGGCGCAACGACCGGCGGAACTGTTCAGCGTCCGCTGCGTCCTGATATTCAAGGCTGGCCAGATAGGGAGCCATGCCCGGCTGTAGCCACACTGCTCGCACGGCCACAGCGCGGCGGTTTCCAGTATCTACCGCCACGACGGGCCCGTGTCGGGTGTAGGACAGGGAATGAATAACATCCTCGGCTCCGGCGACAGCAGCCCGTTCTTCGATGGTCTCGAATTCCTCCCACGCACCTTTGTAGAGGTAACGGTCATCGTCTTCAGGGTGGAGTTGGTAGATGTAGAGGTCCTCGTGATCTACCGGCCAGATCGTCAGCCCGAACGCCACGCGCCCGTTGTGCCCGATGGAGATACCCGGCAGGTTTGGTTCGCCAGCGCCAATCACACTCAACCCCGGGGCCTCCAGGTGTGCCAGGTACCGCAGAGATGGCAGCGTTACCGCGCGGTGTGGATCATTGGCTAACACCGGTCTGCCGGTTGCCGAAAGTGACGGCGCGACCACCCAGTTGTTGCTCCCTGATGGCGCAGGCTGCTCTGCTGAAGTGCCAGCACCGAAATCCACCGGAGCGAATGCCAACCGGTAGACCTCCAGTACGGACTCCGACAGATGTTCATACAGACTCGGGTCTGTGGGTCCCGTGATGTTCGAAACCGGCTCGCGCACAGACCTCAGTTCTTCGCCTTCTGGCCCAAGGTCCCGCACGGTCAGGGCACGGGCCAATTCTTGCTCCACGTTATAAAGCAACCCGTGGGTGCGGATCCGCACCACATCCTCCGGGGCCCAGTGGGCGGGCTCGTAGCCGAGCTCAGCAAATTCGGGTGGCAGCCGACGCGCCGGGTCTTCCAGAGCCCAGTTCACGAAGGCGTTCACGCCGGTCACGAATGCGGTGACGATATCTTTGGCCTCGGTGCTGTAGGACAGCCACTCGGCGCGCATGTCGCCGCGGTATAGGAATAGTCGGGTGGCTCGATCTTGAGCGACATGTCCTGGTCCGAGGGCTTCGGACAGCCGGCCCAGGCCGCGACGGCGCCACAGGTCGATCTGGAATAACCGGTCTCGGGCTGCCTGGAAGCCTTGGGCCATATATGCATCCATCCTGGACTGCGCGTAAATGTGCGGAACACCCCAACGGTCGACCAGAACTTCCACGTCACGGTCAAGACCGCTGACCTCGAACTCTTCGGAAGTGGCCCCTGAAGCCTGATCTGTGGGTTCTGTATCGATATCTCGTCGGGAGCTCATTGGGCATTCCTTTCGTCGTGACTAGAGTCACCTGAATTTGTCTCACCCACCAATGTCGCACCGATCTGCCATGCTGTCTATTGAATCTTTGTAGCCATAAATACTTCCGCGCCGTAGCGCAGACCGGTTCGGTCAGTCAGGCGGCACAGCTGATGTCTGTCACCCAGCCGGCGGTGTCAAAGCAAATAGGAGCCCTGGAGTCGCGGCTGTCCCTGAAGCTCTTTCATCGGACCTCTGCGGGAATGACGATGTCCGCTGCTAGAGAGGCCCTGTACGAACTCGGCGCTGATGTACTCACCCGGTTTGACCGGATCGAAGACACTCTCAATACCCGGTTTGCGGGTCAACCTGCGGTGCGTATCGCATGCCCACACACCACGGCGGCTGGCTCGCAGCTTCAGCCACTGGATGGCGACCACACAGCCCTGGAGCACTGCGCCGACACCGGTATGTATAACCATCCCCAGAGACAGCGCAGACCCGAATAATCCGCGGGGGCTCCAGTAGGTTTAATCCCCCTGAGATACTGAGCTGCGGTCCTCAGATTCGCTGTCCCCCTGCTTGCGAGGAGTGCGAACCAAGAAATACATGCCCACTACGGTGATAACCCCGGCTATCGCTGCTGCGAAGGGCACCCCTTCTTCACCAACATAATTCTCTAGCGTGGTGCGGGCTTCTGATTCGGGTACCGCCAAGGCTAGGACCACGAACGCGCCAACTACCAGTGTGGCCAGGATCTGTCCGAACCAGCGTCGCCAGCGTTTGTTGCCTTTATTGGCCAGTGACTCCCCGGCTTTGGCTACTTGCTTGGCTTTCAACACTCGCAGTGCACCCACGCTCCGTACCGTGCGGAACAACTGCATGGGGCCGATACTGAAGATCACGGCCAGGATGGTTGCAATGGTGAGTCCGATCAACCACCAGTTGCGACGCACCCAATCGATTTTCTTCGGTGAGATCAAGAAAAATATGGTGGTTTCAATAACCAGCACCGCTGTGGTCAGATACAGGAGGATGTGCCCGATCATTTCCAAGGGCTCATCGAATAATGTCAGAAAGACTGCCGGAACTGAAAGAATTGCTGCGATCAGGACCGGCCAAGCAAGCCTCTTCTCCCACCGCTCCTGAATCTCATCGATCTTGTCGTCGCTCGTTTTATCGAAGCCAGCAGCTGCCACATCCTTGGCTTCATCGCTCGCCTTTTGTGCGCGAGAATGGTTCGCGTCGCCTGCACGGTCCTTCGGAGATTCAGCGGTAGTCACCCTGTCATGATACCGCTGCGGTAGTTCGAGAAGGGTACCGCCTCGAGATCCTCGGAGTGTCCGCTAGTGCAAAAGAAATGAGGTCCCGGGCTCGCATCCGGGACCTCATACCTTCATCACTCGCACCTTCAAGAGGTAATAGCACCCTAAGACCCCACTCTTGCGAGCAGCTGACGCCGAGTTGGCTCAAGCATGAACGGTTAGCGAAGTATGCGAAGCATCAAAGTCACACGTTGATGATTTCACTAAATAAATTCTTGAATAATCGTCGGCGAGGCATGAATGCAGACCATCTGGAGATTGCTCTCGCCTTGAGCACGGAAACGATGTACCGTTTCTGCCGTGACCGTGACGATGTCACCCGGGTGAGCATGCAGTTGCTCTTCTTGGGTCTCAATGCGGACTTCACCGTGGAGCACGACCCAGGTTTCCGTATAGGGATGCCAATGAAATTCCGGGCCGCTTCCCGGTGGCGAATTGACCCAGAAAAACGAAATATCAGCCTGATGGTCGGCACCAGTAAACCTGGCTGTTCCAGAATCAGGCAACTGCACCGCTTCGCGATTGGTGACCGTGATCATCGGGGGTCTGCTCTCTACTGTCGAACCCGAGCCTTGCCGCATCGTTGCTTCGCAGATTACTTTTACGCATCCCGGTGGTCAAGGGAATTTAGGAATGCTTTTTGGCAAATAGGCCCCACATCCGTGGTTGAAAAAAGAAATGAGGCCCCGGGATGAACCCGGGGCCTCACAATCTCATCACTCACACCTTGAAGAGGTGATTACTAGTCTAAGAAACGTTCCTGGTAATTTACTTGAATTCACCACAAAGCCCCAGCAGAAACGACTCGGAGAAGCCTGTGCACTCGCGTCGATCGTTAGTGAAACTGCAACTTAGAGCCATGGCAAGGCGAAGACCACCGCAAAGGCGCACACGGCGAGTCCTAGCAGGATGTCAGTGGCTCGCAGGTGAATCGGGCGGTACACCGTCCGTGGTTTCAGACCGAATCCGCGCGACTCCAGCGAGGTTGCGATTCGTTCGGAACGTCGTAGGGCAACGATCAACACGGTGAAGACCAACCGGCCGGCTTCTTTGAGTTTGAGCTTGGGTTTGCCCTTCCTCGACAGTGTGGCCCCGCCTTGGCGCATCAGTTGTGCTGCACGAATGGTCTGCCATTCGCGCGGCAGACCAAGTAGCAACTGGTAACCGGCCAGGATCGCAAAGGTAATTGACGCGGGCAGTTTCAGGTTCTGGTTCAGCGAGCGCATCAACGCAACCGGTGCGGTTGAGGTGAGGAACAGGATCGAGGCTACCCCAATGACTAGGGTTCTGGCCGCTAGTGCCGCTCCGATCCAGACGCCGTCCTCGGGTCTGGAAAATACGTTGACCAGGAACAGCCCGAGCCCGAATGCGAAGAACGGGATGTGGGCGGCGGCCAACCATTTGAATGGCACCTTGCCGATGGTCAGAGCGACAATAACCAGCGCCACCCACAGTGCTGCCGGGCGGATGGGATCCCAGATGAAGAGCAGTGATACCGACAGCACAAACAGGCTGATGAGTTTGATCGAGGGGTTCCACCGGGTCAGGATCCCGGGTTCGACCAGCGTTGAGGGGTGTTGGATGGTCAGGGTGCTCATACCAGGGCTCCTTGTGCCACGGTCACGACTCGGGTGGCCCAGGCATCTGCCACGCGTTTGTCGTGGGTGATGATCGCAACCGCTCCCCCGTTGTCAGCGTGGTCGACCAGTTGTTGCAGCATGACCGTGGTGTTGGCCCGGTCCAGCCCGAAGGTTGGCTCATCGGCAAGCAACACTGTGGGTTCGGTACGATACCTGGCGGCCAGTAGTCCCGCCGCAACCGAGAGCCGGCGTTTTTCGCCACCTGATAGCCGGAACGGGTTGAGCTCGGCTAAATGTGCCAGGCCGAAGGTTTCCGTGAGTTCTTGAACGGCTTGTTCCGTTTGCTTGTCGAGTGGCAGACCGAAGCGCAGTTCATCGTGGACCGAGTGGGTGAGGAATTGGTGCTCGGGGTTTTGGAAGACCATCACCGGTTGCCGCCCGGAAAGATCTCCTTCGGGTTGGATCAGCCCGGCTAATGCCATCAGCAGGGTGGTTTTGCCGGTACCGTTATCCCCCATCACCGCGATGCGCTCACCCGGGTAAATGTCGAGGTCAATGTCGGTGACGACCGGGTTGGCCTGCGGTACTGGTCGGACCGTGAGACTCTGGGCTGAAAGTAAAGGTTCCGAGCCGGTTGATGCTGGCGTGTGGAAGGCCGGTAGTTCTACACCTGGTGTCCAGACCCCGTTGGCTTCCAGCGCTGCGGCGTGTTCGGATAGGACTTCATTGGTCGGCCCGTCTGCCTTGAGTTTGCCCTGGTCGATGACCACGGTGCGTGCTGGCAGCCCCGGCCCGTCGGCGAGTTCATCGAGCCGATGTTCGACCAAGATTAGTGCGCCGGTATCACCGGTGAGTTCGGTCAGGATGTGCATGACCGAGGCGACCCCGGCCCCATCCAACATCGATGTTGGTTCGTCAGCTAGCACGATGTTGGGTCGGGCCGCGAGCGCTGCGACCGTGGCGATGCGTTGGACCCACCCACCGGATAGTGTTTGGGTGCGCTGATTGATCAGGTGTTTGGCATCCACCGAGGCCAGGAGTTGTTGGACTCGGTCGCCGATCTCGGCCGGGTCAACACCGTGATTTTCTAAGGTCAGTGCGATTTCGTCTTCGACCAGCGGCAGCGTGAGGCTAGCGTGCGGGTCCTGGGGCACGTTGCCGACCTTGGCACTGAGTTGGGCCACCGTGTTGGTGATAACTGGTTCACCGGCGACATTGCACTCCCCGCTGATCTCCAGCGGTACCGAATGCGGCACGACCCCGCGGATCGCATCCAGCATTGTGGACTTGCCTGCACCCGAGGCACCCAACAACAGCACTTGTTCGCCGGGGTGCACGGTGAGGTTGATGTCCTCGAGCAGCACCCGCTGGCTGCGTGGGTCCACGGCGGTGAACCCACGCAGCTCAACGAGTGGTTGGCCTTGCGTCATCGTTGCCTTCCGATGGCGTAGTTGTCGACGACTCCGGTCTTCTTAATAGCTTTCACTAGCACCCATGCCAGCAACCCACCGAGGATAATCCCCGAGGAGCAGTGGATGATTAGACGCAGGCCGAAGATCTCCTGGCCGAACCAACCGAAGCGGATGGCAGACGACCAGAACACGAAGAATGCGCCCAGGAACCCACTGATCGCAAAGCGGGTGATACCGAAGTGCCTATACCGGCCAATGGCAAACGGTAGTTCTGAGCCCAGACCTTGGAGGAAGGCCGACAGCAACAGAACTGGTCCGACCGGGGAGCCCAGGAACACGAACTCCATGGTCGCCGCCAGAATTTCGGCCAAGATCCCAGAGCCGGCTTTGCGGGTGATGGCCACCGCCAGCGGGGCAACGAGGAGCCAGCCGCCTTGGAAGAAGTGTTGGGCGAGGTCACCTGCCGGGCCCATGGCGATAGCCAGTGCGTTCCAGGCTTGGACCAGCGCCCAGTAGACGAACCCGAAGACAACACCCAGGACCACCACGAGTACGAGGTCTTTGAGTTGCCACCGAAACGGGCTGTCGTAGGGGTTGCGGTACTCGCGTTTGCCTTGGGAGGATACAGCGTTGCTCATGTTTACTCACCGTTCCGCTGGGCCGAGGGCGAGTCCACCGAAATCGAGATGTGCGAGACGACGTGTGGGACTTCTTGGCCGATCTGGGCCCACGCGTCCACGATGGTTTTTAGCACGTCGGCGAGGTCGCCGCGCAGGATGGTGGCAAAGTGCTCGCTGGTGACTTCCACACCGCTGGCTTTGGCCTGATCAATCGCTGCATAGATCGGTGTCATGTGCGGCACGTTGCCGTCTGCCAGGGGGTACAGTGACCATGCTGCGGCGACTTCGAGTTCGCTTTTTGCCAGGTGTACGGGCTTCTCGGCCGGAATCTCACCGGGTACGAGCTCACAGGTAGCTTCACCTGGGCAGCCGCGCGACAGCAGAATGTGGCTGGTCAGGTGCTGTCGATTGGATTCTTCGGCAGCAGCACGGATCAGGGTCGAGGCATACGCAGCTAATTGCTGTGCTGACTCACCCGAGTTGACGCCCACGTAGGTTGAGACTTCGCCCGTGGAGACTTCTAGACCGGAGTCTGGCTCGTCGACTTTTAGGACGTCGTGGGTGTATTTGATGGCATCCAAAATGATGCGTTCGAAATCATCTGCGTGGGGATGGACGCTAATGCGCATCCCAATACCAATTTGATCTGGTGATAGTGTCTGACCACTCACGGTGGTCTCCCTTCCGACCACCGGGCTCTCATAAACATAAGAGCTAGGAACCTCTACCTACGCCAGCATTATCTGGATCAGGTGAACGGGTCTGCGGCATCTCCGCACTCTCAGCACCAGTTTCAGTGCACCCCGGGGTCTCTGTTCGACACCACCTTAGTCCGAACGGTCGGTATTGCAAAAAGCTTTGAGTTTTCAGCGCAATATCGACGACTCCAGCGCCGCGTGCCGTCTTTCCTGGCGAATGATTCAGCCGGTGTAAACAGTGTGATCCCACTGCTCTTGGTCGGGCGAAGAGGTGGCGAAGCGCAACCGGTACGGCTCTGGAGCGTTGAACTCCTCGCGAAGAATATCGACCAGGTCGTCTCCAGTGAGCCAGGTGCGTTTGATCCGTTGCGCTCGAAGTTCGCCGAAACCTAAATGCGGCATCTCGTCGGAGTCGATGAGCTCTTGCAGCGTCATATTGTCCCGCATCGTCCCAATGCGCAACGCACTGACTGGCAGGCCGGATGAGTCGCTGGCATACCGACCGAGTGCTTCCATATAAGCTTTCGCTGCACCATAGAGTCCGTCCGGCCGCGGTGGATCCCACGGTTTGACGTGACCGTCACCTTCCCCTGCCAGCCATTCTCGTTCGGGCCATCCGGAAGCGTGATTGCTCGATGCCAGCACGACTCGTCGCGTGCCGTGCGCGATCGCGGAGGCCAGGATCCGGTTGGTTGCATCCATCTCCGTGGCGTATAGACCGTCTTTGCCATCGGGTGCCCCGGTCGCCAGGTGCAATACATAGTCAGCATCTCGCACCAGGCGATCGACTAGTTCTTCGTCGTCCAGGCCGGCCTGATGGGTTTCAGTAAAAGCATCGTTGTCGATACCAGCAATGTCGACACCCACCAACTGATAGGTCTCAGATAGCTGGCGGGTAATCAAATTCGCCACGGTCCCGGCAGCCCCCGTAATCAGAAGTCGGTTGCCAGCTGGTCGAGGGTTCCAGCGAGATGGCTCGGGCGGTGCTTGAATCGGCAGGTCCATGATTTTCCCTATTCTTCTAGCGTCCGGGGCATTACCGTTTAAAAGCTAGCCGACCAGATCGTACTGGGTTGGGTCAAGAAGTTTATTCATCTTCGCATTTGGACTGTGATGAGGGCTACACAGGCTGCTGCCCTATTGCTACTCTTTGACCAGGAGGCGCATATGGGAGCCCATGGTCTTGACAAGGAAAACCATCTCGACACTACGCCCAATCCACGACGGGTTCAGCAGGTCGAGATGACTGCAGACCTGCGGCGAAGTCTGCTCGCGGACCACGGGGCAGTGTCTTATAAGGCGTTTGCACAGTTGTGTGGTTCTCGGACGAGTGCGGTTCGAGCGTGGGTTGCTCGGGTCAGCGGGCGGGGATGCCTTTTCACGGTGGAGGATAATGGTCGCATTCTCATTCCGAGAGTGCAGCTCGATACCAACGGCAACCTGAATGAAGATGTCGCAGCACTGGTCCAGCCCCTATTTCAAGCCGGCTTGGACAGCTGGTCTCTGTGGGCCTGGCTGACAAGCCCCACTGGTCGCCTCAACGGCGAAATACCTGCCGAGGTCGCCAAAGAAGATCCGGCTCGCGCCCGTAAGGCGGCTGAACTCTATGCGGCTGACATTGAGCGCTCCCGTGACACCGCAGCGCCGGTGTTGCAGCCCTAGAATAAGAGCGGCAGTTCGTTCTGTGAAGCTCATTGCGCGGCAGAATAGCGCGCTTAGCCGGTAATGAATAAGAATGCGGCCCCGGAAACTGAATACCGGGGCCGCATACTCTCATCACTCACACCTTGAAGAGGTAGTACCTACTCTAAAGATAGTTCCTGTTGGGGAGCTTGAACTTTTGTCTATATTCCGTCAGAACTGTCTAGGAAACCCCTGAACGCGCTCCCCGCTGCCATGAAATCCTCGCGAAGTCGGCCTTCACAACATGTACGCTGCCACCGTCACATCGCACCATAGACAGGATCAAACCATGCTTCGCACCGCGACGACTGTCGCAGCACTGACCCTCTTGACCGTTACCGGTTGCACAGCCAATCCGGGAGAAGCTAGCAGCGCTTCGAGCCCGGAAGCCACCGAAGCTACTCCAGCACCTCAAGATTCCGAGCAATCCGAGCCGACTTTTGCTGAGACGGACATGCCGTATACAGACGTGGAGATTGACGGTCCGTTCGCTGCCGAAGCTCTTGATCATCTGCTCACCACATTGACCACGGTTTATCACGACAACGTAGGCAACGGAAACTATACCGAGGATTGCGACGTCCCATTCGAAACGTTGGAAGACTATCAAAATCTGCAGTCCGAGCAACCCTGTGGGGTACTTGGCCTCGCTTGAGTCACCACGGGATGGCGAGCTCATTGTCACGCTGATGCCCGAGGCCTGGGGCTGCGGAGAATATGATCCCGACCGGGTGTACACCGTGCCCTATCTGGCGGGGAATCTGCACTCGTATATTGGTAGACACCTTGACGGTCTCTTCGAAGTGACCACCAAGACGCCGGATGGGGAACACCAGGCGACTCAAGGTCTCGTCCCCGCCCCTGACGATGCGGATGCCCCGCAGACGGAGGCCGAACTTGCAGCTTGGGCTGATGTCCGTTTTCAGGACTGGATTCGCTCCATGAACCTTACTTACCAAGGCATGTGCGGTGGCGTCGAGTCAGTGGCAGACTACCGCGAAGCGTACCCGATGATCCGCACGGCTACATCACCAGCGTGGAATCCCCTGCTTATGGCGAGCTTGTCGTCCATATCGAAGATGGCCCTTGGCAAGGCGGCCAATACGAGCCCGCCGCCGAGTTCGTCTCGAGCAACATGGTCTCAAGAATTGGGGCGTACTCAAATGAAGTCGCGACCCTGACCGTTATTACTGAGGATGGTCAGACCGACACCGTCAACTACGATCCACATGGTGGCACTTACTATTACTAGCCCCCAAGCATCGCACGGCGTCGTTGGCTAGTTCTTCAGCGCCTGCGACCATTTGACCGCGGCGCCCATCTTCAGCACCGAACGCTCGTAGATTGCCGAGGCTAATTGAATACACAGCAATGCTGTGACCACTAGGATGCCCAGCGACACGAAGTTCTCCCACGGTGCCGCGCTGTCGAGGTAGACCCGCAGGGGCACGGCAACCGGTGCGGAGAACGGGATATAGCTCATCACGGCCAGGACGGTCTCATTGTTGGAGAACATGATAATCAAGAAGTACGGGATCATAATCAGCATCATGATCGGGCTGGAGGCCGCCGAAAGGTCTTCTTGGCGAGAGACCAGTGAGGCTGCGGCTCCGTAGAGGGCGGCCAGGGCAACGAAGGCGAAGATGAATAGCACCACGAACCAGAGGATGGGTGCGCCCAATCCGTCGAGGTTCAGTTCGTCGCCATTGATCGCAATGCCTAATAGTCCGGCTGCGGCATAAAGCGCGACCTGGGTGAATGCCAGTAGCGAGCAGCCGAGCACTTTACCGGCCAAAATCGCGCGCGCCGGCACGGTGGCCAACAGGATTTCGACGATGCGGGATTGTTTTTCTTCAACCACCGACTGGGCGATCGTCAGTCCGAAGGTTAGGGCGGAGAAGAAGAACACCAGTCCGAAGCCCAGGCCTATGAAGTAGACCAGCATGGGGTCCGGGGCGTCGGCGTCGAGTAATTGAACGTCTGGCATGACTGACAGCATGCTCATCACCCCCGTCGGGGCGTCTCGTTCGGCGATGATCAGCAGCCCGGTGGGGTTATCGGCGCTTGGCACGACCGCATAGTCGACTTCACCGTCGGCGACGGCCTCACGTGCCGCTGCGGCGTCACCCACGACTTCTGGGACATACCCTTCGCCCAGGGAGGAGATGACCGGCCGGGTTTGGTCGGTCACGGCCACATGATCGGTTGAGGACAGCATGTCGGTGACCCTTGGTCCCAGGACCGCGCCGATCAGGATGAAGGCCAACACGATCAACGTCGGGACAACGAAGCTTTTGGAGGTCAGCCGGGTGGTGATCTCGCGTTTGGCAATGACCCACACTGCGGTGGTGAACGGGGTGCGTTGCAGCGTTTGGGTGCTCATCGGATGGTCTCCTTGAAGATCTCGTGCAGCGACTGGCTGACTTTGCCGAAGTGTTCGATGGTGCCCCGCTGACTGGCCTCGTTCAGAATCCTGTTGGCGGTTGTGGCGTCGTCGGCAAGAAAACGGACCGTGCCGGGTTCGTGGTGGACGATGGGCACCCCGGTGTCGTTGATCCAGGCGGTGTCGGCGGTGGTGCGCAGTTCCCATTCGGGTTGGGCGGTCGCGTGGAGGATTTCGTCGCGAGTGCCGGCTGCGCGGACCTGCCCGTCTGCGATGATGACCAGCTCATCGCACAGCCGTTCGACCAGGTCGAGTTGGTGTGAGGAAAACAGTACGGGTGCACCGGCGGATGCAGCATCGCGCAAGACTTCGACGGTGGTCTCCACGGCCAGGGGGTCCAGTCCGGAGAAAGGTTCGTCGAGGATGAGGGCGACCGGGTCGTGAACCATGGCGGCTGCGATTTGAGCGCGCTGCTGGTTGCCCAGCGAGAGTTCTTCGAGTTTGTCGTTGGCTCGGGCATCGAGGTTGAGGCGTTCGAGCAGTTCCATGCCGCGGCGTTTGGCGTGTGCGGCAGACTTACCGTGCAACTGGGCCAGGTAGACCAGCTGGTCGAGGACTTTCATTTTCGGATACAGGCCGCGTTCTTCTGGCATGTAGCCGATGTGAGCCCGGTAGCCGGCGGTGATCGGCTCGTCGTCGACCGTGATGGTTCCGGAGTCTTGGTTCAGCACACCGATGATAATGCGCATCGCGGTGGTTTTACCCGCGCCGTTGCCGCCAACGAACCCGGTCATGATCCCGGGTTTAATGGCAAAACTCATGTCGGTCAGCACCTGGTGGTCGCCAAAGGATTTGGTTACGTTGTCGAGTCTGATCACAATGGCCATCGTACATGCAGGGCGAAGTCAGCCAGGCAGTTACGGCGAGGTCTGGGCGGCTCGTCGGCATTATCCTCTATAAATCAGAGGTAGCAGCCAGCACTCGCTCCTCGAACTCGTCGAGGCTTATAACATCGGCTTCGTCAGGGCGTTCTGGTGCTTCAGTCTCTCCCCAGTCTTTGAAATGCATCTCCAGTAGGGGGTATGACAATGACACGAGCCTTGGTGTCTCGTGGTTGCTTTCGATCACCAACTCTTGATCCATGTACTCTCCTGGATAGACCCAGACCTCCTTATCATTTCGTATTTCGGCCGTGCCTTGATCTGTGAGGTGGTCACGAGTTATGGCGTGGTCCGGCGAATCCTCCCCGTACCACATGCGATGGAGTCCATAGAATTCATCGCCGACGTTAAACGCGCCCTCCGAATAGAAGTCTTGAATCTCGGGGCTGGGCTCCACCCACACGTCCATCAGGTCGTCCGGGACCGATGTCCGATCGAGTTCGGCGAAGCTATCCAGACCAATTTCCCCTCCTTCAAACATGCTGAGCACAGCACCGCCGGTCAGGTACATGACGTCGTCCGGAAAGACTCGTGCCAATTCATGGCCATCTCGGTGCAGAGAGGAACCAGAGCCGTCGAGCATCCCACGATTCTCAAACGGTGCGTCACTCTCTCCATAGATGTCGTCAAATCTCAGGGAGGCTGTTGGGTCACTGATAGCGAAGAGGGCCATATCTCTCTCAATCGTGACCGACCCTGCCGCTGCCATGCTCCCCCATATGTCGTTCTCGATCTCTGAGAAAGCGGGTGGAGTATCAGCATCAGCTCGACCTGCCTCTCCACCGCAGCTGGTCAGACCAACGATCGCTGCTGCAGCAATGAGGGCGAAAAACTTCCTTGGCAACATGGCGTTCTCCACTTCATCTCGAATGCCGAGTGGAGGTAGGACCCAGTGACCAGTCGTTTCGCTCCGCTTGTGCAAAGAGTGATATGAGTAATAATGTGATTCAAAAATTACCACGGAAATGACAAATGTCTAGACAGTAACCAAAAGTCGTTATGACCGAGGTCTGACAGGTTGCGCTCGCCTAACCCTGCAGGTTGCCGGGTTCGACCCGTGGTGGGCGCGGGGCGTTGAGCTTGAAGTACACCCCAACCACACGAATCAGCCAGCACACCGATGCCCCAAGAATCGCTGCGGCCACACCATTGAGCTCTAGCTCAAGGGCTGCCACGGTGAGCGCGGCACCGACAAAGGCCGGGATCGCATAGAGTCCTTCACTCAGGACCGAAGGCACCCGAAGGATCAGGACATCTCGGATAGTACCGCCACCTACGGCCGTGACGGTTCCTAAGATCATGGATTGAACGGGTCCGAAGCCGAAGTTCATCGCCTTGATCGCCCCGGCGACCGCGAACACACTCAGCCCGATCGCATCAAGAATCTCTATCGGAATAGCCATCCGGTGCAGGACCCACGAGAACGCAAACG
The DNA here is from genome assembly GCF_031458395.1 of Enteractinococcus fodinae. Classification (NCBI taxonomy): domain Bacteria; kingdom Bacillati; phylum Actinomycetota; class Actinomycetes; order Micrococcales; family Micrococcaceae; genus Enteractinococcus; species Enteractinococcus fodinae. The sequence goes on from NZ_JAVDYJ010000001.1 coordinate 2,459,564, forward strand.
CGATGAATGCACCGGCTGCGGCTACGGCCAGATACCGCCAGTCCTGGAACGTTGCCGGTTGGACATTGAGCATCATGTCGCGCAGAATGCCGCCGCCCATCGCGGTGATCATGCCCAAGGTAATGACCCCGACAAGGTCGACGCGTGCGGCCCGAACCGCGGTCAGTCCCCCGTTAAGCGCAAATGCGAAGGTACCCATCAGATCAAGAATGAGTGTAAACGTCTCAGCTTCCATCAACGATCTCCTCGCAGGATAGGCACCAGGCTATTGTTCCTGGCCCTCCTCCAGATGGCAAGATGCTACTCGAGGCATTACATGGCAGCCGAGATCGCTTTGGCAGCAGCAGTCACACCGTGGATAAGTTTGTCGAAGTCGGCGAACTGACTGGGCACCACGACCGACAACGCGGCAACCAGCTGTCTGCGCGCGGTTCGCACCGGAGCGGCCACCGCTGCCACCCCAAGCTGCGTTTCGTCTCGCATGACCGCATATCCTTGCCGCTGGATCCGGGCAAGATCTGCGCGTTGTAGTTGCGGGTCGGTGACCGTGTGCGGGGTGAGCTGTGCCAGTGGGCGGGCGAAGCATTCGGTAATGACAGCTTCGGATGCATATGCCAGCAGGACCTTGCCGGTGGCCGAAGCGTGCAGCGGCAGCCGGTTGCGTAGGTTAATCGACAAGCCGATGGCATTGGTGGCCGATAAGCGTTCCACGATCACGGCCTCATGTCCTTCCCGGACCGCCAATTGGACGTGTTGGCCAAGTGCCTGATTCAGCACCGTCATAAAGGGCATCGCGGCATCACGCAGCGACAGCACGCGCTGCGACATGGAACCGAGTTCCCACAATCGTAACCCCGGGGTAAAGCTGCCGTCGTCGGTTCTTTCGAGGAGCCCGTGGTCCACCATCTCCGTCAGCAGTCGTCTGGTGGTGCTGTGGGCCAGTTGCGCGCGGCGGGTGATTTCAGCTTGGGTCAGCACGGGATCCGCAGCGGAAAACGCTCCGAGGATATCTGAGGCTTTCGCCAACATGCTGCGGGAAGACACAGCTTCACTCTAGACGCTGCGACACGCGGCGCTCAGCGGTAGGGAGCAAAAATGGCTCACGTCTAGCTGACAGCTAAAGCACAGATGGCCGCACAGTGAACATCGGGGGCACATTTGTGCGCTGCGTCGTGCAGACTCGTGAGATACGTCCATGAGCGGCCTCACAGGCAGCCTAGCTGCCCGCCACACCGCTCGCGAGGGTTGACCTGCGCCCCTCGTTGCAAAACCCGTCCTGAAGAAGGAATTATGACTCGAACTACCCCTGTCACGAGCCGACCCGCATCGGTCACCCCGACCCGCTCTCGGCTGTGGGTCCCGGTGTTGTGCTGGCTGGCCGTCGTCTTTGATGGCTTCGACGCCGTCGTGCTCGGTACCGTTTTGCCATCGCTGATTGAAGACCCAACGATGAACGTCACCGCCGCGTCCGGAACCTGGATCGCCTCGGCCGGACTGGTGGGGATGATGATCGGTGCGCTGGCCTCGGGAGGGCTGACTAACCGGTTTGGCCGCCGCAAGCTGTTGATTGCCTCGGTATTTGTCTTTTCCTTGCTGACGGCGCTGACCGCTTTTGCGCCCAATGCCGAAGTTATTGGCATCCTGCGCTTTTTGGCGGGTATCGGGCTGGGTGGTTGTCTCCCCACCGCGATCTCGATGGTCACCGAATTCGCCGGGGTCCGCCGCGGTGCCAATGCCACCACGATGCTGATGACCGGTTACCACGTCGGTGCGGTCATCACCGCGCTGCTTGCCGTATGGATCATGACCTCATTTGATTTCGGGTGGAAGGTCATGTTCCTGATTGGTGGCCTGCCCATCGTCGCGCTGTTGCCGGTGATGTGGAAATATCTGCCTGAATCCCCGCAGTACCTCCTGCTGAAGGGCCGAACAACTGAAGCCCAGCAGATTGCTGACACCTACGGGGTGGATCTCACCGAAACCCTGGCCGCCCAAGCCAAGGCCGAAGCCGAACCAGCGTCGGAGAAGGACAACGAGCGGGCCGTGGCAAAACTGTTCACCCCGCAGTACCGCTGGACCACCCTGTTGATCTGGGTTGGCGCGTTTATGGGGCTGTTGTTGGTGTACGGCTTGAACACCTGGTTGCCACAAATTATGGTCGCCGCCGACTACGATCTGGGCAACTCGCTGGGCTTCCTCGTCGTCCTCAACGCCGGTGCCGTGATCGGTTTGATGTTTGCCGGCAAAGTCGGCGACCGCATCAGCCCGCGCCGCGCGGCAACGATCTGGTTCCTGCTAGCCGCCGTCATGCTCATGCTGTTGACGGTACGGCTGCCCATGTTCGGGCTGTACTTATTAGTATTCGTCACCGGGGTGTTCGTGTTTTCGGCACAAAACCTCGTGACCGCATTTGCTGCAACGCACTACCCGCCGGCATCTCGCGGCGCTGCGATTGGCATGAGCCTTGGGATCGGCCGTCTCGGTGCGATCAGTGGCCCGATTATCGGTGGGTCCTTACTCTCGGCTGGGCTGGCCTACCCGTGGGGCTTCGTCGCGTTTGCCTTCGTCGGGATTCTGGGAAGTACCGCGATGGCGCTGGCGCGAAAAGGTGAACGCGCCAGCAATGACCACAACGCCCGTATTGCCCAGCAAGAGCAGGAACAGCACCAGTCCGTCTAGCCCTCGGCGCTCGCGTCCCGGGCGGCGGTTAGTTCAGCTGCCCGGGACCGGCCGCGCACGCCCCGTCGCCGATATGGTCAAGCTCGGTCATGGCGGTGGGGCCGGACCATTGGAACCCGATCGCGCCTTGAACATAGGGGGCCGTGGCGTCTAGTTGGTCTTCGACCCGGTCGCGAGTGGTGGGTTCGCGCGTATCGGGGCTCCCGCCGCCCGGGTGCATCGCCTCAATCGTGACGTACAGTCGGTCCGGGTTGGTCTCGTGGAGCACCGCGAAATAGTCTTCCACGGTGACTGTGTGCTCTGCGGATTCGTCGGCATCTAGCGCCGTCGTCCCCACGCCGACACCATCTTGGGGTGAGACCAGAATATGCGTGCCGTTGTCTAGGTCGAGAAGTTTTTGGTAGCCGGCCGCTGCGGTCTCGGGACTAATGGTTTCGCGGTTTTCACGGCCTTCAAGATACGGCGAGATCAGCACAGTCGTGTCCGGGGCAATGCTGTTGATCAGCTCGGTTTGGCGCGCGTAGTAGTCGGTGACGGGATTCCAGTGGTCGGCATCGGTCAACGGCATTTCCATGGCCAAGTAGAAGCCGTCGGCTCCGCGCTGGTGGTAGGCATCCACAAATTTGGTATTGAAGGCGTCGATGACTTGGGCGTAGCTGTTGTCCGGTAGCCAGGTTTCACCCGATGTCCGCATTTGTGGCACGGGGAGACCGATATAGGCCTGGGTCTCGCGTTGGGCCGCAACCCGGGTCAAGGAGTGGAACACATCGGCGCCGTTAGTCGACTCGGTGACTACGACCGCGTCATCGGTGGCCTGGATGAGCCCGTATTCGGTGTCGCTGTGCTGGATGCGCTGGTCTGTGTCGTCTAGGTCGATGTCTTGCCAGTTCATGGTCACGGTGTACTCATAGGCTTGCCGGTCTCCGATGGCCTCGGCAACCTCTTCGGGGTAGTGATCAGCTTCGATGGGTTCGATGCGTCCGCCGAAGGTCACCGCATCGGTGTGCATTTGATCCAGCAGCGCGGCTGTATCTGCGTCGTCGGCCTGAGGTGACATAAAGCCCGCCACGAATTCGCCCTCGGCGCGGCAAACCGGTTCTGGCTCGGGTTCGGCCGTTGCGGTCGGCGGCGCAGGTTGTTGCTCCGCGGTTTCGGGATCCGACCGGTTTTGCCACGCTAGTACCGCCCACACAAGGGCTCCCAACAGCGCGGCCACCACCACGATCGCAACGATAGGTCGCGTCCGTCGTGGCTGCGAGCGCGCCTGTGCGTCGGAGGGGTCATGGATGCTGCGCAAGGATACTCCGATCTGCGGGCCAGGGCGTGGATACCTTCCTGATCTTATCCGGATGCAGGCTCTTGATCGGTGTGGTGCCGGGCACCTACGTCCGCACGCCGCTGTCAACCGTGGGGTACTGAAATCTGTGGAAAACCGAGTATCGCGGCTGGTTATCCACGTCAGCCGCTCCCCCGGTCTTTGACCGCAGCGTGTTTCCTGACATCGAGGTATGACACATCTTGCAGCAGTCGCAGAACTCGACCCGGTGATCACCCAGATCGCCGAGTTCCGCGATGCTGTTGCAGCGTGGGATGGGGTCACGACTCAGGCTGAAGCTATCGGCCGGGTTCGAGAGCTCGAACGACTCAAGGCAGCCTGTGCCGCAGCCCAGGCTCGCGCAACTGCCACCTTGGAGCAATTGCGCCACAATGAAGAAGCTGTCCGAGGGGTTGAGAAGGACAAATGGGGTAAAGGCCTCGGCGCTGAAGTGGGGTTAGCTCGCGGGGAGTCCCCGGCCCGCGGTAGTCGTCGCTTGAACCTGGCCCATGCATTATGCAAAGACCTCTCCCGCACCTTGAATGCCTTGACTGTCGGGAAGATCAGTGAAGAACACGCCCACGTGGTCGCGCAGGAAACCTCGTGGCTATCGGCCGCGCATCGAAAGCAGGTCGATGCGCTGATTGCCGATCGCTTGGGCACCCTGGGTCCACGCCAGTTAGCCGGAGCAGTTCGCGCTCACGCCCAGCAGCTAGATCAGATCGGCGCGGTGAAGCATCTGGCGAAAGCCTCCTCGGAACGTCGTGTATCGGTGCGCCCCGCGCCGGATAATATGGCCTATCTGACCGCGCTCGTGGAGATGCCCCAAGCCGTGGCCATGTATGCGGGCCTGCGCCGCGATGCCGCAACGATGGTCGGCACCGGAGAGACCGCTGATCCGGCCGACCCCACCGGCCAGCCGCGCACCAGAGACCAGATCATGGCCGACATGCTGGTCCAGCGAGTGACTGGCCAAACTACTGCACCCGCCGTGCCAGCAGAGATTCAGGTGGTCATGACCGAAGCGACACTCTTTGGACGCGATGAGACGCCGGCCTGGCTCACCGGTCACGGCCCTATCCCGGCCCCGAATGCTAAGCATTGGCTGACAAATCCCGACCTGCAAGTTTTTCTCCGCCGCGTCTTCACCCGGCCAGACAGCCACCAACTCGTAGCACTAGAGTCCCGCGCCCGTGCTTTTCCAGAGGGGCTTCGTCGGATGATCATGCTGCGCGACGACGTATGCCGCACCCCATGGTGCGACGCACCGATCCAACACGCAGACCACACCGAACCCGTCCACGAAGGCGGCGAAACGACCTACGAGAACGCCTCCGGACTATGTGCAAACTGTAACCAGATCAAAGAGAACAACAGGTGGCGGCACACAGCCCAACAAGACGGTCTGGAAGTGACCACGCCAACCGGGCATTCTTACTTCACCGCTACCCCACCGGTGGTCAACGGTAAGCCCCCGGGATCTCACCCTCCACCCGAGGATGATAGGTGAAGAGTGTCCGGACGTGACTGTGGCCCCGGTCAAAACCGGGGCCACGTCATCTCATCACTCACACCTTGAAGAGGTAGTACCTACTCTAACGACGCTTCCTTACGCTCAGCTTGTCAGCGGCTCAACATCACTACTGAAACTGCTGAGTAAAGCCTGTGTTTAAGTTCTAGGAGGCGGTTCCGAGGCGACCGTGAGATGCAACAGGATGAGTTGTCAGCGATCTCCACGCATGTCTTGGATGAGTCTTTCCACCAGAGTATCGGAGTATTTCGGTCATCGGGTTGCCGATAGGCGCTGATACGCCATTTCGCTTCACCATGTTCTGTCACGACGACATCGTCGCCTTCCCTTACGCGGCGAAGCACAGCTGAGGTACGTTGGCACAACTCGTCTTTCGTTACCCTGCCCATAATGTCGATGCACTACGCATATCTGAAGCGCGCCATGAGTTTCTGAATGCACGGAACTCGACAGGGTACTCGATGATCGAGCCGAACCATCCACATAAAGCTGCACACCGTAAACCCCCGGACAGCCGGAGTTTACATGCACGTTGCGGGCAGGTCATCCGGTGTCGTTAGGTTCGGAGCCGTGAAAGTTTTCGCACACCGTGGTGCCAGCACCCAATACGCCGAACATACCCGCGCCGCCTACGCCCATGCGCTCGCAGTTGGAGCCGATGGCATAGAAACTGATGTCCAACTCACCGCCGATGGCCAGCTGATCTGCTGGCATGACCCCACCGTGAATCGCACGTCCAACGGCCAAGGTTCCCTGGATGCGCACACCCTGGCTGAGCTCCGGAAGCTCGATGTACATTCGTGGAAGACCCGCAGCACAAAACTACCCAGTGAATACGGTGACAGTTCGAACCAATTGATGACCCTGGATGAACTGACACTGATGCTCCTGGGGGCCAAACGACCGGTCGAACTGGCCGTCGAACTGAAAATCACCCGCACGAATGCCGGCCACCTTGAAGAAGCAGTGTTGGGTTGGCTCCAGCGCTGGGGCTGGGATGCCGCAACCGGCACACTCTGCCCGGGAGGTCATGCCTCTGAAGTAAAAATCTCAATCATGAGCTTTTCGCGCCGGGCGGTAGATCGTGTCGCTGAAACTGTGCCGGCGCCGTATCTGTGTCCGCTCTTTAACGCCCATGACGTCCAAGCCCTGCACATCGGTGGGCCCCATGAAGTGTCCTCTGGTCCGGCGGATCTGCTGGGACCATCCACCAGTTGGTTAGCGCACCACCCGTCGGTGCTGCGTCGTTGGACCGACGAGGGCCGAACCGTGCGGATGTGGACGGTCGCCACCGATCGACAATTCGCGACCGCACGCCAACTCGGGGTGCAACAAATAACGGTGGATAACCCACAGTGGGCGCTACACCGTGTGCAGCACCCACTGTCAGTTGCAAGTTTCGTCTAAGCGAAACTTAGGCCCAGGGCAGATCCCCGAGCTCTAGAACAATACGCCCGCGCACACCACCGGCTTCCATCCGCCGGTGGGCTTCTGGTGCTTGATCCATTGGCAGCACATCGGCCACCCGCAGTGTCAGCACGCCGTCTTCCACGAGCTGGCGCAGTTCTTCGAGTTTGTCTTGGCGACGGTCGTATTCGGTCACCCAGATCGGGCGGAAGGTCACGCCGCGGTCGCGCTCGCCTTCGGCCCCACGAATGGTGATGATGGTCGCGCCGTCTTTGGCGGCGTCCACGATTTCATCCACCTGTACGGCACCATCGACGATCGCGTCGACGCCGTTGGGGAACTTCTCCCGGATGGCCTCAGCGAAGTTCTCGCCACGCAGCTTGACGATGTCGGCACCCAATTCTTGGACCAGATCGTCGTCGTCTTCGGAGGCATCCGCGATGACGGTCAGGCCGCGGTGTTTGGCCAGCTGAATGACATAGCCACCCAGGGTACCGGCAGCGCCGGTCACGGCCAGCTTGGCACCCTCGGGCAGATCGAGCGTGTCCAGCGCCAGTTGCGCGGTCAAGCCATTCATCGGCAGGGTCGAGGCCTCGGCAAATGAAGTGTCTTTGGGCATCCGGACGACCGATTCGGCCGGGACAACGATGCGTTGGGCGTAGCCGCCGTGGGTGCCTTTGGGAACAACAAAGGCCATGACTTTATCGCCCACCGTCAGGTCGGTATCGGCGGCTTCGTCAATGGCCTCAATCACGCCGGCGGCATCCATGCCCGGCACATGCGGTCCCTCGCGGCCCTTGGTGCGAGCACCCGCGCGACGCGTGGTGTCCGTGGGGCTCACGGCAGTGGCCTGGACCCGAATGAGAACCTCACCGGGGCCGACTTCCGGATCAGGGAACTCCATCACTTCAAGAACGTCTGGGCCGCCTGGAGTATTAAATGCTATAGCTTTCATGCTGGCGAGATTATCAGCTGGTCCTGAATGCGACCTGTTGTGCAAAGCCATGAAACGTCATCTTCAAATCGTGCCGGGTTGCATTGAACGGCCGGAGAGGACTCACAATGGACCGCGTCGACCCGGTAACGTGGGAGAAACCCCAGCCAAAGGATTCCGTCATGATGCAGCCCCAAATACCACCGGTTACCTGGCGCCCAACTGACCCTCGCGACACCGAGATGTTCCGCTTCGCTCAGTGGGTCACGACCCAGCGCGGGGTGGATCTCGGCCCGTTGACGGATGCCACGGGCAATGTGTCCGAGCAGTTGTATCGGAACCTGCACGCCTGGTCGATCGCCGAGCTAGCGGAGTTTTGGGATGCGGTGCGCGAGTACTTCGGGGTGCTGGGTGAGGACTTTAACACCCCGATTCTGCCGAACGCGGCCATGCCCGGAGCCACATGGTACCCCGAGGCGAGCGTGAACTATGCCGAAAACGTTTTGGAACGCACCCGCGATCTAGTCGACCAGGATGCCACGGCGATCCTGACGATCGATGAGGACGATGAAACCGAATCACTGTCGTGGTACTATCTTCGCACCCGGGTCCACGGACTGGCCGAACAACTCCGTGAGCTCGGGGTACAAGCCGGCGACCGCGTCGCTGCGGTGTTGCCGAATAATGCCTCGGCCATCATCGGACTGCTGGCGGCCGCGACCATCGGCGCGGTGTGGACCATCAACTCCCCGGATCTCTCCGTGACCGCCACGCTGGCCCGGCTGCGGCAGCTGGAACCAAAGGTGTTGATCACCGCGACGGGGTATACCTATAACGGCCGGTGGATTGACCGCACCGATTACAACGTCGAACTGCTCACCGGGCTGCCCAGCGTGCAGCGCCACTTAGACATTGAACATTTCCGCACCGCCCCCGTCAACGGCCCCGAACGCTACTACCCGCTCGCGTTTGACCACCCATTGTGGATCCTCTTTTCCTCGGGCACGACCGGTGACCCCAAAGGTATCGTTCACGGCCACGGCGGGATGCTGCTCGAAGCACTCAAGAGCAAAGCCCTCCACCAGGACATGACACTCGATGACCGCTACTACGTGTCAGCTAATACCTCGTGGATGGTGTGGAATACGTTATCGCATGCCCTGGCGTGTGGTGCATCGGTCGTGGTCTACGGTGGTTCGCCCCAGGTGCACGCCCCCGACCGGCAGTTTGAGGTCATCGCGAAAACCGGCGCGACCCGGTTCGCGGTCGGTGCGCCCTATCTGACCATGGTCGAACGCTCCGGGTTATCCCCCGGCCAGCGCTGGGATCTGAGCGGACTGAAATCCATCTTGTCCACGGCCGCACCCCTACCCGAGTCAACCTGGCGCTGGGTGCACGAACACGTCAGCCCAACCGTCCGCCTCGGCTCCGATTCCGGCGGCACCGACATCTGTTCAGGATTCATCGGCTCCAACCCACTAGAACCCGTTCACTTGGGTGAGCTCCAGGGTCCGATGCTCGGCGTGGCTGCTCGGTCCTTCGACGATGACGGCCACGAGATCTTCGACGCGGTCGGCGAGCTGGTCATCACCCAACCCATGCCCTCGATGCCCGCCTACCTCTGGGATGACAGCGAAGATGAGCACCGCTATCGCGAGTCCTATTTCGAGCGCTTCCCCACCGTGGACCAATATCCCGATGGGGTATGGGCCCAAGGTGACTGGGTGACCCAGACCTCGCGCGGCAGTTTTATTGTCCACGGCCGTTCGGATGCGACGCTGAATCGCGACGGCGTACGCCTGGGCACCGCGGAACTCTATGCCGCGCTGGGCGACGTTGCAGAGATTGTAGAGTCCACGGTCATCGGTGTGGAGCAGCCCGACGGCGGGTACTGGATGCCGTTGTTTGTGCAGTTGGCCGACGATGTTGAGCTCACCCCAGAGCTCGAGCAGCGCATCAAGGATACGCTTCGGAGGCAGGCATCAGCACGTCACGTGCCCGATGAAATCATTCAGGTTGCGGCTATCCCGTTGACCCACAGCGGCAAGGGGATCGAGGTGCCACTTAAGAAGCTGTTCTCCGGCCGGGGCGCTGCCAACGCAATTAACGAGGATGCCATCGCGAACCCCGAGGCGCTAGCCGAGTTCGTGGAGCTGGCTGAGCAGCGCCTGTCCTCGCAATCATGAGAGGACATGAATGAGGCCCCGGCTGGAACCGGGGCCTCATACTCTCATCACTCACACCTCGAAGAGGATGTTTCCTACTCTACGAAACGTTCCTGACGCGGAGCTTGCGTTCCGCTCAGAAACCGGCATGAACCGGCTGGTAAAACGCTGGGCATGATAGGTAATGTAAAAAATGAGGCAGATTTTTTACACGTTTGGCTCATATGTAAAAACTTTTTACATATCTTTTCGTCAACAGAAAAGCCCTGGCCCCAGGACGTGAGGGACCAGGGCTTACATGAGGCGTCTTTGGACGATACTCGCTGTGGCACTAGCCGTTGAACGAGCGCATGCGCTCCAATTCCATCCGAGTACCCGCGGTATTCTGCGCGGTGCGTGCCATGGCAACGTAGAACTCAAGGGTCAGCCGGGCGAAGATCAGTACTAAGAGCATCGGAATCCAGCCGAGCAGAAGGCCCAGCAGCCCAACGAGGGGTTCTTGGGTCATCAACACGATCGAGCCGATGAGCCACCCGAACAGTGCCCAGAGCCCGATAACCACCATCACGATGATGTAGATGAACTTGGCGAACTTGAGGGTGACGAAAGTCTGGAAACTAAAGTCGAACAGCCCGGCGAAGAACCCTTTGGCTTCTACCGTATTGGTCTGGGGGCCGCGCTGTGGTCCGCCCGGGCCGGGTTGTGGTTGGCCACCGGGTGGTTGGGGTGGGGCTCACAAGAGCCGGAGTGTGAATATAAGAGTTGTGCCTATTGGTAAAAATGGGCCACTAACCAGAGATACCACGGAACGTTAAGGGACGCGACATCACACGGTGCAAAACGCATGAACACATGGTGAACCCGACCAGCGTCATATCTACACAAGGGTCTTCAGAACACAGCGTTGAGGAGCCCTAACGTTCAGGGAATACAGTCATTAGCATTTGGTCTAGTAAAAGCCCGCTTCACGCTCACGTTGCGAGCAACCCCCACGCGTCAGGAGTATGCCATGACCGATCACCGCGAGACTCTGTCAACGTTAGGTACCAAGTTTCGCAACGGCACCACGACTGCGGTCGAAGCGTCCCGCACCGCTCGCCAAGCTGCCAAAGCCGCCGGGCCGGTTTTTATCACGGTCATCGATCATGATCGCGCCGCACAAGATTCCGACGCCCTGTTTTCGGCGGGCACCCCGCGCAGTGCGCTGGAAGGCATCCCGATCGCGGTCAAAGACGTCATCGATACCGCTGATATGCGCACCACCATGGGCTCCAATGTCTATGCCGATCACCAACCCGAACACGATGCAGCGATTGTCGCCCAGCTACGCCGAGCCGGCGCCAATATAATCGGCAAGGCCAATACGCACGAATTTTCCTACGGCATTCGCGGCGATACCAGCGCGTTTGGAGTGGTCCCAAATCCTTACGACGAGAGCCGGGTCTCGGGTGGTTCCAGCTCGGGTTCGGCAGCGGCGGTTGCTCAGGGCATCGTGCCGGTGGCAATCGGCACGGATACCGCCGGCTCTACTCGAGTCCCAGCAGCTTTATGCGGTGTGGTGGGATTCAAACCAACCTTCGACCTACTCGACACCGATGGCGTGTTCCCGCTAGCACGGTCTTTTGACACCGTGGGGTTATTGGGCACCACGGTGCGCGACGTGCTGGCAACGCTGGATGCGCTGGGGCTGGAAGGCTTCGAACCGGACGCGGAAGATACTGAGCAGTTCGAGTTTCGGATGCTCCAAGGCAACCCTGGTTTGAGTGCGGATGCTGAAATCGTCTCGCCGGAAGTCCCCCTGCCGGAAGTACTGGATGCCCCAGCTATTGAGCACCCAACGATTCGTGGTGAATACGCTGACTTCCGGGGCCTGTTCAATATTGTGCGCAGTCGCGAAGCGTATCTGCTGCATGAACCGTATCTGGAAACCTACGCTGATCAGTACCAAGAGCTGACCCTGACCCGACTGCGAAACGGGCGCGATATCTCCGATGCCGACGTCGACGAAGCGCAGGCCAGTATCGACGAGGTCAATCAGCTCTACCTGGACACGTTCGATGATCACCAGATGCTGCTGACACCAACCGTGCCCATTGATGCTCCTTCACAGAATGAGGCACCGGGCGAGGGCTCCGAAGTACTCGTGTCCCAGTCGGTGATTTGGAATATGTTGGGCTGGCCCGCGGTCTCCATCCCCTATTGGATCCCCGGTGATCCCCTACCCAAAGGGCTGCAAGTGATCGGCAAACCCGGACGCGATGCTGCGGTGCTGCGAGCCGGACAACAACTTGAGCAACTGCTCGCCGAGCGCGTTGAAACCATGCGCCCCGCACAGCCACAAGCAACAGAGCTATACGACTAACGTCAGCAGAATTTCGGTATCCTCCATCAGACATCCTTAAAAGCAAGTGCAGAATCGTTGACACGCTTAAACCGCGTCAATATGATCGGCTTGATTGACGGTTCAAGTCGAAATCTAACAATGTGTGACGAGAGGACGCGATGGCTAGCGTTTTGGATAAATCAGCGATTGTCGCGCCGAAGACCTTTAACCGGTGGCTCATCCCCGCCGCGGCGTTGGCAATCCACCTGTGCATCGGCCAGGTGTATGCATTCAGTGTATTTAAGATTCCATTGATGTCTCGCTTCGATGTGGGTGAGGTGTCTGTCGGCTGGATCTTCTCGGTCGCCATCGCGATGCTTGGCCTGTCGGCCGCATTCGGGGGCACCTGGGTGGAAAAAGCAGGACCCCGCAAATCCATGGCGGTCGCAGGTACCGCCTGGGTTTTGGGCTTCTTTGTCGCAGCCTTCGGTATCGCTACCGGACAACTGTGGCTGGTGTACTTCGGGTATGGATTCATTGGCGGTATTGGGCTTGGCATTGGCTACATTTCGCCGGTCTCAACCCTGATGAAATGGTTCCCCGACCGTCCAGGGCTAGCCACCGGGCTAGCCATTATGGGCTTTGGTGGGGGCGCGCTCATCGCCAGCCCGCTGTCGAACTCCCTGATGTCGCTGTATGGCGGCGGAACCGAAACGGAGAATCTGGCAGCAGGCCTGGTACCAACGTTTATCACCCTGGCCATTAGTTACGCGGTCATCATCGCGGCCGGTGCTTACGTCATTCGGATGCCCCATCCGGACTGGGTACCAGAGGGGTATGACCCCGAAGCCGTTGAAAAAGATGCGATGCAGACTCGACTCAACGTCTCCGCGAACCAAGCGCTGAAGACCCCGCAGTTCTGGTTCTTATGGATCATCTTGTTCACCAATGTCACCGCCGGGATTGGTATTTTGGAAAACGCGGCACCGATGATTCAGGACTACTTCCCAGCCGTGACCGCCGCGGCTGCTGCAGGCTTCGTCGGCATTCTGTCGCTGGCCAATATGGCCGGCCGATTCGTATGGTCGACCACCTCGGACTACATCGGCCGCAAGCCCATGTACATGATTTACTTGGGCGTGGGCATCGTGCTGTATCTACTCATCGCCTTCTTGGGGAACAACTCGCTGGTCCTATTTATTATCGCAGCGGTCTTCATTTTGTCCTTCTACGGCGGTGGCTTCTCGACCGTTCCAGCCTACCTGCGTGACATGTTCGGCTATTACCAGGTCGGCGCGATTCACGGTCGACTGCTCACCGCATGGGCCGCCGCCGGTGTTGCTGGCCCGCTGATCGTCAACACCGTGGTCGAGGCTCAGGCCTCCGCAGGCCTCGAGGGTCCAGATCTCTACACCGTATCCATGTACATCATGGTTGGCCTCTTGGCACTCGGGCTGATCGCCAACATCCTGATGCGTCCGGTCGCCGAGAAACATACCATTGAGTACGACATCAAACATTAGGAGCAGTGAACGATCATGAGCACTTCACCGCAGTTTTCTGAAGCAGTCACCGATGAAGTCAGCGGCACCTACCGCACCGTCGCGGTCATCTTAGCGCTGGTCGTCATTATGGGCCTGGGCTACGGCCTGGTCGACACGGCCATCAAAGCCGCTGCACTGTTCACCGAATAACGCCGCTATACGTCAATGGGGGCTCTCCCTGGATCGGAAGATCCGGGGAGAGCCCCCATCGTTTTAACGCTGTGGCCTTAGAGTTCCGGGATGACCGCCTGAGCAATGAGGAAGTAAATGATCAGCCCGCTGGCATCCACGAAGGTGGTAATGAAGGGGTTGGAGAACACGGCCGGGTCAACTTTGATGGCCTTGGCCACCAGCGGCATGATACCGCCCACGCTGGCCGCCATGGTACACACCGACAACAACGTCAATCCGATAATCAATCCGATCTCGGGCTCATAAAAGAACCCGGCGATCACAAAACCCAACGTCCCCAAGATGAGTCCCAACAGAAATCCAGTGCGGACTTCTCGAGCGAGTACTCGAATCATGTCCCGGGGCTGGAGGTTATCTAAGGCGATCGCGCGGGTCACGGTGGTTGCGGCCTGGTTGCCGGTGTTCCCACCGGTCCCAATCAGCAATGGTACAAAGAGTGCCAGGACGGTGACTTGGGCAAGCGCGTCCTCAAAGACTTCCAACACCTGCACGGTCAGCGTCGCGCCAACGGCGAGTACCAGTAGCCAGGTGATGCGGCTGCGTACCAGTCGTATAATGGGCGTGGAGAGGTAGGGGCGGCGGATCGGCTCGACACCACCCTGACGAGAGACGTCTTGGCTCTCTTCATACTCGAGGATGCGGGCCGCTTCATCCAGCGTGAAAATTCCAACCAACCGGTGTTCATCATCCACGATCGACAGCGCAAACGTGCCACGCTTACTGGCTCGTCGAGCGACTTCTTCGGCGCTCTCGGTGACTTCTTCGGTGTGGGTCGGTCGCACCAGTTGTTCGATGGTACTCGATGGGTCGCTGTTCATCAGCGTGCGCAGACCAACCTCACCAAGCACCCGGCGCCCCTCATCGACGACAGGTAAGTAATAGATCGTCTCAGCGTCGTTGATGTGTTCCCGCACGCGTTGCATTGCCTCATTGACGGTGAACCACGGGTGGAGCCGGATGAACCGGGGACTCATGCGTCGACCCACCGCGTCGGAGGGGTAGCCCATGAGTGCTGCGGTTTGGTCTCGCTCGTCAAGGTCCAGACCCTGCATGAGTTTCGAGGCCACCGTGGCGGGCAGTTCATCGAGCAGCCAGACGCGATCTTCGGGATCCAGATCGACGAAGATTTCGGCGGTTTCTTGATCCTGCAGGGCTTGGAGTAGATCGCTTTGTGCCGCCGGGCGCATGGCCTCAAAGACTTTGAGCGCCACCTGCTTTTCTAATAGCCGGTAGACAATGGCACGCCGTCGCCGGTTGAGCCGTGCCAGCAGCCGGATGATTTCCGAGACTTCTAATGCGTTGACCCGGCGAGATATTTCAGCCAATTCGTCCTCGGCGAGGTCATCTTCGATCCGGTTGAGGCGTTTTGTCAGAGTGGTCTGCTGGGTGCGGGCCATAGAGGTCTCTTCCGTTAATTACTCGTCGTTTCAACGTCTTTAGGCGCCTAATGTACCCGAACGGCAATAGCACGTGACCATTTGATCTGCTTTTGCGGGGCCGGCTGTGACATATTCATCATCAGCACGCGAGACTATTTCCATGGACGAGCACGCTTGCCCATCTCCACGGGTCCATCTCTTGGGAATGGCTCGGCTAAAAAGTGGAGAACATCACACCTGGTACTCTGGGCCAGTAATCACTTAAGTTATAAATCAATCGCTACAGATTTGAAATAGATACTAGTCGGGACCCTCATCCGACAGTTACCATGAAGTACAGTGACCTTCATCACACACCATAGAGGCGACTGAATAATTTATGGACCGGCAAAATCCGCTACAGCGGAACAGTAAAGTGTCGTCACGCAAGGACGATCTAGCGCTCCTAGTCGAAGCGGTTGAAGACGCTTTGGAGCGCCACGATTACAGCCGGGCCGCAGAACTCATCGAACAAAACCTCGCCGCCACATGGTTTGGCTTTCCAACACATCGAACCGCTGAAATTCTTGGTCTCATCGCCAGAAATCTCGAACGCCCGCCGCCGCTTCTGGTCGTGACACACAAAATTATGACGGCCGCCAGCCCAGACCTGAGCAACACAGAACCGTTGATGGAAGCGCTCGATGCGGAAGACCCGGGCCAAATGCTCGCGTTGGCAATGTTTCGCATGGTCGATTACCGCCTCCACGGTCGCACGACTGAGGCCCTCGAACAGGTTGAGACCGCTGAAGCGAACCTGGCCACACTCCGGAACCAACTGCCCCCGCAGTCTCACTGGTTGCAACATGCTGCGGTCCAAATTGGCAACACCGCGATGCTCGCTGGAGACTTCACGAAAGCACTGTCTTCGTTCATGCGGGCGCAAATGCTGCCGCCGAATCCACGGTTCGCCTTTTTAGAGCGCGAAGCCATCGTAAAATCGGCCCTGATTCACGCGTGTTTTGGGAACGCTACCACAGCCGATGGGCTGTTGAAGCGCACCGGGCGTATTCAACGGACCTCGAGCTGGTGCGAAACCCAACTTGATGCCCATGAAGAATTCGTCCGGATCCTCACGTACGCTGGCGACTACGAAGAGGCATTAGAACGGCTCGAAGCCATCAGCCTTCAGGACATTGGCGAGATGTGGCCGTTCTATATTGTGGCGCTGCATCGAGTCCTCGAGGTTGCGGGACACCATGACGAGCTGGAACACCAACTGGAAATGCTCGACTCGCTGCCCTTTCCGCGGGTAGACGGCGAGGGTTTTACCGGCAGTGTGCTCCCCCTGAAACGCGCGATGACAGCGCTGCAGTCGGGACGCGGGGCCGAAGCGTTGAGATTCCTGGAACGAGCCGACCCGCGTCTGACGTACACCAAGCTCACGCAAAGCGCTGCTGACCTCTTTGTCGGCCGGACCCAACAAGCCATGGATCAAGCAGTGGCGTTGCGCAAAGAAACTCGTGCCTTTCGGTTGATGGAAATTCGTCGACTGTCGGTATTAGCGGCAGCGCAATACATCGCCGGGGATCCAGAGGCCAGTATTCAAACGCTTCGGTGGGTAGCGAGTCTCCCCAGAGGATTGAGCCCTCATGAGCTCGTGCTGTTTAGTGTAGAAATGCGGATGCTCGGCGAGGAGCAAGTTGAAAACTGGCCTAAAACCCCAGTCGGCAAGGGGATATTTCTACCGGAACTCCCCAAGCCAGGAAAAACGCTGACCGGGCGTGAAATTGAGATCCTGACGCTGCTATCCCAGGGTTACACTCGGACTGAGATAGCAGAAAGGCTCTACATCAGCGTTAGTACGGTGAAATCGCAGCTGCGGTCCTTGTACCGAAAGCTTGACGTGTCGTCGGCTGCGGATGCGATCTTTGAGGGAGAGCGGCGCGGCGTGCTCTGATAGCATGCACCGTGCAAAATAAATGGCGACCCTGACGGGACTTGAACCCGCGACCTCCGCCGTGACAGGGCGGCGCGCTAACCAACTGCGCTACAGGGCCTCAGCGATGCGGACATCGCATAAGCCAGTTCTTGGCTTGTACCCCCAACGGGATTCGAACCCGTGCCGCCGCCGTGAAAGGGCGGTGTCCTAGGCCACTAGACGATGGGGGCGTATTGTTACGAAGTTTTTTGACAAGCTTCGAAGCTAGAAAGATAATCTTAGAGGTCGACCGGCGGAGAATCAAATCCTTGCCGTGCTCATAAGACCACATACGCCAGTATGCTCCCACGGCTGGGCCTGAAACAGAGTCGCCGTTTTCAAATCAGGACCTACAACGGTCCACCCGGCCTTCCCGACACACCCTCTCGTAGCTGGCGGTTGGCGCATAGTATAAACTTCAAATATACATAAATGTAAGGTAAGTCACTAGAGGTAGAACGATGTCTGAACGCGATACCACAGACTACGAGACTTCCCTGCAACAAGATGACCTAGCTCAGCACGCTGAAGAAATCGAAACCGCACTCGACGGAGAGAACTTAAATCGCGTGGTTGCACCCCTCGAAAGCGATCTTGCAGGTACCTGGTTCGGCATACCGCCCGACCGCACCCTAGAAACCATGCGGTTGTTGTTTTGCACTGCATCTAACGACAGCAGACTGTGGCAAATTGCTCGCCGCTTCTTTAGCGAAAGCCCTTCGGACCAATTTGAGATTCAGGCTTCAGCCACATTTAATCTCGATGACCCACGAGACGTGTATCTTCTGACGATATTGCGACTGGGAATCGCCCGATCTCAAGGATGCACGCAACGCGGCCTGGAACAATGCGACCTACTGGAGCAACAACTCGGTCCCATACCGTCACTACGAGCTTCATATGACAGCTGGGCTTTACACGCTGCGGTGCAAATGGGTATTACTGCCATGCTCGCAGGCCACTTCACTCGAGCACTCACGAACTTCACGCGCGCCCAATTGCACGTACAAGTTCCGGAATTTGCTTTCTTCACACGCGACGCACTGACAAAATCAGCGCTCATCCACGCGTGTTTTGGCAACCGCACCACAGCTCGCTCACTAATCCACCGGGCAGATAAAATCGCTCGCACTTCCAGCTGGGCAGAAACTCATATCGACGCCCACCGAAATTTTGCGGAAATCATGGTCACCATAGAAGACTATGACGCAGCACTCCAAAAGCTTGATGCTCTCAACTTGCGCGATATTGGTGAGATGTGGCCCTTTTACATTCTGGCCGTGCATCGAGTTCTAGAAGCTGGTGGCCGCCAAGATGAACTCGAGCACCGGATGGAAATATTCGATGACATGTTGTTCCCACGGCACGACGGCGACGGTTTTACGGGCAGTATCATTCCCTTGAAGCGCGCGGCGATAGCCCTGAAGAACGGCCGGGGTGTAGAAGCTCAAGCTTTCATTGATCGCGCCGACCCGGACCTGACCTACACCAAGCTCTTCCAAGCTGCCGCCCACGTCTATGCTGGCCGGACTCAGCAGGCGATCCAAGACGTCTCCCGTCTGAGACCAAAAACCCGAGGCTTTCGCTTGATGGAAGTTCGCCGGCTCGCAATTCTTGCCGCAGCCCAGTATCAAGCCGACGAAACCGAGGACTGCCTCAGCACCCTGGCACGCGCCGCCGAGATACCCCGAGGGCTGGGCCCACTTGAGGTCCAGTTATTCAGCCCAGAAACACGAGATCTAGCTGCCCAGAAGGTGCCCGCATGGCCTCGAGACAATCAGGAGCCCTCCGTGTTCCTCACCGGGCTGCCCAAACCTGGTACTGCCCTGACTGAACGCGAAGTCGAAATCATCGAACACCTGGCTGAAGGTCATCCCCGGGCGCTTATGGCAGAAAAGATGTTCATTTCAGTGAATACACTAAAGACCCATTTGAAGGCTATCTATCGAAAACTCGGGGTGTCTACAGCAGAAGACGCTGTGTTCGGGGCACAGCGTCGGGGTCTGCTCTAGACCCAGCACCGTCTGATGTGCAGTATTAAACTGAAGAACCCTCGCGATGTAGAAGCTACGCGAGGGTTCAGTGGTCCCGACCGGCGTCGATCCGGTGACCTTTCGATTTTCAGTCGAACGCTCTACCAACTGAGCTACAGGACCAAAAGGTATTCAATTGTTTTGGGAAAAAGAGCCCGTCCACTGGACAGGCTCTCAAATCCGCGACCCTGACGGGACTTGAACCCGCGACCTCCGCCGTGACAGGGCGGCGCGCTAACCAACTGCGCTACAGGGCCAAAAGAAATGCAAACATTTCTCATAGCCATTTTACTGACTTGTACCCCCAACGGGATTCGAACCCGTGCCGCCGCCGTGAAAGGGCGGTGTCCTAGGCCACTAGACGATGGGGGCCTGGTGTTCGCTGAGCTTTTACACTCGTTAGCGCGATCGACCTAGATCATCATAGACCTAAACGATTTTCAAATGCAAATCGCTGTGGAGCCCAACCCCTCTTCAAAGTCGACCCATTTCCTCTGCATCCCTGCCCGCAGCGCAGCACTAACAACGAGCCAGCTGCTATTGGCGCGGGCAAAACTCCTAGTCAGATACTTTAAAGAAAAGAGAATTCGCCCAGTCTTTTTTTGATACACCAAGTACAGACAAAACTCATAATCCAGTGTTACTGTGAAGTTCAGCACTCTGAGTTATGGGAGATTCTGATGGATAAGCCAGTCATGCCAGAGCTTTCACTTGTAAATGACAGCGACGATGATCCGATTCACGCTCACACACCGACGAGGATTGCAGCTGCATTACGCGCTCATATCTGCCAAGGTGCATTGAAACCGGGGACCAAACTCTCGGAAGAGACCATCGCGGCGGAATTTGAAGTCTCACGGAACACGCTTCGTGAGGCTTTTACTGTCCTTGCAGGCGAAGACCTGGTGTACAAGGTGCCGAACCGCGGCGTCTTCGTTATCGACCCTGGACCCCGTGAGGTCCAAGAGATCTATCAGACCAGAAGGTTCCTGGAACCCTCTGCCATTCTCTGGGGCAAACTCACCCCGGAATTGACCGACACGTTCAATCGCATCGCTGATCGGACGCGTCGAGGTATCGCTCAAGAGGATCTGGAAGCAATCGTCGAAGCAGACCGCAGCTTCCATGTGGCTGTCGTGGCGCTCGCCAATTCCAGCACCATGAATGAAGCGCTTGAGCGCCTCCTCACCCAGCTACGTCTGGCATTCCATAGTCTGCAGATCACACCACCCATCCATCAGACCTTCGCCCAACAGAACCTAGCGATCATCAACAGAATCCTGTCCGGGGAACGCATCGAAGCATCCCGGGGCTTACACCGCTACCTCGGTTTAGCCGAGAAGATGGTCCTGCAACACGCTGCGGCAAATGGTCGCCCAGTCACGGTTCGCCAGTCCCCCGCAGTGCCTGCGCTCAACGGTCGAAACATGAGTCCGAACTAGCCAACGACCTACATCACAACAAGATCACGTTGCGCCCGGATTGATATCAATCCGGGCGCATGTTTGTCTTAAGTCAAGCACCATGACCGGCCTTGTGTAACAAATTTATAAATCGCTGGCATTGCAAGGATGCTGATGATTTCAGGCGTGTCGTGATAATTACATGATTGTGGTTCGTGTTTATGCAAGTGGCAAGTGTTGCAGTTGTGACAAGAGTGCGGATAAAGTCATTACCTGTGGTGACGATGGTTATCTCAAAACCATAAAACTGGACTAGCCACAGAATGAGGAAGAATCGTGAAATCACGAATTGTGAAAGGGAGCGCCGCGGGCGTTGCCCTGGTGACGGTAGCAGCTATGTCTGCCACCGCAATGCCACAGATCTTCTCTGAATCCGACAGCATTTTTGTAAAAGCCGATGAGGCGTCAGAACTTTCCCTGCCGAAAGTCCCTGACCTTCCAGACGAAGAAACCGTCGCGAAAGCGAAGGAAGACCCCTCGGCCCAAGCGAAACTGCGTGAAGATCTAAAAGAGATCTTAGATAAAAGTAACCAGCGTCTGGCCGACGTCGAAGCCGAAACACTTACTGCAAACGAGAAAGCACGCGAACTCAGCGAAGCTGCTGCAGAAGCTCGCCGTGAAGCTGAGACAGCAGCACAGCAGGCAGAACTCGCAGCCGAACAGCAAGAAGAAGATCAGGAAACTGCCGGGGAAGCCGTTGCGGACATGTATCGCAACGGAGGCTTGAGTACTGAAGAATTCTTGTTGGGCGATGACGATGAAGCACTCGCTGACGCTGCACGAGGCCAGCAACTCGCTGAGTCCCTCACCGGCGATGCTGAAAACAGCCAACTCAACGCGCAAGGCGCCGAGCACCTCGCAGGCGAAGAGGCTTCGAGAGCCGATGCTGCTGAAGATGCGGCGGCCCAAGCTGAAGAGAAAGCAGCTGAGGAACAGCGTCAACAAGAAGAGCTCGAACGTCAGCAGGAAGAGCTACGGCGTCAAGAAGAAGCACGTCAAGCTGAACTTGAAGCACAGGCCGCACGCGAAGCAGCCATCGCTGACGCTGCAACAGAAGCTGGGCTGTCCTTCGAGGAAATCGATAACGAGGCTCGACAAGATGCTGCCGATAACAATGCGGACGGTTCGGCTACTTCACCAGCAGCCAGCGCGACGAGCATTGAATCGGCCTCGGAAGCACCTGTTGTAGACACTGCGTCCGAACCTGAGGCATCAGATGAACCGTCTGATGAGCCGACCCAGACTGCGACCGCGACTCCATCGCCAACACCGACTCAGACCGCGACTTCTACGCCTTCTGAAACTGCGAGTTCCACTCCGTCGACCTCGCCATCTGCCTCCCCAACACCGACGCGGACTCAGTCGGCTACACCGTCGCCGTCTCGCACTGCGACTCCATCGCCTACGCCAACTCAGACGGCAACGCCATCCCCGACTCCTACTCGGACGGCCACGCCAACTCCAACGCGTACCGCGACACCTACGCCGACTCCAACCCCGACGCCAACCCAAACGCAAGCTGCTGCAGCACCACAGGCAGCAAGCGTGGCACCAGCGTCGACCGGTTCGAATATGTCGGCTGCGGTCAACTGGGCGGTTAACAAGACCCGGGAGTCCGGGACGTTCTATTCATGGGGTGGCAACGGGCCGAAGGGGTATGACTGCTCTGGTTTCACCACCGCAGCATTCGCCCAATCCGGCAAGTCGCTGCCACGTACCGCGAGCGCCCAGTATGGTGCCGCCAAGCAGTACGTCTCGCTGAACAACCTGCAGCCGGGTGACCTCGTGTTTTGGTCAAATAACGGTTCGCAGTCCGGCGTCTACCACGTCGCCATTTATATTGGGAACGGCCAGATTGCGCATGCGCGCAACCCGTCGACCGGTATCACGATTACCGGCTTGCACTACTCACCATGGAATATGCTCTCAGTGGGTGGCCGCTACTAAAAAACTCCTTCAGGGGCGCGGAGTCCGGGGAAGTTCTCCGTGCCCTTGGAGGCCCATAATTCAATAGCACCGCAAACACTTGGGGGTTGGATACCGATTCGGTACCCAACCCCCAAGTGTTTTAACTACAGGTTTATTCTTGCGGATCCTGATCGATCATCGGACCGTATTCTGGCCGGTCTGCCAGACGTGGGTCATCGTGGTACGGCACGATCATAACCGGACCGCGAGCATGCGCGGCGATACCCTGCGAGGTCGAACCCAACAGCGCACCGGTGAACCCACCTAGACCGCGAGTTCCGACCACGGTCAGGCGGGCTGATTCCGATTCGGCCACGACCGCGTCCACGGGCACCCCGTCGATGACTTCGGTTTCGATGTTGAGGTTCGGGAAGTGCGATTGCAGCCAGGCCGCGCCGGCATCCAGCTTCTCACGCAATTCATCGAACATCGCGCGCTCGTCCACGGTAGATGGTAGCCATTCGACGGCCGACGAGACCGGGGCCATGGCGGTGATGATCCGCAGCCGGCAGGTGTCGCTGCGATGGATCGCTTCTTCTGCGGCACGCAGCATCGCCACACGACCCTGCTCCGAGCCATCCGAGGCCACCACGACCGGGGCGTCGGAGTCTGCACGAGTCATTTCTGCTCCGCGGGGTACAAGTACGACCGGGCATTTAGCTTGGGCCGGCAGCCCGCGAGACACCGAGCCGACTAACAGGCCGAGGAAGCCGCCACGACCGCGTGGCCCGGCGACAAGCATTTCGGCGTTATGGGAGTAATCCACCAGCACGGTGCTTGGGTCGCCAAGCTCGACATTGCAGCGCACTTCGACGCCCTCGGTGTCACCGAGTTCGGCTTTGGTGGCTTCCAAGATCTGGCGGCAGGATTGAGCCAGCGCTGAGTCTTCGTGGCCTCCGGTCGCAGCATCAACTGCCACGGATGGGAAGACGGGCAATGTATAGGCCGAGACCATGGTCAACGGAGCGTTGATCCGGCGTGCCTCACGCACCGCCCAAATCGCGGCAGCCAGGGAACGCTTGGACCCGTCCACCCCGACGACGACGCCGTGTTTCTTCTTGGCGGTGTTTTCTGGCAGACCGTTGTCCGCATTCACCTTTTTTGCTGGGTCATGGAATTGGTCGGTCATGGCAGATCCCCTCCGTACGGTCGAGTTCGCTTCCGAGGATCGGTTGCGAAGGTGATAGATCTATTCTAACGCTGAAGTGACCTCGGATACGGGGTTTAAAGAGGTTCTTGCAAGAGTAATGGTGCCAGGCTGGGTGGAGTGCCCGCGATGAAGTTGGTAGTAGCGGTTCCGTACTTGGCTTGGGTCGGCAATGGTTCGGCTCGCAATGCTGCAATAAAGGCGTCCGTGCCGCCTAAATCGGGATTGGCCAGCGGGGTTTGGGTCCCGACCATCACAATGTTGCCGCGTCGTCGTCCTTTGAACATTGTGGCATCCGAGATCAGCGTGACGTGTTCAAAGGCCTGTGCCAGTGCGGCGGCTTCGGCTCTGGCCGGGGCGAGGTTGGGTGGGCCACCGTAGTTGAGCACATAGGCGCCGTTGGCACCGACGGCACGGGCTGCGGTTTCGGCCGCGTCCAGCCCGGTGAGATGCATTGGAGTGATGTGGTCTCCGCGGGTTGTGCCAATAAAAACGTCGCGGATGATGACGTCCCAACTGTCCGGTCTAGTCTCGGCAAGGACCTGACCGGCTTCACCGACGCGCATTTTGACGATTGGCGCGCGCGGCAGGCCAAAGTTATCCCGGGCTAGTTCGGTGAGTTTGGCATCGTATTCGACCGTGGTGTGTCTCGAGTTCGGATACCGGTCGGCACCCCAGCGGGCCATGGTCGCTCCCCCACCGCCAAGATGTAAGAATCGTAGACGAGCGTCTTGCGGGTATCGAAAGCCCAGTGCGATCGCCATCCACCGCATGTATTCAAAGCCCAACCGCTGTGGTTCATCTGGAATCAGCTGCGACGATTCCACCCCATTGATCAGCAACACCCACGCCCCGGGGGTGAAGGGGTCGGGTTTGATCTCAGCGGTGCCCGAGTCGATCTCATAGATGCCCGGTTCGATGTTGACTGCTGACCGGTTCTGGTTGCGACGTTGCTTGCTCATTGTCGTACCATAGCCTGCCGCGGGATGCCCTTCCACGGTGCGTCACTGGGATCAATTGGCTCACCGAGTGGTTCAAAGCCGGCTTGGCGCAGATTGGTTTCCACCAGCGGGGCATGACCCATCAGCCAGGTGATGGCAGGTTGATCGCCGATTGCCGTCCGAATGAGTTCTGTGCCGATAGTGGTTTCAGCTGTGGCAGCGGTGAGATAGAAGTATCGCAGTTCATGCAGTTCACCCAGCGCATGCGCGGCAACGAATTCCGCGGTGTGTTCGCTGTGCTTGGTTGTGGCGTGGAGGGTGCCGACCAGACGATCGCGCAGATCTTCGGCCATCCACACGGTGTCACCCCGGGAGATCCTGGACTGCCAGAACTTCACCTGCTCGTCCGTGGTGGCTTCTGCCTGGGTGAAGAATGCTTCGTCTTTGAGGTGGCCGAACATGTCACGCCAGATGCGGTGTTTGAAATCGACCAGGGTTTTGGCGTCGGCGATCGCGGCGTCTCGAATGTAGTATTCGGCGCCGGTTTCGGTGCTGGTTTTGCGGTTAAACGGCCAGATCACAAGAAAACTTAGTCCTCGAGGAGCTGGTTGACCCGATCAATTTTGGCGTCGAGTTGGTTGGGTTTGGCGTCTCGAATGTAGGCCTTCATGGTGATCGAGATGCGTGCCCCATAGGGAGCCACCGCATCGACGCACTCTTTCAGCACTCCCATGACCTCGTCCCATTCGCCTTCAATTTCGGTGAACATTGACGACAAACGGTGCGGCAGTCCAGAGTTGCGCACCACATCATAGGCGGCTGCTACTGCGCGGGCGACCGAACCGGTTTTGGCATCTTCTGGGCTATTGGCGGCGGCGTGTTCGCCGAGCTCCCCGACACCGGAGACTGAAATGGAAAACGCTAAGATCATGGTTCCATCCTAGTAGGTCAGCCGATCACTGCGCGGCGCTGAGGATCGCCGCAATGGCTGAGACAACCGCGACCAAGGCTGCTATCGCTGCGATGAGCAAGCTGCGTTTAGCGATCGCATTTGCTTCGGCCGAGATGTCATTTGCCTCCCGTGCCAGTTGACTCGAGCGTTCCCCCGAGGCCTCCGTGGCGGCAATAAACTGCTGCCAGTACTCGTTGGCCCGGCGCTGTTCCTCAAGCGATTGCTGCCAGACCCTCAGCAGCTGAGCCATGGTGGGCTCCTCATTCGCTGAGCTTTGGGCGTCTGCTGAGTGCGCAAGTGCGGGCGAGGCAGTCGCTGCCCGTTGCCAATCAATGCTGAGACCAGGCACGGCCCACGGTGGCGGGGTTGCAGCAGAGGGCAGCGGGGCTCCAAGGTTTGCGACCAGTTGACGCACCGGCTCGGCGGCCTCGCCTTGAACTTGTTTGGCCTTGAGGTGCAACGGGTTTGACGGATCATTAGCGATACGGTCGACCGCGCTCGGAGTCATCGCCCATAGGGCATCGAGTTCAGCATCGCCGGTGCTTTCCCGCCCGTCTTGCGGCCAGGTGCCGTGCTCGGGCTGCGAGTTTGCCTCATCCATGCCACCAGTGTAACCAGCGTTACGAGTGCCACGCCGAGAACCCCAACAGGCCCGAGGACTATAGTTGAACGGGTGCATGAGATCATCGGTGCGAAAGGGACGTGAACATGGCGCAGGGAATTTACATCACAACGACCACGGTTCGAGCAGGGAAAACACTGGTGTCCATGGGCCTGATGGATGCGCTGCACCGCAACACCGGCCGGGTGGGGTATTTCCGACCCATCGTGCCCGGTGACTCTGTGGATGATGACTCGATGGTCCAGCTCATGCGGGAGACGTTGAATCTGGATGCGACCACCGCGGTCGGCGGCGTGACCGATGCGTATGCGCGCTCGATGATTACCTCGGGTGACCAAGACCAGCTCTATGCCGAACTTGTGGTCGCCTATGAACAGGTCGCCGCCAATGTTGATGCCGTGGTGATCGAGGGTACTGATCTGCTGAACGGTGATACCGGGTTTGAACGCGAGATCGATACTGACCTGGCGCTGCATTTCAATGCCCCGGTCTTAGCCGTGGTTTCGGCCCAGGGCCTGACCGCCCAAGAAACCTCTGACGCCGTCGAATTGACCCGCTCGAATCTGCGTGACGCCGGCTCCGAGCTGCTATCTATTGTAGTCAACCGTGCCGACCCCGACCTGCTCGATGAGATGGCCTCGACCATCAAACCCGGCACCTATCAGCGCAAGGTCTACATCATTCCGGAACTCGAAGAGCTCCGCTACCCTACCGTCGGCGAAGTCGCCTCCGCCCTGAGCCTGGACTGGGTGGCCGGTTCCGAACAGCTGGACCGCGATGTCTCCGAGGTCAAAGCCGTATCTATGGAGGGCGGCAACTTCCTACAGGTGCTCAACGAGGGTGCCCTGGTGATCGTTTCGGGCGACCGCTCCGAC
Source organism: Enteractinococcus fodinae (assembly GCF_031458395.1). NCBI lineage: Bacteria > Bacillati > Actinomycetota > Actinomycetes > Micrococcales > Micrococcaceae > Enteractinococcus > Enteractinococcus fodinae. The sequence goes on from NZ_JAVDYJ010000001.1 coordinate 2,486,994, forward strand.
GCCGTGCTGGCTACCCTGGCCGCGGCCCGCACCGCCGACTTCCCGGTCGCCGCCGGCATGATCCTGACCAATGGCATTGAACCCAATCCAATGATTCAGCGACTCTACGCCGATGCACCATTTCCGGTGTTCGTGTCATTTTCCGATACCTTCACGATGGCCCGGAACGTCGCCGCAGTGCCGGCGAGCCTGTCGGCCGCGCAACCCCGCAAGACCGCGGCAGTACTCGGGGCCTGGAACCGTCACGTCGATGAAGACGAACTGCTGGGTCGCATCAAATTAGCGCACCCGACAGCGATGACGCCCGTGCGGTTTTTACACCAGCTGACCGCCCGCGCCTCGGCAGACCGCAAACGCATTGTCTTGCCGGAAGGCCAGGACGAACGCATCCTACGGGCCGCCGAGATTTTGCGCCGTCGTGGGGTTTGCGACCTGACAATTCTGGGCGATGTTGACGAGATCCAAGAGACCGCCTCAACCTTGGGCGTGGATCTGGCCGGCATTGACCTGATCAACCCTGCCGAATCCCCGGACCGGGAAGCCTACGCCCAGGCCTATGCTGAAGCGCGCGCCCACCGGGGCGTGGAACTTGCCTTTGCGCGCGAAATGATGCTGGATCCGGTCTATTTTGGCACGATGATGGTCCAACAGGGCCACGTCGACGGGATGGTCGCCGGTGCTGCGGGCACCACCGCCCACACGATCCGGCCGGCCCTGGAGTTCGTCAAGACCAAGCCCGGCACTAAGATCGTGTCCTCGGTGTTCTTCATGCTGCTGCCCGATCGTGCGCTGGTCTACGGCGACTGCGCGGTCAACACCGACCCGGATGCCGAACAACTGGCCGATATCGCGGCCGCCTCGGCACAAACCGCCCAGCAATTCGATGTCGAGCCACGCGTGGCGATGCTGTCGTATTCAACCGGCGAGTCCGGTGCCGGCGAAGCCGTGGATAAAGTCCGCGAAGCCACCCGGTTGGTCAAAGAGGCGAACCCCGAGCTGAAAGTCGATGGTCCGTTGCAATATGATGCCGCCGTCTCGGCCTCGGTCGCTGCGTCGAAAATGCCCGAGTCTGAGGTCGCCGGGAACGCCTCGGTGTTTATCTTCCCAGACCTCAACACGGGCAATAACACATATAAAGCCGTCCAACAGTCGGCCGGCGCGGTCGCGGTTGGGCCGGTGTTGCAAGGGTTGAATAAGCCGGTCAACGACCTGTCGCGCGGCACGACCGTGGATGACATCGTCAACACCGTGGCCATCACCGCGATTCAGGCCCAAGCAAACTAACGCAAGTCGTCCACGGACGAGAAAAGGAACAGCATGCTGATTTTGGTGATTAACTCGGGCTCGTCGTCGCTCAAGTACCAGCTGCGCGAACTCAACGATGACGGCACCGACACCGCCGATCCGATTCAGGCCTCCGGTCTGGTCGAACGGATCGGTGTGCCCGGTTCAGGGATCGCCAACCACACCGCCGCCCTAGATGTGGTCGCCAAAGAGCTCGACGAAGTCCTGGACGGCCGCACCATCGATGCCACCGGCCACCGCGTGGTCCACGGCGGGGAACGCTTCAAAGCCCCCGCCCTAGTCGACCCCGAAGTTATCCGCGCCATCGACCGGCTGGCACCGTTGGCACCGCTGCACAACCCACCGGCTACCGAGGGTCTGCGTGCCATTCGAAATAAGTGGCCCGACATGCCGCAGGTGGTCATCTTCGATACGTCATTCCACCAGACCATGCCACCGCAAGCCTGGCGGTATGCGATCCCCGAGAACTGGTACACCGACCACGGGATCCGTCGCTACGGGTTCCACGGCACCAGTCACGATTTGGTCACTGGCATGACCGCCGAGCTGATCGGCACCGACCGGGACGAATTCAATGGCATCATTTTGCACCTGGGCAATGGTGCCTCAGCGACCGCGATCAAACACGGCGAATCCGTGGATACCTCAATGGGCTACACCCCGCTGGCCGGGCTGGTCATGGGCACTCGCTCGGGCGATATCGACCCGTCGGTGCTGACCCATTTGATCACCTCGCACGGTTACACCGCAGACCAAGTCGACCGCATCCTGAATCACGAATCGGGACTGTTGGGTCTGACCGGCCACGCCGACATGCGCCAGGTGCTCGAATCTGCCGAAGCCGGGGCACGCGATGCACAACTGGCGCTGGATATCGCGACCTACCGATTAGCAAAATACATTGGCGGCTACCATGTCGCCGTCGATGGCGCTCAGGCGATCACGTTCACGGCCGGTATCGGCGAGAACTCTGCTCCGTTCCGGGCGCGCGTGCTCGACCGACTCGGCGTCCTGGGTGTGAAATACGATCAGGACCTGAACGTGGTTCGCGCTGATGAACCGCGACTGATTTCTACTGAAGATTCAGCAATCGCCGTCGCTGTGGTGCCCACCGATGAGGAGATGGCCATTGCTCAGCAGACCTTCCACCTGGTCGAGTCAGCGGATGCTTGGGGCCACGGCGTCGACGCATTGTAATGAACGCAGTTCTTTAGCGTCTAGGAAGACTACCGTTTTGTCTCGTTTGGATGATGAGTATGCACGCGTTCTAGATAGACAAAGCGCTCATCAACGTAGAACCATATGCGAGCATCGCCTTTACGAGTCGGCTTATGCTGCCAGCGCTCGTATTGCTTCCCGTTTCGAGTAACGGTGCCGAGCTCGCCTTTCAAAGGATAGTTGTTTGGTGTTCTTTCCAAGGGAGATTTAGTGAGAAAATCCCAGCTGTCAGCTAATGGTCCTCGAATCGTCGCGGCAAGATCGGTCCAGCCCTTTTTGGCTTCTCGTGAGGCAAAGAGGAGGCGATATTCAGAGCTTTTGACTGGACGCGGGACATTTACATCTTTAGCCATTAAACCCTAAGGTCGCTCAACAGGTTCATCGTTATCGATCCACTCCACGGGAGTCTTGCCTAGCCCGGCCGCAACGGCTTCCGCGGTCTCTCGCCACGAAGTTAACGTCGACAACGCCAGATGAGCCTGGCTTGTTGCAAAGCTAGCTCTGGCAGCGTTGAGAACCTCGTTAGCACAAGCCTCCTGGTCCGTTGGGCTGAGTGCCAACATCCAAGGGAAGTGCTCCGTCATAAAATCAACGAGTTCGTCATCATGTATGGTCGCGATCCCGATGAGTTGTGCCGCTAATTTAAGGAGTTCATTGCGAGCAGTATCCTCGCGCTCCGACATTAGGACAAGTGGCTCGCCATCTCGCCGCGTCACAGTTACAGGATGGTCTGCTGCTGCAGCAAAGACCTCGCTGGAGGCGCGACTAAGCTCGGAGGATTTAAAGGCGTCACGGGTGATCATACCCCCACCATACTTCTGAACATATTCTGAACTCAAGCCCAAGTTGGTATTTGTGTGAGAGAAATTCGTCACGTTAGATTGATGCTGACCCTACTGCTCTGAACCTGCAGCGACCCAACTGTCCACGAGTTGTTGGTGTGCATCGTCGGCGAGCCACGCTTCGATGGCTGCTTCTTCGTTATCTTCGTCGGCGTCACGTATCTCGGCCAGCAGGGAGAAGATCTGGTCATCGTTCATTTCGAAAGCTGACAGCATGCCCATCAGATCTTCGCGCTGTTGGGCACTGTCACTGACCACAACCTCGTAGGTGTCTCCGTCGGCAAAGATGCCTTCTGGGTCATCGAGGAATTGCATATCGTATTCCGCGACCGCCCAGTGCGGATTCCACGCGGTCGCAACAATCCATTCGTCGTTGGCGACGGCTGCACCAAATTCGCTCAGCATGGCAGCGGTACTACTATCGAGCAGATCATAGTCGTCGAGCCCATAGGTTTCGACGGCTTCATTGGCTTCACGGGTGATACCGGCTCCGGCTTCAATCCCAACGATTTGGTTGCCGAATTCGTCACCCCGACCTTTCAGGTCTGCAATCTCTTGGATACCCTCGTCATAGACGTAGGTTGGCACCACCATCGCGTGACGTAGAGGTTCGTACCAGGTACCGAGCAGCTCAAAGCCGTCACCATATTCATCGATGTATTCGCTGTGGCTTTCTGGGTTGGACGCAAAATACAAGTCCGCATCGTCTTGGCTGACCGCAGCATAGGTGGGCCCAACATCGGCCAGGGTCAGTTCAACCTCGTACCCCTGCTCTTCGAAAATGTGCTTCCACAGGTAGGTGGCTGCGACTCCTTCATCGAAAGGCGTGTAGACGATGTGTATCGAATCGTCGCTAGCCTCTGCGTTGTCAGCATCTCCGCAGGCTGTCAACGCCAATCCGCCAAGTGTGAGCGCCGCAGCGAATTTCATGATGGGGGCACGTTTCATAGGGCTAGGGTCCTTCCGCAAAGTGTGAGCATCCGAGAAGAGAGTGAGTCCCGCTGCTTATCGTTGCCGATGCGTTATGCGAGTCACTCTGCTGCACTAGCCTATGCAAAACGTTACGCGGATTTTTTCGAGGCTGACTTCTTCGACTTACTCTTCTTCGACCCACCTGACTTGGAGGACCGGGATTTCTCGACCGAGGCGCGCAGTGCTTCCATCAGATCGACGACATCGCCGCCGGTATCGTCGTCCTCGTCTTCCTCGGGGAAGGTTTCTTCCAGATCAACGGTGTCGCCGGCTTCGATCTTGGCGTCAATGAGTTTGCGCAGTTCGGCCTGGTAGTCATCTTCGAACTCTTCGGGCGTGAAGTCTTCCGAGTAGGATTCCACGAGCTGTTTGGACATTTCGAGTTCTTTATCCGAGATCTTTGCTTTCGAGTTGATCCCTTTAAAATTCGCTTCGCGGATTTCATCAGCCCAGCGCAGCGTTTGGATCATCAACACTTTGTCGCAGATCCGCAGAATCGCTAACCGGGTCCGAGTCCGCAGGGTGATTTTGACGATCGCAGTCCGATCCGTCTCCTCCAGGGTCTGGCGCAATAGTAAGTAGGCCTTCGGAGTTTTCGAGGTCGGCTCGAGGTAATAGGATTTTTCCAACATGATCGAATCGATCTGATCCGACGGGACGAACTGCAAAACTTCAATATCGTCGGCATCATCGGAGGGCAGCGCTTCGAAATCTTCTTTGTGAATGATCACCCGATGGTCGCCGTCATCATAGGCTCGCTCGATATCGGAGTATTCGACAACTTCGTCGCACTCTTCACAGCGTCGCTGGTACCGGATCCGTCCGCCGTCCTTGTCGTGCACTTGGTGCATGCGAACGTCGTGGTTCTCGGTGGCTGAGTACAGCTTCACCGGCACATTTACTAGGCCAAATGCGATTGATCCAGTCCAGATAGCTCTCATGGCCCCCATTAAAACTTACCCACTGGTCGATGGCTAGCCCCGTTGCTCGGCGAAGTATCGTATCTGAAAACTCCGTCAGGTAGCATGCACCGCACAGGAGGTTCTGATGGCCCGCAATGAACAGCAAGTCTCCATCGATGGCCACCGTCTCAAGCTCACCAGCTTGGATAAGGTCTACTATCCCCAAACGGGTACGACCAAGGGCGAAGTGTTGGATTACTATGCCCGGATCGCCCCGTATCTGATCCGGCACGCGCGCGACCGGATCGCCACCCGCAAGCGCTGGGTCGATGGGGTCGGCACACCGGATAAGCCCGGCAACGTGTTCTTCGAAAAGGACCTGCCGGAGGGCGCCCCGTCATGGATCCCGTCGCGTGCGATCAAGCACAGCACCGGCACCAAACACTATCCGCTGATCCAAGACCAGGCCACCTTAATGTATCTGGCCCAAATGGCCTCCCTGGAACTGCATATCCCCCAGTGGCGCGTGCTGCCCGGGTCGTCTGATCCCGGCACGATCACCTCCGAGACGCGGTATCCCGACCGCATGGTCTTCGACTTGGACCCCGGCGAAGGTCGGGAACTGGCCGACTGTGTAGAGGTCGCCCACCTGGTGCGTGAGTTGCTCAACGGGATGGGACTAGAGGTCTTCCCGCTGACCAGTGGGTCCAAAGGGGTGCACCTCTATGCGCCGTTAGACGGGACGTCGACGAGCCAGCAGGTTTCCGATGTGGCCCACGAGCTGGCCCGCACTCTCGAATCGGATCATCCCAAGCTGATTGTCTCGGCGATGAAGAAGACGCTGCGGAAGAATAAGGTTTTCATCGACTGGTCGCAGAACTCGGCGTCCAAGACCACGGTGGCACCCTATTCGATGCGCGGCCGTTTCGCTCCCACGGTCGCTGCCCCGCGCACCTGGGAGGAGCTCGATGACCCCGCAAGTGTTGAACACTTGCGGTTTGAAGAGGTCCTGGAACGCATCGAGGACCTGGGCGATCTGCTCGAACCGCTGGCCGAACGTGCCGGGGCCGATGATGCCGGCGACATGGAGAATGCGGAACCCAAGGAAGCACCCCAGGATCGGCTCACGACCTACCGATCCATGCGGGACCCAGACAAAACACCCGAACCGGTCCCGGACAGTCATGGAAAAAGCGGCGACGAACTGATTTTCGTGATCCAAGAACATCACGCCCGTCGTCTGCATTGGGATCTGCGCCTCGAACACGAAGGCGTGCTGGTGTCCTGGGCGCTGCCCAAGGGCCCACCCACCGATCCGAAGCGCAACCATTTGGCCATCCAGACCGAAGACCACCCGATCGAATATGCCACCTTTGAAGGCACCATCCCGAAAGGGGAATACGGCGGCGGCGAGATGACCATCTGGGACTGGGGCACCTACGAAGTCGAAAAATGGCGAGACGGCAAAGAGGTCACCGCGCTCCTGCACGGCCAACCCGACGGCGGGCTGGGCGGCACCAAAGAGTTCGCGCTATTCAACACCGGTGAGCACGGTCCAAATGACGATCCTGCGCGCAACTGGATGATCCACCTGAAGGAATCCTCGGCTAAGCAGACCACATCGAAGTCCACAAAGGATGCCGAAGAGCGGCAAAAGCCTACTCCTGCTAAAGTCCCCGATCGGGCAGACCCTGCGGACTATCCCCCAATGTTGGCCACGCTCGGCAAGGTCGACAGTGTCCGTCATCATGCAGACGACTGGGCTTTTGAGATGAAGTGGGATGGGGTTCGAGCCATTGCCACCGTTCAGGCTGCAACCGATGATGATCCAGGCGCGGTCACGTTGACCAGCCGCAACGGTCTGGATATGACTGATACCTACCCCGAGTTGGTCGAACTCGCCCGGTGCGTCGAACACGACTGTGTGCTGGACGGCGAGATCGTCGCGTTTGGCGACGGTGGCAATCCCGAATTCGGTCGGCTCCAACGTCGGATCAAGCTGACTAAATCTAAAGATATTGAACAAGAGCGCGCCAAAACGCCCGTGTATCTGATGGTATTCGACGTGCTGCGCACCAACGGCGAATCGCTGCTGCGCACCCCCTATGAGCAGCGTCGTCAACGACTGTTCGAAATCGTCTCGGAGAGCGAGAGTATCTTCGTGCCCGAGGCCTTCGACGGCTCGCTGGATGATGCCATGACTTCGAGCAAGAAACTCAAGCTCGAAGGGGTACTGGCGAAGAAGAAAGATAGTGTCTATCTGCCCGGCAAGCGTACCAAAACCTGGCTCAAGCTCAAACATTCGATGAGCCGTGAGGTGCTGATTGTCGGGTGGCGCGACGGCAAGGGCGGCCGGCAGAACACGTTCGGTTCACTGTTGCTAGCAGCCCACGACGAAGACGGCGAACTGACCTACATGGGACGCGTCGGCACCGGGTTCGATATGCACCAATTGCGCAATATTCGCGAACAATTAGACAGCATCACCCGCAAGACACCGCCGGTCGAAGTGCCAGCCGATCAGCGTCGCGATGCTCATTGGGTGACCCCCAAACTGGTGGCAGATGTTGAATACGGGGGCATTACCCGAGATGGCAGGCTGCGGCATCCGGTATGGCGCGGTCTCCGTGACGATATCGATCCCGAGGACGTGACGATCTAACCCTGACGTGCGGAGTGTTTACTTGTTGGGTTCAGCGATGCCCGGCCAGTAATAACTATCGGGCGTTGCGCGTGCCCCAAAGATAGCTTGGCCGACGCGGACCACGGTGGCACCCTCTTCGATGGCGACCTCATAGTCACCAGACATGCCCATCGATAATTCGCCCGGGCCGATCAGCTCTGGGGCCTCGTCGAGCATCTGATCCCGAAGGTTGCGCAACAGCACAAAGCATTCCCGGACGCGTTCGACTTCCGGGGTGAAGACCGCCAGGGTCATCAGTCCCTGAATTTTGAGTCTCGGGTAGTCCTGCAGTGCTGTGAGGAACTCGCGGAGTTCATCCGGGTGGATGCCATATTTCTGCGGCTCGTTGGATGTATTGACCTGGACGAAAACCGGGAGCGTGCGGCCGGCGGCCGCCAGCCGTCGATCCAAGACTTCGGCCACGCGTAAGCGGTCTAACGCCTGAAACTCGGCGGCATAGGCGGCCACATCACGGGCCTTGTTGGTTTGCAGGTTGCCGATGATCGACCACCGAATATTGAGGTCTTGCATCGCATGGTATTTCGCGGTGGCTTCTTGTACCCGGTTTTCGCCCAGCTCATCCAACCCGGCTGCGACCGCCAGGCGGATGCGTGCTTCGGGCACGGTTTTACTCACCGCCAGCAACCGAACGTCGTCGCTCTCGCGACCGACCCGTGCTGCGGCATCGGCGATGCGTTGGCGCACCGCCGCGATATTGGCCTTAAAATCCTCGACGGTCCGAGCTTCGGGGAATTCTTCGGGCGATGAGATGGCGTCTGGCATATGCCAGACTGTAACAAAGCTGCACGAGCGTTGTCACAGTACTGGGCTTGATCTGCCGGGTTACCTTGCGGCTGAAAGCACTCGGTGATACTTGCTCCACAGCGCGAGGACCGGGCTACAATACCTAAAGACCTTCCGGTGGGGTGACTGAGCAGGCTAGGTCGCGGCCCGCACGGCCGTGTACGCAGGTTCGATTCCTGCCCCCACCTCTACTATTCGTCACCACCAGTGTCGGTGGCTTCGATGGCTTCAAGTGAGTCAGCCGCTTTAATCTCCCGGCGTGTTTTGCGCGTGCTGTTGAGCTCGGCAAATAGTTCCGGCAGATATTCCCACTGCGGCAGTTGGCCAAAGGTTTCTTGAGTTTGTTTGACCACTTGGCGTGCCAGGTTGCGGTTGGCTACCCCACCGATGCCGGCACCGATCCCAAAGGGCACCAGGCGTCCAAGGAAGCGGACGGCTTCCCCGCGGACCAGGGTTTTCATGAACCGGTTGGCCAGTTTCGAAAATGCCCGTTCGGTCAGCCCGGTGATCCCCGACGCAATCCATGCCGAGGGGCCCAGGGTGCCAAACCGGGTGCCGGGTTGGGTTTTGGCGGCTTGTTGCAGGAGCTCGCGGCCTTCTTCACCCAACATAATCGTCATGACCAAGGCCTGAGCTTCCTGATCGTCATTGGTGTGCAGCCCTGCCAGCTCGGCGATGGACTGGGCGTAGAACGCGGTGAATTCCAGAAAGCCTAGGGTCGCGCCGAAGGACGCTCCGAGACTGGTCGCGGTTCCGATCCCTGGCACCGCACCGACCCCGCCGGCTGCTGCACCCGTGCCGGTCAGCGACCTGATGTAGTGCTGCGAGATCCGTTCGGCGAGCTCGCCGGGAGAATCCTTGGGATATTTCTTACTCAACCGGCGCAGGTTGGCGATGACTAACGGCCGCTGGGCGCGCATCGCTGACAGCACCGCGCGCTGGAATGCTGGCTTGGGCCGGCCTTTGGCGTCGACGGCTTGATTCAGCATCTTCTGGGCGCGGCGGGCAGCTTTGTCGCGGTTGGCTCGTTTCGCGGCTTTTGCTTTTGACATGTCATTTTCGTTCGTCAAGATCAGCTCACATTCTGTGCAAGAAACGGTGTGATGGCCGATGTGGTCTCAGCTTCGGTGACGCGGGTGTGGGTTGTCAACCAATGAAGACTGAAATCAGCCGACCGCTGCTCGGCCTCACCGGTGCCGATCCATAGAACACTTTTGGCCTGGTTAGCATCTGCTGATGCGTCGAGTGCGGCCAGCATCGGATTGTCGATAACATACCCGTTGACACCCACGACGGCGTTGAGCGCTTCGGGGCGAACTCGCAGCATCGTGGTGGCCAGCGCTGCACCCTGTCCGACACCTACGACTTGGACGCTGGTGTAACTGGTGTTGCCGTATTCATCGTCGTCCAGGGCGTCAAACACCCGGTGTGCCGCCGAAATGACTTCAGGGAAACTGGGGTGCTGGTGGTCCGAGGTGGTGAACCAGTTGTGGCCGAAGGTGGCCTCGAATCCGGCTTGCAGTGCCAGACCGGTGACACCGTCTGGCAGATGACTGAAGTAGTGGTCGGCGACGGTTTCTGGGGTCGAGCCCGCGTCGTGTAAGACCAGCACCAGCTGGGTGGTGCGTTGGTGTTCTGGGTGCGACCAGATGCCGCGGTGGCCGGTGGTCAGAGTTTCTGGGTACATGCCCTCACTCTAACGAAGGCTAGGACAGAAAGTGGATGAGTACGCCCACACCGAAGACGCCGGTGGCCACGATAATGCAGGCGATTTCAATGAGCATGCCGATGCCCATGGCTTTGAGCGTTTCGACCGAGGAGTGCAGCGCTGCTTTGGGGTCGCGGCGTCGGTGGTATTCGGCACCAAATAATCCCAGAACGAAGCCGATGAACAGCCCGAAAAATGGGATGACGAAGAACCCGATGATCGCGGCGATGGTCGCAATGATGATGGGCCGATTGGGGATGCGTTCGCGTCGCATGGTTCGGCCGGTCAGCACCAGTGATGCGCTCCAGCCGACCAGTGCCAGGGCTGCGGCGATGACACCGGTGGACCAGGATGCGGTCGAGCCGAGGATCCAGGCCCAGGCGATCATGGTGATGATGGCTACCGGTGAGCCGGGCAGGATCGGGAAGATGATGCCGCCGATGGCGACGAGCATCAGCAGGGCTGCTATGACGGTGACAAGTATTTCCACACTGTCAGGTTAGCCGCCCACGACGATGTCTGCCCACACGATGCGGTTGGCATTGGTATCGGTGGGCAATCCGAAGAAGCCTTGAGCAGATGCTGGACTGTCAGTTTCGAGCACACCAGAATCGAGGACCTCAAGGTCTGCGCTGGGCAGCACGTAGTCGGCCCGGTAGCTTTCATCGCCGCCCAAGGGGCTGGGGGCAGTGTGGTGCGGTGCGTCCGGGGTGTCCGGGAGCAAACCGCGTCCTAAACCACTGACACTCAGCGTGCGGGCCGGTTCCGGATCAATGATTTGGCTGGATTCCAGCAGACTGGTGATGGCCGTTGGATCGCCCGGTCCTTTACCGGTGGGGTCGGCTTTGAGCGAGCCGGCAATCACGAAGGCGTCGTCTTCGGGCAGCGGACCGCGGTCGCCGCGGTGGTCCAGGATGTATTCGGTGTCTGGGTCCAGGTAGTCCTGCCAAAACCGGATTTGGTCGTGGTTGCGAGCCGTGCCGTAGGTACTTTCCGAGGAATCTGCGGTAGACGTTGCCAGCACGTGGAGCGTTTCGCCGTCGACTTCAACGGGAATGTCCCAGTGCGAGACGGAAGCCAGCGGAATGATATTGCGCTCGAGATCGGTCAGGCGCGCGGGCATATTGTTATCCGGCATGGCCTCCCAGGACAGGGAGGTGAAGTCGCGGACGTTGGCTTCATCAAGCGGATGCTTCGAAAAGACAATCATGGATGACTGTCCGGGGAAACTGCCGTAGCCGAGGGCATCGCCTGGTTCACCGATGGTGCCGTCGCGATTCAGGTCCGCGCCCGAATCCACCCCGGCGTTGGAGTCAGAGGTGTAAAAGTATGGGTAGGTGATACCGGTGTGTTCATCGCCGCCGACGGCCAAGTAGTTGGTGTTGAAGGCTTTGGCGACGTTGTCTCCGGCGTCCACGTCAATGCCGGTCAGCACCAGCACATCGGGCCGGACGGTTTGCACGGCGCGAGCAACGGCGGTGGCGTCCTCGGCTCCGGGGGCGGAGAGTTCTTCGAAGAGCTCGCCGGAGCTCTCGCGGGTGAGGTTTGCGTTGTAGGTAGCGACCCGTAGGGCGTCCTCGGGGGTCTCAGCGACTACGGGAGTTTTGGCTGCGGAATCTGCGGGTGCAGCCGAGTTCGCGACCTCTCCCCCAGGCTGTTGGGCGCTGTCATCGGCCAGGATTTCTGCGCCGGGACGGGGACAATACGGCAGCTCTGCATCATCTGATGTTTCTGCGGCTGCGGCATTTGGGGACGCGAAACCCAGTGCGAGGCAGCTAGCAGCGGCTGCGACGATCACTGTTTTTTGCACTCGAAAACTAGAGCGGGTTTCCTGCATATCGGCCAGCATAAGCGCCACCCGGTTTGATTGAAAGTCCGAGTTCATGGACTGAAACTTACCCTGAGTCACACTTTCGCCCCGCAAACGCATGCTCATGCGGTTGTGTTCGGTTACCCGATTTTGCTGGCAAAACTTATGCAACGCATTCTTGATCAGAATGTAATCATTTTGTGACCATACGTTCGGGTGGTTTGGATCGGAAATTCTCCACCCCGCCATTGACATGGACATTTGTCGTGACACACATCACACGTGATGTTCATGGCGGTCGTTTGTCGGAGCGGCTCACGCTGTTGTGTCGTCGGGAGTCGCTGTTCGCGCTTCGTGTTGATCGACGACTTCTCGACTCATGCGGGCGGCCGCGACCGTCATGCCGATGGTCGCCCCGACGATCAAGATGATCGCCAGGCTTCGGAGGAGTCCGAAGGTTTGGTCTAGCAGCACCCAGCCGATCAGCGCGGCAAATACCGGTTCGAGGCTCAAGAGGATAGAAAATGCGTTACGCGGTAGTCTGCGCAGTGCCGCCATCTCAAATGACACCGGAATCACGGTGGATAATAAGGCCACACCCAAGGCCAGCCAGTAGGCTTCGGGCACGTTGAGTATATCGATCAGCCCGGTGAACCCGAAGGGCAGGACCACCAGCGCCGCAACGAGGGTGGCCATGGGCAGGCCCTCAATTCCGGGCAGCCGTTTCCCGACGCGGGCGCTGAGCAGGATATAAAACGCCCAGGACACCCCCGCCAGCGCTGCGTAGACCAGCCCGAGCACATCGAATGAGGCATCACCGGCTAGCGATTCGACGCCCAGCACGACCAACCCGATGCCCGCCATGGTGATCCAGATGAGGTCGCGGCGATTGGTCGACAAAATGACCGCCAGCGCCAACGGGCCAACGAATTCAATGGCGACCGCTACGCCCAACGGGATGCGCTCTACCGCTGCGAAGAAGAAGGCATTGAGCCCGGCCAGACTGATGCCGAACAACACCACTTCTCGCCACGCGCTGAGACTCCATCGCCAGGGCGTCGGCCGTGCAATCAGCAGCAGGAGAACGGAAGCTAGCAGGAGGCGGACGACTGACACACCCCAGGCGCCGCCGATGGGGAACAGTTGGGTGGCAACAGACGCGCCCAGCGGTAGCGAAATCGTCGCCGCCACGACCAACAACACACCGGTCATTGAAATGCCGGCAGTGCGATCTACCAACTGTTCCTCCTTTACATGCGGCTACCAGCCGCGTTCTGCGAGGCGGTGCGGTGCCGGAATATCAGATACGTTCAGACCCACCATCGCGTCCCCGATACCCCGGGATGCGTCAGCGATTGCCTGTGGGTCGTTGTAGTTTTGCACGGCGGTCACGATAGCTCGGGCACGGGCGGTGGGGTTGTCGGAGTGGAAGATTCCCGATCCTACGAATACCCCGTCGGCGCCCATTTGCATCATCATGGCCGCATCGGCCGGTGTGGCAATGCCACCGGCGGTAAATAAACCCACTGGTAGTTTACCTTCTTCTGCCACCTGTTTTACCAGCTCATACGGGGACTGCAGTTCTTTGGCCGCGACGAAGAGTTCATTATCGTCCATGGCGTGCAGTGCAGCGATCTCGGATTTCAAGGTGCGCAAGTGTTTGACAGCCTCGGATACATCTCCGGTGCCGGCTTCACCTTTGGAACGGATCATGGCCGCACCCTCGGTCAGGCGCCGCAAGGCTTCGCCCAAGTGCGTAGCACCACACACAAAAGGCGTCGTAAACTCCCATTTATTCACGTGGTGCACGTAATCTGCCGGCGACAGGACTTCCGATTCATCGATGAAGTCCACCCCGAGGGCTTCCAGGATTTGGGCTTCGACGAAGTGCCCGATGCGAACCTTGGCCATGACTGGAATATCGACGGCTTCGATAATGGCCTCGATCAGCTCCGGTGACGAGCTGCGGGCGATGCCACCTTGGGCTCGAATATCGGCTGGCACCCGCTCCAGCGCCATGACTGCGGTGGCCCCGGCGTCTGCTGCGATGCGCGCTTGTTCCGGTGTGACTACATCCATGATCACTCCCCCGCGGAATTGGTCGGAGAGTCCGGTCTTGAGGTTTGGTGTGGTGGTCATAATATCCTTTCAAGTTTTGGCCTATGCCATAAATTGGCCTAGGCCAAATCATACTGGAAGGTTGTGCGATAGCCCACCTATTGCGCAATACGTCAGGACACCGGTGCACTTCCTGAGATTATGGAGCTATGGATACGGAGTCGACAACGGGCTCACCAGCACGCCGTCACGAAATTCTTGCTGGCCTCAAACTTGGAATCGGTCCCGGGTTGGGACTTTTTCCCTTGGGCATCGCCCTGGGGTTATTAGCCGTGCAAGCCGGGCTGCCCGCGTGGTCGGTGCCGGGTTTATCGATCGTCGGTTACGCCGGTTCGTTAGAGTTTTTGATGATCGACATGATGACCGCCGGCACAGGGCTCCTCACAATCGCGGTCACCACGTTTTTCGTAAACTTCCGACACGTCTTCTACGCGTTTTCCTTCCCGCTACACGTGATCAAAAACCCCATCGCGAAATTCTATGCAATGCACGCGCTCATCGATGAGGCCTACGCAGTCACCGCGGCCCATCCCACCGGGTGGACCGCGCCGAGGTTGCTGGCGATGCAGATTTCGATGCAGTCCTACTGGGTCGGAGGCGGACTGGTCGGTGTAGCCGTGGCATGGGCAATCCCCGGCACCATCGCGGGCTTAGATTTCGCGCTGCTGGCCCTGTTCATCACCCTGACCTTGGACGCGGTGCGCTCGCGCGAACAACTTCCCTCCCTGCTGATCGCCACCGTCGCGTTCTTTGCCGCACTGCTGATCACCCCGGACCAGATTGTCTTTGCCGGCATGATCCTGTTTATGACCCTGTTGACCATCCGCTACTTCACGGCGCAACGAAAGGGTGGCCTCTATGGTGCTGCTCGCGACTAGTCCCGATACCGCCCCGGCCACCTGGTACATCATCGCGGTCTTGGCCATCATGTTCGTGGTGACCTTCACCCTGCGCGCCCTGCCGTTTGCAATCCTGTCGAAACTGCGCGATTCGAAATTCGTGAACATCATGGCGCTATGGATGCCAGCCGGCATCCTGGGATTATTGGCCATCGTCTTGTTCTACTCAACCGCCTCCGCAGCCGACACCGTGCTGTGGAAACTGCTACTGGCCGTTGCGGTAACCATCACCTCACACCTCGCCCTGGGTCGGCGCACCCTCATTTCGATCGGCCTGGGCACGGTAACCTACGTGGTACTAGTAAACTTCGTCGGCTAACTGCCATCGAGCCCCGTCACCAGCACCTGACCACCCACAGCCCAAGCTCCCGGAAGGATGCCCATGCGCAACATCACCCCCTGGAAGCTGGCGGTTCCGTCGCTGTTTTTTATCGCCTGGGGTGGGAACCACTTTACGCCGCTGCTGCCGCTCTATGATGAGGTCGCCGACCTGATCCCGTGGCAAACCAACATGCTGCTGGGCACCTACGTCTTCGGCCTGGTCCCCGGGCTCTTAGTCGCCGCGGCACTGTCGAATGTGTATGGCCGCAAACCCCTGACCTTGGCCGGGTTGATCTCTTCGGCGCTGGGCAATGTCATCATCCTGCTGGGGTCGACCTCGGTGACCATGTTGTTCACCGGGCGGTTCTTTGCCGGGTTGGCCGTGGGTATCGGCATGTCCGTGGGCACCTCCTGGATCAAAGAGCTTTCCTCGCGGCAGTGGGACCCGCTGGCGACCACCGGGGCCGGGGCACGGCGACCTTCGCTGACGATGACGCTGGGCTTTGGTGTGGGCGCTGCAGCCACCGGCACCATGGCCCAGTGGGTCCCAGCTCCCACCGTGACCCCGTTTATTATCACCCTGGCCCTGCTGGTCTTGACTATCATCCCGACGGCGTTTGCGCCCGAAACCGTCGGCGCCACGGCCCCGCAGCAACGCGACTCGGGCTCCTGGATGCGCCAGCTGCACACCCCCAGCGCGGCCCATCCGGACTTCTTGATCAAGGTGGCCACTGCCGCCCCCTGGGTGTTCGGTGCTGGCGGTATTGCTTACGGGTTGCTGCCACAGATTATGGCCCATGCGACCGGCGCGTACACGACCATTTATGCCACCACCATGGCCGTGTTGACGCTTGGCATCGGGGCCTTCATTCAGCCGTTTGCCCAGAGATTGGATCGCCACCTCGACGGGCGCGGTCTGCCCATCGGGCTGGGCACCGTCGTCATCGGCTTGGTGCTGGCTTCCCTCGCCTCCTATCAGGAGGGCCCGATCATCGGGTTGATGGCCGCCGTCGTTCTGGGTCTGGGGTATGGCAGCGTGTTGGTCACCGGTCTGACCCGGGTCCAACAGATCGCCCCCGCCCAGGATTTGGCCGGTCTGACGGGCCTTTTCTACGCCCTAACCTATGTGGGTTTCCTGTTCCCCACCGTCATCGCCGCCCTGCTCCCGGTGATGCCCTATAACGTCACGCTCCTGGTGTTTGCGGGGTTGGCATTGATCTCGATGATCATCGCGTTCGGGCGGATCCGGCGCGTTCGTGGCCCGTGGCGTCAGCGGGACTAATCCCGCACAATGAACGTGTGACCTGAACCCAGAGGAGCGTTGTGATGCCACCTGCATCGGATCGGATCAAGGCAGCTGTTGGACGGCTGCGCCAAGAAAGCCAAATCTTAGAAGACCTCGTGCGTGATCTCCCAGACGCCGCGTGGCGGACACCAACCCCGGCGGTCGGCTGGACCATCGCGCACCAGATCGCGCATCTGCACTGGACCGATGGTGCGGCGCTGGCAGCACTGCGCGAGCCTGACCGCTTCGAGGAATTTCAACAGCAGTCAAGCCAGTCCGAGCGTTTTGTGGACGAAGCCGCCGAGCAGCGTGCACAGCTAGAGGTCGCCGAACTCTTCGAGCGTTGGCAATCCAGCCGAGTGGCGCTGGCCGAAGCGTTAGAAGACGCTGATCCGCAGGCTCGTTTCCCGTGGTTTGGGCCAAGCATGAAGGCCTTGTCGATGGTCACCGCGCGCATCATGGAGACCTGGGCGCACGGACAAGATGTCGCCAACGCACTGGATGCGAGCTGGCCGGCCACCGACGCACTCCACGACATTGCCCACCTGGGTCTTGCCACTCGAGGCTTCGCCTATCGCATCAACAACCTCGAGCCCCCGTCAACGGACATGTATGTGGAGCTCACGGGGCCCGAGGGCCAAGTCTGGACGTGGGGCGAACCGTCAGCCGAGAATAGCGTGCGCGGTTCGGCCTGGGATTTTGCCTTATTAGTGACCCAACGTGCTGAGTTATCAGAACTCGAACTGGAGATCACCGGCGATGATGCTGCGC
The DNA here is from genome assembly GCF_031458395.1 of Enteractinococcus fodinae. NCBI lineage: Bacteria > Bacillati > Actinomycetota > Actinomycetes > Micrococcales > Micrococcaceae > Enteractinococcus > Enteractinococcus fodinae. The sequence goes on from NZ_JAVDYJ010000001.1 coordinate 2,504,632, forward strand.
AGTGGGCTTCGATAGCTCAGGCATTTGCTGGCGCTCCGAAGTCGGTGGTCCGCGCCCGCCAAGCGAAGGCACCCGATGGATAACGCTCGCGTGCTTTACGGTTGAATCGCGTCGGGCTCGACATGGACCCGGAAACTTTGGACGATGTCGATCAGTTCCGCGTATTCTTCGGTGTCGACCACCGCGCGCATGGCGTCTAGCCCTTCTTCACCGGTCAGATCCTCGGCGACGCTCTGGCGTATGGTGCCAGCCGCGATGGTGATGCTTTCATCAGCCCGGTCGCCCGCGGGAGTGTCACTGAACGGGAAGCGAAATGCTGCGACTCCGCCGTCGAGTTCATCCGGTGGTCCCACACCGTCGTCGGCGAAATATGGTGCCACCACGAGCAAGTATCGCTCGCCCTCGAAGCGTTCGTCATAGGCACCATAGGTGGGTCGTTCGTCGGTGAATTCCGGGTTTTCACCGATGACCGCACGGAGCCACATGCCATACCCATCCTCGGCGGGTTCATATCCCATATCGAGCGGCTCAGCATGCAGCAGCTGGACTTCATCAGCGTCGACCGCGACGATATCGGGCCACGGCATGTTGGTAAACACGTCAACCCGTGCGGTCTCATCTGGGCTGGTGATGACAGCGCGCTGGGCAGAGCGGCCGTTAAATTCAGCTGCCCTCTCATCGGCTTCTAGGGCTGCGGTGAGATCTTCAAATTCCGCATCCCAGGTCTCTGGGATCTCAAACGTGAGATGTCCATCGCCCAATTCCACCGTCGTGGTGAGGTCCTCGGTCGCAGCCGGCGTCGGGGCCACCGAAGCGGTTTCGGCTTCGGTCACCGGGCCGTCAGAGATACTGGCACACCCGGCGAATGCCAGCGCGCCGATTAGCGGCGTGCCGACGATAAAAGACCTCGCCCGGGGTGTGAGTTGCATACCGCTACGATAAGCAATTCACACCCGCGTTGGCGAGGTTTGTCGGCCTTAAATCCCTGCGAGAGAGCCGATCCGCGATTTAGCGTTCAGTTCGGACAAACACGCGGTTACCGTCGGCGTCGGATAATTCCCACTCGGTTGGGGCTTCGGTGTCGTTGAGCAGTTTTCCGCCAGCTTCTACGGCCTGTTGAACACGGGACTTGGCCTGGTCGGCGGGTAAGAAGACATCCAGATGAGCTTTGCCCAGTGCGCCGGACAGATTGACTTCGTCGCTGGATGCTGAGGTATCGGCGAATTGATGAAAGCGAATCGGCGGCAGCACATCGGACCGATCCACGATCATGTTTTCATCCCCTTTGGCTTCCTTAAAATTCAGGATGGCCTGCCAGAACGGTTTGATCGCCGCGACGTCGGCACTGACGAGCACCAGGTGCGTTCGGGCAATTTTCTCGGGCTGCCGCTTCAGCTGCATTTCTTCAATCAGCACATCCACGGAGGTGGCGAAACGAATATCGCGGTCGGTCAGGTGGCCCACGTCGTGGCTGACCACGCGCATCCGGATGGTGTTGTAGCGGATTTCGAAGTCGGGGTGGTGGTCTTGGGCTTCGGCAAAGTTGGTGAAACGGTTGACGAATTCGATTGCTTGCGTGAAGTCTTTGGCGCGAACGCTAACTTCGAGTCGTCCGTCGACGACCGTCCAGTCAGGTAGTTGTTCTTGGGCTTCTGCTGAGGTCACGTGGGTCATGGCGGGCCTCCTACAATAAGTGGCATCGAAGCGGTGGGCGTAGTCCCAACTCAAGTGTGGCACCCTCGGTCGAGCCTGTCGAGGGCTGCAGCATGCTTCACGTGGCTTCGATATCTCACTCCCGACGTTGAGAGAAAAGGCTCCTCATCGTCTGCAGTATGGAGGAGTAGTTTGTCGCATCGGTTGCCGTATCGACTCTGCGCGGTGATAGTCAATTCTGAGAGCGTGGTGGCACTTTTCCACAGGCTCGGAGGTCTTCGCGGGGTTGTCCACAGAACCTGGGTTTTCCCTTATCATGTCCGTGTGAATAGCTAGCATGGGGGTATGGAAACAGCAGTTGAGGTAGCAGAGAAGGTCCAGGAACTGGTGACGTCCCTGGCCTCGCTACCGCCTGCTGCGTCCGAGGAAGACAACATTGACCGGCTCCAGCATCTGGAGCGCGCGAAGCGGGCGTTGGCTGCTGCCCAGGCCACGGCGACGAATGCGTTTGTCGAACAGCGCAAGGCCCATGAGGCCGGGATGCGGATCACGACTTCTGAGCAACTCAAAGGCATTGAGGCAGAAGTCGGGTTGGCTCGTGGGGAGTCGCCGTTTGTGGGGGCCGCGCTGACGTATACGGCCACCGCGTTGTGTAACGTGCTCCCGAAGACCTATGCGGCGTTAGCGGATGGGCGGGTCAGTGAGTATCATGCTCGGATTGTGGCCGAACAGACCAGTCATCTCTCGGATGCTCACCGGCGGGAGATTGATGGGCTGATTGCCCACCGAGTGGGTAAGGCCTCCAGCTCCCAGCTACGGAAACTCATCCAAGGACACGCCTACCGGTTAGACCGCAAGGCTGCTGAGCAGCGGGCCGCGCAGAATCGGCGGGATCGTCGGGTGTGCTTGGATCCAGGCAGCGACGGCCTCTCGTATCTCACCGCCGAACTGCCCACCCATCAGGCGGTAGCAGTCATGGACGCGCTCGAAAAGCTGACCAATCAACGCCTAGCCGCCCACCGCCGGCAGCAGACCCAGGCCGCAGCCGCCGGTGACACCCCCGAGGCCATTGGTGACGAATCGTTGAGTCGCGACCAGGTCATAGCTGATATCTTCGTCGAGCTGCTCACCGGGCAGACCACCGCCGACGGGGTCACCGCCGAAGTCGTGGTCGTCATGCACGACACCAGCCTGTTTGGCAACGATGACGTGCCGGCCTGGCTCCCCGGCCACGGACCCCTACCCGCCGGGATGGTCAAACACTGGCTCGCAGACCCAGCGGCGGCAAAGTTTTTCCGACGCATGTACACCCGAGCCACCGACGGCCAACTCGTGGCCCTAGAGTCCAAACGCCGCCACTTCCCCGAAGGACTGTCCAAGATGTTGGCCATCCGGGATGATACCTGCGCCACCCCCTGGTGTAACAGTCCAGTCGAGGATGCTGATCACCGCAAATCTTGGGCCCAGGGTGGGGCCACCAGTTGGGAGAACGCCACCGGGCTGTGTAAACGCTGCAACCAGCGCAAAGAAAACCGAGGCTGGTCCTATACGGGCACTCCGGATCTGTTGATGGTCACCACCCCCACCGGGCATCAATACACGGTCCCCACCCGGCCCCCAATCAGCCAGCTGCGCCACGATACCACCGACCCACCCATCGGCCCCATCGACATCGCCTGGCCCGCCGCAGCCTAACCCCACCATGCCCTCTATAGAAGAGCGTGCTGTGTGGAACTGGTCAACATTGTTGATCTACGTTATGCTGCTGGGCATGGCTTTACAGTTACTCCTCTTCCTCTAATAGCGACTCGGCCTTCCGCGCTCGAAAACTTCTGATCTGAGTATGCGGCGGCAGCTCGTCCTGACCTATGCCGGTCACTATTTTGCGTATCTACACGCCTGAAGTATTTAGAGGAACTGTATGTCTTCCGAAACCATTTACCCTGCGCTTTCGCGCGCCCAAATAACCCTTCGTGGCGTCGATGTCACATTTGGGACCACACCCGTCCTCCAGCAAGTCGACCTGACTGTAACTCCCACCTCTCGAATTGCGGTGGTGGGTGAAAACGGTCGCGGCAAAACCACGCTGCTGCACGTGTTAACAGGCCAGCTCACACCCGATGCGGGTTCCGTGATCCGGCATGGCACCATCGGTGTGGCAGAACAAGACATGGCCATCGACGACAACCGAACCGTAGGCGACGCAGTCGCAGCGACAATCGCTCCGGCGGTGACTGCGCTGACCGAATTTGAAGAAGCCTCGCTGGCGCTGGCCGATTCACGACCCGGAGCCGATAAACGGTTTACCCTAGCGTTAGAACGCGCCGAAGCCCTTGGCGCCTGGGACGCGGAACGACGCGTACAGCTGGCACTCGAAGCGTTAGATGCCGAAACCGATTACGCGGTGGTGTTGTCGACCTTGTCCGTAGGGCAGCGCTATCGCGTGCGGCTGGCTTGTCTTTTGGGTGGCAGCTACGATTTTCTTCTCCTCGACGAACCAACCAACCACCTGGACCGCAGCGGCTTGGAGTTTTTGACGCAAAGTCTGCGTGAGCGCAACGGTGGAGTCGTCGTGGTCAGCCACGACCGAGCCTTATTATCCGACGTCGCCGAAGCCATTCTGAGCCTGGACCCGACTCCGGATGGTCGTCCAAGACTGTATGGGGATGGCTATGCGGGCTACCGTGCGCGTGCCGAAGCAGAACGCATCCGGTGGGAACAAGAATATGCACAACAACAAACCCAGCACGCTCAGCTGCAACAGGATTTACAAGCAGCTCAGGACCGTCTGGTCACCGGTTGGCGTCCACCCAAAGGTTCGGGCAAGCACCGACGCTCGACCCGAGCAGCATCAACGGTTCACAACGTGCAACGCCGTCAAGCATCACTTGAAGCGCACGCGCTCAGCATCCCTGAGCCTCCCTTGGTGTTGAATTTCCCCCAACTGCCGTGCGAGCACGGCACGACGTTACTGACGGCGGACGATATCAGTGTGGGCGAGCGATTGCGCGGGCCTGTCTCGCTGGAAGTATCCGGTGGTAACCGGCTGGTGGTCACTGGCCCCAATGGGGCAGGAAAATCGACGTTGCTGCAGGTGCTTGCCGGCCAGTTGGCACCGAACACCGGGGTGGTAACCGGCCATGCCGATGCTCGTATCGGTTACCTACAGCAAGAGTCTTCGCTGCCTGCAAACCAACTCGTGTCAGAGGTATATGAGACTCATGTCCAGCGGTTGATCTCGCGAGGCATTCTGGCCCCGGACCAGTCGATGGCACTATCCGAGCTAGGGCTGCTGAGAACCGAACAGTTCGGGTTGCGGGTCGGAGAACTTTCCATGGGCCAACAGCGTCGTTTGGAATTAGCGCTGGTGCTGGCCCGCCGTCCGAACGTGTTATTGCTGGATGAGCCGACGAACCATTTGTCGCTCCAGTTGGTTGAAGAACTGACTGCCGCACTTGAAACCACTGAGGCGGCGGTGGTGTTGGCAACCCACGATCGTCAGCTGCTGCGCGATACCCAGCAGTGGGCAGCGATTAACCTGTAAGAACACCCGATGACAAAAACCCTTATACTGTGCGGATTATAAGGGTTTTTGTCTTAGCTTCTTAGGCTTGCACGGACAGGATGGCCGCCAGCAGTCCCGCGCCGCCGGCGAGCCCCCAGCTGGCCAAGCTACCCACGAGGAACTCTTCGGCTTTCGTGCCCGTGGCATCGTCGCGCTTGGCTTCAGCCGAGATCTCGGGGAAGCGGACAATACCTTTGGCAGCCATCAGCGCTGCCACTATGTGATAGGCCTCAAACACGATGAGCACGGTGATGAAAATGCGTTCTAGGGGCCCGATGACCCGGCCCCCTTTGAGGCGACTGCCCGGGACCGCACCTGCGGGAACACCGTCAGCACCCAACTCTCGGCCGGAGAGTAACAGCACGCAGCGAGTGATGCGGTTGCCGCTTTGGGTGAGGAATAGTGCCAGGGCCAACCACATGAGCCCGGTGGGCACCGTACCGCTGAGTAGTGCGATGTCGATCCACGCTAATCCTGCAAGCAGAACCACGAGACCGACTGCTGACCAGGCATAGAGTTCGGCGATGATCCCGGTTTCGCGCTGCTCGTGCAAACGCTCATCCCGACGCTCACCGATGAAGTACCACGCGAGGGCGACCAGTGCTGCGACGGCTCCGGCCCAGCCTTCGGGGCGGACCCAGAATGCCGCAGCGACGGTGAGCACGAGCCACCAGGCCAGCTGGATATAGCGGACGGTTTGTGTCGAGACCCGCGGGTGCGCCAAACCGATGAGGTCGGTGCCGGCGACGGCCAGGATGGTCAGAATCACGAGCATGAGGTCGCCTCTTTCGTTTGGGCACTCTGGCTTTGGAGCAGGTCGTCGGCGGTCAGCAGTGCGATGGCACCGGAGCGGTGTACGGCTTGTGAGACGGCGGCTTGGGAGATCTTTTCTTCACGGGCAGCTTCTTGTTGCGTTGCCCCGGCCAGTAGTGCGGCAAATAGGCGTCGTTCGCGGGCTTTCATTCGGGCGACAATGTGGTCACGCATCAGTAACTGCGCTGTCACGGCTGCGGTGAGTGATGCATCGGCGGAGCGGAACCCGGTGAGTGCCTCGTCATGGTGTTGCTGATGTTGTTCAACGTCTTCGATTGCATCCCGGGCGTTGAGCCAGGCGGTGCCGTCCTGAATGGGGCCTGCCGGGCTGTCGCCGATGGTGTTGATCTGGCCCTCCCCGATACCGAAGCGCAACCGCAGGTCCTCGGGTAGTGCCACCTGCACGCGCAGGGTGATGCGCAGTGCGTCTTGCCAGGTTGCGGTAATGACTTGGAATTCGTCGCCGACGGTTGCCCAGGCGTCTTGTTCAACCGGGACGCTATCTTGGGCGTGTTCGAAGGCGTTGAGAATCGCGCGCTGGGCGGCGGGACGATCTTCGAGATCTCGAGAACCCACAATGTCTGCGATGATGCCTACGGCTTGGACCATGGGACCACAATATCACTTATATTCATAGCGATATAAGCATTTTTATTTAGGCGGTGGTGGGGAGGAAGAGGACGGCAATGATGCCCCACACTACGAGGCTGAACAGCACGATGGGCAGCAGGACTTTGACGAGTGCGCCCCGGCTGATGACCGGGCCGGGTGTATCGTCGCGTTGGTAGGCATACCCCATGCGGTAGGCCAACTCGATGCGGGCAGGCCCGGCGATAATGGCCCAGCCTGCGGCGGAGTTTTGGAGCCCCATGGCCCATAAGGGCGAGACGCCGAGGCCTTGTGCTGCGGCAACTTGCGTCGCGCCGAACATCGCGTTGGCACCGGTGCCTGAAGCCGTGATGTATCCCGATAGGCCGGCGACAAAGGGCAATAAGAACAGGTACACCGGGCCAAGGGCTGCCAGGCTGCCGGCGATGACATCGGCCAGTCCCCCGCCGGCAATTATTACACCAAGTAATACATACAACGCGGTGGGGATGGCCACGCCCCACCACATCACCAACGTCGCTTTGGGTAAGGCGCGCTTCTTGTCGGGCGGCATGGTCAAAAAGGTCAGCGAGACCAGGGCACCGGTGGTGGACCACAACGCTGGCGAGGCGATGATTTCTCCCAAGACCCCGAGATCCACGCTGCGGTAGATGACCTGGCCAGTGATGGTGCCGATCATCAGGATCAGATACGGCACAAGGGAACGACCCGGGCCGGGTGTGAGTCGCCCGCGGCGAATATATAACAGCCACAGTACGGACATGATCAGGGTCGCGACCGCGCCGGCGACGGGCGTGCCCAGTAGCAGGTTGGCTCCCATGGTCAGTCCCCACAGCAGCAGCGCAGAACCGGTGGCGATCCCGGCCCAGAGCAATTTTTGGCCGCGGGACAGAGTGATGGTGGTGTAGCCATTGCCTGCAATGATCGCCACGGCGACCCCGGAAACAATGAAAGGCACGATGTTCATCCACGCTGAGGCCACGCCCATGGCGGTGAGGGACTCCCCTGCGGCGTCGGCGGCAATGAGGGTGCCGGGTCCCATCGAACCCCAGGGACCGATCATCAGCCCCAACAGGGTCAGCAGCGCGGCCCGGTAGGGGGTGAAACCCAGCGAGAGCAGCAGTGGCAGACCGATCAGTACGGAGACCCCAAAGCCCGTGACGGTTTCCAAAAACGGGACGACCCCTTGGGCCATGAGCAGCGCGGCCGGGATGGTTGGTCCACCGGCTGATAGCCAGTTGGCCAGTTGCCGCTGGGCGCCGGTCCGGTCCATCACCCCGGACAGCAGTACTCCCCCGCCGATGATCGCCAAGACTTTGATCAGGGTCCAAAAAGTGTCGTTCCACGCGTCGATCAGATCGCCGGCTGGGGCGTTGAAATAGATTAGCGATAGCACGGCTGCACTGATGGTGCCTAGCAGCGGCGGGAAGGCAGCCGGCATGCGGGGTACGGCCAACAGTCCAAGAGTCAGAAGCACGGGCAGGATTGCCATGAACAGCCCCATACCCGGCACTCCCCTTTACGTCCTGACCTCGCAAACTCTAAGCATAGCGGCTCAGCCGGCACGACCCGTGAGATCACGACGTCTCGAAGGTGGCGCTGATCAGGTTAGGCTTCGGGAATAGGTTTGCCGTAGACCTCGAGGGTGACCTCTTCAGGATCTGGTCCGCCACGTTGGCCCGTATCCAACTCATACAGCGTGCGGATCTGATCAGGGGTCAGCTCGATATCGAAGACATCGAAATTTTCGGCGATCCTGGCCGGGGTTACTGATTTCGGGATCGCTGAACGGCCTTCTTGTAGGTGCCAGGCCAACATGATTTGGGCCGGGGTGCGACCGTGCTCGGCAGCGATCGCACCAATGGTGTCATCCTCAAACGTGGTTTTATCCTGGCCGCCGTAGACGGTGATGCCTCCGATGGGTGACCAGGCCTGCGTGACGATGCCCCACTGTGGGTTGAGTTCCCGCACCGTAGGTTGGGTGAAATACGGGTGCAATTCGATCTGATTCACGGCCGGGACGATACTGGTGTGATCACGCAGCGTCTTGAGGTGTTTAACCATAAAGTTACTCACCCCAATGGCCCGGACGCGACCGTCGGCGAGGAGTCTTTCTAAAGCTCGGTATGCTTCGATCGTCCGATCGAATTCGCTGTACAGAACTTGATGCAGTAAGAGCAGGTCGATGGTCTCAACGCCCAGTTTGTTCGCGCTCTTGTCGAAGGCGTGCAGTGTTTTGTCGTACCCGTAATCGCTAACCCAGATCTTGGTTTCAAGAAACACGTTGTCGCGATCCAGACCGGAAGCGCGGATGGCTTCTCCGACGGCTCGTTCATTGCCATAGGCCGCGGCTGTGTCGATGTGCCGGTATCCAACCCGCAGTGCTGCGGCCACGGCTTCAGCGGTTTCGTCCGGCGGGATTTGATACACGCCAAACCCTAGCGCCGGCATGGTGACTCCGTTATTCAACGTCAATTCCATAACCCCACAGTATGGGGTTGCTGGCCTCTGATAAACCCCGGATCGATAATTTTTTTGATCCGGCAATGAAAAACTCCCCAGTCGTTGGGCACTGATTGTTCAGCCTAATTTCTGAGGAGTATTTCGTGGGGTTAGAGCTAGTCCCAGAGACCGATTGCGTAGGCAACGAAGATAAATACGAAGATGACGGCGATGGCAATCATCAGCGTCAAAGCGAGCTTCGAACGTGGCGGTTTGGCCTCGGGTGTATGCGAGGGGGTCGAAGTCGCCGACTGAGAGTCGGGCGGGGTGTGGCCGGGTTTCACGCCACCGCCGGCTTCTAGGTCGTTGTCGCCATTCGTCCCTGGGTCAATATTAGGGTTTCGCGGCTCGTGTTGGCTCGGATCTTCCGGATCACGGTTAGACACTGTGACTCACCTCCATGAGCTAGCTCGGATCGCTCGTCGATCGAGCTGAAACGGTCTGGTTTCAGCCTAAATTCCTTGACCCGAGCATGGCAATAGCGTAGCGACGACGTCAGGCCGCACTCACTGAGCGTTGAGGTTCAGACACGCACAAGGGCCAGTGCGTACCTTAGAAACAGATACTCACTGGCCCTTGAACTGTCCGTCGTATCGACCCTATTGGATCGACGCTGCGAACTCAGGCGCTAATACTTCTCTTGGCCCGTCGTGATCTTTCTGAGTCGCCGGATGGCATCGATAATGAGCACAGCTGCAATGACGAAGAGCACCCAACCAATAGCATCAGGCTGGTTGGCGACGGTGACGAACCGTACCCCTACGCCGATCATGAGAACGGCACCCACAAGCTCGAGCGGTACCGCGAAAAAACCCATGCGAGTCGCCGATTTGGTGGTTTCAGGCTTCTGCCGCTCTGGCTGCTCGCCTGGCTTCGGTTCACGAGGATTCATAGTTCCCTCCCTTTCACCCTTCGGTTTAAGGATGTCGTGCCTCCACGCTAATACCCAGCCTGTCAGCGCGGAAGGTTCGAACTACAGCACGCGCGGTTTTCTGGCGTGAGTTCCGTCGGCTCTACCGCTTCATGCTGGGCATCCAAAGTGAAACTGTGAGCTTGGTGATAATTCAAAAACAATCGTTTAAACCATGCGTGAGGCCCGTTCAACCCGCCGCGCAGTTGTTCAACGGTGTTTCTCCACATCAACTCGAAGACAAGCACCATTCAGCCGCACAAAGCTCAAGTGATCATCGCTTTATTTCCCCGCAAGTGTCGACAATGCACGTGGCCCACCTCCACCCGAGTACCGTAAGAGGCCTTTAGGACTGGGCGAGGTGGGCCAGAGCGCGAATCCCGGCCTCATAGCCGTGAGCACCGAGGCCCACAATCACGCCAGCGGCCACCGGTGACAGATAGGAGTGGTGCCGGAAGGTTTCGCGCGCGTGCACGTTTGAGATATGTACTTCGATGGTTGGCACACTGATCCCGGAAATCGCATCCGCTAAGGCAACAGAGGTGTGCGTGTAGGCGCCGGCGTTGAGGACCACGCCGATGCTGTCTCCGCTGATAACCGCCCGGCCGGCTTCATGAATCCAGTCCAGGAGTTCCCCCTCGTGATTCGACTGGCGGAAGTCCAGCTGAAACCCAAGATTGTCCACGACTTGAGCGCACAGAGTTTCGATGTCAGCTAGCGTCTGTGTGCCATAGGTGCCCGGATCGCGGGTGCCCAGCAAGTTCAGGTTGGGGCCATTGAGTACATAAACAGACTGCATACGTAATCCTCACAAGGTTGATGACTGGCACCTAGTGTAGTGCGGTTTGTCCGGTCGGACGCGTCCCGGTCATCCCTGGACGGTTGTTACACTGAGTCATTGTGCCAGCCTTCGCCAAACCCTCGAGCTTTTTGCGGCGTCGTCCCAGACCTCGCCAAACCCAGATTACTGAACGCCGCCGTTTGGTCGTCATGCTGGCGATGGCGTTGGGTGCCTTCGGCATCGGCACCACCGAGTTCGTGTCGATGGGCTTGCTCAATCTCATCGCTGAAGACTTCGCCATCACCGAAGACACCGCCGGGGTCATCATCAGCGCCTACGCCCTGGGAGTCGTAGTGGGCGCCCCGTTGATCACCGCCTTCACCGGGATGGTGCCACGCCGACGGCTGTTATTACTGCTCATGGCCGCCTTTACTCTCGGCAATGGGCTGTCGTTGTTGGCGACCAACTACGAAACGTTGCTGGTGGCTCGGTTTATCGCGGGACTCCCCCACGGCGCCTACTTTTCAATTGCCGGGTTATCCGCCGCGTCCATGGCACCGGTGGCACAACGCGGCCGCGCCGTAGCTTTTATCACCATGGGATTATCGGTGGCCACCGTGATCGGGGTGCCCGCGGCCCAAGCCCTCGGAGCGGCACTCGGGTGGCCGGCTGCCTACGGGTTAGTGACGGTCATCGGTCTGGTGACCGTAGCCGCGCTGTGGGTCGTGATGCCGCATATGACCAAGATGCGGCCAACGAATCCGCGCACCGAATTGGGTGCGCTGCGTCGTTCGCAAGTGTGGTTGACTTTGGCTCTGGGCACCGTGGGTTTTGGTGGGATGTTTGCCGTCTACACGTATATCTCGTGGACCATGACCGAACGTGCCGGGCTAGATGGTTCTTGGATGTGGCTGGTGTTGATGGTTTATGGTGTCGGGTCGGTGGCCGGGACGTGGTTTGGTGGGCGGCTATCGGACCGCAACCTGGAACTGGGCATCTTGTTCTCGCTGCTGATGATCGCTATCGCCTTGGCCGCATTCTATGTCACCTCGACCCACCCGGTGCTGGGTGTGGTCAACTTCGGGCTGATCGGGTTCTTTGGTTCTAGTTTGGTGCCCAGCCTGCAGATCCGGCTCATGGACGTCGCCGGGGACGCGCAAACGTTGGCCGCAGCGCTGAACCACTCGGCCTTGAATCTAGCGAATGCTTCTGGGGCGGCCATCGGTGGGGCGGTGATTGCGGCTGGGTTCAGTTATTCGGCTCCCGCACTGGCCGGTATGCTCCTGGCGTTGGCCGCGATCGTGTTGTGGTTGCCGACATTCTGGTTGCGCCGACGTCAGCTAGCCCGGTTGAGCAGGGCTTAGGAGAAATGCTGGTCTAAGAGATCGTCAATGTGGTCCATGGCCATCATCAGCCCGTAGAACGTCGCTGCGGCCAAGGGTGATGGGACACGCGGTTCGCCACGGTCCAGTTCAATCAGTTCCATGGAGGCCATGGAGTGCAGGTATTCATCGGACCGTTGATGGACCATTTGGGCCCGGAAATCATCGGCACCGGGTGGATCCAGCGGCGGCAGGGCTTGGAGCGCGTTGAGTAGCCGGGCGATGGTGTGGCCCACCGAGGAGATCTCCAGCGGGGCATATTCTAGCGCGTGGACCAGGAAAATTTTCACATAGGTCGCGACCAGTCCCTCTGCGCCTTCAAAAGGTAGGCGTTCGGCCCCGAAATATTCTTCTGCGGTGGGGCCACGCTGTGCGACCGAGTCGCCGATCGTGAGCATGCCGAGCTCTTGGAGAGTCCACCACCAGATCATCAGCTCAGGTACGTCCAGGGCCGAGGTCACATAACCGCGCACCGGCGGTGAGGGCAGTTCCGCTACCCCGTGCAACTCCAGGCCAATCATCTGGCCGACAAGCCGGAGGTCGTCGCGCTTGGGCGCGCCTTCTTCGGTGACGGGGCGCGGGGTGGCCAACCACTCGTAGAGCTGACGACTGCCCGATACGATTGGCAAGTCGACAATCGTTGCGTAGCGCTCGTCGACCGCGACCTGTTGTGCGGTGTCATAGATCAGCTCAAAATCCCACGGGGATTCTTCATGCGGCAGGGTTAGATCGGTGATCTGGGCGTGCGCGTGATGCCACCGTTCTGGCTCGAGACTGGTCCGGAGTCGAAACTGCAGATAGTACTTGACGATTTCCAGGGCGGTGCCCAGATATTTTGGATCGGTGCGCTCGTGGACCAAGAGCATCCAATCATCAAAATCTTCCGGGTCATGTGGATTCAGGTCGACGTCATGGGCCTCGTCCACCATGGTCGCAAAAATCTCGACGACTTTGCTCGCGATATCGGAGACCTCGGATTGGCTTTTGACCCAGGTTTCGAAATCGCTCAAATACTGTTGCGGCGTGGCACGCAGTCCACCGGGAAGCTCTTCGGCCGGCTGCTCGTCGTCTTGGGCCGGGAGCACTTCGTCCAAGATCTCATCAAAGTCAGCGTCTCGGTGGTGGGCAATAGCTTGGACGGTCGCGGTGAGCAGCAATACCCCGGCGCGAGACACTTCGAATCCGCCGTGCTCCCCAAGCAAGGCATCCAGGGAGCGGAAGGCACGACCTTTGGCCGCCAAACCGAGGATGTGTTGGGCGGCGGCTCGCGTGGTGGTCTCGACTTTTGGGATTTCAATGACGTGCAGGGCGGGATGGTACTGCTCGTTGCGATAGATGGTATCCAGCGTTTCGACCGTGACACCGGTCAGGTGGCCGCTGCTGGGCCGGTGTCGTGTGGGGACCGGCCCGATCGAACCGAACAGGACTTGAATTTGGGCCCCGTCTTGGGCGTGGTGAGCGGTCAAAAGCTCGCGCAAAGTGTTGACGGTGCGGACCCGCTGTTCGCCAACGGGTGTGCTGAGTTCCAGATTGTGGCGTTCCACGACCCGCATCATGGCAGCTTTGAGCCGCTCCGGGTCGGCTTCGTTGAGATGTTCGACGTCGATACCCTCGTCGGCTAGCAGCGGGGCGAGTTGTTCGAGCAGGTCAGCGGTCGGACCGGAGTAGTGACGGATTTCGACGCCAGGGGGTAACTGTAGAAAGCCTGGATCGTCGAAGGGTGACTTCGACTCAGTCATATGGGCACGATAGCAGCGTCACCGGTGCGCAGAATAGGTTCAGGCGTCGCTTGTGGACTCCGTGGCGTGTTGTCTGGCGTGTTCGGGGAGGTGCAGTTTGGCCATGACCGCATCGGTGGTGGCCGGTGGGCGTTGCGAGCCTAGAGCCGAAACCAGCATGGTCACGACCAATACCAGCGGCACCGTCCACAGTGCTGGGTATTGCAACATGGTGGTGGTCAGGCCCTCGGTGTCGCTGAACTGGCCGGTGAGCAGCGCGGTCAGCGAGATGATAGCCCCGGTGAGCATGCCGGTGATCGCCCCGTGGACGGTCAGGCCGCGCCACCAGATGGCTAGCAAGACAATGGGTGCCAGCGATGAGGCCGTAAAGGTGAACACCATGGCCACCGCGCCTGCGAGCGCAAGGTCGGTGGTGACAAATGCGGCGATGATGGGCAGTACCAGGGCGAGGATCGCGCCGATGCGGAAGCCGCGCACGGTGCCGCCGAAAAATTCTTGGGAGACTACCCCGGAGATGGAGACGACCAGTCCCGAGGCGGTGGACAGGAAGGCGGCGAATGCGCCGCCGGCGACCAGGGCGGTCAGCAGGTCGCCGAGGAGCCCGTTGAACAGTGCCTCTGGCAGGTGCAGGAGCGCGGTGTCGGTAGGGGCACTGGCGGTCAGTTCTGGGAGCACCGCCCGAGCGACCACGCCCAGAATGATCGGCAAGAGATAAAACGCAGCGAGCAAACCTAGCAGGAGCACGGTGGTCCGGCGGGCCGAGGGGCCATCGGGGTTGGTGTAGAACCGGACTAAGACGTGCGACAGTCCCAGCGTGCCGAGCATCAGCGCCGCTACCAGCGAGATGGTCCGATAGGTCGAGGAGTGGGTATCAGCCACTAAAGCGACCTCAAAGGCGTTGGCAAGATCTGGTAGCACTTCGGCTTCCCCGGCCCCTAAGCGCAACACGATAAACACGGTGGGGATAAACAGTGCCGAGAGTTTGAACCAGTATTGGACGGCTTGGGCCACCGTCACGGAGCGCATCCCACCTGAGACCACCGTGGGTAATACCACCAGCACGACAATCGCCGGGCCCAACCAGGCCGGCAACCCGGTCGTGGCCGATAGTGCTAGTGCGGCACCGTGCAGTTGCGGGACGATGTAGAGCCAACCGGTGACGACCACGAGTAACGCGGTGAGCCGGCGCAGTGCTGAGGACGGCAGTCGCAGGCTCATCAGATCCGGAATGGTGTAGGCCCCCGACCTACGCAGTGGTGCGGCAACAAACACCAATAGTGACAGGAAGCCTGCGGTGTAACCCACCGGAAACCACAGGCCGTGGGGGCCAAACGCCATGATGAGTCCGGCCACTCCGAGGAAGGACGCGGCCGAGAGGTATTCGCCAGCAATGGCTGAGGCATTCATCCACGGGGGCACCCTGCGAGAGGCCACGTAGAAGTCTCGCGTCGTGCGGGTTCGGCGCAGACCAAAGACACTGATCAGGATGGTCACGACACAGACCGTCCCGATGGATGCAAGGACTAAGAGCGCGTCATCGGTCATGAGTGTGCCGCCTGTGGCTGGTCATAGTGGACTTGTTGTTCTTGAGCGGTTGCTCGGCCCACATAGAACCAGCCTAAAAAGATCAGCAAGGGGATGACGATGACCACCGGAAAGAGCCATTCGACCGGCACGCCAATCACCCGGGTTGCTGCCAGGGCGGGGCTGAAATGAAATGCGAGGTTCCCGACCACCACCACGCCGATGAACCACGCCATCAAGCTGACCGCCAACCGGAGTTGGGTGCGCATCAGACGACGCACGGTCTGCTGGATGGCGGGCTGTTGGTGTTGGCGGGCGCGGTCTGCCGGATTGTGCAGCACCTCTTGGACGCTGGGTAACCCGGTGGGCATTTCCACGGGTACTCGGCGGGCGCGCATGGCGCGAATGCTCTCAGGGACTTCGGCGGGCGGTTCGGGTTCTCGAATCAGGTCTAGTTCGAAATCCTCATCGTCCTGGTACTGCGGGGTCATCCACTACTCCGGGGCACCGTGCGGAAGTTCAATTGTTTGAGGCGCTGGCGCACTTGCGGCATGAGCCGTCGGCTCACGGGCAGTTCCGTGTCGTCCAGATAGATGCGCATCCGACCGTCCTGCTGCACAATCTTGGTCGCGTAATTCAGGTTGACCACGTGTGAGCGGTGGATGCGCACGAAATCGTAAACCGCCCACTCTTCTTCAATCCCGGCCAGCGACAGCCGTACCAGGTGCGAATCGTCTGCGGTATAAATCCGAGCGTAATCACCTTGCGCTTGGGCCCACCGGATGCTGCGGATCGGTAGGAGTAATTGTTGGGACCCCTGTTGGACGGCGATCCGGCCTTGGTCTGGGATCTGGGTCAACGGCCCGGTGTCGACTCGGTTGAGGGTTTTGCGCAACGCCTCGTGGAGTCGTGCAGGCCGGACAGGTTTGAGTAAGTAGTCCAGTGCGTCTAATTCGAAAGCGTGCACGGCGGGACGGGCATCGGCGGTCACAAAAACCACGTGCGGGGTGTCGCTGGTTTCCTGTCGACGCAATTCATGCGCCAGATCCATGCCCGTCGCACCCGGCATGTGAATGTCTAACAGCACCACATCAATGCGGTGCCGGCGCAGCACTTCTTTGGCTTCAGCGACGTTAGTGGCGGTGTGCACCTGGCTGACCAGCGGGTCGGCTTCTAACAGCCACTGCATTTGCTGGACGGCTGGCAGTTCATCGTCGACGGTCAGGACTCGCAGCCGGCGTTCGGCGGATGAGGTCATCACAAGCTTCCCCCTGCCGGGGTCACGATACGGGCGGGTGTTTTGAATTTCGGGATGCGCATCGACACGCTCATGCCGGCATCGATGGCCGTTTCGATATGCAGGCCGTGCCCGGGACCGTAGGCTTGGCGCAGTCGCAGATCAACATTGCGCAGCCCGACGTGTGAGCCTTCGGCTTCGCCGCGCATCAGTTTGGCCATAAATTCTGGGTCTGCCCCGGCTCCGCCGTCTTCGACGCTGATTTCGGCATAGGTATCGGAGTCTTTGGCGCGCACGAAGACGTGTCCTTCGTGCTGGCTGTCGTAGATACCGTGCCGGACCGCGTTTTCGACCAGTGGTTGAACACTGAGAAACGGGATCTGAAGTCCCAACACCTCGGGGGCAATATCTAAGCTGACCTGTAAGCGCTCCCCAAAGCGGGCTTTTTCTAAAATGACGTACCGTTCCACCGCGGTCAGTTCGTCTTCAAGCGTCGTGAAGTCGCCTTCGGTGCCCAGCGAGTACCGGATGAAGTCAGCGAAATCGACTAACAGTTCGCGAGCGCGGGTCGGGTCGATCGGGATAAGCCCGGCGATGGCGTTGAGGGAGTTATAGATAAAGTGCGGTGAGATTTGGGCTCGGAGGCTGCGTAATTGTGCATCGACGAGCTGCTCGCGAGTGAGCTCGACGAGTTCTTGATAGTCCGGTTCGACTTCGGCTGTTTGTTGTCGAGCTTTGCGACGAAAGATCATGTACGCACCCCCTTTGACGCGAAAACACTGGCAGCGCTGCTGCCGGTCAGCTTGTGTAGTACATCTAACATACTCCAAACCGCCGGTGATTCTCCTCACGCTCAGCCCGTTGAATGCCGCTCGACTTGCAGACCGAGCCGTTTAGCGCACAATGCGACCTTTCATCTTTCGTGACTTATATCACAGAGCTTACGGTATGTGGCAGAAGTACATCCATCGAGCTCCTTGTGGAGGGACCCTCATGAGTACCGTTGATTATTCGGACTTCTCAGCAGTCCAAAAAGCTGAGAAGTTCCAAACCTTACGAAGTACACACCGCAAATTCGTGTTCCCCATGACCGTGGTCTTTTTGCTGTGGTACTTGGGATTCGTCGTGGTTGCGGCATTTTTGCCAGAGGTTATGGCATTCCAGGTCTTAGGCAACATCAACCTGGGGATTGTGCTGGGCCTGGCCCAGTTTGTCACGACCTTCATCATCACTGGTGCGTACGTTGTCTACGCGAACCGCAAGATCGACCCGCTGGCCCAAGACCTTCGCGAAGAAATGGAAGCCGCCGGCGCTGGTGCGGAGATCAGCGAGGCCGTTGAAGTTGAGAACGTGACCACTGGCAGAGGCTCAGGAGACTAATCATGACGCAACTATCCATACTGACCGCCCAAAACACCGAAACGATGTCGACCCAAGTCGGCAACCCCTGGGCCAATATCGGCATCTTCCTCGTCTTCGTGGCCGTCACCCTTTACGCGGTGCTTCGGGCATCCAAAAAGACGAAAACTGCCACGGACTTCTACGCCGGTGGACGCTCGTTTACCGGAACCCAGAACGGCACCGCGATTGCCGGTGACTATCTCTCCGCCGCCTCGTTTTTGGGCATCGTGGGGGCCATCGCCATTTATGGTTACGACGGCTTCTTGTATTCGATCGGCTTCTTAGTCGCCTGGTTGACGGCACTGCTGCTGGTTGCAGAGATGCTGCGCAACACCGGGAAATTCACGATGGCAGATGTGCTGAGCTTCCGCCTGCGGCAACGCCCGGTCCGCATTGCCGCAGCAACCTCGACCCTTGCTGTGTCGATTTTCTACCTGTTGGCGCAGATGGCCGGTGCCGGCGCGCTCGTCTCGTTGCTGTTAGGCATCGATTCCGAACTCGGCCAGTCACTCGTTATTGCCGTTGTCGGTCTGCTGATGATCTTCTACGTCTTTATCGGCGGCATGAAAGGCACCACTTGGGTGCAGATCATCAAAGCCACCCTGCTGCTAATCGGCGTGGGCATCATGAGCGTGTGGATCCTTGCGCTGTTCGGCTTCAACTTCTCGGCCCTGCTCGGCGAAGCCGTCAATGTCACCAACAACCCAGACCTGCTGGAACCAGGCCTGCAGTACGGTACCGATACCCTATCCAAGATCGACTTCATCTCCCTTGGGTTAGCACTTGTGCTGGGTACCGCAGGGCTGCCACACGTGTTGATTCGGTTCTACACGGTCCCCACGGCAAAAGAAGCACGCAAATCTGTGGTGTGGTCGATCTTCCTCATCGGCGGGTTCTACCTGTGCACCCTGATCCTTGGCTTTGGTGCAGCAGCGCTCGTTGGGCCCGAAACGATTGCCAACGCGCCCGGCGGCCAAAACTCTGCGGCCCCATTGCTGGCCTATGAATTAGGCGGGACCATCTTGCTCGGCGTGATCGCAGCGATTGCCTTCGCGACCATTCTGGCCGTGGTTGCTGGTCTGACGATCGCGGCGTCGGCATCGTTTGCCCACGATATTTACGGCCAAGTCATCAAGAAAGGCAAACTCGATGCCAAAGGCGAGATGCGCGCCGGACGGGCAACCGTGGTGGTTGTCGGTGTGCTGGCCATCCTCGGTGGTATCGGCGCACAAGGCCAAAACGTTGCCTTCCTGGTAGCACTGGCCTTCGCGGTGGCCGCCTCGGCCAACCTGCCGACGATCTTGTTCTCATTGTTCTGGAAACGGTTCACCACCCGCGGTGCGCTGTGGTCCATGTACGGTGGCCTGTCGTCCTCGATCCTGCTGATCGTCTTCTCGCCGGTCATGTGGGGCGCTGAGACCTCGTTCTTCCCCGACGTTGATCTGGCCCTCTACCCACTGACCAACCCGGGCATCGTGTCCATCCCACTGTCATTCCTGCTGGGCTGGTTGGGCTCCGTCACCTCGAAAACCCTCGAGAACCCTGCCACTCAGGCAGAGATGGAAGTCCGCTCACTGACCGGTGTCGGGGCAGAGAAAGCAACCGAACACTAAACCGTCTCACCACACAACACTGCTCCCTGACCTTCGGGCTGATTATCAGTTCCGAAGCTCAGGGAGCAGGTGTGTGTGCGGAAGCTTTAGGCTGAGACTCGTGCGGCACCTTCGGTGACCGCAGGGCGCAGCGGTGCAGGGATCTCGACGCTGCCATCGACAACGTCCAGCAATCCGACGGATTCCAACTGGCGCAAGCGTGGGATCAGCACCGAAGAAGTGTCATCAATAGAGCCGGAGTCTTTGATGAATGCGGCGGTCTGGGCTGCTGCATCGTCGTCGGCATCCAACGTGAGCGTCTGGTACACATAGGTGGCTACAAGTTCTTCGGCGGCATCAAGTTGGTCGAAGTCTTCGAAACCAAATGGTTGGGCGTTTTTGCCCGGTTGTATCTTGGTGGAAGTGACCTCGACCAGTTCGGTCTCCTGCAAGGCGGTCCAAAACGCCATCAGTTCAGGAATGGCCTGAGCAGACGTGACATACCGGGTCGAACGTGGTGCGGCCGGGACGGTCAGATCGAGATCTGAGGCAACGGACTCTTCGTCGGCGGGTTTTTTGGCCACGCCTTCGGCATCAATGCCAACGGTTGCGGCCACATCTTTGATGTCGGCACGTTTGGGCAGCCCGGTACCGGTGACCGCATGCGATTCGCCCATCCACTGGAAGAATTCTTTGACCCCGGCCATGAACTGGGTCTCAACGATCGCGGTGTAGCGGGCCTGGGGACCGTCCGCGGAGGACTCGCTTGTGTCAGCGGTCTCATCGACCACCTCAACGACTTCCTCGGTCGCTGCGGCCGGTGCTGCTTGGGCAGGTTCAGACGCGGTTTCAGGTTCCGATGGGGTGGCCGGTTCGCTGACTTCTTGTTCTGGCAAGAGCGCATCGAGGGTCTCATCAAAGGAATCGCCCCGCTGGGTGGCTACCGTGGCCAGCGCAGCAGTCACGAGATATGCTGTCGCCCCAGCCACGGTTGGTTCTGGGTTGCGTTGCAGCAGGCTGGCAGCCGAGCGCAGTGCGCGGCCTTTACTTGCCAGGACATCAACGGCGGTGGTGACATCTCGCATGCTTCTGGGCACGTCACGCTGGATAAGACGGACCGCCCCGTTTTGCAGCTGGTTTTGTGCATACCAGGCATCCAGCGACTCCATGGCCACTACGGATAACTGGGCCGCACTGGGGCGACCATTATTGGCTTCGGGGCCAATACCGTCCAGGATTTCTTCGGCTTGTGCCGGTTGGTCACCATGTAGGGCCAACGCAATTTCTCGCAACGTATTTATTGTGCGCGCTCGTTCATCACTCACGTGGGTATCAACTCCAACTAGGGCCGCTTAACGGCGAAAACATTCTTATTCCCAGGTGACGTTATCAAAAATAGCTGGGAAATTTGCGGTAAAGGGCGCCAATCCGCGCAAGAAGTCTCGCACAACACCGTGAAATCTGGTGCACAGCAGTCCGCATTCAGAGGTCTACGGGCGTTGATATTTCTCATCTGGCCATCTTGCCGCCACGGCATTGCGCGTGATTTCGCATCAGCGTTGCCCCTGGCCAACCGTTGGTGGCCTCGGCCCCGGCTGCAGCTCAGGCTATAGGACCCAGCATCGTGGCGCCGATGTTGAACACCCAGTCTTCTGTGAGGAAGTTTTCAGAATTCTTGCCCTAGCCAGGCGCTGTTATGCCAGGAATAATGGCAAACGAGAGGAGCTGATTACGTATGATTCAGGACCCTAAACACCGGAAGAACGACGACGAGGACTACATCGACGAAGAAAATGAGTCCGAAGAACGGGAAGACGCTGTGGTGGAGGAACAAGGCAAGGAATCTTTCCCTGCCTCGGATCCACCAGCGAACTACTAAATCCCACTAACGCGACGCATTCAGGCGCAGAGGAATTGTTCTTCTGCGCCTGAACTGTGCTCAGCTTAGGAACCTAGGGCACTACCGACGACGCGGGAGGTGTGGCGTTGGTCAGTGCGTAGCACTTCGATCAGGTCTTCGACTGTTGTTCCTGCCAGCGTGGGCCAAACGGTCAAACCCGGTTGGGGCGATAACGGCAGAATATTCGGCACGCCCACGGTGGTCAGTCCTGCAGCCAGTGCAGAGGTCACCCCGGTGAGTGAATCTTCAATCGCAACCATCCCGTTTATGCCCATTGTGGTGGGATCTGCCGCCCGGTCGATCAGCCGCTGGGCAGCCAACAGGTATGGGTCGGGTTCAGGTTTGCCGCGCTCCACCGAGGTGCCGGTGACTTGTACGGGGAAGGTGTCCTCGGGCAGATGCTGGATGACTTCATCGGCCAGCGCGGTTTCACTCATCGTCACGAGCGCACACGGCACCGACGCTGCGTGCAGCTGTTGCAACAATTCTCGGGCGCCGGGTCGCCATGGGACCCGCTGCCGCACCTGCCGGGCAACCGAGTGCGTGAGGCGGTCGATAATATCGCGGATGCCCAGATCGACGCCGGCCTGCTGTAACGCGACCGCCGACAGTGGCAACGCGTTCCCAATCAGCGCCTCCGACTGTTCGACGGACCATGGTTTGCCATATTCATCCAGCAGTTCTACCTCGGCGTTGTACCAGTAGGGCTCGGTATCTACCAGCGTGCCATCCATATCCCACAGCACAGCCTGCAGCGTTTGCGTCACGATTATCTCCTGAAAAACTTTGCCCGCCCACTGACGGGCCGGAACTTCCCCACACTATAGTGACCAACAATTCTTACCCGAGGTGATGTCAGTATGGACCCGCGGTGTCGTCCAGGTGACTGGTTTGCGAACTCTGCTTCGAATAGCGCGCCCAGGGCTGTGGGATAGGTGTGGCCCTGTGGGACCAAGTGTGCTGGACTAGGAAGCATGGCGATTTCTGATGCACTCACAGCACACGACCGGCAACACCTACAGCGCTGCGTCGACTTAGCGCGCGAAGCCCTGGCCGCCGGCGATGAACCCTTCGGTTCGATCCTGGTCGATGCTCAAGGCCGCGAACTTTTTGCCGATCGCAATCGCGTCTCAGGCGGTGACCAAACACAACACCCTGAGTTTGCCATTGCCCGGTGGGCGGCGAGCAATCTCTCCGAAGAGCAGCGCGCCACGGCCACCGTCTACACTTCTGGTGAGCATTGCCCCCTGTGCGCTGCGGCGCATGCACTCGTGGGACTGGGCCGGATTGTGTACGCCTCCAGCACCGCACAGCTAACCGCTTGGCACGCTGATTGGAACATTCCTGCCGGGCCGGTAGCAGCGCTGCCGATCCAGCAGGTTGCGCCCGGGATCGAGGTCGCCGGACCCGATGCTGAACTGAGCGCACAGGTACGTGACCTTCAAGCGCAATTACACGGTGTCGACAATGTTTAAGGGTGTTCAGTCCACGAGTTAGCCAGAGTTTGGGCAAATTCAAGTGTTTCTTGACTAAGTTCACAGGTCTGGATCGTTGATTCAGCATTGACCACACCACCTCGACCCGTAAGACTCGAAGAACGAAGCATTAGCTTGTCAATTGCAAGGAGTGATGAGAGCATGAAACTTTTTAGATTCGGACGAATCGTGACATTCGGTCTGGGCGCTGCCGTGGGCTACTACCTGGGCAACCGTGAAGGCCGCGACCAAGCCAAACAAGCCTTTGAGCAGGCTAAGCAGTCTGCTCAAGAATTCTGGACCGACCCCAAGACCCAAGAACAGGTGCATAAGGCTGCCGAGTACGCCACCGATACGTTGAAGGAGAAAGCTCCTAAACTTGGCGGTGTCTCAGAAAAAGCTGCCGACCTGATCGACAAATCGACCGGGTATGAGGGCGAATCGCAGGATCATTCCAACAGCTCAAATGCCGATCCGAAGAATGATCGGGCCGGGAATGAGACCGCCGATGCCAATGGCGATGTTGTCAGCGACCCAGCAACCCCGCTGGAAGAAGAAGGCGGCACCACCGCCACGCGCAACAACTCGTGACGCGGTTGCTCGCCCAGTGAAGCTCATGGGAGTGGTAGTTGATACAGCATCAACTACCACTCCCAAACTTTTTAACTCGTGCCACCTACCGCGGCGAGTTCAGCAGCGAAACCGTCCCGCCACGAAGGATATCTTGGCTGCCACTTCAGGGTGTGTTTTGCCTGAGTGTTGTCGGCCCCGCGTAGCCGGGTCATATACGCCACGCCCCAGGTTCCAACGGCATATCCGGCCAGCACGGCTGAGACCCGTTTCGGTTCTGGGGCGCCCATCATCTGAGCCAGGGCAGGCAGCCACTCGCGCACCTGTGCGGGCTCATCATCCACGATATTGAACACCCCCGGTTGGTCAGCCTGCAGCGCGGCTAACACGGCTTGGGCAGCATCGTGGACGTGGAGAAAAGAAAACGTGGCGTTGCCGTCAGCGACCAGTGGCATTTTGCCGCGTTCCACGTCGTTGAAGAACCACCCGTCGGAGGCGAAACCGGTGCCCGGCCCGTAGAGGTGGCCGAAGCGAAGTACTGTACCGCGTGCGGCGACCGTGATGGCCTCAAGCCGCTTCACACCGTCCAGGATCACATCAAACGGTTTTGGTGGATCTCTCCACAGGGCGGCCTTCTCATCGGCTAATGTGGTACCTCGTGGTTCGTAGCCAAAGGCAATACTTTGGCAGATAAAGTGGCGAACTCCGGCTCGTTGCGCTGCGAACCGCAGATTTTCGGTACCAACTTTGCGCAGCCGATTGGTCATCACAAAATCGGCGTCAATACGCTTGTGCGTGATCCGATCGGGTAACGCCGTCAAGAGATTCACGACGGCATCGGGTTGGTTTTCCATGACTACGTCTACCACGGCATCGCGGTCTAAAGCATCCACCGCTAAGGCGGTGGTACCCATCTGACCGCGCACGGACCTGGCGAGACCTACGACTTCGTGACCGGCGGCTTCTAACATGGGAACTAATTGTTTTCCGATGACTCCGCTAGCACCTGCTACTAACACCTTCATGGCCCAGTCTCCTCATCACGGGCTCACCATTTTACGCGGTACAGGCACGCTCTCACAAGGGTAATTAGGTGCATCGGGAGTGGAGGTTGCGTCAAAGCACAGGCCTTCTCAACAACGGCAGCTTCTCGTGCACCTGAACGCACACCTCGTAGTGATAACACGAGTCGTCGAGTTTCCCCAGACCCGTTGACCCCGTTGCAGTGCAGGTTTACGATAAAAGCACTTCTTCCCCTGCAGTTTAGGGGCCGTCATGGCTGTACCTGAGCGAGACGCTATCCGTGCGGTGGATGGTTCAACAGTGTCGCCGCCGATCCCTGATGTGCCCGGTTTTGAGCACTTCTTCGTCGATACGGGTGATCTCCAGTCGCATGTCGCCATCATCGGCGAAGGTGAACCGGCCGTGATGTTGCACGGTTTTCCCGAACATTGGTGGCAATGGCGGGACATCGCACCGATCCTAGCCACCGCAGGATACCAAGTGGTGTGTCCTGATCTACGCGGCGCTGGCTGGACCATAGCAGCCAACTCACAGCTGGACCGCGAAACGCGCCTGCATGACCTCATGAGCTTGCTCGCTGTTCTCGAGATCGAACGCGCCCACGTGGTCTCACACGATATGGGTGTGCTGACTGCCATGCAGCTGAGCTACTTGCACCCTCAACGGGTGCGCACCGCGGTGCAGTTATCAGTCTTCCCGGGGTTTGCTAGTTTCCATCCCAAACTGGCTCCAGCGTTTCAACACTTGCCACGGTTCATCTGGCACCGTCCCGGTGCATCACTTGCAGGAACCTTCGCTGGAAGATACGTTGTGCATCCAATGTCGCAAGAGACCATCGAGACGTATCTCGCCCCGATGCAACGTACCGAAATCGATGCAGCAGTGCGACCCCTCACCCGGCGCATAATCATGCCTGAAGCGCTACGAATTGTTCGCGGGGTTTATCGCAAGCAACGTCTGGAGGCCCCCACCCTGGTGGTGTACGGACGCCAAGACGCTCCGACCACCGAAGAGTTGATCCAACAGATCTGTCGCAACCCCGAACGCTACGCGGACCACGTCGAGTTCGCCTATGTTGAGGACGCAGCGCACTTTATCACCGACGATGCACCAGATGCGGTAGCAGAGCTGTGTATGGACTGGTTCCAACGGGCCGGTTGAGCTGCTCCCGCAGCGAGCTGGCCTCTACCAAATTTGCCGTGCATGAGGGAAAGAAAAACCGGCACCTGAACAATCAGGTGCCGGTCTCGTTGTGGGCCCTGCGGGGATCGAACCCGCGACCTGCGGATTAAAAGTCCGATGCTCTACCAACTGAGCTAAAGGCCCACGGTCCGTTTAGGACCGATTAACGATTGTAGCGTATTTTGCTGTGGAACAAAATTTAGCCCGATGCCTGTCATTGGTGGGCAAATTTGCCCTATGCTGTCGTGGGTACGCGTAAAACAGTCTAGGAGTACGCTTGAGGAATCAGCGCGGCAGTTCAGTCGGCATCACATACAGCCGCCCCAAACTGATGCCACTAGAAGAATTCGAGCATCGTTCGGGAGGGTTAGACCCCGCCGAGGTGTTTTCTGCTGCCCAAACCGTTGCTGCCAAACTGGTCGCCACCGGTCAAGATCCCAACGCTGACCAAGCAACCGTCGACTGGCTCGTCGATTTAGTCGCCGATGTCGGCCTCGATACGATGGCCCGTCTCTGGGCTGATGCCCCAGCTGTGACCTACGGGGGCGCCCTATGGCGGCTCTACGCACTGCAGCAGGCCACCCAACGCGACGGCGAGATGTGGGCCACTTGGTATCGGGCTGGCAGTGAAGCCTATGCATCGCGCGTCATAGCGGGAGCGACCGAGCCGCCACGGGCACGAGATTTGCAAACCTTAATTACCAAGATCCTGACCGGCGTCTATTCCGGTGACTTTGGGATCGCGCTGGAACGCGGTGGCGCTTATGCCCGAGTGATCGCCGCTGGACAGCATCAGCACGCCGAACGGCTCGAAGACTTCAACCCGGCGGCTGCTGCGGCCTTGGAGCATCGTTCCGTGAAATTGCAGCGCACCGCGACCGAACTGGAACTGTGTGCTACCGCCTGGCGGCAAGAGCGACTGCCAGTGGAACGTCCAGAGCAGCGACCAACAGATTAATCCGACGGTTGGTTAACTTTCGGTGTGTAAAGTAACGAACCATGAAGCTGTCTGTAACGCGCTTATTTTCCGCTGATGAATCAGGCGCGGCCCACGTTCGAACGCTTGCCAAACTCCTGGTGGAGTCGGTAGATCTGGTAACCCAGATGTTCGGGGCCTCCCCAGAGACCGGGGCCGACCTGGATGCGCAGCTCGATAATCTCAACGAACGAGCCTCGCGAACTCAGACCACCATGCTCACCGCGTTACGCAGTGCCTACCTGACACCCTTGCCCCGCGAAGACCTCTACCTGTTGGGCACCTGGATCAATCGGGCGGTTGAAGCCGTTGCCATCACCGGCACCATCATTCACGCGACCCGCCAATACCGGCTGCCCGCACGCGCCGGGGATGTGCTCGAGATTCTCACCCGCCAAGCCGACCTTGTCCTAGACACCACCGGACAGCTCAGCCAACCCGATGAGTTGGAAAGCACCTGGATGCACCTGGAGCGCCTGACCCATCAGGCCCAACGAGCGCTGGTCACCTGGCGTCTCACCGACGCCGATGAGCTGCTCGCCAGACACTACTACCGCCAACAAGAAGTCGCCCGCTCCTTGGAAGCGACCTTTATGACCCTTCGGGAATTCTCCACCCAGCTAGGACGGATCTTGGTGCGTGATTCCTAAATGGGCACCTTTCTTCTGCTCGCTGCGGTCCTGATCCTCACCGCAGCTTTTAGTTTTGTCGTGGCCGGACGCGACACCCCCAACGCGGTAGCACTGCCCATCGCAGCTGGCGCGCTGACCCCGGGCACGGCCCTGTCGATGACGGCTGTCATGCGCGTCGTGGGCGCGATCATGGGTGTTGGCTCCATCCAATTTTTTGCCGCCGGTTTCGTCGCGCTGGTACCCGAAGGTGATATCGGATTAGTAGTTACCGCCATCGGCGTGGCCGTTGCACTGGCGTGGGCGCTGTTTACTTGGTGGAAGGGCGTGCTCGTCTCCTCCTCACACGCGTTGACCGCAGCGATTACCGGTGGTGCTGTTGCGGTATCTGTTCTCGGGGCTGGACATCTGATCGTCGATGATCTCTCACCGGTGGCGATCAACCTCGCCCTGTCGTTGATCGCTTCCCCCGTGTTGGCGGTGCTCCTGGCTTGGGTAGTAGCCATCCCGTTGACCTGGTTGACCAAAAACGTTGCACCACACCGGGTGGCGTATAGTTCCCGAGGCACACTGGCCATCACGGCCGCAGCGAACGCACTGGGACATGGCGTCCAGTATGGGCAACGCCTGTACATTGTTGCGCTGATGTCCGTCACCGCAGCCGGGGCTGACGCGATCCCCCACTGGGCTTTGGCTTGGACCATCATCGTCCTGTTGGGGTTGGGCACTTTCGTCACAGCGTGGCGCGTCAATTACACCCTGACGCGTCGCATCACCGTGCTGGACCCGATGCACTCGGCGATCGCGTCCTCGACCTCTGCCTTGCTGTTGCTCGTGGGATCCTTTATGTTGCACATTCCCTTATCGTCATCCATCACCACGGTTGCGGCCATCACCGGCGCGGGGACGGCACAAAACAGTGGAGCAGTTCGTTGGGCGCAAGTGCTGCGACTCATGACCTATTTTTTGATGACGGTCATCGTGTGCGCGGCACTTGGTTTTGGTCTGCTAAGCCTGGTCATGACACAGCTCTGACCTGGCGCGCACCGGTGATACCCACGCCCCGGAAAGTGGCAGCAGAGACTGATGAGGTTCGCGGCATACAGGATTGAAGAGAAACCCTGTGATAACGCGATGTTGCAGAGAATTTACGGCCCCGAGAAGCGCTGTTGCTAAGCCAACCTGTGGCGGATAGAGTGACAGTAGATGTCGGGTTGCGGTACCCCCGGGCTCCAAATTATTAGCCGCTTCGAGCGGCCACACGCCGTGAGGCGTGCCCGGCCCGACATCGCTGAATTACCCAAAGTCCCCGGTCTGAAAACGCGTTTCAGACCGGGGACTTTGCTGTTCAATTGGGTTTAGCCGAAGCGTCCAGAAATGTAGGCTTCAGTTTGCTCGTTGGCCGGATTGTTGAAGATCGTGGTGGTGTCGTCGTATTCAATCAGCCCACCTGGCTCACCAATGGCCTGCAGGTTGAAGAAGGCGGTTTTGTCAGCCACGCGTGCAGCCTGCTGCATATTGTGGGTCACGATCACCACCGTGTAATCCTGCTTGAGTTCATGAATGAGATCTTCAATCGCCAGAGTCGAAATCGGGTCCAATGCGGAGGCCGGCTCGTCCATGAGAATCACATCGGGTTCAATCGCGATCGTCCGAGCAATACACAAGCGCTGCTGCTGGCCACCGGAAAGCCCTCCACCTGGACGGTCCAATCGATCTTTAACTTCATCCCACAGGTTCGCACCGGTCAGGGAGCGTTCCAAAATGGCATCCGAATCGGATTTGGCTAACCGGATCCCATTGAGCTGGTAACCAGCAAGCACGTTTTCGCGGATCGACATGGTCGGAAACGGGTTGGGACGCTGGAAAACCATGCCCACCGTGGACCGCACGCGAACCGGGTCCACCGTGGGTGCGTTGATATCTTCGTCGTCGAGGAGGATCTGGCCTTCGGCGCGGGCACCCGGGGTCACTTCGTGCATCCGGTTTAGGGTGCGCAAGAAGGTGGTTTTACCGCAACCGGATGGGCCAATGAATGCCGTGACGGATTGGGGTTCAATTTCGATGTTGACATCTTTAACCGCTAGGAAGTCGCCGTAGTAGCAGTTGAGGTCAATGGTCTGAATACGTTTTGCCATGGAGGTAGGTTCCTTTGAAGCGTCGCGGACCGGGGACTATTTGCCGGTCTTCGGAGCGAATTTTTTAGCAATGACACGGGCGATCAAGTTCAAGCCCATGACGATGACGATCAGCACGAGCGCGCCCGCCCAAGCGCGTGCGGTCGAAGGATCGCCTGCTGCTGGTGCAGTCGGGTTGGTCAACTGGCGATAGATAAACACCGGCAAGGCGGTCATCCACTCGGAGAACGGGTTCCAGTTGGTGGTCGCAGCATAACCGGCGGTGACCAGAATCGGCGCGGTTTCACCGGTGACACGGGCGATAGCCAGGGTGACACCGGAGGCGATACCGGACATCGCGGTGGGGAGCACGACCTTCATGATGGTGCGCCATTTGCGCACACCCAATGCGTATGAGGCTTCGCGCAGTTCGTCTGCGACGACGCCCAGCATCTCTTCGGTCGAACGCACAACCACCGGGATCATCAGCACGCTCAGGGCCAGCGCGGCGGCAAAACCGGTCTTGACCGACTGCAGTGCCTGCGGCGATGAGCCGACCGTTAGTTCGATCAGTAGCGTGAGTCCCGCAAAAGCGAACAGCCCGGCAACGATCGATGGGATACCGGTCATGACGTCCACGAAGAACCGGATGGCACGAGAGAACTTGTTGCGGTTGGCGTATTCCACCAAATAGATCGAAGCAAACAGCCCCACCGGGATGGAGATCACGCTGGCGAGCAGAGTGATCATGAGCGTGCCGACCAGGCCGTGGAGAATACCACCTTGCAGCGGTTCGCCTTCGGTCTGCGTGGCGATGTCAGTCGCTCCGACCACGCCCTGCATGTCGGTGGTCAACAGGCCAGGATGCGACAGCAACGTCGGTAGGCCTTGGGACAGCACCGACCAGACCACTGAGATCAGTGGGACTAACGCGATGAGAAATGCCGTCCACACCAGGTGGCGCCATAACTCGTCCCGGGCCTTGAGACGATCTTCGAGCACGCGGCTGGTCACGTACATCGCAAGAATGTATGCGGCCGCCCCGATCAGCAGGAAGCCGACGATGCTGAAGGATTCGAAGAAGAACAGATTGATGAGCAGCGCGAAAATTGCGGCACCTGCAGCGGCCGCCATCCAGCTCCAGGACGGCTTCCGGTTTGCGGTCAGCGAGTCCAACCGCTTCATCTTATTGCGTGGGGGCATGTCTTCTGGCTTCTTCCGACCGTGAGGGTCCTGAGAGGTGGGAGCCTTTGGGGTGGCGGTGGGACGGGAGGAAATTTGTGAACTCATGACAGCCCCTCAGCTTTCTTCGCCTGACGGTCGACGATCGCTCTGGCGATCACGTTGACGACCAGTGTGATGACAAACAGCATCAGTCCCGCAGCGATCAGTTCGGCTTGACGCTGGCCGAAGGCTTCGGGGAAGTTGAGTGCGATTTCGGAAGGAATCGTGGCGTTGGCGCCCGAGGTGATCAGCGACCAGGAGAACCCACCCGGGGACAGCACCATGGTCACGGCCATGGTCTCACCCAGTGCGCGTCCTAGCGCCAGCATGATCGACGAAATGATACCGGCCCGAGCAAATGGGAAAACGGTCATTTTGATCATTTCCCAGCGCGTGCCACCCAAGGCTAGGGCTGCTTCTTGGTGCAGGTGTGGGGTCTGGAGGAAGATCTCGCGGCATAGCGCGGTCATGATCGGCAGTACCATCACGGCTAGTACAACGCCGGAGGTGAGGATCGTGCGGCCGGTATTGGAGGGGTCACCGGCAAACAGTGGAATGAAACCCAGGTTGTCGTGCAACCACTGATAGATCGGCACCATCAGCGGGGCCAGGACAAGCATGCCCCATGCGCCATAGACCACCGATGGGATAGCAGCCAGCAAGTCAATCACGTAACCGATGGTCGAAGAGAACCGACGGGGCGCGTAGTGGCTGATGAATAGTGAAACGCCGATGGCGATAGGGGTGGCCAGCAGCAGCGCGATGGCCGAGACGATAACGGTGCCTGCCATGAGCGGCCAGACATACGACCAGAAATCGGTTGCCTCTTCTGCGCCCGGACCGAATGCGTCCGGTGCGATGGCTGGCAGGGACCGGATAAGCAGGAAAGCTGCGACGAAGGCCAGCACGACCAGAATGATGACGCCGCCGGTCCAGGATAGGCCATAAAAGACTTTATCCCCCACCTCGGAAGTGGTTCTACGCGCTTGAGTCTTGGTGCGCGGGGATGTGGTTGTCACGTTTGTACTCCTGAAACGTTTACTGACTAAAAAGAGCCTTCAAGCTGATACCACCGCTTGTGGTGCCAGGCGGTGGTATCAGCTACGAAAGCTTAACGCGTGGCCTAGCCGGCTACGGAGATCGCTTCGATGCGTTCAGTTGCTTCGTCGCGGATGGTGTCTGAGATTGGTGCAGAACCGGCTGATTCTTCAGCGGCGGCTTGACCTTCTTCAGAGATCACGTAGTTACCGAATGCTTTGACCTGCTCGACCAGACCTTCGTCTTCGTATTCATCACAGAAGATGTGGTAGGAGATCATCACGATCGGGTAGACGCCTTCTTCTTCGGTGCTGCGGTCAAGAACGCGAGCGCCTTCGGAGTCTGGGTCTTCTTCTGCTGATTCCACAGCGGATGCTGCAGCTTCAGCGGAGTATTCGACGTAGTCTTCGCCAACGCCAACAGCTACGGTGGACAGGCCACCGATCTGGGAGGCGTCAGCATAGGTGATGGCACCGTCGGTGTCGGTGGTCAGCGAGACGACACCGGAAGTCTGCTGGGCGGATTCACCGGTCAGATCTTCTGGCCAAGCATCGGAAGCTTCCCAGGTCCAGGCGTCGCCTGCTGCACCGTTGAGGTAGTCGGTGAAGTTTTCGGTGGTGCCGGAGTCATCGGAGCGGTGCACAACGGTGATATCGGTCGATGGCAGATCGACGTCTTCGTTCTGCTCGGCGATTTCTTCGTCATCCCAGGTGGTGATTTCGCCCGCGAAGACCTTGGCGATGGTCTCTGGGTTCATGTTCAGGGTGTCGACGCCTTCAAGGTTGAAAGCAACCGCTACCGGGGAGATGTAGGACGGCACATGGAATGGGCTGCCTGAACCGCAAGCCTGTTCCTGTTCGTCGCTGTCCATCGCGGAGTCTGAGCCTGCGAAGCTGTACTGGCCGGCGATGAAACCTTCACGGCCCGAACCGGAACCGACTGGGTCGTAGTTCACGGTCAGGTCGGGGTATGTTTCGGTGATGTCGGAGGTCCATGCGGTCATGGCTGCTTCTTGCGACGAAGCACCGCCACCGACCAGGGTGCCCGAAACTTCGGCTGCGGCTTCGTCGCCACCGGCGTTATTGGCGTTGTCGCCTTCGGCGGCGTCGTCGGATCCACAGGCTGCAAGGGCCAGCGCGGCTACTGATGCGATAGCGGCCGAGCGGTAAAAGCGCGAAAACTTCACGGTGTTTTCCTCTTTCGAGTTTGTTGTGAGACATGTTGTTGGGCCATTGCTTGCGTGGCGGTGGCCCGAACTACCCATGAAGCTACGCAGGGTAGGTAACCTTCTGGCATTCGAAGTATTAACGCTTGGTTAACTCTTGGCTACGGACGGCTTTTACCACTATTTTTTTGCGACCTCGTAGGATAAAGGCATGTCTGAGCGCATGCATACCACCCCGTTACCCGTCCAACCGGAACCCAAGGGTTGGCCACGGGTCAAGAAGTTCGTTTCATCGCGGTTTCGTTCCGGTGCTTGGCGTGCCCGAAAAGCGCTTATTCCCGCCGCGACATCGGCGATTGCCGCTGTCGCAGCCTATGCTTTTGCCAGTATTATTTTCGGTCACAGCGAGCCCTATTTCGCCGCGACCGCAGCCTTAATTTCCTTGGGTTTCGGGCGTGACCCGCACATCCGAAAAGCCCTAGAAGTGTCCATCGGTGTGACGTTAGGCATATTCGTTGGGGACACCCTCCAAACCCTACTGGGGCAGGGCTACTGGCAGGGTGTCATCGTGGTCTTCGTGACGATCATCCTGGCACGCTTTATTGACTCGGGGGTCATTTTCACCACCCAGATGTCGATTCAGTCGGTGTTGATCGTGCTACTACCGATTCCGCCCGAGGGGCCCTTTAGCCGGTCGTTGGATGCGGTGATCGGCGGGATCATCGCGATTGCGATCACGATGCTTACTCCGGTGTCGGTCCGCCGCGAAGCTGTGGCTGGCTTTCGCGAATTGTTCACTTCCATCACCGGGGTCTTCCGAGAACTGTCCCACGCGCTAGAGTCGCACGATTCGCGCGGCGGTTGGGTGGCGCTGATCGAGGCTCGTGGGTTGCAAACCAAGATCGATGCGGTGCGCGCCGAACTGGCCGCCGCAGATGAGCACGCGACCTACGCCCCGACTCGACGTTCGGCTCGACAAGATCTGCAAGAGATGTCTCGCACCCTAGAAAAGACCGACTTGGCGGTGCGTTCACTGCGGATCATCGCCCGCCGGGTGATCACCGTGATCGATGAAGTCGACGGAAAGACCGAAGCCGTTGACGATCTGGAGCGGATGGCTTCCTGGTTCGGTGACGCAGGCGATGCTGTGGCGGTGCTGGGCCGGTCGGTTTCCGAACCGGTGGCTCCGGGGCGGCATCGCTCGCTGTCGGTCGCACGCGATGCACTGGGGTCGGTCACAACCAAACTCACCCCCCGAAATCTGGGGGCAGGGACCCTCCACGGCGAGGCCCTAGTGATGATGTGTCGGCCCATGATGGTTGATTTCTTAGAGGCCACCGGCTCAGACCATGATGAGGCCACCAGCTACTTACCCACACTGGGCAACTAACTGGCTTATCGTGTCCTAACCGGCGACTAAGCTTAGCGACATGTCGAAGTCGAAGACCAAACTTGCCTATAAATGCTCCGAGTGCGGGTGGATGACCGCCAAATGGACGGGCCGCTGTGGCGAATGCCAGGCCTGGGGCACGATCGAAGAAGCCGGGGTGACCCCAACCTCCACCCGGACCGCTCCAGCGCGGGTGGATATCGATCACCTGGCCCAACCCATCACCGAGGTCGATGCGTCGCACGCTGAAAGCTTCCCAACCGGGGTGTCTGAATTCGACCGGGTCTTGGGTTCCGGGTTAGTCCCCGGTGCGGTCATCCTGTTGGCGGGTGAACCCGGGATCGGCAAATCAACCATGGCATTAGATATTGCCGGTCATGTGGCAGCAACCCGGCGCGATGACGGCAAGCAGCGCAAAACCCTGTATCTGACCGGTGAAGAAGCAGCCGCCCAAGTGCGTTTACGGGCCGAACGCATCGGGGCGATGAAACCGAACCTGATGCTGGCCGCAGAAACCGATCTAGGCCAGGTGCTGGGACAGATCGAACAGCTGCAACCGGACTTTATGGTCATTGACTCCGTCCAGACGATCCAATCTGCCTCGATTGACGGCACTCCGGGTGGCCGGATGCAGATCCAAGAAGTCACCGCCAGTATCATCCGGTTGGCCAAACGCTACAATATCGCCACCATTCTGGTCGGGCACGTGACCAAAGAGGGCAGTATCGCCGGTCCGCGCACCATGGAACACCTCGTCGATGTGGTCTGCCAATTCCACGGCGACCGACACTCACAACTTCGGTTCATCCGCTCGGTCAAAAACCGGTACGGCTCAACTGATGAGGTTGGCTGCTTCAGTATGCGAGATTCCGGGATTGAGTCCATTGACGATCCCTCGGGGCTGTTTATTAATACCTTCGAAACTCCGGCCCCCGGCACAGCTATTACCGTGACCATGGATGGTCACCGCCCACTGATGACCGAAGTCCAAGCACTCGTGGCCGAAAGCGCGGGAGGCTCCCCGCGCCGCGTGGTCACGGGTCTGGTGCAGTCACGGTTGAATACCGTAGTGGCGATTCTTTCGCGCCACTTGCGTCTCAACATGTCCACCGAAGACGTTTACGCCTCCACCGTAGGCGGGATTAATGTGCACGAACCGGCCGCCGACCTGGCACTTGCCGCAGCGATCCTCTCATCTCGCGGATCCCTGCCGCTACCGCGCAGTACCGTGACCATCGGCGAGCTATCCCTTGCCGGGGAGCTGCGTCCGGTGCCCGGGATCGATCGCAGGCTCAAAGAAGCCCACCGGCTAGGTTTTCACAGCGCGATCATCCCGAAAGATGACGGCATCAAAGTGCCCAAGGGCATGCACGTGGTGCAAACCGACTCGCTAGAAGAGGCCATGGCCAAACTCTTCGACCCCAGCCTCCGTCCACCACCGCGGCCCAAACCCGGAGCGCGGCTAGCCGATGTCATCAAACTCGACCAAGACGACGTGTGGGACGACTAACTACTCGAGCTCAAACTCCACCGGTTCAGCGGTTCGATCCCCGATACTGACCACCAGCTGATACTGGCCGGGTTCAACATCTTCAACCTCCGACTCGCAGTCCTCGTCGGTACTGAAGCGTTCCCACTGGAAGTTGACGGATTCAGATTGCCCAGGCTCCATCTCAACAATCTGCTCCTGCGGGTCCACCTGGCAGGCACGGGTAGCGAAGACGAACTGGCCATCCATATCTTCGACCACAAAGTTTTGCTGATCCGAACCCAACGACGCATCACATAAAACGTCCCCATCATGGGTGATGGTCATAGTGAACCGCGGGTCCTCATCCTCGGCATAAACTTCCTGATCAGTTGAGCCCGTGACCGTCAAAAATTCGGGATCGCAAGCATTAGCCAACTCATCGTCGTCTTCGTCGTCCGTTTCAGTCTCGGTCGGAGAAGGCGAAACCGTCTCGGTCACCGTGGGCGAAGGATCAGGTGCGGCATTATCGTCGTCAGAAGTAAACAAGCCAATGAGGGCCCAAATGGCCCAGCCAATCAACGCCAAAATGATGAGCAAAATGATCACCGCAACGATACGACGTCGTCGCAAAATATGTGGCGGGATCTTTCGAGGACGCGGGGGAAGCTGTTGGTCGGACATAGTGAATAGTTTAGCCACTCAACCGGCAAAAGCGGGGGCCGCAGCTAGCATGGTGGGTATGTCATCTCCCCTCGCCGAACTCGACGACGCCCACGTGCAACAGGTCCGAACCCGCATCCTGGATTGGTATGCGGCCAACGCCAGGAAACTGCCCTGGCGTGAGCCAGAAACCACCGCTTGGGGTGTGCTGGTATCCGAGGTGATGCTGCAACAAACCCAGGTGGCTCGCGTGTGGGAACCGTGGCTGGCGTGGATGCAGCGGTGGCCTGGACCTGCGGACCTAGCTGCTGCCGAGGCCGCCGACGTGTTGATCATGTGGGGGCGGCTAGGCTATCCACGCCGCGCTCTGCGACTGCATGAAACCGCCAAAGCGGTGGTAGAGAAACATGACGGCCAGCTACCCGCCGACCCTGAGTTGCTGCTCCAGTTACCAGGCATCGGCGAATACACCGCCGCTGCGGTCTCATCGTTTGCCTTTGGTATCCCCGAGGTAGTGATCGATACGAACGTGCGTCGTGTACACGCCAGGATCTTTACCGGGGTGGGCGCCGCAGCGCCGAGTCTGACTGCTGCAGAACGCCAACTGGCCAGAAAGCTGATGCCCGATACCTCAACGGAGCAGGGCGTTGCCGATGCGAATACGTGGAATGTCGCGACCATGGAATTGGGTGCGCTAATTTGTACTGCACGAGCACCCAAATGTGAAGAGTGCCCGGTGTTAGCGCAGTGTGCGTGGGTGGCGGCTGGTAAGCCCGAACCCGACGTGGTGGCGAAAACCCAATCGTGGAATGGTTCGGATCGTCAGGTTCGCGGGGCGATCATGGGCGTGCTACGCGCCCAAGGAACAGTCGATGTCGGCAGATTGCGCACCACGGTAGAAGCGACCGGCAGGCTTGGTCGTCACATACCCGAATCAGCCCAGTGGGATCGCGCGGTCACCGGTTTGGTTGATGACGGGCTGGCTGTGCTCAGCGAAGATGTTCTGACTCTGCCTTAGTCACCGAGTGGACGCTGCGCGAGGTCCAGGATCATGCGGGTATTGCCCAGCGTGTTGGGTTTGACTCGAGCAAGATCTAGGAATTCTGCGACACCCTCGTCGGTGGATAGCAGCAGTTGGCTGAAGACGTCTGGGTCCAGCACCGACTGGTCTTTCATGATTTCGAAACCATGGCGTTGGAAGAACGAGGTCTCAAAGGTCAGGCAGAAGACGTGTTGGACACCGAGGGCCTCGGCTTTATTGAGCAGGGCGTTCAAGACGAGCCCGCCGATACCGCGACCTTGGTGACCGTCGGCTGTTGCAAGGGTCCGGACCTCGGCTAGATGCTCCCACATCACGTGCAGGGCACCGAAACCAACGATCTCGCCCTCGTCGCTTTCTGCAACCATGAACTCCTGGACCGACTCGTAGTAGGCGACCTTGTCTTTGTCGAGCAGTACACGTTCGCTCGCAAGCGGTTGCACCATTGAGCGAATGGTGGGGACGTCCTGGGTGCGGGCCGGGCGGATGTGAATTTCCATTATGCCAACATTACTTGTTGTGACATTTCTCGGCTAATCTGAGGGCTGCGCTCCATTCTCGGCGGAAATACGCCATCTGCCAACACGCGCACGACGAGGCTAGGCAAAGGGCTGGAAGTATCAGCACAATGGTGACTATGAAAATTTTAACCGTATGCCTTGGAAATATTTGCCGCTCCCCCGCCGCCGAATCAGTGCTGATTCATGAATTCGAAAAAGCCGGGATCGACGCTGAAGTCGCATCGGCCGGCACCTCTGATTGGCACATCGGCACCGGAGCGCATCACCTGACCCAGAAAGTCGGCACCGAGCGCGGTTACGAATTCACGTCAGTGGCCGATCAAATCACCGCCGAGCATATCGAAGAAGCTGACCTTGTTCTGGCGATGGACGATTCGAATTTGAGCAACGTCTTGGATCTGGCCACCACCGAAGAACAACGAGCCAAGATCGTCCGCTTTGGCGCCTTCGCCTCCACAGTTGATGAAGAAGGCATCGCTAATGTGCCAGATCCTTACGGTCACCCCGAAGAAGCCTATGTCTCAATGTACGACCAGATCGAAGATGCTGCCAAAGGTCTCGTTGAGGCGATCCGAAATGACAGCCTGGACTCGGTATTGCAGCGCTACGGTGGCAAATGAGCCGAACCGGCACAACCTCAACCATCCGGCTAGCCGACGGGACCAAAGCTTTTCGCAAGGCGTTGACCAACGCACCAGCAGGATTCTTCCAATTCGAGGCCGCCGGTCTTGAGGCGTTAGGCCAGTTAGGCGCCAGGGTGCCGAAAGTCTACGAGGTCACCGACGACCACCTGGTCATCGAACTCATCTCAGCTGACACCAGCGTCGGGCGAGTCGAAGACCCAGAAGACGCATTTGGCCAGGAGCTGGCCCGCCTGCACCGTACAAGCCAAGAGCAAGCTGCTGCTGACCAGACTTTCGGTAGTCTGGCAGGTCTTTCGCACTGGTATCTGGGTGCAGCCGCCATCGACCTGCAACCGACGACAACGCTGTATAAATCTTTAGTGACCAATAGGATTGTGCCGTTAACTGAACAGGCTGTCGAAGCGGGCCTCTTGGAGAGCACGGCGGTATCGATGGCCGAGGCAATCACCCCCGAACATTTGGGCCCAGAAGAACCGCCCACCGTCGTGCACGGTGATCTGTGGGCAGGCAACCGAATGGTGGACGCCGCAGGCACCAGTTGGCTGATCGACCCATCATGCCACTGGGGCCACCGCGAACAAGACATCGCGATGATGCACCTGTTTGGTGGCTTCGGTCCGGCCGTCATGACCGGCTACACCGATGAGTTTCCGCTGGCCGACGGTTGGCAGCAGCGCATCCCGGTCTTCCAGCTTGTCCCGCTGTTGGTGCACGTGCTGTTATTTGGCGCAGGCTATGCGGCATCGACGATGCGTGCGCTGAGCACTACCCTGGACACGTGACGCCACACCAACACTGGAGAGGATAGTAGTCATGTCAGCGACTCGACCCTACCGACCAGGATTAGATCATGTTGCACGTCTGCTGATGTTCATTGGGCTTGCGAGTCTCTTGGCGGGCTTTCCGGTGTTCTCCCAGCATCAAACTTCTGGCGCCATATGGTGGTTGGTCGCAGCGTTCTGTCTCTGGATTCTCGGGATTGTTGCGCAGCGGTTCAGTACGCCGGTCCCGTTGGAACAGATCCCTACACCACCTGGCTGGCACTGGATGTTCTTTTCGATAGTAGTGCTGCCAATGGTGGGCACCTGGGTCGACTGGCAAGGGCTGTGGATTGCGGTACCAATTATTTTTGGTGTGGTTATTGGCGGCTGGGCATCCTACCTTCCGGAACACCGACGCCAAGAGGTAGCCAAGCAATACCAGAGCAGAGACGAAAACGTCTCAACGGGCTGCTAATTTAAGCCGGGTATGATGGCGGCCAGGATGGTGAGCTAGATGACAAACGAACTTCCCGCTGGCCGGCGATTACAGAATCTTATCTATCGGGCAGGTCTTTACGGCCGCCGCCCGCACGTGCCGGTCAACAGTACTGCCCTGTACGATGCCGCGGCCAAGAAGATGTCACCCCGAGCCCGCGGCTACATCAACGGTTCAGCGGGCACCGAAGCCACTGCCGCAGCAAATCGTACCGCCTTTGATCGGTGGCAGCTGGTCCCCCGGATGGCCACCCCGGTGACCGTACGCGACACTTCGGTAACGCTATTTGGCGAGCCCCTGGACTCGCCTTTTGTCCTGGCACCCATTGGTGTGGCCGAGATGGTGCACCAGCAAGCTGATCTTGCGACCGCCGAAGCGGCTGCCACCACTAGGACCCCGATGACGGTCTCGACCCAGGCTTCCGTGCCG
Source organism: Enteractinococcus fodinae (assembly GCF_031458395.1). Lineage (NCBI taxonomy): Bacteria > Bacillati > Actinomycetota > Actinomycetes > Micrococcales > Micrococcaceae > Enteractinococcus > Enteractinococcus fodinae. The sequence continues at coordinate 2,545,050 of NZ_JAVDYJ010000001.1, forward strand.
ATGGAGAAGATTGCCGCTAAATTAGCCGGCACACCGTGGTACTACCAGTTGTATTGGGGCAGCAGCGATGAGGTGGCCTTCAGCATGGTGCGGCGGGCTGAGGCCGCTGGCGCCTCCGCTATCGTCGTCACCCTCGATACGTTTATGCTGGGTTGGCGCACTCAAGATTTAGACAACGGCTTTTTACCCTTCGCCCACGGGATGGGCATCGGTCAATATACCTCAGATCCAGAGTTCGCCAAACTCGTGGAAGCTCGTCTACAAGCCACCTCCCCAAAGGAGAAGTCAAGTGATGAGGCTAGGCCGACGCTAGCTGCAGTGCGTGCACTGATGAACATGAGTAGGCGCTATCCGGGTTCCCTGCGTCAAAATCTGAGGTCGCCTTATCCCAGGGCAGCTGTGGAGACGTTCCTGGAGATCTTTTCTCGTACGGATCTCGGGTGGACCGAACTAGCCCGGCTGCGAGACACCACTGATCTTCCGATTATGATCAAAGGGATCCAACATGCCGATGATGCTCGGCAGGCTCAACGTCTCGGCTTTGATGCGCTGTGGATTTCGAATCATGGTGGACGGCAACTTGATGGGGCGATACCCTCGTTGGACGCCTTGGTCGACGTGCGCCAGACTGTTGGCGCAGAGATGCTGCTGATCTTTGACAGCGGTGTCCGCACTGCCGCAGATGCCATTAAAGCGCTGGCGCTCGGCGCTTCAGCAGTGGCCATCGGTCGGCCGTATCTCTACGGGCTAGCCCTCCACGGGGCTGCTGGTGTGAGCAGTGTCCTGGATTACTTCGCCGCTGAGCTGGATATTAGTCTCGGGCTGATGGGGGTATCCGATATCGCCGATCTCGACGAACAGCATATCCGACCTGCTCGCAGTTGACGGTTCGATACCGGTGGAGAGACGTTCGCCGAAGTTGTTAGAAGGGCGCATAGCAACAAAAAATCGCCGGTACCCTTGCGGGTCCCGGCGATTCTTTGTTAGATCAGGTTAGCTGTCGCTGCCTGCTTCAATAGCTTCACGTTCTGGTGGAGCTTCAATCGATTCGGTTGGCTCAATGATCTCAAATTCCAACTCGTCATCTTTGCCGTCACCCGTTGCGGTGACTTTGATGTGCGAGTGGGCTGGGATCTCACCGTAGAGCAGCTTCTCGGACAGTTTGTCTTCCAGCAAGTCTTGCACTGTACGACGTAGCGGACGGGCGCCCATAGAGGGGTCGTAACCGCGGTTTGCCAGCAGGTACTTGGCTTGGTCGTTGAGTTCGATGCTCAGGTTCTGTTCGGTCAGACGATCCTGCAGGCTCTTGACGAACAGGTCGACAATTTCGACGATCTCGTCGCGAGATAGCTGTGGGAACACAATGACGTCATCAACACGGTTGAGGAACTCCGGACGGAAGTGCTGACGGAGCTCTTCCTGCACGGTGGCCTTCATCCGCTCGTAACCGGTCTGGGTGTCGGAGACCGACTGGAAACCGGTCTGAACACCGCGGGATATGTCCCGGGTACCAAGGTTGGTGGTCATGATGATCACGGTGTTCTTGAAGTCCACCACACGGCCCTGGGAGTCGGTCAGGCGACCTTCTTCCAGAATCTGCAACAGCGAGTTGAACAGGTCCGCGTGGGCCTTTTCAACTTCGTCAAACAACACGACGGAGAACGGACGACGACGAACGCGTTCGGTCAGCTGACCGCCTTCTTCGTAGCCAACGTAACCCGGAGGGGCACCGAAGAGTCGTGAGACTGTGTGCTTTTCTTGGAATTCTGACATGTCCAAGGTGATGAGTGCTTCTTCGTCACCGAAGAGGAACTCAGCCAGGGTCTTGGCCAGCTCAGTTTTACCAACACCCGTTGGGCCAGCAAAGATGAACGAACCGGTTGGACGGTTCGGATCCTTCAGCCCGGCACGGGTACGACGGATCGCACGCGATAAAGACTTGACTGCTTCGTCCTGGCCAATGACCCGGCGGTGCAGTTCGCCTTCCATGTTGCGCAGACGTTCGGCTTCGGTTTCGGACAACCGGAAGACCGGGATACCGGTGGACTTGGACAGCACTTCGGCGATCATGTCCTCATCAACTTCGGCGATGCCGGTGGCTGCTTCTTCGCGCCATTCGCGTTCTTTAGTATTGCGCTCGTCTTGCAGCTGCTGTTCTTTGTCACGCAGCGAGGCGGCGCCTTCGAAGTCTTGGCCGTCAATGGCGGCTTCCTTCTCCTGGCGCACTTTCTCGATGCGAGCATCGTATTCTTTGATCTCCGGTGGGGTCGACATCCGTTGGATGCGCAACCGAGCGCCGGCCTCATCGATCAGGTCGACTGCCTTATCGGGCAGGAAGCGATCCGAGATGTAGCGGTCAGCCATCACGGCGGCTGAGTGCAGTGCATCATCGGTGATGGACACGCGGTGGTGGGTCTCGTAGCGGTCACGCAGACCGCGCAGAATCTCCACGGTGTCTTCCACGGATGGTTCATCTACCTGGATGGGCTGGAAGCGACGTTCCAGGGCAGCATCTTTTTCGATGTGCTTGCGGTATTCGTCCAGCGTGGTGGCACCGATGGTCTGGAGTTCACCACGGGCCAGCATTGGCTTCAGGATGGAGGCGGCGTCGATAGCGCCTTCGGCGGCACCGGCCCCAACCAACGTGTGAATTTCGTCGATGAACAGGATGATGTCGCCGCGGGTGCGGATTTCTTTGAGCACCTTTTTCAGGCGTTCTTCGAAGTCACCGCGGTAGCGGGACCCTGCAACCAGCGATCCCAGGTCCAGGGTGTAGAGCTGTTTGTTCTTCAGGGTTTCTGGGACATCATCGCGCACGATGGCTTGTGCCAGCCCTTCGACAACAGCGGTTTTACCGACACCGGGTTCACCGATGAGGACCGGGTTGTTTTTGGTACGACGTGAGAGTACCTGCATGACACGTTCCATTTCATCGGAACGACCAATAACAGGATCAAGCTTCGATTCGCGAGCTGCTGCGGTGAGGTTGGTACCGAACTGGTCCAGGACAACTGAACCGGCCGGCTGGCCCTGGCTGGAACCACTCTGGGACACGCCCGCTGGTTCTTTGCCTTCGCCTTCGCCCGAGCCTTGGTAGCCCGACAGCAACTGAATGACGGTCTGGCGGACGCGATTCAGATCAGCGCCAAGCTGTACCAGAACCTGAGCGGCTACGCCTTCGCCTTCACGGATCAGACCCAGCAGGATGTGCTCGGTGCCAATGTAGTTGTGGCCCAGCTGCAGTGCTTCACGCAGCGAGAGTTCTAAAACTTTTTTGGCGCGCGGGGTAAATGGGATGTGGCCGGATGGGGCTTGCTGGCCCTGGCCAATAATTTCTCGTACCTGCTCGCGCACAGCACCCAATGAGACATCGAGAGACTGTAAGGCTTTGGCGGCAACGCCATCACCTTCGTGGATCAACCCGAGCAGGATGTGCTCGGTACCGATGTACGAGTGGTTGAGCATGCGCGCTTCTTCCTGCGCAAGCACTACGACTCGTCGGGCCCGATCGGTGAATCTTTCAAACATGGGCACACTCCTTGCTGACTGTTGAATCTGATCGTACTGAGTTATATGAGGTATTGAGACTGCTGTTCACTGCTGGGCGAAGGGAATGTGCCATTATTTACCCTAAGCTGAGTCACCCTGACTCATGGTAGGTTCGCACACACCGTTCCTATCCCACAAACGTAGTGGTTGAGGCTGTGGATAACCAGAGTTGGTGCAGCGTTATTCCGAAGCGTTACAGCTTTTCGATCACAGCGTCATCGTCGCCGTCTCGTTCCGCGGCTTTCTTCTGCGCCCACAGTTGGGCTTCGCGTTCTTCGGCTTCACGGCGGGCGTCGCGCTCACCGGAGTCACCCCGAAACAGCGAGCGCATGACTAACCAAAAGATAAAGAACAGCCCGATGGATGGGGCTAGTACTTCAAAGTAATCCATGAAAACGTCCACGGTGTCTCCTTACTCGTTGCCCTCTTCTGGTTTGAGCAGCGGGAACAGGATCGTTTCACGAATCCCGGTCCCGGTGAGTAACATGACCAGCCGGTCGACACCCATGCCCAGACCACCAGTTGGTGGGGCACCATATTCTAGAGCACGCAGGAAGTCGTGGTCTAGCTGCATGGCTTCTTCATCACCGGCAGCCGCGGCCTCGGATTGCGAGGTCAGACGCTCACGCTGGATGACCGGGTCGATGAGCTCGGAGAATGCGGTGCCAATTTCATAGCCGTCGATGATCAGATCCCAGGCTTCGACCATGCGCGGGTCTTGCCGGTGCGGGCGCGCCAGTGGTTGGGCGGCCTGCGGGTAGTGATACACGAAGGTCGGCTGCACCAGGTTGGGCTCGACGAGCTCGTCGAAGAGTTCCAGCGCTAGTTCTTGTGCGTCGTTGTGCTTGCTGGCATCAACGTCGATGTTTTGGGCTTTGGCGATCGCCAGTAGTTCTTCGGCGGTGGTATCCGGGGTGACTTCTTGGCCCACAGCTTCGGAAACGGCCGGGTAGAACTCGCGCCATTCCCACTCGGTGTCCAACACGATCGTGTTGCCTTCTGGGGTGGTGAGTTCTTGTTCGACGCCGGCGGCTTTGGCCGCGGCCAAGATGACCTCGCGGATCCTCTCGGCCATGCCGTACATATCCGAGTAGGCCTCGTAGGCTTCTAGCATCGTAAATTCTGGCGAGTGCGTGGAGTCGACACCTTCGTTGCGGAAGACCCGGCCGATTTCGAAAATCTTGTCAATCCCGCCGACGACGGCGCGCTTGAGGTACAGCTCGGTGGCGATACGCAGCGTCATCGTCTGGTCAAACGCGTTGAGGTGCGTCTCAAACGGGCGGGCCTGTGCCCCACCGTGAATCAGCTGCAGGATCGGGGTTTCGACTTCGATGTACCCCTGGTCTTCCAGGGTGCGTCGGATCGCCCGAACCACACCGGCACGTTTGTGGACCATTTCGGCGGCTTCTTGGCGGACAATCAAGTCCGCGTAGCGCTGGCGGACCCGGGTTTCTTCGGCCAGGTCGGCGTGCAGCACCGGCAGTGGCCGTAGCGCTTTGGAGGCCATGGTCCAGGAGTCCGCCATGATGGACAGTTCACCGCGCTTGGAGGTGATGACCTCACCGGTGACCGAAATGTGGTCACCCAGATCGACCAGGTGCTTATACGAATCCAGCGAGTCGGCACCAACCCGAGCCTGGGACAGCATGACCTGCAGACGAGGATGCTCGCCGGCGGCACCGCCTTCTTGCAGGCTGGCAAAACACAGCTTTCCGGTGTTGCGCTGGAATACGACGCGACCGGCCACCGAGACGATGTCACCGGTTTCAACCCCCGGTTCCAGATCGGGGTACTTTTCCCGGATCTCGGCGAGCGTATGCGTGCGGTCTACCTCAACCGGGTAGGCGGCAACACCTGCGTCAAGCAGTTCCTGGCGTTTGGCCTGGCGAACTTTGCGTTGATCGCGGGTGTTCTCGACGTCGTCGACGGTGGAGGGGCTGGTGTTTGAAGTGTTGGTCGTACTCACGTCCCATAGTCTAGCCCGGTGCGGCCGCTCATACCGGCGTTATGTCCGGTTTGGGCGGATTAATCGCCCCTGGCTCACGATCGACTGCGCCCCGAGACCTCGATCGGGCCCGGGGTCAGTTCCGGATAGCGGGCCTGCGCGAATGTAGCCAGCTGTTCCGCGAGAGCTTGCACCTGCTCGCTGGCGTAGTGATCTGCCCGCCAGCCGGCATGCAACCCGACCGACAGCACGTGCCCGCGCGAGGTAATCTTTGCCGGCTTCAGGCCGAAGAACGCATCTTCGGTGACCACTGCGACGCCGTTGCCCGTGGCGACCAGCGCTTGGGCGACGCGACCCGAATTGGTTTCGACGATATCGGGCACGGTCAGGCCCGCGACGTCGATGGCGCCGTCCAGCACACGTCGTGACATAAACTCTGGCGTGGCGACCACGACGCGTTCGTCGACGAGCTCTTCCAGCCGAATTTCGTCGCGCTGCGCCCAGGGATGAGTCGGGGCGACATAGGCCCACACAGGTAGCTCGACCAGGGCGACCGAGGCGAGTTGGCGGGGAGGCTCAGACGGCATGATGACTAAGTCGGCGGTATGGACTGCTTGCTCGAGCGAACTTCCCAGTGGGGTTTCAATGACGTGGGAGTGCAGTTCGGACGAATCCAGGGTCGCAACAAATGGGATGACCACATCGATGAGCGTGGTGCCCGGGGCGGCAAAGGTGATCTCGCTAAACCGTCCCGTCGACAGCATCTTGGCAAACGCCTCAGCTTTATGGATTTCGTTGACGAGTTGTTGTGCGACCGGCAGGAACTCTTCGCCCGCGGCGGTCAGCGTGACCCCCGAATGACTCGACTGCAAGAGGGTGACCTGCAGGTGGCGTTGGAGTTTTTGCAGTTGCCGCGACAGCGCCGGTTGGGTGATATTAAGTTTGCCCGCCGCCACCGATACGTTGCGCGTGTCGGCGACCGTGAGAAATGCTGTGAGTAACCGCTCGTCCATAACCGTTAAGCATACCTGCGATGACGAGATTCTATTGGCCGCGCATAGCCGTGGTGCCGCATAATGGGAAGGACAACCCGTTGTCTTATCGAGCCGTCAAAAAGGATTTCCCATGTCGCGTGAACCGTTAGATCAGTCCCGCAAACTTGTGACCGAATTGCCTGGACCAAAAGCCCGTGAAATGCGTGAACGGATGGAAACCTACGTTCCCAAAGCGCTCAGCCCTTCGACCCCGGCGTTTGCCTCGCGTGTTGAAGGTGGCATCCTCGAAGATGTGGACGGCAACCGCCTGATCGATCTGGGCGCTGGTATCGCCGTTACGACCGTGGGCGCTTCACACCCGAAAGTCGTCGAAGCCGTCAAACAACAGGTCGAAGACTTCACCCACACCTGCTTTATGGTCACCCCGTATGACTCCTACACCCAGTTGGCGCAGCGCCTAGATGAGCTGGTCCCCATCTCGGGCCAGACCCGCAGCGTGCTGTTGAACTCGGGAGCCGAAGCCGTCGAGAACGCAGTAAAAATTGCCCGCGCCTACACCGGCAAGCAAGCGATCGCCGCCTTTGATCACGCCTATCACGGTCGCACGACCCTGACCATGGGGCTGACCGCCAAAAACATGCCCTATAAGGACTCCTTCGGCCCATTTGCGTCCGAACTCTACCGCGTACCGGGCTCCTACCCCTTCCGCGATGGGCTCAGCGGCGAAGAAGCAGCCGCCCGCACCATCTCCTCGCTGGAATCGCAGATCGGTGCGAATAACCTCGCCGCGGTGATCATGGAACCAATTCAGGGCGAAGGTGGGTTTATTGTGCCCGCCGAAGGCTTCCTGGCCAAGGTCGTCGAATGGTGTAAAGCCAACGACGTGCTATTCATTGCCGATGAAGTCCAGACCGGTTTCGTCCGTACCGGCACCTGGTTCGCCTCCGAGACTGAAGGCATCGAACCTGATCTGATCACCCTGGCCAAAGGCATCGCCAACGGTATGCCGCTATCTGCGGTCACCGGGCGGGCTGAAGTCATGGATGCTGTGCACCCCGGCGGCCTGGGCGGCACCTATGGCGGTAACCCCGTTGCCGTGGCAGCAGGGCTGGCAGCCATTGAGGTCATGGAAGAAGAAAACCTCACTGCAAAAGCCACCCGCATCGGTGAGATCATTACCGACCACTTCCAGCAGGTACAACAAGACGACCCGCGCGTCGCTGACATTCGTGGTCGCGGTGCGATGATGGCCGTGGAACTCGTTGACCCCGAAACGAAAGCACCGTTGGCAGAGCTGGTCAATCAGATTGCCGTCGAAGCCCGGAAACAAGGCGTCATTACGCTGACCGCTGGCACCTACGGCAACGTGTTGCGCTTCCTACCGCCGGTGGTCATCGGTGAAGACCTCCTGAAAGAAGGCCTGAGCGTGATCACTGATATCCTGGCCGAAACTCGCAGCGATCAGTCCGTGAGCGTCGACGCCTAGAACCTCAACACACGACAAAATGCCCGCATGCTGAACGTTTAGCATGCGGGCATTGTGTTTTTATGGGGACGGGGTTTATGGAGCAGAAAGTATGCTTTAGCGAGACTGTGCCTGCGGTGCGGGTTGCAGCTGTTGGACAAAGTTTCGGGCGAGTTTTTGCACTTGGGGCATGATCTCATCGTCAGCCTCTGCAACGTGCTGCTTCTGTTCCGCAAAGAACTCTGCCAGTTCTGGTTTCTGCGCTACATCCGAGGCACACCAACTACTGAACAGCTCTGGCGACGCTTCCGGGTGGAACTGCACTCCCACGGCGCTACCGATGCGGAAGACTTGATTGGGATAGCGCTCGCCTCGACCCAACAGCACCGCATGCTCAGGTAAGGCGGTAATGCCGTCGTAGTGAAATGCCGTCGCACGGAATCCCGGCGACAGGTCACCCACGAGCGGATCGTGCAGGGCAGCTTCGGTCCAGTCGATATCGACCACCCCGGTCTCTGGGCCGATGGGCGAATTCACCGTGACCTCACCGTCGAAGGCTGCCGCCAGCAATTGAGCTCCCAGACAGATCCCCAAGGTCGGAATGTTTGCTGCTGTGGCACGCCGGCAGAGCGCCGCAATGTCTTCCAGCCACGGGAACTCTTCGACGTGGTGATAGCTCATCGTCCCGCCCAATATGATCAACCCATCAGCTGTCACCTCGGACGGTATCTGGTCGCCCCGAAAGGGCTGCACCACCGTGGTTTCCGCACCAGATTCTGCCAGCCACTGACGGAAACGGCCTAATGGTGCCCGTACGTCAGGTTGGATGACCAGCACTTTGCGGGATGCCACGTGCCCGTTGGTGTTCTGGTTTTGTGTCACGACTCCTCCTCTCACGGTTTGGGTGTAGCCCTGGGACTGGTTAGCGGCCAAAGACCCCGGTGATTCGACCGCGGCCAATGGCATGTTGGAAGAGATTGAACCCCACCTGATCCGGGGTCGCATCCGCGCCAAGATCCAAGGCCGTGTCGACCGCGTGGATGACGAACATGTAGCGGTGCTCGCCGTGCCCAACCGGTGGACGTGCACCCGTATAGCCGGCAACATTGCGCGAGTTCCGTACAAAGACCGGACCTTCGCCTGCTGCCGAGACCCCGAAGGCCTCCCAGTCAATCGTGTCCCAGCGGACCGCACCGCCCGGGATCGACGTCACGGAAGCCGGAATGTTGAACGCCGACATATGCCAGAATCCGGCGGCAGTTGGCGCGTCTGGATCCAGGCACGTCAGCGCGAACGTCTGGGTTCCTGCTGGGATATTGGACCAGGTCAGCTGCGGTAGTTCATCCTTACCGCCAAGCTCTGCCATCACCGAGCGCGTCGGTAATTGCCCGCCGTCGTCGAAGTCCTCACTCGTCAACGTCATGGCAGGCAATTGTGGTAACGGATCATAAGGATCAAAACGCATATGGGCATCCTCTCATGCGGTTCCATCAACGTCTAGCAGCTCTCACTCACGGCTCATCTGCTCCTAGCGTGTCCACGGGCAGCTGGTCGGCGGTTTCGCGAGATCTAGCCGATCGTTAGGCTGGCCGTGCAACCCGAATTTTGATCGTTATAGCTTGAGAAAGTGGTGAGCAGATCATGGAACATGTAGACGTATTGGTCGTAGGTGCCGGATCGATTGGCGCCATGACCTTATGGCAACTTAGTCAACGCTCAGATCTGAAGGTCGTGGGAATTGACGCCTACCCGCGGATGAACTTGAACTCTTCGTATGCTGGGGAATCGCGGCTGTTCCGGACCATCGTCAAAGAGGGTTCCTTATTCAATGAGCACGTGGACGTTTCGCTTGATCTGTGGCACGAACTGCAAGACTTCTCCTCCCAGTCGCTGCTGCACCAGTGCGGGATGCTCAGCATCGGCCCACCCGAGATTGACGACATCCGCGTGACCCGAGAGCTCGCTGAAGAATACGACTTACCTCACGAGCTATTGGACCCTGATGAATTATTCTCCCGGTACCCGCAGTTCAGCCCGGACTCGCACGACATCGGGATATTAGATACCCGAGGTGGGGTGCTCCGCCCCGAGGTCGCGGTCGCCGCGGGCCAGCTCGCCGCCGAACGCAACGGTGCCCAACTGCATTTCAGAACCAAGGTGACCGATCTGACCTCCCGGGCCGAGGGCGTTGAGGTCACCACAACCAACGGGAGCTATCTGGCCAATCACGTGGTGGTCGCCGCCGGGTCCTGGACCAGCCGGCTCCTGCCTGAGCTCGGCACCTACGTCGAAGCTCGGCCAATTGGTTCCACCTGGGCGATGCCACATGACATCAACCAATTTAAGCCGGACGTCTTCCCCGGGTTCATCCGTGATCGAATCCATGAGGATGGCGAAGAAAGCCACTGGTTCGGGGTGCCAAGTTTAGACGGCTACAGTATCAAAATCGGCTACTACCCGGAACCTTCGGAAGAGCGAGTCGATGTGAACCCCGATGAGGACCTGCGCAAATACTCCACCGAACAGCTGTCCTTTGTCGGCGAGATGGTGCAAAAGTGCATCCCGGATCTCCTCCCCTCACCGGTCCGCCACGAAATGCACCACGACACGTATGCTTCCAACCAAATGCCAATTTTTGATCGTCTCGAAGCAGACGACCGCGTGCTGTATGCCGCCGGCTTGTACGGTGTTGGGTTCAAATTCACCACCTCCTACGGCAAGATGCTCACCGAAATGGTGGTCGATGGCGAATCACAGCTGTGGCGGGACGAATTCAGTCTGGCCGCCCACGACCCGCTCACCTAAAACGCAGTGACACCCGCTGCACAGGACACTGAAGGCGAGCTGACAGAAAAATCACCTCGCCTTGTCAGTATGTTGTCGGTTCATTGGCTAGCGTTGCCTTGGGTACACTCCTCCGTGCGCCCAGCTACAACTTGAGAAAGTGACGTGATGACACCGTGGAATACGCCGATGTGGTGGTCATCGGAGCCGGAACAATCGGATCGATGACCCTGTGGCAGCTCAGCCAACAATCCGATCTGAAAGTCGTCGGGATCGATGCCCACGCCCAGGTCAACCTGCGCTCCTCGTATGCCGGTGAATCACGGCTGTTTCGCACCGCGGTCAAAGAAGGCCCGGTCTTCAACGACCACGCTGACGCCTCGATTGATTTGTGGCGTGAGTTAGAAGCCGCCTCGAACCGGCCGATCCTAGACCAGTGCGGAGCGCTGAGCATCGGGCCACCGGATTTCGAAGCCATGCGCACCACGCGCGAAGTCGTTGAGCGCTACGATCTGCCGCATGAAATACTCACTGCCGAGGAACTGCACGCGCGGTATCCGCAATTTAGTCCGGATCCAGACGACATCGGCATTCTCGATACGCGCGGTGGGGCCCTACGGCCCGAAGTCGCCGTCACCGCCGCACACACGGCAGCCGAAGACCAGGGCGCACCACTGTATTTCAACACCCGCGTCACCGAGCTAACTCCGACCGCCGAGGGCATCGAAGTCGTGACCGATGCTGGCACATTTGCCGCACGACAGGTGATTGTGACGATCGGGTCCTGGACTGGACAATTGTTACCGCAGCTCAGCGAGTATGTGGAAGTCCGGCCGATCGGTCTGACCTGGGCTATGCCGCGGAATATTGACCAATTCCAGCCCGAGGTATTCCCGGTGTTTATGCGCGACCGGGTGGCAGCTGACGGCACCGTCACCCACTGGTTCGGCGCACCAACCTTGGATGGCTACAGCATCAAAATTGGCACCTATCCAGAACCGTGGATCAGTCCGATGTCCCCGGATGACCGCCCCGCCGATTACACACCAGAACAACTGGCCTGGGTCGGAGAGATCGTGGCCGAATGCGTGCCGGATTTAATCGCCTCGCCGGTGCGACATTCAGTGCATCACGATAGCTATGCATCGAATAAGATCCCCATTTTCGATCGCCTGCCTGCGGATGATCGCATCCTTTACGCGACCGGGATGCACGGCAATGCCTTCAAATTCGCCCCGTCATACGGCAAGATGCTGGCCGAAATGGCCGTGGATGGCACGTCACCCTTGTGGCGCGAGGAGTTCAGTCTAAACGCCCATCAAAAACTCGCCCGGTGAGCATTCTCCGGTGAGATGACGCTGGGGCCGGTTCGTGGTGAACCGGCCACAGCATCGTCTTGAACCTATTACCAGATGGTGACGCGCTCTTTGGGCTCGAGCCACATGTCATCGCCCGGTTTGGTGTCGTAGGCTTCATGGAAAGCGTCCAAGTTTTTCACCACTTGGTTCGCTCGGAACTCGTTGGGTGAATGCGGGTCAGTCGACACGCGCGTGATCGCTGCTTCCGGACGAATCAGCTGACGCCACACGGCAGCCCAGGACTCAAAGAACTGTCGATCGATGACTTTCCGATCTTCTGGATCGTTGGGGTCGCATCCTTGTTCCTTGGCTGCATCGGGGTTTTGTTCTAAATACAGGTAGAGCGCTTTATGGCTGATGCCCAGTCCGCCGAGGTCGCCAATGTTCTCGCCTAAGGTCAGTTCGCCATTGACGTTATGATCAGGCGCTTCGGCTGGGGCCAGGACCTTGTACTGGTCGATCAGCGTTTGGGTGCGTTGGGTAAATGCGGCCCGGTCTTCATCCGTCCACCAGTTATTCAGCGCGCCATCGCCGTCGTATTGGGAACCTTGGTCATCAAAACCGTGCCCAATTTCGTGGCCAATGACCGCACCGATCCCACCGAAGTTCTGCGCCGGGGTGGCGTCCGGGGAGAAAAATGGTGGCTGCAAGATTGCTGCTGGGAAGACGATCGCGTTTTCCAACGGTGAGTAATAGGCGTTGACCGTCTGAGGGCTCATATGCCACTCTTCGGGGTCCGGTCCCTTTTCGATCTTGGCCAGGTTTTCTTCCAGATCGTGTTCGGCGATGCGGTTGAGCGTGCCGATCAGATCGGTCGCGTTGACCTTGATGTCTGAATAGTCGTGCCATTTGACCGGGTAGCCGACCATTGGATTGAACTTTTCGAGTTTTTCGAGCGCTTTTTCTCGAGTTTGCTGGCTCATCCATGGCAATTCCGAGATCGACTGGCGGTAGGCCTGCTGCAGCGCATCGACCAGCTGGTCCATATGTTCGCGGTGCGATTCGGTGTAGTGCTTGGCAACATAGAGCCGACCCACATCTTCACCGAGGCTCGAGTTCACTAAAGCCACGGCACGCTTCCATCGCGGCAGGAGTTCCTCGGTGCCGGTGAGGACTTTGCTGAATTCAAAGTGTGCCTGAACGAAGTCATCGGACAGGTACGGCGCGTGGGAGGACAGCAGGTGCAGCTTCAACCAGATGCGCCAGGATTTGGTGGGCTCGGATTCCAAGAGCTCTTCTAGGCCGCTGAGGAAATCTGGCTGCCAGACCACGACCTCTTCTGAGCGGTTTTCGTGTTTTTGTCCGGGCGCCATCTTCATGCCCTTGAGCCAGTGCATGCCCGACGGGAAGATTTCGAGCAGTTCTTCCCGGCTCATGAGGTTATAGCGTTTGACGGCATCGCGGACCGAGACAATGTCCCAGTGTTTTTCGGCAATCTTCGTTTCCAGATCGAGCACCCGTTTGGCCATCTTGCGGGCCCGTTTTTCGGTGGGCGCGATTTCCGACAGTAAGAACAGTTTTTCGATGTAGGTGCGGTAGGCCTCGACGATGTCGGCGAATTTCTCGTCGCGATAATAGGATTCATCCGGCAACCCCAGACCGCTTTGAATCATGTGCAGCAAGACCCGGTCCGGGTTGCCAGCATCGGGCATGGCACCGGTTCCGACCGGCCCGCCAACAATACCTTTGCGTTGCAACTTGCCGGTCAATTTGAGGAAGTCTGCGGTTTCGGAAATGTCCGAAATTTTGTCCAGCGTTTCCCACAGCGGGGTGACATGCAGCGCTTCGATGGTCTCTTCGTCCATCATCGCGGTGTACAGCGCACCGATACGTTGTTTGGCACCTTCGTCGGAGTGGTCTGCGACAAACGCGTGGCGACGCTGCTTTTTGGTCAGGTCTTGAGCTGCTGCTTTAAGGATCTCGTGCACGGCATGTTCCGACTTTTCATGTAACTCCATGAACGCGCCATAGGTGCCACGATCCGCTGGGATGGCATTATTTTCCATCCAGTCACCATTGACGTAGCGATACAGATCTTGAGTCGGTTTCGGGGCTGTGGTTGTCACGCGTCTCCTTCAACGATGATGCCGCTATCCAGCAAGTAGCTTACGGCGCTAACAACATGTTGTCGATCAAGCGAACAGGCGGCACCCAGGCCGCGACTAAGGCCAGCGCCTCGCGTTCTAACGGAACCGCCAGTTGCTCATCGGATAGTGGGGTCAGGGTTTCCGGATCGACAATCTCTAGATAGTCTAAGTCTACGTTTTCCTGGGCCCGAATGATGTCGCGGGCAGCCGAAACATCCAAAGGTTCACCTTGTGTTGCCTGATCCGCAAGATAGTGCAGCGCCTTGGATAGGCCCAAGGCTTTTTCCATCCCGTGATCATCGAGTCGCACATTGCGCGACGACAGCGCCAGCCCGGAGGGTGCCCGGACTAAGTCCACCGGACATATTTCGACGTCGATGTTGAGGTCTTTGGCCATGCGGGTGACGATGGCTAACTGTTGGGCGTCTTTTTGCCCAAAGTAACTGCGAAAGACCGCCGGGGACGGTGGCATCAAGATGTTCCAGAGTTTGGCCACCACCGTACACACCCCGTCAAAGTGGCCGGGGCGGGAAGCGCCTTCAAACATCTGGCCCATTTGGCCGGCCGACACGGTGATATGAGGGCCTGCGGGATAGCCCGGATACATGTGCTCGGTGGATGGGGCAAAGACGATATCGCCGCCGTATTCGGTGATCAGCTCGAGGTCCGCGGTCAGATCCCGCGGATAGTGCTCGTAGTCTTCGGGCTGGTCAAATTGCAGCGGGTTGACGAAGACCGAGGCGACCACCAGGTCGTTTTCGTCTCGAGCCTGTTGAAACAGCGCCCCGTGCCCGTCATGCAAGGCTCCCATGGTCGGCACGAGGCCAACCGTGGGGCGGGGGTTGCCGGCTTCGATGAGCTCAGCAACCTGCTGGGCGATCAAGGATTTCGCTGCGTCAGCCGTGGTGGCAAGGAGGGCTTGTTGGTCAGTCACGTCACACAGTCTAGTCACAAGCGCGACCACACCGCCCCGATGTGCCTGGGTGGCGGTTAGGCTTCCAAGATCTGCAAGAGCTCTTCGAGTTTCGCCGCGTTGATGAAGTCGGCTTCGGCTGCTCGGCGTGCGGTTGCCAACGCCATGCCCCGGTAGGTTTCGAACAGGTCGGGATCATCCAGGGCTTTCAGAGTTTCTAAATGTTTGGCCACCGTGCCGGTATCGCCGCGAGAAACCGGCCCGGTCAGTGCCTGGTCGCCATTGGTCAGCGCGTTCTCCAGGCTCGCGGTCATCAGGTTGCCCAGCAACTTGGAGGCGTGGTCAATGCCGGCTGCTTCAAGCATCGCTTGGGCCTGGGCGGTCAGGGTGACAAGGTGGTTGGAGGCATGCGCCATGGCCGCGTGATAGGTCGGGCGTGCGGCTTCCGGGATGGTCACCGGGATGCCGCCCATCTCAACCACCATGGCTTCGGCAATCGGTGCGACCACGGGGTCGGCTGTGATGCCAAAGGCTGTGTTCTGCAAGCGATCCACATCCAGAGACAGCCCGGTGAAAGTCATGGCCGGATGGATCGCCACCGGGATCGCCCCGTGCTCGCGCACCGGCTTCATCACGGCGGTGCCGTACCGTCCAGACGTATGGACCAACAGGTGTCCGGTTTGGATGTGCCCGGCGGCGGCGAGACCAGAAACCAACGGTTCCAGCACATCATCAGGGACCGCAAAAATCACGGCCTCTGAGCGACGAAGAATATCGGGGATTTCGAGGATCGGCGCCTCGGGCAAGAGCGCCTCGGCCCGGGCAATCGAGGCTTCCGAGACCGCGTGGACGCCGGTGACGGTATGGCCGGCTTGCTGAAGCGCTCGGCCCAGGACTGCTCCGACCCGGCCGGCACCAATGATGCCGATCCCCAGTCGATTTGGTTGGCCGATTGCTTCGGTGGTCAGGGGTTCATCAACGCTCACTACGGTGAGATCCTTCCTTAGAGTCCAGCCAGTCGTGCATAGCCGCGCGAACAGAGGTCATCACGCAGGCGGGTGGCTTCGCGGGTGGGCAGGCCGTGGATGGTTGCGGTCGAGCCTGCGGTGGTGATGGTCAGATCTGCCAGCCCAAATTTGCGCTGCAACGGGCCTTGTTTGACGATGACGAACTGCAACCGCCCGTAGGGCACCGCGTCATAGTTGCGGAAGATCGCCCCGGAGCGGACGAGCAGGTCATCGGATTGTTCGGCCCAGCCGTGGATACGGACCTGATACGGGGTCAGGATGATCTGGCCCACGTCGTAAAGCAGGGCCCAGGCTGCCGGGATATAGCTCAACCCGTGCCAGAAATCAGGGTCCACTTGGGCGTTAAAGATGACGGCCGCCAAGGTCAACAGCGGCACAAAGCACACCATGCTGATCACGTTCTGGATCTGCCGGTAGGTTGTCAGCTGCGCTCGGACGGGCCGAAACTCGAGGTCAGCAGGGAAATCTTTCACGCTGTCTCACCTGCCGCGAGGGCTTTTTCTGCCGCTTTCTCAAAGTTTTCGAGTTCCTCTTCGGCCATCCACTGGTTTTTGTCAGAGATGCGTCGGGCGTGGGCGGCGATTTCGGCTTCTTCGAAGAACAGTTGCACTAATCCGGCGGGTTCTTGGTTACTCAGGTGCACGCGGACCGGGCCGGGTGGGGTGACGAACCGCGCCGAAGCGGTACCGGAGAGTTTGTCGAACAGCGTCTGATGGACCGCGGATTGTTGGATGCGCTCGTGCGGGATCATCGCCAGATTCCGGCGGAGGCGCCCGAACCGGATCAACAATAAGGTCGGCGTGGTGCGATACCCATGCCGGCGGCCTGCGACCGGCTGCCACATGCGGGCACGGCCGGGGACTTTCGTGAAGCCATCGTCGTCGGAAGTGTGCTTGAGTGCCGTGTAGAGCAGGTCGTTGGCGTGCTCGACACCGGGGTCGGGGGCTAGGACCGACAGCATGATGATCACATCGTCGAAGGTCCCCACGGGCAGGACGGTCGTGGACGGGTCGGTGAGACCGTACCCGGCGACGGTGACTTGGATGCGGTACCACCCGAAGATGCGATAGAGCAGTGGTTGGGTGATTTGGATGGCCTGGATTCGTCCGGGCGGGATGGTGTGCGAGGTGGTCGAAAGCATGCCCGAGGTCAACCGCACGCCCGAGTCGGCGGTTTTGGCGGTGAAGTTGAAGTTCGCATTGACCTGACCAAAAGCGGTGATCAGTGCCGTGAACAGTCCGATCCCGGCAAAAATCAACAGCATCAGCAAGCTCACTGGGATCGCACCCGAGTCGGCGTCGCCGCGGGCACCCAACCAGATGAAGAACCCGGTGGTAACCCCACCGGTCAGCGCGGTGAACACGCCGGTGGACAGTCCGGTCAGCAGGGCTGCCCCGATGACGCGGCCAAAGGGGATGGTGAGGAGTTCTCGGCTGGATTGCCGGGTGGTGTGGTCTGCGGGGACCTCTTCGTTGAGCCCGTGCGGATTGTGCTGCACATACTGGGCCAGGTACCCGTCGTATGGGTAGTGGGGCACCTGGGCGATAGCGGCATGCGGTGCGTCGTCGGTGGTGGGATCAAGGGCTGGGTCGCCTTGGGCACCCGAAGCTAGGTAGAGAATTTCGTGGCGCAACCGTTCGGCGTCGGATTCGCGCACGTACTCCAGCGTCAGGGTGGTTTCCCCGCCGTCAGCAGCGTGCAGCGAGAGTTTCGAGAGCCCAAAGATGCGAGCAAAGAAGGGCCGGACGATGTCCACGGCTTGCAGCCGGTCCAGGCGCATGTAGCGGCGCTGGCGGAAGATGACCCCCGCGTGGAGTTCGACCGCTTCGGTGGTGATCCGGAATTGATAGAACCGCCACGCAATCGCGTACAGGCCGGCTGCTACCACCAGGATCCCGATCACCAGGCCCAACAGGATCAGCAGTGATTGGCCCACCGAAAGGTTCACGGCCTCAATGAAGCTTTGGAGCTCGCGCACCGAAAAGCTCATGATGAGATAGACGAAGATCAGCAGCGCGGACCACGACCGGATGAACGGTGAAATCGGGTGGACACGGCGCCACGGCTGTTCGGCGGCATGTGCGCTCTCGGGTGCGGCGTTGGCGTCTGGGGTTGGCTCTGGTCCGGGATGGTGCGGTTGACTCATGACTCCCCCAGTTCTGCCAGCCGGGCATAACCGCGCTGGGTGAGTTCATCGCGCAACCGTTCGGCTTCAGCCATTTCCAAACCTTCAAAGGTGGAGGCGGTGCCGCCCCCGGCGGTTGTGATCACGATGTAGGTGATGCCCAGCATGCGCTGCAGCGGACCCTGGCGGATGTCGACGTATTGGATGCGCCCGTATGGGACCGCGACCTGATGACGAAACAGGATGCCGCGTCGTAGCAGTAAGTCGTCACGTTTTTCGAGGTAGCCCATGGCCCGGACCTGACGGGGAATGATAAAAGCGTAGATGATGCCCCAGATCAGCAGTCCGGCGGGAATGAGAAATAGCAGGTAGGCGATCGGGTACAGCTCGAAAAATGGGGTCACGTTGTGAAGGACGAGCAGCCCGACGGTTGTGGCGATGACCGGGATGCCCAGCAGCAGGGCGTTGTAAATTTGGCGCAGCGGTATCAGCTTGGTGGAGACCCGTTTATAGGGCAACTGTTCGTGATCCATGCCTGCATTCTGGTGGTGGGGCTAAAATTGTGGCCGCTCAATCGGGTCGGCCTGCCGGGTGGTCGGCTGTGCTCCGGAGGCATTTGGTGGCCTCCGGTTATGGTTCCCATTATTGTCGGTATCATCCGGTGGGATCCTGCACCATTGTTCCACAATAAAACCAACTGCCACGAGGATCAACGCCGTGACCGACTGGACGATGGATTCGGTAACCACGGTTGAGCCAAATCCGCTGGCGGGTAGCCGGTGTAACAGCATCCCAATGTGCCAGCCGGCAATCGCAGCTCCCGCGTACGTGCCGGCTTGTGCCAACACCAGGGTGCGGGCGGCGGCCACCGGGTTCATGCGATCGGCCACCGGGCGCTCCCGGTCTTTGAGCACGCGCAAACCCAGGATCAGCTCCAGCACCATGACCCCGGTCAGGGTGATGACCGAGGTGTAGCCCAGTACCGGGGCGCGCCACCCGTTTTCAGCGGAATAGAAACCGCCCATCCACCCGAAGACTGCGGTCACGACCACCACCAGTAGGACCCACCCGATGCGTATCGATGTCACGGGGTGCCCTCCTGGCGGGTGGATACTTGTTGCACGGTGGCTGCGTCGTCGGCTTGGGCAGCCAACTGGGTGACGGGCACCCCGTTGAGTGTCGCCTCGGAGTCAGCCCAGGCCCACGGGGTGAGCACAAACGCGCGCTGCTGCGCCCTGGGGTGGGGCAACGTGAGCACCGGGTGGTCCGAAACCACCTCGTCGTAGGTAATAATATCGACGTCCAAGGTGCGCGGGCCCCAGCGAATATCCCGGACCCGAGCGGCGGCCTGTTCGAGTTTCTGGGCCAGCTCCAACAGCTCATAGGGCGCCAGGGTGGTGTCGATCAGGACCACCTGGTTGAGGAAATCTGGTTGTGCAGGTCCCCCGACCGGTGCGGTTTTGGCCAACGGTGACACCGCGGTGACGTGAACCTGCGCGTGGGCGCGCAGGGCTTCGACGGCGTCGTGCAAGATCTGCTGGGAGTCTCCCAGATTCGAACCCAGCGCGAGCACCGCCGATACCGGATGGGCGGGCGCGGTCGTGAGGTCCTCGGGCAGCTGGTCCATGCTCGTGCCCTTAGGCAGTCCTGTGGCGAACGACAGTCACGGCGACGTTGGCGAAGTCCGCCGGGATGGGCGCTTGGGGTTTGTTGACGGTCACGACCACCGAGTTCACCAGGCCAAATTCTGCCCGGATGGTCTCGGCAATATTGACCGCCAGGGTCTCAATGAGATTGACCGGGGGCCCGGCGATAATCCGTTCAACAACTGTTGCCACGTCGGCGTAGTTGACGGTGTCTGCGACGTCATCGGTTTCCGCCGCCTGGTCCACGTCAACATCGAGTTCGAGATCGACGACGAACATTTGGCCGGTTTCTCGTTCGTGGTCGAGCACGCCGTGGTGGCCGCGCACGCGCAGTCCGGTCAGACTGATCTTGGCCATCGGGACTACTTCGCGGCTTGGCGTGCGGTAACTGTTTTGACGGCATCCACGTTCGGGATGACTGAGTGGACGCGAACCGCCCAAACGCCGGCTTCGGCCACCTGGGTGGTGATCGCCGCGGTCGCGTGGTCACGTTGGCGCGGCTCAACGGGTTCGCCCGAGTTGTCGGCCAGCATCGAGCCGAGGAACCGTTTGCGGGAGGCACCAATGAGCACCGGGTAACCCAGGGCTTGGAACGCTTCAAGGTTATTGAGTAGCTGCCAGTTTTGGTCGCCGGCCTTGGAGAAGCCCAGACCTGGATCCACGATTAGCTGGTCTTTGGTCACCCCGGCGGCCAAGAACGTGTCGATGACCTGTTGGGTTTCGGCCACCATGTCGTCGACCAGGTTGGTGTAGTCGGTCAGGCCGTCCATGGTTTTGGAGTTCCCACGGTTGTGCATCACGACGTAACGGGCACCGGATTCGGCGATGAGCTTGGGCATGTCCGCTTCGTGGCGCAGCCCGGAGACGTCGTTGATCATGACTTCGCCGTATTCGAGTGCGGCACGAGCGGTTTCGGTGTGGCGGGTGTCAACCGAAACGTAGACGCCGGCTTTGATGAGTGCTTCAACGACCGGCAGGATGCGGGCCTGTTCTTCTTCGGGGCTGATCTCATCGGTGCCCGGGGCGGTGGATTCCCCGCCAACGTCGACGATGTCAGCTCCGGCGTAGTGCATGCGCAGCCCGTGGTCGATGGCCTTGGCCGTGTCGAAGTTCTCGCCACCGTCGGAAAATGAGTTGTCGGTGACATTGAGGATGCCCATGACCAGGGTGCGGTCGGTTGGCAGATCCGCGAATTTCTTGCGGGTGGCCTTACGCACGACCGATAGTGGGCCCGAGGCCGGACCGGTTCCTGGGACAGCTCCGATTGACATGGGGATCCTTCCTTCTTGGGTGATAACGCGGGGCTTAGTGTATCCCGGCGTTGAGAATCAGGCTCATGGCCTCATTCCGCGTCGACGGATCGCGCAATTGACCGCGCACCGCCGACGTCACAGTTTTAGCATGAGGTTTCTGCACACCGCGCATGGACATGCACATGTGCTCGGCCGACAACACGACGATGGCGCCGGCCGGGTTGAGGTGCTCCATGAGCGACTCGACAATTTGGGTGGTCAGGCGTTCTTGGACTTGGGGACGACGTGCAAACAGGTCCACCAGGCGTGCCAGCTTCGACAGTCCGGTGACCTTGCCTTCGGCCGATGGGATGTAGCCGATGTGGGCGGAACCGTGGAATGGGACCAGGTGGTGTTCGCACATCGAATAGAACTCGATATCTTTGACCAGGACCAGTTCGTCGTGGGCGATGTCGAACGTCGTGCCCAAAATTTCGGCCGGGTCGCGGTGCAGGCCGGCGAAGAACTCTTCGTAGGCTCGCGCCACCCGCGCGGGGGTTTCCACCAGACCATCTCGATCCGGGTCTTCCCCGATGGCAAGTAAGACTTCACGAATCGCAGCTTCGATTCGAGGTTGGTCAATCATCTAGGACTCCTGGTGGTCACCGCGGGCCGGCTGTTCGCCGTTCTGATGTGTTTCCGGATGCGACTTGTTATCGGTCGCTGTGCCGGCCGGCATTTCGACCGGTGGCAGATCCGAAACCGGGCGGTCCTCGTGGAATAACCAGGTTTCGCGCGGCCGATACTTTCGCACATTGGAAAACAGCTCGGCCAGCTCGTGACGGTTCAGGGTTTCCTGTTCCAACAGACGCGAGGCCAACTCATCGAGGATATCGCGGTTTTCGTTGAGCACCCAGTAGGCTTCAGCGTGCGCGCCGTCGAGCAGCTGGCGCACTTCCTCATCCACCACGAATGCCAGCTCATCGGAATACTCCCGGCTTGAGCCCATCCCGGAGCGTCCTAGGAACGGTTCATCGTCACCCGAGCCGAGTTTGACGGTTCCCACCCGCGACGACATGCCGTATTCGGTGACCATCTTCCGGGCTGTTTCGGTGGCCTTGGTGATGTCATTGGAGGCCCCGGTGGAGGGGTCGTGGAACACGATTTCTTCGGCCACGCGACCACCCATCGCATAGGCCAACTGGTCTAGCAGCTCATTGCGGGTCACCGAGTATTTATCTTCGTCCGGCACGACCATGGTGTAGCCCAGGGCGCGACCGCGCGGCAGAATCGTCACCTTGGATACCGGCGCCGAGTGGTTCAACCCGGCGGCGACCAGTGCGTGCCCGCCTTCGTGGTACGCGGTCACTTTGCGCTCGTGGTCATTCATGAGTCGGGTGCGTTTCTGCGGTCCCGCCATGACACGGTCGACCGCTTCGTCCAGAGCCCGGTTATCGATCAGATGCGCGTTCGAGCGGGCTGTCAGCAGCGCGGCCTCATTGAGCACGTTGGCAAGGTCAGCGCCCGAAAAGCCCGGGGTGCGCTGGGCCAGACCGTACAAATCGATGTCATCGACTAACGGTTTGCCACGGGCGTGCACCCGCAAAATTTCTAGGCGTCCCTCAAGTGATGGCGCCTCAACCGGCACCTGCCGGTCGAAACGGCCCGGACGCAACAGGGCCGGATCCAAGACGTCGGGACGGTTGGTGGCCGCGATCAAAATGACGTTGGCGTTTTCGTCAAAGCCATCCATCTCGACCAGCAGCTGGTTCAGGGTCTGTTCGCGTTCGTCGTTACCGCCGCCCACGCCGGCACCACGGTGGCGTCCGACCGCATCGATTTCGTCGACGAAAATAATGGCCGGCGCGTTCTTCTTCGCTTCGTTAAACAGGTCACGCACACGAGAAGCACCCACACCGACGAACATCTCAACGAAGTCGGAACCCGAAATCGTGTAGAACGGCACACCGGCTTCACCGGCCAGTGCGCGCGCGATGAGGGTTTTGCCGGTTCCGGGCGGACCATAGAGCAGCACACCGGTTGGGATTTTGGCGCCGACTGCTTTGAACTTGTCGGGCTCCGTCAAGAACTCTTTGATTTCCTGGAGCTCTTCGACGGCTTCTTCGGCACCGGCAACGTCAGTAAACGTGACCTGCGGGTTGTCCTTGGACATGAGTTTGGCCTGCGATTTGCCAAACTTCATCATCTGGCTGCCGCCACCTTGCATCCGGGACAGCAAGAACCAGAAGAGCAAGACAATGATCAGGAAGGGTATTAAGAAGCCCAGCATCGACAAGAACCAGTTGGATGTCACCGGCTGGTCGGTGTAATCGTCCAGGTCAGCGCCCGCAATCAGGTCCACGATGGTTTCGGCGCGATCCTTCGAGTAGAAGAAGTGCACCTCGGTGCCCAGATTGCGGTCCTCGTGGACGAAGTCTTCTTGCAGCGACAGCTCGACCCGATGATCATTATCATCAAGCAGCGCTTCGTCAGCCCGGTTGTTTTCTAACAGTTCGATACCCACCGAGGTGTCAACACGACTCGAGGACGAACCCGATAGAACAGGCACGACGAGCAGCAACGCAAGTACTGCAAGGACGATCCAAATGACCGGCCCTTTAAAGATGTTCTTGGCTTTCACCCTTCTAAAGCTACCCCTTTCCCAGGCACCAGGCGCGCACGTCTCATTTCCTTTCGCAATGGGTGGAAGGTCAAAGACTGCCCAAAGTTATCCACATTCACACTTTTCACCGTCCAGGTTTCGCGTGAAACGCGCCATACTTTTGCCAACGAACGAGTCGAAAGGAGGTGCCCTATGACCCAACCCTTAGCTACCCCAGCCACTGCGCAAAGCGCTGATGCTCAGCCAGCTACTGACACGAGCGAACCGTCCGCCACGCAAGGCCTTTTTGCCGCACACGATGCGAACGTGCAAAAGCTTCGCGCCCGTTACGGGGCCGAGCTTTCCGGCATGAACGGCGGCGAACTGCTTGCTTTGCAATCACTGATCGCGGAACAATTGGCCGCGACCTCCGATCAGCAGCTCATCGAGACGGCCACCGATGATGAGGCAGCATTGTCGCTGGCTGATGTATCCCGGATCGCGGAAGAGAATCATCGTCGGTTTTATAATTTTCAGTGTCGGCTCGCCCTGCTACTGGAGGGCTGGTTTGAGACTATAGAGGCCCGCGGTGCAAGACTGGCGCAGCAGGGCAAGGAACCGTTTAAGAATGCCAAGGATTTTATCGCCCGGCTCGTTGGGATCGATATCAAAGAGGTTGAACGACGGTTACGGATCGCCACGGCGAACCCCACAAAACCCGGCGCTTCGAAGATGCGCGCAGCCAAGATCGAAAAGGCTATGGCTCAGGGCAAGATTGACCCTTCGTCGGCAAATTATATTATCGACCGGCTGCGTTCCATCCGGGCTGCGTCCAAGCGTGCTGGCGCCACCGATACCCAAGCCGACCAGTTGGTGGCGACCAAAGAAGGGGAACTGTTAGCCAAGGCCCTCCATGCCGGACCGGATGAAGTACGCAAATTCGCTGATCGAATCAAGCGCAGCACCAATCGCCAGTTCACCAAACCGGGCACCAGGCTGACCCCCAAGCAACGTCAATACGAAGAAGGGCTGCGGTTTGTGGCCCCGCTAGGAGACAACCATGTGCGCCTCGATTGGGTCATGACGAGATGGCAGTATCGGCACGTCTTGGAACGATTGCGTCAACATATCAATAACCTGCGCGCAGAGGTATCGCGCATCAATGACCCACCATCCGAGTCTGAACCCCGAAAATCCGGCGCCGAACGTATCACCCCGGCAGACGACGAGCTCGAGATACCGCTGCTTTATGATGACCGCACCGCGGCCCAGCGGTGGTCACACTTTCTGTTAGATATTTTGGAAACCGGAATCGTGCTCACCAGCTCACCCGTCGGCCAGGCCCAAGAGGCATTGGATCAGCATGCCAGCGACAACAATGAGCTGGCCAGCTCTCCCACTGGGCCTCTGGATCAGCCACATGAAGAGATAAACCCTGCTAATATTGCCCCGTCGGGTGCCGTCATCCCGGGGCTTGGCCGCTTAGTCAATGTCGCACCAAGCGTGACTGTCGGGTTGCAGTACGCAGATTTGGCCGGTGATTACTTGGATTTCGGATCAGAAAATCCGAATGTGCAAGCCGAAATCGCCGCCCTGGTGGAAGGCCGGAAACCATTTCCAGAACTCTATGACTACGACACCATGGACTTGGATTGGGCCACACTGCGCATGATGTCTTGTAACGCGTCGATCATCCCGGCGGTTTTAAACTCCAAGGGCGAGCCACTAGATGTCGGACGAGCCCAACGAGCATTTCCCGCCAGCATACGCCGCGCGGTCATTCTCCCGGACGGAGGCTGCGCCTACCCGGGATGCAACATGCCGCATATTTATTCAGAAATTCACCACATCCGGCACTGGCAAAATAACGGTCCAACATCATTAGAAAACGCGGTCATGCTATGCCGCTACCATCACACGGTCATCCACCAAACGGACGTACTCGTCCGGACCAGTGAGCAGCATTTCCCAGAGTTTCTTTTAAACCCTACAACCGCAGAAGCGATCTGGGTGCGCAACCATATGCATCGCGGATAAATCGAGCAATAGGACGCGTATTCAGGTACCCCAATTACGGGCTACCTGAATACGCAGCCGAGCACCTTACTGGTAAACGTGGGGCGCGAGCGTCCCCAGAACGTCAAGGTTGCGATACTTCTGGTCGAAGTCCAGGCCGTACCCGACGACGAATTCATTGGGGATATCGCGACCAATGTATTTGACATCAATATCGACTGCCAATGCTTCAGGTTTGCGCAGCAGGGTGACGATCTCCACGGAAGCCGGACCGCGTGACTCTAAGTTGGTTTTCAACCACGACAGCGTCAGGCCGGAGTCGATAATATCTTCGACGATAACCACATGCCGGTCCATGAGGTCTTCTTCAAGGTCTTTCAGGATTCGGACGACACCAGAGGATTTTGTTCCAGACCCATAGGATGAGACCGCCATAAAATCGAGGGTGACATTTGATTTCATGGCACGTGAAAGATCCGCCATGATCATCAGCGCGCCCTTGAGAACGCCAACCAACAAGATGTCTTTACCTTCGTAGTCACGATCGATTTGGGCTGCGAGGTCCTGGACGATCTCGTCAATCTCTTCGCGGGTGAGTAGCACCGAGTCTAAATCGTCTGCAACGTCTTCGGCCTTCATGGTCACTCCTCAGTATGTCTGGTTAGTTCCTCGGCTGCGAGGTGATGACTAATAGTTTTGCATATTCTTGCTCAGCTTTTTGCCGGTAAGCGCTCAGATGTCCCTCCAATTGGATGGGCCCCGCCGACGACGCCCTGCCAACGGGTGGGAAGATCAATTCCTGCAGCGACCGTAACCGTTCAAAAGACGGTTGTGGCGCTCCGAAATGCTGTACTGCGAGCGCTAAAACCCTACGCAATATCGCTGGATGAGATGTTTGTAACGTTTCGAGTTGGAAACTGATCCGGTCGCCTTCAATGTGAGCCATCGCTTCGAACGCTTCGGCGGCCTGTGCATCAAGGAGGTCCGCATCGTCGGCCGCAAGGGTGGCGGTGGTCACCAGCCCGGAAAACACTCCGGGCCCCAGTCCTGTCGCGGGGTCTGCCAAAGCCGGTAACAGGTGCTTCCGGACGCGAATGCGAGCGATGGTCGCGTCTTCGTTCATGGGATCTTCGAAATACTCGATTCCCGCCCACGCACAGATGGTTTCGGTGTCGCTGCGCGTCAATCCTAAAAGTGGGCGCCCAATGCGCACCGGGTCATAGCCTGGCAGATGGTGTTCACGGTCTTGTCGGATGCCGGCTATCGATCGGGCCCCGGATCCGCGCGCTAATCCCAGCAATACCTGTTCGGCTTGATCATTCGCCGTGTGTGCGGTCAGCACGCCGGCTGCGTGGTGCCGATGAGCACACCGAACGAATGCATCGTAGCGGGCGCGTCGGGCCGCTGCTTCAAGGCCCTCGGTGGCAGGGGTGACGGTAAGGTCTTCTCGCACGACGGGGTCTAGTCCCAGCCGCGTGCATAGCTCAGCGGTACGTTGCGCCACGGCAGCAGTGACGCCTTGGAGCTGATGATCGAATACGACCGCGCCAAACCGTATCCCGGTAACGCGTTGTGTCTCCGCGGCCAACACGGCCAGCGCTAAGGAATCTGCCCCGCCCGAGACTGCGACCAGTACTGGGCGGCTGTGCTGGTCAATTCGGAGATCCCAGCGGGCGATCACATCCTTGAGCTGGGCTACCCCGGCGTGCACTGCTTGTGGCCAGGCTCGGCTCGGGGGCCAGGTGGCAGGGCCTTGAGGTACGGGTTTGCCAGTATAGTCAGAGGTGGTCACAGCTTTACCGTGCGTGTTCGTGCACGACCCGACTGATCCATGCCTCAGCGTTGGTCAGTTCATCCTTGGTCGGCAGGTTCTCCGGGCGTTGCCAGACCGTGTTGAATTGTTCGATGCCCACGCGGTCTACCACCGTCGAAACGAACGCTTGGCCCTGCTTGTATTGTTTGGCTTTAGCATCCAATCCGATGAGCTTTCGGATCAGTTGGCTCAACCAATTATGGTTAGCAGATCGTTCGTTGAAGCGTTTCCGGATGGTTTTAACGCTGGGTACAATACTCTGATCGACGGCATCCATGATGACGTTGGCGTGTCCCTCCAGCAGGGACATGACCCCGGTCAGCTGCGATTCAAGGTCTTTACTGTGAGCGGCTTTTTGCTCTGCTGTCATCTCACTAGCGCTGTCTGGAAGGAGATGATGCAGCAAGAACTCGGTGGCGGTCTCTAAGATGTGGTCGGCCAGCCACGGGGCTTGGGCAAATTGGGCTACGTGGGTGAGCTCGTGCAGAGCGACCCAGAACCGGAAGTCTTCGGCATTAAGGTTCAGTTCGTCCCGGATCGTCATGACGTTTGGTGCCACTAGCATCAGCCGGGGTTTGTCTGGCCCGTTGGCAGCTCGTGCGGCATAGGGTTCAAACTGGCCGAGCACTTTCGTGCCCAGAAACGCTAGGACGGCTCCCACTTGCGCCCCTGAAAATCGTGCTGTGAGGTCCGAGGAGATGCTCTTCAGCAGGTCTTCGTGCAGTTCTCCAAGACGGTGAAATGCTGGTTCGAGCATGACTTGCAGGGATTCAGCGTTGGCGTTTATCCAGCCCGGACGATCGATGACGAGCAGGTTGATCTCGTCGTCGATGGTGCTCGGAGTCCAGTGGGCAATGGCAGGCAGTTTACTCAGTTGAGGTACGTGCTCTACGGCCGAGTAGGCGGCGGCGCGGAGTGCTTCGGCTTCAACGATCGCATCGGTGGCGGGGACTCGCGGGCCAGGGGGCACAAGGTTGCGTCCGGTGGCCGCTGCCGCCTCTTTGCTGAAAATCTGCATGGGTTGTCCCTTCATAGTGACCATGGTGTCACGTTTTTTCGCGGTCGTGGGTCGGGGTTACTCGGCTGTGCACTGGCAGTTGGTAAGCACTTGGGTGAGGTGGTCTTGTTCGGCGCGCGTAGTTTCGTAGTCTCCCTCACTGCCGGTGGTATTGATCGCAAACCATAGGGCGCGTCCCTGGGTGGTGACCGTGAAGCCCGCATTGGAACTGGCGACTTCCAGTGTGCCGGTTTTGGTGCGGACGACGCCGGAGTATGGTGCTTCGGTGAGCCGGTTTTCCATGGTGCCGTCATAGCCTGCCACGGTTAAGGTGTGCAGCAGGGGCCGATAATGTTCGTTCGTTAACATCAGCTCGAACAGCTCGACGGTCGTCTCCAAAGTGGCGCGGCTGCGCGGTGACAGCCCGCTGTTGTCGGCAAATACGAGCGGTTGGGTGTCGATGCCCAACTGGTCCAAGGTTGCCACGGTGGCCTGCGTGGACCCTGTGAAATCCGGGGTGCTTCCCGCTGCGATCGCGGCTTCACGGCCAAACATTTCAAACAGCATGTTGTTGGACTGTTTCATCGCGTACTCGAGCTGCCGACCCAGCGGCGCCGAGCGGACTTCAGCCACTTGTTCGGCCTCATCAGGCACGCTGGTCTGACCCGTGTATTGAAATTCGACGGTGGCTCCTGCCGCGTCGGCGAGCTGGTTCAGGTGACTGGTGTAGGTACTGGCGGCCAGGCCGGCCCCATCTTCGACTGCCGTATCGGCATAGGCCGGATGCCCCGTCAGCCCGCCGTAGACATTCAGCGGGTAGACAGGTGAGACCCAGCCGGCCTCTTGTAGCCCTTCGGTCCAGTCTGGATGCAGCCACGGCCGGTTGTAACGGGACACATCGACCCCGACGTTGACGGTGGCCACGCCGGCCGCCGTGACATCTTCACCGATGGCGTTCCAGGTCTTTTGGGCCAAATCTGCCAGGCCAGCGTACCCGACGGTGGACCCGGTGCTCTCCCCCAGTGCTAGCAACCCGTCACCGCCACCCACCAGGGTCACACCCTGGCTGGGGGTATACCGTGCCGCGGTGACGAAGCGATGATTTGGGTCTAGATGGTGCAACAGGCTGATGCCGGTAAATAGTTTCAGCGTTGAAGCTGGGACCACTGAGTCTTGGCCGCCGCGGTCATAAAGGGTCTCACCGGTTGCCGCATCGACGACGAGCATCCGATGCCCCAATCCCAGCTCTCCCATCGCCTCATCCAAAACGGCAGTCAGCTGATGTGCATCCGGTGCCGGCGCATTGACATCAATGAGGTCAGCGACCCCATCGTCGAGTAAGTCATCGTTGGTCTCGGGCTCAGGCGGCAATGCGACCGGGGGTGCGGCATAGATCTGCGGATCCCCCTTCCAGGTGCGGGTCCCGGTGGTTTCGCTGCCCGATACCAGCTGGCGCATGTGTTGGTACCAGTCGGCGGCTTGGACTTTGATCATGTCGGTGCTTGGCGGCGGATAGGCTCCGGCCAGCCCTGCCCCGCCGAGCAGCCCCACAATGACACCGATGATGACCGGCACCCAAGCACGTCGCCCAGGTCGACGGCCTGCGGCGCGTCGCCCGGCTTGTTTCGCTGCCATCATGGTGTCACCTGTAAAACTATTTCGCGTTGTTGAATGCTTGTGAACGTCCCCGTCAACATATTTGGGTGATGCACCCGTGCACGTAATAACCTTAGAGCAAGGATACGCTTGCCCTTGTGTATTCAACGCGGCAAGTCCTACCAGCAATCAGATGGAGAAATAATGCAGCACGACGTCACCATTGAGATCCCAGCCGGCTCACGCGTCAAGTATGAGATCAACGAAGAAACCGGTCGCCTCCACTTGGACCGTATTTTGTACACTCCAATGGCGTACCCCACGCACTATGGTTTCTTTGACAACACGTTGGGCGAAGACGGCGACCCGCTGGATGCGATGGTGTACCTGCCGGGCTTTGATCTGCTGCCAAATGTTGTCGTGGAAGCCCGCCCCATCGGCATCTTTTCGATGACCGACGATGGCGGGGGCGACGACAAGGTGCTGTGTGTCCCCACAGACTTACGCTATGACCACATTAAAGAACTTGAAGATATCGACCAGTACCTGATCCGGGAGATCGAACACTTCTTCACCCGTTACAAGGATCTGGAACCCGGCAAATGGGTTAAAGCCGAAGGGTGGAAAGGTCGCGCCGCCGCTGAAGCCGAACTCCAGGCGTCCATTGAGCGTTTCAAGGGTTAACCACTCCCCGGCGGGTCATTCGCTTAACAAATCTGTCAGTTTCTCTTGATATCGACGTCGTTTTGAGCAATTTCGCGACGAGAAAATCTTGGATCATGACAGCCACCGCAGCGGCGTCGATCGCCGTGAGAGCCGCTTCTTGTGGCATTTCGGCGATCGCGCCCGTGTCGGGGTCTCCGCCTCTGCGCTAAAATCTCTCGCGTGAGCTTGAGGTGACATGCAAAGATGGAACCATGTTTGTTGTGACCATGACCCAACGTTCGGCAGAACCCAGTGAGCAATACGTCGCATCGTTTCACCAGGATCTGGAAGAACGACTTGGTGTTGCTCTTCCAGGGTCTTGGGCCACGGATGCGACCTGGTATCGTCAGGTTTTTTCCGATTCTCAACACGTCGTCGAGACCGCGCTGTGCGCGATGCGTTCCGGCACCTGGAATGTGGGGATCGGCATCGGCAAGGCCACCGAGCACGATGATCACACCGTCGACGGTTCCGGTGTGAAAGCCGCAGATTTCGCGGTTTCCTTGGCTGCGAAGCAGGGCCAGTTAGTCCCGCTACGTGTTGAGGCCGCCAAACCACCCCGCGGGGTGGAGCAGACGCAACTGGGTAAACACGCCCAGAGTGTTTTACAGCTGTTAGGCCACATCGTCACCCGTCGTTCGGCTGCCGAGTGGGCGGTCATTGATCGTCTGAAGCCGGGCATCCGCGGCCAGCAGCGCCGAGTGGCCGCTGAGTTAGGGATGACGGTGCAAGCGGTATCGCAGGCGATGAAGCGGTCGTTATATAACACCGAACACGAAGTCCGTGCGGCAGTGAGTTTACTGCTCGACCAGGCCGATGCGGCCGTCGATATTCAGACCAACAGTGGCCTGTAGGCGACTCGACACCTTAGCGGGGTAGCTTGGCCCGTCAGCTGCGCTGGTCTGCGGGGCTTCGAAGTAAGGTGCGCAGCACGGTGGCCAGCCCACCTTCACGCACCGTTCCGGTGATTTCGTCCGCGACGGCTTTGACTTCTTGGGGTGCTTGGCCCATGGCCACACCCCGGCCGGCCCATTCCAACATCTCGACGTCGTTGAAGCCGTCCCCAATGGCAACGGTATCTTCGGGATCGACGTGCAGAATCCGGCGGAGCGCTTCGAGCCCGGAAGCTTTCGAGACGCCGGCACCGGCAACATCCAGCCACGCGTTGTACCCAACCGAATAGGTAATACCTTGCAGCCCCAGCGATTCGATGGCCGAGGCGAATTCTCGGGTGGAGGCACCGTGCGAGAACACCACGAGCCGAACGGCAGTGGTTTCTTGGAGCTCTTCGAACGACACCCCGGTGGCCTGCACACCGAAACTAAAGTCCTGGAACCGCTCGGTCGACAGGTAGTTCCCGTGCTCATCTTCGATCGCAAAGCGCGCGGTTGGGATGCGCCGACGGAAGGATTCCAACACCGAGGCGGGGTCGAAGGTGCTGCGAGCGATGACTTCGAACCCTTCGTCAAGCTCGGGGTCTAAGCGCAAGCTAACACCGCCGTTGGAGCACACAGAATACCCCGAGTGCAGGCCGATGTCCCGGATGATGGGCAACGTCGCGTGGTATGACCGCCCCGTGGCGATCAGCACATGGTGCCCGGCCTCCATGACGTTTATGATTTCATCACGGACTTCTGGGTACATGTGGCCGTCAAAGTCCACAATCGTACCGTCTACGTCTAAACAGACCATCTTTTTCTTCATAATGACCAGTCAATCATGTTCGGTAACGTTGCGCTGAACAAACCGTGAATTCCAGCCGTCTAGCGAAGGAAGTCCTCCGGGTCGGACGCCACGAGGGTGTTATGCGATGGGCTCCAGAACGGTTTTGCCGCCCATATACGGCTGCAAAGCCTCCGGCACGTTGACCGAGCCATCGGCGTTCTGATGGTTTTCCAGGATAGCAACCAACCAGCGCGTCGTGGCCAAGGTGCCATTGAGCGTGGCGGCCATGCGGGTGCCGGCTTTGCTCCCGTCATCGTTATACAGGCGTTCGCGCACATTATGACGACGCGTCTGGAACGTGGTGCAGTTGGACGTTGAGGTCAGCTCGCGGTATGCGTCTTGGGTTGGCACCCACGCTTCGCAGTCGAATTTGCGTGCCGCCGACGGGCCAAGGTCACCGGCTGCGGTGTCGATGACCCGGTAAGGGACCTCAATTTTGGCCAGCATCTGTTCTTCCCAGGCCAACAGGCGTTCGTGTTCGGCTTCGGCTTGGTCGACGGTGGTGTAGACGAACATTTCCAGTTTGTTGAACTGGTGGACCCGGATGATCCCGCGGGTGTCTTTGCCTGCGGCACCGGCCTCGCGGCGGTAGCAGGTCGAGTATCCGGCGAACCGAATGGGACCGTCGCTGAAGTCCAAGATTTCGTCGGCGTGGTACCCGGCCAAGGCGACCTCGGAGGTGCCGACCAGGTACAGATCGTCTTTTTCGATGCGGTAAATCTCATCGTCGTGCTCAACGTTGAATCCGGTGCCGTTCATGGTTTCGGGGCGAACCAAGGTTGGTGTGATGATCGGGTTGAACCCGGCCTCAAGCGCTTGGGCCATGCCCATCTGCGTCAGCGCCATCTCCAGTTGCGCGCCGACACCCTTGAGGAAATAGAACCGCGAACCGGAAACTTTTGCGCCGCGTTCCATATCGATGGCACCGAGCAGTTCGCCAAGTTCTAAATGGTCGCGGGGTTCAAAATCGAACTCGGGCAGCTCGCCCACGGTTTTGAGCACCGCGAAGTTATCCTCGCCGCCGGACGGGATGCCGTCGACGATCAGGTTCGGGAACTTGTTGTTGAGCTCCGCAAGCTCCTGGCTTTTCGCATCGGCTTGGGCTTCGGCTGCCTTGACGTTGGCTGACAGCTCTTTGGCCTGGGCCAGGAGGGCTTGTTTTTCGTCGCCCTTGGCCGGTCCAATCTTTTTGGAGAGCACTTTTTGTTCGGCACGCAGGTTTTCAAACGTCTGCAGTGCGGCTCGGCGGTCGGCGTCAGCGGCGATGATCTGATCGACCAGCGATTCGTCCTCTTCACGGGCTCGTTGCGAGGCGCGGTACAGGTCAGGGTTTTCGGCAAGATGCTTTACGTCAATCACATGGTTCAGCTTACCCGAGCCAACGGTCCCCTACACTTGGTGACATGACCGCCTTATCGATCGTGCTCCTCGTTGTCGCTGTCCTCGCGGTGGCTGGGACAATCATTGCTCTCGCCGCGTGGGCCAAGGCCAAGGAGCGCGCGACACGTGCGGAAGCAGTGAACCGGGACTTATCGGAGCAGCTCTCCCACGCCTATGAGTTGCCTCATGTGGCATCACGGTTAGGGGTCCCGAATCGGGTGGCGATGGTGTACAATCCCTCCAAGCCCGCCTCGGAACAAGCCTTACCGTTGGTCTCGCAGGCCTGTGCGTTGTTCGGGTTGGATGCGCCACGACTCTATGAAACCGACCCAGACGATTCCGGGTTATTGGCGGTCCAGCAAGCGGTGACGGACGGCGCTGAGCTGGTGATCGTTGCCGGTGGGGATGGCACCGTGCGAGCCGCGGCAAAAGTATTGGTCAACACCGCTGTGCAGATGGCCATCATCCCGACGGGGACGGGGAATCTGTTGGCGCGCAACCTAGAACTACCAATCAATGACGTCCAAGCGTGCACATATATTGCCTTTAACGGTCAGGTTCGACCCATCGATGTGATCTCGTTGGACATGGTTCATGAGGATGACAGTCGCCACGCCTATGTGTCCACGGTTATTGCTGGGGCCGGGTTCGATGCTGAGATCATGCATTCGACCTCCGACCGGCTCAAGGCCGCAGCCGGCTGGCTGGCTTATACCGAGGCCGGGATGCGCAAATTGCGCGGCAAGCGGCACTCGGTGGCCGTCACCACCGCTGACGGTGAGACCAAACGTGTTCGGGTCCGCTCGGCCATGATCGCCAACTGCGGGATCCTCACCGGTGGTATCAATATGATCCCCGAGGCCGTGATTGACGACGGCCTGTTAGATGTTGCCCTGTTAGATCCACGAAACCTGGTCGACTGGATTCAGGTCGCCTCATCGGTGATCATTCCGAAACGCAAAAGCCAGCGGGTGACTACGTTCGCGCTGCGCAACTGCAAATTGGTCTTCGAGGAACCGCTGGTCGCCCAGATCGATGGCGACCCGATTCCAAAAACCAAGGAAATCGTCGCGAACACCATCCCGCGGTCCTTACAAATTCGGGTTCCAGCAGCACAAACTCCCACGGCACAAGTCAGCACCGAACAAGCCGCCTCGCTCCCACCCGGCGGCGATCGCTAGAGCTTAGCGGTCCAGGATGCTGCGCACCCAGGCCCGACCGCGCTGGTAGGCCTCGTCGGTGGTGTATTCGGGGATCGTGTAATCGTGATGCTCGGCCCCCGGATACGACCCGAGAAAACGCACCCCCGGGATCATCCGGTAGAGCGCAGCCAGGGCGGCACTGACGCGTTCTTCGACCAGGTGACCTTCTAGGTCAATGGAGAAAAAGTAGGTGCCCAAGGATTCGCCGGTTGGGCGGGACTCGATCCGGGTCAGGTTCACGCCGCGCGTGGAAAACTGGTCCATAATCTGCCCCAGCGCACCCGGTCGATCTTCGGGCAGCGGCACAACCACCGAGGTTTTATCGGATCCGGTGGGCTCTGGCAGACTGCCGGCTTTGGCGACCACCACAAAGCGGGTGACTGCATCCGGGGTGTCTTCAATACCTTCGGCCAGGATCGGCAAGCCAAGATGGCGCGCTAAATGGGGCGCACAGACGGCCGCATCGTAGGTTGAGGAAGCATCCAGCAGCCCGTGCGCGCCGGCCGCTGTGGAGGCGGCTTGGACGAAAGCGGCATTAGGAATATTCGCCTCAGCCCAAATCCGAACTTGTGCCCAGGCGTGGGTGTGCGTGGCAACGCTGTGCAACTCGGGCAGACTCTGGGGCCCGTCCGGCCGACCGACCAGCACGAAACTAATGGGCACCAGCACTTCGCGGACGATGTGGAGTTCATCGCCGGAAGCGATCGCGTCCAGGGTTGCGGTGACGCCACCCTCGACCGAGTTTTCGATCGGGACGACAGCAGCATCCACTTCGCCGCTGCGAACCTGATTCAGCGCGGTGATGACCGAGCCCAGCGGAACATGATCCGCCCCGCGGGCTTCGGGCACGCGCTGCAGTGCGGCCTCGGTGAAGGTGCCTTCGGGTCCCAGATACGCAAACGTTTTCATGGTTGCCCATCTTACGTCAGGATCCCAAGGCCCCTGTCACCTCAGCCAAGGGTTAGCGCACGATGGGGTCGGCTCCGGTTTCGGAAACCAGTGGCTTGTCGGCTTCCAGCCAGGCCCCACACCCACCGGCTACGTTCACGGCCGAGTAGCCGTGCATTTCCATGTATTGGGTCGCGCGGGCGGAGCGCCCTCCGGTGCGACAGATGACGAAATAGTCGGTGTCGGGATCGAGTTCGTCAATGCGCAGTGGGAGCTGATCCAGCGGGATATTGAGGGCCCCCGGAATGTGTCCGGCATCGAATTCATACGGGTCGCGGACGTCGAGGATGTCAGCGTCGTCGGGTACGTCGTTTACGGTAAGGGTTTCAAAGTCGTTCATGTGGCCCATGGTAAATCACCGAAACACTCGGCGACCAGCAAAACGGGACGTTTTACCCCCGATGGCGTATACAGTGAAAGCATGACTGAACACGATGCCATCGCCTCGCTCACCGCCGCCCAGTTGCGGGATGCGATCGCCGCCGGTACCTATACTGCCCGTCAAGTCACCGAATACTATCTCGCTCAGATCAGCCGACGCACCGACCTTGGTGCCTTCATGGCGGTGCACGCCGATGCCGCCTTGGAACGGGCCGATGAACTTGACGCCGCGTATCAGTCGACGGGCGTAGTGGGGCCACTGCACGGTCTCCCGTCGGCATTTAAGGACACCGTGAACGTGTCCGGGATGGTCACCACCTTTGGGTCAGAACTGTTTGCTGACTCGGCACCGCAGACCGAAGACGACCCGGTGTCGCTGAATTTCAATACTGCAGGCGCTATTCAGGTCGGCAAAACGACGATCCCGGAGTTCGCGTTGCCGTGTCACTCGGACAGCCGTATTTCCGATCCGGCCCGAAACCCGCTCAATACTGAGCTGACCGCGGGCGGGTCATCTGGTGGGGCAGCCGCAGCGGTTGCGGCCGGTTTGTTGCCGGTTGCCCCCGGAACCGACGGTGGCGGCTCTATCCGGATTCCGGCTGCGGCCACCGGCTTGGTCGGGGTCAAACCCGGACGCGGCACCATCCCCACCGACGAGCAACGCGATGACGTCACCAACCTGACGGTCACCGGTCCCCTGGCCCGCACCGTCGAGGATGCCGGTATGCTGTTGGACGCGCTGGTGGATCCCACACAGCAAAACGGTCGCTATCAAACCGCAGCCCAGAACGGGCGCGAGTCCGCCGGTGAGCTGAACATCGGCTACACCACGGCCTCACCGTTTCAACCCGATCTGAACATCACGCTCTCCCAGGCTGCCGTCCAAGCACTCACCCTGGCGGTGACGCTGCTGAGCCGCGACGGTTTAGCCATCGAAGAGATGGACTTTTCCTACCTGCCGGATTATCACCGAAACTTCCAAACCGTCTGGACCAATGGGCTCGCTTCCATGCCCTTGCCGGAGGGCGGCGAGGAACGCCTCGGCGCGTTAGCCAGAAGCTTCCTGGAGCAGGCTCGCGAGCGCACCCAAGAACAGTACGACGACGCCGTCACTGCGCTCACCGATTGGGCCAACGATACTCGGCGCACGTTTGCCGACTACGATGTGGTCCTCACCCCGGTTCTGGCATTTACGCCACCACCGGTGGGCACTTTCTCGGCGATGCCACCGCAAGAAGACTACGAATACCAGTGCAAATTCACCCCGTACACATCCATGATCAATGTGCTGGGGCTGCCGGCCATTTCGGTTCCGGTCAAAAACGATGACAACGGGATGTCGTGGTCGATCCAAGCGGTGGGGCGTGTTGGGACAGAAGATAAGCTGTTGCGACTTGGGGCACGACTAGAAGCACTCGTTGCGGCGCCGAAGCCGACAGAGTAATGCTCCTCCCACAGCTGAGGTTGTGAGCGGGGTTATCGTGCACGTAGGTGGCCGCCGCTACACTACAAAATATGTCTGATGCTTCAATTTCCCCCAAAACCCAACAATTCAGCGTGCTTGACGACGGGATGAATTTCAATACCCGTAAATGGGTCAAGCCCGAAGACCTTAATCCCAATGGGACCTTATTTGGTGGCGCATTATTGCGCTGGGTCGATGAGGAAGCCGCGATCTATGCGATGTTACAGATGGGTAATTATCGTGCCGTGACCAAGATGATGTCGGAGATCAACTTCGTTGCGTCCGCTCAGCAGGGTGACATGATCGAAATGGGTCTCAAAGCTACGCATTTCGGTCGAACTTCTTTGACGATGCGCGCCGAAGTTCGCAATATGGTCACGCGCAACATCATTCTGAGCATCGATAAAATCGTGTTCGTTTCACTGGGTGAAGATGGCAAGCCGAAGCCCCACGGGTACACGGAGATCACCTACGAACGAGACCGTTTACCG
Source organism: Enteractinococcus fodinae (assembly GCF_031458395.1). Lineage (NCBI taxonomy): Bacteria > Bacillati > Actinomycetota > Actinomycetes > Micrococcales > Micrococcaceae > Enteractinococcus > Enteractinococcus fodinae. The sequence goes on from NZ_JAVDYJ010000001.1 coordinate 2,583,498, forward strand.
ACCCGCTAGTTCCTAACGCATCGGCCTACGCTTCAAGAGCGACCAACCTCGTGGTCCCGCGGGGCTAGCATGCCGCCGAGACGGATATGTTGGTTATTCTTTATGCAGTTTGTCTTGAACGGTGCCGGCTATTTTCTCTGCCGCATTCGGTAATTCTGTGGTACCGAAAAGTCGGCTGTCCGGGTGTGTTGGGGCAGGCATCGGCGCGGAGGTGTCCGGCCCGTCGAGATAGGTAAATTCGCCGTGCCCATCTGGCGTCGGGCCTTCTGCCCAGGACCCTTTGGCAGCATCCTGGCCGTCCGAGAAGTTAATGTACTGATGCGACACGGGCGTATGCTCTTTGGAGCGCGGGAAGTTACTGGGCACTGGCAGCTGCTCGGCGCCTTCTTCTTGGAGTTCACGGGCCGCGGCAATCCATTGGTTTTGGTGCATGGTATCTCGGGCAAGCAGGAAGGAGAGCAGGTCGCGCACACCGGTGTCATCGGTCATGTGATAGAGCCGAGCGACTTGTAACCGGCCCTGCATCTCGGCGTTCGCGTTCGAAGTGAAGTCTGCTAATAAGTTTCCGCTGGCGGTGACATAGGAGCCACTCCACGGGTTGCCCATGCTGTCGACAGGACGGGCCCCTGCGCCAGAGACGATGGCGTGTTGCAAATCGGTGCCGCCGACAACGGCCGCCACGGCTGGGTCGGACTGGACGTCTTCATCGGTAATACCAAGTGGTGACTTCTCGAGCAGTTGGGCAATCATTTTGGCCAACATTTCGATATGGCCGAACTCTTCGGCGGCGATCCCGTAGAGCAGGTCTTTGTATTTACCGGGAATGTGGATGTTCCACGCCTGGAAGCTATATTGCATGGCAACGGTAATCTCGCCGTATTGTCCACCGAGGACTTCTTGGAGTTTGCGAGCATAGACCGCGTCGGGATGATCTGGGACTGAGTTGTACTGAAGTTCTTGTTTATGGAAAAACATAACGTACGCTCCCTAAGATAGAGCACACAAGCACCCTGCAGGTGACTCTTCGGTCTGAGTTCACCGGCGCTTGTGCTCGGTAGGCATCAGCGTAGTGACCCTGTTCAGGGGAGCAGAAGAGCTGAGATACAGTTTCAACCAGTACACAGGTAGTGCACAGCATCGAACATGAGGGGAGCCCCATGGACACAGAGGACATCCGAAAGCGCCAGTCAGAGCTGGTTACCCGCTTATCGCAGCAGCTGTCGCCGCAAGAGCTTGCGGACGCCAGCCAAGAGTTAGAAGAGCTTGCCCGGCAACTAGAACAGCGCAACTAGTGCCCATCGTCGAGTCGATTGTTCAACTCGCATGAGACGCGGCCCAGCGAGTCCTGCGCGTAGGGTGCGTGCTGGAGCTAGTCGACAAGTTCATCGTCTTGATCGATCCATTCGATCTGCCACCGCTGTTGGGCTTCGTTATAGGTCAGTTCAGCCCACCAGCCCTCAAGCGTAGTTTCGGCGACACGCTCGTCCTCCACTAACTCGCCATCCAGGTAGAAATCGCTGGCCGGTTCGGTCACGTTGAAAATGACCGCGGTCCACTCTTCTTGATTTTCTTCGTCGAGATAGGACTGGGTCTCGACTATTTCAATTTCTGTGGCTCCGTCGAGCGTTGCCCATGAGCCAGCGTCGTGGATCTGTTGCCATCGGAAGATCGATTCGGTGCACATATCGCACGTAAAATACGAAACGCTCGCTGCAGGCTGGGCGTGACCGGTCTGTCGAACATAATCAATGCCCTCCCAGAAGTACTCCAGGGTCGCTTTGGCACCTTCCGGCGAGTTCTGCTGAGCGACCTCTGGAAGTTCCGGTTCGGCCACGTCTTGGGCAGATCCCTCCTCCGACTCGTGGGCTTCAAGCGGGACAATCTCCACTGTCTCTTCAAGTTCGAGGGGTTGGGCTTCTTGGGCTGTGCAGCCGACCAGAGCTGCGCTGAAAGTCATACCTGCTAGTCCGAGGAAACGGCTCGATTTTAAAGACGTCAACAATAACTCCTTGTGTTGGATGTTCGTGGCTACTGCTGACGGTACTGTTCCCGGTGATTCGCGACTGCTTGCTGACGACAGATTGTGGATAACCGCACCGAGGAGCCTCCCGATAAAGGTTTTCCACACGATCCGGTTATGAGCCGGCGGCAACTGCTGGATTGGTGCAGCATGGGTGCCAGAACGAACAACGAAAGGCATCAACCATGAACGCAATGACGACACACACCACGACGGCCACCGAGCAATACTTTTCATTCCCTGTCAGAAATGGCCAGGTTGATCTGGAAGCAGTCGCAAGTCCAGAGCTGGCTCGGTTGGTTTCGCATGTCCTGGGCATTTTGGCCGCCCGAAAAACCGAAGATGAGGCGTCCTAGGCCGCCGTAGGAACGTCGGCCGATTAGCGGAGTTTGTCGATGAACCGCTGCCCGTAGGTTGGGTCAGGCGGATACGCCGCCTGGAGGGTATCGAGCTGGGTGGGCTTATAGAAGTGCGTACGGTATTGCGAAAAGAGCCGGAAGCTCTCGTACCCGCCCCACGTGCCAAAACCGGCTGCCCCAGTGAAGTTATGGGGCATTGATGGCAGGGCTGCCTGAATGACGGTGACGTTCATGACGGCTGCACCCGCGTTAATCCGGTGCATAAAGTCCTTGCGGATGCGGCGTCGCTCGGAGAACAGGTACGCTGCCGGAGCGGTAGGTTTGGCATTGACGAGTTCGACGGCTTCCTCGTAGGTGTCCACCACGAGGATCGGCAGGATTGGCCCGAGAATTTGTTCTTGCATCACCGCCGAATTCGGGTGGACATCAGCCAGGATGGTGGGGGCCAGAAACGCCGCGTCGGTGTGGTATTTTCCGCCGTAGACCAACCGGGCAGGGGTCGCATCGACTGATCCCTTGAGGGTGGCTTGAATGAGATCCACCAAATGTTGGGTGTGCTCGGACGTAATGAGGCGACCGTATTGCGTGGATTTGGCGGGAGTCGGTCCGTAGAACTCTTCAATCGCGTCGATAACAGCGTCTTTGACCTTCGCGGCGACATCATGTCCCACGGCTAATAAATAGTCCGGGCTGACCATGCTCTGCCCTGCGTTGGTGAACTTACCGTAGGCAATCCGGCGTCCAATAGTTTTCCAGTCGCTGCCATCCACGACGATTACCGGAGATTTTCCACCCAGCTGTAATGTCACCGGGATCAGATGCTGAGCTGCGGTGGTGTAGACACGGCGCCCTAAACCTTCCGAACCGGTGAAAAATAGGTGATCCAGGGGTTGGGTTGCTAACTCATCGAGCGTCTCTTCGCCGCCGGTAACGGTGATAATAGACCGCGGGTTGAGATATTCCGGCAGCACCTTGCCCAACAGCTTGGCAGTGCGAGGGGTGTGCATCGAGGGTTTCAGCACTAGACAGTTGCCGGCCGCGACCGCTCCAACTAAGGGCGCCATCAACGTGTAGAACGGGTGGGTCCAGTTGCCCACGATGCCAACAATACCCAGCGGTCTGGGTTTCACCATGGCTTTGCCAGGCCGCAGCGCGTACGGGATCGATCGCGGCTGTGGTTCCATCCAGTCGGTCAGATGCAACATCGCATGAGCGATTTCATCTTTGACCGGCCAAAATTCCGTCTGATTCGTCTGAGCGGTGGACTTGCCAATATCATGCCATAAGGTGTCTTGAAGATCGGTCGCGTAATCTTCGAATAATTCACGCAGCCCCTTGAGCTGGTCCATGCGGTAGGAGCGCGAATGTGTTGCCCGGGTGGCGGCGAAGGCTCGCAGGTCTGCCATCCTGGCGGAGAGGGTTTCGTGGGCACCAGTGGTCATGTATTCCACCGTACGTCACTTTTCGATCCCAATATTGAAGGCACCCTGGTCCAGGTCAGCTAGAATCCCAGACATGGCTGAAGCATCGCGACGTACCAAAATTTGGGTGTGGGTCATCGTGCTGACGCTGTTTGCTGGTGCCGCACTTTTTGCCGTCAATACGCTGCGGTCTAGCATGCAACCGTTGGGTGTGCTCAATGATCCGTTCCCCGACGAACAGGCCCGCCCCGGAGGATCTGAAGCTGCCCGCGGGGCGGTGAATTTCTTGGTTTTTGGCGAAGCCGCCGCAACGCACCAGACGGTGTCTATTTTCCATCTGGCGGAAGGGCGCCGTCGTATTGATATCGTCAATTTTCCCTCGGATTCTGCTCACTTGAGCAATATCCAAGATGTCCCTGGCACGGTGCAAGAAGTCGAGGATCTGACCCAGGCCCGGATGGAACATGTGATGCTGTGGGATCTGGAATTCCTCACCGAACTTGAGTCCGCTGCGGTCACCGCAGAGGCCATCACTGCCGACCCCGAAGCTTTTGACGCCGATACCGTGTGGACCATGGTGCTTCAAGAAGCGCTCGACATACGGGACCCAGGCCAACTCAACACCCTGGCCGCAACCCTCACGCCCTATGTTGCCGCGGATGCGGGCCTCAACACCGGGCGGATCACCGACCTAGCTCGCTCCCTGCGCCATGTGTCCCCCGATAATATTGCGTCCTGCGAGCTTCCCACAGAACTTAGCGCAGCCGAACAAGATGCGCTCGCCAGGTACTTTGACCAGGGCACTCCGCGGTGGTGCGCGCAGTTATTTGAGTAACTCCCGCTGGTTCGGACTATTCGGGCAAGGTCAGGAGATGTTCGATCATTTCTGCGACGCCGTCATCGTCACAGGCCGGCGCAACGACATCGGCTTGGGCCAGTAGGTCGGGATGACCTGACTTCAACGCATATCCGGTGCCGGCCCAGCGCAGCATTTGTTCATCATTGCGTTGATCGCCAAAAGCAACCACGTCGTTGGCATGGATGCCCAGGCTGGCCGCATAGTCCGCCAGGGTCGAGGCTTTATGCACATCCCCGCGGGAGATTTCTAACAGTGCGACTCCGGGCACCGAGTGGGTCACTTGCACCAATGAGCCAAAGTGGGCCCGGACTGCCATGAGCAGCTCGTCGGGGTCGTGGCCATGAACTTTGACCATCAATTTGACGACTTCGGGGTGCTCATCGAGTCGGTCGGTGATGTAGTCGGTTTCGATCCAGCGTGAAGACCGGACGGCGACGGTGTTGGTCGGTTCAGCGGTGGCGGCCACGACCTGATCGACTTCACGGGCAGCAGCACGAGCCGATGCCGGGATGAAATTGGGTTCCATGATGAGCCCGGTGAGGGTTTCGGCGCCAAAGATCGCTCCCGAAAAGAGGCCTCGCAGCTGGTTCGTCACATCGGCGACCAGGTGCTGGTCCATTGGGTGGGCTTCGAGCACTCGATCGGCGTTCATGTCATAAATCACGGCACCATTGGATACGATCGCCGGTCCCATCGGACCGAGCAGGGGCGCCAAAGCTGGCATCCACCGCATGGGACGCCCGGTGACAAACGCCACCCCGATTCCAGCCCCGATGGCCGCCGCAAAAGCCGCCAGGGTCCGCGGCGATACATACCCGGTGTGGGTTTCGGTGTACGGGATGATCGTACCGTCCAGGTCTGTGGCGATCAGTTGTGGCCGCACCACCGGGTGACCGATCTCGTCGCGTTCGACTTCGGCACCGTGATGCGCCAAATGCTTAGGCATGCAGGCTTCCTTTCCTTACCCAAGAATGTTAGCGCGGATTGGTGCCGCAGGGGTCATTAGTTGGTAAAGTCTTGCTGGCAACGAATACCGGTGTGACAGGAGCCGTAATGGCAGCATCTTTCCGCAAGCGATGGGGTTTGGCCTGGGATATTCACGGGGATGGGAAATCCATCACCCCCGGCGAGGTGGTCAAACCGGATGAGCGGTTGGCAGCACCGCAAACCATCGGGATCGGTTTACAACACGTGATGGCCATGTTTGGCGCGACCGTGCTGGTGCCCGCGCTGACCGGTTTTCCACCGACGGCGGCGCTGTTCTTTTCCGGGATCGGTACGTTATTGTTCTTGATCATTACCAAGGGCAAGGTGCCCAGTTACCTGGGTTCCTCATTTGCGTTCATCGCCCCGCTCACCGCAGCTACCTCCATGCATTCGATTGGTGCGGCCTCGGGCGGGATTCTGGTCACCGGTGTTGCGCTGGTGATCATCGGGTTCATCGTGCATAAGGCCGGTACCCGATGGATTCATGCGGTCATGCCACCGGCGGTCATGGGCACCATTTTGGCGCTGATTGGGTTGAACCTGGCCGGGGCAACCACTGACGGCATGCAAGAGGTCCCGTTGACCACCTTCGGGACCACGGCGGCCGTGATCATTGCAGCGGTGCTCTTCCGGGGCTTTCTGGGGCGGTTATCCATCCTGATCGGCATTGTCGTTGGCTATCTGCTGGCGCTGGCACAGGACGAAATTGATTTCCAGCCGGTCGCCGACGCCGCATGGATCGGGCTCCCCGCCTTCCACACGCCCGAATTCCGGTTCGATGTCTTATTCTTATTCCTACCGGTGGTGTTCGTACTGGTTGCCGAAAACATCGGGCATGTGCGCACGGTCGGTCTCATGACCCACAGGAACTTGGATCCGCATAACGGCCGGGCGCTGATCGGCGATGGGATCGCGACCATGCTGTCCGGGACCGGCGGTGGCGTGGGGACCACCACCTATGCCGAAAATATCGGGGTCATGGCGTCCTCGAGGATTTATTCGACGGCTGCCTACTGGATCGCCGGGTTCGTGGCGATATGCCTCGCGTTCTTCCCGAAATTTGGTGCGCTTATTGCGACCATTCCGATGGGGGTAGCCGCCGGGGCGGGCATTATTTTATACGGCATGATCGGGATCATGGGCGCCCGCATCTGGGTCAACAACAAGGTGGATTTCTCCAACACCATCAACCTCATGGCCGCCGGCGCGGGGCTGATCATCGCCATCGCCGATCCGGTCATTGACATAGGCGGCATGCAATTCGGTGGCATCGCGCTGGGGACCATCGCCGTGTTGGGCATCTATCACATCATGTCGGCCATTGCCCGGTGGCGCGACACCGCACCCATCGAACAGCTCGACGACACACCGGCCACCGTCGGTGGGCCCGGTCGCGTCGAATAACCTCTCAGGAGCCCTAGCGGCTGGAGCGCGGCCGGCGGCCTTTGGTCACGCCAATGAAATCCTGGATCAGCTCCGAGTCGGCGGCCTTGCGCCAGGCCAGCCCAACTTCCCATCCCGGGTGCACATTGGTTGGCAGCACTAGCACGTCCTTTTGCCCGAACATGCGCGCGACCGAGGCCGGCAACAGCGTGTAACCCGAGCCGGTAGCAGCCAGTTGAATGGCCATCCGCTCCCCCGCGGCTACTTCTTCGGGGGTATCCAGCGGATCCGTGACCGGTTCGGAGGCATAGTCTTTCGGATCCCAAAAGGTCTCCCCGGCCAATTCTTCGGCAGTGACTTCACCATCGTCCTCGGTCCAGGCCGCCAACAGGTGATCCTTGGAGACCATGACCACGGGTGCTTCGTCGTAGAGGCGCACCACGTGAATCTCGTCGGGGTCCAGACCATCGGCCGCGACAAGGTCCTGCCAAGTCTGATCTGCTCGCCAGCGCAGATACCCCAGCTGAGGCAAATAGCGCGGCGGGTCATGGGGGTGTAAAAACAACGTTTGGGACTGCTCATCTTGGGTGACTAGCTGGACGACAGAGCCCCGTGCTTTGAAACGGTGGGCCCACTTGGACGGGGTCGCCCCCGGGATGGTGGAAAGAAATAGTGTCTCAACGGCCTGGTCAGTCATGGTGTTCACTTTAACGCAAAAACGCCGCCCGGCGATCCAAACGGATCACCGGGCGGCGAGGAAAGCTAGCGCTTAGTCTTCGTCTTTGGTGAAGGAAACGTCCAGCGTGATGCGGACCTTATCCGAGACCAGGAAGCCACCGGCTTCAAGCGGAGCGTTCCAGGTCAGACCGAAGTCTTCACGGGAGATTTCGGTGGTCGCTTCGAAACCTGCGCGGGTCATACCGAACGCATCAACGGTCTGACCGCCAAATTCGCCTTTGAATTCGACTTTTTTAGTCACGCCACGGATGGTGAGGTTGCCGGTGAGGTTGAACTCTTCACCGTCGAAGTCGGTGACGGTCAGGGATTCGAATTTCAGGACCGGGTGGTTGGCAACATCGAAGAAGTCTTCGCCGCGCAGGTGCTCATCGCGACCTTCGTTGCGGGTGTTGATCGATGCGGCCATAACTTCGGCCTGAATGACCGAGCCGTCAAGGTTTTCAGTGAATTCAGCGCTTCCGGAGAAGTCCTCGAAGTTCCCGCGAACGCGCGAGATGCCAGCGTGGCGCACGCTGAACATGGCTTCCGAGTGGGAAGTGTCGAGTGTCCATTTACCTGCGGTCAATGTTGTCATATGTTCCTCCAAAATTCGGTTTGTGGCCTTACAGATTTTCGGAAGACCACGTGGTTCGTAAAACGTCTTCCACCAGAAAACTATTCCAGATTTGAAATACTTTGTCCACTCGCCAGGGGTTCATCAACCTCATGGTGACACCCAAAAAACGTCACGATCCTTGAGTTTCTGCGGAAAGTAAGCGTTGTTGGTACGTTAACATTTATGTCGAGCGCTGAACTTTCGGATTCCACCCAGGACTATCTCAAGGCCATTTGGTTGGCCGGTGAGTGGTCCGATGAGCCGGTCACGGCCACCAGTATCGCCCAACGGGTCGGAGTCACGTTATCCACGACCTCGGATGCACTGCGACGACTCCGGCAGGCCGGGCTGATTAATCACGCCCCGTACAGTGCGATCCGATTGACCGATACGGGACGGGCGCATGCGGTCGAGGTCGTGCGTCGTCATCGACTGCTTGAGACGTTTCTCGTCCAGGCGTTGGGGTACACCTGGGATCAGGTCCACGATGAGGCCGAGGTGTTAGAGCACGCGGTCTCGGATTTTATGGTCGACAAAATTGCAGAGTATCTGGGGCACCCAGAGCGGGATCCGCACGGGGATCCGATCCCCAGCGCCGATGGCAGCGTTCAACGGCTGACTGCGATCCCCTTGACCGAATTAGGGTTCGGCGTGGGCGCTGTGGTGGAACGCATCGCCGACGACGACCCGCAGTTATTGCAGTATTTCGCTTCCCAGGGCATCGCCCACGGCACGGTGGTCGAGCTGACCGAGGGCGCCCCGTTTTCGGATACCGTCACGTTGGTGGCACCCGAGGCGCAGTTGACGTTGGGACCGGCCGCGGTGGCGGCCGTGTGGGTGACGCCGGTTTAGATTATTCGCAGATGACCGTCGGCCAGCCGGAGTAGGCCCAGCTCCATGACTCGCGGATTGGGTCGCCACCTGGTGGGGTTTTGGTCCGGTGGACATCGACGGTGAAACCTTCGCGGCCCCCACGCTCGGGAACACATTCGTCGTCGCTGGAGCGAATTGTCGGCGACGCGGTGGGGTTATACGGCTCTGACGTGGAGGTTTCGACATCATAGTAGTCCGATCCCCACAGCCGGGTGTGGACCTGGTTGTCGGCCAGCCACATTTCGACGATGACCGGCGCGTCGGTGTCGTTGGCCCACCGCACGTTGATCTGGCCTTCCCAATACGTGGATTCCCGGCCTTGCGGGTAGCGGTCGAACCACCGGGAGTGCGGCTTATGTTCGACGATGTCCATGCCGCCCAAGAAACCCGCGTTATAGGCCATGGTCGCGATCTGCGACAGCCCACCGCCCACGGCGGTCGTGGTCACACCGGATTCCACGACCCCGGACTGGTGATAACCGTTGGCTTCGGTCACCGGGGCCAACAGCGAGTTCAGATTGAATTCTTCGCCCGGCATGACCACGGTGCCGTTGATGCGGTCTGCTCCGACCCGCAGGTTGGCCGTCCTGGGGCCATCTTCGGGTGGGTACGGGGTCGCATATTCGGCCACCACGTGGTTGACATCCCAGGCTTCGGCGTCTTCGGTGGTGATCTCTGGTTCGATTTCCTGCAGCTCGACCGTAATGGTGCGGGACTGGTCGCCGTTGAGGTCGGCCAGGATTTCGTCGACGACCTGTTCACCATCTACCCCGCGTCCCACCGAGCCGGGCACGACTTCAGGTTGCCCGGACCCCGGAGAACCGGTGAGCTCCACCGTGGCATCTTGATTGGTGGATTCAAAATCGGAGTTATTTTGCGCAAGCGCATCGGTCAGCTGTTCATCGTCCAACACCAACACCGGCTGTGCACCGTCAGTGGTGTCCTCGGACTCGGCGGGCTCTGCCTCATCAGTTTCGGCGGTCGCTTCGGAGGGTTCGTCGACGAGCACCTCGGCGGCGGACCCCAGCTGGGCCGGCGTCAATTGGGTACTAATGTCGCCTGCGGTGACCGTGTAGTCGCCGTCGACCAGCGGCTGGGCGACCTCGGTCACGAACTGTTCCCACTGATCGGCAGACACCGCCGGATCGGCAACTTCACCGGGGGCGGTCAGTTCCTGCGTGTCGCTCAACCAGACCTCGTCGAGTTGAGCGGCCAGCTCCTCGGAATTCACCGTGAAACCATCGATTGGTTCGGTGTAGTCCAGCTCAGCTCCTGCATAGACGACGGAGCCTTCGGTTGGTTCAAAACTCAGCTGCTCGTCAAGCCCTGCAATCGCTTCGGAGGCGGCGGCTTCATCGACCTGGGTTTCAGCCGACACGTGAGCTTCCCCGAAGAGGCGGGACCACAGCGCTCCCGGATGGAAGGTCAGTTCGGTCAGTTCATCGAGCGTGGCTTCAACGTCGTAGCTATAGCCGGCTTGTGCCGGGACAATGGTGGCTGAGGCATCTTCGGCGTCGGCAACGTTGACGGTGATTTCTCGTTCGGCGCGCTCGGCAAAGGCATCTTCTAAGACCGGGGCTGCTTCTTCGACGGACATCCCGGAGACGTCGACGTCTTCAACGGTCAGGGTGGCCGGCAGCGTATCTTGGGTCGCATAGGCCAGGCCAACATAGCCTGCACCAAGCAACAACACGACAAGGGCCACAATCCAGGGCCAGCGGCGCTTTTTCGACGGCTGTTTCGTGGCAGGTACCGTTGTGGAACCTGGGGGCGCATCGTTTCCGCCCGCGGCGGCGATCGGACTCAACATAGCGGTGCGTTCCGTCCGGGCTTCGACCGGTTCCTGGATCGGGCCAGGTTCGTTCGGGTTCGCAGTCGCCGAGACTGGTTCGGCATCACTGGCGTTATCGGCGCCAAGCACTTCGGTCGGTTCTTGGTCTGTGGTGGGCTCAGAGGCCACAGGCTGCTCATCAGACGCGTCTTCTTCGGACTGATCGGCGGCGGGATGGGTCGATTCGTCCTCGTGCAGGGCCGCGATCTGGTCCAGCATCCGAGTTTCGGGGTCTGGATCGTGGGGCTCGGGACGTGACGTCGCGCCGTCTTCGGGTCGTGCCTCGTCGTCGTGGGATGTCGACGGATCGCGGTCAGAGTCTTTTTCGTCAGCCATATGTTCTACTCATACAATAGGACAGCGGCATTCGTCGTGAACGCCGCTGTGAAGATACGCAACTGTTACATGTCATCGCATGCAGCGAAAGTCTAGCCTACTGGGCGACTTCTTACGTGTCGGCGTCTGATAGTGCTCCGCTAGACTCGTTATGCGGCGTCATCCTCTAACGGTTCCATGCGTTACCAATCGCTGGTGGCCCCGTGCACTGCTGAACTCAGACACGCCTTAACTCGTGAAAAAGGACTCTGTACATGACGAACTCATCTTCATCGGAACCGGTCGATCTGTCCGATCCATCGATCTCGCCACACCGGCTCCATGAATTGGCCCAAACCCACCCGGAATTCTGGGATGAGATCTTGGCGCACCCCAACGTGTATCCGGGGTTGACCGATTGGATTCGTGACCGGCAGACCGAGTTGGCCGCCACCGGGAATGCGGAGCCTGTTGCGGAGTCGGATGCGGTAGCCCAGGCAGCAGTTGATGAGGCAGCTGCTCAAGAGGCTGAACGCGCTGCGGATTCCACTACGCAGTCGGTCGAAGATGAACAAGCAGATGATCCAGCCACACCCGATGCGGAAACGACGTGGGCGTTCCCGTCCGGAGCGGGCTCTGAGCCACGAACCGGTTCAACGGCTGCCAGTGTATCGTCGGAACGCGACACGGATGCGGAGATTTCAGAGGGTACTGAGCAGGCCGCCCAAGACCACATGACGTGGGGTTGGTCGCAGCCTGCTGGACAGTCCAGCTCCCAGCCGCAAGCTGATGCAGGCCAGTATGCGCAGCAGCCTTCGCCTCAACAGCCACAGCCCGGCTATCAGCACGTTGGGTACGGCCAGGCCCATGCTCAGCAACAGCAGCAGTTTGGCCAGCAGCGCCAGGCAGCTCAACAGCGGGGCGCATCACGCATCGATTTGGATAGTGCACGCACCTGGGGCCTGTTTGTTGCCGGTGGGGCAGCGTTTCTGAGCCTGTTCGGGTTCATCTTCACCCCGACGCTGGACACGACCATGCCGTTTACCTCGCATCTGACAGCCGGCGGTTGGATCATTGTGCTGCTATTCATCGCAACCGTTGCCCTGTCACTGTTGCAACTGCTGAAACCGTCACCGTGGATGAGTTTCTTCTTCGTCGCCGTGAGTCTTGGGGCGGGGTTTGTGATGATCGGGCGGGCTTTGACGCTCATCGGGTTCTTCACGATGCGCTACACCGGGTTTTCGGTGCTCTGGTTATTGTTTATGTCCCTGGTGCTCATAGCGGGCACACTGATCTTTTTGGCACCGAAGTCCTCGGATGCCAACCCAGCAGCGCCGTCGAACCGGCAACAAAGCTACCCGTCGCAGCAGTACGGTCCGCAGTCCGGTTATGGGCAACAGCATCCCGGGTATCCCACCAATCCAGGTGGACCACAGCAGTACGGGGGCTATTCACCGGGTGGACCCCAGCAATAACCCCCGTTAGCGGTGTGTGTTAGTCGGTGACTTCAGCGCCGGAGGCGACACCTTCGGCGAGGTCAGCGAGTTTTTCGACCGATGCGGCCAGTGCCTCTTCGGTATAGGATCGGGCGCGTTCAAATCGCGTTTCGTCCGTCAGGTCGGTCCAGTCATAGGTGTGCCGGACCAAGGTGGTGACGTCATCGACGGGTTCAAGTTCCCACCGCCAGATGTGACCGCGGGGTTCTTCGCCCACGGGGGCGGGTTTCCAGGCGATGCGCCGACCTTCTTCGAACTCAATCACATGGTTCGTACGGGTTTGCCCGTTGGTCAGCTCCATGGTGAAGCTCTGATCCACCGCGGTGATACGTTGGCCCTGGTCGGCGTGCGATAAATTATCGTTGCCGTCCCATTCGGGCTGCCGTACCGGGTCGGCGATCAGTTTGAAAATCACTTCGGCTGGGGCAGAGACGTGGCGCTCAGCGCTCACAATACGTTGTTCACTCATGGACTCCACTCTTCCACTCGTGCCCGGCCTCGTCTAGAGGTCAGGTGCACGAGTGAAAGCGTGGTTGGTGAAGCTTAGCGGCTGGTCTGTCCCGAGGATGCCCGACGGTTGCCGCGTCGGTTGCTTTGTGGCCGTCCGCCACCGGCACCCGCGCGAGCATTTGAGCGTGGCGAGTCGCTATTGCGGGAGCTGCTGCGTGGGCTGTGCCCGCTGCGCTGTCCCTCATTGCGACCGCGACCTCGCCCATTGCGAGATTTGCCGCGTCTCTGGCGCTGATCTGGCACCGGGGTGGAGACGCCAAGCAGTTTGTCGACCTCAGCCTGGGAATGGAACCGTCGTGGTCCGGGAACCAGTTCATCGAGCAGCTCGTCGTTGGCGCCATCACTATGGACGGTAGGGCTGATCTTGGCGGCCTTCATCAGGTGACGGACTTCGTGTTGCAGATCGGTGGTCGCCAACGTGATAACGGTCCCGGCCTGGCCGGCGCGTGCGGTCCGGCCCGAGCGGTGCAAATAGGCTTTGTGTTCTGCCGGTGGATCAGCATGGATGACGAGTTCTACGTCGTCGACGTGGATCCCGCGGGCTGCGATATCGGTGGCGACCAGCGTGCCGGCGGCACCGTCGTGGAAGGCCTGGAGGTTCCTGGTCCGGGCGTTCTGTGACAGGTTGCCGTGCAGTTCCAACGCGGTGACCCCGCGCTGACGCAATTGTTTGGCCGTGCGCTTGGCGCCGTGTTTGGTGCGGGTAAACACAATGGTGCGACCTTCGGCGGCGGTCATCTTCGCCAAGGTCTCAACACGATCATCGGCATCTACGACGATGACGTGGTGATCCATTTTCGCAACCGGTGAGGCTGCGGAGTCGGCTTCGTGCACGACCGGGTTTTTCAGGTAGCGCTTGACGAGCACACCCACACCGGCGTCCAGGGTCGCGGAGAACAGCATCTTCTGCGCGTTCGCGGGAACCTGGTCCAGAATACGGCGAACCATGGGCAAAAAGCCCATGTCGGCCATGTGGTCGGCTTCGTCAATGACGAGAATTTCGATGTCTGACAGGTCGGCGTGGCCTTGACCCATCAGGTCCAGGAGTCGGCCCGGGCAGGCGACCAGCACGTCAACGCCGCGCTGGAGTTTCCTGACCTGCGGGTTTTGGCCCACGCCACCAAACACGGTGGCGGTGCTCAGCCCGGTGGCCTGGCTGAGTGGTTCAACGGCTTCGGCAAGCTGCAGTGCAAGCTCGCGGGTTGGTGCTAAGACCAGCGCGCGAGGACGGCGGCTGGCGGCGCGTTGTCCGTCGCTCAGTCGTGCTGCGGTGGGAAGCAAGAATGCATAGGATTTACCGGATCCGGTGCGGCCACGGCCCAGCACATCGCGCCCAGCAAGCGAGTCGGGCAGCGTGGCTGCCTGAATCGGGGTGGGGTTCGTAATGTCTTGGCGTGCTAGTGTTTCGGCCAGTTTTGTGGGCACACCCAGCGGGAGAAAGCCGTTGGCTGCTGGTGTGGCGCTGGAAGAAGGCACGGTGGAAGAACCGCCGGTTTGGGCGGCATGATGAATTGAAGTCACGTAAAAAATGATTCCGTTCGGGAAAGAAAGACCCGACCCTGGCACAGGCGGAGCGACCATACAAAAGTCCCTCAACGCGGTACTGGACGGCACCGGAAAGGCAGTTCCTGACCGGCTGGCTCATCACAGTCTACGCTACGACACCAGCAAACGACGAAACGCCGCGAAAACCCAGCCCACACACCAGCCCTCGACCAATTGTTTTTAGCCCCAGGTCACACCCAGTCCGGTGACACTGGCGAGCAAGCCGGCCACCGCACCAATCAGCACCACGGCCCAGGCGGGCAGTTTGGCAAACTGCAACAGTGCGAAACACCCCAGCGCGATGACCAGGGCTGCGATGCCGGTGATCCCTGAGGTGATGATCGGGGTGATCAACGCTGCGGCCAGAACCCCGACGACCGCTGCGTTGGCGCCGGCCATTGCCGCGGCCACCGTGGTGTTATTGCGGACCGCATTCCAAAACGGCAGCACGGCTAGCAACAGCAGCAGACCGGGCACAAAGACCGCCACCAGGGCCACCGCCGCTGAGATCCACGCGGTGGCGCCATCCCCCATTTCGAAGCCGAGGAAGGCCGCAAAGGTAAATAAGGGGCCCGGGACGGCTTGCGCGGCACCGTAACCGGCCAAGAACTGATCTTGGGTCACCGACGAGGTAATGGCTGGTTCGCCTTGTAATAACGGTAACACCACGTGTCCGCCGCCGAACACTAGCGCACCGGCGCGGTAGAACGCATCGGTCATGGCAACCCAGGCGTTGTTCGTTGCTGCCACCAGCAGCGGCAGACCGGCCAGCAGCAACCCGAACACCACCGCGCAGCTGATCCCGACGCGCTTGGATACCCGGACCGATAAGGGTTGTTGGTCTGTGGAGACAACCCGTCGGCACACCAGCATGCCAAGGGCCAGCCCGGTGATGATCGCCAACAATTGGCCAGCGGTACCGGGTACAAATAATGCGAGCGCGAGCGCACCGCAGCCGATGATGATGCGGCGTAGATCCGGGGTGAGCGTTTTGGCCATGCCCCATACGGCGTGCGCGACCACGGCGACGGCCACGGCCTTGAGCCCCAGCAGTAGCCCCTGGCCCACGGGTCCATAAAGGGCCACCGCTCCCATCGCAAACAGCACCAGCAGCACCGCGGACGGCACGGTGAAGGCGAACCACGCGGCGAAGGCCCCGAGGTATCCGCCGCGTATCAGGCCTAAGGCAAACCCGACCTGGCTGGAAGCCGGGCCGGGCAGAAACTGACACAGCGCCACGAGCTGACCGTATTGCTGGTCGGTCACCCAGCCCCGACGATGGACCAGCTCATCTCGGAAGTAGCCCAGATGCGCGGCCGGTCCGCCAAAGGAGGTCACGCCGAGCTTGAGGAAGGCGCGAAAGACCTCAGTCGGGCCGGATGCTGTCATGGTGTCCTTGGTGGTTGCCGCGTCGGTGGGTTCATGCACGTGCCCTAGCCTAATGAACCCAGACCGTCGAGCAAGCACTTGAGCCGGTAACACCGCAACGTTTACTGCCCCGTCCCCGAGTGTTCACGTCTCCGCACCGGGCAGGGCTGCTACGAGTCGTGCGAAACCGCGGTGGGGGCGGTCTTCGAGCGGCGCGTATAGCGGATGAGGTTGAGTGCCATGGCAGCGAAAATGATGAAGCCCATATAGCCCAACAAGGGGTAGACGGTGCCCACCAATTCGGTGAACCCAATGAAGCCGAACCCGAAGGCCACAAGCCCAACCACCACGGCGGCGATGCGGAAGTGCTTGGTTTCGACCGTAAAGAACCGTGCGGTGAACGAGTAGAACATCGGGACTGCCGTATTGAAGATCATTGCCAGCAGCACGACGGCCATCGCCACGCCGACACCCGGATGGATTTCGGTGGCCAGCATCAGCATCGGCATATCCGTGCCGACCAGGTCATCGATGTTGAGGTACATCGCCAGGTTGATAACCAAAGCGATCGCGCCTAGTGCGAGGCCGCCCAGTACAGCACCACGTTTGGCTGCCCGGTAGTTCTTTTCGGTGGCTCCAATCATCGCCATGATACTGACGGTGATGGTGACATTAAAGGACACGTGCAAAAATGCCGACAGCAACCAGTGCGGTGAGGCCAACTGGTCCTGGGTAGCTGCCACGGCTTCCAGATCAACACCCGTGGTGTCGGCGGTGAGAGCGGCATATCCGGCCAGCACGATCACCAGGACAAATGCGAAGGGGGCAAGACTGCTGATGACATTGAGTACCCGGCGCAGACTCAATAATAGGGCGAGGATCACCAGCACGGTCATGAGCACATACCCGATCACCGGTTCAATGCCGAACTGTTGGTGAAAGAGTGACCCGGCACCGGCGATCATAATGACGCCGACCCCAAAGAGGAAAAATGCTAAGAGCACGTCGATGACGGCCCCTAAGTATTTGCCGCAAATATGGTAAATCACGCTTTTGTGCGACCGGGCTTGGACCCGTTTACCGAGCACAATCAGGTAGTACCCCAGCAGCGGGTACATGACCATAGATACCAGGGTGCCAAGGATTCCCCACCAACCGTAGCCGGTGAAAAACTGTAAAATTTCCTGGCCTGAAGCGTACCCGGCGCCGATAATCGTGCCGATATACACTCCCGCGATGCGAAGCGTGTCTCTCAACGGGTCTTCCTTGGATGCTGAACGGGGCAAACTGTGCTCTCCTACCCTAACCGGTCGGTGAGTTACCTCTCCGGCGGTCGGCATCCTCCAAGTGTTTCCAGCGTGTCACCGGTCAGCTAGCATGCAACCAGGATTTTAGCCGCACAGCGCTAGGAGTAAACCGGTGGTTCGGAGATTGAGCTTGAGTCAAGCCCGTCGCGTCGCGATTGCCGCTCAAGGCTTAGAACGTGCACGGCCCGCCACAGTCACGCTGCGACATCTGACCGACACGATCAAACGGATCGGGCTGTTACAAATCGATTCGGTCAATGTGCTGGCCCGGGCCCACTTACTGCCGTTATTTGCTCGCTTGGGTCCTTATGACACCACACTGTTGGAACGGGCCACCGGGCACGCGCCGCGGCGCATTCTTGAAACGTGGGCGCACGAAGCCTCCTTTGTGCCAGCCACCACGTTCCCGTTGCTGACCTGGAATCGGCGACGCTGGTCGCGGATGGATCCGGTAGCTTTTGAGGCAAAACAGCCCGGCCTGTTGAGCTTGGTACGTGAGATCGCGACCGAACATGGGCCGCTGACCAGCCGCGAAATCGAAGCGTTTGTGCACCGCGATCAGGCCCGCCGACCCGAAGGGCACTGGGGTTGGTCGTGGAGTCCAGCAAAAACCGCCTCCGAGTTACTCTTCGATGCCGGAACATTCACCCCGGCTCGTCGCAATGCGCAATTTGAGCGCGTCTTTGATCTCACCGAACGCGTCGTGCCGCCAGCCATCCGCGAAACGCTGGACTGTCCCAAAGAAGACGCGATCCGAGAGCTAGTGCGGATCGCAGTGCGAGCACACGGGATCGGCACGGTGCGCTGCTTTGCCGACTACTTCCGATTCCCCCAGCGCGACACCGCCCGCGCCCTAGGCGAGCTGGAAGCCGTAGGCGAAGTCATTCCGGTTGAAGTGACCGGCTGGCAGCGCCCAACATGGATGCACGCCGGGGCGCGAGTGCCTCGCACGGTTGATGCTCAAGCACTGCTGGCGCCATTTGACCCACTGGTGTTTGAACGGCGACGACTCCTGGAGCTCTTTGGCATGCACTACCGGTTAGAAATTTACACGCCAGCGCACAAACGCCAATACGGGTACTACGTGCTGCCGTTTGTACTCGGCGAACACCTGGTCGCGCGGCTCGATCTCAAACACGACCGTTCCCACAACCAGCTGCTCGTTCGTTCAGCATTTTCCGAAGAACCCCGGACAGATGCTGGGGACCAAACGCCCTGGCCCGATCGCGGGGCGATCAGCCAAGCGCTCGCCGCTGAACTGTCCACCATGGCCACGTGGCTGGGTGCCGGTGAGGTGGCCGTTGAGGATCACGCCCCCGGCGATCTCACTGGCGAGCTGTCCGCGGCCCTTGAGTAACTAAGGGACCACCGGGTGCCCAGTCCAGGTAGTACCCGTTCGCTGGAACTGCCACCGCTGATGTGGGTCAGTTGCCAGATCTAACCAGTCGAGGCGGTCCAGTCGGATGCTGATCCAGGCGAACCGTTCAAATGCGGTGCGCGCATCTGGGGCATCAGCGGTCTCCAACGGGGTGCCCGGCGGCGCAGTCGGTGCATAGAGTTCCCGGCTGTGCGGTGCCAACGTGTCCCACACGCGGTGGCGCTCGGCGGGATCCTCGATGATCTGGGCTTGCCCTTCGGCGCGCAACTGCACCGATGTCGCCGCATCATAGAACATCAGCGCGACGGTAGGACGGGCCAGCATTTCAGGGAGCTTGTCTGAAGCAGTGTGGGTCGCGAAGTACACCCGTTCCGGGTCGGTGGCGAAGTCACGGATAATCACCGACCGAGCACGGGGCTGTCCCGCTGCGGTCACGGTCGCCAACGTTGCCAGGGTGAACCCGGTCCGCTGTGTCGTGGCAGCACGCAGCGATTCCCAAATCGATGCCAGCAGATCCTGATGGTCCATGGATAACTCTCTATAGACGCGCCAGTTAGAACCAGGTCTCGGCGAGGAGCTCATACGAGCGATCGCGCACTGCCGGATCATACGCATAAGTCACGGTGATCAGTTCGTCCGCACCGGTCCGTTCGACGAATGCTTCGAGTTCCTGTTTTACGGTGTGCGGGGTACCCACCGCTTTCATCCGAAGCATCGCATGATCTGCCGGACCGCGAGCGCTGAATTGCTCGGCGTTCAGTGGAGGCTGCAGCAGCCGGCGTTGGCCGGTCTGAATGTCTTGGAACATCTGCTCGACGACGGTGAACTCTCGTTGTGCTTCGTCGTCGTTGTCGGCCACCATGACATTGATGCCCGCCATCACGTACGGCTCCTCAAGTTCCGCTGTAGGGGCCGCGGGGTTGAAGGCGTCGCGGTAGACCTGAATGGCCTGATCCAGCTGATCGGGGGCAAAGTGCGAGGCCACCGAAAACGGTAGCCCGAGTTGGCCAGCAATGGAGGCCCCATTGACCGTGGAACCCAGCACCCAGATGGGCACGTTGGTACCCGCTGATACGGCGGAAACAATAGGCATGCTATAGGCCGTGCCATCTTCGGCAAACCAGCCCTGCAGGTCATAGATGTGCTGGGCGAACTGTTGCGGTTCGGCAGAGGAACGGCTCAAGGCTTGGGCGGTCATCATGTCGGTACCCGGTGCGCGCCCCAGACCCAGATCGATCCGGTTGCCGTGCATATTGGCCAGGGTTCCGTATTGTTCGGCAACCATCAGGGGCGCATGGTTGGGCAACATGACCCCACCGGAACCAAGGCGAATCTTGTCGGTGCACTGGGCGGCCTGGGAGATCAGCAGCGCGGTCGAGCTGGCCGCCAGGTTGGGCGTGTTGTGGTGTTCAGCGAACCAGATCCGGCGATAACCCCACTCATCGGCGAGCCGTGCCGAGTTCATCGAGGCCTCAATGGCGTCGCGGGCCGTCGAGCCTTCAGAGATGGAGACGAGATCGAGAATACTTAGCGGTACAGACAAGGTCGGAGTTTTCCTTTCGTGGGCACACACCCATGCGCCGTATGAGGTACTCCTCGCAGCCTAGCTGGCCTCGCCACTGGCTCGCATCGAGGGTGACCTTCCCCGTCATACGTTGCCGCTCTCGGCTAAGCAAGGATTAATCCGACGCCGCACGTGGCCAGTCCAGCGACCAAAAAGACCACTCCCACCCAGAGCAGAACAATCCAGCGGCTCGGTGAGGTTCGACCAGCGCCCATGGCCGAGAAGAAGAACCCTGCCGGCATCAGAATGGCGGCGATGAGCACTCCGGTGCGGCTCAGCCACAACCACCCGTCGGTCAGCGAGGTGGTCTCTGTTAAGAGGAGACATACTAATCCGAGGGTAATCAGCACACCGGCGTGTGCGTGTCCGGCGCGATAGAACGCCTTTTGAAAATCCGTGGCGGCGACACTGCCACGCAAGATTTGCAGCAATAGCCATCCGCCACTGGCGACCGTGATCGCGGCGAGGAGCACGATCCCAGCGGTGGTCTGTGCTGCAGGCGAGATCTCAAACATGGGGACCCCCTCGGGGTGAAGCGTTCGATACACGAATTATAACGCTGTTATGAAACCTGCGGCAGTACTATAGACTCGAAAAATGGCTCGCCCAAAAACCCACGACGACACGGTACGCCGTCGCCTGTTAGAAGCGGCTTCTGAAATTATTGCCCAACAGGGCGTTGACGCGTTATCCATGCGGAAAGCCGCCACAACAGCAAACACCACGACCACGGCCATCTATTCACTCTTTGGCGGTCGTGAAGCGCTCATCGACGCCGTCGTCACAGAGGGTTTTCAACGCTTCGCCGCGCACCTTCGTGCCGTGCCCCACACCGACGACCCCGACGCCGATCTGCTCGCGTTAGGCCGCTCCTACCGAATCAACGCATTAGAGAACCCGCATTTTTATCGCGTGATGTTCAACAACACCCTCGGGTCCTCCACGCCCGAACGCAGCGCAGCAACCTTCGACATGCTCGTCGATGCTGTTGCACGCGCCGCCCAATGCAGCCCACCCCAAGCGCAGAGCAGGGCTTATCGTTTATGGGCCTATATTCACGGTCTGGTGACCCTGGAACTCAGTGGTTTCACGACACCACCGAACGATAGCGACAATCGGGAACAAGCCTTCGTTGCAGCCTTACGCGCCTCGACATCATTATTCAGACACTGATAGGCGTTGCAACTGTCCCACATCGACATATTGACGCATCAAACTTACGAGAGGTTGAGCTTGCCACTAGTAGACCTGAGCCACCCGATGACCCCTGGCATGCCCGTGTATCCCGGTGACCCCACCGTTGCTTTCGCCCCGGCAGCCACGCTTGCCGATGACGGCGCTAATGTGTCAGCCCTGCGATTTGGTTCTCACACCGGCACTCACCTGGATGCTCCCTCGCATATGATCGCCGGAGGGCGCACGGTCGACCAGTTGAATCTGGCTGCATTGCAGGGCACGGCCTATGTGTTGCATACGCGATCAAACGAAACAGCAGCGCTCCGCGATCAACCCCTCGGGCTCTCCGATCTGGCGCCGATACCAGCGCAGCTTCCTAACATTGTCTGTATCGCCACCGGGTGGGACCGATACTTTCATGAGCCCGTCTATGAGCACCACCCGTACCTCGAACTTGAACTGGTCGAAGCGCTGTGGGACAAGGGCGCGCGGGTCTTAGGAGTGGATATGTTCAGCCCGGACCCGACGCACAGCACTTTGAGCGCACCGGTGCATGAATTCTGGTTAGGGCAGGACGGGATCATCGTGGAAAATCTCACCGGCCTTCAGCAGCTGCCAGAACGCGTGGAGATGACCATTCTTCCGCTGCCGCTGGCGGGACTCGATGGCTCACCGGTTCGGGCAATTGCGAGCTACCCCTAGCAGCCTCGTTCCGGGCGGCGATAAAATCGGCACATGGCTAACATTGCAAAAGAATTAGCGGACAGTTTTACCAACACCGGGGTGAAACTTGCCTACGGTGAACCCATTGAAATCGCCGGCACCACCATCGTGCCGGTTGCGGCTGCAAGCTATGGCTTTGGCGCTGGTGAAGGCGTTGCCGAAGGTGAGCACAACGAAGGATCCGGCGGTGGCGGAGGGGGCATGTCTGTTCCGGTCGGAGCGTACATCACCCGCAATGGGAAGACCCGGTTCGAGCCAAATCCGGTCGCCTTGATAGCCGTTTCGATTCCCTTTATTGGCGTTGCCGGATGGGCTGCGGGAAGAATTATTAAGGCGGCGAAACGCTAATCGCTGGTCCGTGTCACACTGAGGTCTATGGCCACAGAAATACGGCAAATAGAAACAGGCCGTAACTCAGGGCGGCCGCCACGGCGAAGATTTGGGACGGTGTAGACCACTGCCCGCGGATGGCTGCGATCAGCAAAGCAACCGTCAGCAGCGCCCAGACCAACGTGTGGCCAAAGCCAATAACGACACTGCGCAGACCCGTAGCTTCCGGAACATCCACGCCGTCACCGACGGTCGCAAAAATGACAGTAACTGTCAGGGCGCCTGCCGCGGCGATCCCATACCAGCGTCGAATTCGGGATCCTGTTGGTGTCGAAGCCGTCATGGCGCATCCTTCAACTCATCGCACGCATACACCGAGTAAGGCCATACCTTATATATGGGTGCAATCCCTCATGAGTGCCATAAACATACGTCGGTTGGCGGCGCATTTCAAGGGCTTTGCACGTGACCGTTGGGCGACCCCACTGACAGGTCGCTGAACAAAAGAGCTGGTAGTCAGAAACGACAAAAGCTCCGAAGAAAAACTTCGGAGCTTCCACCATCCCCGTCACCGATAGTGTCTTGAGGAAATTTGTGCGCGAGGGGGGACTTGAACCCCCACGTCCGTGAAGACACTGGCACCTGAAGCCAGCGCGTCTACCAATTCCGCCACTCGCGCGAATGACCTATGCTCACCAGCATCTGCTAGAAGCACGATCTATAGTATAAACACAACAGCGGCTTGAATGCTAATCAAGGGAATCCAAGGGCTGCCGATCCGGTTCTGACATCGCGCTTCGTGTATTGCCGGGCCCGATGTGCAAAAATGTAACTGCATGTGACAATTTCCCGGGACAGAACTACTCTGGGATATTTACCAGTGAGCCGTTCTGGCCACGCTGAAAGGAGTGCCGGAGTGGGCATGTTGGATGGTTTAGAGAACCTTCTCGAACGCACCGTGCGCAAAATCTTTTCGGCCGGTGGCTCCAAAAAGATTAAGCCCGTAGAAGTGACCAATGCGATGCGCCTGGAAATGGACCATCGCGCCGCCACGATCTCCGAGCAACGCACGCTGGTCCCCAACGTGTACACGATCGCCTTTTCGGAACAGGACTTCCCACAAGTTCAGCAGTGGGGTCGAGCGTTGGCTGAAGAATTATGCGACGAAGCAATCCGCCACGCCTCGGTGCAGGGCTATTCCCTGTCGGGTCCGGTGCGCGTCACGTTCGTCGCCGACGACCAGCTCGAGCGCGGCGACATGGAGATTACTTCAACCATTGAGACCGCCGATGATGTCGATCCCGGTCAACCCATCTCGTACTCACCGGACAAAGAAGTCAGTTCCCCCGCGGTGACTCCGCCGGCTGAAATGACGGACCCCAATGTACAAGTCGATCGCACCACCTGGCGTCCAGTATTAGAGATCGAAGGCACGCGTTACGCGATCAATTCCTCCTCAGCGGTCATCGGCCGCTCAGCGGATGTCGATATCACGGTGGCAGATCCCGGGATGTCTCGCCGACACCTGGAAATCCAGATCGCAGGAGACCGCGTCTCCGCTTTAGATCTCGGCTCCACCAACGGGTTTTATCTCAACGGGCAAAAGGCAGGCAACTCGGTAGATTTGCACCACGGTGATATTATTACCGCCGGTCGAACAACCATCGTGTTCCGCCTCGCCCCAGACACTTCAACCCAGGCACGGAGGTAGCCCGTGAGCGAATTGGCGATAACTGCGCTGCGGTTTGGGCTGCTCGCCCTACTGTGGATCTTTGTGTTCTCCGTAATTACCTCACAGGGCCGGTCGCTGCAGATTGCCCGGCCTGCGCGCTTGACCAAGCGCAAAAAGAAACCAGAGAAATCCGAACAGCCCTCCAACGTTTCCACCGATACGCCACCACCGCCCACTCGCGCGTTAGCCAGCAAGCTCGTCGTCACGGAAGGGCCCCTGGCAGGCCGGACGATTCCGCTCAACGGTCAACCCTTGTTGATCGGGCGCGCCCAGGATGCCGGACTCGTGCTGGAAGATGACTACGCCTCGGGCCGCCACGCGCGACTGTTCCCGCAGGGCAGTCGGTGGTTCCTAGAAGACCTGGGCTCAACCAATGGGACCTTCGTTCACGGTAACCAATTGACCCGGACGATGGCCCTTGAACCCAATGTGCCGGTGCGCATTGGTAAGACTGTCATGGAGCTCAGGGCATAACTATGGCTCTAGAGCTGAACTTCGCCGCGCGCTCTGACGTGGGACGAGTGCGCTCAAAAAACGATGACTCGGCCTACGTCGGTCGGTACTTAGCCGTGGTGGCTGACGGGATGGGCGGCCACGTCGGTGGTGACGTGGCGTCAGCCTCGGTCGTGCTCGACCTGGCTCCCTTAGACCGCAACGATCTGTCGGATCCGCAAACCGTCTTAGCCGATGAAATCCAATCGGCGAACCTGATTCTCAACGACCTGGTGCATGACAACCCCAAACTCGCCGGGATGGGCACCACCTGTACCGCCGTCCTGGTCGACAACAATCTGTTGCACATGGCCCACATCGGTGACTCGCGGGCCTATCGCGTCAAAAACGATGTCTTCGAACAACTTTCGGCCGATCACACCTTCGTGCAGCGGCTCATCGATGAAGGGCGTATCAAACCAGAAGACGCCGAATCTCACCCGCACAAGAACGTGTTGATGCGGGTGCTGGGTGATGTTGATGCTTCCCCGGAACTCGATGTTGCCACCTTCGAAACCCAACCCGGTGAACGCTGGTTGCTGTGTTCCGATGGCCTCAACGCGGTGGTGGATGATGCCACGATCGAAACCCTGCTTCGGGCGGATAAGCCCCTGGATGACATCTGCCGGGACCTGGTGGATGAGACCCTGAACCGCGGCGCCCCCGACAATGTGACGATCGTGGTTTTTGAAACTGCGGAAGCCCAAGTCACCGTCGAAGACCCGCCGCGCGCAGAAGAGCTCGCCGAATCGGCTCGTGAAGTCAGTCAAGCAAGCGACGGTGAATCCGTATCAGCCGCCCTGCTGCGCGCTGACCTCGGTTCACGACCCCACCTATTGGTGGGTGCGGCCGAGTTGGCCACCGACACCGACCAAATCCCGATTGTCACCCGCTCTTCATCGCAAAAGCGCGCCGCCGCACTCCTGCACGGCGCCTCAGATGCGGCAGCACCCGAACCCGCCGGCGCCTCCGAGCTCGACGAAGACGCCGTACCCACCGGTCGACGCACATGGCCGCTGCTGACCATGGTCGGGGTCTTTTTGATCTTATTTGCCACGTCCCTTGCCGTCGGATTTCTCTGGATTCGCGGTCAATACTATGTCGGCTCGGTTGACGACCGGGTGGCCATCTATCAGGGTGTGCCACAATCGCTCGGACCGCTCGAGCTGTCCTCGGTCGAAGAGGCCACGGAAATTCCGCTATCCCGGTTGCCCGGATACAGCCGGCAACGTGTCGAAGCCGGGCTGCCCGCCCAGGATCTCAACCATGCCCGCGAGATCCTGATGGATCTCGAAACCGCCCTGATCCCTGAAGCCCCGCCGGTCTCCCCCACCGATCAGCCTGATGACTCCAATATTCCACTGGCATCCAACGGCGTCACCACATCGGCTTCCATTGCTGGTGCAGCCGCAGGTGCCACAGGAGGCAACCCGTAATGGCCCACACTCTTGACGCCGTCGAAACCGAAGACCAGCCGGTCAAAAAGCCACTGCGTATCACTGAACTGATACTGCTGGTCATGGCTGTGGCCATCGGTTCAGGTGCTTACATGCTGTCCGGGTTAGGGATGGATCAGCCCCTGGAGACCCACTACTGGATCCAACTGGGGGTCATGGCCGCCCTGGCGATCGCCTTCCATCTCGTATTGCGCCTGCGAGCCCCCTGGTCAGATCAGTACATCATGCCGTTAGCCCTGTCGCTCAACGGGTTGGGGCTGGCGATGATTCACCGGCTTGACCTGGTCCCCCCGGGTGGGAGTGCGGCCAATAATCAGTTGTTGTGGACGGCCTTGTCGATCATCATTTCGATGGCGCTGGTCTGGTTCATCATCGACTACCGGCACATGCGCCGCTTCACCTACGTGTGGCTCTTGGCCTCGGCGATCTTACTGGTCCTGCCGTTTTTGCCGTTCATCGGCATGGAGATCTATGGTGCCCGCATTTGGGTGAACCTAGGGATTGGGTCGTTCCAGCCCGGTGAAGTCGCCAAACTGACCCTGGCCATCTTCTTTGCCTCCTACCTGAGCGCCAACCGCGATCTGATCCTGTTAGCGGGTCGGAAGCTCGGCCCGCTAAGCTTCCCACGGCTGCAAGATCTTGGCCCGCTGGTCGTGGCCTGGCTGGTGTCCATGGGCGTGTTGATTTTCCAACGTGACCTCGGCTCAGCAGTGTTGTTCTTCGGACTCTTCATGGCCATGATTTACCTGGCCACCGCACGTTTATCCTGGATCATCCTGGGACTCCTCGCGGTCGGAGCCGGCGGTATTATCGCCTTCAACCTATTCCCACACGTCCAAGCACGCATTGACGGGTGGCTCAACGCGTTCGATATGGACATGATCTACGCCGAGCACGGCTCCCACCAAGTCGTCCAAGGCCTGTTCGGGCTGGCTTCGGGCGGATTATTTGGCTCTGGGCTTGGCGAAGGCCGCCCGGATCTCGTGTTCGCGGCCAACTCCGACATGATCATCGCGTCCTTTGGTGAAGAGCTCGGCCTGGTCGGATTGACCGCCATTTTGTTGATCTTCTTCGTCCTGATTACTCGCATTATGCGTATCGGCCTGTCAGCCCGCGACGCCTTCGGCAAACTGCTCGCCGCCGGGCTGGGCTGCGCCATGGCGATCCAAATTTTCGTGGTTGTCGGCGGGGTATTGCGCGTCATTCCACTGACCGGACTCACCACCCCGTTCATGGCCGCGGGTGGCTCGTCACTGTTAGCCAACTGGATGATTATCGGGCTAGTGTTATTAATTTCGCACACCGCCAACCGCCCAATGCAGGCCGGCCCCATGGTCAACGCCTCGGGCTTTGGGGCGGGCACATCAGTACCGGGACAACCAGTAGAGGCGGGTGAACGCTAGTGAATGAATCCATCCGATACGCCTGGTTTGGTATCGTCGCCGCGTTCCTCGTACTCGTCGGGGCCGCCAGCTACGTCCAAGTCATTGGCGCCGACGACTTACGCACCCACGAAGCCAACTCGCGGGAACTCTACAAGCAATTCGGTGGCCCACGCGGACCAATCTTGGTCGATGGGGACCCGATCGCTGAGTCCGTGCCAAGCGAATCCACGAGCTTTGACTACCAGCGGGTGTATCACGATCCCAACCTGTATTCGGGGCTGACCGGGTTCTACTCCCTGGCCTACGGCCAAACCGGGTTGGAACAACGCCTCAATGACTGGTTGTCCGGCTCCGCAGACGACCTCTTTATCGAACGCCTACGCCAAACTTTCACCGGTGCCGAAAACCCCGGCGCATCCGTTGAACTGACCATCGACCCGCAACTTCAAGAAGTCGCATACAACGCGCTCCCCGAAGGCATTGAGGGGTCGGTGGTTGTCTCCGAGCCCGATACCGGACGGATCCTGGCGATGGTCGCGCGCCCAAGCTACGACACCAACCTGCTGGCCGTGCACTCGACCACGCAGGCCTCAGAAAACATGGACGAGATCGTCGAGTCCGGGGTGTCGCCATATCAGAACCGGCCGACCTACGATATCGCCCAACCCGGTTCGACCTTCAAACTGATTGACGCCATCGCGATGCTCGAGTCCGGCGAGTACTCCCCCGGTGGTTCCATCCCGGTGCCCAACGAACTGCCCCTGCCGCAAACCAATAACACCATCTCAAACTTCCGGGGCGGGATCTGTGATCGGCGCGATTCGGCCGACTTCACGTGGATTTTCGCCCAGTCCTGTAACACCCCGTTCTCGCAAGCCGCGATGGACCTGGGCCAAGACGCCATCCTTGATGTCGCCGAACGCTTCGGCTTCAACGACGACTCGATCAACATTCCGCTGTCGGTCACCGCGTCGCACTTCCCTACCGAAGACATCCACGATGCAACCCTGGCGCAGTCGGTGCTGGGTCAGGTCGACGTTCGTGCCACCGCGTTGCAAATGAATATGGTCGCCGCCGGGATCGCCAACGATGGGACCGTCATGCACCCGCAACTGGTCGACACCGTGCGCGGACCGGATCTTAACGTGCTAGAAGAAACCCAGCCCGAAGTGTATTCAGAAGCGATCACTCCGGATGTCGCCGAGGATATGACAACGATGATGCTGGAAGTGGTCCAATCGGGTACCGCCATGCCGGCGCGTTCCTCGATCCCGATCGCCGCGAAAACCGGTACCGCCGATATCGGCGAGACCGGCAAGGTGAACTCGTGGATCACCGGGTTCGCACCCGCAGATGACCCCCAGGTGGCCGTCACCCTGGTATATCAAAACACGGATTACTCGGTGGGCAGCCAGCTCACCGCGACGAACCTTAAGACAATCGTGGAGGCGGTGGTCGAACAGTGAGACCAATATCGGGAATGACGCTAGGCGGCCGATACGAACTGACCGATCGGATCGCCATCGGTGGCATGGGCGAGGTCTGGAAGGCACGCGACACCGTGCTCGGCCGGATCATCGCCATCAAAATTTTGAAGGAAGAATACACCGGGGACCCCAATTTCCTGCGCCGTTTCCGTGCCGAAGCCCAACACACCGCCCTGCTCAACCACCCCGGCGTGGCCAACGTCTTTGACTACGGCGAAGAAGAAGGCTCCGGCTATTTGGTTATGGAGCTGGTCCCCGGGGATCCGCTCAGCGCTATTCTCGACCGCGAAAAAGTCCTCTCACCCGACCGCACCCTGTCGATCATCGCCCAAACCGCCCGCGCGCTGTCCGCCGCCCACGCCCAAGGGCTGGTCCACCGCGATGTGAAACCCGGCAACCTGTTGATCGACGCGAAAAACCGCGTCAAAGTCACCGACTTCGGTATCGCCCGCCTCGCCGACCAAGTCCCACTCACCGCCACCGGCCAGGTCATGGGGACCGCCCAGTACCTGGCACCAGAACAAGCCACCGGCCAACAAGCCACCGGGTCCTCCGATATCTACTCCTTGGGCATCATCGGTTACGAAAGCTTAGCCGGCCACCGGCCCTTTACCGGCGAGTCTCAGATCGCGATTGCCCTGGCCCAAGTCAACGATGACCCACCGGAACTGCCGGAATCGATTCCCGAACCGGTGCGCGCGCTGATCATGTCGATGCTGTCCAAAGAAGCCGAGGACCGGCCGGCCGACGCAGATAAACTCGCCACCGCAGCCGAAGCGTTGCGCCGTCAAGACACCCAAGCCGCGATCAACGCGGTGCCCGGCATGGTCCCGTTCATCACCTCCGGCGGCTTTGATTCTGATGCCACCCAGGTCATCAATACGCAAGAATTCCAAAGCGCGGCTGACCCCGACGCGACCCAGGTCATGTCTGATATGCCGACCGAGGTCTCGGATTCCACCGCAGCGCTTCCGGTCACACCGACCGATCTGACTGCGCAGTCCAGTGAACTCAGCGCCAGCGCACTGCCTGATGAAGAAGCCGGTGCCTACGACGAGAACGAAGCAACCGGCTCTCATGCCGAGGATGGCGAGAAGAAACGCAGCCCGTGGTTCTGGCCGATTATCGGTGTGCTCATCCTGGCGTTGCTGACCGGAATCGGCTTTTGGGCCGCCTCGTTGGGCTCTGATGAAGAACCCGAGCCTGAACCCACCGAGACCGTCGCGACTGTGGAGCTCGACGCCGACGACTACCTCGGTCGTGACATTGACGAGGTCGAAGAAGAACTCGAAGAACTCGGTTTCACCGTCGACCGGGTCGAGCGCCAGGACACTGAACCGGCAGGCACCGTGTTGGCGCTGAGCCCGACCGGTGAGGTCGAAGAAGGCTCGGAGATCCGGGTGAGTTTCTCTGATGGCACCGGGGAAGACCCCGCTCCTGAACCAGAACCTGAGCCAGAACCAGCGCCGACCACGCAAGCTCCGGCTCCCCAGCCAACCACTCAGGCGCCCGCGCCGGCACCTGAACCAGCGCCCACCACGCAACAACAAGCACCGCCGACGACCCAACAACCAGCTCCGACCCAGACGACCCAAGAGCCAGCACCTCAGCAGCCCGAGCCAGATCCTGACCCCGACCCTGATCCAGATGCTGACCCTGATCCCGAACCGGATCCTGGGACAAATAATGCAGACGAGGTCACTACGCAGTCTGTGCCTGCAGAATCGCCAGACAACGATCCCACCGAAGACTAAAAGAAATCTAATGAAACATGTACTGTTCTATCCTCGGACCCTCGCGGCACATGAAAATGCTGCATAGCGTCCGCTAAGGAAAACCGTGTCACAACAACGAGTTATCAATGAGCGTTATGAAGTCGGCGAGCTAATTGGCCGCGGCGGGATGGCGGACGTCTACCTTGGACGTGACGTCCGACTAGGTCGTGCCGTCGCCATCAAGATGATGCGCCCCGACCTGGCCCGCGACCCACAGTTCCAAACGCGTTTCCAACGTGAAGCCCATGCCTCGGCTGCGCTCAATCATCCCAATATCGTGGCAGTCTTCGACACGGGTGAGGAAGAAATCCCACCCAACGGCGAACACGCCGGGCTGGCACTGCCCTACATGGTCATGGAATACGTGAACGGCGACACCCTGCGCGCACTGTTGCGTAAGGACGATGTCAGCATCGACCAGGCCGTCGAGTGGACCGAAGGGGTCCTCGGGGCAGTCGCGTACTCGCACGAAAACGACATTGTGCACCGCGATATCAAGCCCGGCAACGTCATGGTTGATGAAGCCGGCACCGTCAAGGTCATGGACTTCGGCATCGCCCGGGCGCTATCGGATTCATCGGCGACGATGACCCAGACCCAGGCCGTGGTTGGCACCGCACAGTATCTATCCCCTGAACAAGCCCGCGGCGAGACCGTTGATTTCCGGTCAGACCTTTACTCGGTTGGGTGTTTGCTCTTTGAACTGCTGACCGGTCGCCCACCGTTTGTTGGTGACTCGCCGGTCGCCGTTGCCTACCAGCACGTCCGTGAGGAACCGCCCGCGGCGACCTCACTGAACCCAGACATCACACCGGCACTGGATTCGGTGCTGAAAAAATCTTTAGCCAAGGACAAGAACGACCGCTTCCAAACAGGCAAAGAATTCCTGACCGCGCTTCGGTCCGCGCACTACGATGGTGTGCCAGTATCCGAAGATGCGTCCACGACGGTTATTCCACCGGCCGTGATCCCCGCCGATGCGGAACCGACCCAGGCGATGGGGTCAATTTCGGCCCAAGACGACTCGATCTTTGAACCCCGTGAAGAGCTACCCGAGTCCTACGAGCGGACCGGCCAGTTCGAAGCAGCCGAAGCCAAACCACCCAAGAAACGCCGCCGCGGATGGTTAATTGCCCTGCTGCTGATCCTACTTTTGGGTGGTGGCGCGTTTGCCGGGTGGTGGTTCTGGAATGAGGCCGAACAGCGCCGCATCGAGGAAAACCAAGTTGATGTGCCAGACGTGTCCGGCATGCCCGAAACTGAAGCCCAGAACGCGCTGACAACCGCAGGGTTACGGCCGATCTTAGAGTACGAACACAGCGATGACATCGAACGAGATCACGCGATCGGTACCGAGCCAGACTCCGGTACGACCATGGAACGTTACGACGAGATAACCCTGAACATCTCGCTGGGACCTGATCAAGTTGAGATCCCCGAGTCCCTGCAAGGCGCCTCCGAAGCGACGGTACGCGATACCCTCGAAGACCTCGGACTGACCGTTTCTGACGTGTCATACATGAACTCTGCGACGATTCCACGCGACCGCCTGGTTGATACCAACCCTGCCCTTGGCTCGACAGTTCCCCACGGTTCCACGGTGGCTCTGAAGATGTCCTCGGGCGAAGTTGAAGTACCTGACCTGCGCGGGCTGACCGAAAATCAGGCACAAGAAGCCCTCAGCGGCCTTGGCCTCAATCTCAGCGTGAACGTGATGGAAGCCGACGAGGAAGAGGGCAGGGTCTTCGCTCAAAACCCTGACCCAGGAAGCTCGATCGCCCAGGGCAACACAATCGAGGTCAACATTGCTCAGACACCCGTAGAGGAAGAAGAGCCGGAAGAAACTGACTCCCCATCCCCGGATGAGGAAAACAGTGACGAAGAAGCCGATGAGGAAGCAACCGAAGATTCCCCATCACCTGATGAAGACAACACGGATGATGAGGATAATGAAGCTGGTGGACCTCCGCATGGCGGGATTCACGAAGAGGGCCACGAGCAAGTCCGTGACTGGAACCGTGGACGCGGTCGAGGTAACGACTAACTCCACCTGCCCTGCCGCATCTTAACGAAAAGTGCCCGCCTCTTCACTGAGTGGCGGGCACTTTGTTCGTTGTGAGGCCTGCTATTCGGCCAGCATCTCACGAACCATGGGGATGACCCTGGAACCATACAGCTCAATGGAATCCATCATGTACTCGTGTGGTAACCGGCCGTTGCCGTATTTCATCCCAAACCGGGTCGCGCCCAGGGTCTGGACCGTGTTGGCGATCTTGCGGGCCACCGTCTCAGGGGAACCTAGGTGCAGCGCACCCTGGCGCACTTCTTGGGCGAACTGGTCGGGTGTCGGCGAGGGCCAACCGCGTTCCGCGCCCAGCACCGACATGGAGTTGTGCCAATACGGATAGTAGCGTTCCATAGCCAGTTCGTCGGTTTCCGCGACGAAACCATGCGAGTGCACCGCCACACGCCGGGGATCGAAGCCGTTTTGTTCAATGTGCTCGTGGAAAAGCTTGACCAGCGGAGCGAACCGCTGTGGAGCGCCACCGATGATTGCTAGTTCGAGTCCCATGCCGTACTTTGCGGCACGGACGACAGACTGTGGTGAACCACCGACCGCGACCCAGGTGGGTAGACCGTGCTCGTGTGCTGTCGTGGGGAAAATCGAGTAATTGTCCAGCGGTGCCCGGGTGGTGCCCGACCAGCTGACGGGTTCCTCGCGTCGAATGAGATCAAAGAGCTCGAGTTTTTCTTCGAATAAGACTTCGTAGTCTTTCAGGTCATAGCCAAACAGTGGGAAGGATTCGATGAAGCTGCCTCGGCCCAGCGACACTTCCGCGCGACCAGACGTGATGCCATCAAGCGTTGCAAAGCGTTGGAAGACTCGCACCGGATCATCGGAGGACAACACGGTCACCGCCGAGATTAATTTGATGCGTTCGGTTTGGGCACCGATTCCGGTGAGGACCACATCGGGAGCCGACACCGAATAGTCAGGGCGGTGGTGTTCACCGACGCCAATGACATCGACGCCGACCTGGTCGGCGAGTACGCCTTCAGCCACCACATTTCGCAGAACTTCGGGATGGCTCAGCACGCGGGTGCCTTCAACGTCTTGGGTGATATCGCCGAAGGTGTGCAGCCCGAATTCAACGGCCCCATCGGGCAGGGATTCAGCGAGGTGATGAGATGGATTTGGAGTTGGTACAGAAGTAGTCATAACAACATCAACCGTTCGACTCGCGGAAACATTCCTTCAAATCTGAACTACCGGTTATTCGCTGGGTGAGGCGCCGGTATCCAGCGTGGCGTCGGAGAAAAACCCGAACTCGGCGATCCACGGGTAGACGAATTCCATAAGCACCACGATGACACCAGCCAACAGGCCCAGTACCAGAAGCCATCGGAACCAGGTTGGGCCGGGTAAGACATAAAATAACCAGGCGTACACGCTATGCCCCCTCAGTCATGCTGTGGACGGAGTCGGCGATTTCGGCCGGTGGCCCCTCATGAAGCGGGACAAAATCGACTTGCTCAGCGTGGGTGATCATACGCTCCAACACCGTATACGGCGGATGGCAGGTGGTGAGCGTAAGCCACTGGCCGTCGGCCGGACCGCCGGGATTCATTGGGTTGGGATCGAGCACTTCGACCGCGGTGGGTTCAACGATGTGCACCTGCCGCGTCTCATAGACCCACCACCCGTTGGCAGTTTGCAGGTACATTCGGTCGCCTTCTTGCAAGGTGTCCATATCCCACAGCACCGCCCCATAGGTCTGGCGGTGCCCGGCGAGCCCGAGGTTGCCGTCTTCACCCGGTCCGGGAGCATTATCGTAGCGACCTAAGACGGCAGAGTCGATCTCGGGACCAGTGCCGTCGAGGACGGGCACCGAGTAGTCGGCACCAAAGCGTGGAATATATAGCAGTCCCCACGCTTCCCCGGGTGTGCCCGGTACAGCCGGGTCCGCCCCGGAGCCGTCGAATCCACTATAGTGCTCGTCAAATGACTCGATGATGACCTGGCGGTGGGCTTGAGCCTCACGATTGGCACCCAGATTAGTCCAGTACAACTCCCACACCACAAATAGCAGGACGAACAGACCTGCGGTGATCAGCACTTCGCCCAGGACACCAAGAAAAGTGGGACGCGGAGGACGTTTGCGCCGGTTGTCTCGCTGGCGCTGCTGCCGACGAGACAGCGGCTGATAACCGACTTCTGACACTCGGCGGTTCCTCCAACTCAAGATACGCTGCGGCACCTTACGGGTGCACGTAGAATACTGACAGTAGTATACGCCCCTTGTCGAACAGGATATCCATTGGCATCATCGAAGAAGCGCCCGTCTCGTACGCAACAGTCTGATCTTGACGCCGAGCTGATGGCCGCAGACGATCAGCCGCAACCCTTGCCGACATGGTACAAAGCCGTGATGTTCGGCCTGCTGATCGTAGGACTGGTCTGGATCATGGTGTTCTATCTGGCGCCGGGCGGCCAGTGGCCTATCCCAGGTATTGGTGGCTGGAACATCATCGTTGGGTTCGGTTTAGCCATGATCGGGTTCATCATGATGACCCGCTGGCGCTAGGTTTCCCACAAGCCGTCCCCAAGTTACACACATGTAATTCTCCACATTGTGAATAAACCTGTGGATAACTTTGGGGATAGATGCTGGCGCGCTAAGTTATCCACAGAATTTGTGGATACAATGTGGAGAAGCGGTGGACAACTGTGGGAAATCCACAGAGTCTACCGGCCCAGCACAGCCTGGCTATCGATGAGCAGCCCACCGAGGAATGTGAGCGCGATCAGTAGGATCGCGACGAGCCCCAGTCCCAGCCAGGTGCGCCGGTTGGCACGCTTGCGGGTTTCGGGAGTAGAACCGGCCGAGGCAAGCTTTTTATCGGCTAGCACCACAGGCGTGGATGCGGCCAGGCCAGTCAGGAATCCGCCGAGATGGCCCTGCCAGGATATGCCAGCGCCGATGAAAGAAAACGCGAAGTTGATAACAATCAGCACGGTGATACCGCGAGTGTCAGCACCCAGTCGGCGACCGATCATCCACAGTGCTGCAAACAGGCCGTAGACCGCGCCCGAGGCACCGACGACCGCGGAGTTGGGGGCAGCGAGGAACAGGACTGCCACCGCTCCCCCGAAGGCTGACAGCACGTACAGGGCAACGAATTTTGCTGCACCTAAGAATTGTTCAATTTGCCGACCAATGAGCCATAGCACGGCCATGTTCAGCAGCAGATGCAACGGGGTGGCCATCGAGTGCACTAATGCCGAGGTCAGCATCCGCCAGGGCTGAAACAGCGATTGGCCGGTCAGTTGCGAGAGCTCGAGGGCGACCCACGAGGTGTGGAGCGGTGAATAGAGAAATAAGTTATAGACATCGGGAAAACCTGGGATGAGTTGCCCTGCCCACTGCAGCGCATACACCAGGGCGGTAATCCCGATAATGATGTAGGTGGCCAGCGGAACGGCTTGGCCGTGTCGATTCGTAAAACGCGGGGCGCGCTGTTCACGTGGTAAAGAGCGCTGGTGTTCTTTGACGCAGTCAACGCATAAGACGCCTACCTGGGAGGGGCGTTGACAGTCGGTGCAGACCGGACGGTTGCACCGTTGGCACCGAACATATGTCACCCGGTCCGGGTGCCTGGGACACACCGGCTGTTCTGCCGAGGGGTCGTGATAGGCACCAAACGAGGGACCGGATGACATATGGGGGCTTTCTTTAGAGTTCGGTGATTTCGATCGTTTCGATGACTACGTCGTTGACTGGACGGTCCTGTGGACCGGTTGGGACGGAGTTGAGTTCATCGACGACCTTCTGGGAATCTTCGTCAGTGACTTCACCGAAGATGGTGTGACGGTTCTGCAAGTGCGGAGTCGGAACCGAAGTGATGAAGAACTGGGAGCCGTTGGTGCCTGGACCGGCGTTGGCCATAGCCAGTTTGTAGGGCTCGTTGAAGTCGAGTTCTGGATGGAATTCATCTTCGAACTGGTACCCGGGGCCGCCGATACCGCGTCCGAGTGGGTCGCCACCTTGGATCATGAAGTCGGCGATGATGCGGTGGAAGATGGTGCCGTCGTAGAGGGCAACACCGTTCTTCTTCTCGCCGCTGGCCGGATCGGTCCACTCTTTCTGACCGGTCGCGAGACCGACGAAGTTATCCACGGTCTTGGGCGCATGGTTGCGGAACAGATCCACAGTGATGTCGCCGCGGTTGGTTTTGATGACAGCTTTATGTGTAGCAATACTCATGATCGCCATTCTCGCATTATCTGGGGGCAAGGCACACTCTTGCGTCAGTCCAAGTACCAGATCATTCGCCCATGGCCTAAAGAAATGCGCGATATCGCTGGCAGATCGTGGCAAGGAAGCACGTGACAGCGTAACCTAGGGGTAGTCAATCCCCTATTCTGGAGGTAAATATGTTCGGACGCTCAAAGTCCAAAGCACCATCGCTGGGAGACTCTGTCTCTGAAGCCGCATATCAGGTTCGGGATTGGGCCGAACATGTGTGGCAGGACTCCGCACATCGCGCCGCGCCGGTTGTCGATGCCGCTTCGAAGAAACTCTCTGAAGCCGCACATAAGGTCGGCGATGCTGCATCGAACTTCCAACATAAAGTCCAAGATGACTACATTCCAACTGCCGCTGGTCAGCTAGCCCCGGTTGCCGCCGGCGGTGCCAAAGCTATTAAAGCCACCGAGCTGCCACACTTCGTCAACGACACCATCACTCGGGTCACTGGCGATAAGAAGGCGGGCCGGAAATTACAGAAAGCCGCTGAACAGTGGGCCAAACAGACTGAAAAACAGCTGAAAAAACAGGCGAAGAAAAACAAGAAATCTCGCCGCGGCCTGCTCGTCGTTGGCATTACCGTCGCGACTGCAGGTGCCGCATACGCTGTATGGCGTTTATCGCAGCCGGTTGAGGATCCGTGGACAAACCCCACACCGCAGCCGCTGAGCAACTAAGCGAACACACACAAAAAATCCTGGCTGGTGCTTCGAGGAGCACCAACCAGGATTTTTTTATGTCAGATTGCCTATTTTTCGTCGTCTTCTTCGACAACCGCGGCACCACCGGTGCGCACCCACTCATCGACCTCTGACGCTTTGAATTTCCACAAACGGCCAATCTTATGTGCCGGCATGGAGCGATCATTGATCCAGCCATAAATGGTGTGCTTGGTAACACCAAGGTGTTCGGCAATGTCGTCGGCGGACATCCAGGGTTCGATCATGATGGCTCCTTGCATATTGACCAACTACTTTAACCAAATTCTAACCTACCAAACCTTACCAGCCTAGACTTTTCCACATACGCGAACACGTTACACCGTGTTATCTAGGCAACTGGCATAGTTGAAAGGACAAACAACAACCGCAAAGCAACCAGACCGCTATGGGTTCGACCGCTTTTTCGGCGCAAAGACCTTATCTGGCCGCCCGGCATCTACCAGTTTAAGATCGTCTCAGTTTGGGTTTAAACTAACTCGACAGCGTTACAGCCGTTCAACAACCACTACGACTCAACTAAGTAACGCATCGGCCTTACAATACTGGTCGAAGCTTGAAAGCTCCTGCATACCAGGTCTAAAAACGCTGCACTGACGGAGAGGTGCGTGGCGTTTCCAAAGAATGGGTGTCGGTGAGGTCATCTAAGCTGAAAGGATGGAGCACACCAATCTGCTAGACGAAACCGCACTGATTTTTGAAGGCGGCGGTATGCGCGCCTCCTATACCTCCGGCATGGTGGTAGCCCTGTTGGAGCAAGACATCCACGCCCCATTTGTAGCCGGTATCTCGGCGGGGGCGTCAAATACCGCAAACTATTTATCCTGTGATGGTCCGCGAGCGCGCCGGTCGTTTACCGATTTTGCTGCTGACCCAAATTTCGGTGACTGGCGAACTTTTCTACGCGGCAAAGGTTTATTCCATGCGGAGTACATTTATGAGCATGCCGGCATGCCTGGGATGCCGTTGGAGTACAACTGGGAGGCCTTCCAGCGTCACCGAGCGGACTTTCGGATTGGTGGCTTTGACATAAAATCTGGCGACACCGTGTGGTGGGGACGAAAAGACACGCCCAAGATGGAAGATCTGATGCGCAGAGTGCGCGCATCCTCAACGATGCCGATTGTGATGCCTCCGGTGCCCATTGACGGCCGGACCTACGTTGATGGCGCATTGGGTACCGATGGTGGAGTGCCGCTGTCGATTGCCGAAGAACTTGGATATGAACGATTTCTCGTCGTGCTGACTCGCGAGCGGGAATATCGCAAAGCTCCCGAAAAGTTTCCGAAATTCTACTTGACGTATTTCCGCAGGTATCCAGCGGTGGCCGATGCGCTGCTCACTCGGTGGTGGCGCTATAACCAGACCCGCGAAAAACTCTTTGAGCTACACCGAGCGGGCAAAGCGTATCTCTTTATCCCCGAGGTGATGCCCGTGGCCAATGGGGAGCGCAACGTCAAAAAGCTTCACTCAGCCCACGAACTTGGGCTCGACCAGGCGCGCCGCGAGATGCCGGCGATCAAGGAGTTCTTGGGGCTGGACTAAACGCTGGGCGGAGACCAGGTTAGTTGTCTTGGCCCTCTGGTGT
The DNA here is from genome assembly GCF_031458395.1 of Enteractinococcus fodinae. Classification (NCBI taxonomy): domain Bacteria; kingdom Bacillati; phylum Actinomycetota; class Actinomycetes; order Micrococcales; family Micrococcaceae; genus Enteractinococcus; species Enteractinococcus fodinae. The sequence goes on from NZ_JAVDYJ010000001.1 coordinate 2,623,219, forward strand.
TTCACGCGTTTCACGGGTCGTGGTGCCATCGTCGAACAGGCGACCTAAATGGTCCAGTGTGGACAGCATCGAACCGTACAACGGCCAGTGAATCTGGGGTAGATCAGCTTCCGAAGACATTTCTGAGACCAGTTCATTGAGGCGTCGACGCTGAGCCGTCACGTTGCCGTCGGGGTCTGCGATAGCTTCCCCAAGATGGTGAGCGACCTCGACCCAGCCTTCACGGAAGCGTTTGTCCCAATCGCCGACCGCCCAGGTGGCTTCCCGGATGGTGCGGGTCATGTTCCGTAAGTGCGAGATGGCTTCATCAATACGATTGAGGACCTCTTCGTAATCGATGTCGTTGTCTTCGTCGCGGATCTTACGCTGGAGCAGTCGTCGTGGGTTCTCGCGGCGGCTTTCCCGAGCGAGCCGAACCATTTGCCAGGCGGAATTGAGTTCGTCGTTCATCGAGTGGGTTTCTTCGATCCACTCGTCGGCCTGATCGATGTCCCACTTGTCGGCGAACTCATCGGCCATATCGACGAGGACCGCACCCATTCGACGGTTCAAACTGTCCACATACCGGCCGGCCTGTTTATCCCGGAGCGGTGGCAGCACCAACATGTTGACCAACACGCCGATGCCGACTCCAACGAATAATTCCAAAACCCGGTCGCCGAACATGGGCTCATCGGCGGTGAAAATAAAGATCGCGGTCGTGGCGATGGCTACGCCTTCGTGGCGGATCCAGGAAAGTCTGGCGCCCATGAGGCCCACGAACATCGCTAAAGCGAACGTCCAGATGTTCACTTCCCAGAAGTGCATGATGAGAGAGGCCATCCCCATTCCGACCAGGGTGGCCACAATGGTTTGAGCCCCGCGCGACAGGGACCGATGCACTGTGGCATGGACGGTGAGCAGCGCCGTCCACGGTGCCAAAAACGCGACTTCCGAATCGAGCACACCGATCGAAATCGCCCAGGCGGCAGTCGCGGCGATGACGGCTTTAATCGCCAACAGGAAGTCCGAGGTGGTGCCGGGTTCCTTGAGTCGCCTGATAATGCGAGTGCCCAGGGACTCGGGGCGGTCCTCGAGTTCATCGGTGGTGGCGCGATCGACCGAAGAATCGGAGTGTTGTTCTTTTGAAGTCATGCACAAGCCCCTCTCTGTCCACCGTCTTGCGCCATGCATTACTAGCACGGCTCACTGACGAAACCACCTTATATGAAGGTGGTTTGTGTGCCGAGGTTAGAGCAGCTGATTTATCCCGGTGACCACCGACAGCACCGCGCCGGTCATGGCCAAGATCACGACCACGCCAAAGACCACCCGATCATTGACCTTGCCCAGGGCGCGTTGACCGGTCCACATGCCAATGGCAATACCGATCGCGGCCAACAACCACATCCACCAGGTCAACTCGGGCAGCGTTGAGCCCATGAACCAGTGACGTCCGGCAAGCGTGGCCGAGGCGATCATCACCCACATCGGTTGCAGACTGGCAGCAAACGAGGCCACCGGCCAGCGCGAAACCACACCGAAGATCGTCACGGCCGGGCCGCCGATACCGGCCAGCACGCTTCCGGCTCCAGCGCCCACGCCCGTGAGGATCTGCGCGGGTCGATGGGTCACCGGTTCCGCCGTGCCGCGCATCAGCAGTGCGACACTGAGCCCAATGATGACTAAAACGCCGACCAGCAAGTAGATGAGCGCCCCATCGATGCGTGCCCCGAGCCAGGCGGCCGGCACGATCGACACCATCGCGGGAATGCCGATCCATCCCACACGGGACCAATTGATGTCGCGCCACATTCCCGGCAGCATAAACAGGGAGGCCAAGACCGCCAGGATGGAGGTCAACATGATTCCCTGGTGAGTACCCAAGGCGACGACGGCAAACGGTGCGGTCAGCATCGCGAAGCCTAGTCCGGTGATCCGTTGCAGGGCGGTCGCGATGAAACTGAGCAGCAGAATGCCAATGAGCACGGTGAAGAAGCTTCCTAGTCAAACGATATTGCTGACCAGACTATGCCATGCCAACCGTGCGCTCGCCCACATAACGAGGTACAGACATCACCACAGATCTCCTGCATAGGGCCGTGCCCACAGCACCAGCGTGACCGTCACCGTCTTGAACCAGGCTTGGTGCATGGCCTCGACCTCATCACTTTCGGAAGCGCCTTCTTCGAGGAAGTTCCGAATGGTTAAGGTGACCGGCACAATCAGGGCCAGCATGTCGCTCATCGGCACGTGCCGTGCTGGAGAAGCCACTCCGTCGGTCTGGTTCTTTTTGGTTGGGTGATGGCGCAGCCCGATCTCTTCTTGGTACGCCAACCACTGGTCATCGAATGCTCGGGTGCACACATCGATCACCCAGTGTTCAAACCGACCGCGCACCCGTTCTAAGTACTGGCCATCCGGCTCTCCATCTGGTCTGCGGAAAATTGTGACCAGATGCGGGGTTGAACCGATGAAGTCGTACCAGACATCCAGAATGTCAGCCACCCGCGGGGTGAGGATTTCACCGGCACGCCGCAGGGCCGTGGCGTCATCGGTCGTCCACATCACATCGGTGAGTAATTCGTCGAGTCGTTGGCGTCCAACTGGTGACGGGTAGGTTCGGGTCGTCGTAGGTGTAACCGTCAGGGTTTATTTCAATTGCCATCTCAACCTCCTTGCGTGTGAGTGCGGTATATCACACTCATCTACCACGCTAACAAGGGAGCTCGAGAAGCAAAACCAGCTTGAGCGGCTTACGAGTCTGAGCTATAGGGCTGAGGGGCCAGCGGTGGCGACGAAACTGTCGAAGAATTTGATGACGGCCGCGCGCTCTTCGGAGGTCAGCTCGGCCACTGCCTGGAACCGCTGAGCGTGGTTGTGTCCGACTGAACGTCGTGCTGTTGCTTGTGTTTCGGCAGTGACTTCCAGGGCGGTGCTGCGACGATCCTGCGGGTGAGGCGTGCGTCGAATGTGATTGGCCTCCACGAGTCGGTCGATCATCCGTGACACCGAGGCCGTAGTGATACCCAGATGTTTGGCAACATCGCTGGGGGTCGCGAGCGCACCGTGGCGTTGACACGCGATGATGTAGCGGACGGCGCGCATATCATTTTCACCAAGCTGCATGTATTTACGGGAAGAGTCATTGAGACGGCGCTCGACGCGACGCCACCGTCGCATCGCTTCCATGACCGCAACAATTTCATCGACTTCTTCTTCCGTATAGTCCTGCAACGAAATGAGCTCTTGGCCAGGATCCATGACGCGTGGGTCGACCATCGACATATCGCGGGAGGTGCGCCGAGTAGACGTTTGAGGTGATTTCCTAGTATTGTTAGCCAAGGTAACTATTAGCCGTTCTAACTATATTGTTGGGTCGCTTGATGCAGCTCGGGATTTCGATTGCCTGGCATTCATAATACCGTGTGTCGCGGTGGCCCGTCTGTGCCCATCTCCGCCAGATTGCTAGAGGAAAACATGCCTGACCAGAACCCTACTGCCCAAAATGGTGCACCAGACCAAGCTGAGACCTCGACCTCGGTTCCGTTTGCCACTGAAGCCTCCGCTGACGGCCAGCCTCATGTCACCACACCGCAACGTTATGATGCCCTGTTGTTAGCTGGGTTCGGTGGACCGGAAGGCCAAGAGGATGTCTTACCCTTCCTACGGAATGTCACCGCTGGTCGTGGGATTCCGGATGAACGTCTAGAAGAGGTGGCCACCCACTACCGGCATTTCGGTGGCGTGAGTCCAATCAACGCCCAGACCCAGCAACTACGCGAAGCCATTGAAAAAGAACTGCAAGATCGCGGCATGGATCTGCCGGTGTACTGGGGCAATCGCAACTGGACACCGTATTTGGAAGACACGGTACAAGAAGCTGCCGCGGCCGGTCACACCCGCCTACTCGCTCTTGCCACCAGTGCCTACAGTTCGTATTCGAGTTGCCGCCAGTATCGCGAGGATTTCGCTCGGGCACTCTTGAACACCGGCCTAGCCGGCACCGTGATGATTGATAAAGTCCGCCAATACTTCGACCATCCGGGGTTCGTCACGCCATTCATCGAAGGGGTCGACAAGGCGTTGCGCCAGTTCGAGGCCGAACAACTGGCACCCGAAGAAATCCGCGTACTGTTTGCAACCCACTCATTGCCTAGCGCAGATGGTGAGCGCTCGGGCCCACCAGAACTGGCCTTGGGCGAGGGCGGAGCTTATGCGGCCCAACACAAAGCAGTCGGTGAAGTCATTATGGAACAATTGCGTTTCGAACTGCCGTCTCGGGCTGGAACCCAGTGGGAGCTGGTCTATCAGTCACGTTCTGGACCAGCATCGCAGCCGTGGTTGGAACCCGACGTGTGTGATCGCATCGCGGAACTCCCCGAAGAAGGTATTAAAGCCGTGGTGATCGTGCCGCTGGGTTTCCTCAGTGATCATATGGAAGTGCTCTGGGACCTCGACGAAGAAGCCATCGAAGCAGCAGAAGAGGCCGGCTTGCGCGCGGTGCGGACCGCAACCCCCGGGGTACATCCAGAATTCGTCAAAGGCCTGGTCGATTTGGTGCAAGAGCGCATGGATGCCGTACCGGTCACCGATCGTGAGCACCTGACCACCCTTGGACCTTGGTATGACGTCTGCCGGCCGGGCTGCTGCGAGAATGCGCGTCGTGGGTTCAGCCCTGCGGCGGCCGGACTGGTGCCGTAAGGATGCGGTTGTGGTCGTTGCATCCGTCAACGTTGGATCGGCAGGGTCTGGTGGCATGTTGGCGTGAGGCCCTGCTGGCCCAAGCCGTCCTGTTAGGACGGACCCGCGGCTACACCGCCCATCCGCAATTAGACCGGTTCAAAACCCACGCCCACCCCGAGGCGGCGATTGGCACCTATTTGGCCGGAATCCAGGAAGAAGCCACATCGCGCGGCTATCGCTTCGACGCCACGCGGATTGTTCACGCACCAGATTCTGACCGCGCGGCAGGTGGGCTTGAGCCGATTCCGGTGACGTTCGGGCAGCTGGGTTTTGAGCTGTCGCATTTACGAGCCAAGCTGTTTCAGCGCTCGCCGGAGTTTTTGGCCGAGCATGCGGCCGTGTTGGATGCCACCGATGAGTTCATTCCGGTGCATCCGCTGTTTTGTGCGGTGCCTGGCACCATCGAAGCCTGGGAACGCACCTAGCGCACATCCAGAGTCAGACCGCGCACCTTATAGCCTTCAATCAGGTCGTCCCAGCTGATGGTCGGTTCGGTGCGCTTGGCGACTTCCAGGGACAACAACCGGTGTAGCAGTGCGTCGGTTTCTCGTAATGCCAGGGGCTGGCCGGGGCACCCGTGGGCGCCGAATCCGAAACTGAGCCCGACGTCCTGGACCCCTTTTGCGCGATCTCGACCCGGTCGCAGCTGTAATGGATCGTCGGCGAATGCATCGGGATCGGCATTGGTCTGGCGAATGTCCAGATCCACGAGTTCTCCGGGCGACAATTCGTAGCTCTCGTCATCGTCGGTGACGGTGATGTTGTCGGTGACGCGACGGTACAGGTGGCCCACGGGTGGTTCCAGCCGGATAATTTCGGCCAGGATGCCAAGCCGTTCGTCTTCCTCGGCGGCCACGTAGCGTTGCCGCAGTTCGTCGTTGTCCAGTAGGTGCCAGCAGGCCATGGTGATGAATTCGCGGGTGGTGACCATACCGGCGGTGCCGTAGGTGACGCACTCGACCAGGATGTCTGCCAGGTTGGAGTCCTGCTCGATCAGATGACTGATGACGTCCTGACGAGGGTTTTTGGTCCTCGAACGCACCGCGGGCAGCACATCGAACACAAACAGCCCGACCAGTGGACCCAGTCCGTTGGCGGCGGCTGCCATCCACTGACGGTTGGTGCGACCCAGGCGTGGTTTGCTGCGGTCCAACGGGGGTTGGCGGAAGAATTTTTCTAACCGGCGAGCCAACGCTGGCACTTTGGCGTGGGTCAATCCCACGATTGAGGCGGTGACTTCCACCGTGTAGTACAGCGCCACTTTGTCGATAGTAATGGTCCCGGTGCGTTTTGCCTCGTCGAGGATTTTGTCGACCACGGTCTCCATGAGGGTCCCGTAGCGGGTGGCCACGATCCTGGGCGCGAAGAACCGGGCGACTTTGCGCCGTTGTTCGTCGTGTTGGGGGCCGTCGGAGATTAGAATCGGGTGGCTGCGGAAGGCGTCGCGGGGAATGTATTCGGCCGTAAACCCGGCTTGGATCGTCTCGTGACGGGCCAGTAACACGTCCTTGGCGGCGGCCAGCGAGCCGATACGCCAGATTGATTCCCGTTTGGTCACCCGCCCCGTGGGGGTGTCCCCGGGTTTGAGCGCCTTGCGCTGACTGGTCGCGCTATGGAATGGGCAGCCCTGGTGCTGTTGGGTCATCGATGATTATGCTCCTTCGGGCAGCGCGAATCGACGGATGAAACGACCGGTGGCACTGCGGCGCAACAGTCCGGTGCGCGGTGGCGAATCCAAGTCATGGCCGGTCACGTTCCAGTCGGCCAGCAGCGCGTTGGCGGCTTGGAAGCCGGTGGTTGCCGCGCGTTCCATGAGCGCGACCGGGAGGTCACAGCGGATCCAATCACCGGCTAACACGAGGTTCGGAATGTCGGTGATGACTTCGGGGTGGTCGTGCCACGGTGAGATGTCGGCCAGCCCGCAGTCGTCGTCGAGCAGGTACTCTTCGGCCACGATCGTCATCGTCCGGGTTTCAGGGAAGACGAAGTACATATCCCCCAGCAGCGCGTCGCGGATGGTTTTGCCTTGTGCTGAGTTCGGGTCCGCCGGACCGTCGACCGCATACGCGTGGAGTTCGACCACCGATCCCCCGTGGGTGCGGGTCCACTGTGCGGCGGTGGCTTCGAAGCGTTCAAGCACCGAAATATTGTCTAACACAGTGTAGCCGCTGGTGCCTAAGAAAGCCGGACGATCTGGGTTGACGGTATCGGAGAGCCACAGGCGCAGGATGGCAAAGGGCGGCGCATTGCGACGGCGTGACGCCCGGTCTTGAAGGGTCGTCACCGGTTCACTGTCGGGTTCGAGACCCGCGATGAGTTTGCGACTGTTGCGCGGGTCCGCCGCTAACACGACCGCGTCGAATGCGGCGATCCCCTGCGGGCTGGTGACCTGCCATCCGTCGTCGTGTTGGCTGAGGGTATCTACGGGAGACTCGAGGTTGATGGTGGTACCCATCGCGCGCAGGTAGTCACCCAGGGGGTCCCACAGGCTGGTGTTGAAGTCGTCGACGGGCACATCAAACAGCAGCCCTTCGGCAGAGCCGGTGAAGTAGGTGTGGAACATCGTCACGAGCTCGCGGGCCGCAAAGTCATCGGGGTGAGCAAAAAATGAGCGTGCGAAGACCTCAAGTGCCAGGTGGCGGGCGCCGTCGGGGAATTGCAGCCGGTCGAGGAAGTCCGCGGCGGACTCCCCATCGTAGCGGTGCAGTGTCTCAGGGAATTCTAGGTCGATGAGTTCAAAGGCGCTGGGCAGGTCGACGTGGGCCAAGCCGGTCAGCGGGAAGGTGGGGCTCTGGAGTACAAAAGCCGCCAGGTTGAATGGCGGGGTGCGCGGGATGGATTCGAAAGAGTCGGTCAGTCCGGCTGCGGTTTGTAGCGGGTAGTCGGCTATCGGCGTCAACTGGTCCATCGCCGGGTCGGTGCGGCGCAGCAGGGCTCGCAGGTTGTAGTACTGGCGGAAGAACGCGTGGAATCCGCGGCTCATATTCCGGTCATCGCCCACCGGCCAGGACCGGACCCGCCCGCCCAGCTGCGGTGCTGCTTCGAAGATGGTGACGTCCGCGCCGCGTTCGGTCAGGCCTGTGGCCGCGGCGAGTCCGGCAATGCCCCCGCCAATGACGGCCACGGTGCGAGGGTCCTGCACGGTGTCGTGGCCACGGTGGGCCAGAATGCGTTCAGCGTGCGGATCGCTCGGGGCGTTAGGGACAGCATGCGGTGAACGAATCATTCACGGGCTCCTTGATTACGAGCGGTATAGGTGTAGAGAACTTTGCGATGCCAACCCTTGGCGGTCGTGACCGCGGCGTCGCGGAAGCCGGCTTGGGTGAGCCGCTTGAGCACATTGGCGGTTGAGTCGTTATCCATCACCGAGCGCCACAGGTAGGTAAAGAGCGAGGTCTTCGCGCCGGTCAGTGCCGCCAGCGGGATGACGATCAGGAAACACACCAGCGTCCATTTCGCCCGCGCCACATTCGAGTCGGCCACCGAGTAATCATGCAGGACCAGCGGCGAATCCGGTCCCATAAACTCCCGAATCTTTGCCAGGACCTCAGTGCGGTCTTCTGCCGGGAGGTTGCGTAACAGATAGGCGGCAAATACGCCGTCGGGCGTTTGTGTTAATTCTGGAGCGGGATTGGTCACCAGGTTCTCGACACGATCCAACACGAATTCCGTGCCCGCGGGCCAGTCTTTGGCGCGTGCGGCTGCCAGCATCCCGGCCGAGGCGTCCACGCCGATGACTTTGGCGTGCGGCATCGTCTTCAGCAGGGCTTTGGTGCTCAGTCCGGTGCCGCAGCCCAGGTCCCAGATCACCGGGCGGCTGGTGGCGTCGAGCATGGCGGCCAGCTGGCGAGCGGCCCGGCGTAGTTCGCGCTGATACCCCGGGTTCAGTCGGGTCAGCAGGTCATACCGGCGTGCTGAGGAGGTGAAGGCGTCACTGAGCAGCATGCGCGGGCGCCTCCTGAGCGAGTCGGGCACGCCGATTCTTCAGCGCCTGCCAGACCATAATCACGGTGGTCAGCATCGCAAACCCGAACCCGAAGTCTTCGATCGGGATGTCCCAGGGGAACCGGATGCCTGAATTCATGTCCGGGTTGTAGATGACAATGGGGTTCGACAGTTTCGTCAGGTACCCGTCAACCGGGATTTGGAAGCCCAGGCAGATGCCCAGGGCAATCCAGTAGGCGGGTTTGCGGAAGATCCCGCTGCGGACGATAAACAGTTCAACCAACACCACGACGATCATGCCGATGATGGTCAGGATGGTGTATTCAGGCAGCATCGGTGGCGCTCCCTTCCCGGTTTTTCCGTTTGGCAAAGAACCGCAGCACGGTGGACACGCCCTCGTAGCTGAGCAGCGCGCACAGCGAGATGACGACGAAGAACACGAGTTCTTCTAACGGCATCGGGCCGATGTGGATGCCGGTGATGAATTCGGGGTTGTAGGTCCAGTGGTTACGCACGATGCCCAACAGATCCCACAGCCCAAACACGACCACGACCACACCGACCGATGGGAGCATGAGCAGGGGTCGTCGGTACACTCTGGCGCGCAGGAAAAATTCTAACGGGAGGGTGATGGCCACGCAGGCGGCCATCAGTATCAGGTACTCGTATTGAGCCAAGATCTTCCTTCCTTATCGGTTGTGAGCGATGCGGGCAGCTGTGGGCTGCAGGGGCGTGGGTATGGGGCCGGTGGTCGTATCGTTGCGCAGGCGTTTGATGACGTTTTCGGCCGAGATCAGACACATCGGGAGTCCCACACCGGGCACGGTGGTCGCTCCGGCGAAGTACAGTCCGTCAACGTGCTTGGAGGTATTGGCGCCGCGGAAAAACGCTGACTGCGCCAGGGTGTGGGCCAGGCCCAGCGCGTTGCCTTGCCAGGCGTTGAAGCGGTCTTGGAAATCCCCGGGACCAACGGTGTGGCGGGCCACGATGCGATCGGCCAGGTTCGGCACTCCGATGCGTTGACCAACCAGTTCGATGGCTTGATCAACGATGGCTGTGGTTTCGGCGTCTTCGGGGTGGTTGAGGTCGCCGACGATCCCATCGTCCATCGCCGGCACCGGGATTAACAGGAACACGTTTTCGTGACCCTGCGGGGCCACACTGGGATCAGTGGCCGAAGGTCGGGAGACGTACAGCGAGCGCGAAAACGTGCTGCGATCCGTGCTGGCCTTGGTGCGATCGTTGGGGAACACGGCGGTAAAATCTGGGTCCCAGTCTTGGCTGAAGAACAGCGAGTGGTGTGCCAGTTCTGGCAGTTCGCCTTCGATTCCCAGATAGGCCAGCACGCTGGACAGCCCCGGATTGCGGCGCTTCCAGTATTTGGGTCGCGCAGCGCGCTGGTCATCGACCAGTTGTGCTTCGGTGTGCTGCCGGTCGGCACAGGATACGACGATATCGGCCGTCTGCTGGTGTGTTCCGGTGGCATCCCGGTAGGTCACCGATGACACGTGACGCCTCGGGTGCCCGTTGGCCTGGGCGTGGATGCGTTCCACGGTGGCCCCGGTGACAATCTGCGCCCCAGCATCGACCGCTAACCGGTGCAGCGAGTCGACAAACGTACCGAACCCACCCATCGGGTAGGCCACCCCCTCGATCAGGGTCGTGTAGTTCATGATCCCGTAAAACGCGGGCGTGATCTTCGGTGCCGACGACAGAAACACCGCGGCATAGGTCAGCAACTGCCGCAGCTGCACGTGGTCGAAATGGGCTGCGACGTCGGATTCGATGGATTGGGTGAGTTTGCGTGCTAGCCGGCCTAACCGTCGCAGAATCTGTGCGGTGGTCAGGCCGCGCAATTCGGTGAAGTTCGTGTAGAGGAACTGTTCAATGGCTAACCGGTAGTCGGTTTCCATCCCGGCAAGATACTGCTGAACTTTCTGCCCGGCTCCGGGTTCGAGGCGCTCAAATAACTCCAGAAGGTTTTGAGTACCGGTGGTCACGTCCAGGGGCGGGTGGTCTTCGGTGAACATGCGGAAGGCCGGTTCGTTGAGATGTACCAGCTCCAGTTCCTCCTCGACCGTGGTGCCCATCAGCTTGTAGAAGTGTTCGAAGGCGCCGGGCATCAGCCACCAGGAGGGCCCCATGTCCCAGCGGAATCCGGCGTCTTCAATGACTCCGGCGCGTCCCCCGACCTGGTGCTGTTTTTCAAAGACGGTGACGTCGTAGCCGTCTCGGGCTAGTAAGCCCGCGGTTGCGAGTCCAGCGACGCCCGCTCCGATGACGATGGCGGTGGGTTTCGCTGGCGTGGTGTGGGTTTGGGGCATGAATTAGGTCTTCTTCAGCAGGTGTGTGGATACGGTTTGTGCGGCGATGGTCAATTTCCGAGTGTTGTTCACGCGCACGCGGCGTGACAACAGTTCATCGGCCGGGCGGGCATCGAGTTCATCGGTCAGAGCACTGAAGAGCCGGTGGGCCATATCCACTCCGATGCGGGCGCGCGGATCGAGCCGCTTGATACCCGGTTTGGCTGCGTCCAGGTCAGCACGAATATCGGCGACCAATTGGCGTTTTTTGGTCTCTTCGAAGGCTGCCGGGTCGACGTCGGGAAAATACGAGCGTCCCAGTGCGGCGTAGTCGGTTGCTAAGTCGCGCAGGAAGTTCACCTTTTGAAACGCCGCCCCGAGCCGTCGGGCAGAAGTCACGAGCATCGCGTCATCGCTGGTATTGGTGCCGGGCATGTTCCGAAACACTGCCAAACACATCAGTCCCACGACTTCTGCTGAACCGTAAATGTAGTCGTCCAGGGTTTCGTCGGTGTGTTCGTAGCGGTGCAAATCCGCGCGCATCGACCGGAAAAAGGGTCGCGTCAGCTCAGGACCAATGTCGTGTGTGCGGGCCGTGGTGACAAATGCGTGGACCACGAGGTTGGTGCTGTAACCGGTCTTTAAAGCAGCTTCGGTCTGGTCTTCTAACCGGTCGAGTTCGATCGCGATCGTCTCGGTGTCCAGGCCTGCTTCGTGGGCGACGCCGTCGACGATTTCATCGGCTAAGCGCACCAGCGCGTAGATATTGCCGATGTCGCGCCGAGCTGCTTTGCCCAGAAATCGACTCGCGAGCCCAAATGAGGTGGAGTATTCGGTGATGACTTTGCCGGAGCTGGAGATCGCGGCGGAGGTGTACCGGTGCAGCGCGGTGGGGTGTTTCATTTAGGTGTTCCTCTGCAGCAGGTCGTCGATGAGCTGGTCAAACGTCGTGCGGACCGCTTTACTCAGGGGTAACTGGGCAAGTTCAGCGCGCGCTTGCTGGCAACACTCATCGGCCAGCGCTCGCGCTTTGGCTTCGATGTCATGAGCGATGAGCAGGGCACGCATCGCATCGTTGCTGACCTCCCCGTGACGCCAGGCTTCCACGGTGCCGGCTGCGGACTCAATGCTTTCGACCAGTGCGATCAGCACGGTGATTTTGCCCTCGCGCAAATCCGAGTCGTTGGGTTTGCCGGTGGTTTCAGCATCCCCAAACGTCCCCAGCACATCGTCAATAATTTGATAACAGCTACCAAGAAGGTTCGCGAACGTTGACAGGCGCGTTACAATCTCGTCGGTCGCGCCGGCCAGCAGCGCGCCGGTTATCAGCGGTGCTTCGAAAGAATAGGCCGCAGTTTTGAGGCGATGCATCTGCAGTACATCGTCGAGATCAGGAGATTCAATGTGCGCCGAGAACATGACGTCGTCGAGCTCTCCCGCAGCTGACTGTTGGATCGCGCTGTGAAAGACATCGATCATGCGCTGGCCACATGCTAGATCTTGGCAAGCGGCGTGGAGCAGCTGGAGCGCTTGAGAAATCAAGGCGTCCCCGGCCAGCAGGGCCGCCGAATGCCCCAGATGCTCGGCGGTGGCCTGTGACTTACCTTGGGCTAGTGCTGCATCGCGATAGTGGGCTGACAGGGTGGGTTGGCCGCGTCGAATGAAATCTTGGTCAATGATGTCGTCGTGGATGACCAGCGCGGTGTGCAACAATTCAAACGCACATCCGATATCCAAAAGCCGCGTGTCCTGGTCAGTGGCGACGACCTGGTAGCCAAGGTTGACCAGCAACGGGCGAGTTCGCTTCCCCCCGGAAGTAGCTTTGATGATTTGTTGCCACAGGGCGGCCATTTGCGGCGTGGGAGCGGTGCGGGTCTGTTCGCACAAGATAGCCTCGAGACGGCGATCAAATTCCCGCTGCAACTGCTGACCGGGCTTGGTCTGGGGGATGAGCTGAACCTGGATACTCATTGCTCCTCCTGATCAAATAGTAGTGTCGGCAGCGAACGGAACTTTGGCCTGTTTCGTCGAACTCCGCACTCAAGGTGAGCGAAATTACTAGCCTGGCTAACAATACTAGCAGTTGCTATCAGAAAAGCATCGCATAAGGAGGAAAGAACCGGTGGAACAGCGAGTGAATTCTTGGTTCATGCCGATCGTGACGGTAGTGGCTGTAGTGGCCGCTATTGTGCTGGCGTTTATCGGCAGTGGCGCCATGGGCGGTACCGAAGTCAGTGAAGCCGCAGGTGGGGCCCTATCTGCCGATGCCACACCGTTTGCGCCCGACGGCCCGGCGTTTAGTATCTGGAGCGTGATCTATGCGGGCCTGGTGCTCTATACGATCTACCAGCTGCTGCCCAAACAGCGTGCCTCGGCGCGACACGCACGGCTACGTCCCTGGGCCGCGCTGTCAGCGCTTCTGAACGCCGCCTGGCTCGGTGTGGTGCAGCTCGACAGCATTTGGGGCAGTGTGATCGTCATCGTGATACTGCTGCTGGTGTTGATTCGAATCTTGTTCATTTTGCGCAGCGGCAAGCCGTCGACCAACACCGACCGGATCATTACCGATGGCACCTTTGGCCTGTACTTGGGATGGGTCACGGTGGCGACCACGGCCAATACCGCCGCGTTGATTGCCCAGGTCACGGGATTAGATACGTTCACCGGATGGGAGTGGGCCGCCGTGGCCGTGATTGCGGTGGTGGCTGCCATTGGCATCAGTTTGGAGATCTTCAACCAGGGCCGGATCGCACCCGCATTGGCGATCAGCTGGGGTCTTGCCTGGATTGCGGTGGCTCGAACTAGCGGCGAATATGAGTCACTCATCCTCGTCTGGGCCGCCGGCATTGCCGCAGCACTCGTGCTAGCTACGGCGATTTGGGTGCGCATTATGGTCGAACGGAGAACCGCGAAAACCACCTGGAGACCATGACATTCGTCATGGCTAAGTCGTGATTCGCGGCAGTACCGCAAACTGGCATGGCGCGGGACACTGGAGGTATGGATACTTCAGCTACTGCCCCAGCCATTACGTTAGACGCGGTCACCAAACGCTTCGGCCAGGTTCTCGCGGTCGATGACGTCAGTTTGGCCGTCCACCCCGGCGAAGTGCTCGCGTTACTGGGTCCCAACGGAGCTGGCAAGACCACCCTGTTAGATATGGTGTTAGGTTTCACCGAGCCCACGCAAGGCAGTACCCGCACATTTGGTAACTCTGCTAAAACTGCAGCCAGCAACGGCATGGTCGGCGCAGTGCTCCAGGATGGTGGCCTCCTTGATGACCTGACGGTCGGAGAAACCATTCGGATGATCGCTGCCTGCCATCGCTGGCACTTGCCGATTGACGAGGTGATACTCCGCGCAGGGGTCATGAGTTTCACGACTCGGAAGGTCAAAAAGTGTTCGGGAGGGCAGCGGCAACGCCTGCGTTTTGCGCTCGCGTTACTGACTGATCCGCAACTGCTCATCTTAGATGAGCCAACCGCGGGCCTTGATGCGACGGCTCGAAACGATTTCTGGGCCACGATGCACGCCGAAGCCAGGCGGGGTCGTACCATCGTCTTTGCCACCCACTATCTGCGCGAAGCCGACGACTACGCAGACCGAGTGGTGTTGATGGCTCAAGGACGCGTGATTGCCGACGGCAGTGTGGCTGACATGACCGCGGATATGCCGCGCCAACTGTCAGCGCAGTGGGTCTCGGATATCGACCCGTATGTTTGGGCTGACACCGTCGGACCCGCAACCCAAGGGCTGCACTACGACGCCACGACGCAACGCATCCATCTCACCACCGCGGAGACCGATTGGGTTGCTGCCAAGTTGTTATCGGCTGGGCTAATCCGCCATCTGACGATCACCCAACCGGGGATCGAAGAAGCGTTCTTCGACCTGACCCAAGATCACCATGCCCAGGAGACTGCGTCATGACCACTTCACTCCAACGCCCCCAAAAATCCCAAGTAGAGATTCTGCTGCGGTTTGTCGGCTGGGAATTCTGGCGCAATTTCCGCATGCTAGATGCCACCTTCTTCGTCATCATCCTGCCGGCAGCGATGTATTTGATGTTCGGCGTCGCCATGGACCAAGGCGAGATGCCCGCCGGCTACGGCAACGTTTCGGCTTATGTCATGACCTCGATGGCCGTCTACGGGGCGGTCATCTCCACCACGGCGATGGCCGGTTCGGCCGCGGTCGAGCGGACGACGGGTTGGGGCCGTCAGTTGAACATGACCGGTCTGACCGAAGCCAACTACATCCTGGGCAAAATGCTCATGGCGCTGTTGATGGCCATCAGCCCGATTGTCATTGTCTACATCGCCGGCGCCGTCACGGGGGCGGAATTCGACTCGATCTGGCACTGGTTTGCATCGGCGGCACTGTGTCTGGTGGTTGCCATCCCGTTCTCACTCTATGGCCTGGCGTTTGCCCTGCTGTTCCGCTCAGAAACTGCCGTCAGTGCAGCCTCCGGGTTCCTGGTGCTGTTTGCATTTTTTGGCAACCTGTTCATCCCGCTGGGCGGCGCGCTGCTCGATATCGCCAAATTCACCCCGCTGTACGGTCCAGCCATGTTGGCCCGCTGGCCCCAAACCGAGGGGATGCTGATCCCGATGCAAGCCGGGGCCGAAGTAGAATTTGAATCCATGTGGCTACTGTTGACCAATATCGGCGGCTGGACGGTCATCTTCGGGATCATGTGCCTGATGGCCGTGCGCCGCAGAACGGCCCGCTAACCGTATGAGCATCATCTCTAAAATCACCACGACCGGCCAGACCAGCTACCTACCCGATCCACCGACGACCACGGCTGAACGTCGGGCCATCATCTTCACCGCAGGCATCTGGTTGGTGTTCTTGGGGTGGACGATCATCGGTTTCCTCGAATCCACCGCCCCGGTGCCCGCCCAAATCACGGGATGGGCGGCACTGGTCGCGTTCCCCGTCGTCTATCTCTTCGGGTTTCTGCGCCCCGAGCCGCTGGCCCGGGCTTCCCGCCACGTCAACACCCTGCTGTACACCCTGGCCCTGATTGCGCTGGGTCTTGTCATGGCCCAAGTCACGCCCACGGCAATCATCAACATCGTGCCGTATTTGATGGCCCAGTGGATCTTCAACCACCGGCTGGCAACCGGCATCATCGCCGTGGTCATATTATTCTTGGCCGCGGTGGCCGTGGTGGTACTGGGCAATCTTGATGACTACGCTAATTGGTTCCTCGCCTCGGTCGGGTCCCCTGCGATCATCATGGTGTTCATCCGCATCAGCATCGAGATGGGTGCCACCCAGCAAGAGCGCTCCGAGCAATTGGCGTTGGCTGCCCAGCGCGAAGAGCTGGCCTCCACCGTTCACGACGTGCTGGGGCATTCGCTGACCACCATCACCGTCAAAGTTCAACTGGCCCAACGCTTACTCAACACGAACTTGGATGCCGCAAAAACCGAACTCGCGGACATCGAGGCGTTGGCCCGGCGCTCATTATCCGAGGTCCGCGCCACCGTCACCGACCTCCAACACCCAGACCTGACGGAACAGCTTGACAAGGCCCACCACGGACTGACCGCAGCCGGAGTGACTTTTCAGCGCCCCGAAACCCTACCTCGCCTGACGCTGGTGCAACAGCAAGTCTTTGCATGGGTCATCCGCGAAGCCGTGACCAATGTGTTGCGACACGCCAACGCTACAACGTGCACCATCAGCATGACACACCAGGAGGCCGGTGTGGTCCTGCGAATCGATGACGACGGGGACGGCGTCCATGACACGAACCCGGTGAACCATCACGGTTTGGCCGGGCTGCAACGCAGAGTCACGGCGGCCGGCGGTAGTCTGGAATTATTCCATCTCAATCCTGGAACTCGTGTGGAGGTGCGCCTGTGACCATCCGGTTACTGCTAGCCGATGATCAACATCTGATCCGTGCCGGCCTGGCCGCCCTGTTGAATCTGGAGGCTGACCTCGACGTCGTTCACCAACTGCCCGACGGCCGGGAGATTGTCGAACACATCCGACAACACCAAGTTGATGTGGCCGTATTGGATATCGAAATGCCCGAGGTTGACGGCATCACCGCCACTGCAGACATCACCGCGGCCTTCGGTGACGAGGTCGCCGTCTTGATCGTCACCACGTTTGGCAGGGCAGGGTACTTGCAGCGCGCGATGACGGCAGGAGCGCGCGGGTTCATGGTCAAAGATGCCCCCGCGGAACAACTTGCCGAAGCGGTGCGCACCGTACATGCCGGTGGCCGCGCGGTCGATCCGGCGTTGGCCGCCGAAGCCTTGAGCGCCGGGACCAATCCGTTGACGGACCGCGAGCGCGATGTGCTCAAGGCTGCGCTGACTGGCTCGTCAGTCAAACATATTGCAGCCCAGGTGCACTTATCACAGGGCACGGTGCGCAATCACCTGTCGTCGGCGATCGGGAAGACGCAGACCGCAAACCGGACCGAAGCCGCCCGGGTGGCACAGCAAAACGGCTGGCTCTAGAGCAGGCGATAGTTGCCCGCTTTGGCAACGGCAGCTTCGAGTGCGGTTCGGTCGATGGGCTCATCGTCCTTGTGCTTGAGGATCATGCAGGTGTCTTTGCCAGCTTCGACTTCGAAAGCCACTCCACCCACCCGAGGGACATCGTATACCTGCCCTTTGATGGACCGAGTGGCCGCGTTGCTTAGCGCGCCTTCCAAGAAATAAATGGTGCTGGTAATCATAAGACCTCCCGGTTAGATCCGCCCGTTGAAAGCCTGCATCGCGGAGTCTTCACGCGTGCCGCCCCTACCGTCACCGATATCGGCGTAATCGGTGACCCATTCAATTTTGCGCACCCATTTGACCATCTTGTACCCGTGGCTGGACTCCACGCGCAACCGGAGCGGTGCCCCCAGATGCTCATCCAGCGGGCGATCATTGCGTTCATAGGCCAAGATCGTGTCATCCTCGTTGACGTCGCGCAGTGGGATGACCGAATAGAACGGTTCTCGCGGACGGTTGTCGTACATGACCTGGGCGAGGCCGTGGGATTCAATGAGCACATACTTGGCCTGCTCGGGCCGTGGGCCCAATAAGTCGAGCACGTCGCGGAGCCGCACTCCCGCCCACTTTGACGTGGCGGTCCAGCCCTGCATACACGATTGAATGCCGATGTATTCCTGTTTCGGCATGGCTTGCAGGTCTGCCAGGCTCAACTGGATGGTTTCACCGCTTAATTCGCCGCCAACTTCAAGCCGCCAGTCCGCCCAGTCCTCGTCCCGATGGGCGAGCCATTCGGGGGATTCATCCTCGGTCGGTGGTAGCCCGTTGGTCCAATGGAACTCCGAAATGTCTTTTTCGGTGAAGACTTTCTGTTTCGACATCCGCGAGCGCATCCAATTCAGAAACAGTTGACGGCCCGGTTCGGTCGCAGCGACCAGGAAGCGTTGTGCTCGCGGTCTGTTGGCCAAACTGAGGTAGCTCAGGCCAATCAGAAATGCGATGACGACGACGATGCCGAGCAGGGCGACCGTGAACGCCTGCGCATAGTATTCCGGCTGATTGGCTTCAATCCCCAGCATCATGTGTGGCAAGTTGTATTCGGGGTGAACCAGAAACACCAGGCCGACGTGCATGATGAGGAAAATAATGAACGCTGTGTGGCAGATGAAATGCAGTGAGCGGGCCACTTGGACGCCACCAAAAATTTTCAGGTACCACGGAAACCGCGACCGGATGGCGGGCGACATTGCCAGCCCGGTGAGGATCATCAGCGGTGCCAGCACAAAGACGACGCCTGTGTAGGTGAGCATTTGCAGGGCGTCATAGGGTTGGAAGTGCTCGATTGAGGGCACACCGAAACCCGCGTAAATCGTCAGCGACTCCCAGGCTTCTGGAAACACGTCCCAGGACGTGGGAATGATGCGCGTCCACAGTCCGGTGGCAAACAACATGATCACATAGAACAGGCCGTTGAGCACCCAGAGCATGACGCCCAGGCCGTGCCAGTGGCGTCCAAGGCCAATGTTTTCCCGGCCCGGTAACGACAGCAAGGGCGACATCGAGCGCTCGTCCATCAGCGAGGTGTAGACGCCCTCTTCGGTAGGTAGCTTCCGCTTGGTGAAACGTAACCATTCGGTCCCGGGTTTGGAATCATTGCGCCACCACAGTCTGGGCAGCGAGGCGAGGATTTCCCATCCGCTGCGGATCAAGATGCCCAGGAGGACGAAATTGAACAGGTGGGAGGCGCGTAGCCAAAAGGGAAAATCTGCCTCCATGATGTACTCCTCCGGGCTCACCGTGGTCGGTCTTTGGTTGGTCTGGAAGGAACCCTTCCATGCAGCGTATCAACGGGGTTCAGGGGGCTCAATGGATCGTATGCACGAGCTTTGAGATTCGTTACACTCGAGGCATCGCTGTGTTTCTGTAAGAAGGGAATTCTCATGACCGACGTATCGATGACCACCCTGCACCAGAAGTTAGATTTTTTGCTCGAGGATCACAATGTGACCGACTTCGACGCCTCGAATCTTGATCTTGAGTCGCACACTTCACTGCATGCTAAAGCCAATGCGCTGTGCAGCGCGCACGGCGGAGACCCGTCAACGATGCGGGATGAGACGATCGAACAGCTCCAGCCGAAACTGGACTTTTTACTCAAGGGCCACGGGGTGGCGTTTGATGCGACCGACTTGGACCCGACGTCGGTGGACACTGTGGACGCGAAACTCGACGCTATTGTGGACGCTCACCACGCCGGGCACTAACGCGCCTGCCGGGCGATCATGTGGGCGTGAATAGCGCTGGGCTCTCCGTGTTGGTCAATGACTTCAAAGCCTGCCTCGGTCAGCGCGTGGCGCATATCGGCCATGGGCCATCGGTAGGCCACTGCGACCGGGTGGTCAAACGCTTGTAGGTGTGGCCCGGAAAAGAACGACAACAACATGGTGCCGTTGGGATCGAGGGCTTGCTGAAGCGTCGCAAGGGCTGTGGGTAATTCGTCGGGGCCCATGTGAATGACTGAATACCACGCCAGGATGCCGACCCAGCGGCGCTCTGCCAGGACAAGATCCGAGATCGACCCGTGACAGAAACGCACCGCGGGGTGACTCTTCCGCGCGATACGGAGTAGCCGTTCGGCTGGCTCTAGCCCAGTGACGTCATGGCCACGCTGCACAAGGTGCCCGGTCCAGCGTCCCGTGCCCGAACCGACATCCAGGATGGGGCCGGCTACAGTGTTTGCCCAGGGTTCGATAATTGCTCGGTCTGGGTCATCAGGTGACACCGCGGTGCCGAGGAGGCGTTCGGCCGCAGTCGCTTCTGCGTCGTAGGCGTTCCCGATCTCATCCATAGACGTGCCCCATCTGGCCGCGGTGTTATGCGGCGGGTTTGCGGAAGTGGAAAATACCCCAGCTCAACAGGCCGCGGTTCCCGGCGTCGACCCAGTGCTGCAGTCCGGTCATCATGGCGTCTAGGTACTGCTGGCTTGCGGTTTTCAATAGCTCATCAGCGTTGGCGCGGGTTTCTTCGAGTACCCGGCCGTAGTGGATGGGTAGCATGTCGCTGAGGTCATCAAACTCGACGAATTCTAGCCCGGCATCGGCGGCCAGCTGCTTATACTCACTCGGGGAAGCCAACGACGTCAAGTTCAGACGCTCCAGAACGCCCGACAGGTCGGCCGCGGACACCCCGTCGGCCGCCATGGGATCGGTGAAGAGGAATTCGCCGCCTGGTTTGAGTATCCGGGCGGCCTCTGCCATTGGTACGTCGCGGCGTGGTGCGTGCAAGAACGCGTCCTGGGACCACACCAGGTCTGCGACCGCATCCGATGCTGGCACATCGTTGTAACTGGCGTCCGCCACGACGATGCGATCGTGGACACCCGCCCGCTGGTTGAGGCTTTCGGCGCGACGGTTTTGCGCACTACTAAGGTTCACGGCCAACACCTTGCTGTCGAGGTGTTGGGTAAGGAATCGGGCGGCCCCACAGTAGCCCGAACCTAAGTCAACGACGTAGCCGATGCCACCCTGCCGGATCTTTTCGGCCATGTGCTGCATGGTCCGGTGGCTCGCGTCAGCGATGGGTTCATCGTCTGCCGTGTAGATGCCAAGGTGAATATCGTTCCCACCCCAAATTTGGGAATAGAACGCACCGGCGTCCCGGCTGTCATACGCCGCCTGGGCTACACGTTCAGATGCTGTATTCGGCAAAAAAGGCTCCTCGAGTTCGTGACGGTCTGCGCTCCACTCTAGGGAAGACGTTACCGAGATCTCATGCTCCCGGCCACAAACCGTCACGAACAGCACCGCGCAGAGGAATACGCTTAGGGTTCGATGATCACTTTGCCGGCCGCGTGCCCTTCTTCGACAACGGCGATGGCCTGCTGGACCTCATCGAGGCTGAACCGTTGCACCACGTTGGGGTCAACCAAGCCGTACTCGGCGACGCCGGTGATCTTTTCGAGTCCCTCATTGGTACGTTCCACACCTGCGCCACCGAGTTCTTCAGCGGTGGCAGGGTCAGCGGTGGAGATAATGACGCTGGGGTCTTTGGCCACCGAGGCGATATCGCGGAGTGGCTGGCCGCCCACCAAATCAATGAGCAGGTCGGCACCGTCGGAGGCAACTCCGCGCACCCTGTCGGCCGCGCCGTCGCCCGACTCAACGAAGGTGGCACCGGTAGCTTCCACAAGCTCTTGTTTTGACGCGCTGGCCACCCCGATCACATTGAATTGGTGCACCTTGCCGATTTGGGCGGCCATCAGGCCCACTCCCCCACCGGCACCTAGAATGACCATGGTCTGGCCGATTTCCAGCTCGATCTGATGCGTGACGTCGTAGGCGGTGCCCCCGGCCACGGGCAGGGCCGCCGCGTTCGCAAAGCTGAGCTCTTCGGGTTTTGCCACGGTCTGCTTTCCATTGAGCACGGTGTGTTCTGCAAACGTCCCGTGGCCTTTGGCCGCCAGACCCAGGACCTCGTCGCCCACCGCAAAATCTTCGACATCGGAACCGACCGCGGTGACGATTCCGGAGGCTTCGCGGCCCATCGGTGCGGGAAGTTTCCAGTGGTCACCCATCTGTCCGGCCCGAATCTTCCAATCTGCTGGATTCACACCGGCAGCTTTGACTTCAATGACCACCTGCGAGGCCTCCGGTACCGGCACCTCGCGGTCGATCAGCTGTTGGGTTTCGGGGCCACCGAATTCGGTGAAGACCAGCGTTTTTGACATGGTGTTTTTCTCCTTGGGTCGGCGTCAACTTAGGCCTGTGGTGGTTTATCTTCGCCTGATGCTTCCGCGGCGTCGGCTTCTTCCTTAGTCGCATACTGGGCGTCCGCCGAATGCTCGGGTGGCGAATAGATCGTGTAGAGCACCAGCGGTTCGTCACCGGTGTTGCGGAAGTTATGTTGGGCGCCGGCGGGGACGGCGCACTGATCACCGGCCTCGATCGGGTGGGTTTCGCCGTTGAGGTCGCCTTCACCCGTCCCCGAAATGAAGGTCAGAATCTGGTCGGTGTGCTCATGCACCTCGTCGCCAATTTCCCCGCCGACCGGGACGGTCATGATCACAATCTGGGCGTGTTCGCCGGTCCACAGTGTTCTGCGGAAATCGGGGCTTTCCTGGGCGATGTCGGCGATCGTGAAGTGTTTGATGTTGCCTTCAAGTTCGAAATGCTTTTCTGTCATGTGCTACTCCTTATTTGAGACCTTGTGGTGGTGTGGACGTTTAGGCGTCCACAGCCTGGGTGTCTTTGGTTTGGGTCGCCGGGCTGCGGGCCGCCTTGGACATGGCCGTGGAGTGTTGGTCGTTGCGCATCAGTCGCATGGCGTTCAAGATGACCACCAGGACGGAGCCTTCGTGCACGAGCATGCCAACCGACATGGTGACGCCGCCGGCAAACACACCGATCAGCAGTGCCACCACGGTGGCCAACGCGATGAAGATGTTTTGGCGCATCACACTGATGGTGCGCTTGGCGAGGCTGACGGACTCGGGCAGCTTCATGAGGTTGTCGCCCATCAGCGCGATATCGGCCGTTTCAACGGCAACCGCAGAACCAGCCGCCCCCATCGCCACCCCGATATCCGCTGTGGCCAGTGCCGGGGCATCATTGACCCCGTCACCAACCATGGCCACCGTGTGTCCGTCACGCTGCATCGCTGCGACGGCATCGAGCTTGTCTTCGGGTAACAGCGACGCGTGAATTTCGTCGATGCCGGTGGCTTTGCCAATGGCTTCGGCCACCAGACGGGTATCACCGGTGAGCATGACGACCTTGTCGACCCCGGCAGCGTGCAGGCGTTCCACCATTTTCGGGGCGTCGGTCCGGATCTGGTCGGCCACGGCGATCACGCCGATCACGGCGTCATCGACCGCCACGATCATCGGGGTCTTACCCTGGGCAGCCAGATCGTTGGCGGCAGCATCCGCGCCCACCGAATCGGTGACCCCGTACTGCTCTAACAGTGGCGCGTTACCGATTAGCACCCTGGTATCCTCGACCGCAGAGACGATGCCCTTGCCCGCCACCGGCGTGACATCCCCGGGTATGCCGACGGGCCCTACTCCTTCTTCGCGTGCTGAGTCCAAGATGGGACGTGCCAGCGGGTGTTCGGAACCGGCTTCTGCGGCTGCGGCCCACCGGAGCACATCGGTGCGTGACAGGGTCTGGTCTAAGACCACGATGTCGGTCAGTTTGGGACGTCCCTCGGTGAGGGTACCCGTTTTGTCCACGGCCACCGCAGAAATTTTGGCGGAGGTTTCTAGGTATTCGCCACCTTTGATCAAGATGCCGTTGCGGGCCGCGCGTCCGATACCTGCCACAATGGCCACCGGAATCGAGATGACCAGTGCACCGGGACAACCGATGACCAGCAGGGTCAGCGCCAGGACCACGTCCTGGGTGATCAGCCCGGTGAGCAGTGCCAGGATGAAGACCGCGGGGGTGTACCAGGTGGAAAACCGGTCAATAAATGCTTGGGTTCTAGCTTTGGCGTCTTGGGCTTCCTCAACGCGGTGGATGATGCGGGCCAGCGTGGTGTCAGCGCCGACGCCGGTTGCCAGGACTTGTAAGAAGCCGCTGCGTGAAATGGTTCCGGCGAACACCTGGTCGCTCTTGGATTTTTCGACCGGGATGGATTCACCGGTGATGGAGGCTTCATCCAGGGCTCCGGTACCGGCGACGACCTGACCGTCAACGGGTACTTTCGCCCCGTTTTTCACCAGGACGATTTCGCCCATCCGCACCTGGTGGGCGGGGACCTCTTGTTGTTCCCCGTCGCGCATGACCACCGCAAAGTCGGGGGCCACGGCCACGAGCTCGGCCAACGCTGAGCGCGTTTTGTTCATCGTGGCGGCTTCCAGCGCGTGTCCGATGGCGAACAGGAAGGTCACCGCGGCGGCTTCCCAGAAGTTCCCGATGATCGTCGCGCCGATGGCAGCAACGGAGACCAACAGATCGATGCTGATCATTTTGGTCATCAGCGCCCGGACCGCATTGAGCACAATCCCGTAGCCGGCCACCACCGCGGCGGCCAGCATTAGCAGGTTCGCGAGCGTAAAGACTTGCCCGGAACCGTGGGCGTGTTCACCGGCGTCGACCCACCACTGTGGGCCCACCACGGTGTTCCACGCGCCACCGCCCAGGTATTGCACCCCAAAGGATGCCAGGATCAGCAGACCGGAGATAACGGGTACGGCCCAGTTGCCGTACCACCATTTTCGAAACCAATTCACAACGCAGCCCTCCTTGAGTCAAGCGGTTTTAGAACGCGGAGGGGGTGGCTTTGTAGCCGGCCTTGGCCACGGCGGCGACCAAGTCATCGACCGATACTTTGGATTCGTCGTGGTCGACTTCGATACGGGCCGTTGCGAAGTGCACTTTGACGTCTTCGACACCTTTGAGGCGTCCGACGCGTTTTTCAATTTTGTTCACGCACGACGGGCAGGAGAAGCCTTCGGCGCGAAGCAGGGTGTGGGTATTGGTGTTGGTGCTCATTATCTTTCCTAACACTTGTGAGTTATCGTTCAGTACCCTGAAATCTTTCAGGTTCGCTTCTCACGGTATGCGATCTCCGTCTGACGTGCCTTGACGTACGTCAAGACTGCTTTTGATCCACGCAGCGGAAGAAACACATACGAGGCAGTCTGGCACACCGCCAGCACTCTTTCACCATCCGGTAAACGGTGAATATGACAGCAAAAGGTGCCCACCACCGGAAGGTTTCCAGTGGTGGGCACGGCCGTGGGAAAGAAATACGGCCTTAGCTCACGGTTGCTTTACGAATCAGCACGTAGTTCAACAGGCCCAGCAGCACGGTGGCGAGCAGACCCCATCCCGCCAGTGTGAATGCGTTTTGCTCGACGAGCCACATGCCGACGTTGATCCACCAGTCGTTGATGGTGATCAGTGCGACGGCACCGAGGATGACGACGATGACGCCGATGATGACCGTCCACAGAATTGGAATGGTGACTCTGCGGTACAGGATCGCCCAGAAGAATCCGAAGCACATAAAGAACAGTGCCAGCACGGCCCCGAAGCATCCGACGCCCAGGGCCCCGCCGAGATTTTCGAACGACGGTGACCCGAAGACATAGAGGTGTCTGCCAAACCCATCGGTGACCCGTTCGATCCAATAGGCCAGCATGGCTGCTGCCCCGTACCCGGCGGACACCACTAAGAAGGTCAGGTAGGTGCCGATCAGGTACACCCGGCGGCTGTAGCTGAGCGCCACTGAAAACGGGAATGTATGGGATGCGGTGTAGGCGGCCATGAACGCCAGGTACCAGATGGTAGCTTGCGCCGCCCCGGTGGTGTGAATCGGCTCCTCTGCGGGAATCCGGTCGGGCGATTGTGAGTCGACCAGGAATCCGATGCCCAGCCCAAACGCCCAGGCGAGGACGAAGATGACCATCGGCAGCCAAATGAACGAGTAGGGCACCGCGAATTGCAGACGAAACGCTGAGGGAACCCGCGCAAAGCTTGAGCGTTTCGTATTGGGGTTTTGTAGTGTTGTCGAGGTCATGAGATACCCTCCGATTCGGTCTGCCCCAGGACGTTGTTGCGCGTCATGTGCACGATGAGTTGTTGTAGAGAAACGGGGATGACGTCGAGGTCGAGGTCTGCGACCAGTCGGCGCTCCTCGGTCGATAGCCTGCCCAGCACCGTGATGCGAACGATACGCCCCAGTTCTTCGCGGTCGAGCACTTCGCGGTCACCGACGACTTGGTCGACGGCATCGGCCCGACCCACCAGTGTGACGGCTCGACCGTGCAAAGCTTCAGCGGATTCATCGACCAAAATCTTGCCCTGGTCGATCACCACGACGTGTTCCAGCAAGTGAGCAATCTCGTCGATGAGATGAGACGACAGCACAATGGTGCGGGGGTTTTCCGAATAGTCCTGCAGCAGACGATCGTAGAAGAGCTGTCGGGCCACCGCATCCAGGCCCATATACGGTTCATCGAACACCGTTAGGGGCGCTCGCGATGCCAACCCGATGATCACCCCGACGGCCGATTTCTGACCCCGAGACATTTTTTTGATCGCGGTCTTCTCGGGCAGCCGGAAGTCTTTAATCAACCGTTGAGCGAAGTCTTCGTCCCAGTTTTCGAAGGCATCTCGAGCAGCCGCGAAAGCGTGTTTGGCCATCGCATCCTCGGGGTACCGTTGGTCTTCGCGGACGAAGCAGATATCGGGCAGCACCTGCTCGTTTTCGTGTGGCACTTGCCCGAAGACATAGACCTCGCCGTCAGATGGCCAGTCCTGTGCGGTCATGACCGACATCAGCGTAGTCTTGCCGGCACCGTTGCGGCCCAGCAGACCGTGAATCTGATCTTTGGCAAAATTGAGTGTGACATTATCGAGGGCAAGGGTGTCCTTGAAACGGCGAGTCACACCTTGGGCTTCGATTGCCCAGACCCTCGTATCGGTATCCGAGGTTGTCATAGTGTTCTCCTTGATTAGGAAGCGTCGCGGTCGCGAATCATCGCCAAGACCGCCTTCGTATCGAGTCCGATGGCCCTTGCCTCGTCGAGCAGAGGGTCTACGTAGTGTTGGGCGAATTGCTCAACACGTTCATTGCGCACCATCTGTTGAGCACCCGGGGCCACGAATGTGCCTAACCCACGTCGCTTGAGCAAGATCCCTCGATCCACGAGCAGATTCAGACCCTTGCCGGCGGTTGCCGGATTGACGCGGTGAAATGCCGCGAGTTCGTTCGTCGATGGCGCCTGTTCGTCTTCGGCCAGCGATCCGTCCAGTATCGAGGCCTCTATCGCCTCAGCGATCTGAATAAACAGCGGGCGTCCATCGTCCATCAGAACTCACCTTCCGCAATTGTCAGATAGCTTCGCGGGTTCACTGCCCCGCTGGTTCATTAGTCTACTAATGAACTCATGAGGATGCAAGACTTTTCTTTTTGTCTAGTCAACTCGATGGCGCACCTAGACATTGCTGCACTAGGATGTTGTCAGCATCACGATCCGGTGGGTGCCATCCGCACGGCAAAGGACTCCGAACATGCCCAATAATGAGGTACTGGCAGGCGAATGGGACATCGATCCCACCCACACCCGGATTGGGTTTTCAGCCCGCCACGCCATGGTCACCAAGGTGCGCGGCGCCTTCAACGACGTCGCCGGGCACGTGTTCGTCAATCCCGACGATGCTCGAGTGGAGGTGCGAGTCCAGCTGGCCAGCATTGATACCCGCAACCAGCAGCGCGACGAACACCTGCGCAGTGCGGACTTTTTCGATACCGAGAACCACCCGGAGATGGTCTTTACCGCTGACACCATCGACGAGATAGAAGAAAATAATTACGTGGTCGTCGGGGAGCTCACGCTGCGCGGCATCACACGACCGCTCACCCTGCCGCTCGCCCTGACCGGATTAGAGCGCGACCCCTCGGGAGCGTTGCGGGCCGGACTCGAAGGCACCCGACGGATCACTCGCAAAGAATGGGGCATCTCCTGGAACACGCCCCTGGACTCTGGTGGGGTGTTGGTCAGTGACAAAATTACGCTGGAATTCGAGCTGTCTCTGGTCAAGCGCGAGCAACACGTCTGACCCTCGCCTCAGTTATGTCGCAGCACCGCGGGTTCTTGGGCTGCCACACTTGCGGTTTCGATCTGGAACGTTGAATGATGCACGGCCACGTCAAAATGTTCGCTGACGCATCGCTGCACTTCTTGCAGCTGCTGAGCAGCATGCCCGTCCGCAAAGCACTCATCGTGCACCACGATGTGCGCGGTGAGCACCGGCAGGCCGGTGGCCACAGTGGATGCGTGGAGATCATGCACGTCGATCACGTGGTCGAGTTCTAAAATATGGCGGCGCACTTCTTCTAAGTCCAACCCCTTGGGCGTGAACTCCATGAGCACACTTAGGGTTTCGCGCATCAACAGATAGGCGCGCGGCACAATCAGGGCCACGATGAGTAAGCTAGCGATTGCGTCAGCCTGCTGAAAGCCCGTCGTGGCAATCACGACCGCAGCGGCAATGACGCCCAGCGAGCCTAAGGCGTCATTGAGTACTTCGAGGAATGCCGCTCGCATATTGAAATTCGCACCACGGCTCGAGGCCAGCACCGTCAGCGCGATAATATTGGCCGTCAGGCCCAGCACCCCAAAGACCAACAGCTCAAACGGTGGCACTTCTGGCGGATGCACGAGCCGCCGGATCCCTTCAATGGCTGCATAGACCCCGACGACGAGCAGTACGGTGGCTTGCCCCAGTGCCGCAATGACTTCGACGCGTCGGAAGCCCCACGTGCGCTGTGCGGTGGCGGGCTTGAGGGCAAGCGTGGCGGCGATCAGGGCGACGAGCAGGCCGGCCGCGTCGGTGAGGGCGTGCACGGTATCGGTCAGCAGGGCCAAACTGCCCGTGACCACACTGCCGACGGCCTGCACGATGACAATGATCGCGGTGATACTGAAGGCGATCCAGAGCTTCTTGCGAAAATCTGGGGCCTGCCCGGCCGTCGCTGCCGACGGTGCGTGATCATGGCCTACACCCATGGTTTAGGACACCTCCAACTCCGCCTCAGGTCCGTGCACATGTTGCGTGTGCGGACCGGCTGCATACACCATACGTTCCGCAGCGACGATCAAGGTTTGTAGGGCGTCAGGATCCGCGAGCGCATACCAGGTGGAACGTCCCTGCGGGCGGGCCGTGATGAGCCCACATTCCACTAGAAATTTCAGGTGTTTACTGACCGTCGATTGGGCTAACCCCAGGTGATCCACCAACTCACGAACGCGGTGCTCCCCCAACGTTAGATGCTGAAGAATGGCCAGGCGCGCGGGTTCGGCAAAGGCTTGAAACAGGTGCGCGTAGGCCTCGGTTAACTTCTTGTCATTACCCCACACATGATTCATCGCCATAGGGCGATAATACCGTCCTATGGCGATGAAGTGAAGCGGTCGGGCGAGTTTTTAGCTACGGTCGATCAGCATGCGACCAACAATCAGACGCATGATTTCGTTGGAGCCTTCCAGGATTTGATGGACTCGCAAGTCGCGGACGAGCTTTTCGATCCCGTACTCGTGTAGGTACCCGTAACCCCCATGCAGCTGCAAGGCTTTATTTGCCACCTCAAACCCGGTATCGGTGGCGACTCGTTTTGCCATCGCGCAGAGTTTGACGGTGTCAGGTGCATCGTCATCCAGTGCTCCGGCGGCGCGCAATAAGAAGGTGCGCGCGGCTTCGAGTTCGGTGTCCATGTCAGCCAGTTCGAATACCAAGGACTGTTGCTGGGTCAACGGCCCGCCAAATGCGGTGCGCTCTTTGAGGTATGCGACCGATTTCTCGAGAGCAGCTCGTCCCCCACCCAGCGAGCACGCACCGATATTGATGCGTCCACCATTGAGGCCCTTCATCGCGATGTGGAAACCATCGCCCTCCTCGCCCAAGCGGTTCGCGACCGGCACCCGAACGTCCTCGA
Source organism: Enteractinococcus fodinae (assembly GCF_031458395.1). Lineage (NCBI taxonomy): Bacteria > Bacillati > Actinomycetota > Actinomycetes > Micrococcales > Micrococcaceae > Enteractinococcus > Enteractinococcus fodinae. Next base: position 2,653,103 of record NZ_JAVDYJ010000001.1, read on the forward strand.
AAATCACCTGTCGGGTCGGCTGGGTGTGCCAGCCCATCTTGGACTCATTTGGGCCGAAGGACAGTCCGGGTGAATCCGCCGGCACTACTACGGTAGAGATTCCCTTGGATCCCGTATCGGCAGTTCGGCACATCACCACGTAGAAGTCAGTTGCCCCTGCCCCGGAGATGAATTGCTTGACGCCATTGAGTACATATTCATCGCCGTCGCGATCCGCTCGGGTGGTCAATGCGGCCGCATCAGAACCGGCACCCGGTTCGGTTAGACAATAGCTGCCCAAGCTCTTCATCGACGATAAGTCCGGCACCCACTTGGCGCGCTGTTCGTCATTGCCATACGTGTCGATCATCCACAACACCATGTTGTGAATGGAAATATAGGCCGCCAGAGCGGGATCAGCTTTCGATAATTCCTCGAAGATCAATACGGCATCCTGCCGCGTCAGCCCCGCGCCGCCGTACTCTTCAGAAATGTAAATGCCACCCAGTCCCATCTCACCGGCTTCAGCTAAAACGTCGACGGGGAAGTGCTTGTCGGTGTCCCACTGCAAGGCATGCGGCGCCATCCGCTCCTGAGCAAAGTCACGTACTACCTCAAGTAGAGATTCTTGTTCTTCAGTCAACGCCACCATGGAAGTCACCTTTCTTCAAAGCGTGGAAGTAAGTGTTAGCACTCACATATGTCACTACTGGTCAACTGTACAGTAATGGTTTGAAGATTCGTAGGGCGCAGGCTGATTTACTCTGCCGCTGCGCGAGAAACCTTCGCGTTGGCAAGGAGTCGCTGCGGATTAAGCCACAGCACGCTGCGCATCCAGTCTGCTCCAAGTCCCCAGTTGTGCAGCGCCTCGAGCTGGTGGCTATAGCTGTAGGGAATGGTCGGAAAGTCTGTCCCCAGCACGATTTTGTCTCGCAGTTCCGCCGCGGTGTCGAGGTAGCCTTCGGGCATGGAACCGAAATTTTGACCAATGAAATCAGTACCGACCATGGTGGTGTCCAGGTACACGTTCGGGGCCTGACGGGCGAGCTGTGCGAATTCGTCGTATTCGGGCATACCCATGTGCGCGATCACCAAGACAAGGTCCGGGTGGCGCTCAACGAGCTTGATGATCGGTTCGGGCCCCGTGTATTCCCCACCGTGCGGGCCTGACCCACAGTGGATCACGACTGGCGTACGAGCCTGGGCGATCAGTTGCCAGGATGTATCGAGAAGCGGGTCCAGCGGAGAGAACGCGCCGACCTGCACATGCACTTTGAAGATTTGAGCGCCGTCAGCAAGGACTTGCCCAACTTGTTCTTCGACACCTGTTTCCGGGTAAAAGGTTGCGGAATGAATCGCATCTTCATATTGGGCAGCGAAGTCGCGTGAATAGTCATTCAACACCTGCGCCATGCCTGGTCGATGCGCGTAATTCAACGTACTGAAGGCCCGAACGTTAAGTTTGCGAAGGATCTGAACTCGCTCGTCGTCGCTGTAACGATAGGCGATCGGCCAGGCCGGCGCGCCCATCTCGGGCAGGCGATCGAAAAAGCCCCAAACTTTCTGCTGGACCCGCTCAGGCATGAAGTGCACGTGCAAATCTATAATCCCCGGTAGGCCTAACGCTGCAATATAGGCTGGGATTTCTTCATCTGAGGTGGGCGGGGTGAGCTGGTTCATCAAGTCTCCTGGAGTCAAGGTGTGAGATTACTGCAGCCCCCATTCTAGTGACCCAGTTCACTGCAACTAGGCGCCGGCACGGAGCTTGGTGGCTCTCCCCTTGAGGCGAGCAGATAACGTATCCTGTGACTGCTGTCCTTCTGATCGCTACACAAGGAGATTTTGTTATGCCTCACATTGCCGTCAGCCTGTATCCGGGGCGCGATGACGCCACGAAACGCGACATTGCCGAAAAACTCCAGCAGTTCTACGTCGAGACCTTCGGAACTGACGAGGAGGCTGTTTCAGTATCCATCGTTGAAGTACCCGGCGAAGAGTTCACTCAGACCATTGAAGAACGCTACCGCCCAGAAGACCTGTACATCGCCTCGCGCGCAGTCTCAAAACCTGAATAAGCTACGCGGCTTCCGGTACGCCAGAAACCCGTTTGGTCAGCGTCTCGGAGTCGTAGTGTCTCAACAGCCACACTGCTACCACCCATGGCAGCACCCCGTATGCCACTTGGATCATGAAGTTGCCCGAGGAAAGCACGAGGTAGGACGGGCCCGGTGGCTTACTGCTGCCCAGGCAGCATTTCAATGAACAACGCATCAGCTGTGGCACACAAGGTGTCACCATGCCATAGCTGCCCGGTCACAAACCGCTTCCGACGCTCTACGGACTCAACTTTTGCGACCAGGTCCAACCGTTGATTTAGTGGGGTGATCGCTTTGTACTCTGTGGTCAAGTAAGCCGTGCGGCACACCCGCCCCTGCGTGCCCGCGGCCATCCGCCCCAGCAGTGCATCAAAAATTGTTGCGACGATCCCACCGTGCATGGCACCGTTCATGCCAATGTAAAATTCACCTGCGGTCGTGTGAGCGTGAATGCGATCGTCTTCCACTTCTTCAAAGATCAACTGCGGGGTAACCAGCTGCAACTTGCCATCACGACCCCCACCTCGGCCGTACCAACGTTCGACCTCCGGTAGCGCCTGGGCTTCCAACATCGCCTGCATCTGTTGCAGCGAGGTTGTCATCTGCTCCAGCTGCTCTGGGCTGGGATTGGCCTGCACCACTGCGTTTTGAAATCCACGCACCGCGGCCAGCATCTCACGATATGCCCGCGTATGCTCCGTCTCCTCAAAATTCTGGCGATGTTTCGCCAGCGCAATTGCATCTACAAAATCCACAGAAGTCATTCACCCACCATAACAACCAAACTTCAAATAGTGAGATATTTCACCCTCAAGCGCGGTGATGTCTCCGGAGCGTGCTGCCGCGCATCGCCTGAAGCAGTCCAACAGGATCGCACCCCAGTCGTACCCAATACTCGGCCCTGATAATAGGCTTCTATCATCACACCGCACACACTCAGGAGAGTTTTTCATGGCCACATGGTTCATTACCGGATGCTCGACGGGCTTCGGCCGTGCCTTGGCACAACAGGTCCTGGCAGCTGGTCACACTGCTGTCATCACCGCCCGCAACGTGGAAGCCGTGACAGATCTTGCAGAAGAATATCCCGATACTGCTGTAGCGCTTGCGCTCGATGTCACTGATGACCAGCAGATTGCCACGACCGTCGAAACCGCTCGGGAACGTCTTGGTGACATTGACGTGCTCGTGAATAATGCCGGCTACGGTTATCGGTCAGCCGTCGAAGAAGGTGAAGACGAGGTCATCCGGCCGATGTTTGAGACCAATTATTTTGGCGCCGTGAAGCTGATCAACGCCGTCTTACCATCGATGCGAGCCCGCAGAGCGGGGATGATCATTAATCTCTCTTCGATCGCCGGTCAGGTGAGCCCCGCTGGTATGGGTTATTATGCGGCGACTAAAGCGGCTTTGGAAGCTACTTCGGAAGCTCTGATGCGAGAGGTTCGTTCTTTGGGCATTCGCGTCTCGGTTGTCCAACCGGGTCCATTCCGCACGGATTTTGCAGGTCGCTCGTTGTACCAGTCTCAGGCGCCGATTGATGACTACGCTGAAACCGCTGGCAAGATCCGCGAAGAAAATAACAGCGTTGATGGCACCCAAGCCGGCGATCCGGTCAAAGCGGCTCAGGCGATTATGAACTTGGCTGAACTAGACAAACCCCCGCTGCGACTGCCGCTGGGGCAGCTAGCTACAGATTTAGCGCAAAAGGATTTGCAACGCCAGCTGGATTATTTAAGGAAATGGGAGCATCTAGGACGCGACACCGATTTTGATTAATCGGCTGCTTGGATGCAGGCTCTACCATGGCGTGCCTTCGGCCAATGTGTTGAAGGCACGCCTGGTCGAAGGCCTACTGTTCTTCGGCGAGCCACGCGCGGATTGCTTCTGAATCCTCGTTCATGGCTGGAGGAGCTTTGCGATACGAGGCCGGTGTCGCGCTGAAGGACAGCGAGTTCCGGACTGTCGGAAGGTCCCCTTCTTTACCGGTGGTCCATAACGGTTCCAGTCCGAGTTCCGAGGCCATCTCGTAGCCTTCCAGCACATTTTGTACTGGCGCCACCGGTAACCCGGCTGCGGACAGCTCGCGGTACCATTCCTGTTTGCCTTGGCGTGACAGTGCCCGTTCTATGCAAGGACGCAGTTCATTGCGGTTGACGTTGCGTTTTTCTGGCGTGTTGAAGCGCTCATCCTCGGCGAGCTCTTCGAGTCCCAGCACCGTACACAATCGACGGAACTGGCCGTTATTTGCGGCCACGACAATAAGGTCGCCATCAGCGGTGGGAAACTGGTTATACGGATAGATCGTCCCGTGTTCTTTCCCTAACCGAGTCGGCACCGTGTCCGTGGTCGTGGCGACCTGATACTGGTTGATCATGGTGAAGATAGCATTGGACAACAAGTTATTCTCCAGCAACTGGCCCTCCCCAGTGACCTCGCGGTGCCGCAACGCACTTGAAATGCCCACGGCGGTCATCATCCCGGCGGTCAGATCGAACAGCGAAACCCCTGATCGAACAGGTGGGCCATCGGGGTCCCCGTTCATGTCCATCAGCCCAGACATCCCCTGAACCAGGATGTCGTAGCCGGGTAGATCGCGGCCGCCCTCTTGCGTGCCGAACCCACTGATATGGGTGTAAATAATGCTGGGGTTCAACTCGCGCACGGCCTCATAGCCGAGTCCAAATTTGTCGATCGAGCCGGGTTTGAAGTTGTGGATGAACACATCTGCTTTGGCCGCGATTTGTTTTGCGACCTCAAGATCCTCGGCGTCCTTGAAGTCTAAGGTAATCGCGTGCTTATTGCGGTTGACCGACTGATAGTAACTGGCCACGCCTTCATACGCTGGTGGCATCCAGCTTCTGGTGTCGTCACCCTGCGGACCCTCGACCTTGATCACGGTTGCCCCGAGGTCCGCCAGAATCACCGTTGCATACGGACCGGCCAAGACCCGGGAAAAGTCTGCCACGACAACGCCCGCAAGCGGTCCAGTTGGATTCGTAGTTTCGTTTAAGCCCACCACGTCGATTTCACTCCTTATTCATGAATCCGCAGCTACTAGCTGTTGATCGTTTCGCCTTGTTGTTCCAACAGGCTCCGTATTTCTCGTTTGAGAACCTTGCCAGCATCAGACGTTGGAAGTTTCTCGACGAAATGCAGCTCACGAATTTTCTGATACGGCAGCACTCTATCCGCAACGAATCTTAAAATGTCCTGTGCGGCATCTTCGTAGCCTTCATTGGCGACCACAAAGGCCACGGGAACTTCACCCACATCGTCTACTTCGCGCCCGACGACACTGACTTCAGCGACCCCAGGATGTTCCGCAGCAACTTGTTCCAGCTCTTTCGGGTACACGTTGTAGCCCTTATAGGTGAGCATGTCCTTGGCCCGGTCGCGGATCCAAATGAAACCGGTCGAATCACGCATCCCGATATCGCCGGTTTTGAGCCAACCATCGACGAACTGCTCAGCAGTTTGTTCAGGGGCGTTACTGTACCCGTCGGTGACTTGCGGGCCGCGGATCCACAGCTCACCTTCTTCGTTGTCCCCGAGTACAGTTCTGCCATCGGTATCGCGAATCTCGATGGTGGTATCAGCAACAGGTAGCCCGACGCTGCCAAGCTTGGTGATGCTGTCATCGGTCAACGGCGAAGCGGTGGCCAAACACGAAGCTTCGGTTAATCCATAGCCCTCGATGATCTTGGCATTGGGCAGCACGGTCGCGACTTTCTTTGCTGCCGCGTCGGTCATCGGGGCCGCCCCTGACACAGCGACGCGGATGCTCGGGAGCACGGCACCGGTTTTTCTGCCGTGGTCTGCCAGCGCAAGATACATCGGTGGGTTGCCCGATACGTACTGCACATCCCACGCTTGCACGTCCCGGAAAAATGTTTCTGCGTTAAACCGGCGCTGTAAAACGATGGTGATGCCAGCGATCAAAAAGGACGCGCAGTTGACGAGTCCCTGAGCGTGAAACAGCGGCGGAACCTGAACGGTGGCGGCCTCCCCCGGGATGATCGGGTTGATCTCACGAAGCGGTGTGGGCTCGAGGGCAAGAACGGTCTGTGGGTCAGGAACGATAAATGACGCGAATCGCCACGCGCACATCTGTGTCACGTTGGCTATCACGTTGCGATGCAGGACCCGCACCCCTTTGGGATCTCCCGTGGTTCCTCCGGTAAAGGCCAAGTGTGCCACATCATGGGTCGAGACCTCAGCTGGCACGAAATCCGGCTTGGGTTGTGCCAACAGTTCGGCAAGTTGAACCATCGGAGTCTTGCCGAATGACGGAAGCTGGGTCTCGTCATCTTCTTGTATCGCGATGATCCGTGCCAGTGGTAGCGTCTCGACCACTTCTGCCAGTGGTTCAGCGTGCGCCGCATGGGTAATGACAGCTTTCGCCTGGGTCTCGGTCAACTGCCGTGCTAGGGCCACCGGCGGCTGTAGCGGGTTGACCGGTGTAATAGCGGCACCAGTGAGGAGTGCCCCATAATAGGCCGTGAAGAAATGCAGGTTATTCGGCAAATGTAGCCCCACGGTATCGCCGGTGCCCACCCCGTGTGCTTGTAAGTCGGAAGCGACAGACTGCGCATTGACTAATAGCTGCCGGTAGCTCAGCGTTTCCTCGCCATCAACGACAGCAATTCGATCACCGTACCGATGAGCTGCTGAAATCAGCAGATCAGGTACGGTCGCCTCCACGTAATCCAATGTTCGTGGCATACCCGGCGGGTAGTAGTACTGCATAGTCTGTCCCTTCTCGACTGTACTCATCGGTGCCGGCTTAGCGCCCGGCCCATTGGGGCGCGCGTTTTTCCGCAAATGCGGTAGCGCCTTCTTTCGCGTCTTCAGAAGCGAAGACCGGACCAGTGATTTCCGCCTGCTTGTCGAACTTCTCGTCCTCCGACCAGCCTGGAGATTCTGTGATGATTCGCTTGGAAGCTTTCACCGCAAGTGGTCCGTTGGCGGCAATGGCATTGGCCAGCTTAATCGCTTCCTCCAGGGCTTCACCTGCGGCGGTCAGCCGGTTCACGAAGCCGTGCCGGTAGCCAAATTCCGCCTCGTAGATGTCACCGGTCAGGGCCATCTCCATCGCGACAGCCCGGTGTGTGCGCTTCGGAAGCTCCAACAGTCCCCCTGCGGCAGCGGCAAGACCGCGCTTAACCTCAGGGATCCCGAATTTTGCTGCTTCAGAAGCGACCACTAAGTCACACGCCAGCATGGTTTCGAATCCACCAGCTAGCGCGTAGCCTTCCACGGCAGCAATGACGGGCTTGGTCGGTGGGCGTTGGGTCAGTGCCAGGAAACCTCGTCCTGGAATCGATGGGCGCTCACCACGTACGAAGGCTTTCAGGTCCATGCCGGAGCAGAAGGTTTGGCCAGCACCGGTGATGACCGCGACGAACAGCTCGTCGTTGGCTTCGAAATCGTCAATGATTTCTGCCATCTGTTCAGCCATGGCTGCCGTGGCAGCGTTTTTGGCTTCCGGTCGGTTCAAGGTGATGACCAGGACTGATCCCTGGACCTCGGTGAGTACTTCTCGGTCAGCTGCGCGGTTTTCCACCATATTTGCGGTTCCTATCTAATCGTCGAGACGTCTTGACTTCGCGAGCCTTAGCGAGGGGCCATGCGAATGGCGCCGTCCATGCGGATGGTCTCACCGTTAATCATGGCGTTTTCGATAATGGACAAGGCCAGGTGAGCGAACTCGTCTGGTCGACCCAAGCGAGCCGGGTGGGGAACCATCTGTGCCAGGGACTCCCGGACTTCGTCCGAAGCATTCGCCAGCAATGGAGTGTCAACAGTGCCGGGAGCAATGGTGACCACACGGATCTTCTTCGATGCGAAGTCACGCGCTGCACATAGCGTTAGCGAGACAACCCCGCCCTTGGAAGCCGCGTAGGCGGCCTGACCGATTTGGCCTTCGTAGGCTGCAACCGAGGCGGTGAAGATGATGACGCCACGTTCACCGTCGAGCTCTTCGTTTTTCGCCATCCGGGCGCCTGCCTGGCTTGCAACGACCATGGTTCCAACCAGGTTCACATCAATAATGCGTTTCAGGTGCTCAAGATCGCCCGGGGAGCCGTCTTTTTGCACCAGACGCATCGGCCCGCCGATACCTGCACAGTGGACGACTGCGCGTAAATCGCCCAATTCTGTTGCAGCGTCCATCGCCGCTGCAACCTGTTCTTCGTTCGTCACGTTTGTTTCAACGAACTGAATCGCATCGCCGAGTTCGGCAGCAACCTCGTCCTTCGGGGGGTTCAAGTCTGCAACGACGACTTTTTTCGCGCCTTCGCTGACGAGCCGCTGGACGGTCGCCAGACCAATTCCGGACGCTCCACCGGTAACAAGGGCAACATGACCACGAATATCCATAAAATCTCTCCAGTTGTTCGTGAGGTTCTTGAAACCTCATAAGTAATTATTTGGTTGCTAAGTCCGCGCAGCGCGCGGGGCGTGAAGAAAGTCTCGAGTTGAGCAGCCCGTTATTTCCGGCTGGCTGACAGGCCCATGTCTTTGGCGATGATCGATTTCATGATCTCGGAGGTGCCCCCGTAAATTCGGGTGACGCGGGCATCGGTGTATAGACGCGCAATCGGGTATTCCAGGATGTAGCCATACCCACCGTGTACCTGGAGGCATTTGTCGACGACCCGGGCCTGAACTTCGGTTGTGAACAGCTTCAGACGTGCCGCATCGGCCGGGCTCAATTCACCGGCATCGTGTGCTTCCAACGCATTGTCTAACAGCGCCTGAGCGGCCTGCACTTCGGTGGAGCATTCAGCGAGTACAAACTTGGTGTTCTGGAATTCTTTGAGCGAGGTACCAAAGACTTTGCGTTCTTCGGCGTATTCCACAGCGAAGTTGATGGCTGCTTGAGCACTGGCAACCGCATTGACGGCGATGGTCAGACGCTCTTGTGGAAGGTTGTGGCTCAGATACTCGAAGGCTTTGCCTTCCTCGCCGAGCAAGTCTTCGGCGGGCACTTTGACATCAGTAAAGGACAGCTCCGCCGTATCCTGCGCCTTGATGCCGATTTTTTCGAGCTCACGGCCCTTTTCAAAGCCTTCACTCTCGACATCCACGACGAAGATAGACAGGCCGCCGCGACGGTTATTTTCATCGAACGGCGAGGTGCGCGCTACCACGAGCACACGGTCGGCCAACACGCCACCGGTGATGAAGGTTTTGGCACCGTTGAGGATGTACTGCTCGCCATCCCATTCGGCTCGAGTGCGAATACCGGTGAGGTCAGAGCCGGTGCCCGGTTCAGTCATGGCAATGGCGGTCATCATCGTGCCCGCGGCCATGCCTGGCAGCCAGCGCTGTTTCTGCTCTTCATTGGCGTAGCTCATGATGTAGGGCAGGACCAGGTCTTGGTGGACCCGGAGGGTGCCGAGCGAAGTTGCAGCGTATGCGGTTTCTTCGGTCAGGATCGCGTTGTATTTGAAGGTGTCCGTCTGGCCACCGCCACCGTATTCTTCTGGGATCTGCAGGCCGGTCAGACCCATTTCGCCCATCTTGGCGAGGAAGGATTTATCTATCTTGCCGTTTTCTTCGAAGCTGTCGAAGACCGGGACGAGTTCTTGTGCGACAAATTCACGCACCATTTCCCGGAACTCATCGTGATCCTCGTTGAAAATTGTTCTGCGCATCATTGCATGCTCCTTCTTCGGTGGGTAGACATTGCGATTCAGTAGGTGACAGGTGACCGTGGGGCTAGGGCGTTAGCACACCTTAGAACCTCGGCTCTTTCGTGCCTTTGGCATCATCCAACGGTCCTGTTGTGGCAGTTGGGGCTGCTGCAGCAACCACTTCAGGCAGTGGCTCTTGTTGTTTGTGCTGTTGGTCGCGGTCTTCGATCTGGTCGTCGGTGAGTTGCTCTTCAGCCGGCAGTTTGGCGATGCGTGCTCGTTCCCTGGCGGCGGACTCTTCTGGCCCGCCGGCATTCCAGAAGCGGATCACTACCATTGCCAGGACGGCGACGGCCAGACCCACCAGGCTGGTGTTGAGTTCGGGTGCGAACGCCAGCAGGCCGGCGACGAATAGCACGATTCGCATTGGGATGTTGATCCGACGGTTCACACCAATCGCCCACCCCTCGAATGCACACGCGAGGAAGAATACGCCAAGAATGGCGAAAACGGTAGTGTACGCAATCTCCAACAGTGTGGATTCTTGGGCAAGCAGCGCAGGGTTGAACACAAACGCAAACGGAACGATATATTTCACCATGCCCAGTCTCATGGCCACGAAGGCTGTGGCCATTGGCGGGGTTCGCGCGATGTTCGCGGCGGCGAAGGACGCCAGGGCGACCGGTGGGGTGATGTACGAAACGGTGGCCCAGTAGATAACGAACAGGTGCGCACCGATCGGGTTGATCCCCATGCCCGTCAGCGCTGGTGCCATAACAATCGCGAGGAACACGTAGACAGCAGACACTGTCATACCCATGCCAAGCACGAATGACACGATGGCACCGGTGATGAGGATCAGCCACAGGTTATCGCCGACGAGTTCGAGAATCTCACGTGCCATCGACAGTGACACACCGGTCATGGATAGGCCGCCCACGATCAGTCCCACCCCGGCGATAATGCCGATGATCTCGCTAATGGTGCGACCGGAGGCGTAGAGGAACTCATAAAAACTTTTCGGGGTCAGCCGGTTTGGGCCATAGAAGATCGAAATAACTAATAAGAAACCGACGATCCAGTACGGTGCCTGTCGCTCGTTGCCGGTGACCATGAGCACGCCGATGAGTCCCACGAAGGCCAGCACGTAGGGCCAGCCTTGGATGATCACGTTGATAACATTCGGCATGCCTTTTCGTGATTCTCCGCCGAGTCCGGCTTTGGCTGCGTAGGCGTCAACTTGGAACAGGGTGCCCAAGTAATACAGCAGTGCGGGAATAGCTGCGGCAAGTGCGATCTCGGTATAAGGCACTCCGACGAAAGCGACCATGAGGAACGCTGCGGCACCCATGATGGGCGGAGTAATGGTTCCGCCGGTCGAGGCAGTCGATTCAACGCCGGCCGCATACCGGCCTGGGAAGCCAGATTTTTTCATTGCTGGGATGGTCATAGGACCGGTGGTCAATACATTTGAAACGGCAGACCCGGACATCATGCCCATCAGACCTGACGAGACGACCGAGACTTTCGCCTGGCCTCCGCGGAAGCGCCCAAAGATGGCACGTGCCACGTTGAAGAAGAACGAGGCTGCCCCAGTGTGTTGCAGCGCGACACCAAAGAGCAAGAAGCCGATCAGGATCGACCCGGCAGTCTGAAGCGGTAGCCCCATAATGCCCTCATTGCCCATCACGTGGATCCGAGCTGTGTCACTCAGACCGTATTGGATTCCCTGCAAGAACGGCACGGGGATTTCCATGGCCAAGACGGGGTAGACGGAAAAGACGAAGGCGATAATCGTGACGATGAGGCCTGCGGTGCGGCGGAGCGCTTCCAGCGCGATGAGCCACATGGCAAATGAAAATACCAGCGCGATGAGCGGGTAACTCAGGGATTTATCCCAGCCCATATTGATGATGTCTTCGCCGTTGAAGCCGAAGTAGGCACAGATGACGAACACTAATGCCGCGATGCCTACGTCGTACCACGGGATACCGTCTGTTTGCATGCCTTTCTTAGCCGGAAAGATCAGAAATACCATCGGCAGGAAGCAGCCAAGCAGGAAGAACAGGTAGCTGTTGGGCAGAATGACGATCCCAAATGGGTTCCAGAAAAACGCTGCATTCAGAGCAAGTAAGATGCCCACCATTGTCAACACGACAATCACAGCTCTCCATAGCGGAGTAACTCTAGTCTTCATGATTTCCTTCTGAATTGTGACAGGACACAACTGATGCGACGCCTCTGACGGGAGGGTCAACCAAGCTTGTTATCCTGAAGTTCTAGTTGCCGACGGGGACGTGGGGTGCGTTTTCGTTCTTCCACTCTTCCCAAGTTTCCTCGAGCTCGTTTTCGGGCGTAGTCTCTAAGACTTCGGGCCACCCTTCTCGCAGTTTTTCGCCTCGTTCGATAAGGGTCTGGTTGCGTTCCTCGTGTTCTTCAGTCCACATGTCGTGTTCTTCGAGGTAGCGGATCAGCCCTTCGTGGTGAGGCAGCACCTGGGGCATCCAGTTGATGTCTTCGAACTTCCAGTCCTTGGTGGTTGCGGTGGCATTCTCATAGCGCGGGAAAGACTCGTGGAACGCTTTGACGAGTGCATATACCTCGTCTGCATCGAAATCTGCGTACGTCACGATTTGAATCGGGTAGGTCGGACCACGCTTCACATCTTCGTCTTCCATGCCGATGGTCGACTCAAACTCATTAATGCTGACAGTCGGGGCCATTGCTTGTAGCCGGGCTTCGTCTTCCTCGTCGCCATCAAAGTCGATCCAGCGGAAGTCCTTTTGAGATGCGATCTCGACGATTGCTGGTGACTCGGCTCCGAAGAACACCATGTCGAGCCCGCCATTATCCATAAGCTCAGGCTGGTCTGCGTATTCCACTGGCACCTGTTGGACGTCGTCAGGTTCTAAGCCCGCATAGTCTAGGATGCCCAGGATCTTTTCTTGGGCAGAGGGGCTTGCGGTCATCCAGGGGACGCGCTTGCCTTCGAGGTCTTCCAAGGTCTCGATACCGGTGCTGGTCAGCGTGCCGACGGTCACCGTGGTGGGTGGTAGCCAGACGTTGCGAAGATCCTGTGGCCCCCACTCGGGTGCCACGAATTCGTATTTGCCTTCGAACGCGTAAAACGCCTCATCGGAGAGCCGAGCAAACTGCGCTTGTCCGGTGCGCAACGGGGTGACGCGCCCCATGGCTGTGCTTGAACCAACCATCCGAACTTGCATGTCATAGTCACTAATCAGGACCTCTGCCACCGCGGCCTGTTCGGCATAGTTCGAGGTTCCCACGGGATAGCTTGTCCAGACACTGGTAATCGGCAAGCCGTTCTCGTGCGTGCCAGCTGGAGTGCTTTCAACTGGGGTGCCTGTGCTCATCACCTGAGTGCAGCCGGTCAGCGCTAACGCAGCGACAGCCGACAAAGCCATGACTCTTGGCGTAGCGAGAGGCATTTTCATCATTTTGCTCCTGAAGAGGGAAAGTTCGTAACGAAAGAGGTAGTAGCGTGCGACTGCTGGAGGAAACGTTTTGTCAGGGTCGGACTCGCATTGGTATTGACACACTCAAGCGCATGTGATCTAGGCGACACCTGGCCAGCACCACGGGCAGTCGAATCACCGTGTGCGCTACCCTTGACGGCAGTCCGTAGAGGGCGGTGAGCTAACCGTTCGAAGCGACCCTTACCTAGTCTGGGGCCGGATATACCGGCGAGAGGATCGGCGGGATCAATGTGCTGCGAGCACTTCAAGACACCCTCCTCCTCACACGGCACTTGGACTCCGAAGACAAATCTGAACGTGGCGAGCCAAGTCTCACGACCCTGTGACTCCATTCACTGACTGTACTAGCCTGCTGGATTTGAACAAAATGTTCAATGTGACGGGGCATTCATTGCCAAAGAGTAAGAGTGGTAAGCGTGCCAGGCATAAATCTCATACCGAGTGACTTAGCCGAAGGGCCAGGGCTTACTCGGAGTGCGGCACCTTCTGCCAGCGACGCGGTGCTCAGTACTTCTCACCGGCCCGACGGTCAGCTGCATATGGCGGGCTGCAATGAGCGCAAGCTATCGTCGCTGCGGGAAAGACCGTGCCAGACGAGCAAGCGTTACTGACCCTCCAAGCAGGCTTATTGGCGGAGCCCCCACGGACAAACCGCTGAAATGGCACGTGGAAGAAGTCGCCGATACCGCCACCGTTTCCGACCCCCGAGACCAGCATTGAGGATAAGTAGTTCTTGGGCTGATTCGCCCATGCTCCCCCAAGCCGGGCTCGCATCGGCATGACCCCAGGGATGCGGCACACTGTATTGATACCGCAACTGGAAAAACCTAAGGGGCAAAAGGCATTGGACGGCAATGGCATTTATCACACAGGATAGAAGGTACCCAACCTGACCACAGAAGCGTCGAGCTGCTCCCCTGCTACGAGCAGCTCGCTTTATGTCGCGGGCGCCGAACCACAGCAGCGCCACGATTTCACCTTGCGCTCGTGGTCCCGTGATCATTGAGGAGAAACATGGAAGCTGAAGAATTCACGCACGTTCTTGATACCGTTCGGTCTTTTGTTCGCAACGAAGTTGTGCCGGCCGAAGATGAAATCGAGAAGTCAGACCAGATCCCAGCGCACATCAAAGAAGCTGCAGCAGATATGGGTCTCTTCGGCTTCGCCATCCCGGAAGAATACGGTGGCCTCGGGGTCACGATGACCGAAGAAGCTCAACTGGTGATGGAACTGGGTTGGACGACACCGTCCTTCCGCTCGATGTTCGGAACCAATAACGGTATTGCCGGGCAGGTACTCGTGAATGCTGGAACCGAGGCGCAGAAGGAACGCTTCCTACCCGGTCTGGCTGCCGGAGAGCTCGTCGCGTCGTTCGCGCTGACCGAGTCCGAAGCCGGCTCGGATCCAAGCGGTCTGCGTACCAAAGCTGTGCGCGATGGCGATTGCTACATCTTGAACGGTCAGAAGCGCTTCATCACTAATGCTGACCAATCAGACCTGCTCATGGTCTTTGCTCGCACCGGTGACACCGGCAGCCCAGCACAGGATATTTCTGTGTTCGTGGTCGATACGAAGTCGGAAGGCGTGACCGTCTCCGCTCGCGACGAGAAAATGGGACAGCGCGGTGCGAGCACCTCAGAAATTTACTTCGACGACGTTCGCGTGCCTGCTGACCGTCTCGTTGGCGAGGTAGAAGGCGAAGGCTACGTGACGGCTATGCGGTCACTGACCAAGGGCCGTCTCCACATCGCAGCGCTGTGTGTGGGCCTTTCTCGCCGACTCCTACAAGAAAGCCTCGAGCACGCCACCACGACCACGCAAGGTGGTACCGTCCTGTCAGATTTCCAGTTCGTCCAGGGCATGCTGGCTGAGATGGAAGCCGAATCCTACGCCGGTGCAGCCATGGTCATGAAGGCCGCCAAGGAATGGGACGAGGGCACGGATCGCCGGATGGCACCATCAAGCGCCAAACTGTTCTGTACAGAAATGGTCGGTCGCGCCGCAGATACCGCCGTGCAGATCCACGGCGGAACGGGATACATGCGCTCCGTACCGGTTGAGCGTTTCTACCGGGATGCACGCTTGTTCCGTCTCTACGAAGGCACCAGCGAAATTCAAAAGATTATCATTGCCAAGCAGCTGGTCAAGTCCATGAAGTAACGCCCCGCTGAGCGCGCTCCTGCGCACGCTGCAGGAGTGCCGATCGCGGCTCCACTCGATGTCACATCGAACAGTCGGGGCCGACGATACCCAATAATTAGTGTCTAACTGAAGGAAGTGAATTGCGGACATGACGCAAACTGGCGGCTTACTCAAAGGCCTGCGCATCATTGAGCTCTCAAGCTTCG
Source organism: Enteractinococcus fodinae (assembly GCF_031458395.1). Taxonomy (NCBI): domain Bacteria; kingdom Bacillati; phylum Actinomycetota; class Actinomycetes; order Micrococcales; family Micrococcaceae; genus Enteractinococcus; species Enteractinococcus fodinae. The sequence goes on from NZ_JAVDYJ010000001.1 coordinate 2,668,663, forward strand.
TCGCGACCCCACTGTGCGGCATGGTGCTGGCCCAACTCGGCGCCGAGGTCATCCGTGTCGAACACACCAGCGGTGGCCCTGATCGCGGTCGGTGGCCATTGGCCAAAGACGGCACGAGCCTGTACTGGACCGGCCTCAACCGTGGCAAGTCAGCCATTGCGGTTGACCTGAAAAGCGACGAAGGTCAAGACCTGATCGCAGATCTGGTCACCTCCGGTGGTCCCAACGGGGGCATCTTGATCAGCAACACGGATCGGTATGCCAAACTTGTAGATGCCGAATTGCGTCAGCGTCGCCCCGATCTGGTGCACGTGCAGTTGATGGGTAAAAACGACGGCGGCACCGCGGTGGATTACACCGTGCAGGCCGGCACCGGGTTCCCGCTGCTAACGGGCGACGCAGGAGAAGCCGCCCCGGTCAACAACCCGGTCCCAGCGTGGGACCTGACTGCCGGACTGTATCTGGCAACGGGCTTATTGGCAGCCGTTCATCGTCGTACCGCCACCCAGGAAGGCAGCTTCGTCCAGGTTGCACTCGAAGACGTAGCACTGGCCACCGCCGGTCAGCTCGGGTACCTCGCGGACGCCCAGCTTCAAGCTGGTCCTGCTCGTGAGGCGGACGGCAACTACGTCTACGGTTCCTTCGGTCGAGACTTCGAAAGTGCCGACAATGAGCGCATCATGATCGTGGCCCTGACACCGCGTCAGTGGAAGGACCTGGTCGCGATGACGGGGTTGGAAGACGCACTGGCTTCCCTAGAACCTGTGCTCGGCGCGGACTTTAGTCAAGAAGGCGATCGCTATCGTCATCGACAAGTCCTGTCGGCGCTGATTGGCAACTGGTTCGCCCAGCGCAACGCGGCAGAGATCCGTGAAGAACTGGCGAAAACCCGGATTCTGTGGTCGCCGTACCGCACCTTCGAGGACCTGACATCGAACGATGCGCAGTACCTCAAAGACCATCCGATGTTCGACGAGGTCTCCGAAGACGGCGTTGGTTCTTACTATGCGCCACGCTCTGCGCTGGTCGTCGACGGTTCCGCCACGACTCCACAACCTGCCCCAGAAATTGGCGCAGATACCGACCGAATCCTCACTGACTATGTGGGTCTGGACGAAGCCCGTCTTTCCCAGCTCGCTAGCGAAGGCGTCGTCACCCAAGCCCGCTGATACCCCCGTTGGGTAATCACCCAGACACCATCTCTCGTTTCCTCTGAAAGGACCTCATATGACGAAACTCCTCGAAGGCAAGACCGCCGTTATCACCGGTGGCGCCCAAGGCATTGGCCGCGCCACCGCCGAAATGCTCCACGAACACGGCGCGCGCCTGGTCATCGCCGACCTCAATGGTGAACAGGCACAGCAAACCGCTGAAGAAATCGCCGGCTCCGAGGGCATCGGTGTGGCCTGTGACGTCACCCAAGCAGACCAGGTCGATGCCGCACTTGATGCAGCCATCGAGAAGTTCGGTTCGCTGGATGTCATGATCAATAACGCTGGTATCACCCGCGACGCCACGATGCGCACCATGACCGAAGAAGCATTCGACCAGGTCATTGCCGTGCACCTCAAGGGCGCCTGGAACGGTACCCGCCTGGCTTCATTGCGCATGCGCGAACAAAAATCCGGTGCCATCATCAACATTTCGTCGATTTCCGGCAAAGTCGGGATGGTTGGCCAGACCAACTACTCCTCCGCCAAAGCTGGCATCGTTGGCCTCACCAAGGCTGCGGCAAAAGAAATGGGCCACCACGGTGTCCGGGTCAATGCCGTTCAGCCCGGCCTGATTCGCACCGCGATGACCGAAGCGATGCCGAAGCGTATTTTCGACGAAAAACTCGCCGAGATCCCAATGCAGCGCGCTGCTGAACCATCAGAGGTCGCCTCTGTTGTCCTCTTCTATGCTTCCGATCTGTCGTCTTACATGACCGGTACCGTCGCTGAAGTCAGCGGCGGACGGTTCATGTAGGTTCTCGACGGTCTCGACTCAATATCCCCTTCGGGTTGGCCACCGCGGTCTAGCTCGAACCACGAAAGGCTTATCTCAATGCGTGAAGCTGTAATTTGTGAACCGGTCCGTACACCAATTGGTCGTTACGGAGGCCAGTTCAAGGACCTCACCGCTGTAGACCTCGGTGTCGCGGCCCTCAACGGTCTCCTCGAGCGCACCGGTTTGAATCCTGAACTCATCGAAGACGTGATCCTCGGGCAGTGCAACGGTGGCAGCGAGGCTCCAGCGCTGGGACGTGTCATCGCCCTGGATGCTGGCTTGCCGATCGATGTGCCAGGTCAGCACCTGGACCGTCGTTGCGGTTCCGGCCTGCAGGCTGTCCTGAATGCGGCCATGGCCGTCCAGACTGGTGCCCAGGATCTGATCGTCGCCGGTGGCGCTGAAAGCATGAGCAACGCGACCTTCTACTCGACCGATATGCGGTGGGGTGGCGCACGCACCGGTGTCCAGATGCACGATTCACTGGCCCGGGCACGCAGTACCGCCGGCGGAAAGAACTACCCGGTCCCGGGCGGCATGCTCGAAACAGCCGAGAACCTGCGCCGCGAATACTCGATCAGCCGCGAAGAACAGGATCAGCTGGCTGTGCAGTCTCACCAGCGCGCCGTGGCCGCTCAAGAATCCGGTGTAATGGCCGAAGAAATCGTCCCGGTCACGGTGAAGACTCGTAAAGAAGAGCGCATCATTGACACCGACGAGCACCCTCGCCCGGACACCTCCATGGAAACCTTGGGCAAGCTCAAACCAATTCTGCTCTCCCAGGATGAAGAGGCCACCGTTACCGCTGGCAACGCCAGTGGTCAAAACGACGCCGCAGCGATGGTTATCGTCACGACTCCAGAAAACGCTGAAAAGCTTGGCCTGCGGCCACTGGTCCGCTTGGTCAGCTGGGGTGTTGCTGGTGTTCCACCGCGGACCATGGGCATCGGCCCGGTCCCTGCCACCGCTGCAGCGCTGCAGAAGGCCGGTCTGGAACTGTCAGACATGGACGTCATTGAGCTCAACGAGGCGTTCGCTGCCCAAGCTTTGGCTGTGATGCGCGAATGGAACTTCACCGACGAAGACCACGAACGCACCAACGTTCACGGTTCGGGTATTTCGCTTGGTCACCCTGTTGGGGCAACCGGCGGCCGCATGTTAGGCACGCTAGCTCGTGAACTCAACCGCCGTGAAGCACAGTACGGTCTGGAGACCATGTGCATCGGCGGCGGCCAGGGTCTGGCAGCGATCTTCGAGCGGGTGGCATAAGCATGGGCAAACACACCTTCACTTCAGTAGAAGAAATCAAGGAGTCGGTAAATAAGCCACTGGGCACGACCGACTGGGTCGAGATTTCCCAAGAAGACGTCAATGCGTTCGCCGACGTCACGGGCGATCACCAATGGATCCACGTCGATGTTGAGCGCGCAAAGCAATCAAATTTCGGCGGGACGATCGTCCACGGTTTCATGACCCTGGCCTTCCTGCCGAAGTTTGCCGGTGAACTCTACCAGTTCGATATGGGTTCAGCTCGCCTCAACTACGGCTTGGAGAAAGTACGCTTTCTTGCCCAGCTGCCAGTTGGCGAACGGATCCGCGGCTCCGCGGAGTTCGTCTCCGTCGCCGAGCAAGCCTCCGGCACGCGAGTGCACACGAAGTGGACTCTGGAGCGGGAAAACGGCGATCGTCCAGTCTGCGTCGCTGAATCAGTGACGATGATCGTCGCGTAGGAGAAAAGGAAGCAAAACATGAATCTTGACTCAGGAATTACCCAAAGCGAGATCTCAGTACCGGTCCAGCGACCGGTCCTGCCGCCGCCTTGGCACACTGCTGAACGTCAAGCGCTGCAGGACGAAGCCTACACATTCGCCCGCGAGGAGGTCCTGCCCGTCGCTAATGAGCTGGACCCCCAAAAGGGTGAGATGCCGGCCAGCTTGATAGCTCGCCTCGGCGAACTGGGCTATTTCGGAATTACGATTCCGAAAGAAGACGGCGGTATGGGCCTGGGCGTCTTCGAATACTGCATGGTGGCCGAAGAACTGGCCGTGTCGTGGATGAGCGTGGCAAGTATTATTGCGCGCGCCCAAGGTGTCGGCACGAACGTGGCTGACAAAACACGTCGCAAGGAACTACTCCGTCGCAGCGCAGCTGGTGAATGGATCGGTGCGATCGGTTTCTCTGAACCACTGGCAGGTTCGGACCTGGCAAACGTCCAGACCACTGCAACACGTGATGGCGATTCCTGGGTGATTCATGGTCGCAAACGCTGGATCGGGAACTCGCTGGCCGCCGACTTCATCCAGTTGTTGGCACGCGAGCGCCAGCCTGAACCAGGCGAATCACGCTCCGCGGGCATGATCACACTGTTGGTCGAAAAGAAGCGCAACGAATTCCCTGAAGGCCTGACCGGGACACCAATCGACAAGATTGGCTATCACGGTTTCACCACCTGGGATCTGACGTTCGACGGTCTGCGAGTACCGGTTGAGAACGTCCTCGTTGGTCCGGAAGAGGCCGAACAAGCCCAGAGCGCTGCCGAGGCAGCAGAGGGCAAACGTCGCGCTTTCCAGGAGACCCAGAAATGGCTGAATATCGCTCGCGTTCAGACCGCGGCTCGTGCCGTGGGGCTGGCCAGAGCGGCCGTGGAAGACTCCACCGAGTACCTCCAGCGTCGTCAGCAGTTTGGTCGACCCATCGGTGACTTCCAGGCGCTGCGTTTCGAGCTCGCCGAGATGGCCGCCAAAGTGGATGTAGCTCGCGCGCACTACCGTCAGGTAGCGCACCTGCTCGACGCCGGGGTGCCCTGCGAACGCGAAGCGGCAATGGCCAAGCTCGAGGCAACCGAGATGGCCGTGTACGTTACCAACCGTGCGATGCAACTGCATGGCGGCAACGGGTACACGACCGAACTGCAAGTAGAGCGTCACTGGCGTGATGCACGCTTGACCACCATCTTCGAAGGCACCAGCGAGATCCAGAAGAAGATCATCAGCGACCGCCTGTTGCCACGCGCTAAGCACTAACTGACCTCCCCACCGTCGGGGACAATTACTCGCGTCCTAAGTGGGGCCTGATCCGCAGTCTCGGATCAGGCCCCACTGGTTTTAAAGGGCAGGTAGCAAGCGTCGACAGTGCTGTTATCTGCTTCACGAATCTAGACATAGGAAGGTGTATTTTGTGATGAAATATACTGGCTCAATGACTGTTTCAACCCTCACCTCGCGCACCGCGTTGTTCACCCCAGCGAACCGTATCGATCGCGTGGAAAAAGCCCTTGCCGGTCCGGCAGATACTGTGATCGTCGATCTCGAAGACGCGGTAGCTGAGACAGCGAAAGATTCCGCCCGGCAACAGCTCAAAGACTTCCTTGCCTCGCTTGATCCTGAGGTGCAGCACCGGTTGGCGATACGGATTAACGCTCCTGACACTGCCAGTGGACAGTTAGATCTCGATATGCTCGGCGACGCAGCGAACCTGCCCGCTGCCATTATGGTGCCCAAGGCTGAAGCGACCGGGACGTTTGACCGGCTACCCGAGTTCTTGGACTCGGTGACGGTGTTGGCCCTGGTTGAAACGCCCACCGCGGTTCGGGATGTGCACGCCATCGCCGCTCTTCCACGGGTAGATCGACTGGCTATCGGAGCGGTGGATCTCTCCTCAGCGCTGGGCTCCCAGATTGCTTCTGTGCCCATTGAAGCAGCTCGGGCTGCTGTGGTGTTGGCTTCGGCCGCAGCGGGTCTCCCAGGACCGCTCGACACCCCAACCACTGAGATCTCCAACGACGATGCCATCCAAGCTGCGGCTCAGGCTTCGGTACGAGACGGTTTCGGCGGCATGCTGTGCATTCATCCCAAGCAGCTTGACCATGTGACCGCCGCGTTCACCCCCAGCCAGGAGATGGTTGCCTGGGCCGAGCGCGTCATTGCCGCCGGTGACGGTGCAGGCACCGTAGACGGACAGATGATTGACCGTCCAGTGATGCTGCGTGCCGAACGCATCCTGCAGGACGCTGGCCGAAGCGCGTCCTAACCCATCCCGATAGCCGCTGGCATGTGGTCCGTGACTACCGGGCCTCATGCACCAGCGAGCGGGCTGCATCGCGTTCGATTGCCAGGTTTTGCAGGGCCACTTTATCGGGCTTGCCAATTTTCGTCAGGGGAAACGCGTCGGTGGTGAAGATGGCCTTCGGGGTTTGCACGCTTCCCTTTCGAGCCTTGATGAACTCTTGAAGCTCGGCTTCATCGAATGCATCCCCGGCGTCATCGTCCAAGGTCACGAAGGCTACGATTTTCTCGCCCCATTCTTCATCCGGGATACCCAGTACCGCGGCGGCAGCCACGCCTGGGAACTCACCCATGACAGTCTCCACTTCGGCAGGATAGACGTTGAGCCCGCCGGTGATGATCATGTCTTTTTTACGACCAACAATTGTTAGATATCCTTGTGCATTGGCTCGCGCGAGATCTCCGGTATGGAGCCAGCCGGATGAAAAGGTCTCTTCGGTCAGCTCAGGTTTTTGCCAATAGCCGGCCATCACGATTGGGCCACGCACACAAATCTCCCCGACTTCACCGACCGGCACTTCACGATCCTTATCGTCAAGCAGGGCGACGTCCGCGCAGCCGACAGGTCTGCCACATGACGCCATTTTCTCTGGATCATGGGGGTCGTGATCGGCTTTCTTGAGCGCAGCGATCAGATTTGGCGCTTCGGACTGGCCGTAGAGCTGCACAAACTTTTGCCCAAACCGTTCAACGGCCCCGCGCAGCATCGACGGATCAATCTTCGATGCCCCATAAATGACAGTCTCAAGATCGTTAAAAGGAGACTCAGCATCAGGGAGCGCCAGGAGGCGATGGATCATCGTGGGCACCAAAAACGTGCTATTGACGTTATGTTCTTTGACGACGTCGCGGAACCGCTCCGGGGTGAACTTATCCAGCATGACGAGGGATCCACCCTGCATCAAGATCGGTACCGCCATGGCACCGCTGGCGTGTGACAGTGGTGTGGCAGCCAGGAAGCGGATGTCTTGCGGCCAATCCCACTCAAGACAGGAAAACGTAGCGTTCGTGGCCAGGGTCCGGTCCGAGTGCATGATGCCTTTGGGTTTTCCCGTGGTACCGCCAGACAGGCTGATGCCGATGACGTCTTCGGCATGCATGCGCACCGGCGGTGCCAACTCAATGTCTTGGTCCTGCAGCGTTGCCGGGTCCATGCTCGGCATCGGAATGAACTTTATGGTCGGGCTGAGCGGGCTGAGATCCTCAATCAAGGCATCAAATCGTGGTGATTCGAAGATTACGACCTCAGTGTCGAGATAGTTGAGTGCATACGTGTGGTCGTCAATACCGTTTTCGGGATGGAGGGAGGTGACGCGGGCGCCCTCCATGATGGCCGCAGCCCGAGTGAAGAAGGTTTCGGGGTGGTTGCCACCCACAAGCGCTATTGGCACGCCCTTCTCCACTCCAGAGTCCACCAGCAGATTGCGGAACACCTGAACACTCTTCGCGCTGTCGCGGTAGCTGAATTCTCTGTCGCCGTCTATAAAGGCCACACGATCGTCATAACGGCGCAGTGCACGGTATGCCAAGGAGGCGTAGCTTACATTTTCGTACAACCGGTTTGTCATGGTCTTACTTACCTACCGCTTCATAAGGAAATACTGATGTCTGGCGGTCAAGATCACCCAGGGTCGACAGCATCTAGGCTGACCGACTCTATGGACCTCAGCCGCACATAGCGCACGCTAAGGACTGTACTACAATGTGACTTGTGATACATTTGCGGAAGCAATACATGTGTCATAAAAAAGGAAAAATTCATATATGAAACGATCACACACCTTGGCACCGGCCGCTCTGATCGCCAGCATGGCGTTAGTGCTCAGTGCTTGTGGGAATGGTTCCACTGAAGAGGGATCCGGAGACAGCGAAGGGTTCGAATTCGGCGCTTCACAAGAAGAAGTGAATGCAGCGATCGAAGGCCTCGAACCGGTTGAAATTACGTACCAAGCAGCAGGCCAATCCCCCAACTCGGTGGTCTCCATTAGCGATATAGCACTCCAGGAGTACATCGAAGAGCGCTCAAATGGACAGATCACCGTCGACATGGTGTGGGGGCAAGCCATCGCAGGCTACGACGAAGTCGACAGCGCACTGGTCGACGGCCGGGTCGATATCGCCTTCACTTTACCGGTCTACGATCCCAACCAGTACCCCGCATTTGATGCGATAAATACTGCAACAGCCGGAATGCCCAGCTCACCTGTTTTGGGGGAACTCATCGCGGAAGCTGTTGTCGCTGATCTAGCTGCTGGTTCTCAACAAGTGCTCGATGAATACGAAGCACTAGGACTCACTCCATTGCTGCCAATGGCTAGCGCAGGCACCTACCATTCGATATGTACTGAAGCGGGCACAAGCCCCGACGACTGGAACGGTCGAACCGTGCGCATTGGTAACACGGCACAAGAAGAACTGGTCCAGAACCTTGGGGGTAGCCCTAGCTCCCTGCCCTACACGGAAATGTTCGAAGCATTACAACGCGGCACTATTGACTGCACCCTCGGTGCCCTAAGAAACTCCGAAGAAGGCGGCATACTCCAAGTCGCCACCTATCTTTCCGTTATCCCCGAAGAAAACAGCTTGTCGAATCGGGGAACAAGTGCCATCGTCGCAGGTAGTGGCTATGAGGCTCTGCCGCTGCCATATCAGCAGATTATTTTTGATGCCATGGAAGCCCGCTATGCAGCCAGCGTTGAAAGCCTCGCCCAAGGTAATGTTGCCGGGATTGAACAGCTGAAAGAAGCCGGGGGCGAGCTGGTTCCCCTTGACGAAGAGTCGAACGAAATTATTGGCGAAACCAATGCGAAGTTGATCGAGGAGGTCGAAGAATCAGGAGTTCTCGATCCTGGCATTGCAGATCGAACCCAAGAATCGATTACCAAGTGGTCCGATCTAGCCGAGGAACTCGGATATACCGAAGAAGGCGGCTACGAAGACCTCGATGAGTGGTTCGACATGGAAGATTACGACTTCGCTCCGATGGCCGAACGCTTCTTCGAAGACGTTTTGCTGCCACTGCGGCCCGAGTAAATAAGCACAACAACCTCAAGTCCCCCTGAGTTCTTGAGGCCAGAGTTAACCAGCCAGCCGTCCATGCCACATATTAGGCATGGACGGCTGGTGAGTTTAACTCCACAGAGTTAGCTGTCTAGAACGCGTTATTGTCGGTACTGCACCTTTGCTTCGACGTTGGTGGCATTTCCGGGACCGATCAATGCGAGTTCTTCGGTGATCAGACCGTTGTCGTTTTCGACTTGGCGTCCGCACACGTATGCCTTCTCATTGACGAACAGAGGGCTGCGTGCCGAGAACTCAAACGCCTCAATGGCGGGATTCCCACGCTGCTGTTGAAAGTTGGCCAGGATGTTCGTAGCGGATAGCGGCCCATGAACAACAAGTCCCGGGTAGCCTTCCACAGCGGTTGCATACGGCAAGTCGTAGTGGATCCGGTGGGAGTTGAAGGTCAAGGCAGAATACCGGAACAGCGTGATTTCGTTGGGCTGGACTGGTACCGTCCATTCCCAATCGCCTTCCGGCGCTGCCGTGTCCCGAGGCGGCTGTGGTTGTTGCGGATTGTCAGGATCAACAGGTGCCGCTTCGCGATACACCAGAGTCTGATGTTCTGTGATCGCTAGTGCGTCAGGTGTATGAATGTCGTGACGCAGCCCCAGGAAGATGAGGCCTCCACCGCGTCCCTGTTTCGGGGTGATGCTTTCAATGGTGGTCGTTTTGGTAATGCGTTCTCCGACGGGAATAGGCGCATAGTACGCAATGCGGCTACCGACCCACATTCTGCGTGGGTAAGGAATGGGAGGCAAGAAACCGCCGAGCTTTGGGTGGCCATCCTCTCCCAGCTCGCTCATGCCAGCGGTAGGGGTGAACTGAAGCCAGTGCCCCAGCGGGAAGAGGTTTTTGTCATCCGGATTTGGTAGTTCAAGAATCGACTGCAGCCCCTGCATCGCCGAAGCTGAAGCGATATCTTCCGTCACCTCGCTTCTCGATATCCAGTCTTCGAATTGTGTTTCGGAGGTCTCGAGTGATGAAGAAGCCAAATTGACCACGCTTTCTGTCCTGCTGGGAACCGCCCAATGGCGGCACGCTACTGTTCGTCTAAAAGTGTCATGTACCTAAACTGTCGAGGGACCGTAGACAGGCGGCCCCTCGACAGTTTAGGAGTTGAGATCGAGATGTCTATGTGTGGTTAGATGCCGCCACGCGAGACGAGCTGCGAAGCAATGACGTTCCGTTGGATCTCGTTCGTGCCCTCGCCAACAATCATCAGCGGCGCATCACGGAAGTAGCGTTCAACGTCATATTCGGTCGAGTAGCCGTAACCGCCATGGATACGGACCGCGTTCAGGGCGATTTCCATACCAACTTCGGAGGCGAACAGCTTCGCCATGCCGGCTTCCATGTCGGCGCGCTGGCCACTGTCGTACTTTTCAGCCGCGTAGCGAGTGAGCTGACGGGCTGCGGTGAGCTTGGTGGCCATGTCGGCGAGGTAGTGACCGATAGCCTGGTGCTTCCAGATAGGCTTTCCGAAGCTTTCGCGTTCCTGGGCGTACTGCAGCGCATCTTCGAGGGCAGCTGCGCCAACACCTAACGCGCGGGATGCAACCTGAATACGTCCGGTTTCTAGGCCACGCATCATCTGCGAGAAGCCTTTGCCTGGCTCGCTTCCGAGGATCTGGGCGGCTGGGGTTCGGTAGTCTTCGAAGACCAGTTCACAGCTCTCGACCCCTTTGTACCCGAGTTTGGCAAGGTCGCGGGAGATGGTGAGTCCGGGACCTTTTTCCACCAGAACAATCGAGATGCCCTTGTGCCGTGGCTCGGCGTTCGGGTCTGTTTTGCACAGTAGTGCGATCAAGCCGGAGGTGCGAGCGTTGGAGATCCAGGTTTTTGCACCGTTAATGACCAGGTCTTCGCCGTCTTCGGTTGCGACCGTTCTCATCGCCTGCAGGTCAGAACCACCGCCGGGCTCGGTGAGTGCCATCGTAGCGCGGAGTTCTCCGGTGGCCATCCGTGGCAAGTACTTCTGTTTTTGGTCCTCGGTACCAAATTCGGTCAGGAGTTTTGCGACGACAGTGTGACCGCCCATGGCACCGGCCAAAGACATCCAACCGCGTGCTAGTTCTTCCGTAACTTTCGCGTAGGCGGGCATCGACACTGGCATACCGTCGTACTCTTCAGGGACGGCCAGTCCGTAGATACCCAATTCCTTCATTTGTTCGATCCAGCGCTCTGGATATTCGTTAGCTTTCTCGACTTCGTTAACGGACGGTTTGACTTCCCTGTCAATGAACGTGCGTACCGTTTCAATGAGGAGTTCTTCTTCGTCCGTAAGAACCTGGTGGGCTGTGCTTGTCATATCAGGACCTCAATATCCATTCGATGTAATTGTCTGAGAGTGAAGCCTTCACCTCTTAGCCTTACTCATATAATATATAAAATAGAATTATTTGCAATGGCGAGTTTTAGTCATTGCCACGGACACGGAGATTTCCAGCTGAGAAAATCCCTCGGTTCCGGTCGCCGACAATGGAATATAGTTAATACGAATTGGCGTGCTGGTCTCAGCTATGCCGCTTCAAATTGTTAAGAGAATCGGGTTGTGAGGTCATTACATGGGTGTGGCACCTAGGAAACAACTAAGCGATGAAGTCGCTTCATACCTACGCGAGAGAATTGTCGCTGGTGAACTTACGCCTGGAACTTCAGTGAGAGCAGAAGCCGTAGGTGAGCTCCTCTCGGTTTCAGCCACACCGGTGCGAGAAGCCCTGCATACGCTTAAGGTCGAAGGCTTCCTAGAACTCATTCCCCGCAGAGGATTCATTGTCGCGTCACTGCGCGCGAAAGATATCCGAGACATCTTCGAAGCACACGCCCTCATCGCAGGTGAACTTGCAGCTCGTGCGACAGCAAATATTCGCGCGGAAGAACTCAAGACCATCCAGCAGATCCACGATGAAGTGCTAGCGGCGGCACGCGATGACGATACTGACCTCCTGGAGCAAAAGAACCACGAATTTCATCGATTCATCTACCAGTTGGCAGATTCTGAACGCCTCAAGTGGGCGTTAAACGCTTTCCTGCGATACGTGCCCAGGGCTTTTTACGCCCAGATTCAAGGCTGGCCAGACACGACGATTCGAGATCATACGGAGATCATGGAAGCCATGATCAACGAAGATCCAGAAGCCGCGCGCCAGACCATGGGCCAACACATTCGAAACTCTGGTGAGAAGTTGGCAGAGTATTTCGAAAAACGACAGACCGAAGTGCTCCAAGATTCTGCGAAATCCAACGCTCGTTAAATTTCGGTACCTGCAGTTCTCACGAGATCTCGTTACGACAAATATGGCCCTGCGATTGGCCGTATACTGCCCGTAGTTCATTAGCGGCCCTCACTAATAGTGACTCCGCGTCCACAGCCTCCTCAGCTGTGACTTGTAATCGCACTAGGCCTGAGCTTCATGTGTCAGCAGCTCCTGTTGCTTAGACGCGCCACTCCCACTTCGGGTGAGCCCCGAGCGTCATATCTCAGCCTTTAGGCGAGCAGGACCCAAGCCAGATCGAGCTATCCCTAGAACTTGCGAGTTACGCGTTGCCTCTATAGTGAGGGTTTGGTCGGCGCATTATTGCTTTGTAACTACCAGACCACATACTTTCTTTGCCTGAAGAATCGACTAGCTCCCACCCTTTCCGCAGCAGTCGCTGAGTATCTTTATTGCGACGTACAGTCTTGTACTCATACGGCTCACGGGCGTAGCGAGGAGGTTTCCTCACTGGGGGATCGGGCTTTTCGGGGCCAGGCTTTAAGCCTTGCCTTTCCTTCTCCACCATCTCGCGCCAACCCTCGCGCTGAATACGCGCCTGCTCACGCCTTTCTCTCCAAGTCAGTTTCCTCATACAACCAGTATGCAGCAGCACACCGGAACAGGCTAGACCGCCCCATCTACCCAGAAGTCCTTCTGCCGTACGATTTATAAACACGAGACAGCGTCAAAGCACTGCAATCGCGACATGCCGAAATCTTCCTGTGGCAGACAGCTCCTAGTCTCGTCTAACACAGACTGAACTACACTGGATAACAAGGCAAATAAAAACTCTTAATTAGTACAGCGACTACAAAGAAGAGGACTCTCACGGTATGCAGGTTTCCATCTATGCGTTTCGTACACTGCTATGGGGCGCGCAGCAGAACAGCGACGACATAAGTGCAGTGCCAGAAGAAGTACTACCGGCACTGGAACGCGAACCCACACACGAAGAAATGGTGTCGCACGGTTGGATAGATGAGGCCGCTCTGGACAAGATGCTCGGTAGTGGGCCAAACTTTACTCTCTCCCCCAACGGAAAACAGCGAGCTCGTCGATGGTGGGATGAATACCCAATGCATAGCGCAGCCTATGAAATATTGCAGGCGATCCCGGCGACGAATGGGGATCTCTCCGGCGCAGAAGATGCTTTCGACGCCACCTATCGAGATCCAGTCACGAATGAACCCCCCCTTCTGCTGATCTAATTGATCAAGCCGGAGGGATGCTGTATAAGAACGGGTTTGTTTCAGGGTTCCCCTCGATGGGTTACGAGTCGCCTCATCGGCTAACCCTAACTACACGAGGTCGGGAAGTACGTCGCGAACATTATGTACCAACGCTCCTCCCACAAATGCCCGACAGTACCCCCGAGGCCGCTACAGCCGCACCCTCAGCGACCTATAATTTCACGACTAATATTACCGGGGGCACCATTGGAGCTGCACAATTCGGCCATCAGAACCACGCCACTGTTGAAAACGTACAGCCTGAAGTCCAGCAGCACTTCCAAACTTTGCGCGACTTTGCCTCCGAGGCGCCGTCGGAAGATCGTCAAGAGCTGCTTGAACAGATTCACCAACTCGAAGAAGCAGCCCAACGAGGACCATCAGCTTTCGAAGAGCTCCGGAATAAGTTCTTCTCTAGCTTTGTAACCAAGCTCGGGGATCGAGCCGTAAATATCCTTATGGAGATACCACAGCTTCTCTAAGTTACAAAGGCCTAGTCTCTCCCCTAGCCCTATCCAGGTATTAGCTCTTCTCGGCGCGCGGCGTAGACCTGGTAGAACGTCTGCCGTGACACTTCGAACGGCTAGTGGAGTCGACTGATTTAGGCAGCAACTCCGGTGTCGGCGTTTTATCCAGTCGAGAGAACCTCCAAGGAGCCTCGATTGTACGGACCACCATTTGAACCTGTGAAAACGGCGCAATTAATTGGGGATTCACCGCCACGAGCCACTTAATGGCTGTCCAGACACGCCCTAGACTTTGATCGTAATCTGCATCACTCTGAGTGAGGATGGAGCCTAGCGTACAGTGTGGCGGGTCCTCGCCGTACGTGGGGTGGTCGTATTCGGGCGGCTAGTGCTGGTTGAAATAGAACGCGGCACACGACGATTTGTTCGTCGCATGCCGCGCTCTATTTTGCGAGTTTCTGATTATCTTGTTGAGACGGTTCCGGTTTTTTCGGCGATGGGTGAGATGAAGATCGGTTTGATCAACCAGGCCACCCCGACAGTCACAGCCACCGACAGCGCGAAGACGCCGATGCCCCACCAGTCGCTAGCATCCCGAGCGGTGAACATAATGTTGAGGTTGTGCAGCACTCCAGTGGTAAACACTAGGAACAGGTGGACGATGATGAACAGGATGAAGTACACCATGGTGAAGAAGTGAATCTTCCGAGCCACTGGCAGCGTGAAGGCCTTATTCAGGCCCTCAGCTTTCTGCGGCCACCACGTCGACAGTCGCAACCCGGTGAGCACTGCGATTGGAGCGGCAATGAATACGGTGATGAAATACGTCATGATCTGTAAGGCGTTGTAATACACCCACGAGTTCTCGGCCGGCCAGTCCAACGATAAATACTGGATGCCTGCTGAGACGATATTGGGGAAGATGTCCCAGTTCGTGGGAACAATGCGCACCCAGTGCCCGGTGGCAAACACCATCACATAAAAGATCAGCCCGTTGGCCACCCACAACACGTTGAAGCTTTGGTGGATCCACTGTTGGATCGAGACCTTCTGTGGGGAGTTCTTCTTATTGGGTGAGAAGAATCCACCATCCTTCGGGGTCCAGTACGCCTCAGGCCGTTCTTGGTTCCGAATCAGCAACCCGGACCGGATCACCATGACCATAATGAAGAAGTTGAAGAAGTGCTGCCAGCCCACCCAAGCCGGGATCCCGGGCTCAATGCCCTCCGGGTGCGTTGGCGTGCCATCATAGGTGGCAATAAAGTTCGCCACCGGCTCCAGGCCACGTGCCCACTGGGCGATCAGGACCAGCCCGGCGGCGACCACGGCCACACTCAACAAGGTCAAGATGACTTTGGTGACCTTGGACATCTCTTTTTTGGGTGGCTTCTGTGCGGACGCACCAGCAGGTGCGGCCTCGGTCTTGGCTGCGGGTTTGGCCGGTTCCGGCGTCACTACCTCTGGGGTCTTTACCGCCGGCTCAGCAGCAGGTTGGGCAGCCGGTTGAGCAGCAGGTGCCGACTCCTGGCTGGCAGCTGGGGCGCCCATCCGACGACGCGGAGCCGCCGGGGCCGAATCGGCCACCGGAGCCAGGGTCGGCTCTTCGGCCGCCGGAGCAGGGTCAGGCTGGGGCGCAATCGCCGCAGCGACATCCGGGTGGCCCACCTTCAGCGGTTCCCACCCCTCCATGCGTCGCCGCGGTAAGTCCTCGGTCACCGGTGCTGGAGCGACCGGTACCGCCTGCGCGACAGCCGGGGTGGCCTGCTCAGTAACAGCTGATGTTTCGGCAGCAGCCGGGGCTTGGGCAGCGGGTGCTGCGGTTGGGGCCACAACCGGCGCACCATCACGAGCCACCGACAACGGCTGCCATCCAGCCATCCGACGCCGCGGAACATTCGGATCCTGGATCGGACCCGACGCAGCAGACTGGACAGGTTCGGCAGCTGTGGTGGCAGTTCCCGGAACCGACTCCGCAATTGGAGTCGAAGCACCGTCAGCAGCCACCGATTGAGGGGCCTCGGTAAAATCCGTCTGCGTCTCGGATTCAGGTGTTGTTTGTGGTTCTAGAACAGAGATTGCGGATGAGACCGTGGGTTGTGGTGCGTCGGTGTTTTCGACGCTCAACGGGGCCCATCCGACCATACGGCGTTTAGACATAAATATCAGTTCCGGCGGGCTTGGATTTCATCAACGAGTTGAGGCATAACCTCAAAGAGGTCCCCGACTACACCGAAGTCCGCCACATCAAAGATTGGGGCGTCTTCGTCTTTGTTGATGGCGACAATGGTTTTGGCGGTCTGCATACCGGCCAGGTGCTGGATCGCACCGGAAATCCCTACGGCGATGTAGAGATCTGGCGACACGGAGACACCGGTCTGGCCGATCTGCAGGTTAGGGGGAACATACCCTGAATCGACAGCGGCACGGGAGGCGCCGACCGCGGCGTTGAATTGATCCGCAAGGTCCTCGACGAGTTTGAAGTTCTCTTCAGAACCGACACCGCGACCACCGGAGATAACGACCGAGGCCGATGTCAGAGCTGGGCGATCCGAGGCTTCTTCCAGGCCTTCGGCTGAGACAATCGTGGCACCCGGACCGGCGTCAACCTGCGTCTCAGAGTTCACCACAGCAGGCTGGCCGACAGCCGCCGCGCGGGTATCGATCGTGCCGGGACGCAGGGTGGCGATCATCAGCCCACCCTCGACGGTGGACTCGGTGTTGTAGTCCCCACCGAAGATCGAGTGGGTGACCACGGCTTCTTGGCCATCGGCATCCCAGTACAACCCGGTGGCGTCCGAGGCCACCGCACCCTTCGTGGCGATGGCAATCCGGCCGGCGATCGCTGAGTTCACCGGGTTACGACCCAGTAAGAGCAATGAAGTACCGTAGTGCTGCACGGCAGCCATCCCGGCTGCAACCTCGGCGGTGCCCAGCTGGTCTTCGGGTCCAGGGTGGACAAAGATTTCGGTCGCTCCAGCGGCTCCTAAGGAAGCGATGGTATCAGCATCCGGTGCGGTAGTCACGACCGCGACCGGCTCCCCAATAATGGAAGCAGCACCTAGCACTTCAGCAGGGTCGGTATGAGAAATAAGCGCAAGTACTTTCGTCACGTCAGAAAGCTCCTTAGATCAAGTGCCGTTCGGCAAGGAAGTCGACAAGTTCAGTAGTAGCCGTCTCGCCGGAGACCTTCTGCCCGGCCTCTTTCGGCGGGCGTTCAGCGGCGGAGACCATCACGTTGCGCACGTAGGCGGCGTCCGGTCCGGCAGCTAAGCCGAGATCGGCCAGCGAGGTGACAGCGATTTCTTTCTTCTTGGCCTCACGAATGGCTTTGAAGTTTGGCAGTTTTGGTTCACCGGCTTTTTCAGTCAGTGACACGACCGCAGGTGTGGCAGCCGAAAGGGTGAGCTTTTCGGTTTCGGTGTTGGTCTCACCGGTGACGGTGCCGTCGGTGATGTTAATGGAATCGGCGCCGATGATGTGTGGGCGGCCTAAGATTTGAGCAACCATTGCTGGGACCATTGCCCCACCGCCATCGGTCGACTCGGCGCCGGTCAGGACCAAGTCAGCATCCTTGACGGCTTCAGCCAACACGCGAGCTGTCTGGACCATATCCGATCCGGCCAGCGCATCGTCAACAACATGGACGGCACGGTCCGCTGCCAGTGCTAGTACCTTCCGGATGGCCTTATCTGCGTCAGCGGGCCCCATGGTCACGGCGACCACTTCGGTGGCGATGCCTTCTTTCTTGAGATCCGCGGCGACTGCACAGACCCGTTCGTCGATCTCGTCGACCACGTTTTCGGACGCTTCTCGAGCTAATAGCCCAGTATCCAACGCCACTTGGCGTTTCTCATAGGTGTCGGGCACCTGTTTTACGAGCACTACGACTTTCATGTCCACCCCAATAGTGATGAGCTTTTGCAAAATAATATATTATATACAGGAGAGTATAGCGAGCTCGAGACCTCTTGGCGAATACGTGTCACACCGGGATATACGAAGCCCACCCCAACGCACCGTGGTTTTGCAACCTGGCGATTGGGGTGGGCTGGAGTTCTAGACTGCTTCGCGTAGGTCCGTTTTGCGGATCTTGCCTGTGCCACTTCGTGGGAACGCCTCACGCAAGACAATGTCTTTCGGATGCTTATAACGAGCTAATTTCCCGTCGCAGAACTCGCGAATCTCTTCGAGAGTCGGAGCATCCGCTGGGTCTTGAGGAATGATGACCGCTACCGGTATTTCGCCCCACTTTTCGTCGGCACGTCCGACGACGGCGACATCAGCGACCTTGGGGTGCCAGGCAATGACGTTTTCTAGCTCGGCGCAATAAATGTTCTCCCCACCGGAGATGATCATGTCTTTGACTCGGTCCACGACATAAATGAAACCGTCCTCGTCTTGGCGTACGAGGTCGCCGGAGTGGAACCACCCTCCAGCAAAGGCTTCAGCGGTAGCTTCCGGATTGTTCCAGAAACGATCCATCACGCCGGGACCGCGGTACACGATCTCCCCGACTTCTCCTTGCGGGACGTCATTCATCTCTGGATCAACCACTCGGATCGAGTAGTTCACATCAGGAAGTCCAACAGAGCCGAGTTTGCGTAGAGAGTCCTCATGACTCAACGAGACACCACTTGCGGTGGTTTCGGTTTGACCAAAGGCCGCCTGAGAGTCCGCGTTGGGGAAGGTTTCCCGCAACAGTGTCAACAACGCTTCGGTGGCTGGGGCCGCACCCCAAGAGTAGAACTCCAGCTTGATGTCCCGCGGTTTGCGTTGCTGTTCTTCTGCAATCAGTTGCCATTGGGCCGGCACCATGAACGTGCGCGTGACGCCCTGTTCTTCCATGACATCCAGCAAGTATCCGGCGTCGAAATTAGTCGAAGGCGTGATAACGGTTTTGGCAGCACTGGAGATACTGCCAAGCATCACGTTGAATGCAGCGATGTGAAACATTGGCGAAGCGATGAGCACCGCATCGTGTAGGGGCTTCACCTTCCACGTACTGCTGATGCGCATAATCGTGGCGAGGAAGTTCGAATAGGTCAGGACCGCGCCCTTCGGACGACCTGTGGTGCCCGAGGTGTACATGATGGCCTGGTCATCAGTCTGTGCACAGATCACCGGATCTGGAATGTTCTGCAGTTCACCGGGCGCTGCGACCTGGTCTAGATCGAGCAGTTGTACCGACGTTTCCGCAGCGGCCTCACGGGTGATGTCGACTCGCTCGGCATCTGCGACCACTACCTTGGGTTCGCAATTGCCCAAGATGTAGCCGATCTCCCCCGCCGCGAGGCGAAAGTTGACCGGCACGATAATCGCACCCAAGTAGTTCACGGCGTAGGCCACCACCGGGTAGGCGGCACTGTTGCCTGCTACCAGTGCGACTCGGTCGCCTTGTTTGACACCGGCTTCGGCTAAGCGGGCGGCAGCGGTTTGGATGCGTGCTAGAAACTCTCGGAAGGTGAGTTTGAAATCTCCATCGACCACTGCTGTTTCTTCTGGCAGCTCCCAGGCATGTCGAAACACGCGTGCAAGCGGCAAATGCGTCCGAGACAATTCGAGACCAATATCCACACGAACTCCTTATAAGTCTTATTTCTGTAGGTGGCGCGACGCCAGCACACCAGGGCATCGGGTACGCCGTTGCTCAGTAGCGGCGTGTAAAAACTTGGGTGGAAGACCACCGGCAGGTAGCGGATCGGGCAAGGCTATCCTGCCGGTGGCTTTCATTTCACTAGGGCTCTAGCGCTCCGGCGGGCGCGGCTTACTCCGCTGGGCGGTGCTCTAGGTAGATCTCTTCCATCATGCGTTCTGCAAGTGGCGAGAAGTCGATGGATTCACCATCGAGGTTTTCTGCGAAATCGGACCAGTTGCCGTTATCTTCATAGCCGAGTTCTTCTACGATTTGCGTCCATTTTTCTTGCGCTGCGTCGTAGTCTGCGATGAGTTTGGTACCGTCTAGCGCATCGGAGCTCTCGACGTCTTCGCGAAGGGCCTCGACGGTAGCGTCGAGTGCTTCTTCAGTTTCATCATCGACGGTGTGGAACCCACCGGAGAAATCGTCCATCGCGGCGAGGTAGTCTCGGGTGCTGACCTCAAATTGTCCGTTGATGTAGACCTCGAGCTGATCATAGATGAGCTGTTGGGCAGCAAGCGGCAGGTCATCCCATTGTCCGCCAGCCAGCAGGGCGGCCGTGCTCCGACCCAGCGAGCCATCTTGCGGAGCAACGATGTGGGGAGCTACTTCAGAAACCCCAGTAGCCATACCGACTTTGAGCCCGTTGACCGCGCAGTTAATCACTCCACGTTGCAACCCCTCATACAGTTCAGTGTATGGAAGCGAAGTTCCGCTGGCCCCAATCGACTCAATCATTTGCAGAAGGTCGGGTGCCCCAGCACTAATCACAGCACCGTTCAATTCATCGGCGCTATCAGCCTGATCGGTACACATTGCCACGTGGGAGAATTCGGCTTCAACGGGAACAAGCGGAGTCACCCCCATGGCTTCGTAGTTACTTTGGATTTCTGGAGTGTTCCAGGCGACCTCTGCGGTGGCAGCCACGTTAACAAAATCGGATACGGCGCTCCCACTTCCGCCGCTGGATTGCAGGTTCACCAACTCGGCGATGGCTGGATATTCTGACGGGGCGTACTGCGGAATCTCATAGCCCAGGTCGAGACGACCATCCTGCAGCGCGGAAGCTACCTCAGATGGTGCAACGATAGGGTATCCAAATAGTACTTCGACCGAGATCTTCCCGTCGGACCATTCCTCGATGGCTTCGGCGAAGGCCGTATCACGAGCACCATTGCCACCGGTGGCAGAGCTCGCAGCTTGGAAGGTCAATTCAACCGGCTCCATGTCTGCCAAGGCTTCAGCGTATTCCTCTTTCGAAGCTCCGGGCTCAACGCTGGCACCGCGGTCTGCGGCTCCTTCAGTGTCACCAACACTGCCGGCGCAGCCTGCAAGGAGTAAAGCTGAGACGGTTAGCAGTCCTCCAAGGCGTAGTTTTTTGGTTAGAGACGTCGGTTTCATTCTTCTCCTAAGACGCAGCGACACGATATGAACCTGCGAGATGTTCGGCTTCCTGTGCTGGAGTACAAAGTCACCCCTGGAGGCGCCTCAGAGCTGTGGGCATGGTGACGCAGGCAGCACAGGGTTATTATACATTTCACATTATATATAAAATGTTCTCACCGTCGAACTCATAAAGGCAGCTTTTCGCTGCATAAAGTCCGCTTGTCGAACTCAGACGTGAATGCTCTGTGATGTCTGGCCGTAAGCTCTCAAATACTGTCGCGAGCATCAAGAAACGATGGTCATTATTTGGCGTGGGAGTTCTTGTAGGCGCGCCAGTGCCCGACGATAACTACTCAATCGAGAAAGGTTACGGCTAATCGGCGTGGACGGTAAGCAGTTCATCCCAGTGGGTGGTGTAGCGCGGTGACATCATCTCACGGCGCATTTGCCAGGAGGGACCTTCCCGCAGTCCCGCGCTGCCGAGGCCGATGGCCGCGCTGCCGTGTTCGGTCCGGATCTTCTCAAGCAGTGGGCCAACCTGTTTGGTTTCCTGGGTCGAGACGAATCCATCCAACATTTGTTCCGCCCCAGCTGGACGCAGTTCGGTGACGGTAATGCCCGCTTTGGCGTAGCGGATTCCGGGAGTGATCTTTGGTAACAGCGCCTTGGACGCCCGGGTCAGTACCACGGGGTCAGCACTGTGGCTTGGTAGCGAGACGGTCGCCGAGGGCGCATGGGATTGGTCTTCGTTGAAGTGACTGGTCATCGCCCAGGCGGTGACAACCTTGGCTTCACCATTTTGCCGGTGTAATCGGGTGGCGGCGCGTTGGGCATAGATGGCCAGGACCTGTTCCATCTGCTCTCGATCGGTGATGGGCTCAGAGAAACTCCGGGAGAACAGCAATTGGTCTTTGAGCTCGCGTTCTTCCTCCATCGGGATGCACGGGGTTCCGCGTAGCTCAAGCAGAGTGCGCATTTGGACGATGGAGAACTTGTCACGAATCCGGAACTGGTCGGCGTCGCGAAACTCTTGGATCGTGGAGATGCCCATCGCGTTGAGGCGTTTGGCCACCCGGCGCCCGATCCCCCACACTTCTCCGACGGGCAGCTGGCTGAGCAACTGTTCTCGGGTGGACTCTGGTACGCGGTCCCACACGCAGACGCCTGCCAATTCGGGTACTTTCTTGGCGGCTTGGTTGGCCAGTTTCGCTAGCGTTTTTGTTTTGGCGATGCCCACGCAGACTGGCAATCCGGTGAGGCGCAGGATCTCGCGTTTAATGTGCGCGGCGGCTGCGTGGACTTCATCTAGGCTTCCGCCTAACCCGATGAACGCTTCGTCGATGGAGTACACTTCGGTCCACATTGTCATTCGGGATAAGATCCCCATGACCCGCGAAGACATGTCGCCGTAGAGTTCATAGTTACTGGATCGGGCGGCCAAGCCGAGCTTTTCGGCCCCGGGCTGTAGCTTGAACCAGGGATATCCCATTGGGATACCCAGCGCTTTAGCTTCGTCACTCAACGAGACGCAACAGCCATCGTTATTCGACAGCACGACTACGGGTCGGTCAATGAGCAAAGGATCAAAAACGCGCTCGGCGGAGACATAGAAGGCGTTGACGTCGACCAGCCCGATGTAGTCATCGGCACGATTTATAGCTGGTGTAGACATGTGGTCGCGACTCCCCAAATCGTCAGATCGGACAGCTCAGCCACGGTCACATCTGGGTACTCGGCGTTTTCGGCCTGCAGCACTACACCTGAGGGCGTGACGCGCAGGCGCTTCACCGTCATCTCCCCGTCGACGACCGCAACCACCACGTGCCCGTCACGGGGCTCTATTGAGCGGTCAACGATGAGTTTATCCCCGTCGTAGATCCCCGCACCTTCCATCGAGTCACCAGAAACTCGCACGATGAAAGTCGCCAGCTCATCGCGAATGAGCATCTGCGTCAGGTCAATTTTGGTGTCTGAGTAATCCTGTGAGGGCGACGGGAAACCAGCCGGCACATGGCCGACACCAGCGGCGATCAGGCGCCCTTCGGATGGCGCGTACGAGTACACCCGTTCAATCTTCATCCCAAGCTCCCCTCACTCGCCAACTCAGTCTAATACCTGGGGATGAAGCGTAAAGCTGCTCGCAGCCCGAGCGGAGTTCCGTGGCATCCGCTGGGGCTAGGAACGAGCCAGAATGACTATTCGACCTCGGTGAAGCCTTGGGCTTCAAGCAGTTCGCGGCTTTCGTCGAGGCTAATGTAGTCGGCGTCTTCCAGATTGGAACCCTCGAAACCGGGGACGCCTTCGAGCTCTGCGACGTCGATGACTTCGTAATCGATAACGACTTCTTCAGTAGCGGTGGTTTCACCGTAGTCCATCGAGATTTCGTAGCCTTCGATATCTTGGGACTCAGCCAGCAGCATGTCCAGCACTTCTTGAGCCTGCTCTTTGTTTTCGAACCCGGCTTCTTCGTAGTTGATTTCATTGCTGGCAGTCTGTTTGATGACCTCATCGCCCACGTGAGTGTAGGTCAGTCTCATTTCAACGCCGTTCTGATTTTGGGTGAACGCCGTATCTTCAGGCTCTTGCTCGCCACATGCAGAAAGGCCCAGGACCGCGGCAAATGGGAGGGCTGTTAGCGCGATGGTTTTCTTCAAAGGTGTGCGTGAGATCTTCAAGACTGCTCCTTAGCAGAAGGGAGTTTTGGCGTTTCTACAAAACGGCAATGGTGAAAGCGCTACGGAACGCGCCGGGTCGAGTATATCGGAAACACTTGAAGCTTTGGATAAATACATGTCCTTCAAATATGAACAACACTCATAAACTGCGTGATACCAAGTCAGCGGAGGCCGCGCGCACGCACCAGGCGCGTCATATTTCGGTAAAGGCTGGGGCTATGATTTCCGACGCAGCGCGTCGACGAGCATCCGAAGTAACACGAGTGCCAGGAATACCGCGAACACGATATTGGCGGTCGCCGGATCCAACGCGTAAGCCGCCCATACCCCGGCGGGTGTTGCCACAGCGGCGGCCCCACCAATGACCAGCGCGGCTGGCGGATCAACGTTTCGGCGTCGCAGGTTCGCCAGGGTGCCCGACGCTCCGGTGGCGATGATGACTAACAAGGAAGTGCCTTTGGCTGTTAGATCGCTGGCGCCAAAAACTACGACGAGCAATGGCACAATGATCACCCCACCGCCGATGCCCAGCAGCCCTGACATGACACCGGTGAATAACCCCAGGAGCACAAGTCCGGCTCCGAGCAACCAGTCTATGTCGACGACCGCATCGCGGGAGGGGATCACCACGAATAATGATGCGATCACGATGAGCATGAAGCCAATGAATCCCCACAACACGACCCGGTGTGAAAGCACTGTCAGCAGCCAGGAACCAAGCGGGGCACCGAAAATCGATCCGGCAGCCAAGAGGACGGCCATCAAGAGATTCACGTTGCCGTCGATCGCATACGTAATAACACCGACCACAGCAGGAAGCACAACGGCCAACAGCGACGTGCCGGCTGAGATTCTGGTGTAGTACCCGAAAAGGTAGACCAGTGCCGGCAGGATGATGATGCCGCCACCGATCCCGAACAGCCCTGAGGCTACCCCGACGGCCAGCCCGAGCAGGACGAGCCCAAACCAGTTGCGTTTTTCGGGGATGGTCAATGCCGTCACGGCCGCTCCACTCACACTCGTGCGTTACCTAACGCCTTGAGGGTAGCACTGCCCTGCCATGGGGATCACTGATGAGTGCGAGCGAAACATCGGGGACCGCTGCTGTCCGAAGCGCCTCAACTGATTGACATGCATTCAACATCGAATGATAATCGATATATATCTAACGTAAATCGGGCCCAGCCATCCATCCTTGCCCGAGTGGTCTTGCCCCTGCGAATCCTATTGGTCTTGGTTTTCGTGGGGTTAGTGGTCGCCCAAGTCATGTCATTTCCCGGAGAATTTATCCACTCGCCAGCGGACGACCCGTGGCGGTGGCCGATGCTCATCTTCTGGGAACTTCAAGCACTGTGCGTACAGATCGTGATCGTGTGCACCTGGCAGCTCCTCACCTTGGTGCGTCGCGATCGAATCTTTACCGCAGGGTCTTTGCGATGGGTTGATGTGATCGCCTGGACCTTTTTCGCAGCCTGGATGGTGCTCGTCGTGATGGCGGGTTCTGCGGTGCTCTACATCTACTTCACACCAGAGCTGCGCGATCCCGGCCCGCCTGCGGTGTTCATTGGCATCACGATGCTCGCAGCGGTCTTCGTACTGCTCATCGTTGTGTTGCGCGATCTTTTGCGCCAGGCGACTCTGCTGCGTGAAGATCTTGAAGGCGTGATTTAGTGGCTATCGTGGTGCGAATCGATGTGGAATTGGCCAAGCGCAAGATGAGCGTCGGGGAATTCGCCGAACGGGTCGGCATCAGCCCAGCCAATGTCTCGGTACTGAAAAATGGGCGCGCGAAGGCGGTCAGGTTCAGCACGCTCGAGGCAATGTGCCGAGTGCTCGACTGCCAACCCGGAGATCTCTTGGAGTGGGTCGAGGACTAAAAGCCCGACCTAGGGACGCACCGCGGCCTCGTGCGTCGATCACAGACCGAGGTCGCTGAGCCCTGGATGATCTTCCGGGCGTGGGGTGCCGAATTCCCAGTGGAACTTGCGGTCGGCTTCGGTGATCTCAACGTCGTTGATGCTGGCATGCCGATGTGACATCAACCCGTCGCTATCGAACTCCCAGTTCTCATTGCCATAGGCGCGGTACCACTGGCCGTCTGGCGACTGGTACTCATAGCAATAGCGCGCTGCGATAAGGTTCTCCGTGAAGGCCCAGAGTTCTTTGATGAGTCGGTAGTTCAGCTCCTTGGACCATTTGTCTTTGAGGAACTCGATGATCTCGTCGCGGCCCTGCAGGAAGGTATCGCGGTTGCGCCATGTGCTGCCTGGCGTGTACGCCAGGGCGACTTTTTCTGGTTCCTGTTTGTTCCAGGCATCTTCGGCACCACGCACCTTCTTGATGGCGGCGTCGCGGTCAAATGGTGGCACAGGGGGTCGAACAGACATAATGAACCTCCGACGAAAGAACTTGGATTCCATCCCCCACCCTAGTGACGCCATTTGGCGGTGACCAGGGATGCTCACACCCTCGGGCTTATTCCGCAGCGTGTAGCAAAATGCTCAGCACCTCGCCGGGCAGGGAGTAAAACGGCGAATGGCCGGAGTCCAGTTCGTGGACGCGTGCCAGGGTGCGTTGGGCCATGAGTCGTTGCAACGCCGGTGGGACAGCGCGATCACGCGTGCAGATCACGTATTCTGTGGGCGGCAAGACGGTGTCGCCCAGGCTGACCGGGGTCTCGAAGAGTTGTAGCGGTTGCGGCCCCATCTTCTCGATCGCACTGCGGGCAAGTTCCTCCGGCACGTCATGGTAAAACACGGTGCGTGCTCCGGCGGGATCGAAGGTACCGATGGGTGGGTCCCCGGTGACGGTGAGGTACTTTTCGAACTGGCTGTCGACGCCTTCTGGCAGGTGTGCCAGGTCCAGCAGCGATTCACCATCCACGGGTCGAAACGCCGCTAGATAAACCAACTTGGCAACCATCTCCGGCACTTCAGCGGCGACCTGGGTGATGATGACCCCGCCCATGCTGTGTCCGACGAGGACGGCGGGAGCGTCCAGCGAGCGCAAATATTCCACGGCTCGCTGCGTCGCGGAAGCCAGCGTGACTTCGGATAAGGGCGTCGGATCCTGTCCTGCCCCAGGAAGGTCTGGTGCGAGCACCGTGTGGCCTGCGGTGCGGAGATCATCGGCAAGATGTGCCCAACACCATGCACCATCAAACGCTCCGTGGACCAGAACAAAGTGTGCCATGACAGTGTCTCTTTTCGACTCCAGTCTGTCTCTGTGTGCAGCTCATCATAGCGCGCGGGGTGACGAGGAAGAATACCCCCAAGTTGAGGTTTTTATACAGTCGCTTCGGCGGTTTTTGGATTACCGCGGAAGCAGTAGGCGGTGAGTGCTGCAGCGAGCAAAGACACCACACCGACCATGACCAGGATCATGAGGTAGGCATCATCGTAGGCCTGGACTGCTGCCGGGCCGTGGACGGGATGGTCGACCCCGTGATCAACATCGGAGGCGACCTCTGACGGGGCGGTGATCGAGTAGAACAATGGCAACAACGAGCCGAAGACTGCCACGGATAACAGCGTGCCAAATTCATAGGAGACGGCTTCGACAGAAGATGCCATCCCGGCTTTGTCTACGGGTGCGGCGCCGAGGATCGCGGTCGATGCCACCGAAGAAGCCAACCCGCTACCGAGCCCGACCAGCAACAGGCTGATGATGAACGGCACCAGGGAGTCGTCACCGAAGGTCCACCAGGCCCCGCCGATGCCGACAGCCATGAGGGCAAATCCACCGGAAATCAAGGGGATGAATCCGACGCGATGCAAAATAGAGCCGCCCAACAGCGCTGCGGGGATGGCTGGGACGGCGACCGAGGCCACGAGGGCTCCGGCTTCCAGGGGTGTGAAACCACCGGCAGTCTGAAAGCGCTGCGTGGTCATGAGTTCAACACCGGCCACCACAAACATCATCAACCCGGCGGCCAGTACACCGCCGGTAAAGATGCGATTGCGGAAGATCTGCGCATCCAGCAGTGGCTGTTCTAGCCCGCGTTGTCGCGAAATGAACAACAACAGGCCGATAACCCCTACGATCGTCGAGGTGACCAGCAACCATGCGGCGCGATCCGGGTTGGCGAGTTCTTTGATCGCCATGACCAGGCCGACCATTGCCAGCATCGCCCAAACCGATGAGATCAGATCCCAGTGTTTATGTGGGTTCGCGATGTTCGGTGGGGCAACCACCAGGGTGGCGATCAGCGTCACGATGACAACCGGCACGTTGATCAGAAACACCGACCCCCACCAGAAGAATTCTAGTAACAGTCCGCCGAGCACCGGTCCGGCAGCCGCCCCGACCACGGCGACTGACATCCAGATAGCGATGGCGAGATTGCGTTCGCGGACATTGGTAAAGGTGATGCGGACCAGGGCGAGACTGGCGGGCATCATGGTGGCGGCGCCGACCCCGAGGAGGCCGCGGGCGGCGATGAGGAACCAAGCGCTGGGTGAGAAGGCTGCGATCAGTGAACCGAGACCGAAGATGGTCACCCCGGTGAGGAACATCAGGCGGTGACCGATGCGGTCGCCAAGCGTGCCGGTACCTAACAACAGCCCGGACAGCACCAGCGGATAGGCATTGATAATCCACAAACCTTGCAGCGGTGTCGTGCCTAATTGGTCGCGGAGTTCAGGTAAGGCGGTGTAGAGAATCGAATTGTCGGCACCGACGAGAAATAACGCGGCACTGATAACGGCAAGAAATGTCCACCGCTGTCGAGGGGTTGAAACCGTTTGCGCTCGTGAATGCTCCACCACCACGACAGTACCAGGCGCTCGATAGAAAAATCATTGACCAATGCAGCTGCGAAAACTATACTGACTAAATACTCAGTCAGTCATGTAGGAGGCTCTCATGTCCCCAGTAAATGAGGGCGCCCGTGGCGGTGCAGAACGTATTCTTGATGCAGCTATCCTGTTGTTCGGCCAGCACGGCTTCCGCGGGACCACGCTCAAAGATATCGCCACTGAGGCCGGTGTTTCGCAGGCGTTGATCGTGCATCACTACGGCACTAAAGAACAGCTCCGCTCAGTCTGTGACGATCATGTGGCACAACTGATCCGGGAACGGAAAGCAGAAGTGCTCGAGGATGAGCCGCGCATCGACCCGGTCATTGCCATGCGACAGCTATCCAATGGTCGAGCGTTGCTGCGCTATCTGATTCGTACGCTCACCGAAGGTGGCGAGCACGCTGCCCAACTCATTGACGAGATGGTCGCGGATGCCCAGGAATACATGACCCAGGGCGAACGTGCGGGCGTGATCAAACCCAGCGCCGCACCACGTGATCGCGCAGTCCTGCTTGTGCTCTGGTCACTGGGAGCACTGGTACTGCATGAACACGCACAGCGACTGCTTGACGTGGATTTCTTGGCCTCGGGAGACTCCGCCGATGACCTACAACGCTATCTCTACCCAGCGCTAGAACTGTACACCCAGGGCCTCGTTGTCGACGGGGCTGTGGATGATCTTTCCGCTTTCCTTGGCCCTGCGGGCACCACGTCCGACAGTGCGCACGATACCCGAAAAGAGTGAGCAGACCATGAACACCCCAACTGCTATTTCCACCCGCGATTTGGTCAAGACCTTTGGTAACACCCGAGCACTGGACGGTTTGGACCTTGACGTCGAACAAGGCGAGGTCCACGGCTTTCTGGGCCCCAACGGGGCCGGCAAATCCACCACGATCCGCATCCTTTTGGGGCTGCTGCGCGCCGATAGCGGCAGCGTTAGCCTGTTGGGCCAAGATCCGTGGAAGGACGCGGTCCCACTGCACCGACGACTGGCCTATGTACCGGGTGATGTCGAGTTGTGGCCCAACCTCACCGGCGGAGAGGCCATCGACTTATTCGCTCGACTACGCGGTGGACTGGACCAAAAACGGCGCGACGAATTGTGCGAACGCTTCGATTTGGACCCGTCGAAAAAGGCCCGCACGTACTCCAAGGGCAACCGGCAAAAGGTTGCCCTTATCTCAGCGCTGGCCTCCGACGTCGAGCTGCTCCTATTGGATGAGCCCACGGCTGGCCTGGACCCGCTGATGGAAGTGCTCTTCCAACAGGCCATCCACGAGGTCAAGGCCGCCGGCCGGACCGTGCTGCTCTCCAGTCACATTCTGGCCCAGGTTGAAGTCCTGGCCGATCGGATCTCGATCGTCCGGCAGGGGCGGATCGTCGAGACCGGAAGCCTGTCGGAGCTGCGCCACATGACCCGCACGACCGTCATCGCCGAAACTGACCGGCCGGCACGCGAATTGGACACGATACCCGGCGTCCACGACCTCACCGTCGCGGACGGTACGGTGCAGTTCCAACTCGACGGTGATCGGTTTGATGAGGCAATGCGAGCCCTGACCCCGTTGGGTGTGCGCTCGCTGGTGGCCCACCCACCGACCCTTGAACAACTCTTGATGCGCCACTACGGCGAGGGTGTAAACGACAGCACCCATGCTTTGAAAGGTCAATCATGACCACCAGAACGCAACCACGACATCGCGCACCCACCACCGAGGTGGGCACCGCGCCGTTGGCCGGGCTGGGCACGATGATCCGGTTCATGTTGCGACGGGATCGGATCCGGCTGCCAGTCTGGATACTGGGCCACGGTCTGTTCGTCATCTACATCACCGCCGCGCTCCCCCAGCTGGCACCCAGCGAGCGGGACCTGGCAGGACTCACCTCGCTGTTAACCCAGCCGGTGGCGCGGATGTTCACCGGCCCTGCACTGGGTCTGGATGATCCGACCTATGAGCGGTTCTTCGCCGCCGGGTATGCACCGTATCTGTTCATCATCGCCGCCCTGATGAACATTTTCCTCGTCACCCGCCACACCAGGGCCGAAGAACAAAGCGGGCGTGCCGAGTTGTTGCGCGCCTCGGTGCTGGGCCGACACACGATGCTGACCGCCACCCTGGTCGTCGCCGGGCTGGCGAACCTCGGAGCAGCAGCAATCGTCACCGTACTGACCCTGGGTGCCGGGTATCCGGCCGCGGGTTCCGTGCTAGTCGGTGTCGCCACCGGAGCCACGGGTATGGTCTTTGCGGGGATCACCGCGATCACCGCGCAAGTCAATGAGTTCTCGCGTGCAGCCTCAGGCATGGCAGGCGCGATCCTCGGTGCGGCGTTTGTGCTGCGAGCGCTCGGCGACATGGCGGAACCCGGCGGCAGTGCGCTGTCCTGGGCCTCTCCCCTGGGTTGGGCCGCTCAAACCGCACCGTATGTGCACGACCGGTGGTGGCCGCTGGCCCTGTCGGCCGGGCTCGCCGCGGTCACGATTGCTATTGCGTATTTCCTACAGGATCGACGAGACTTCGGTGCCAGCCTCGTGCCACCTCGTCCGGGCAATACGCGCGCCCACCCGATGCTGGGACATCCGCTCGGACTGGCCGCACGCCTCCAGCGCGGGGGCTTCCTCGGCTGGGGGTTTGGCATCCTCGCGTTGGGCGTCATTGATGGGTTATTCACTCAAGCGATGCTGGATGCCGCAGACGCAATGCCACCCGAAATGCGCGCCGTCTTCGGCACCGAGCAACTGCTCGACGGTTACGTCGGCTTCCTTGCCAGCTTCATAGCCATCCTTGTCGCAGCCTATGTGGTGTATGCGATCCAGACGCTGCGGACCGAAGAAGGTTCCGGCCGGGCAGACACCGTGCTGGCCACCCCCGTGAGTCGGGCCGGTTGGCTGGGGTCCCACCTGACCGTTGTCGCGGCCGGAGCCATGCTAATCCTGCTGATCACCGGGCTTGGCACCGGGATCTCCGCAGCGGCGGTGACCGGTGAGGCATTCCTCATCGGCGACGTGCTGTGGGCGCACCTGGCCACCGCACCGGCGATACTGGTCGTGCTGGGTCTGACCGTCGGCTGTTTTGGACTGCTGCCACGGTTCATGACGCTGGTCGGCTGGCTGGCGGTCGCGATCATTGCCATCGTCGACCTGTTCGCCGAGCTGTTGGATCTGCCCGACGGGTTCCGGGCCCTGTCACCACTGTGGCACCTGCCCCGGGTACCGGTCGAAGACTTTGAACCGACCCCGTTCGTCGTGCTGCTCGGCATCGCCGTGGTGACCGCCGTGCTCGGGCTGATCGGGTTCCGCCGCCGTGAGATAAACGACAAATAGCAGATACACCTCGCGCACCCGCCACGGGAGTACGATGTAGTCCACTATGCAATACCTCTCACGCGAACCGCAGGTGATCCAAGCCCAGCAAAAGCGTCGCCGCATCCGATTCCTCGTGTGGATCGCACTGGGCTGGATCGCCTTACTATTCAGCTACAGCGCGATCTTCCGCTGGTTGATGGCCCGCGAAGGCCAAACCCACGACTGGGCCAACGCCCTGTACTGGACCATTACCACGATGTCCACGCTGGGCTACGGTGATATCACCTTCGACTCGAACGCCGGGCGACTATTTTCGATGGTCGTGTTGGTCAGCGGGGTGCTGCTGATTTTGGTGTTACTGCCGTATCTGTTCATCCAGTTCGTCGTCACCCCATGGATTGCTGAACGCGATCAAGCCCGCGTGCCCCGCCGAGTGCCCGACAACCTGCGCGGCCATCTGTTACTGGTAGGACTGGATACGGTCAATCGCACGCTCATTGCTCGGGCCAAGCGCACCAAGACCCCTACGGTCGTGCTCGTTGATGACCCGGCCGAGGCCAGCCAACTCAAAGACGAAGGCTACCAAGCGATGGTCGGGGCGCTCGATTCGCCGGCCACGTATCGTAAGGCCGGCGTGGATCGGGCGCGCATGGTGGTCTCCACTCAAGCCGACACGACCAACACGAACGTCGCGTTCACCGTTCGGGCGGTCAGTGAAGACGTGTTGATCACCGTGACCGCCGATAAGAAAGCCTCCCGCGACGTGCTGACACTGGCCGGCGCGGATCACGTCGTGCAGCTCAGCTCGACCCTGGGCACCGAACTGGCCAACCGCATCCTTGGCACCACCGGGCGCTCCCACATTATTGATGCGATCGGTGAAACCTACGTCGCCGAGGCCGCGATAAAAGGTACCGCACTGGACGGGCTCACGCTAGAGCAAGCCCAGCGCCGCATCGACTCTGAAGCCCAGATTCTGGCGGTCATGCGCCGCGGGCATCTGGTGCCCCTGACCCCCGAAACCACCCTAGACGAGGGCATGGTCCTGATTATTGCGGGCACCAAGCGCGATCTGGACATCTATGACGACCAGTTCCAGAACCCGCAGCAACTCGAGGGGCCGGTGTTGGTCCTGGGCGGTGGACGAGTCGGTCGCGCCGTGGCCGAGACCTTCGAGCAATCCGACGTGCCCTACATGGTCGTCGAACAGGTCCCATCGCGAGTACCCAACCACCTGCACTCCATCGAAGGCGATGCGGCCGATTTTGATGTGCTCGAAGATGCCGGCTTACCCGAGGCCTCCGGGGTGGTCATCACCAGTCACGACGACGACCTCAATGTCTACCTCACCCTGTACTGCCACCGACTTCGTCCCGAACTACAAGTCATCTCGCGAGCCAGCTCAGAACATAACGTCGCAACGCTATACCGCGCAGGAGCCGACGGCGTCTTGTCCTATGCAGCCATCGGGGCCACGGCAATGTGGAATAAGCTGAGGCATTCGCATCGCGTAGTCATCGCGGAGGGCAATGAACTGTTCACCGTACCCGTACCGAGAACGCTTGACGGTGTGACCCTGCGGGACCCAAAGATCCT
Organism: Enteractinococcus fodinae; assembly: GCF_031458395.1. Classification (NCBI taxonomy): domain Bacteria; kingdom Bacillati; phylum Actinomycetota; class Actinomycetes; order Micrococcales; family Micrococcaceae; genus Enteractinococcus; species Enteractinococcus fodinae. Next base: position 2,702,130 of record NZ_JAVDYJ010000001.1, read on the forward strand.
TGCGGCCACCGGATGCCACGTCGTCGGAGCGCTTGATACCGACAGCCGACTGCTGCCGTGGACGGAACGCGTCTCCGCCGATGAGACCAGCACCTTGTTATTGCTGGGCGACCGGCACGCTGAACGCGCGTTCCGTCGGAAGTATTTGAAACAACGCTAGCCGATGGCGCCTGCACTAGAAGGGCATGTCAAAGCCACAGACCTCATCGACGTAAGTTGCGGCATCTTGGACCTCGGGCTCTTCTAGTCGTTCTCGGAATTCCGCCCCAACCGCGTCGACATCGCCACCGGCCGAGGCAATCGAGGAGTTCAGCGTCTCAACCAGCGTATCGATGGAGCGTCCAAGCTGCTCATCCTGGGCTTCATCGGCGATGGTCTCCATTTCGGTGAACCCTTCGCTCACCTGCGACAGGATTTCGCCAAAACCCATGGATGCCGGATCAAGATCGCTGAATTCATCTACCACGTCCTGAAAGCGTTGGCAGGTCACTTCCGGTGGGTCACCCTCTTTGGTGAGGTTTTCGCCGGCGCCACATCCAGTCAGCACCAGCAGCGCGCTGGCAACGGGGACAATCGGGATAAGTTTGCTGAGCGACATGCTATTGGCCAATCTCGTCGACGCGGTTAGGAAAGTCTCGCTCTTATGGTCACATATCGGCGCCCCGATATGACAGTTCACCCGGTCGGTGGCACCACAGTACCGAGCTCTTTGCGCCACCACCACTGCCCGGTTTCGCGGCGTTCAGCTGCCGTCGCGTAGCGGTACTCGAAGATTCTGACCCGAATGAGCACGGGCGGTTCGCCATCGAACGGATCGGTGCGCAATAGCTTTCGAATTGCCTGGTCGCCGTCCAGGATCTTGTCTATCAACCGACGGAACCACGGTTGGTTCGGTGATCCCAGCGCCAAGAACCACATCATCCAATCCAGGCGCAGATGGTACGGCGCGACCTGTGGCGCACGTCGATACACATCGCCGGGCTTGCCCTTGAATTCATAGGCATGCCAGGCCTCTTCATCAGTTGGATCCGAACTCATCGTGCCTTCGATGATGATCTCCCGACGAGTTTGCGTCATGGCCCCAAACGCACCGTAGGCGTTGACCAGATGCCACCGGTTGAAACTGGCGTTCATCAGCTGATTTGAAGACCACAGGTTCATAAACGCCGGCCAGCTCAGGGCCAACAGGAACACAAAGACGATGGTGGTGAGCACAAGCCACCACACGGGCGAGGTGACCGATACCGTACTGTTGAGCACCGCGGTGACATGGTCCCATCCCCAGCCGGGCCACCCGGCCCCGAACAGGCCATAGAGAAACGAGTCGCTGATGGCTGAGAAACCTAACAAGATGGTCAGCCAGTTCAGCCACGCGTAGTTGCCGGTCACGACCAGCACCAGCTGGCTGAACATGATGACAAGGGCGGCGATTGATGCGACGGGTTGCGGAAAGAACAGCAGCCACGGCATCACAAGCTGGATCACGTGGCTGCCGAGCGTTTCGGTCTTGTGCCACCATTGGGGTTTCTGATGCGCCCACCGGCTCAGTGGGTTTGGCATCGGTTGGGTCTGGTGGTGGTAATTCATCGCGGTGAGATCACGCCAGGACGTATCGCCACGCATCTTGATCATCCCGGCCCCGAACTCCACACGGAACAGCGTCCACCGAAGGAACAGCAAGATAAGAAATGGCGGCGCGACATCTGGTGTCCCAAGGAAACCCACGACGAACCCGACTTCGAGCAGCAGCGATTCCCAGCCAAAGCCGTAGTAGTACTGGCCGATGTTGACGATCGAAAGATACAGCCACCACATGATCAAGAAGACCGGGATGGTGAGCCACCCGGGCCCCAGCTGAGCCAGTCCCACCACGACAGACAGGCTCAGCACCATGCCAATGACACATACGATGCGCAACAATCGGTCACTGTAGGGCGTAAACCGCCAGCGGAACAGACTTGGTTTATCGCGAGCGCTCGTGCGCGCAATATGTTCCGGGGCTGGACTCAGGCCGCGCTCGCCCAACAGCGCCGGGAACTGGTTGAACGCGGCCAGGAACGCGGTGAAGTAGAGCGCAGCGACCCCGCGGAACAGTACTTCGCGGGCGATCGTATAGTCGGAGGCCTCAAATAATGGGAGCCAGGTCGTTACATCCATGCATCTCACCTGCCTTAGGGGTGCTCTTTGAGCATAGAATACAACCGCTGAGGCGAGCCAAAGACTGTTCTAGCGTGCGGGCATGACCTGATCCGACTCGTTCGCGGTCGAATGCTGCGTGCTTTGTTCGCCACCGCGCGTTGGGATGAGCAAAATGAATAGGGCAGCCACTGCCCCGATCATCGCGAAGATCATGAAGTTCCATTCGAACGACACCTGCGCGGCAGCGATCCACCCACCGATTAGCGGTCCCATGATCGCCCCAACTCGTGCGAAACTCAGCGCCCAACCCGTGGCGGTGGCTCGTGCGTAGGCCGGGTAGTAATCGGCCACCCAGCCGGTGAGCACTAACGACGTCGAGATGGACCCCACCCCAGCGAGCGCTACGAACGCATAATTGATGATGATCGTGTTGGGGAACATCAGCATCAAAATACCGACGGCACCGATCAGATAGAACGTGACCAGGCAGATTTTCTTCCCCCATTTATCGGCGATGCCACCGATAACCAGCCCGCCGATGGCGGAGGCAAGCGAGAAGACAATGAGGAACGTCAGTGATGAGCCCAGATCATAGCCCGCATCGCGCATCAAGGACGGCAACCAGGTGTTCAGGCCGTATACCAGCAACAAGCCGCAGAACAGGCTCACCCAGAAACCGATTGTGGCCAGGGCTGTTTTGCCGCGAAACATGACCTTGACGGCGTCGATCGTTGAGTACTGCTTGCCGTCTTCTTTCGGGATGGGTCGCCAATCGGTCTCCTGGTAGGGATCGATGCGAAGCGCAGCCGCAACGCGTTCGGCGTCGTTACTGCGGCCGCGGGCCAACAGCGATTCGAGGGACTCCGGGGTGGCCTTGGCCAGCAGGGGCAGTAAGAGCAGCGGTAAAGCTCCGATGGCGACCACGCCGCGCCAGCCAATCAGTTCTAAGAACACCAACGCGACGAGTCCGGCAGACAGGATCCCCAGCGAGTATCCCGAGTACATCAGGCCATAGTTGAATGAGCGCTTGGCCGGTGGGGAGTATTCAATCGTCAGCGCGGCCGCGACCGGAATGACGCCACCCATGCCGAGGCCACCGATCAACCGAAAGAGTCCAAATACTTCGGGAGTCGGGGCCAGTGCGGCACCAACCTGGGCGAGTGAGAACAATAAGACGGCCGCCAGCAGCATCGTTCGTCGGCCAAATCGGTCCGACAATGTACCGATCACCATGGCACCGATCATCATCCCGACCAAAGCGTAGGACCCCAGTGCCCCAAGCTCCAACGGCGATAGCGCCCAGGCCTCATACTCGGCCAGCGCAGGCAGGATTGCACCGAGTACTCCAACGTCGTACCCTTCTGCCAGAATGGCGAAAAAGCAGCACAAGATGACTCGGTTTGTTGAGCTACGTGGGACTGGCCAGGCAATGGTGCTGGAAGGGCTCACATCGTTCTCCTTGGTTCTGAAGGCCTGACGCTCGAGCTCTTCGAGAAGTCTTGAGCATCAGCAATACAGTTTGCCTACCCTGAAGACCCGAAAAATGTATGCGTCGTCACATGACGGACCCGGGATCTTGCCAGCATGGTGCCCACCAGTTCCGCGTAGACCTTCTTCTCTAGGCAGGTGGCGACTTGCGGGCTGGCTTGCGACAGTGAGAAATCATACTTGTCAGGCTAAGCCAGCACTGAGGGCAGAACTGGTCGACGGCAGAGCGTAGAACTCTACGACCGGCTCAGCGTATCCCCATGGCCATTGCCCTATACCTCCCGACAGCATCGGAGTAAGGTTTATCTTAGAGTTGGCCTGCGCCAGTGCGACCAGCGTGATCAGAGGGGCAAGCTCATGACAAAGACCGCAAAAGACATGGTCACTGAGGCAAAGAGCCGGGTCGAGAATCTCGATCCAACACAGGTGGCGCAGGAGCAGGAGCGTGGGGCTGTCATCGTTGACCTTCGCGACGGCCCCGAGATTAAAGAAAACGGAAAGATTCCAGGATCAGTGCACATCCCGCGTGGAATGCTTGAATTTCGGGCGGATACCACCAGCCCGTACCACGATGCTTCCTTGAATCCAGATCGACGAATAATCCTGCATTGCGCAAGCGGTGGACGTTCCGCGCTCGGTGCCATGACGCTCCAAGAGATGGGTTACACACATGTCGCCCACCTCGACGGCGGCTTCAAAAGCTGGGTCGAGCAAGACCAGCCCATCGAACAAGGTTAGATTCGATGGATCTGTCTCAATTATTTTAACGGGCAGGTTCGAGGCCAGAAGAACCCCGCATGGCCGCTGCTGATGATAGCAGCGGCCATACGCCGTTCAGTCAGCTCCGGATAGTGCAAGACATATCCGTTCTGTTCACAGAAACCTAGAATGAAAAGAACAGCACTCTGAACCGAAAGGCCCTCAAGATTTAATATGCAGCAACTGACGCCTCATCTGATGTTCCAAGACGGTCGAGCCGAAGAAGCGCTGAAGTTTTATGTAGAACTCTTCGGTGGCGAAACTATCCTGCTGCTGAACTACGGAGAGGAAGCCGGAGAACTGGCAGGCAAGGTACAGATCGCCACGATTGATATCGCGGGTCAGCAGATCAACATGATGGACAGCTCGGCTGTGCACGAGTTTGATTTCACTCCGTCGATGTCGCTGTTTTTCCGGTGCGAATCCGAAGAACAACTCGACCACCTCTACAACGGGTTGATGGACGGTGGCAACGCGATGATGCCAAAGAGCGACTATGGTTTCGGACCTTATGCGTGGCTTGCTGATCGCTACGGAGTCTCATGGCAGTTGAGTTATAACCCCAACGCCTAGCCAAGAAGGGCTTCAGGAAACTCTTCGTCGGCCGCAGCGTACGCACGAATACGAGCGATGACTGATACAGGCACTGGTATGCGCTCATCACTGATCACCCATGCCAATTGAGTCATTCCCAGCGGTGCTTCCCCGTGCTCGACTAGCCGACGAGGTTCAGCCAGCAGGTCATCAGAGATATAATCTGATACCTCGACGAGCAACTTTTTGACGTCATGTAAGTATTGTTGCATCGCCGCATAATGTTCAGCTGATACCGGCATCGTTTCTGTTCATCCTTCTATTGAGCAACCGTGCGGATTCGCATTTGTAGGCGACTCACCGGTTTCTGTCTCTTCATAGATCCGCGTCCCTGCGCTGGCTGGATCGTCAGCCTGCGACAGCGTAATGGCGACCTCCAGGTCTGTGGTCAACAGCTCACGGGCGAGCTCGGCGTAGTCTTTGTTGTCCTCACACGCTTCGGGATCCCCGGCGTGGACCACTTCCAACGTCGATCTTACGTCCGCGTAGTGATAGTGGAATTGATAAATTTCTCCGAAACTAGCCTGCCCAGCCTCGAAGAGCTCTCGGGCCGCTGCCAGATCTGATTGGTCGAGGGCCACAATACTGATGGGTGCCCCGGAATTCGTGTGATACCGATCCCCTACTTGATGCTCCTCGTATGCCCAAGGTAATCGGTCCGTTCCGGCGTGCAATCCGACAGAAACTTTCTCTATTCCAGCGGGACTTTCGAAGGATTCGAGTTGTTCATACTGTTCCAGACCCTCCGTCAAGGTCTCAGCGTAGACCGTCAGCAGCAGTTCTGGTTGGCCATCTTCGGGGTCTTCGACGAAATACTCATCGAGTTGCCAGATTTGGAGCTCATCAGCAGGGGTGGCGCGCGCTGCTGCTAAAATTTCCGTCCACTCTTGTGCGGTGAAATTTGGGGCCCGGCGACTGCCAGCGCCGTCATCGAAACTCTTGAGCCAGGTGCCATGAACCTGGATATCAGGCACAGAACCGGTACGCTCTGCCGCGTTGGCGAGCAATCGCCCGGCTTCTTGTAGATCGGCGTCTTCGTGCAGCGCGGCGGAATAGTCATAGATACTGCGGGGCATCGCAATCGGGTCGCTACGCTCGTATTCGAAATTCACCGCGGCAAACTCATCCGAGGAGCGCAGCTCTCGGGCAGAGGACCGAAGTTCACGAATATACTCACTACTACAGCCGGTCAGCAGCAGACCGGCTGTCAACCCGATGGCGATAGCGCGAAACGGACGGCCTGACCAGTAGGTCCGAAATCCCATACCTGCCACGCTACCCGTTTCATCTCATCGGATACGACCCGTTTCAAAGGGTGGGCTAGACTCGCTGACGATGACACGGACCACCCGCTCAGCGATCATCGGGATGGCCGCAATTTTGGTCGCCGGCCTGAGCTTACGCATTCCGACGATCTCGTTGGGTCCACTCCTGCCAGACCTGCGGTCTTCGACTGGCTACGGTGAAACGCTGCTATCACTGCTGACCAGCATCCCACTGGCGCTCACCCTAGTTATCGCGCCCATGTCTCCGTGGTTGGCGCGTAGATTTGGGCGCAACCGAATCATCATCGTTGCGCTGACGACCGTCACGGTGGGGATCGTGGTCCGCTCGCTGCCGCATGATGTCGCGCTTTTTAGCGGAACCGTACTGTTAGGTGTCGGCATTGCGACGGGAACGGTACTGATTCCTGCGGCAATCGCCTCGGCTACCCCGGTGCTGCGAGCGCGACTGACCGGTACCTACTCAATGTCGCTGAGTCTTGGTCCGGCCCTAGCATTAGGCTTGACCGTTCCCATTATGCGCTGGACTGACTTGGACTGGACTGGGACTCTGGCTGTCTGGGCCGGATGCAGTCTCATCGCGGTGGTCCTCTGGGCTATCTACGCTCGCGATAGGTATCGCAACCCGACTCCCCAGACCGACTCATCCCCCGTTCCGCCCCAAGGGGTTCACAGGGTGCTTCGTGATCCATCGGTCTGGCAGATTGCGTTGTATCTCGGCATCACCTCAATCACGTTTTACGCAACGTCGACATGGCTACCGACAACGTTGATGATGGGCGGGGTCAGTACAGCCGCTGCGGGAAGTTATACAGCTATCATCAATATCGTCGCGATACCGTGTGCTTTTCTTGCGCCTGCGATCATGAGCCGAGGTTATGCGCAGTGGCTGGCCCCGTTGGCTCCCATCGGGGCGCTGATAGCCGTGGCATTGCTCCTGACAGTGGGCCCTTCGGGAGTCGTCATGACAGTGTTACTGTTCGGAATCTCGCAGGGTCTATGTCTAGGGGTCTCTTACGACCAAGTCGTCCGCTATGCCCGCTCTCCCGATCATGCGGCCGCCATTTCTGCGGTGACTTCTGCTTCGGGTGTCGCCTTGGCAGCGCTGGGCCCACTCGCATATGGCTTCGGTCTGGAAGTTACAGCCTCGGCTACCGCCTCATTGACTGGGCTGGGGGCTGTCGTGGCGTGTCAGATCCTTCTGGGTCTCCGAACCGGCCGGGTAGTCCGCGAGCCACGGCTTTAGTCAAGCGGTCGGTAATTACTCGTGGACGGTGCCAGCGTGGGCACCCAACCGTCAGCGGCTAACTGCGAGGTGAAGCCAAGTTTGAATTCGTATGCACCAGGTTCAAAGGAATCGGCCAAAAATTCGACGTTCTCATCGCTCAGCGCCTGTCGGTAGATAATGTTTCCACAGTCGGTCGTCTCAATGGTGATGAGCCAGACCGTGGAGCTAAACCGATTACCCTTGGTCGCTTCAGCGTCAATAACCTGACAAGTAACCCACTGATCATCGGTCCAATCCAGTGCCACCAGACTCATGAGGATCGCCATCCAACCAAAAACAATGACGAGGAACCAGCCGAAGATTACTCTGCCGAGCTTAGATTTCGGCCAACTCAAGCGATATCGCGAACTCACCGCTGCGGTCCTTCCTCAAGTGCATTGTCCTCGGCGGGCAGGCGTCGGATGTCCTTGGCCACGGCGGCGTGATCCAGCAGGCTCTTGCCTTCCGCGCGGCGCTGCGATACCGCGCCCAGTTTGAACTCATAGGGCCCGGGTTCAAAGGTTGCGGCCAGTCCGTCAACGTTCTCCTCGTTGGTGCCTATTTGGTAAACGATTGTCCCGCAGTCTTCGGTGTAGACAGCCAAGTACCACGGCACCGAGGAATGATTGTCGCCGCGCTGGGGTTTGGCCCCCGTCACGTCGCAGCGAACCCAGGTCACGTCTTGGGCGTCACGTAGCCCATCGGACAACAACCATGTGCCCGCCAGCGCCATAACCGTCAGGGAGATCACCGTCACGAGACCATCGCGGCGCGGGGAAGTTTTGGCGTGACGACCTGCCATAACTGGCTATTCCACGTCCTCGACAACCCAGGTGATGCTGTCGAGGTCTCCCGGCCGGTAATCGACCCCGAGTTCTTCGGGGTCGTCGACTGCGGTATAGAAGCCCACGTTGCCGGTGGCGCACTCGCCGAGCGACAGCTCGCGTGCTTCAATCGGGTCCTCGATGTCATCCATTCCATGAGCTAACTGGGCGGGATCGCCGTGGAACATCCGGAAGTGTTCCGGGTCCACTGCGTCGGCCTCTTCAGCCGCGCAGTATTCGACATTGACCTGGTAGTGATGCCCGAACTCGGTGGGATATTCCGCATCCTCACCGGGCTCAATTTCGGTCACGCTATTGACCGTGACTCGGGACCAGTTCGATAACGTTGCCATCTCACCGACTACGGTGTCCACCGAGCCGACATCACGTTCTGGTTCTTCGGCCGGTTCGCCTGGCTCTTGCGAGGCGTGTTCGGGGGCCGGTTCCCCCACGCTCCGGAAATCATCCAACCAGGACATGAACACCGCAAACCCGATGATGGCAAGCGGGATGACCACGACACCAAGCTTTGCCATTTGGGTAGTTCGGACGCGTTGTCGTGCTGGACCCGGCAGGGCCGCGTTGCGGGCGGTAATGCGCGGCACGCCGACCGTGCGCTGGGCGATGAGCTCACGAAGCTGTTGCTGCTTGCGATGGGTGTCGAAAACAATCTCAACCGTGCGGTACTCGGCGTCAATCAACACCGCACAGTCTTCGACGTCGTCAATGACCAGGATTAAAGAGTTCAGATCAACGCGATCGTATTCGCTTGGTACCCCACGAGAACCCGAACGACGGCGCTCGAGGACGTCGGTGCCAACGATCACATGGTCGCGGCCTGCTTTGGCTTTAAATCGTTGTCCCTCGGGGGAGGGTAGTTCGTCCGCGACAGGACCGTACCCCACAGGCGTGCGCGAGTGCGGGTCGGTGAAAAAGCGCATCGTGGCGCGTGCCCGGGAAAGCGCCTGTTGTGTTCCTTCGGGGGTGGCAGGGTCTTCTGCCAGGCCGTGGACTCGGTTGTCCAGGATGCGGGCCAGAGGCCGGTTGTTCATCTCCCCTTGAGCAGCCTCGGCGATACGGTGATCGGGGATCGGTTTGGAGACCAGCTGGGCCTGAATCTCCGAGCGCTGCTCCCCGTACAGAATGGTATCGGCGGTCATGTAGGTCACCAGCGTGTCGGGGCCGATCGGCAACAGCGAGACCGACAAGCCCAACTCCCGCCGGGTCACGTCCCGGATGTGTTGGCTCAGTTGCTGGGCCAACACACGCGCCGCGGCGGAGCCATCGGCCGAAGTGGGCACCACAGTCGAAATCAGTGCGTAACCGGCCCGGAATTCCATCGCTCCGGGGCGTGCTTCGTCACGATACCGCGAAGGCTCGCTCGCCTGCACAGTTCTGGGCAACGGTGCGAAGGAGCTGTTCACGAGTTGCTCGGTGTTGGTGCACATGACGGCTCGAACATTGCCGGCTGCCGGGTCCAGATACCGCAATAGTGCCATCGGATCCTGTTGCGCCTGGATCTCAAGCGTTTGGGATGCCGCAAACGTCAACGAGGAGAGCCCGAATCGAGACGTCAGGTCTCGGGGTGCTGCTGAAACGTTCACGTCCACGGGCGGCGCCGCATCCAACTGATGCCGACCGGCGAATACCTCGGCCAGTCGTTGCCACGCGGCTCGCAGCGTCGCGATATCACCGTGCATTCCCACCGAGGTGATATCCGTCCCGACGCTGACTGAAATTTCGGGCACCGAGGCCCGTCCGAATCCCATTTCGACGGGCCGGGAGAGCTCGGCTTGGAGCATGCCAGCTGCCAACTGGAGCGTCCCGTACTGGTCGATCGGTTCATGAACCAGCCCATAACCTAGGGTCAGACTCAGATACGGGCCGGACTCTGGGGTCTCGATAACGCACCAGTCATAGCCGTCTACTTCGCGCCACTGCATCCTTCGATAATAACCACAGCCTCACCGCTGTCGCGTTCATTACTCGGTCCATTGCAGCCTTTATAATCAACTCGATCGACAACCATCGACCATGAGCTCACGAAGAGGTGCACAGTGACTCACACCCAGCCCGAAGCCAGGCCGCCCAAGACCTGGCGGCAGCGTCTCATGCTGGGACTCACCGTGTTCTTGTTTTTGTGGATGTTTGCACTGTTACCGCTGAGTTGTGTCTCGATGGGCGCCGAGCAGCCCGTCGATCTGCGCTGGGCGACCTGTCACATCACCGAGGCCACCGCAGAACACACCGACGACGAAGAGCACCCGTGGCGGATCGTGCTCGAGTCAGCAGACTGCCCGACCCTGATCTATACCGACGGGCTGACCGACGACAACGTGGACGCCCTGGTCAGTACGTTTGAACAGGCACCATATGAAGTGTGGGTGCATGAATCAGCCATCGATGCTGACGGCGGCATCCGGTACGCACAAGAGCTCAAGATTCACTCCTACCGCCCCGCACCCGAAATCGCCTCGTAAAAGCGTTCTGTAACTCCCTGCCGGCAGCCTCGGTGTGCATAATGGGAACATGGCCACCAACCTTTTACTGCTAGCCGATACGCACATTCCAAAGAGAGCGAAACGCCTGCCGGAAGCAGTGCTTGAGGCCATCGATGCTGCCGATATTGTCGTTCATGCCGGCGACTGGATGGATCTGGAGACCTACGAGTTACTCCAAAGCCGCGCGCGGGTCCTGCACGGCGTGTATGGCAATAATGACGGACCGGAGCTGCGGGCGATACTGCCCGAGGTGGCGTATTTTACGGTTGAGGATTTGAGCCTGGCGGTGATTCATGAGACCGGGCAAGCCAAGCGGCGGGAGGAGCGCGCGGACGAGGCCTTCCCCTCGACCGACGTGTTGATTTTCGGTCATTCGCATATTCCCTGGGATACGGTGTCCCCGCGTGGCATGCGGTTGTTGAACCCCGGTTCTCCCACAGATCGACGTCGGCAGCCCCATTGCACCATGATGACGGCGGTCATCGACGGCAGTGACATCGAGGTTGAACTGCACCGCGTGAATCGTTCGTGAGCTTCTCCGCGTGCACTAGTGAATCTGCGCTAATCTTCCTTGCGCCCTCTACCCTTTGTCCTTCAAACAGCTTCGTAGAGCGTGGATCAGTTTCGTCCAATGTCTCGGAGCCATGCAAGCAGGTCAGCTTGCTGAGCTGGCGAGAACTCTGCGAGGATGTTGCTCCCGTGGAGCAGTAGCAGGCTGTTGTCATTGAAGCGAACGTTCTGCAGGCTGGTGCCCACGGCGCTACTGGGTGGGATCAGGGTCGGTGACGCCAAGAAATAGTCTCCGGGCGGGGTCGCGGAGATCGCGTCAATCAAAATAGGGCCGGCCGTCAGCTCGTAGATGTCTAAGAAATCGAATTCCATCTCATGTCCTGCGGTGGAGGCGTTTACCATCGGTATGATCTTCGGTTTCTGACCGAACAGCCGATTTCGAGTTCGAACGCTTTGTCGAAAGCATACCTCGCCGAGATATAGGGGTGCTGCCTCAAACTGATCGTTCATATGTGCTGTTGCTGCTTCATCGTTTCGAGTGGTGACTTCTCGGGACTGACGTTTCAGCCCATCCGGGTTGCCCAGCGCCAATGCACCAGCGATATAACCCAGCGGACTCATGATGAACCAATGCTGGTCCGGACGAAAGTCTCCATCGCGCAGTACAAACAACACCCCGTATCCGAGGACAAAAACCGCAAGGATAATCCATCCGGAGTACTTCGAGTTCGGCGCAACGTGGAACCCAGCGAGCACGCCAAAAGTTAGAAAGGCTACAACACTGACGATGAGCTGCGCGCCTAACTGCGGCGGCTTAGAGAAAAAGACCGGTCCGACCACGGCGAGCGCAAAGAAAACCGCCACGACTAGCAACGCCAACAGCAGGTTGCGACGATCTGCGAATCGATGGTGCACCTAGTGATAACCCTCTACAAAAGAAACGGAGTGTAGCCGCCACGCTGCCCCCGGTATATGAGAAGTTTTTCAACAGGCGACTAACCGCACACCAGATTACCAGTGCATGCTCCCCTGTCCTGCTCGCCCAGCGGCTTACTGCGATGAACGGTAATCCTGGGCAGTAGCAGCCATTAATGGTAACCAACCATGGGCCGCTGCTCGAGAGGACAGTCCGAATTCGAAATCATATGCTCCACGTTGAAAAGAGGAAGCGAGCTCCCCCACGTTCTCCTCGGTGACGCCCACTGAATACACCACGCGTCCGCAATCTTCAGTTTCGATACCGACGAGCCACTCCGAAGCATTAAACCGGTGTCCTTTCGAGGGCTCAGCGCTGATGACTTCGCAGGTGGCCCATTTCGGGTCATGTTGATCAAACAGCAAAAGATCATGAATGCGGGGACGAATACAGCGAAGACGAGAATGAGCGCAATGGTCATCCCGCGTTTGGGCTGCACTTTCAAAGGTTTCGACTCGACGCTTTTCTTATGTGTCATCAGTACTTATGAAGATACCTGATCCAGATACGGGCGGAGGTATCTCCCAGTCAGAGATGCCTCAGCAGCCGCGACATCGCCAGGGGTACCCGTGGCTACGATACGACCCCCGTCTGCGCCACCGCCGGGGCCTAAATCAATGATCCAATCGGCGGCGGCAATGATGTCTAAATCGTGCTCGATGACGATCACCGTCGCACCGCGCTCAAGGAGGCGATCCAGCACTCCGACCAACACCGCGACATCATCTGGATGCAGCCCAACCGATGGCTCATCCAAGACAAATAGCGTGCCCTGCTGGTTGCGTCCCAGCTCGGTCGATAATTTGAGGCGTTGAGCTTCACCACCGGACAGTGCCGGTGTGGCTTCGCCCAAGGTCAGGTACCCCAGTCCCAGGTCAATCAGGATCTTCAGTCGGCGCGCTATTCGGGAATAGTCGGCGAACAGGTCGGCGGCTTCCTGGGCAGTCAATGCCAGTACCTCCGGCATCGAATGCCCTTCCAATTGCACGTTGGAGGCTTCCTGGCGATACCGGGAGCCCTCACACGATGGGCAGGCCATCTCGATGTCGGCCAAGAACTGCGCATCCAGGGAAATCTGCCCATTGCCATCACACTCGGGACATTTCAGCGAGCCGGTGTTGTAGGAGAAATCCGCAGCGGTGTAATCATCACTGACCTTTGCGAATTCGGTTCGTAGTTGGTCCATGATGCCGGAATAGGTTGCTACCGTTGAGCGGACGTTGATGCCAATGGGTGACGCGTCCACCCGGATCACCCGGTCGATATCGCCGGCGATGTGTTGCACATGCTCAGGATTCGCACCGTTCAGCGCCGGGATTAGTGATTCCAGTACCAATGTGGTTTTGCCCGAGCCTGACACACCGGTGACCACGGTCAGCACACCGGTAGGAAAACGAACATCCAGTGCTTCGACGGTATGCAGTGGCTGGGTTTGCATGCTGATCCACCCGGCTCGTTCGCGAGGCTCACGTTCGATGGGTTGTGGCTTCTGCAGGTGGGGACCGACCACGGAACCTGTCGCTGCCGCGAGGTCCTTCGGTCTACCCATGGTGAGAATGGTGCCGCCGTGCGCTCCAGAGCCTGGCCCAATTTCAATCAGGTAGTCAGCTGCTTGAATGACTGCGACATCGTGATCGACAAAGACCACAGAATTGCCACCGGCTAGCAGATCGTGCATCACGCCGACTAAGCCTTCGATGTTTGCCGGGTGCAGCCCGATGGAAGGCTCATCCAGAACATATAACACCCCGGTGGTTTCATTGCGCACCGCTCGAGCTAACTGAGCGCGTTGCCGCTCGCCATTGGAGAGCGTGTTCGTCGTCCGGTCAAGCGATAAGTACCCCAATCCCAGTTGCAGTAACCGTGTGCCCATGTCTTGCAGGGTTTTGGTCAGCTCGCGGCCCAATTCGGTGAGTTGTTCAGGCAGCTGGAGGCTGGCAACCCAGGTGAGTAGGTCAGCTAAGGGAAGTGCTGAGACTGAGGCGAGGTTATGCTCGCCGATCCGAGGCTGACGTGCCTGTTCGGAGAGTCGAGTGCCCGCACAGTCTGGGCAGGTCTTTTCGATTAAGAACTTTGAGACTCGCTGCAATCGTTTGGCGTCGGTAGCCCGCTCGAGCTCCTTGGTGACCGTTAGATAAACATTGCGGAAGGTGAAATCCAAATCGTGAACGCCCTTGCGAGACGTCACGGTAATGGCTTTCTTCTCTTCGGGACCGTGGAAGACAATCTCCCGCTCGTCTTCGGTGAGTTCCTGAAAGGGTACATCTGTGCGGACCCCGAACTCAGCCACAATCTGCGGTTGGACGTTGAACCCGAACTGATTCCAGGGAGCGACCGCTCCGTCGTCGATGGTTTTGGTTGGATCTGGTACCAGGCTGGTTTCATCAACTTGTCTGGTGATGCCGGTACCAGCACATGCTGGACAGGCACCCTCTGAGTTGAATGCGAGTTCTTCGGCTCCAGGAGGGTCGAAGTCATTGTCGCATTGTGTACATCTGATGGGCTGTTCGAGCGCAACCTTGATGGTTGGTTCAGCGTACATGCCGCAGTGCGGGCACCGGTGCTCGGCCAGTCGGGAGAAGATCAAACGCACCACGTTGAGCAGCTCAGTTGACGTTCCAAACGTGGAACGCACCCCGGCTGTCCCCGGGCGTTGCCGCAGGGCTAGGGCAGGTGGGATATGACTGACCGAATCGACAGCTGCTCTTGCGGTGGCTGCCATCCTGCGGCGCGTATACGTCGATAGCGCTTCGAGGTACCGACGGGACCCTTCGGCATACAACGTGCCCATCGCCAGCGAGGATTTCCCGGAACCCGAAACACCGACGATGCCGACCAGTTGGTTCAATGGGATATCGACGTCGATGTTTTGCAGGTTATTAACGCGGGCACCGCGCACATGAATATGTGTCGGGTGAGAAGTAGCCTGTGGGGTGGTCACGTTCGCCAGTCTAGTGATGTGGGGCTATTTCACATACGTCTTCGGTGGCTGCATGAGGGCCTCGAGCCGCGCGAATTCCGCTGGATTTGCATCATAGAACGCTTGGTGTGACTGATAAACCTTGGTGGCAAGCATATGGCGGTGGGTTTGAGCGGCTACTTCCCAATCTGGATCATTGATCTCCACCTTTTGGAGTTTGAACCGCCGGTACTGAAGTTCTTCCAGTAACCGGATATACACCAGCGAATAGTCGAAACGGTTGTAGTCGATATTGACCTTGGTGCCATGTGCATAGAGCTTGAACCGATTGACTCCGACATCGAGTCGTTCGATTTCCACGAACCGAACTTGCCGGTAGAACACTTTCCCAAAGCGTGTCCACACCTTGTCGCGGTCCACCCCAAACCGACGGAAAAATGCGTGCAACACAAACGAGTATGACACCACGAGCAGGAGGACGGGGAGGAAGAACGCAAAGAGGTCACGATCGGAGCTTGCCAGGTAATCACTAATAAACATGGGCATGATCAGTGTCGACAACACGCTCAGTGGCAGCCCAAACATCAGCAGGATCTTGGACTGCGAAAACACCCGTGGGTCCTCGGGGTGGGTACTCATCGTGCGGAGCCGACGCTGCATAGCACCGCTTGCTGCGCCAGCCGCAAACCCGGCGCCGCGTCCTAGATTTCCTGGTTCAACCATCAGATGTCGTGACCCCTCACTACAGCACAATCCCACAGGCTTCATGGGATCAAGATCGAGGCTAGCAGAGCCGCGCAACCTGTTCATCAAGAATTCAATCGGCCAAGTTTACAATGTGAGCATGGGTAATGCTGTTGAACCAATCGGACGCATGCCGCAGTACGGCCCCGAGCATCTTTCAATCTTGGCACTTACCATTGTTGTGTCGATCGCAGTTATTATCGTAGGGCGGCGGATACGCGGCACCGATATGGAAGACCGCTTGCTGCGCATCGGCGGATGGATCATGCTCACCGTGACCATCGCGTGGACGATCTGGGGCATGCTTCCCGGCAACTGGAATATCGACCAGTCCTTGCCATTCCACTACTCCGACGCGCTACGGCTCATTACCGCGGTCGCCTTGATCACGCGCGCCGGATGGGCCATAGCCATCTGTTATTTCTGGGGGCTAACGCTGAACCTGCAGTCGATCATTACCCCCGACCTGAACTACTTCGACTATCCCGTCCTCGAGTTTATGGTCTACTGGTTTCTACACATCGTCGCGTTTGTCGTACCGATCCTTTTTGTCTGGGGACTTGGCTATCGTCCGACCTGGCGCGGCTATGGCGTCACCTATTTGGCCACCGTGGTGTGGGCTGGCATCGCGGTCGTCGCCAATGCGATCACCGGCGCGAACTACGGGTATCTCAGCCGTGGCCCCGACGGGCCTTCAATCCTTGATCTGCTGGGCCCCTGGCCGATCTACATTTTCTGGGAGGCCGTCATTATCGCCGTGGTGTGGGCATTGATGACCTTGCCATGGCAAACCAACACGGCACGACGCGCTCCAGTCGTCGACCGTTGGGCCACCGTACGCCGGAAGCCGGCGACCTATACGCGAGATGTTACGTACGACACAACGGTGGTGTAATGTGCTCTTTAACTTCGCGGCTTTAACTTCTCGGCCCGGCGTGTGATCCCAAGCGGCCGACCTACTCAAACGATCGCCTGTAGCCATCGCTCAAAAAGATTGTTGACCGGTGGAAATCCACCCGAAGGAGCACTGTGCAGAACATTATCATCACCGGCGTCGACGGAAGTGAGACAGCTACAAAGGCTGCAGAAGTTGCCGCGTCGCTCGCGACAGACTTGAACTGTGATCTTCACGTTATCTCTGCTTCGGATCCCAAGCAGATATCGTCACCCCGCATGGGACGGCTCGCTGGAGACCCCACCGCCCTGGTCGAGATGACGACTTATCAAAAAGAAATAGATGACCACAATCGCGCTACCCAGCAGACGGCAGATGCAGTTGCCGAAATCTTGCGCCAAAAGTTCCCTGATCTCAACATCACTTCCAAGGGCATACATAAGTCCCCTGCCGACGCGCTCATAGAGGAAGCTCAAAAGCTGGATGCGCGATTTGTTGTAGTCGGCAATAAGCACGTCCAGGGTGCCAGGCGGATGCTCGGCAGCGTGGCCACCGCAGTGGCGCGCCATATCACAACCGATTTGTACATTGCGCATACCCGATAGCCGACACCGGAACGTATTGCTGACTCACCGTTGCCAGCGGAACCGGTTCTCCCCCAGCTGCCAGCAGCGCTAGAGTACTAAGGGGTCTGGGTTGCACATGCATCCAGTGCCTTGAGTCTGGCGTTCGAACAAAATCTTATGAAGGAGATTTGATGGCCAATATTGTCGTTACCGGTGTCGATGGCAGTGAGACCGCAACACGAGCGGCGCAACGTGCCGCCGAAGTGGCCGTGGCATTTCAGGCATCACTTCACATCGTGTCTGCATATGGGCCCGGAGAACAACGCCAATTGGCCGACGGTGAAGGCGGCAGAATGGTCATCAGTCTCCAAGACGAGGCTGAAGGTTTCGTTGCCGAAGCTGCAGAGCGCGTACGAGCCGAGATCTCCAATTTAGAAGTCACCACCTCCGTCGTCAATGACACGCCCGCTGATGCGTTGGTCAGTGAAGCAGAGCGCCTTGACGCCCTCCTCATTGTGGTGGGCAACAAACGAGTGCAGGGTCCCACACGTATTCTTGGCAGCATCGCGCGAAGCGTCGCAGCGAATGCCAGTTGTGATATCTACGTGGCCAATACCCGCCCAGCATAAGGGCCCTGTGACGGGCTAGCCCGTCGGTACCAGGACTGAAACTCCCTCCCCGAGCGGGGCGTTGACGTGTCCTGACCCTCGTGTGATGATGACTTCACCATCGTCTGATGTGTATTTCGCAACCGCTTTTGGGAGCAGCTCGCCACCGGCGGTGCCACTAGGGATAATGGCCGTCAACGTCCGTGAGGCGCCGGGCTCGGTTTCGGCGAGACTCCCACAGCACTGCTGTAGGAGTCATCATGAGCATCAATGTTCAACAGCCGCAGCCCTACGACATCGTCAGCAATAGCATCCAGATCGCCGGCACCGCCGGTGGGGCCTTTGAAGCGAACTTCAATTACCGGATCAGCGAAGGTCATGATGAGGTCGAAGGTCACTTCATGGCCGGCGACGGGACCGGTGGGCATAGCCAATTCCAGATCGTTGCCGATGTCGCTGCAGCCGCGTTCAAACACGTCGTGGCGTACATCGAGGTCTTCCATGAGTCGCCCAAGGATGGTTCTCCGCGGGATCTCATAGTCGTTCCGGTCATTCTTGGCGCAGAAATAGTGCCGGGGTACACCAACTACTTTGAACACGTAGTGCAAAGCGGTGAGACACTGTGGCGCATCGCCCAGCAACACTATGGCAATGGGAACCTCTACCACCGCCTACTGGCCGCAAATCCTTCGATCACCAACCCGAACCTCATTCAGGTGGGTGACCTCATCCGGGTGCCACGCAGCTAACCGCTGCGCTCTCTGGAACTAGCGGCATCTTGGTGAGGCGTTTAGCCGGGCACACGAGGTGACGGCGGTTCCGTGCCAAGTTCTGGCACGGTCGCTGCAGGTTGCGGTCTTTGTGGGCCGGTCTGGTCGTCATCATCGTGATCAGGCTTGCCCGGCGCACCGTGGATGACGCGGTGGCGGATCCACGCTGAAATCTGGTCGATCATGACAGTCACCACCACGATGACCACCAGCGTGATGCCGATCCGGTCCCAGGCGCGTACGTTGAATAGTGCGGATAGTAGCGAACCGATTCCACCGGCACCTAGGACCCCGAGGATGGCTGATGCTCGGATGTTGACTTCAAACCGGTAGAGCCAGATAGCTATGACTTCTGGCATGACCTGGGGCAGGATGGCCCAGCGGATCATTTGCGTCTTATTTGCACCGGCCGCGCTCGCCGACTCGAGCGGCCCGTCATCGACGGCTTCAATGGCCTCAGAGATCAGTTTCGATAGCGTACCGATCGAAGAGACCCCTAGTGCCAGGGCACCAGCTAGGGGGCCCAGTCCGAAGATTGGGAGCATCAGGGCAATAGCGAAGATGATCTCAGGTACGGCGCGGATCATCGACAGGATGAAGCGCACGACCACATAGATCGGTAACGGTGTGAGGTTACGAGCCGCGAGCACGCCCATCGGGAGTGAGAACAGCGCGCCGACGAGCGTTCCGATCCAAGCGATCATCACCGATTCCAACATGCCGTCTAATGCGGCCTGCCAGTGTGAGATAACCTCTTCGGTCAGCGGCTGGAAGACGCCCTGGGTCATCAGGACCGAGTAGTTCAAGAAGTTCGCGGGGAATTCGGCCAGGCGGGAGAAGTTCGCACCCGAGGCCGACAGTGCCGCGATGAACAGGATCCCGAAGGCCAGCATGCCGATGTTGTACCCGGTTTTGGATGGTTTGACCGGCCGCTGATCAAGCCGATCCGGCGTGTATTTGGTGGTTTGCGTGGTGCGCGATTGGGCGCCGGGTTCGTGGTGGCTCATGTTAACCTCCGGCGGATTTGCAACGAGATGAAGTCCACGAGCAGCACGACCAGGATCAGTGCGACGATAATGGCGGCGATGTTGTCGTAGGCGAACCGAGAGAGCTGGACTGAGATGACCGAACCGATCCCACCGGCTCCAACGATGCCCAGCACCACCGAGGAGCGGATGTTGAGTTCAAATACGTAGAGACTGTAGGAAAAATAGCTGGGTAAGATTTGCGGCAGTACGGCGACCCGGTTGCGCTGGATCAGTGATGCGCCTGAAGCATCTGCGGCTTCAAGTGGCCCCGGGGAAACGGCGTCGATGGATTCAGAGGTCAGCTTGGCGACCACGCCCATGTTGAACAGGGTCAGCGCCATGATTCCGGCCAGCGGTCCCCCACCCGAAGCGGTACCGCCCAGCATTGCGACAAACAACAGGCCATAGCCGACGTCCGGGATGGAGCGGATGACCGAGTTGATCGCTTTGAGGACCTGGGAGAACCAGCCGGTGGGGCTGGATACCGGGGAGGCGCCTAACGCTAAGAGCAATCCGATGGCGCATCCGATAGCAGAGGCCACGATGGCCATGGCGATGGTCGCTACCCAGGAGTCCCACACCCGCCAGATGAACCCCCAGTTCGGGTTGAGGAATCCTTCAAGCACCGGGGCTGCTCGGTGCAGGTCTTCCCACAATGGCGCAAGGGTAAACCCGATACCGGAACCGGCCCACCAGGTGACACCCAGGGCGACCATCGCACCGAGCACTGGCATCGCTGAGGTGCGGCTGACCCAGCCGACCAGGATGATGAGAGCCACCAGGGCTGTTCCAATCAGCGGGTACAGCGGCACACGGGCGAGCCCGAAGTCGACCACGAGCGTGGAGGTCGCAGAGGCGAAGAAGAACAGTGCCAAAGCGAGGCCTGCGACGATCAGCAACAGGTAGCTACTGGCTGCTGGGCGCGGCTTCTCGGGCCATTGCTTCGCGCCCCCGGGCGAACGCTGCGCATCACGTCGTGTCATGTTCGGCTCGGTGGAGGTTTTCAGACTGCTCATGGCGTCTCATCCAACACCGCGTCAGCGACCACATCGTCAGCGGTCAACGAGCGTTGATAAATCTCTTCGATGGCAGTGTCGGTGGCTTCGTCAACCGTGCCATCGAACACGACTTCCCCGGCGCGCATCCCGATGACTCGGTCGGCGTACCGGCGAGCCATATCGAGGTGGTGCAGATTGACGATCGTGGTGATGCCGAGCTCTTGGTTAATGCGTTTGAGGTCCTGCAGCACCATGTGTGCTGTGGGTGGATCTAAAGAAGCCACCGGTTCATCGGCGAGGATGACACTCGGGTCTTGGGCTAGCACGCGGGCGATGGCCACGCGCTGTTGCTGGCCCCCGGATAACGATGAGGCTCGAACGTAAGCCTTTTCGACGATTCCAACCCGTTCCAGGGACCGGAACGCGATGTCTTTATCCTCGGGCCGGTACCAACCCAGCAGCGATCGCCAGGTCGATAGATACGAGGATCGCCCCACCAACACATTGGATAACACTGAGATACGGTTGACCAGATTAAACGACTGGAAGATCATCCCGATCTTTGAGCGGAGGCGACGGATCCCGGTCCGGGATGCTGGGTTGACGACCTCGTCGTGGACGGTCAGTTTCCCTGCGGTGTAGGGCACCAGGCCGTTGATAGTGCGGACCAGGGTGGATTTGCCTGCCCCGGACAGGCCCACAATGACGACGAATTCGCCAGGGTTGATGCGTAAGTTGACGTTTCTGAGTCCCTGGAACCCATTGGGATACACGACGTCAACGTTTTCGAATTGGATCATCTTGTGGACCTGTTCATCGGGCAAGCGGGTTGTGGAGCAGCGGTTTTACGATTTATTCTTCGTCGCCGAAGTTCGCGGCAACATCACGCGCGGCATCCAGTGCATCAAGGTTGGCCTCGGTCAGGTCTTCGATGCCGTAGACCTCGTCGAGTGCGGTCAGGCCTTCTTCGGTTTCGGTCAGTGCCATGAACGCATCGGTGATGGCTTGCTGTTCTTCGTCGGTCAGGTCTCCCGCAACGGCCACGCCGTCGTTCGGGATGGACTCGGAGTATCCGAAGACCACAACTTCTTCGCCCACGGTTTCTTCTTCTTCGTAGACGTCTTGGCGAGCGTCGTCGTAGCTGACGCCCACGGAGATCTCGCCGTTGAAGACGTTGAGTACGGAGTTCGGGTGGCCACCGGCGAACTGGGCGTCAATGTCGGAAAACGGGTCCAGTCCGGAAAGCTGTTGCAGCTGCGTGGCTGGGTAGTAGTACCCGGATGCGGAGCCTTCGTCGACGAACGAGATGGTGTCGCCGGCTTCGATCAGTTCGAGTGCTTCTTCGCCGATTGGGCCTTCGGAGGCTTCGTCGGTGCCGTTGCAGAACAGCATTTCGTGCTCGCCGCCTGCCGAGGTGCCCATGACGGGTTCATCGAGACAGTAGGTGTCCGGATCGTTGGTGAACCACTGGGTCACGTAGGTGTCAGAACCGTAGCGGACGGCCTGCAGGACGACATCGGCATCGGCCTGATCAACGGCCTGCACCAGCGCGATGGGACCGAACATCCCGATGTGCGCCTGACCGGTCTGCATCGCGGTAACCAGTCCGGCGTAGTTGTCTGAAACGTAGGCTTCAACATCGCGGTCAAGTTCTTCGGCCAGCAGGTCGGCCAGGCGTTCCCCGTCCTCAACAAGCTGAGCCGAATCCTGTGATGGCACCAGACCCAAGACTAAGGGTTCATCCGATCCGCCTGCGGTGTCTTCAGTGGTTTCACCGTTGGTTCCGGCATTGGCATCATCTTCGGTGTCAGACACGCAACCGGTCATCGCCAGTGCGGCGATACCGGCCACGGCGAACATCGATTTCATTTTGGCGCGCATGGAAAGTACTCCTCAAAAGTGTGTGATGTTTCGGAAGTTCAAACGACAACTACCGCACCCAATGTAAGGAGGTTCAACAAGGCACTACAACTTAGAATGCACCTTTTTGCGCACTTGTCACCCAGTGTTCATCCGTTAGTTCTTTAGTTCACTTTGACGTGGCTTTCTGGTGGTGTAGCAACGCCAGCGCGCTAGCCGCGTCCTGGACTCGATGATCCGGGGTGCCCAGTCCCGTTGAAAACCGATCGATCAGGATCGTGTGGCCACCGTGTTCGTGCACGTAGGCTAGATCGTTGCCCCAAATATCGCCGATGGAGACCACCGCTTCCATCGGAATGGCCTCGCCCTCGTGCTGAAGGGTGGTTCGTGCGTGGTCGACGGCTGCCGCCATGCCGGTGGGTTTCTTGGCGGAGTTGATGATCAGATCGAAGTGGTATTCCAATCCGAGCTGGGTTAGCCACACGTCAAAGTTCTCGGCGGGACTGTTGGTAATGAGGACGACCGCCGCCTCCTCCTGCAACTGGCTGATAATCTCGTCCGCCCCGTCTGGGGCGTGGACATCACTGGTGGCCAGCCCGTGGTCCAAAAGCTGGGTCCGGGAAGCTCGAAACGCAGCATGGGTATCTACGCTCGTCAGTCCCGCTTGCAAGCCGAGGAGTTGCACCAGTTGATAGCCATCCTGCAGCGGCCACAGCGCCATATCGGTGCGACCGGCAATGTCGACTGGATAGCCATCATCATCAAACCGGATTTCTGGGACGTTCAGGTCCCCTGCATCTAACCCTCGCTGCACAGCCTCTCGGACGCTGACACGGCGCGACGTAGGGTGACCTTTTGTTCCATTGTCGGAGACGCTGCGTTCTGCGAGCGCCTCATCCACACGTTGCGCGTAGGTGAGCACCGGGTCATCACCCAGGCACAGCGTGCCGTCAAAATCGAAGACGACGAGTTGGAACCCGTCCCAACGCTGTGCCTCGTGAACAATTACCATCTCTTGCGCCATTGGATTCCTCTTCACTCGGCTCAGCGACCGCGCCACAATCGAATACGTCCCTACGTTCCCATCAAAAACGCCGCGCTGTCTAGGGATATTGTAAATGCGCCATCTGGATGCTGTGAAAGCTCAGGCTACTTTCTCATCCCATTCGTCGAAACGCTGCTCGAGCTGGTCGAACCGTTGGTACACTTTCTCGAAACGCGCCTCCATGCGCCGGAGGAACCATGTCAGACCAGCGAAGATAATCCCGCCGAGTATTATCACAAAGCCGACTGCGCAGAAGACAATCGCACTCAGTTCAACAGACATGTCCATGCTCCCATTGTGCCGCATGATCAACTCTGTGCGCCATTGAATCTTGAAGGCCGGTGCAGTTCACGGAATATGCCCCATACACATTGCTTCGACTGCTGATACGTCGTGTTAGTTTGGCCCCCATGGTCACGACAACAGAGGCGATCTTCCACAAGCTGGACGCTCGCCACAGCTTCCGCTCACCACGATTCCTGGACGCAGCACAGTGACAGTAGCAGAAGCGATACTACTGGGCGCCATCCAGGGATTGTTCATGTTCATCCCGGTGAGCTCCTCATCCCATCTGGTGCTGACCCAACACTGGCTGGCAGCCGGAGGATCGTCGGTTCCCTCGCCAGATACCCCCGAGATGATCTTCTTCAACCTCGTGGTGCATCTCGGCACGATGGTCTCCGTTGTGCTCGTGATGCGAAAACCGCTGGTCCGTCTCATTTCCGGCACCGTACGCGAACTTTCCCTGTTGCGCCGCCGACGCACGCTGCGCCACCTCATTCACCTGAAACTGATCGTGCTCGGGCTCATCACCACCGCTGTCACCGGCGTGTTGGGCCTGGTGATTCGCGAATTCGGCACCGAAGTGTTTGCGACCCCGTGGGCGGTTTCCCTCTTACTGCTGGTCACCGGGGTGATCCTCTGGTGGACCGACTCGGTGACCGACACGTGGCGTGGTGCCGCACAAATGACCCTGATGGTGGCCATCGTCATCGGACTCGCACAGGCGGCCGCGCTGTTTCCCGGGCTGAGCCGTTCCGGGCTGACCATTGCCGCAGCCCTTGCACTGGGTATGCACCGCAAGATCGCCGCACAATACAGTTTCTTCGTGGCAATCCCCACCATCGTGGCGGCTACCGGCGTGCAATCCCTGTCGCTCCGAGAGCATGAAGGTGGCTTGACGGTGGGATGGGATGCCTACCTGTGGGCTTTTGTCGTCGCGACCGTCGTGGGGGCCGGAGCGTTGTGGATGGTGCTGAAACTGCTCTACCGCGGCTATTTCCGCATCTTTGCTATCTACGTGGTGGTCCTTGCGGTGGTTACGCTGATCGTCCAACCCGATTTCAGTGAACCGCCGGTGGTTGACGAAGTGCCGGTGCACGAAGAACAAACCGCCTGAATCCTCTGGTCACCGGCCATGCGAACTGACTGTTAGCCCCGATATGCACGAAGCCTCACCGCGGAAAGATTAATCGTGGTGGAGGGCCTTCGAGACGTGCCACAGCAACCTTCACTTCATTTAATTCAGCCCGGACACCGTTCATCTGCTCATCCACTTTGTCGAAGCGCTCGTCCACCTTATCGAAACGTTGATCCACCTTGGCGAAGCGCTCGTCCACCTTGTCGAAGCGTTGATCCATTTTCTCCATGAGTTCATCTATGCGGCGGAGCAGCCACGCCAGCCCGGCGACGAAGCCACCGCCAAGGGTTATCAACACACCGGCAGCCACGAGTATGAGAGAAATCGCCTCGGCTGACATATACATACCTCCATTGTGCCGCATGACTACTTCTTACGCCATGCATTCTAAGATGCCGATGGCCACCGTGGAGGGTCAAGGACTGACGTTGTGGAAAGACCCACTCGGAGAACCCCTGCTGTGCATGGTCAGGTCACCCGAATCTCGCTGAGTGTAGATTTCCCAGAAGGTGACGAAGGCACCGGGTTACTACTGGTCACAAGATTCACCGGCTGTTTACGCTCTCGTGTCCTGGAGGAACTTTTAAGGCCTAGGGTGATCGCTGTCCCCACACCCTTTGAGGAAGTAAACCTATGCGTACGCGATTTCAATTGACGGTCACGTGCACCGTCGCGGCAGTCAGCGCAACCGCGCTGGTGGGCGTCCCCGCTGCCCACGCCAACCCCGTCGATGAACCCATCATCAACGAGTTCGTGACGGACACCGCCGGCGTCGACATGCTCGAATACGTCGAAGTCTTGGTCCCCGAGAACTATGACACCTCCGACCTGCATGTCGTCGGTATCGAAGGCGACCAAAACAGCAACCAGGGCACCGCGGTCCATTCGTATCCGCTGGGCGACCAGAGCGTCGATGAGGATGGCCGCCTACTGCTGACCACCCCTACCAACGGCCTGCAAAACGCCGCACTGACCATCGCGCTGGTTGACGGTGCCGTCTCGACCGGCACAGCACTCGACGAAGATCTCGACGGCGAACTCGAAGCGCCCGATGGCGTAGAGATCTTGGATGTTGTCGGCATCAACGACGGACGTTCCGGTGCAATGGCCTGGGGTACGGAACTGTCCGCCAGCCAATTCGACGAGTACACCGGTATCCTCGGTGGGGCCAGCCGCATCCCGGATGCCTCAGATAACTGGGTGCCCAACGCGTTCAACGGCGCCGGCTTAGATCACGACCGTGCCGCCGATGCACCACGTGGCGAGTTTGAAGCCTGGAACACCCCGGGTACCGCCAACGAGGTGTTCACTGGCGAAGACGACGACAACGAACCGGCACCAGAGCCGACCGAACCAGAACCATCGGATCCTGCCCCCACCGATCCTGCTCCAGCCGAGCCGGGCGAGATTTGCGAGGCTGACTTCACGCTCATCTCCGAAATTCAGGGCGAAGGCCAGGGCACCGATATGGCCGGCGAGACGGTCACCGTCCAGGGTGTCGTCACCGGGGACTTCTCGAATAACTCCGGTTCGCAAAACGGCTTCTACATCCAGCAGCAAGCAGAACAATACGACGGCAACCCCGCCACCTCCGAAGGCATCTTCATTTACGAAGCTGGCAGCACCGCGCCCGAACCCGGCACGCTCGTGGCCGTTGAAGGCCAGGCCGGTGAGCACTACGACATGACGCAGATCCGCGCCCGCGACATCACCGAATGTGGTGAAGCACCGCTGCCAGAACCAATTGATTTCACCTTCCCCATCGATGAAACTGACTTCGCTGGCATGGAATCCATGCGTGTGAACGTCGCCGAAGCCGTCGTTTTGGAGACGTACCAGTTCGGCCGCTACGGCGAGACCGTTGTTGGGCCGGAACGCCAGTTCCAGCCAACCGCGATCCACTCCCCTGAGTCGGCAGAAGCTGAAGCGCTCTATGCATCGAACATGGCCAACCGGATCAAGATTGATGATCGTCGCTCAGATCAGAACCCCGATCCAGCCATGCACCTCAATGGTGAAGAATTCACCGTTGACAATTACTTCCGCGGCGGCGACACCTTCCGCGATATCACCGGCGTGCTCGACTACCGCTTCGATGAGTGGAAGATCCAGCAGACCGAAGGCGCCGAACACATCCCGAACCTCGAACGCCCTGAGGTACCCGAGGTTGGTGGCGATGTTTCGGTGGCAGCGTTCAACGTGCTGAATTACTTCACCACCATGGGCTCACGCGGCGCCAACAACGCCGAAGAGTTCGAACGTCAGGAAGCCAAGATCGTCTCAGCCATCATTGAGATGGACGCCGACGTGCTGGGCCTGATGGAAATTGAAAACAACGACGATGTCGCTGTGAACACCCTGGTTAATGCGCTCAACGACCGCGCCGGTGAAGAGCGGTACTCCGCACTCGAAACCGGCATGCTGGGCACCGATGAGATCACCACCGCGATCATCTTCCAGCACGACAACGTCGAACCAGTCGGTGACTTCCAAGTACTCGACGAAACCGTTGATGAACGCTTCGACACCGCTCGCCACCGTCCCGCCCTGGCACAGACCTTCGCTCCCGTTGCAGACGCTGAGGGCACCGGCGAAGAGCTCGGTGAGTTCACCGTAGTCACCAACCACCTGAAGTCCAAGGGTTCCGAGTGCGGCAGCGAAGGCGACAACACTCACCTGGTCGGCTCGTGCGATGCTGAGCGTACCGCCGCAGCTGCAGCTATGGTCGATTGGATAGACGCCAAAGACATGCCGAATCCGGTGATCACCGGTGATCTGAACGCCTATGACCAAGAAGCGCCGATCACCACGCTCGAAGAAGGCGGCTACGTCGACCTGCGCGAGCACTTTGATGGCGAAGAAGCCTACTCCTACGTCTTCGACGGACAGTTGGGCTACCTCGACTACATTATGGCCGGCGAAGAACTCATGCCGTTCATTACCGGTGCAGCATCCTGGCACGCGAACTCGGACGAGGTGCCAATCTTCGATTACACCACCCGGTTCAAGCAACCTGCACAGCAGGACATTTACGAGCCAGGCCCGTACCGCGCTTCGGACCACGACCCGGTGATCTTCGGCCTGTCATTGACCGCCAGTGATGACGAGGAACCGACGGATCCAGAGGAACCTACCGAACCCGAAGAACCAACGGAACCTGAAGAGCCAACTGATCCAGAAGATCCTGAGGTAACCGAGCCTGAACTGACCATCGAGTCCGAGCGCATTGCCGTCCAAGACTTCGTCGCCAACGGCAACAGTGGTACAGATCGTGGCGTATTGCTGCGCGTAGACGGTCTGGAAGTCGGTCAGGAAGTGACTTTCGAGATTTCTCGTCAGGGTCGTAATGGCTCAGCTGAACACACCGTGATCGCTAGCGGTGGTGGCATAGCAGAATTGCTCGTGACTCGTGACAATTCCATCTCGAATGGTCCTCCGATGGGCACCTACGGAGTTGAGGTCTCCTACGGTGCTGACGAAGTCCTCGACGGGTCATTTGAAGTTGTCCCAAACCTGAAAAACTCAGGCAACGGTTCGAATGGGAAGGGCAAATCGAATAGCCCAAATCGGTAAGGTTCGACGCCTCACGGTGATAAGTTCCTAACAAGCAAATATCACCTCTGCCCCGGAGGCCATTGTGTCTCCGGGGCAGAACTTTCCGATTTTCCGACCACGCCAGGCCATCGGCGGAAGAGGAACGGGCGACATCGCAGCATGCACTCACATACCCGATGACAAACTTTGCCAATCGCCCTACTATGGACCTATGGCAACTATGAATGTATCGCTGCCAGACGAACTCAAAGAGTTCGTCGAGGCACAAGTCGACAAGCACGGTTACGTCTCAAATAGTGAATTCTTGCGGGAACTGATCCGGCGCGAGCAGGACCGCACTCAGCTGCGCGAATTGGTAGTTCAGGGCATGGAATCCGGGATTGGTTCCGACATGGACGAAAACTATTTTGAGCGGCTGCGTGCCCGGATTCGTCACTCTGGGGCAGCGTGACTCCACGGCGTGTCCTAACAACCCAGCAAGCTGACGCGGATATCAATACCGCAATCGGGCATTACCTTCATCAAGGCGTAGCAGAAACCGCCATGAACCTTATCGATGAACTGGAACAAGCCAAAGGACTGCTCTCCGAACACCCTTATCTGGGCTCGACCCGCTTCGCTATGGAAACAAATATTCCCGAGCTACGTTCTCTTTCCTTGCCGCGCTTCCCTTATATTGTTTTTTACACGGCACAGGGCGACACCATACGTATTCTCCGTGTACTTCACACTGCCCGGGATATCCCCGCCCGATTCTCAGAAGATGAAGTTTAGGCGCACCCCGGCGCCAATGTAGGCTCCGTTATGACCGGAATGAGCTACCAGAACAACCCCTGCTCACAACATGAGACACACAAGGTTATGAGAGCATGACAACGTGAGTATTCAGCAAACCATCACACACCGTCACGCCGCCACTGAAGATCGCGAGCAATTCGAGGCCTACATCAGCACGGTGGGCAACATACTCCGACAGGATCTTCGCATCCCGGCCTACCAGCGTCCCTATACCTGGTCTGTCAAAAACGTCCGTCAGCTCGTCTCCGATATTCAGCATTTCCGTACCGCAGGACACTATCGTCTCGGGACATTCATCCTCAACGAAGCAGACCCAGCAGACAGTGTCGACCACGGCGCGCAAGACGGGAAGCGCGTGCTGAACATCGTTGATGGGCAGCAGCGGTATCTAACGTTCGGGCTCATCATTATGGCGCTTTCAACCCGGTCAGAAGAGCTCGACCAGGCGCTCTCCGAGCCACTGCTCGCCCGGGTACAGAATATCTCCATCCCGAGACGACGGGATGGTAAAAGCGAAGCCAACCTCCGGACCAACTACGAGCATCTGTTCCAGGTCGTGAAGACGTGGTCCACTCAAGAGCTCAGCGACTTCACGGAATTCTTTCTCAAAGAATGCTCTGTAGTGGTTATGGAGGTCAAAGACCTCGATTCAGCATTTCAACTCTTCGACTCCCAAAACACCCGAGGAAGAGCGTTGTATCCGACCGACTTGCTGAAAGCCCACCACCTGCGCGAATTTAGTCAGACCGATCCCTCTCGCGAAGCGATCCTTGAGACGGTGCGCCGGTGGGATGCTCTTGAGCCCGAGGAAATCGAACATCTCTTTGCCGCGGTGCTGTTTCCCGTCAAACGCTGGACAGCCAATGAACCCGTCCCAGAAACCGGGTTCACCGCCGAGCATGTCGATCTGTTCAAAGGCATCCGGCAAGGTAATACGCAGTATCGGTGGGCTCACATGGCACTGATGGCCAAGGCAACGGTCGATCAGTATCGTGCTACCAATGCAACGTTGCGTCAGTATGGTGTGATTGAAGAATTTGAATTCCCGTTTCAGATCCTGCAACCGGTCATAGACGGTGAGATGTTCTTCCGGATGGTGGACCACTACATCGCCGAAACCCGCAAAGCAGGCATCAACGGTACTTTGGCACAGGATTCCGGGTCGCCTGCTACTCAAACGGCCCCAGAACTTCAGAATATTCTCGAAAAACTCGAGGGGCTTCCTGCTGGTACCGGAAACCGCTACATCCGGGAGCTCTTCGACTGCCTGCTGTTGGCCTATGTGGACCGGTTCGGTTGGCACGAGGTCGGAGAGGCGGCCGACAAACTCGCACAACGTGCATACCTACTGCGAGTGCACCTCCAACGGGTCAATAAGAAATCGATCAATAACCACGCGCTGTTCGGGCACTCCCGGGCAGGCCTAGGTCACGAGAACCTCTTCGCTAAAATCGCACAAGCCCAGTCCCCCGACGAAATTTTGACTATCCAGGACCCCACGGTGCCCGCAGAAAAGATCGGCGCGCTGAACACGCCCTTTCAAAGGCTTTTCTCGTCTGTCCCAAAGGAGCCAACGGTATGACCATCCCATCAACCACCATGGATCAAGGTTTAGACAAACTCACAGTTGCGCAGATCTTCGGTCAAGAAACCTACCGTATTCCTATCTACCAACGTGCCTATGCGTGGACAGCTTCAGAAATTCATACCCTCCTGCGGGATATTCGAGATGCCCGGCTTAAAAATGGAGCCCATGGCCCGGTGCGCGACTATTATCTGGGATCTCTGGTGGTCAATACGCTCCACAATAATGATGAAACCATCTTCGAGGTCATCGACGGCCAACAACGTCTGACCACGCTATTCATTCTCTTATCAATCGTCCCACGTCTGTTCAACCCGGAAGATACGTACTGGGCCGAGGTCCTCCGAGATAAATTACGATTTGAAGGTCGCGAACGTTCACAAGAAGATTTGAAACGTCTCGCCCGCGACGGTGCTAAGGGCAGAGGACTGCTAACCACTGACGGGATCACCCACGCTGCAGAGCTCATCTACACCGCCGCACACCGCACAACGGCCGATAATTCGAACACACCAGATCATAGTTCGGAAATCATCTTCAGCGCCGAGGATTTACAGTATCTTCTTCATAACGTAAGAATCGTGCGCACTCAGTTACCTCCGAACACAGATCTGAATCATTATTTCGAGGTCATGAACACCCGAGGAGAACAACTTGAAAAACACGAGATCCTGAAGGCTCGGCTCATTGAAAAACTGCCAAGCCAGGACGATCAGGCCACCCTGTCCCGGATCTGGGATGCGTGTAAGCATCTGAATCGGCACATCCAAGTGCAGTTCTCTGCCACGTCAGAACGAGCACATCTCTTCGGCACCAACTGGAACACGTTCGTCCCGGAAGACAGCGAAACCCTTTTTGCCCATCTCCAAGACTCACATACGACAGATGAGGCAACCGGCGAGGTCAGTCTGATGGACATACTCACTGAAGATGCCAGCGCCGATGAGTTATCTCTTGAGCCTGCGGGGGACGAAGATGCCGGATCCTATGGCTCGATTATCGACTTTCCCAACTTTCTGCTGCACGTCTTGAAGATCAAACAGGGCGAGCGATTTTCGTGGGACGATCCCGACCACGGCTCATTGCAAGAAATCCGCCTAGAAGACAAGTATCTTCTCGAGGAATTCGATAAAGTCCTGCCGCAAGCAGACGCAGACTGGGTGCGCGACTTCGCCTGGTTGCTGCTGAGGACTCGGTACCTTCTGGATACCTTTGTGATTCGGACTCAACCCGGATTGGCTGGCAATGATGATGAAAACTGGGTCATCCACCGAGCTCATAAATATAGCTCTGTCTCAGTGAAACGGCAATTGAGCGCAAGGAATACGTTTAGTTCCAGCGACACCTCACATGACGATGAAGATCAGACTTCTTCTGGCAGCCGGGTGCTCATGCTTCAGGCGATGTTCCAGGTAACCGATACTCGACGAGCGTCCAAGTATTTTCTTTTCCAGACCCTCAAGTGGCTACATGACCATGAAGCTCAAGGCCAGGTATCCGCCGAGGGCCTTGCCCAACAGTTAGAGCATTCGGCTCAGCAAAGGCTGCAAGCGTTGGGTCTGGGCGACAACCTGCATCAAGGCACGCAAGTGTCGAACTTTATTTTCAATTTCCTCGATTACGTTCTCTGGCTTCAAGGGACGTTCAAAGAGCACCCGTTTGCTCGTCAAGTAGACAACCCACAGGTCGTCGCCGCAATCAAAGAACACGCTCGAAGCTTCAGTTTCCGTTACCGCACCTCAGTGGAGCACTTCTATCCGGTAGCACCTGATGAATCTCAGCAACACCGGCCGCTTCCCCAGAGCGACGTCGACCACTTCGGCAACCTCTGTATTATGTCGCGCTCGGATAATTCGGCTCGAAATAACCTGATGCCAAGGGCCAAGGTCGCCCAATATCTGTCCACGAATCAAAGTCTGAAATTCCAGATCATGGCTGAGACCACAAATCAGCTTGAAGGTACGGGCCAAACCTGGGATGTGGCGCACATCAGGCAGCACGGGGCTGAGATGAGGGAGGTGCTCAGGCGCGTGGTTCAGGTTGAATTACCAGAGTGAGATTGAGCTCGGGCAGTCGTCGTGAACAATCGATGACAGCCCGAGCCGAGGGTCATTTAGTGCGTCACGGACGAGACCGGCTTGTGCTGAGACGCGACTTTGGCATCAAGCTCAGCGGCAGCCGCTTTGTACTCGCGTTCCCATCGCATAACGAGCTCGAGGGTGCTCAGTTGCTCCCGGATGGTGCCAATGCCCTGGCCAGCGCCCCAGATGTCGCGCCAGGCTTTGGCCTTCGTATTTCCGCCGGACCCGAAGTTCATCTTCGAAGGGTCGGAGGATGGAAGATTCTCCGGGTCTAGCCCTGCTGCCTCGATGGATCCGCGCATATAGTTTCCGTGCACGCCGGTGAACAGGTTGGTGTAGACGATGTCTTCTGCGGTCGTGTCGAGCACCATTTGCCGCTGTTCTTCGACGACGTTGGCTTCTGGAGTGGATAAGAATGCTGAGCCGATGTAGCCGAAATCGGCCCCGGCTGCCTGTGCAGCCAAGATTGACCGACCGTTGGCGATCGCACCCGAAAGCGCCAGATAACCGTCGAACCATTCGCGAATCTCGCTGATCAGCGCGAATGGTGAAAGTGTGCCAGCATGCCCCCCGGCGCCGGAGGCTACCGCTACCAGGGCGTCGGCACCTTTTTCGATGGCTTTGTGGGCGAAACGGTTATTGATGACGTCGTGGAAGACGACGCCGCCGTAGGAATGCACCGCCTCGTAGACTTCTTCTCGGGCGCCTAGGGAGGTAATGACAACGGGCACCTCATGCTTGACGACGAGCTCGATATCCTGCTCAAGTCGGTCGTTAGTTCTGTGCACGATCAGGTTCGCTGCCATCGGGCCAACCGGCATGTCTGGGTTCTTGCGTGCAAAGTCTTCGTTGGATTCCTTGATCTCAGCAAACCACTCGTCCAGTAACGAAACGGGTCGTGCGTTAAGCGTCGGAAACGAGCCGACCACACCGGCCTGACACTGAGCTTTTACCAGATCAATCCCAGAAGCAAGGAACAGCGGAGACGCGATAACCGGAATCCTCAATTGAGATAGAATATTTTCGATGCTGACCACAGTCACTCCAATGCGTTGGCGATAAGTTAAAAGCTTCAGGCTTGTGTCGATGCAGACCTGCAGACGCTACTTCCGTAACTTACATCACATCGAAGCGCGTTGCACCCCATGACGATTCGTGGCGTAACACATGACACCCCGAAAACATGCCACTGGGCATTCCATCGCCTTGAGGGATGAAACGCCCAGTGCTTTTGAGTTGCTAAGATCAGCGACGCTGAGGTCGTTAGACGTCTAGGTCAGAGAAGTCTTTCTTCCCGGCTTTGACCAGCCGTTCAAGCAAATCAGCGGGCTTCCAGTACTCACCAATGTTCTGTTGGAATTCACGCATTTTCGAGACAACGTGCTCCAAGCCCAGAGTGGTTGCATAGTACATCGGGCCGCCGCGGTACGCAGGGAAGCCGTAACCGCTGGTCCACACGACGTCGATATCGGAGGCACGCTGGGCAATGCCCTCGTCTAGCAGTTTTGCGCCCTCGTTGATCAGCGCCAACATGCTACGTTCTACGATTTCCTCATCGGAGACCTCGCGCCGCTGCACGCCCTTCTTCGCGGCAGCTTGTTCGATCACTTCGTCAACGTACGGATCGGGTTGCGGAGTGCGATTCCCTTCTTCGTACCGGTAGTACCCCGCGCCAGTCTTCTGACCATAGCGTCCGGCCTCGACCAAAATGGTAGAGATTTCAGAGTCCGATTCGAGCAGCACCGGGTCTGCGGTCTGTCGGAAGGTCTCTCGTCCGGCCTCGCCAATGTCGAGCCCGGCGAGGTCGCTCACGGCAAAGGGGCCCATGGCCATGCCGAAATCTGTCAGCGCAGCATCCACTTGCTGTGGCGTCGCACCGGCTTCGAGTAACAGATCAGTTTCTCGGCGGTAAGGCGAGAGCATCCGGTTACCGATGAAGCCATCGCACACCTGGGAAAGGACCGGCTGTTTCCCGATCCGCTGCCCCAACTTCATGCTGCTGACCAGCACTTCGTCGCTGGTCCGGTCTGCTTGCACCACTTCAAGCAACCGCATGACGTGCGCTGGGCTGAAGAAATGCAGGCCGATCACATTTTCCGGCTTGGTCGTCACGTCAGCGATTTTGTTGACATCCAGGCGAGAGGTGTTGGTCGCCAGAATGGTATCAGGCCGAGCAATCTGGCTGATTTCTTTGAAGACCGACTGCTTGACGTCGAGATCCTCAAAGACCGCTTCGATAATGAGGTCGACATCATTGAGTGAAGAATAGTCGGTAGCAGTCACGATGCGGTTCTTATTCTCTTCAGCTTCCGCAGCGGTCAGCCGTCCCTTTTTAGCCGAGCTCTCGTAGATGCCGGCGATGCGCTCTGTAGCTTTGTCGAGGGCTTCGGCACTTTTATCAATCAAGGTAACAGCGATGCCTGCGTTGGCCAGGGAAATGGCGATGCCGACACCCATCGTTCCGGAACCGATGACCCCGGCGGTCTTGATATCGCGGATCGGAGTATCTTTCGGGACCGAAGCGAGTTTGGGGGTCATGCGCTCGGCAAAGAACAGATACCGCAGTGCTTTCGATTCTGGGCCGTCAATTAGGTCGGCGAAAAGTGCTCGTTCCGCGTCGAGTCCAGCTTCGATCGGTAGACTCAAGGATTTTTCGACTGCGTCGATGGCAGCGAGTTCGGCGCGGCCGTTGCGTCGGTTCTTTTTCGCTTCGGCACGGGCCGCCTCAAAGTCAGCTCCGTCAGCCGCAGCGGTGGGAAGCTCGTCAAGGACGGGGTGGTCCTGCGTGCTCGAGGTTTTTTCGGCAAGGAAGGTGCGAGCTGCCTCGGCTGGATCACCAGTAAAGACGGCGTCCACGACACCCAGGTCCTTTGCTTTGGTGGCATCCAAGGAGGCGCCCTTACGAATCAGCTGCAAGGCTTTGTTCGCTCCAATGAGGCGTGGCAGCCGCTGCGTGCCGCCACCTCCGGGAATGAGCCCGAGGTTGACCTCACTCAATCCAATCGAGGCGCCCTCTTGGGCGATGCGGTAGTGACAGGCCAGCGCGAGTTCGAGTCCCCCACCCAGGGCGAAGCCATGGATGGCAGCCACCACAGGTTTTTCAGCTGCGGTAATTTGCGCAAAAATGGTGCGCAGTCCGGGTTCGGCTGTAGCGGCTGGAGTATTGAACTGCCGCACATCAGCACCACCGCTGAACCCTCGACCAGCTCCGGTAATAGCAACGCTGGTGACGGCGTCATCGGCAAATGCCTGCGCGAGGGCATCGCTGAGGCCCTTACGCGTGGTATCGCCCAGCCCATTCACTGGCGGATTCGCAATCTCGATGACCGCCACGGCATCGACGATCTCTAGGGTTACGGTCTCTGACATGGTCTGTTGTGCTGGCGATGCTGTGCTCACAGGTCCCTGTTCTCCTTGGTGTTACGTGGGTGTTGGCTGGGGTTCCGGTACCGGCCTCGACGCTAAAACCAGTGGCCGGTGATCCGAAACATCCTTTTCGACTATAGCAACATCGTGAACTATGACACATAACAGTGAAGTGGGCCACTATTGCGCTAGCCTATGTGTGGTACACACATCTTCAGGAGGTAGTAATGCGAGACGCTGTATTGGTTTCATTTGCCCGCACGCCGATTGGCCGGGCTTACCGGGGTGCTTTCAACAACACCCAATCCCAGGAACTCGCTGGGCATGCAATCCAGCATGCGGTTTCGAGAGCTGAACTTGACCCGTCTGCAGTTGACGATGTCATTCTAGGTTCGGCAGTACAGCAGGGCGCTCAGGGTGGAAACTTTGGCCGGCAGGCTGCACTACGCGCCGGACTCCCGACCACAGTTTCGGGCATGACCGTGGACCGTCAGTGCGCATCAGGCTTGATGTCGATTGTGATCGCCAACCGCATGGTCCAAGCTGGCGACGCCGATATCGTCGTGGCGGGGGGCGCCGAATCGATTTCGTTGGTGCAGAACGAGCACCAGAACAGATTCCGAGCCAAGGATGAATGGCTGGAGCACAATGTGCCGGGAATCTACCACTCGATGCTACAAACCGCCGAAACTGTAGCGGACCGGTACTCGATCTCCCGCAGCCGACAAGACGAATACGCTGCCATGTCACAAGAGCGCACCGCCGAAGCGCAGGCCGACAACCGCTTCGATCAGGAAATTGTGCCACTGCCGTCCTGTCCTTTTACAGATCCGAAGGATCCAAATAGCGAGACCAAAGAAGTCACGCTGGAACAAGATGAAGGTAACCGACCCGGAACCACGGCAGAAAAACTCTCCGGGTTGAATCCCGTGATGGCTGACCAAGTTCCACACGAAGCATCGATCACCGCCGGTAATGCCTCGCAACTTTCAGACGGTGCGGCAGCTCTGACGGTTATGTCAGCAGACGAAGCCCAAGAACGCGGCCTCAAACCACTCGGTCGCCTAGCTGGTTTTGCGACTGCAGGCGTTGCACCTGATGAAATGGGTATTGGACCTGCACTAGCAGTACCTAAGCTGCTGAAAAAGATGAACCTGGATGTCTCCGACATTGACCTGTGGGAACTCAACGAAGCATTCGCCGTCCAGGTGCTGTACTGCCAGGACGTACTCGGGATTCCGACGGAAAAATTGAACGTCGACGGTGGAGCAATTTCCATTGGCCACCCCTACGGCATGTCGGGTGCTCGCATGACCGGCCATGGCCTGCTGGCCGCAGAACGTCGTGACGTCAAGCGTGTTGTTGTCACAATGTGCATCGGCGGTGGCATGGGTGCCGCAGCGCTGTTTGAAAGGTTCTAACACGTAACGATATCTCGTCGCCCCAGCATTGAGGCGCGAGATGATCACGGAGAGCTCCTGTGGGAAAGTGCTAAGCACAGCACCGACCCAACAGGAGCTCTCTGTGTTTAACCTTTAGAAGCCTGCCTGAGGAATGCACATGGGTTAGACGTGGAACATCGTCATGCCACCATCCACAGGGATGACCGCGCCGGTCACGTAACTGGAAGCGGGCAGGGCGAGGTTCAACGTCATTTGTGCTACCTCATCGGGGCGCCCATACCGACGCATCGGGACACGTCGACGTGCGTATTTCGCTTTGGCCTCTTCTGGGTAGCGGGCCGTCATGCCCGTATCGATTGGTCCGGGGCAGACGCAGTTCGCGGTGATGCCGTGGTCAGCCAACTCAATGGCCATGCTGCGGGTAATGCCCACGACCCCTGATTTGGTCGCGGAGTAGCTAATGAGCCCACCCTGAGAGACGAGCGCTTCACTCGAGGCGATGTTGATGATGCGACCTGCATCGGATTCTTTGAGGTGCGGCAGCGCCAACCGAACAAGGCGCACATGCGCAGTGAGGTTGATGTCGAGCACCTCCTGCCAGATTTCCTCGAACTCTGCTTCTTCTTGCTCAGAAATGTTGTTGCGTCGGGAGATGCCAGCGTTATTCACCAGCGTATCGATCCCGCCGAAGCGTTCCACCGTAGCGGACACCAGATTTTTCAGATCTTCCGGCTTCCGCACATCGCACACAACAGATAATGCCTCAGCCTGCGGGAAGGCGTCGCAAAGCTCTGTCATGACCTGCTCTAACTCTTCCTCGGAGCGATCGGCGAGCACTACGCGGGCGCCTTCGGATGCGAAGAGGAGTGCCGTGGCGCGCCCCATGCCACTGGCAGCACCCGTGACCATGACGGTGGATTCGGCCACAGAACGAGAAGCGAAATTAATACTCACAAGGGATTCCTTTGCTGTTATACAGTGATGCAGATTACAATCTACCGTGCTGAGGGTGGCAATGACCTGGTGTGTTGCTGCGTGGCGCAAGTATCCCCAAGGGCAAGCCTTCCTCACCAACGCAGTCCCTCTGGTACGCGGTCACGTTTCACAGCAGGACAGCCGCACATTCATTCGCTGCGGACCGAGCGTACGGTACAGTGCTAGTTTGAGGCCGTTTTCGGCGGTAGTTCCTGCAGTTGGCAGAAGTCGTAGACGGCGAGGAAGGGCTCCGCAGTGTTCCGTAAGACAACAATGCGAACGAAGAGACGCCCCTGGGCGTTGGTCGCAGTACTCGGCTTCGCTGGGACGAGCGCTTCATTCATGCAGACCCTGGTGGTTCCGATTCAAAATCATCTTCCAGTACTAGTCGATGCCTCGCGCAGTTCAACGGCTTGGGTCTTGACGATCTCGCTGTTGGCTGCTGCAGTAACCACACCGATCTCGGGGCGGCTGGGCGATATTATTGGCAA
Source organism: Enteractinococcus fodinae (assembly GCF_031458395.1). Taxonomy (NCBI): domain Bacteria; kingdom Bacillati; phylum Actinomycetota; class Actinomycetes; order Micrococcales; family Micrococcaceae; genus Enteractinococcus; species Enteractinococcus fodinae. The sequence continues at coordinate 2,741,579 of NZ_JAVDYJ010000001.1, forward strand.
ACGCAAAGTGGCTTTGGCACTCATGTGCTTGCTAGTGGTCGGTTCTGTGATTGCCGCTGTGTCTCAGGGCTTGGGGTGGTTATTAGTTGGCCGAGCATTCCAGGGTGTCAGCATGGGGATCATCGCCGTTGGTATGTCGATCATGAGCGATCAACAGGACCCGAAGCAGCGCATTACTGGCATCGCTTTTATCAGCGCCAGTTTGGGCTTCGGTGGTGCCATCGCGCTGCCGCTGAGTGCCTGGATCGTGGAAGCCGGCGATTGGAAGCTGCTGTTCTGGTCGTCTGCCGCACTGGGGATTGTGAACCTTATTTTCATCTGGCGCGTGGTGCCGCGCTCGGTTGGCACGCAACAACGCCTCGACCTGATCGGGGCAGCCGGGCTCGCGGTGGGACTATCCGGAATTTTGATTGCTATCTCCCAGGGTCCCGTCTGGGGGTGGGTATCCACACAGACACTTGGCACCTTCTTCGGCGGAGTCGTGGTGCTCTACGTGTGGGGACTGTACCAACTTCGGACCGTCGATCCCATCGTCGACCTGAGAATTTTGGCTCGTCGCCCGCTGCTGATGGTAAATCTAGGCACGATCGCGCTGGGATTTTCGTTCTTCGTTTCGGAAGTTGCGTTTCTTCAGATCTTGGAGCTGCCGAGCGAAACCGACGCCGGGTTAGGGCTGAGCATGCTGCTGGCCAGTATCGCTCTAGTGCCCAGTGCTATTGCCATGATGGCGGTAGCACCGTTGGCAGCTCGTTTGACCAGTCGCTACGGTGGTAGGGTCGCCACCTCGATCGGGGCACTCACCGCCGCTGCCGCCTATGCGCTTACCCTCATCTGGCACGACCAGGTCTGGCACATTGTGGCATTTAGTTCTCTGTTGCTGGCCGGAGTCGCAATCGGTTACGCCGCAATACCAACGTTGGTGATTAGCGAAGTCTCTCGGGATGCCACAGGGTCTGCCACTGGCGTCAACGCCCTGATGCGCAGCATTGGCACCAGCTCCGGTGCCACCGTGACGGGCATGGTGCTGGCAGCCTACAGCGTGCCCGTAAACGGCAACGAAGTCCCAGAACCGGAGGGGTTTGTCCTCGTCTTTGTCCTGGGATTGATAGCTGCCTTGGTCAGCGCCGTACTGATCTGGTATTCCAAACGACCCCAGAAGGCGGCTGTTGAGGCGTTGTGACCGGTCACTCCCCTACTGCTTGGAGAGCTGTCCCCAGCAATTAGTCAGCTAGTGCTTCCGCTGACTGGACTGATTGGCGCAACACATTCTTTTGGATCTTGCCAATCCCTGAGCGCGGGAACGCCTCGATAATGCGCACATCCTTTGGATGCTTATATGAGGCCAGGCGATCGGCCAGATACTCTCTCACGGAGGCGAGATCTGGTGGGTTATTCGGGTCTTTGGGAATAATACAGGCCACTGGGACTTCGCCCCATTTCTCATCCGGGCGGCCGACAATGCTGACATCGGCGACATCGGGATGCCAAGCCAACACATTTTCAATCTCAGCGCAGTAGATGTTCTCTCCGCCTGAGATAATCATATCTTTGAGCCGGTCCACGACATAGATGAAGCCTTCATCATCACGCTTGACCAGGTCTCCTGAGTGAAACCAGCCGCCTCGAAAGGCTTCGTTCGTGGCCTCTTCGTTATTCCAATAACGGCTCATCACGCCTACTCCGCGGTAGACGATCTCGCCGACTTCCCCCACGGCCACGTCGTTCATGTCTGGGTCGACTACCCGCACGGACATATCATTTTCGGGCTTGCCAACCGAGCCGATTTTGCGCAACGAGTCTGCAAACTCCAGACCTACTCCGTACCCGGTCGTCTCTGTCTGCCCAAAGGAGGCTTTCACTTCGGTCCCGGGCAAGTTAGCTTTCATGCGTTCCAGGAGTTTTTCACTGGCCGGCGCCCCACCCCAGTTGGCATGCGTCAGCGCTAAGCCTTCGCCACCTACTCGCTCAATCTCCGCGCACAGCATCTGCCATTGTTGAGGCACCATGAACGCCGCGGTCACCGCGAAGCGCTTCATCGTTTCCAACGTTTGGACCGGATCGAAGCCGGTGCTAGGAACCACCAGTGAAGTACTACCACCAACAAGCGCTCCGTGACTGGCCAGGAAAGTGCCAATGTGGAACAGCGGCGGCGCGAGCATGACCACTCCCTCACCGCGACGCAGACCCCACCGACTGGCGACCTTCGACGCGCACATGGAGATACTGCCGTGCGAAATCACCGCGCCCTTTGGGTTGCCGGTGGTGCCCGAAGTGTGAATGATCGCGAAATCGTCGCCCGCCTCAGGAATGAACAGCTCAGCATCATCGAGCTTACCGGCCGGGTAAGAAGTCGCCTCGAGAAGGTCTGCTGTGTCGCAGTCGATGACCTCCGGCTGGGTGGCCGCGTTAGTCGCCGCGGCCTCTGCGAGCTCGGCTGTCTGTTGCTCGACGTACAACAGCTTCGGAGTGACGTTGTTGAGAATATAGGCAACTTCACCAGCGGCCAGGCGGAAATTGATAGGTACGGAAATCGCTCCGATTGCCGCCGCCGCAGAGGTGACAATTAGAAACTCCGGGCGGTTGGTCAGCAACAGCGCGACTCGATCGCCCTGTTCGATCCCGCGTTCTTTCAGGTTCTTTGCGCAATACCGCACCAGCTCCGCGAACGTCTCCCAGTTCATGTCATGACCATTGAAGCTCACCGCCGTAGCTTGCGGAGCTTCGTGGGCATGCCCCTCGATTCGGGCAGGAACTGATGGCGCTTGAGATAACTCGAGAGCTCTACGCTCAGCGGATGGTTTCATTGACTTCCTCACTCTTCGCAAACACTCTTAGGTGGACCGATCGATCGCTCTGATGTATGTGATGTATGACACTAGCACGTGCACGAGCACGCGCCAACCATACCGACCACACTCTTGAGGCCACGAAGAGCCGTAAGGTTTAACCAGTCCTGCACGGCACTCACCGAGAAGATCGGGTTCGATTGAATGCCGTGCAGGGGTTGGAAAGTACCGTCTAGATCAAGCGGTAGTTGACGCGGCCGTGGGCACGATACCGGGTCGGTTCGCGACCTTGTGGGGATCAGCGACAATTTCGATGAGCAGCGGGAATTTTTGCTCTTTGATGGCTTCTGCTGCGGGTTCGAGTTCTTCCATACTGGTGGCTCGAACAGCATGGGCGCCAAGGCTGCGAGCGACTTCAGCAAAGGAGGGCCATTCGAAGGTCGCCCAGTCCACTTTGCTGCCAAAGTAGTCGAGTTTGAGGTATTCGGCGCCGTAGCACTGGTCGTTGAGCACGAGCACGACTAAGGGCAGCTTATGCCGAACGGCGGTATTGAGTTCGACAAGACCCTGCATCAGACCGCCGTCCCCAACGTAGAGCCCGGTCGGTGTGTCTGGGCGGGCAGCGGCGGCCCCGACTGCGGCCGCGGTGCCTAGTCCAATGGACCCGAACGCGCCGATGTAGGCCCAGCGTTCGGGGTCAATAGTAATGTGCGGCCAGGTGGAGTAGACAAAACGCCCCACGTCGCAGACCTGCATCGCCCCTTCGGGCAGGATGTCGGAGAACCAGCTGGTGGCATCGCGCATGTCGATAAAGCCGTCGCCGGTGGTCGATTCGTAGAGATCTTTGGCTTCACGATCCGGTGCTGCGGCAATCGTCTCCATGTACGCGGCTCGCTCAGCGCCCATGTCTGCTTCTTCCAACCGGTCCAGCATGGTTTGCGCCAAGGTTTTCGCATCGGCCACAATCGCTTGGTGAGCGGGTCCGTGGCTACTGAGTGCTGCCGGGCTGATGTCAGATTGAATCAGGACGCGGTCTTTGAGCAATTCGAACTTGTCGGTGGTGAAACTATTCAGCGAGGCACCGAACGACATCACCACATCAACATCCGCCATGTAGGCCAGCGCAGGACCGTTCGACAGCGTGCCGTGGATGCCGAGATTCTCTGGCTCCCCGTCGAAGTAGTCCTTGGCCATGAGGGTGGTCATAACCGGTGCGTTGATAGCACGAGCCAGCGCGAGAATTTCTTCCCGCGCCTTCGAGACGACCGCGCCACGTCCCGCAATCAGCAGCGGACGTTTGGCAAAGGTTAGGGCGGCCAGTGCCTCGTCAACGGAATCGGCGTCTGGGCCCACCCGACGCCCTTCGACTGGGGCAATCTGCGGGGAACGGTATTCAACGTCTTTGCGCAGCAGCTGGAACGGGATATCGAGGACCACCGGGATGGAGTCTTGGGCTGCACGGGTGAAGGCTTTGTCCAGCATGCGGAGCAGTTCGCGCTCTTGCCGGACTTTCACGAATGCGGCCCCGGCGAAGCGTGCGAAGCCTTCAATGTCGACGTACTGGAAGTGCCCGTCGACTTCTGGGGGCGAGCCACCGATGAGCACCATACCGCTGCGAGACTTGACCGCTTCGGTCAGGGCGGTCAGCGTATTCGTCAACGCAGGGCCGTGGGTCACCGAAACGACCCCGACCTCACCGGTGGCGCGAGCCCAGCCGTCGGCCATCGACACCGCACCGCCCTCGAGCGCTGCAGAAATGTAGTGTCCAGATTCTCGTTCGAGGAAGGCCCCCAAATACCCTAGATTGGCATCTCCCATGAGCCCAAAAATAGGTCGTCCTGCTCTTTCCTCCGCCAGATATTTGGCGACTGCTTCGAAAACCTTCAACACATCCTCGCTTCCCTTTAAGTGTGAGCGGTCACTTCCGTGACCCGGATAAGATACTACACGAGTACTGTGAGGCGGGTCATAGCTAGAAAGGCTCTGCGGCTTCCCCCGAGCTGCATGCCCCTCCCGAGCCTCCATCGCCACAAGGCGACCGCACTGCGTGCACAAAGCACCAGCCTCGACGCTAGGAAAGGTTTCTTCCGTGGATTTCCAACTGACCGACGAACAACTAGACATACAGTCTGCTGCGCGAGAGCTTGCACGAAGCTTCCCCGATGAATATTGGGCTGCACGAGACAGCCAGAATGAATTTCCTTGGGAGTTTTACAACGCTTTCGCGGAAGGTGGTTGGCTCGGTATCGCTATCCCAGAAGACTACGGGGGCGGTGGAATGGGGATATTTGAGGCCTCGCTGCTGCTTGAAGAAATCGCCGCTTCTGGTGCCGGCATGAACGGCTGCAGCCCTATGCATCTGACCATATTTGGCCTCAATACGATCGTCAAACACGGCAGCGAAGAACTCCGGCGAGAAGTTTTACCGGCTGCAGCAGACGGCTCCCTTCACGTGTGTTTCGGCGTTACCGAACCGGATGCTGGCACAGACACCACCAGGATCTCGACTTTCGCAACACGTGTTGAAGGCGGATACGTCCTGAATGGACGGAAGGTTTGGATCACGAAAGCGGAGCAATCACAAAAGATGGTGCTCATCGCACGGACCACAAAACGCGAAGATGTGACGCGGTCTACCGACGGCATGTCGCTGTTCCTCATCGATCTGGATACCGAGCACATTCAACTCAACGCTATTCCGAAAATGGGACGCAACGCGGTTGCCTCCTACGAAGTAGCGATTGATAACTACTTCGTCCCTGACAGTGCATTAGTCGGTGAGGAGGGACAAGGCTTCAAGTACCTGCTGGACGGCCTCAACCCCGAACGCATTCTCCTTGCTCACGAAGCCTTAGGCATCGGAAGGGCAGCTTTGGAAAGCGCTTCTCAGTACGCTCAAGACCGCGTCGTTTTTGGCCGCCCTATCGGCCAGAACCAAGGGATCGCGTTTCCACTGGCCCAAGCCGCCATCAAGCTAGATGCCGCAGAACTCATGGCCCGCCAGGCAGCGTGGCGCTACGATCAAGGCCTCAGTTGTGGCAAGGAGGCCAACATGGCCAAATGGCTGTGTGCAGATGCCGGTTTCGAAGCCGCCGACAGCGCGGTCCAAACGCACGGAGGTATGGGTTATGCCAAGGAATACAACGTCGAGCGTTATTTCCGCGAATCTCGACTCCTCCGGTTAGCTCCCGTCAGCCAAGAAATGGTCCTCAACTACGTGTCAAACCACGTGCTAGACCTGCCGAAGTCCTACTAAGGAGACCACAAGGATTGCTGCCCATACTTCTAAGGCAGCAATCCTCGGATTCGTGCACTATACCTTTCGAGAGCCTCTTGATTAGCGGCGTGCGTATTGCGGCGCACGTTTTTCGAGGAACGATGCGGTAGCCTCGCTCCGGTCCTCGGTTAGAGCAGTGTAAATTTGCTGCCGGTTCTCGAATTCCACGGCTGCATCGAAGGATGAGATCTCTAACGACGCCCAGAGGCCTTCCTTGGTAAATTCCACGGAAATCGGGGCATTCTGCATAACTTGCCGCGCGGTCTCTAGCGCCCGATCCATCAGAACATCGGCCTCTACTACATCAGCCAGCAAGCCGGCCTGTTGGGCTTCAGCCGGAGTAAAGCGACGGCCAGTGAGCATCAATTCCTGTGCCCGTCCGGCACCGATGATCCGAGGCAACAACCAGGATAATCCCATATCGCAAGCTGAGAATCCGGCGCGGATGTAGCCCACGGCGAGATTTGCTTCGGGGACTGCGTAGCGGATATCTGACGCACACAGAATGGACAGACCCACTCCTGCGGTGGCGCCGTTGACGGCAGCAATCACGGGAACTCGCAGGCCTCGGATGGTCGCGACTAGGTCGGCGATTTCTTTTTGCCGTGCCATCGCCCGCGGCAGTTTACCCTGGGTCTCGATGAGCTCCTCGTCGCCGTACCCGGTGAGGTTCAGACCCGCACAAAATGCGCGGCCCTGGCCCGTCAGAATCAATGTTCGGATATCGAGATCTGCTTCGATATCCGCGAGGGCATGGTTGAGGTCGGCAACGAAGTCCACATCGACGGTGTTCATCCGCTCTGGACGGGTGAAGGTGATGCGAGCGATACCGGCTTCGGGATAATCAAGGTGAATATTTTCAGAGTTTGAGTCAAAAGAAGTCATTGATGCAGTTTAGCGAGACAAGATGCGTTGCAGAAGGGTCAGACGCTTCAAGGATGCTAAACGGACTGTATCTGGCTTAAACAACAAGAGAGCAGGCTCGTATTCGAGCCTGCTCTCTTAATTGCACTAAGACTTATCGTGTGTAGGCGATATACACATCGCAGTGCGCCTCGGATGCGACATCCCGGGCGATACTTCCCAGCACCCGACTAAATCCCTGAACTCGCTTATTACCAACGACGATCAGATCGGCATCCAGTTCTGATGCCGTGGAGACGAGAGCCTCCCCGGGCTGACCCAACGCTGCGTTCGAGGTAATCGTCAGATTGGGGAACTCCCCCCGCAGTGAATCTGCTACCCCTTTGGCTACCCGGGTGGCATTCTCAACCTGATTGATCTCCACCACGTCCCCGCCGGCACGCAGGGTTCTAACTTCCTGGTTGCCATAAGCGCTGATCACGTGGAGTTCTGCTTCATGGACATTGGCCAACTCCGCAGCCTTTCTTGCTGCAACAGCGGCCGTTTCACTTTCGTCAACACCTGTCACGATCGTATTTATCACGGTTATGCTCCCGTCGGGGTTAGCTCATGTAGCACTACTTTGGCACAGTATAGCTACTATGAAGGAGTCAAGGGAGGTGTGAGACTCACCGCGAGCGCAAGTGTGCGTCCCTTAGTTACCGGGCCCCGTCACGGATTCTGCCGCCAATTGCGGGACAAGCGCTGCCCGGAGCTGGTCAGACAATGGCCTGGATTGCTTCGTCTCGGGGTCGATGGTGACGACCGTGGCTTCGATATAGGCGCACCGAACGCCGTCCTGGCTCAAGGTGTGGCTGAAGGTAAAGGACGACGTGCCTATCCGAGAAATCCACACGTGAGCGATCAGCGCTGGCCCGTAATGGATCGGATGTTCGAATGACACGTTGAGCGCCCGGACGACCCGGGCATCAGGAACCACGCCGGTCCAGGCTTTGGTGGCCTGCACGCGCGCTTCTTCGGTCAGGGTCAAAATGCGGCTGTTATTGACGTGTTCGTTGACGTCTTGATCTGACCAGCGCACCTGCAACTCGCAGGTGAAGGCGTGCTCTGGGACCTCAGTAGGCGACATTGGCGTGCTCTCCTTGGGCTTGTCGGCTTTTGAGCCAGGCAAGGACGGCATCCCGATCCGCGCCTAATGCCGGCGGAGCTTTATCGTACCGGGCGGGCGTGCGACTGTAATCAACCGGGTGTTTGATCGTGGGCACACTGTCGTCTGGGCCGCCGGCTTCGACTATCGGGTTCAGCCCGATTTCGTCGGCGAACTCGACGCCTTCACCAATGGTCAGGATCGGGGCGCTGGCGATCTTCGCGGCCCGGAAGCGTTCGAACCACTCATCGGCGGTCGCGGTGGACAGCGCTTCTTCCAACAGTGCCCGCAGTTCTTCCCTGTGCGCATTGCGCTGGCTGTTGGTGCGGAATCGCTCGTCGTCGGCTAGCTCAGGCATGCCCAAGTGCTGAACGAGCTTTGCGAACTGGTTGTCGTTGCCGCATCCGATGATCAAATCTCGATCCGCGGTGGCGAACGGCCCGTAGGGGTACACGCTTGGGTGGTCATTGCCCAGCCGGGTTGGCACGTTGCCAGCGGCAGCATAACCAGACGTCTGATTCACCAGTCCTGACAGTGCAGAGGACAAAAGGTTCACTTCCAGATGCTGACCTTGCCCGGAGATGTCGCGTTCGCGGAGCGCCCCCAGAATACCGATCGAGGCGTGCATACCGGTCATCACGTCGAACATTGCCACTCCGGCGCGCTGCGGAGGACCGTCTTGGCTGCCGGTAATGGACATCATGCCTGACATGGCCTGAGCTAAGAGGTCGTAACCGGGCATATCGGCACCTCCGGCACTGCCAAAACCGGTGATCGAGGCGTGGACGATGCCCGGCCAGCGCTCAGCAACGGCTTCGGAGTCAAGACCGAACTTGGCCAGGCTGCCGGGCTTGAAGTTCTCCACGAAAACATCGGCCTGATCGACGATGTCATAGGCGGTTTGCAGATCCGCGGGGTCGGTCATGTCCAAGGTGATGGAATGCTTATTCCGGTTGATCGCCAAGTAATACGTGCTCACGCCGTCGCGTTCGGGCGGAGTCCACTGGCGGGTATCGTCCCCGCCGGGGCTTTCCACCTTGATGACGGTTGCACCCATATCGGCCAGCAGCATGGTGCAGTAGGGGCCAGCCAGTACGCGGCTGAAATCAGCCACGACAACTCCAGCCAGGGGGCCCTGGGGCGAATTTGGGTCCTGAGAATTCAGTGCATTGATCATAGAAACGTCCTATTCGAAGTGCTCTACCTCATAGAACCACCGGTCGCACGAACTGTCCAATACGAACTGCGGCCCGGATTGATACCCTTCCGACAATGCTGCAAGCTTGACATCTGCCTGTGGCATGGGCCACCCTAGCATTGGTAGAAGCCGAGCGTTCGCTCGGTATCGTTCGTGAGACAGGGTGGACCTTTATGACAGCAGGACAAGCACAGCAGGATCGGGAGACGACTGAGCATCTCGTGCATCCTGACGCGGTCGGCCCGCGAATAGCTGAAGCAACCGACGACGAGACCTGGCGGGATTTCACGGCAGAACTTGTTGCCGGTGGGAAGTCCAACCTCACCTTCACGTTGACCTCAGCAGGCGGACAACAGCTGATTCTGCGCAGACCGCCCACTGGAAAACTGTTGCCCAGCGCTCACGATATGGGCCGCGAAGCCCGGATCCAGCAGGGCTTGGTAGACACCGGAGTGCCGGTGGCCACCGTGGTCGTCAACGAGACCACCGGGGAAGACCTCGGAGTGCCCTATTACGTCATGGAGAAGGTGGAAGGCCACATCATCCGTGAAGAACTACCCGCCGGTTATGCCACCACGACTGACCAGAAACAGGCCATGGCCGATGAACTCATCGATGTCATGATCGAGCTACACGCGGTGGACCCGGCTGCAGTGGGCCTGGGCGATTTAGGCAAAACCGAGGGGTATCTGGAACGTCAGCTACGCCGCTGGCTGGGCCAATCGGAGAAAGCCAACGACTCGGTCCGCACCGATCGGCTACCCGAACTGGCCCACCGACTCGGACAATCCATGCCGACCTCTCCCCCGGCCCGCATTGTGCACGGGGACTACCGTATGGACAACTGCATTTTTGACGCTGAGAACCCCGGGCGCATTAAAGCGGTCCTGGATTGGGAACTCTCCACACTGGGCGACCCGATCGCTGACCTGGCTCTGAGTGTGTTGTATTGGGGCGATGCTAACGGACCCATCATGCCGCTGATCCCGGGCATTAGCCGCAGCCACGAATGGCCGGGCCCAGACCATCTGATCGAACGATACTGTTCTGCCACTGGCACCGATGCCAGCCAAATGCCCTGGTATCTGGCGTTTTCGGCGTTCAAGTTTGCGGCGATCGCCCAAGGGGTCGCCACCCGCGCCGATGCCGGCGATATGGCCGGTCAGTCCTTCGGAGATATCGCAAGCCAGATCGTAGAAATCGTTGAATACGGCCACACCACATTAGACCGCTTGCAAGGAGAATAATCCGATGCCCGAAAACGCCACCTCCGTCGCTGTCGATCCACGCACCGGAGACCTCTCCGACGATGTTCCGGTGCTGGACAGATTCCGCCTGGACCAACGGGTTGCCATCATCACCGGAGCGTCCTCGGGTCTGGGCGCCGGCTTCGCCAAAGCTCTGGCCTCAGCAGGCGCAATTGTGGTCCTAGCCGCGCGCCGACGCGAGAAGCTGGAAGCGCTGGCAGAACAGATCACGGACAATGGTGGACAGGCCACCACCGTCGAAGCTGATGTTTCTGATCCAGAGGTCTGTGCCGAACTGGTGCGTACCGTGGTGGAAACACACGGTCGCGTCGATATCCTCGTCAACAACGCGGGAATGGGCACAGCGGTACCGGCGTTGAAAGAAACCCCAGAGCAATTCCGCTCGGTGGTCGACGTCAATCTTAATGGCGCCTACTGGATGGCCAAAGAATGCGCCGCCGTGATGCAGCCCGGTTCCAGCATCGTCAACATCGCCAGCGTCTTAGGCCTGACGGCCGGATTTGCCCCGCAAGCCGCGTATTCGGCAACAAAGGCCGGCGTACTGGGACTCACCCGCGATCTCGCGGCCCAGTGGGGATCCCGACGCGGTATTCGCGTCAACGCACTGGCCCCGGGATACTTCGCTTCGGAAATGACCGACGAGATCCCTCAAGACATGCTCGAAGACATCACCTCCAACACCGTGTTCGGTCGCCTTGGCCGCCAGTACGAACTCGATAGCGCCCTGGTCTTTCTAGCCTCCGATGCCTCCTCCTTCATCACCGGCATCACACTGACCGTCGACGGCGGCATGACCATGCACTGAACCAACTCACCGTTTGGTCTCGGAAACATACTTTTCCCTATAGAAACTCAGCCACTTCAACCACCTTAGGAATACTGATGGATTTCACCCCGAGTGCACGCACCCAAGAGCTCTCCGAGACCATGTGGGACTTCATGCGAGAAAAGGTGTTCCCCGCCGAACCGGTCGTCGCGGAATACCAACGGACCCACGGCGAGCACGCCTACGCTCCGATCATGGAAGACCTCAAAGAAGAGGCTCGTCGCCGCGGGTTGTGGAACCTGTTCCTGCCTGAATGGTCCGGCATCTCGAACCTCGAATACGCTCCGATCGCCGAAATTTCCGGGTGGTCCGTCGTCATTGGCCCCGAAGCGATCAACTGCCAGGCTCCCGACACCGGAAACATGGAAACCTTACATTTATTCGGCACCGACGAGCAGAAGGCCCGGTGGCTTGAGCCGCTCAAAGAAGGCAAGATTCGTTCCGCTTACGCCATGACCGAGCCCGATGTGGCCTCCTCGGATGCCACCAATGTGCAGCTGAGCATTGAGCGTCAGGGCGACGAGTACGTGATCAACGGGCGCAAATGGTGGATCAGCGGGGTCGCTGACACTCGTTGTGAAATCTTCATTGTGATGGGTAAGACCGACCCCGAGGCCGAGACCCACCGCCAGCAGTCGATGGTGCTCGTCCCCCGCGACACCCCCGGCTTAGAGATCAAACGCCACCTGCCATTGTTCGGCTATCAGGACCAGCACGGACACTCGGAACTCGTGTTCCGCGATGTCCGCGTGCCGGTCGAGAACCTGTTGGGCGAAGAAGGTGGCGGCTTCGCGATCGCACAAGCTCGTCTCGGCCCCGGCCGTATCCACCACGCGATGCGAGCGATCGGCATGGCCGAACGCGCACTGGCCCTGATGGTCGATCGAGCCAAATCTCGGAATGCCTTCGGAGGACCACTGGCAGATCAGGGCGTCGTACAAGAACACATCGCGAACTCGCGAATCGAAATTGACCAAGCACGCCTGCAGGTACTGCACTGCGCGTGGATGATCGACACCGTCGGCGCCAAGGATGCCCGCTTTGAAATCTCGGCGATCAAGGTCATCGCCCCGCAGGTCGCCTGCGCGGTGATCGATCGCGCGATCGAGATCTTCGGAGCAGCTGGGGTCTCCGATGACACCCCGCTGGCATACTTCTACGCGTGGGCCCGCGCACTGCGCATCGTCGATGGACCCGATGCAGTACACCGCCGCACCGTTGCCAGAGGTGAACTGCGCCGCACACCTCCGTATGTAGGTTAAGGCGACGGAAACCCGAGCCGCCGAACGCTCACGCCCAGGTGAAACGAGAAAACATCCCCGCCTCCGAGTACTCGTGGGGCGGGGTTTTTCTGCCTCAGACTCTTGACCAGAGCCCAAATGAGTGAGACGCTAATCACACACCACTCGACCGATCACTCGATCGGCTGTGGTCTGTTAAGAACTTACACTTTGCATACAGAGGAGTCTGTCATGACCGCAGAAACTGTACCTACCATGCATGAATTACTCGGCGAGGACACCCCAAAGAACTGGGGGAAGTGGGGCGATGATGATGAACTCGGTGCCCTGAACTACCTGGATGCCTCGCAGGTGCTCCGAGGCGTCCAATACGTCAAGAGCGGTGAAGTTTTCACCCTGCAGATCCCCATGGGTCACCCGCACGGTGACCCCGTCTTCCCGGGGCGACAGAGCATTAAGCGGGAAAATGTGCTCGATGAATCATCGTGGGATCCTGGCAAGGAGAGCGCACCGGAGTTTCCCGGCGGCCTCCACTACTCGGACGACAAAGCCGAGATCTTCCTGCAAGGTTCGACCCAGTATGACGCCCTCGGGCACGTGTGGTACGACGGTCAAATTTGGAACGGCTATGATGCTCGCAGCACCGTGGGTGGCAATAAAAAGGCCTCGGTCCAGCCCATTGCCGAACGCGGTGTCGCCGGGCGCGGAGTCTTGATCGATATGGCACGGCATCGCGGCAAGAAATGGTTAGATAAGGGTGAAACCTTTGACCACAACGATCTCGAGGAAGCTGCCAAAGCGCAGGGCGTGGAGCTTGAGCAACGCGACATCCTGCTGATCCGCACCGGCTTTCTGACTTACTTCTATTCTGTACCCAACGAAGAGTTCTATGACGGCTTCATGGAGCCGGGACTGACCTACTCTCGGGAACTCGTCGACTGGTTTAACGATCGCGAAATCCCCAACCTGGTGACAGATACCATCGCAAACGAAGTCACGTATGAACCTAAGTCCGGCGTGGCTCTGCCGCTGCACTGCGCCCTGATGCGCAACCTCGGGGTTGTGCTGACGGAAATCTGTGACCTCGATAAACTCGCTGAGGCGTGTGCGGCTGACGGCCGATGGGACTTCCTCTACACCGCGGCACCGCTGAACATCGTCGAGGGCACCGGCGCACCCGTCAACCCAGTGGTTTTGCGGTGATCGCATGAGTATTTACGACGAGAAGGTGTGGCTGGCCCAATATCCCGATCCGACCAAAACATCGTTAGACATCGAATTCGACTCGGCACTCGAGATGTTCGCTGCCACGGTTGACAGAGACCCCGAAGCTGACCTCATTCGCTATTACGACGGTCGCATCAGCGCCCGGGAACTTGATGAACTCAGCGACGCGTTCGCTGCCGGGATCCTTGAACATGGATTTCAAGCCGGCGAGCGCGTGGTCATCTTCGCTCAGAACATTCCACAATTCGTCATCGCTCAAGTCGGCACGTGGAAAGCCGGTGGGATCGCAGTATCGGCCAATCCGATGTACCGCAGCCGTGAACTCACGGAGATACTGCAAGACTCCGGTGCGACCGTCCTGGTTTCCATGCAGGATTTATACCAGAATGTCGCACGCGAGGTCGTACCCAACACCCAAGTGCGCACCGTGGTCACCACTTCTGAGCTCGAATACCAGAGCCTCAATCGTGGTCCACTGGCCAACGTTGAGGTCATCGACTGCCCGGACACCATCGACATGGCCAATCTCTTGGCAGAAAATCGCGGCCAGCGCCCACCGGCGGCTGAACTGGGTCCAGACTCGATCGCGTTTCTGACCTACACCTCAGGCACCACCGGACCGCCCAAAGGGGCCATGACCACGCATCGGAACGTGGTCTTCAACGCGCAAACGTACCGCGAGTGGGTAGAACTCGACAGCGATGATGTCATCCTCGGGGTGGCTCCGCTATTTCACATCACCGGACTGATCGCACACATCGCCGCAACACTGCTGACCGGAGCACCGTTAGCACTGATGTGTCGGATGGAGCCGCAAGAAACCATCCGCACGATTGAAGAGCAGGGCGCGACCTTCACCGCCGGCTCGATCACCGTGTTTATTGCGCTGATGAATGTTCCGGACGTGAAGCCCGAGTCGCTCAAAACATTGACGAAAATCTATTCCGGCGGAGCACCAATCCCGCCGAGTACGATTATCGCGTTTGAAAAGATGTTCGATCATTACATCCATAACATTTATGGACTGACCGAAACTACCTCACCCTCGCACGGGGTGCCCTATGGCGTGCGCGCCCCAGTCGACGAGGTCACCGGTGCTACCTCGGTGGGGGTTCCGGTGTACGACACAGTCGTCCGGATCGTCGATGAACAAGGCCACGACTTGCCTGCCGGGGAGATCGGTGAACTGGTCACCGAAGGACCCCAGGTGGTGGCTGGATATTGGAACAAGCCTGAAGCCACCGCCAAAGACCTCCCGGAAGGCACGCGCTATCGGCGGATGCATACCGGTGATGTCGGGTACATGGACAAAGACGGTTGGTTCTATATCATCGACCGCAAGAAGGACCAGATCAATGCCGCCGGCTATAAGATCTGGCCGCGCGAAGTCGAAGACGTATTGTACGAACACGAAGCGGTGCTGGAAGCTGCGGTTATCGGCGTACCCGATGCCTACCGCGGTGAGACGGTCAAAGCCTTCGTAAGCGTACGTTCTGGCGCGACGGTGACCGAAGCCGAACTCATCGAGCACTGCAAAGAACGGATGGCCGCCTACAAGTATCCACGCTCGGTCGAGATCCTGCCCGAACTCCCTAAAACGGCCACTGGCAAGCTCCTGCGACGCCAGCTTCGCGACACGGCAAAGGACTCAGCTTGAGCTTCAATAACAAAGTAGCCGTCATCACCGGTGGTGGCGGGGGCATCGGTAGCGCTCTCGCCGCCGCCCTGGCGCGTCAAGGTGCCAAAGTGGTTGTCTCTGACCTCCAGCCCAGCGCCGTGGAAACCGTAGTGGAGGCGATTAATGACAGTCATCCGAATGCTGCACTAGCCGTAGTGGCCGATGCTGCCGCCACGACGGATATCACTCGGTTGGTCGAACAGGCCGAGAACGCCTTTGGGCCGGTGGATATGTTCTTCGCCAATGCCGGGGTGGCTGGTGAGCCCGGTTTGCACGCATCAGACGAGTCCTGGGACACCGCGTTTGAAGTCAACATTCGCGCCCATGTGCGAGCGGCACAGGTCATGATCCCCCGGTGGTTAGAGCGCGGCGAAGGGTACTTTATTAGCACAGCTTCTGCTGCCGGACTACTGACCCAGATCGGGATGCCCGCGTATTCCGTGACGAAACATGCAGCGTTAGGTTTTGCCGAGTGGTTATCGGTCACCTATGGCGACCAAGGTATTCGCGTGAGCTGCTTGTGTCCTATGGCCGTTGAGACTCCCCTCTTACGTGCAGGCGAACAGCTCGGCGATGAGATCGGGACGATGGCCACCCGGTCGGTGACCTCCGCCGGAGAGATCCTCGACCCCACTGTGGTGGCCGACGTGGTACTCGAAGCGCTCGAAGAGGAACGGTTCCTCATTTTGCCGCACCCAGAAGTCCTGGATATGCACCAGCGCAAAGGGGCCGACTACGACCGTTGGCTGAGCGGAATGCGACGATACCAGAACACGCTAGCGAAAGCCGGCCAACGTACGGTGAGCTAGCTTTTGCAAAGCAGCCACACGAGCTTTCCTGGTTTCCGATCTCAGTCGCGCATCCGAACGAGAATGTGCGACTGAGACCGCTCATTGCTGCGCCGCCATTGCTGATTCTTTCTTTAAAATGAGGCGCCCGCGTGTAGTTGAATGTGAGTTCATGTTAGGTTACGCTCGAACTGGTTTGAGTGAAATACATCACATAACCGCTCGCGGCAAATCAGCCTGACTCTTCCGGGGCGAGCACGGAGATACCTCCGGTGCGCTACGCGAGTGGGATCACCGATCAAAGGAGAATATATGACACGAAAACGACTGTATGGATCGGTCGGCGCCGCGCTCTCATCTCTTATGCTGCTCACGGCCTGCGCAGGAGCTGTAGGCGATACGAATGCCAGTGCTCAGGGAGAAGGGTTTGAATACGGTGCCTCGCAGGAGGAGGTAGATGCGGTCATTGAGGACTTGGAACCTGTAACCCTTGTGTATCAGCCGAGCGCAAGCTCTCCGAATAAGCCATCCGCCGTGACCGGCATGTCATTCAAAGAGGCAGTGGAGGAACGGTCCGGAGGCAAGATCACGCTGGATATGGTCTGGGGACAGGCCATCGCGGGATACCCTGAGATTGATGACGCCTTGGCCGATGGGCGGATCGATATCTCTTATCATGTACCGATCTACGATCCAGCGGCGTACCCCACTATCGACGCATATAACAAGCTAACGCAGTATTCTAGTGCGGACCCACTGACCGGCGAAGCGATTTCCCAGGCGATGATGAGTGAATTGGCCTGGAACAACGACCAGCTCATGCAGGAGTATGAAGAAAAGGGTCTCACGCCGTTATCGCCGCTGTTATCCTCAGGCGATTACTGGATGGCTTGCAACTCTCCGGGGGTGGCCATGGAGGATTGGAATGGGCGTCAGCTCCGCATCGGAGGGACTGCTCAAACGACGATTACTGAAAGCATTGGCGCATCGCCGGTCTCCATGGAATACGGTGAGACCTTCGAAGCCCTGCAGCGCGGGACTGTCGATTGCACCTTCGTGCAAGCACAGGTTGCTGGATCAACCGGCATACTCGAGGTGGCTCCCCACGTTTCGCTATTTAGCGAGGGTCGGATGACCGGTGGGGCGACAGCCGCCCATGTCGCTGGAGCCAGCTTTAAAGAGCTGCCCCTGGCTTACCAACAGATCATCTTCGACGCCGAAGTTGATCTGTTCCACGGACAATTAGCCAATACCTTGGACTCGGGAGTCGCATCAGTCATCGACGCCCGAGAGGCTGGCGGCGGCTTCACCGCGATCGATCCCGAAGTCGAAGCACGCATGTCCGAGGTACAAGAAGAACTCGTTGACGATCTCATCGCCGACGGCGTGCTTGATGAAGATGTCCGGGACGAACTGCAAGCATCGGCTGAGAAATGGACCGAGATTGTAGAGGAGCTCGGTTACACAGACGGGGGCGAGCTGTCTGAACTTGACGAATGGTACGAGCCCGGCGAGGTGGACTTCCGCCCACTGGGCGAGCGGGTATTCGAAGAAGCCGCTCTACAGCACCGACCCGAATAACCGCACTGTCGCGGGGCGCAACGGATTGGAGGACCATCAGCATGCTGATGGTCCTCCAATCTTTCGATTATGCAGCCGGGTGGCGAGTATATCTTTGTAGCGCAGGTGCACCCCTCACCCAGTGCTAGCTTTCAGCTGGGTCACCTCGTGACACGAGATGGGCGGGCGCCGGAAGTGGCGATGGCTTCCCGGTCGATTTTCCGCTTCAGAATCTTGCCTGTCGCACCTTTCACGAGCGCATCCACTTGTTGATAGATACGCGGCACCTTGTAGGCAGCAAGCCGCTCCTCGAGCCATGTTCGCAATTCCTCAGGTTCGAGTTCCTGCCCGGGGTGCAGTGCCACAACTGCGGCGAGTTCTTCGCCTAAGCGTTCGTCAGACACACCAATCACGGCTGCCTCAAGGACCGCGGGGTGAGCATATAGGACTTCCTCGATCTCTCGCGGGTACACATTGTAACCACCTCGGATCACGAGGTCCTTCTTACGGTCGACGATCCATAAGTCGCCGTCTTCGTCCATCCGACCAATGTCGCCCGTGAGAAACCAACCATTGTGGAAGACTTCCGCAGTCTTGTCTGGTTTCTTCCAGTACTCGCGCATCACCACCGGTCCGGCGACTGCGACTTCTCCACTTTCACCGGGTGGCAGCGGCTGCCCATGATCGTCGAGTATCGCGATGTCCACTCCGGGGACTGCTCGTCCGACGCTCATCTCTTTGCGAGGATTATCGGGAGAGCTGAACGTGGTCGCACCCGTGGTCTCGCTCAATCCGTACCCGTCGAGCACCTGGGCACCGAAACGTTCTTTGAAGGCCTCGGCGACCTTGAGCGGGAGCGCGGCACCGCCTGAGCTGGCCAGCCGAAGGGCAGACAAATCTTCACGGGTGACCTTCGTATCCGCATGTAGCATCGCGTTCCACATCGTCGGGACCCCTGCCACGGCCGTCAACGAGTGTCGGGCCGCCAGTTCCAGTAGGGCCGCGCCGTCAAACGGACGCAGCAGCGTCAAGCTGGCCCCTACCGAATAGACCGTGAACATCACTGCCGCCTGTCCGAAGACGTGGAACAAGGGTAGGGCGGTGCCCATTGCATCATCCGCGGTGACTTCCAGCGCGGTACTCAGGGCTTTGCCACAGGCCAGTAAGTTGCGATGGGTCAGCACGGCACCCTTCGGGCTACCAGTCGTGCCAGAGGTATACAGCAGCACTGCAGCGTCATCACTACTGACCTCCGCAAGTTCCAAGACCTCATCGGTGGAGCCCACGGCTTCCGGCCGAAGAATCCAGGCCTCCAAACCCGCCTGTTCGGCGGCCTCTGTCACTGCGGTCTGACTCTCGTGCCACCCGATTACATGGGTGCATTCAGCGTCTGCAAGGAAGTAGTTCAGTTCTCGGACGGTCGAAAGCGTGTTGACAGTTACCGCCGTGGCTCCAAGGGCCAGCAGGGCGTGGTAGGCAATGACGAACTCAGCACTTGTCGGCAAGACCACGAGTACGTGATCCCCTCGACCCACCCCGCGTTGGCGCAGCTGGGTCATGCAATCAGTGATGGCTGCGCGTAACTGTTCGAAGGTCCATTCGCGCTCGCCCTCGCGGAGCGCCAGCCGGCTGGGGCTCGAAACTGCGTGGCCCCACACAAGATGTGCTGCGTTAGTCATGAATTTTGCTCCTCGTGGTGGCACGTACCCCTGGAGAGTTCGTGAGGGTAGCGGTTCAGGCTGTAGTTACTGGTGGGCGCTCAAGCTAATATTCGGGCGGTCACCCATGGACCAAAGAGCCCGCGTAGCGCTGCATTCCACGAATCCACCGGTCCGGGTCAGCCACCTTACGTCGACGAAATTCTTGCACGCTCTCGTGGGGAAGGATCAGGAAAGTCTCATCGGCGAGCGCCTTCAATACCTCGTCGGCCACGACCAGCGGATCAAGCACTTCACCGGCACTTGTGACCGCCGAAGTAGTCTTTCGCGCTGTGCCATCATTTTGGTTGCCACCATTTAACATGTTGGTGTCTACTCCCATTGGACACAGGCAGCTGACGCCGATCCCCTGCGCCCCGTAGGTCACCGCAAGCCATTCCGAGAAGGCAACGGCCCCGTTCTTACTCACAGAATACGTTGCCGAGCCAATTTGAGTGAGCAGTCCTGCAGCCGAGGCCGTACTGACAAAGTAACCGCTCCCCCGCTCTAACCACGCAGGCACGAGCTTTCGCGCGGCCCGCACATGGGCCATCAGATTGACTTCGAGAGCCTGTTGCCACTGTGCATCGTCGGCGTCCAGTCCGCTGGCGTCACCTACTCCGGCGTTGGCGAAATATATATCAACCGGCCCCAGATGTCCCTCGGCGGCTTCGATCAGCCGCGTGATAGTTTCAGTAGCGGCTGCATCCCCGGCGACCGCTATAACCCTCTTGGGGTCGATTTCATTGGCTAAACGGTCTGCTGTTGCCTGTAGGCGCTGCGCATCAAGATCCGAGATCACCACTTTCGCCCCGGCCTCAAGGAGTCGCTGTGCAATGGCTGCCCCGATTCCCCCGGCAGCACCGGTTACGATAGCCACTTTATTTTTGACGTCCATAAGTTTTCTCCTGTCGGCTGCAGAATGGGTCGGCTGACCTGCCCCGTAGCGAATGCGCGCACTCATTTTCAAATAAGGCTGCGGTAGTGATGTCGATAAAGCGTTCGGCTGCGGGCTAGCGCAACCCGCTGCTGGGCCCTGGCCGGTAATGCTTCAGTGGTGATGTGCGATCAATCACACCATACTTGAATGTGTTTTCAGGTTCAAGAATAAAATCTCGTGAAATCTATGTTGCACAGAGCCCGTAAGTGAACGTAGAGCAAGCAGCTACGCGCCGCATGTCTCACCCAGTGCGATCAGACTTTCAGGAGCAGCTTGCCCGTATTGACTCCACTGAAGAGCCCCAGCAAAGCGTCCGGGAACGTGGTCACCCCACCGTCCAGTATGGTCTCGGTGGCAACGATTCGATCCTGGGCAATAAGCTGAGAGATTTCGGCCACCGCCTCGTCATAACGATCTTTGTAATCCGTCACGAGAAACCCTTGCATCGTGGCACGAAAGACCAAAAGCGCCATATATCGCCGCGGTCCTTCTGGGAGCTTCTCTTCGTTGTATGCCGAAATGGCTCCACACAGCGCGATCCGAGCACCGAAGGCGAGGTTCGCGAGTGCAGCGTCGAGCATCTCACCGCCGACATTGTCGAAGTAGAAATCGACTCCGTCGGGTGCCGCGCGTCGGACCTGGCGGATGAGATCCCCCTCCTTGCGATCAATCACCTCGTCAAGCCCGACCTCTTGTAGCCACGCCACCTTCTCGGGGCCGCCTGCCACGCCGATAACACGACACCCCTTGGCTTTGGCAAGCTGGGCAACGATGCTACCCACCGCCCCAGCTGCAGCCGAGACCAACACCGTCTGCCCCGGCTGGACGCGCCCGACCTCCTCGAGCCCGAAATACGCGGTCATCCCGGGCATACCGAGTGCACCGAGCCAGGTGGCCATTGGCGCCACGTCGAGATCCAGCTTTGTGACATCGTGGCCGTCGGAGACCGCATACTCACGCACTCCGAAAGTGCCGCTGACGACGTCACCGACCGCATAGTGGTCATGCTGTGAGGCCACAATGGTACCGGCGCCATATGCTCGCATGACTTCGCCAATCCCGACAGGTGGTGCATAGGAGCGGACATCATTGAGCCAGCCCCGCATCGCAGGATCCAACGAGATGAGCTCGAGGTTGACCACGAACTCGCCGGGGCCGGGCTCACCGACTTCTACGTCGGCAATTTCCCACGTTTCTGAATCCGGATAACCCAAAGGACGTTGTGCCAGACGGACTTCCTGCGAGGACCAACTCATGAAATCTCCCAAAATCGATAGGGGCGGTTATAGACCCGAATGGGTCAGAGAATAGGATCAGCCTAACCTTAACTTGAATTCGACCTCAAGTGATGCTTGAACCTGCATTCATGTTAGGCTGCAGGGTGGTATCAATCACAATTCTCTCGCAAAGGATCGCCATGGACTTGAGTTCCTTGTTTTCACTTGAAGGTCGCGTAGCCCTTGTCACCGGAGGCTCCCGAGGTATTGGCCGGATGATAGCTGAGGGACTACTCAGCCAGGGAGCACGGGTGTACATTTCTGCCCGAAAGGCGGAGGCAGCCGAAGCCACAGCCACGGAGCTCTCCGAACTCGGACACTGCGTCGCGTTGCCCGCCGACGTCTCCACCCTCGACGGGATCGAAGAACTTCTCTCAGCATTCCGAGAGTATGAGGACCGGCTAGACATACTCGTCAACAACGCCGGGGCGGCTTGGGCTGAACCATTCGACGAGTTCCCCGAGTCTGGCTGGGATAAGGTCATGAACCTTAACGTCAAGGCCCCCTTCTTCCTCACCCAACAAGCCAAAGACCTCCTGCTGACCGCCCGCGAGCGCAACGGACACCTCGCCAAAGTCATCAACATCGGTTCAATCGACGGACTATCGCTCAACCCACTAGAGACATACTCTTATCATGCAAGCAAGGCCGGCATAACCCATCTGACCAAACGGATGGCAGCCGAGCTGGCACCCCAAGGGATTGTCGTCAGCGCGATCGCCCCCGGGGCCTTTGCATCGAACATGAATAAGGCAGCCAGAGACGAGGCCACCGAGGTCGCCGCCCGAATCCCATCGGGCCGTATCGGCAGCCCTGAGGATATGGCTGCAGCTGCGGTCTATCTGGCTTCCAGCGCGGGCGACTACGTGGTCGGTAGCACATTAACCGTGGACGGCGGGGCGAACATCACCCGCTGATCCGATCTGAAATTTACCAACACATAGGGGCCCGGAGTCGACAACTCCGGGCCCTTACGTGTTTGATATTGGCTCGCTAATCAGCTCGGGCGTAGCTCCGGTTCGGTCAGACCGAGGGCATTCGTCCACAGACGTGTTGCGGTCTCGACAAGCACCTCAATGTCGTGCTCGAGGTCGAAAAGAAAAGCATCAGTTGCCAAACGCGAGACCATGCCGGAGAGCGCCATTGCCGCTACTTCAGCATCCACCTGACGATCTGCCAAACCGCGCTCTTGCAGGCTTGCGATCGCACGCGCATTGCGGCTGACGAAGGCGTCCGAACGGGCCTTACGCAACGCCCGGAACCGCGGATCAACCCAAGAGACCTGCTGGAGCAACTGGTTCAGTCGTGCATTACGGCTATAGGCCTCGAA
Source organism: Enteractinococcus fodinae (assembly GCF_031458395.1). Classification (NCBI taxonomy): domain Bacteria; kingdom Bacillati; phylum Actinomycetota; class Actinomycetes; order Micrococcales; family Micrococcaceae; genus Enteractinococcus; species Enteractinococcus fodinae. The sequence goes on from NZ_JAVDYJ010000001.1 coordinate 2,764,683, forward strand.
ATATGCTCGGTTGCTGGCATCGATGATGGCCACCGGGTCATCGGTTCGCTCAATCATCCCCGTACCGGGGTGGAGCATATCGTTTTGTGCTTCGTGGAGGACAGCCGCAAAGATCACGTCTTTACTGTCAAACCAGGTGTAAAAACTGCCGATCGAGCACTTCGCCTCTTCGGCAATATCCACGAGCCTTGAGTCCAGATAACCATCCCGTTCGAAAATGGTTCGGGCCGCTGCGATGAGAGCATCCCTGGTGCGTTTACCCCGGGCGGTTTGCGGCTGGGGTCCTAGCTTCAAGGGGTCGACGAGGTCCGGAACCACATCGCCTGCAGAGTTCTCATCAGACATAACGGTCATTCTACTATTCCTGTTCTCCTACTCGGCCTCAAGCGTGAAGCGAGCGCCGGGGCAATTGATTATTTCTTCTTGCCCCAGTCTGGGCAGCGACGGCGGTACTCACGACGGGCGATGGTCATCTTGTGGACCTCGTCCGGCCCGTCGGCGAGCCGAAGAGTCCGCATGTGTGCATACCACATGGCCAGGGGGAAGTCATCGCTCACACCTCCGCCACCGTGTACCTGAATTGCCCTGTCCAGCACGCGCAGGGCGACATTGGGCGCCGCTACTTTAATCGCTGCGATCTCAGTACGGGCCTGCTTGTTCCCGACCGTGTCCATGAGATAGGCGGTTTTGAGGGTCAGTAACCGGACCATTTCTATATCGATACGTGCTTCGGCCACCCAGTCTTGAATGTTGGCACGGTTTGCGATCGGCTCCCCGAAAGCAACTCTCGATTGTGCGCGATCGATCATCATATCCAAAGCCCGCTCGGCGACACCGATGGCTCGCATACAGTGATGGATTCGCCCGGGCCCTAACCGGGCCTGGCTGATCATGAAGCCATCGCCTTCTCCTGCGAGTAGCGCTTCACGGGGCACGCGGACGTTGTCAAAAACGATTTCTGCGTGGCCCTCGCGGTCCTGATAGCCAAAGACCGGCAGTCCGCGGATGACTTTAATCCCGGGGGTGTCCATTGGCACGACCATCATTGACTGTTGACGGTGAGTCGAAGCGTCTGGGTCGGTTTTACCCATGACGATCAGCACCTTGCAGTTCTTATGTAAAGCGTTAGAGGTCCACCACTTGCGCCCGTTGATGACGTACTCATCGCCGTCAAGAACCATTGAGGTTTCGATGTTCGTCGCGTCCGCACTAGCGACCTGGGGCTCGGTCATCGCAAAACCTGAAGCGATCTCACCGTTGAGCAGCGGTCGCAGCCACTTTTCCTTGTGCTCTTCGGTACCGAACAGGCTCAGGACCTCCATGTTGCCGGTATCTGGCGCATTACAATTGATGGCCTCGGGTGCGATTTCAAGACTCCGACCGGTGATCTCGGCCAAGTGCGCGTACTCAAGATTGGTGAGGCCTGGACCCCATTCGGGATCCGGGTGGAAGAGATTCCACAGCCCCCGCTCACGCGCCTCGGTCTTGAGGTCCTCAAGGATCTGAGGCTGATGATTTGGATCGCCGGACGCGTCCATCTGTTCCCGGTAGACCGGTTCCGCAGGGTAGATGTGCTCGTCCATAAAGCTGAGCAGCTTGTCACGGTATTCTTGACCGCGTTCACTTAGTTCTAACATGGTGTCCGTTCCTGGTGAGTTAGTCAGATTTCATCTGGGGGTAGTGGGGCCGACGGGGAGCGCGAGAAGCTCCTCCAGACGCGCTATTGTCTCCGGCGCGGTCCGGTGGAGGACCCCTCGGATGCCGAGTCTGGCTGCACCGTCGAGGTTGTTTTGCAGATCATCTACTAAGATGCACTCTTCGGGAGCGACACCAAGTTGTTCGCAGGCGATGCGATAGATCCGTCGTGATGGTTTGCGGACTCCGACCTTGCCGGATATCACGCTCACGTCGAAGAGTTCGTCCAGGTCGATTCGGGCATAACAATCGCGTCCGAGTGAGTTGGAAACGAGTGCTACTGGCACCCCGCGACGGCGCACCTCCATCACTGCCTCGATCATCGTTTCTTCCAAGTCCAGATACCCGTCAAAGCGGGCCAATAGACCCTGAGGCTCAACCCTGCCACCAGCCTCGGTCAGAGCCGCTGCGAAGGCCTTTTCGAATTCCTCTTCCTCCTGGCGTCCGACCTCGTGTTCAATCAGCGCTGTCCGCGCTTCTTCATTGGTGCTGAGCACATTCAACGCTGTCTCGGGCGCTAAGCCCAGATCTACACTGAGCGCTCGGAAAGCGTCCAGAACGGAACTGGTGAGCACCCCGCCGAAATCGATGAGCAACGCGGAGGGCGGACTCGCCCCGCCCGATTGTGTGTCGAACGCTGACGAATCCATAGCTGCAACCCTTCGTCGATACCGAATATCCTACGAGGAGACTACTTGAACCCTAATTCATATTCAAGTGTAAGTTGAGCGGAGACAGTGCGCCGGTTCAGAGCGAGGCGTATCCAGGCATACTGGCAAAAGACCTGCACCATTCTGGTGTCAGCCCTTGCGGCGGGGACCGAGATGCTACTTGTAACGCTCCAGAAGATATGCTTCCTTCATTTGTCACCTCTAAGAGTCCTGAAAGTACATCGGTGTGAAGGCGTTGGCATCGACCGTTGGTTATGGAGATGCACCGTCTGTACCCGTTCGCGGAAGCTGCACAGAATTAGATAGCGGAAGCATTTCGGGCTCCTGCAATAAGGGGGCTTCAGGTTCGAATTGATAGAACCTGAAGCCCCCTATCTTCGAGCGGGTAGGAGAACTGTCCTTATTTCGGCCTGTTCTGCAGACCTACCTCGGTGTAGATTGCTTCGGTAAGTTCCGTGAAGTCTACTTCGCCGGGTTCCCACCACTCGTCGAGTTCTTCAAAGTCACCGGCGTCTTCATAACCGAGCTCCTGAACCCGGCTCTCCCATTCCTCACCCAACTCTGGGATCGAGTCAAGCAGTTCCTCGGACACCAAGCCGGTTTCGCGAACCGAAGCTAGCAACTCTTCATTCGCTTCCCCGATAGCTTGATCCACCTCGTCATCGAACGGTACGACCGCGCCACCAGCACCTTTGGCCTGTATGACAGCTTGTTGAATACCATCTATCGAAGAGTTCAATGCGTTGGCATTGCCTTCGACCCATCGCGCATCATAAATGATCTGCTGATAAGCCAGCGGCAATTCATTAAAACTTGGGCCAGCTAATTCGGCTGCAACTGTCCGCGAGGACATGGAGTTCTCGTCTGACGTATAAATAATGTAGGGCGCGACTTCTGGCACGCCACCTTCGGATGAAGAGTGCAGCTGCGCCATTGAACAGTCGACGGTGCCTCGCTGTAAGGCCTCGAATGTTTCCACCCATTCCAGGGAGACCGGTGTGGCTCCGATATTTTCGACCACCGCGTGATGAGCGGTACTGGCAACTCGGGTCTGGTTCCCTGCCCAGTCAGAAGCGGATGTGTCCTCCGAATTGCATAGACCGTAATAGCCTCCAGCAGACATAAGCGGGGCGATGGGGGTGACACCTTGGGCTTCGAACTCGGCGCGTAGTCCGTCGCTTTGCTCACCGAGTTCAGCTGCCATTGCAGCATGTACGGCTTCACCCACAACAGGAGAAATCGGTAGCCCGGACATAGAGGTTGCTAGTGCATCATAGGTAGGGAAATCACTGGGTTCGTATACCGGCAGATGGGTCGCAATATCGATGCGGCCATCGTTTAACGCGTCGATCACTTCTCCATACCCAGCGATCGCTTGTCCATACGCTATGTCTAGAGTGATCTGACCGTTTGAACGTTCCTCGACCGCTTCTGCAAAAGCGTGCGTGCTCTGCGCAAGGACAGAGTTCGGAGAGCCAGCGGAAGGCTGATAAGTCAACGTCACCGGTTCTAAATCGGCAATCAGTTCGTCGACTTCTTCTTGCGGAGCTCCAAATTCAAACCCCTGCTCGCCATCAGACTGCTCCTCGGCGCCAGCCCCAGAGCAACCGCTTAGGACTAACCCCAAGCTTGCCGCCAGAGCTATTGGGACTGCATTACGAAATTTTCGCATATTTCCTCTTTCATTCCAGGATGGCCGATGCATCGCTGGAATTTTCTGAATCAAAAAGTGATGAGTTGGATATAGCCAACGGGCCGTCAATAAAAAAGAACGCGCGGGTGTCGAATATTTTTCGTCACCCGCGCGCTCTCAGTGTGTGTTACTCCAAGGTGTAGGAGTTAGTGTTGCGAAATTTCGTGGCGGCCGACCACCATGTGATGAACCTCGTCCGGGCCATCGGCGAAACGCAGATGACGCACATCCGCGTACAGTTCTGGCAGTGGCGTGAACTGCGACATACCGTACGCGCCGTGGATCTGGATCGCCTGGTCAATGATCTGACAGGTTTTCTCTGGAATTGCCGCCTTGGCCATCGAAACCCAGACTCGGGCTTCTTTGTTACCTAGTACATCCATGGCCTTGGCTGCCTTGAGTACTAGCAGGCGCATCGATTCGATCTCGATGCGAGCGCGCGAGATTTTCTCAAGGTTGCCACCCAGCTTCGAGAGTGTCTGACCGAACGCAGTACGTGAGTTACCGCGCTTGACCATGTAGTCCAAAGCAACTTCGGCCTTACCGATGGTGCGCATGCAGTGGTGAATGCGTCCAGGGCCCAATCGCAGCTGTGAGATCTCGAAGCCTCGACCTTCGCCCAGCAGCATGTTGGATTCCGGTACCCGCACGTTGTTGAAGCGCATGTGCATGTGGCCTCTTGGTGCATGGTCCTCACCGAAAACCTGCATCGGGCCGACAATCTCGACACCTGGGGTGTCCATTGGCACCAGGATCTGCGAGTGGTTGCGGTTACGATCGTCCCCGTCGTTGGTCTTGACCATCATGATGAGAATTTTGCATCGTGGATCGCCGGCACCGGAGATGTAGTGTTTTTCTCCGTTGATGACCCATTCGCCGTTTTCTAGCACTGCCGTGGTCGAGACATTTTTAGCGTCAGAAGTCGCCACGTTCGGTTCAGTCATAACGTAGGCAGAGCGGATCTCACCATCGAGCAGCGGCTGTAGCCACTGCTCCTTCTGTTCTGGTGTACCAACGCGTTCAAGGACTTCCATGTTCCCGGTGTCCGGCGCGGAGCAGTTCATCGTCTCCGACGCCAACGGGCTTTTGCCGAGTTCAATGGCGATGTAGGCATAGTCGAGGTTCGAAAGACCTTCACCGGTTTCGGAGTCCGGTAAGAAGAAGTTCCACAGGCCTTCTTCTTTTGCCTTATCTTTGGCTTTTTGAAGAACCTCAAGCTGCCCGGGAGCGAAGCTCCAGCGGTCGGTGTGTCCCTCGCCGAGTTTCTGAAACTCTTCGTACATCGGGTCGACAGTTTCTTTGATGAACCGCTTCACGTGATTCAACAGCGGTACGGCTTTATCCGACATCCGCAAGTCATTTAGTGTGTCTTGCGGAGTGAGGTCACCCATCCCGTCCTGATTGTCGCCCACAAGTTTGTCTTCAGTTGTAGTCTGCAATTGCGTTATTCTCCTTAGCTCGGGCCGAGCCTCTGCTGCGGCGATGGTGGCGTATGTCGCGACCATCCGGTGTTTCTTTCCGTCCGTGAAAAACTCACAGACGATGTGGCACAAAAGTTTTCAAAATACGTTGTTGTGCTAGTCGAGGGTGATGTCAATGAGGGGCGCCAGTTGGCGTCGCTGCGCTGCAGCGTGGCCAAGGATCAGCTCATCTGCTTTGGCACGCTTCAGGTAGAGATGCAGTGGAAATTCCCACGTCATACCGTTGCCACCGTGCATCTGTAGCGCTTCTTCGGCGGCATTGACGGCCACGGTCGACGCGTACGATCCGGCCACCAAGGAGCAGAGTTCTGCTTCTTCAATGGTTTCTTCGCCCGCCTGCCATGCCGAGGCAACCCGGGCAGCGTAGGTCACGGCTGCACCGGCCTGCGACACCGCCAGCCAGAGATCGGCCATCCGGTGTTTGATCGCCTGATAGGAACCGATGGTTCGACCGAACTGGCGACGTTCCTTGATGTAGTCCAGCGCCAGGTCGAACGACCGTTGCGCCACCCCGTACTGCTCGGCCGCCAGGATCGTCCGTCCGATAACGGTCGCTGCCCGCACGGCATCGGCTGCTTGAGCGCCGCGCCCAAGGACACGAGCTGGTGCATCAGCAAAGGTCACATCGGCTAAGCGACGGCTTTGGTCGAGGGTCAGGAACGCTTCGGCCTTCGCATCAGCGGCAGCGACCGAGGCAACGATAGTGTCATCGCCACTACCGGAGACGACGATCAGTTCATCGGCACCGGCTGCTTCGATCACGCCTGGGACCGTTCCGTTGACCACGGCATCTTCCCCAGACTCGACCACGGTGACGCCCGAATCTAGTGTGGCAGAGGTCGCCGGGCAGGCAACCGCAGCGAACGCTTCGCCAGCTGCTAACCGCTCGACGAGTTCAGTGGCACCCAGCCTAACTGCCAGGGTGGTGGCAACGACAGCGGAGGAAAAGAACCGAACCGGCGCAACGGCGCGGCCAATTTCCTCCGAGACGACTGCGGCCTCGGAGATCGTGGCGCCAGCTCCATCAAGCTCCTCAGGAACTAACAGAGCTGCCAGCCCGAGTTCCTCAGCCCACGCAGCGTCGAGTGCAGAAGTGTCGGTATCGGGGTCGTCGTAAAGACTTGCGACAAAAGCGCTGTCGCTTTTCGACTCAAGAAGACTGCGAATGCTGTCTCGCAGGTCCTCTTCGATTTCGCTTGGGAGCAGGTCAATATCTGTCATTTAGGGAGATCCTTGAAAGCCACGTCCTTGTCGACCCGGTGTTCACCTGGAAGACCAAGAACTCGTTCTGCAATAATGTTTCGAATAATTTCGCTCGTGCCGCCCTCGATTGAGTTGCCCTTGGCTCGTAGGTAGCGGTACCCGGGGATGCGCCCGGTCATGGAGTGTTCGACGGGACGACGCATTTCATACGTGTCGTAGCGCAGGCCATCAACACCACTGAGCGCGATTTCCAAACCGGACAAGAGTTGGTTGTTGGTCGCGAAGGCGAGTTTCGCGCCCGATCCTTCGGGTCCCGGCTGACCGGCCGCGAGTTTCTGGCTGAGTCGCTCGCTCATCATGCGAGACGCCTCTACTTCTACCCAGAGGCGGACGAGTTCGTCATGCAGCAGCGGGTCGCGATATTCGGGATTGTCCCGCCAGGTTTTGGCGACCTGGGCGATCATGCCGCCTTCACGCGGATTGCCACCCCCGATAGCCACGCGTTCGTTGTTGAGAGTGGTGTTAGAAATTTTCCAGCCCTGGCCCGGTTCACCGAGCATGTAGCCTGCGGGGATCTGGACGTCAGTCAAAAAGACTTCGTTGAATTCCGCTTCACCAGTGATCTGACGCAGCCCTCGAACCTCGACCCCTGGGGCATGCATGTCAAGCAGGAAGTAGCTGAGCCCCTGGTGCTTCGGGACCTCGGTGTCAGTGCGTGCTACCAGGATCGCCATGTCGGCGTTATGGGCCGAGGAGGTCCATACTTTCTGGCCATTGATGAGGTATCCGTCTTCATTGCGCACCGCACGAGTCGCGACAGCCGCGAGGTCAGAGCCCGCACCGGGTTCAGAAAACAGCTGGCAGAAGATGGTTTCTAAGGTGTAGATCTTGCGGAGTACAGCACGCTGTTCTTCGTTGCCGTAGGCCACGATCGTCGGGGCGGCCATTCCGAAACCAATGGTGTTGCTACCCCGCGGCGGCGGCTGCAGACCAGCTTTGGTCATTTGGTCAGCTGCGAATTCGCGCAGACTTGTTGAGACACCTAGTCCACCGTCACCAACGGGGAAGTTTACCCAGGCGAGGCCGTGGTCAAACTGGACCCCGTACTTTTCCTGATCGGACATCTCAGCTGTCGTCGCGGCGGCTGCCGCATTGACAGCGTCGACCACCGCTTGTTGTTCAGTGGTGAGCTCTTGCTCAATATCGGTGGTACTCAATTTTTTGGTCCTCCTGCTACGTAGATAACTTGACCGGATACGAACCCTGCTTCTTCACTTGCCAGGAAGGAAGCCGTGTGGGCAACGTCTTCGGGGCGTCCGGTTCGCTGCACAGGGATGCTCTGGGCGGCAGCCGCTGTGAATTCTTCAAAAGATGTGCCGAGCCGTTCGGCGGTGGCACGTGTCATGTCAGTTTCGATAAAACCCGGTGCGATGGCATTGGCCGTGATGCCGAATTTGCCGAGCTCAAAAGCGTAAGTCTTTGTGATGCCTTGGATCCCGGCTTTGGCGGCCGCGTAGTTGGCTTGGCCGCGATTGCCCAATGCCGAAGTCGACGACATGGAGATGATCCGACCGAAGTTCTCTTCCACCATGTACTTCTGACAGGCCTTGGTGATTAGAAAATTCCCGGTCAGGTGAACGCTGAGGACGGCCTGGAACTCGTGCACGGGCATCTTGAATAGCAAGTTATCTTTCAAGATCCCGGCATTATTGACCAAGACTGTGGGAGGTCCAAGTTGCTCGGCCACTTGGGTCACGGCTTGCTCGGAAGCATTCTCATCGGTGATATCGGCGGCGACCGTGATGGCTTCACCGCCCGCACGCTGAATGCGCTCAACGACCTCTTGAGCCTCGTTCTCATTGAGATCGATAATGCCGACTTTCATACCATCGGCGGCAAACCGTTCACTGACTGCAGCGCCGATTCCGCGCGCCCCGCCAGTAACGATCGCAGTGCGATTTGTCATAAAGGTGTCTCTCCTACTGAGTGAGTGATCGGTCTGGCACCGATGCCACAATACCCTCAAACGTGTCGTATGTCACTAGCTGCAGCTCAGCGCGTCACGCAAGGCGCAGAAACTAGCTCTTGTTGTAACGCAGGACACGATTCTGCCACCTACGGGGCGCGCACACTTTATTTTTTGTTGAATATAGGGTGTGATGCTGAGAGGGAAATCACACCACAGAACCTGAGCAACTCTTTCTTGGAGACGTCTGTTTCCTCAGGTCATCGCCTAGAAAACCACGACGAGAGCGTACATTTATGACGAAACACAGAACGACTGGAACGGTCAAAACCCTCAGTATGATCGCAGCTGCCGGACTGCTCCTAACAGCATGCGCCGGTGAGGCAGGCAATGCTGCAAACGATGCGGAAGAGACAGGCTTCGAATACGGCGCACCGCAAGAAGAAGTCAATGAGGTGATTGCTGACTTGGAGCCCGTCGAGTTGACCTACCAAGCTTCGGCAGCTTCACCAAACTCTCTCATGGCAGCAGCCGCGGAGTCTTATCGCGACTACATCGAGGAACGCTCGAACGGCCAGATCACCCTCGACGTTATCTGGGGTCAGGCTATCGCCGATTACCCAGAGGTTGACGATGCCTTGGCCGATGGTCGCCTTGATCTGGCCTACGCGCTTCCGATTTATAACCCCAATGACTACCCATCCTTTGATGCCGTAGCGACCGCACTGGCAGGACTCCCCGTCAGCCCGGTCGCGGGTGAAGCCATCTATAACGCGGTCTCGATGGACATCGGTTGGCAGAACGAGTCGTTACTTGCAGAATATGAGGCGCAAGGCGTTACTCCCCTAACACCTATCGTCAGCTCTGGCGGCTACTACTCAGTCTGCGCCGATGAAGGCGTTTCTGCTGAAGACTGGAACGGCCGTCAGATCCGGGTGGCAAGCACCTCCCATCACGGTGTAGCCGAAGCGATCGGAGCTTCACCAGTGTCTATGGAGTACGTCGAAGTATACGAAGCATTGCAGCGCGGCACGGTCGATTGCAGTTTCGCCCAGCTGATTCCTTCAGCCGAAGCGGGACTTCTCGAAGTCGCTCCCCACGTGGGCTACAGCTCCGATGACCACAGCATGTCTTCGCGCGCTGTAGGCGCCGAGCTGGCTGGCGCAAGCTTCAATGATCTTCCTCTGGCGTATCGGCAGATCATTTTCGATGCTTCCCAGGCTAGATTTGCCGCCGGCGTTCCGCTTGTCGCAAGTGGGAATGCTGAAGCAGTACGCCAGGTCAAAGAGGCCAACGGCACGATCGAACAGTTCGACAGTGAGACCGAAGAAACCATCGGCGAAACGAATCAACAGCAGCTCGAGGCGGTCATTGAAAGCGGCATCCTCGGCGAGGACATCGGCGAACGCGTACAAGAGGCCGCTGACAAGTGGACCTCCGCCGCGGAGGAAATCGGCATTGAAGATCAAGGTTCCCTCGAAGACCTCGACGAATGGTGGAACGCCGACGACTACGACTTTGAAGCGCTTGGTCAACGCGTTTTTGAAGACAGTGCACTTGCCCACCGTCCAGAATAAAACCTCTTCGATACCCTGAAGCTCCCTACTCGCCCTCTGGCCGACCCCTCAGAAGAGGTGTCGGCCAGATCCGGCTGTGTGAGGGTAGCCCAAGAAATTTAACTCACCCCAGCGATTGCAGACTTTATCTTTCCGCCTTTATAGTATGTGATACTGAGAGGTAGATCACACTCATCACCCGGCGTCACCTTCCTTGGGAATTTTTCTGTTATCCCCCTGCCGGGTTCGAAACTCCAACACCGAGAGAATACATTTATGACAAATCAGAGGACACTCAGAACGGCCAAAATCGTCGGTATCATGGCCACCGCCGGACTGTTCCTATCAGCGTGCGGCGGAGGCGGGAACAACGCTGAAGCTGATTCCGAATCAGCGGGCTTCGAATTTGGAGCGCCACAAGAGGAAGTCAATGAAATAATCGCCGACCTGGAACCGGTGACCTTGAACTACCAGGCGGCCGCCGCATCACCAAACTCCATCATGGCCCCGTTTGCCGAGAACTACGCAGATTACATTGAAGAACGCTCGAACGGACAAATTGAAATCGAGATCATCTGGGGACAGGCAATCGCCGGTTATGACGAGGTTGATGACGCATTAGCGGACGGCCGCCTCGATCTGGCCTACGCGCTACCCATCTACAACCCGAGCGACTACCCTTCCTTCGATGCTGCAGCAACCGCCCTGGGCGGTCTACCAATCTCCCCTGTAGCAGGCGAGGCAATCTACAACGCCGTATCAACCGACATCGGCTGGCAGTCTGAATCACTACTCGAGGAGTATGCAGCGCAGGGCGTCACACCACTGACCCCCATCATTGCCTCGGGCGGTTATTACTCCGTTTGCGCTGATGAAGGTGTGTCTGCTGATGACTGGAATGGCCGTCAGATCAGAGTGGCGAGCACTGCTCATCACGGAGTCGCTGATGCTCTTGGGGCATCCCCTGTCTCCATGGAATATGTCGAAGTGTATGAGGCTCTGCAACGCGGTACTGTCGACTGCAGCTTCGCTCAGCTCATTCCTTCAGCTGAAGCAGGGCTCTTCGAAGTCGCGCCTAATATTGGCTACAGCTCTGACGATTACAGCATGTCTTCACGTGCGGTTGGCGCAGAACTGGCTGGCTCGAGCTTCGATGACCTCCCCTTGGCCTACCAGCAGATTATCTTTGATGCCTCTCAAGCCTCATACACGGGCGTAGTTGAACTCACCGCAAACGGTAATGCCGAGTCCGTGCGCCAATCGAAAGAAGCCGACGGCAATATCGAACAGTTCGACGAAGAGACTGAAGAAATCATCGGCGAAACTCACCAGCAGCAACTTGCTGAAGTCATCGAAAACGGACAACTAGGTGATGATATCGCCGAGCGAGTCCAAGCCTCCGCCGAGAAATGGAGCTCCGTCGCCGAGGAGACCGGCATCGTCGATCAAGGGGACTTCGAAGACCTCGATGAATGGTGGAACGCAGACGACTACGACTTTGACGCTATGGCCCAGCGTGTCTACGAAGACACCGCGCTCGCCCACCGCCCGGAGTAATTGGCCAAACTGATTCATTCACATTAGAACATCGGAGAACTATGTTTACGACCCCCGGAGAGATTTACGAGCACTCCTTCCGCGTTCACAGTAACCTCACCGCGTTGCGCGAGGACACCCGGGAATTTACCTACAAGGAGATATGGACCTGGTCAGATGCAACCATCGACCAGCTTCGCGACCTCGGCATCGGAAATGATGACGTGGTTGGTATCTTCGCAGGCAACCGCGCCGAATGGGCAGTAGTGGATTCCGCAATTGCTCGCATGGGCGCGGTACGCACCCCCGCCAATTACATGTCAGCTATCGATACCGTCGTGTACCAACTCAACTATGCCGGTGCCAAGGTTGTCGTCACCGATTTCGACCTTGGCACCGCTCTCCTCGAGCAGCTCGGCGAGAATCACGGCATAACCATCATTCAGTTGTCCGACCCTCAAGGGCGACGGATCCCGGGCTCGATCGCGCACGTTGACCCGCCGGGCCCGGAAGTTGACGGCCGCGACACGGTTCATCATCGAGACCCGAACTCTCGTTCCAGCATCAACTTCACCGGTGGGACCACCGGGAAACCGAAGGCCGTCTCACACTCGGCCCGGTCTGCTGCCGCAGCGTTGTATATCCAGATGATCGAGGCAGAGATCGGCGTCGGAGAACGGATGCTTGTGATGTCTCCGCTGGCTCATGCCGGTGGGGCACTCATGCAGGCTGGCATCGCACGTGGTGCCAATATTCGGATTCTCGACTCCTTCGACGCACATCGCACAGTTGAGTTGCTGATGCATGATGACATCACCTGGACGTTCATGGTGCCGACGATGATTTATCGGGTGCTCGATGTCATTGACGAATTGCCCGAAATCCCGAAGCTTGCACTACGTACCGTTCTCTATGGCGCCGCTCCTATGTCACCGACCCGCCTGGAACACGGGCTGAAAGTCTTTGGCCAGGTCTTCATTCAGCTCTTCGGCCAGACCGAAGCGCCACAGTTCTGCACCCGACTGTCGAAGCTCGACCATGACCTAGACCGCCCGGAGTTGCTGACGTCGTGCGGGAACCCTTCGCTATTCACCGAGGTCAGAGTCACTGATGACCACGGCAATACGCTGCCACCTGGTGAACTCGGAGAAATCAGTGTGCTCACGCCCTTCGCGCTCACCGAGTACATTGGCAACCCTGAGGCTACCGCCGAGAAGTTCTGGGGCGATTGGGTGCGAACAGGTGACATGGGCACCATGGACGAGCAAGGCTACGTCTACCTGAAAGACCGCCGCAATGACATGATCATTTCGGGCGGGTTCAACGTCTATTCCCGTGAGGTAGAGGACGTACTGTCCAAGCACCCGCAGGTTTCGCAGGCGGCTGTTATCGGTATCCCACACGATGACTGGGGCGAAGCGGTTCACGCTGTTGTTGTGCTTCGAGAACCTGAGGCCGGGACATCGTCTGAGACATTAACAGAAGACGAGTTGATCGATTTCTGCCGGAACAAGCTGGCCGGATACGCTCGCCCGAAAACCGTTGAGTTCGTCCCTGAGCTACCCGTGACGCCATTCGGCAAGATCGATAAGAAAGTCTTACGTGCCACACACTGGGAAGGCATGGCCCGGGCTATCGGGTAACGACTGCCGTTCTCGCACGCTTAAGCTCTGGTCGGTCCCGCTTGCTGAGGTCGACCAGAGCTCTTTCTTAGTCCTGGTGAAACTGCGCCAAGCAGTTGATTCGCCCGGAGAATTTACTCGTCTGCAGCGATGTTCCACGGACATGTTCAACCCCTTAGCGCATAATGCAGTATTCTCGCCAGAATATATCTTGACCTGTGGCACTAATCACAGATAAGCTAGCGATCGATCGGTCGCCTATATATCCCGGTGACTCTCTCATTCTTCATTTGTATAACCCTCCCCTGAAAGGCCGTACCCATGCCATTTAAAAATAGGGCTCCTCGAACACGGAGATCGCTTGCTACTGTCTCTTTCGGCGCGGTCGCAGCACTATTGCTATCAAGCTGCGGCGGCTCTGCGGGTGGTGGTGCAAGCGCAGAAGCGGGAGATGGTTTCGAATACGGGGCATCACAGGAAGAGGTTAGCGAAGCTATAGCCGACCTCGAGCCAGTGACGCTGACGTATCAACCCGGCGCTGCGTCTCCAAATACGCCAAATGCCGCTAATGCACACGCTTTCGTCGAAGCTATCGAAGAGCGCTCCGAGGGCAAAATCAACTTCGAGGTCGCTTGGGGCCAGTCGATTGCCGATCACGGTGAGATAGAGGCTGCCCTTGCTGATGGTCGTATCGACATCGCTTTCGTCGCTACGATCTATCAGCCGGATGAGTATCCGGTGGCTGACTCCTTCAGCAAACTGACGCACTATTCTGCACCCAGCCCACTGGTCGGTGAAGTTGTCTCGGCGGCCATGATGAGCGACCTAGGGTGGAATAGTGATGAGTTGCTAGCAGAATACTCGGATAAGGGCCTCGTGCCGCTCTCTCCAATGATGAGCTCCGGCGACTACTACACGGCCTGTGGCCAGCCTGGAACGAGTCTTGAAGATTGGGACGGTCGACAAATGCGCATCGCCGGAAGCGCACACAGTGCCATTGCAGAGGGCATCGGCGCCACAGGCGTATCGATGGCATATAACGAGCTCTTCGAAGCCATCCAGCGAGGTACTGTCGACTGTACTTTCACTCAACCGCAAGTCGCCGGAGGGGTAGGCATTATGGAAGCCGCACCTTATCTCGGGATATTTTCTGATCGACGCATGACGGGATCGGCAACATCCGGAAATATCGCCGGCTCTGGCTTCCAATCCCTACCACTGGCATATCAGCAAATCATATTCGATGCGCAAATCGACCACTTCCATGGCAACTTGGTTGCCACAATGGATGCCGCCCTTCAGATGGTTCACGATCTGAACGATGCCGGCGGGGAAGTCTCAACTTTTGAACCCGACGCGGAAGCACGCATCCAAGAAATTCAAGAGGAGCTCGTCGACGAGATGATTGCTGAAGGTCGCCTCGATCAGGGCATCCGTGATCGAATGCAAGAGCTTGAAGAAAAATGGACTGGCATTGTCGAAGAACTCGGGTATGAGGACGGCGGCAGCCTGGCAGAACTCGACGAGTGGTATGAAGAAGGCAGTGTCGACTTCCGCCCGGTAAGCCAGGCACTGTTCGAAGACGCTGCACTCCCCCACCGCCCACAGTAACGCTCTGGGCAGCGGCCGGTTCGTCACGATTCTCCTAGGAACCTGACGAACCGGCCACTTCTGTTCCCAAGTCGGCCGGAACAATATCTTGCCTTTCTGAGCTACAACGCCTACGCATAATCC
This sequence comes from Enteractinococcus fodinae, assembly GCF_031458395.1. Classification (NCBI taxonomy): domain Bacteria; kingdom Bacillati; phylum Actinomycetota; class Actinomycetes; order Micrococcales; family Micrococcaceae; genus Enteractinococcus; species Enteractinococcus fodinae. Next base: position 2,779,840 of record NZ_JAVDYJ010000001.1, read on the forward strand.
GAGGAACGACGAAGGAACTTCAGTGACCATTGAATTCAAACTGGCCCGCACCCAACTCCCGACCGCTGACATCTATCGCCACGCCTACGAACTGCCGGACCATCCGGCTCTGGTGGGAGAAACCACCGTTACGTACGGCGAACTCCTCCAACGAGTGCAGCAAACAGCTACTCGCTTAGCCGACGTCGGCATCACCCGCGGCGATCGCGTGGCGATTGTGGCCGGCAACTGCGTCGAATTTCCCATCCTCACCTACGCGGTCAATTACCTGGGTGCCATCATCGTGCCCGTGAACTTTCGGCTCTCCGTAGGTGAAATCGCATATATCCTCGGCAACTGTGAGCCGACCATTGTGGTTACCGATGCAGAGCGCTCTGAGGTCACGAGAGCAGCCGCTGGATCGACCCCCGTCCTGGATCTGGCCGAGACCACATCACCGGGCCATGACCCCCAGGTCCCAGAGCCGGTGATCTGCGATCTACACGATGACCGAGCCATTATGTATACCTCCGGTACCACAGGCCGCCCCAAAGGCGCAGTCCTTTCGTACATGAACTTCCTGTCTGCGACCACGAACTCGTCTATATCATGGGGCTACGTGCCCGGTGAGGACTCGGTTCTCATCCCGTCCCCGATGTTCCATATCTCGGCTTTCAGCGTCTTCACAACCAGTATCGCCAACGCGGTGACCGCGATTATCCCGCCATCAACAGGATTCGATGCCGCAGAAATGTTGGATCTGATGGAAGCACACCGTGTCACTCACACGTTCGGGGTTCCCACCCAATGGCAGATGATCGTGGACGAACAACGCCGCAAATCTCGAAAATTGAATCTGCGGTTCTACAACTGGGGTGCCGCACCGGCCACCGAAGAGTTACTCACGGCATTACGCGACACCTTCCCTGACGCCATCTCACAAGCGGCGTTCGGCCAGACAGAAACCACCGCTAGCGGTGTTTCTCTCGGACACGAAGACTCGCTGCGCAAACTTGGATCCGTCGGCAAGGCCAATCGCAATTTCGCGATACGAATCGTGGATGCCGAAATGAACGATGTTCCCGTCAATGAGGTCGGTGAGATCGTCTACCGAGGGCCGGGCGTAATGAGTCGGTTTTGGAACAACGAGGAGGCAACGGCCGAAGCCTTCGCTGGCGGTTGGTTCCACTCTGGTGACTTAGTCCGCAAGGATGAGGACGGCTTCCTCTACGTGGTCGATCGAGTCAAGGACATGATCGTATCCGGTGGAGAAAATATCTACTGCGCCGAACTAGAAAACGTCATCGCATGGCACCCGAAAATCGCCGAAGTATCCGTTGTGGGAAGAGCTGATCACAAATGGGGAGAAATCCCGGTGGCAATTGTCGTGCCGCACGATCACAACGAACCGCCCACGCTGGAAGAGATCCGCGACTTCTGTGAGGGAGACCTCGCCCGCTATAAGCTGCCGAAAGATCTCATCATTCAACCGGCCCTTCCCCGAAACGGCATCGGCAAGATTCAGAAGACAACATTGCGCCAGCTCGTCAGCGATCGCGACGTTGATTCCCCACAATTATCATCCTCGACACCTCGAACATAAGGTATCGCGAAGACCACGTCTGAGAGACGAAGCGTCCCCGGCTGGTGAGTGATCTCACCGACCGGGGACGCTTTCAATCTCGGGTTCTTAGGACCAGAAGTCGGTCCCTTCTCCAACCGCCTGCGGCGGCCATTCAGGAGTGGATGCGGGGGTGCGAGAGAAGCGTGGCGCAGGTGCGGGTTGAGGCACGCCGCCAAGTTCTGTAAAGGTATGCCGCGAGCGCATGTGCCCGTCCTGGAGAGCTTCTTCGTAGGTCAGGACTGGAGTGACGCATGCATCGGTACCGGCAAATACTGAAGTCCAGTGTGCCATGTCCTCGGTCAAGAATCGCTCGGCGAAGATTTCTTTCAACCGGGGCCAATTGGCTTTGTCAGCGCGGTCGGGTGCGATGTCTTTGACGTTGAGACCCTCTAGTAGCAGTTCATAGAATTGCGGTTCGATGGAACCAACTGCCATATAACGGCCATCGCGGGTTTCATAGACGCCGTACCACGGGGCGCTGCCGTCAAGCGGGTTCGAGAATGGTGTGTCAGTCCAGCTCCCCATTCCACGCATCGACCAGATCTGCAGCCCGAGCATGGCTGCTCCGTCAACCATGGCCGAGTCAATGACCTGACCCCGACCTGAGGTGGAGCGCTCGTGAAGTGCTGACAGGACCCCCAGCAGTAGGAACATGGTCCCTCCGCCGTAGTCGCCCACAAGGTTGAGCGGGACAGCAGGACGTTGGGAGGGGTCAGTAATGGCTGACAGGTGGCCGGTCAGCGAGATGTAGTTGATATCGTGTCCAGCGTCGGCGCAACGTTGACCATACTGGCCCCAGCCGGTCATCCGTCCAATGATCAGGCGCGGGTTATTTTCCAGCAACACCTCTGGATCCAACCCCAGCCGTTCGATGGTTCCGGGGCGGAAGCCTTCGAGTAATACGTCGGCGGTTTTCAGCGATTCGATGAGGCGTGCTCGATCAGCTTCGTCTTTCAGATCAAGCTGAACAACGCGGCGACCTCGTCGGACGATATCGGTTATTTGATTCGGCTCTTTTGCGCCCGGTCGCTCGACCAACACAACGTCGGCACCGAGGTCTGACAGCATTGCTCCCGCAAGGGGCACCGGTCCGATAGCGCCGAGCTCAACGACCTTGAGTCCCGTTAACGGGCCCCGGCCTGCGGAGTAGGCTTCTGGTTGATTAGACAAATTGTCTCCTAAGAATCTCTCAATACTTCCCGTTAAGTTCTAATGCGGTTAAATTCTTTTGGCCGGGAGCGGTAGTGGGTGTCGACAACGCTCGCCAGTGTGGTTATCGGATGGAGCCGGCTCTTCCGACAGAACGCCGGAAGAGCCTGGCCGGTCTGAACCTAGTTCATCAATTCGAGAATGCTGGCGTTGGCCTGGCCGCCGGCTTCACACATGGTCTGCAGACCATACTGCGTGCCGGTACGTTTCATGTAGTGAATCATGTCGGTCATGATGCGCGCACCTGAGCCGCCCAATGGGTGCCCCAGAGCGATGGCCCCGCCGTTGGGGTTCAGCCGGGCTGGGTCAGCGCCGATTTCACATAGCCATGCCGCAGGCACGGACGCGAAGGCTTCATTGACCTCGAAGACGCCGATCTGATCAACTGATAGCCCTGACTTCTGCAAAGCTTTCTGTGTAGCCGGGATCGGTGCGGTGAGCATAGTGATGGGATCAGCGCCACCCAGAGCCGCAGTGTGGAGCCGCGCAATCGGTTCGAGGCCCAATTCTTCGGCTTTTTCCGCGGACATCACGAGTATTGCGGATGCTCCGTCTGAGATCTGGGATGAGTTGCCGGCGGTGATGACGCCATCATCGCGGAAGACCGTCTTGAGCTTGCCTAAAGTCTCTAATGTGCCTCCGGGCCGGATTCCTTCGTCTTCTTTAAAGAGGAACTCGTTGCCTTCTTTATCGAGCCCAGTGATCGGCAGGATCTGATCAGCGAAGTCTCCCCGTTCAGTCGCAGCCTTCGCTCGAGCGTGCGAGTCCAGAGCCATCTGATCTAGCTGCTCGCGGGTGAAACCCCACTGCTCGGCGATCATCTCGGCGCCTTCGCCTTGGCTAAAACTGTCCTGACCATACCGGGCTTCGATGTCTGGGCCATAAGGCTTACCGGGGCCGTTGTTCCGGTTGGTACCCATGGGGACGCGAGTCATGCTCTCAACACCGCCTGCTACCACGATGTCAGCATGACCTGCGACGACCGATGAGATGGCAAAGGTTAGAGCCTGCTGGGACGAGCCGCAGGCTCGGTCTACCGTGGTGCCAGGAGTTGTTTCAGGCCATCCGGCGCCTAGGGCAGCCCAACGAGCCACATTGCCGGCTTGCTCCCCTACCTGGACGACACAGCCGAAAATGACATCATCGACAAGCGCAGGATCTAACGAGTTCCGCTCGGCCAGCCCTTTCAGAACATGACTGCCCAATTGCACGGGGTGAATGTCCCGCAATGCGCCACCACGTTTGCCAACGGGTGTCCGCACCGCATCTACGATCACTGCTTCAACCAAAGGAACTCCTCAAAATTTTAGTATGTTGATTCGACTGCTAGTAATACATTATATATTGTGTGATTGAGTTCACCATATACTACCAGCTCTAACGAGATCTCATGAAGGTAAAACCGCATCCCCAATTTCCAGGCTGAAGAAGAAACGCGACAAGGTCGAACCCCGAATCCAGCGCTCTTGGACGTGTCTTTTAAACGCATTGCAACTGATCGTTGACCGGACCCGAATTCAAATGTAATCTAAGTCACGCAGCTCATGGCTTCTGCACATGGATGCGCAGTTATATGGAGGAGAGAGCTATTCGAGGACTTTCACGGGACCAGAGGATCACAGAGCCCTTTTGAGTACTCACATCTTCATATGACAGACCGCAGCTGCCTTGCAATACCGCTGAGTGGGCATGCAGCACAACGCCGGGCCACTCAGCATCAACATCACCCCGCAAAGCCCAAAACGCAGGCTGATTTACCGGCTGCGGTGCACCAGACGGAAGGCTACGTATGTACCCACTCGAAAAACAGGCAGTACCGGCGCCTCAGGTGAGGCGCTAACTACTTTTCGAGTGACGTATGTTGTGGGATTACTCAGATAACCGAATGCACATGTAAGTCGCGGTTTTGCGACCGACTCAGACACCTCAAAGAGAGCCTGCTATGTTAACAAAAATCAACGATCGTCTCAATAGGACGCTCTCGGTCATTACCGCCGTGGTATTGATCGTAATGATGCTCCACGTCGTGGCACACGCAGTACTCCGCTTTCTCTTTAGTTCACCGATCTACGGCACTAATGAGATGGTGCAATACTGGTACCTTCCCTTGGTAGCCCTTCTGGGCATCCCTGCGGCCCAACTGCAAAAGCAACACATCACCGTGACACTGGCCACCGGACAGATGAATTTCTGGAACGCCGCCATTTACAAAATGTTCGCAGCGTTACTCGGATTCGGTGTCAGCCTCCTCTGGGCCTGGTTTGGTTTCGAAGAAGCTCTACATCGGATGTCAATTGGCGCGACCGCGGGCGTAACGGACGTCACCATATGGCCCGTGTATTTTCTCGTCCCATTGACCTTCTTACTACTTGCGGCACTTTACATCGTTGAAATGGTAGCGGTTCGGCGCGCTGACGATCCTGAAGAACCACTGGTCAGCGAAACCGCCGACGATATAGAAACAGCCAGCAAGTGATATCACTCAACCTATTAGGTCCCATCAGGAGAACTCTATGACCGTCGAAACTGGGAAACCCCCCGTTAGTACCACCCCGGCCATTTTGCCGGCTGACACAAGAAGCAGGAAACCCACAGCAAAAGCCCTGATCATCGGTTTTGGTTTGATTGCTGTGTGTCTGGTGGGCTTGTTCACTAGTACGTCCAACGCAATGGCAGGCATGTGGTGCGTATTCCTCATGCTCGTCTTGATATTCCTAGCAGTGCCCGTCGCGCTTGCGTTGTCTATTCCCAGTATCGTCGGTGTCTTCGCCATTAGCGGCGCTCCGGCCTCGATGAATATCCTCTCCACAGCCCCGTACAACACGGTGGCAAGCTGGAGCTTCAGCGTCATCCCAGCCTTTATTTTCATGGGCATGCTTCTTACCCAGTCCGGCATGACGACGAGGATCTACACAGCCACAGATCGTTGGTTCTCCTGGCTGCCCGGTGGTATTGGTGTGGGGACCACCGCTGCTGGTGCTGGTCTGGCATCTGTTTCAGGCTCAACCATTGGTATGACTTACACACTGGCGCGAGCTGGTCTTCCGGAAATGTTGCGCATGGGCTACGACAGGCGTATGGCAGTGGGTACAGTGATTATCGCTGGGCTGCCCGGCGCGCTGATTCCGCCCTCGATCCTTCTGGTTGTTTATGCAGGAATCGCTAGTGTTCCAGTGGGACCACAGCTTGTGGCAGGCGCAGTACCGGGCATCCTCATTGCTATCACCTACGCAATCTTTATTCTGATTCTGGCGCTGATCTTCCCCAAGCTTGTCGGACGTACGAAGGACGCCAAAAAGGGCCCGAAAGTGACATGGGGCGAACGCTTCCACTCCCTGGGTCAGGTTTGGGGCTTCCCCGTCATCATGATCGTCTTGTTCGGTGGGCTGTTCTCGGGCGTCTTTACACCTACTGAAGCAGGTGCAGCGGCTGCCCTAACAGCACTTGCCCTGTGTATTTTCTACACTCGCAAGAATCAGCCATTGAAGCAGGTCTCTCAAGCGGCCTTCGCGGCAGTTGCTTCCACGGCAGCGATCTTCTTCATTATGATCGGCGCCGAAATGCTCACGCGACTGCTGGCGATCACTGGCCTTGCCCAAATCGTCACCGACTTCATCGTCGGGATGGGTCTAGGCAGAATCGCGTTCCTGATGATCCTCATCGTGGTCTATATCATCTTGGGCATGTTCTTCGACACCCTGTCGATGATGCTGCTGACGATTCCGATTCTCCTGCCTACCCTCGAAGCGATGGACGTCAACCCACTATGGTTCGGTGTCTTTGTGATTCTTCTCGGCGAACTCGGAATGATCACCCCACCGGTTGGTATTTTGTCCTTCATCGTTCATGGCATCGCGCAGGATCCTGAGGTCAACCAGGGACAAAAGATCAGCCTTGGCGACGTCTTTACATCGCTCGTCTGGTTCCTCCCGGTCTCGGTAGTGTTCCTCATGATTATGATCTTCTTCCCAGAAATGACAGAAGTCTTACCGAATCTCATGGAGTCTATGAGCGGTGGTGCACCACCTGAGTAAACACGAGTCAAACCACTAGGTTTGACCAACACCTACGCAGCAACGGTTATGGTGAGTAATCCATGACTTTGGGGGTCGTCGTCAGTGCGAAAGAGCACTGGCAACGACCCCCAAAGCTTTGATAAAGGGTGGCGCCCACTAGGGACGTTTACCCGACGGGCGTCGCAGCACGCGAGTGCAGTATTAACCAAAGCGACGAAGGGTCGTTACTTCAGTTGCTCCTCGATGGTCGTCACTGGCCTGAATCACGGCCTCGACATCCTGGTCTCGAATCGCCTGAATGATGCGCTCATGATCAGCAATAATTTGGGACAGCGAGCCACGCTCTTGAATGTAGAGCGAGCGATAAAACGTGGACATGTACCATAACCGCTCTACTTCCTTTCGGACTAACGCCAAATCCGAATATTCAAAAAAGCGGAAATGAAATCTTTGATTTCTCTCTTGAAACTCTCCATGCGTGTCGTCTGCGGAGACCATTGCGAGTTGCTGATTCAAGGCGGAAAGCTCATCGGTGTCGACCGCTGAGAGATCGATGGAACGAATCAGGGCCGTCTCCAATAGGCGACGCATGAGATAGATTTCGACCAGATCCGAACTTTTGAAGCGCGCCACCGTGAACCCCACGTTAGGTTTGTACACGAGGACACCTTCTGCGTGAAGCGAGGATAAGGCCTCGCGCACCGGTATCCGCGACAGGTTGAGCTTCACCGCTAACTCCGCCTGGTGCACTTTCTCGCCAGGAAGTAGCTCACCATCGACAATCATTTGTCGGATCTGGTGAAGGGTGCTTTCAACACTCGTCTTCTTCGTCCCACTCACATCGTTCACTCTAATTCTCCCTTGCCTTGGGGTCGTCGCAACGCGAACCAGCGCTTGGTCATGTAACGCGAACCATTCCTGCGTCAAAAGCTTGCCCTTGTCTGTGTACATTATTGTATACATTTAGTATTGTGAGATAGGTCGCACCGTCGACCAAGATTTGACGCACGAAAATGACGGTCCAGAATGAACGACTCGACGGTTTCAAGAACTGCCGACTCCCACCTTCACGACGTGACGTTTCATTAGATGCTGTATTCGGAGGAACTATGCGCTTACCACCCACCACGTTGACGGATGCGGAACGCTCCCTTCAACTCGAGGTGCGGACTTACCTCGATGAACGCCTACCAGAGGGGTCCTACGCACTAGGCCTCGGCATGGCCGCGGGAGTGGACCCGGAGTTTTCGAAAGATCTCGGCGCTCAAGGTTGGCTCGGAATGGCGTTGCCGACCGAATACGGCGGTCACAGCAGAAGCGCTGTCGAACGACTCGTGGTCGTGGAAGAGCTCCTCCGTCGCGGAGCGCCCGTCGGGTATCACTGGATCGCCGACCGCCAGTCCGGTCCGAACATCGCCGCAAACGGCACGGAAGAGCAAAAACAGAAATACCTGCCGGGGATTGCACGCGGTGAGCTGTCGTTCTCCATTGGTATGAGCGAAGCTGATTCCGGTTCTGATCTAGCCTCAGTACGTACCCGAGCCGAAGCGGTCGACGGCGGATGGAAGGTCAACGGCACAAAGATTTGGACCAGCGGGGCACATAAGGCCACCCAAATCCTGTCGCTATTCCGCACTTCAGATGAGCGCCACGGAGGTCTGACACAGTTCATCGTTGACCGTGACACTCCGGGCGTAACAGTCAATCCAATTCCTTTCATCGACGGCACGTCCGATTTTTGTGAAGTTGTATTCGAAGACGCTTTCATCCCTGACGAGCAGCGCTTAGGCGAAGTCGGTGCGGGCTGGGGCCAAAACACCAGCGAACTTGCGCTCGAACGTGGCGGAGTGGATCGCTGGATCACCCCGATGCCCATCCTGGAGCACTGGGTAGCCAACCAAATTAAGGAAGCCGGACCGGTAGCAGAGGATCAGTTGGGCTCCATCGTGGCGCGTTGCTGGGCATTCCGGGGAATGTCGTTATCTATTGCTCGACTCGTGGACCAGGGCTACTCCCCCGTCCACGAAGCCGCGTTAGTCAAAGAGATGGCTACTCGCTTTGAGCAAGAATGCGTCCGGACCGTATCGCAGTGGCTAGGACGTCCACCGCAGCACGACGCTGAAGACCCCTATGAACGTCTCCTTGCGCAAGCCTGCCTGGTGGCTCCATCGTGGTCCATTCGCGGTGGCACAAATGAAATCCTGCGCAACGTAATCTCGAAAGGACTGACCCGGAAGTGACTGTTGTCGATCAGGATCTGCAAGATCTCATTGAACAATTTTTCAACAAGACCATCACCCCTGGCGTGCGGAGCAACGCAGATGAGGGGGCATGGCCCCAGGACGTGTGGCAGGAAGCTGAAGCGCTTGAGCTCAACACCCTTGGGCTGGACGAAGACTTCGGCGGCGCCGGCGGGTCCTTCCTGGAAGCACTAGAGGTCGCTATGGCGATAGGGCGTTATGCCGCACCGCTGCCGTGGGCTGAGAATTTCTTGGCTCGCTGGGTCGCGGGAGTGGCCGAAGCTGATCTTCCTGAGGGGCCAGCCGTGTGTCTAGTGGTTAATGAAGAGGCCAATCATGGCTTCTCCGACAACCGGATCTCAGGCACTTGGCGAGATGTCTCCTGGGCACCCGCTGCCGAATCGTTCGTCGTGGTGAAGACTGCGAATGACCAGACCGAAATTGCCATTGTCGCTCGCAACGATGTCGAACTTCAAGAGGGCCGTGACATTGCTGGCCAGCCAAAAGCACACGTCGGCATCGATGTTTCAGGAGCGAGCCGCTTCGCAGCCCCGCTGACACAAGGTCAATTCAAGCGTCGGTCGCTCTTGGTCTATTCCGCGCTGATGGCAGGTGCCATGGATGGGGCCTTCGAAATGACGCAACAGTACATTACTGAGCGGCACCAATTCGGTCGGCCACTTGCGGCGTTCCAATCCGTACAGCAACATCTGGTCACACTGGCCCAAGCCGCGTCCATGAGTGCTCTTTCCATACAGCGCGCGGCGCTGAGCGAGGAGACCGTTGACGCCGACGACGAGGCAATCGCCGCAGCAATTGCTGTTCGTTACCACGTCGATCTCGCTGCGAGCGCCGCGCATCAGGCCCACGGGGCCATGGGCATGACTCGCGAGTATGGGCTCCAGCATTTGACGCGTCGGTTGTGGCTATGGCGTTCCCATGGAGCCTCCGATACCGAGCTGAAACAACTGATGGCCAAGAGCGCTATGGACAACGGAAATATTATGGGGCTCATTTCTCGCGCCTAACACCTGCGAATTTTCAATGAAGGGATATACCGTGACCGAACCGGTAAGAATCGATCAACAAGGGCACGTCGGTATCATCGAATTTAGCCGACCTCCCGTGAACTATTTTGACTACGAGATGATGCACGCCATCTGCAACGCAGCAGATGAGCTCATTGATAACCACGGAAGCCGGGCCATCGTGCTGTGTTCAACCGGCAAGCACTTCTGCGCCGGAGCGGACTTCAGTGGCGATGGTATCGGGGATAACCGGGTAGCTGTCACCGACAAAATTTACGAGGAAGCGATCCGGCTGTTTGGCGTCCGGGTGCCAATCATTGCGGCGATCCAGGGAGCCGCGGTCGGTGGCGGGCTCGGTGTAGCCTGTGCCGCCGACTTCCGAATCGGTACACCCTCCTCGCGACTCCACGCCAATTTCTCCTCGCTCGGTTTCCACCCGGGCTTCGGTTTAAGCGTCAGCTTGCCTCAGATTCTTGGTCACCAAAAGGCCCTGGAAGTTTTCTATGCCTCGCCACGGCTCAAAGGCGAAGAAGCATACGAAATTGGGCTGCTCGACAGACTGGTAGACGAAGAGGACCTTCGCAATGAAGCAGTCGTTTTTGCGCAGCGTATCGCTGAGCAGGCCCCGCTGGCCGTGCAATCTATCAAGAAGACTCTTCGAGGTGACCTGCCAGAACGAGTACGCGAAGTCCTAGAACGGGAACGCGCCGAGCAAGCACGCCTCTGGGAGACCCAGGACTCCGACGAAGGCATCGCTGCGGCGCAAGAACGCCGCACCCCACAATTCATCGGGGGCTAACACCATGACCTCATCTCAGCCTGAGCAATCAGCCACCGGTGTCCTCAGCACGCCGTTTTCGGATCTGATGCACGCGCGCTACAGCGTTCGCCATTTCACCGACGAACCTGTCACCGAAGAGCAACTGACCGCTGTGCTGGAAGTGGCCCAGCGGACGCCGTCCTGGTCGAATACCCAGACGTGGCAGGTGCATGTTCTGACCGGTGAGGTCCTTACGGAAGTCGGCAATCGGCTCAGGACCGAAGTCACGAAACGCACCCCGGAGAAAATCACCGGGCCAGATCTTGCCTTGCCCAAGCGCTTCAACGACCTGGAACTCCAGCGTCGTCGAGTCACCGGCTATGGCCGGTACGCCTCTTTGAGTATTGATCGCGACGATCACGTAGCTCGATTCGAGGCAGCGCTGGATAACTACGACTTCTTCGGCGCCCCCGTGGGGTTGGTCATCACCTCGAACCGTGAGGTCGGACCGTACGGCTGGGTCGACACCGGTTCATATATTGCATCCTTGCAATATGCTGCCTGGGAGTTCGGGTTGGGAGCGTGTGCGCTCGGATCGATCGGCATGCACGCTGATCTCATCCATCGGTACCTTGGGCTCGATGACCAGGTCGACGTGGTCGCGGGTATGGCCCTGGGTCATCCCGATCATGCGGCGCCGGGGAATTCCTACCGCACCGAGCGTGCACCGTTATCGGAAGTTGTCACCCAGGTCGAGCGTCTCCACGACTAAGCCCGTCCAGAAACTCTACCCATCAAGTTCACCCTATTGAAGACCGTGCGAGCGTTGCATCGCGCACTATCGAAATAACTAATCCATAAGGAGCATAGTCCTATGTCTACAACCGCAAATGTTCAAGAGACCTCCGTTGACAGTGAAGTGCTAACCGAGATCCGCGGCAACGTCCTCATCATTACGATGAATCGCCCGGCAGCCAAAAACGCTGCCACCGAGGCGATGGCCAAGGACATGGCCAAAATCCTCGATGATTTTGAAGCCAACGATGAACTGTTCGTGGCCGTACTGACGGGTGCAGCTCAGACGTTCTGTTCAGGAATGGACCTCAAAGGCTTTGTGCGAGGCGAACGGCCCTCCGTGGAAGGCCGCGGCTTTTTGGCTATCACCGAGCAGCCACCAACGAAACCAATCATCGCGGCCGTCGAGGGGTATGCACTCGCGGGTGGTTTCGAAACTATGCTGGCTTGTGACCTCGTTGTCGCAGCAGAAACCGCAAAATTTGGCATCCCCGAGGTCAAACGCGGCCTGGCAGCTGCTGCCGGCGGTCTGCTAACTTTGCCTTCGCGTACCCACCGTGCCATTGCAATGGAAATGGCACTGACCGGAGATATCTACAGTGCCGAATTCGGACACGCGCACGGTTTCGTCAACCAACTGGTACCCGAGGGTGAAGCAGTCGAGGCGGCTCTGAAGTTGGCAGAGAAGATTGCAGCAAATGGACCACTAGCGGTCCGCGCCTCGAAACGCGTCATCGTAGAGTCGAGCGAATGGGATGAAAGCGAAAAATTCGCCAAGCAGTCTGAGATTCTCGACCCAATCTTCACTTCGAAGGACGCTAAAGAAGGCGCATCCGCCTTCGCCGAGAAGCGAGCACCTCAGTGGACAGGAAGCTAAGTCCCAGCCTGATAACGATGTAGTTCTCGTCGCCTATTCACGGCAACAAAGTAGCCGAGCGGGTATCGTTGCCCGCTCGGCTACTTTTCTGGAATGACAGTGCATCCCCGTAGGCTTTGAAAGACTTAGTGGGGATCACTCAGGGCGGAAGTTCATGGCTTCGCTGTCTTCGTATGTAGCGATAGCGTAGTCCATGTAGTCGGTGTCTTCGTCATACCATTCGTCGAAGTCCGCAGTCGTACCCTCATCGGTGTAACCGAGCTCTTCAATCTTTGTGGTCCACTGCTCTTCATATTCGGCGATCAGGGAGACGATATCTTCATCAATCTGACCGTTCTGGACCGCTTCTTCGGTCAGCTCTTCGGCATAGGAACCGATCTGTTGTTGTACCTCGTCAGTAAATGCAGTGACCTCACCACCGGCTTCTTTCGCCTGAGCAACTGCCTCGGCGTTGCCGCCAATCACGGCCTGCATGCCACCAGCCGAAGCGAATCGGTTACTGTCGAAGATGATCTGTTGATAGGCCAATGGCAGATCTTGGAAACTTGAGCCCGCGAGATAAGCACCCGGTGCTCGAGAGAAGCTGTGGTCTGTGGTGTACCCCAGATGCGGAGCGACTTCGAAAATACCACCTTCGGCCGACGGCACGAGCTGACCTAAGGTGCAATCCACCGTACCGCGCTGCAGGGCTTCAAATGTCTCGGCATACTCCATCGATACCGGGGTCCCCCCAAGCTCGCTCACTTGGGCAGATTGTGCGGTCGAAGCGATGCGGACTTGTGTTCCGTTCCAATCATCCACGTCTTCGACCGGATCTGAACACACCGTGTAATACCCACCAGAAGCTGCTAACGCGGTCAATGGCGTGAGCCCTTTTTCCTCATAAGACTGGAGCAAGCTTTCATTTTGCCAGCCGAGTTCATTACCCACCGCGTTATTCACCAGTTCCCCTACAAACGGCGAAGACGAAAGTCCTGCCATTGCAGTGCCTAGATCATTAAGCGCTGGGAATTCATCCGGCTGATAGACCGGCAGAGTATAAGCCACATCTAGCCGACCGTCGGCCAGTGCATCGTGCACTTCGTCGTAGCCGGCTATCGCCTGACCCCAGACGATATCTACGGTAATCTTGCCGTTCGACCGCTCCTCAACGATGTCTTTGAACACCGTCCCGGCCGGCGCCATCACCGAGTTCTGGGATGCTGCGGAAGGCTGGAACGTGATCGTGACAGGCTCTAAGTCTTCTACAATGGCGTTGACTTCTTCCTGTGGAGCATCGTATTCGAAGCCAGTGTCCTCCGCAGCAGCCCCATTGTCTTCACCTTCGGCATTGCCGCCGCAGCCTGCTAGCACCAGCGCTAATGCCGCAGCCCCAGCAGACAGCTTTACAAATTTCCTTGTTCTGGTTCCATCCATCAATGTTCTCCTCAAGTTGCGACGCACCAAATAAGCAGGCGGTGCGCCAGTTTGAATGTGTTCTAAACATCCAACTGTAGTGTGACGTACGACACAATACAGGGTACTGGACCATCCGGCAACACACCTATACACACCTGAGCAATAACTGCGACCCGTATCTCATATCGTCCAGCTGTAGTCCCGACACCCCCTGATGCCTTATATCGGCAGTATGTTGAACCCGCACGTCGGAAGTGGTCTATGTAACAATAAGCTCATGAGCGAAACAATTATGGACTACCCCCTACGCACTCACGACAAGCTCCGCTTCTCGGATACAGACAAACAAGGTCACATCAATAACGCCGTATACTCGACTTTCTACGAAACCGGCCGGACCCAAACATTCGAAGAGGCTCACAAGGCTGCAGACAACGACGACTGCGAATTTGTCATCGCCCAAATCACGATCCAGTATCTTGCGGAGACGCACTGGCCGGGGACCGTCGAGATAGGAACGCGAATCAAACGGGTCGGCAATAGCTCGCTCGTACTCGAGCAGGCAATATTCAGCAACGGAAACCTCTGCTCCACCGGCGAGTCAATCTGCGTGCAAATCAATACCGCATCACGCAAATCTCAGCCCTTTGACGACGCGCTTCGCAACTACTTCGAAAGCCTCATGGAGAACTAGCTCCGGCTACGCAGTGATGGCATCTAGGCCGGTCAAGCTTCACCGGCGACTCGAGGGAGTATTGCCAAAGCGATACGTACCCTGCATCATAGATCGAGGAACCTTTGTGCCCTAGAGCACACTCGCACAGATCGGTAGATGCAGGTTGTCCTTCGTCGAAGGGGCACAACTTGTCAAAGAGGAGCGTTATGACGGAAACTGCGACGAACGGCAATGTGACCCTGACGATTGAGGACCGCCTAGCCCATGTTCAGCTCAATCGGCCGGAGAAGCTGAATTCACTCACTAGGGACGTCTTTGCCGACCTTGTAGAGATGGGGCAGCGGCTCATGACTGACCCGGACGTCGCTTGTGTCGTCATCACGGGCGCCGGGCGCGCCTTCTGTGCCGGACTCGATCTGAGTGCGTTCGATGAAATGAAGTCGGGAGAGCGAAACCCCGCCGTGGCTCTGGGCGAGCGCCTCGGATCCGCTCGCGCTCTCGGCCAGAAGGCCGTGCATGTATGGTCCCTTCTTGAGATTCCTGTCATCGCTGGCGTACAAGGTGTCGCTTTCGGTGGCGGACTCCAGATTGCACTCGGCGCCGACATTCGCGTGATGGCACCAGATACGAAGGTCTCGATGATGGAGATTAACTGGGGGCTGGCACCGGATATGGGTGGCACACAACTGTTGCCACAGCTGGTTGGGCCCTCCCAAGCGAAGTACCTAACCTTTACCGGCGAGGTCATCAGCGGGACTCGCTGTGGTGAGATCGGCATGGCAGACGAAGTCACGGAGAACGCCGTCGATCGTGCACTCGAGCTTGGCAGGGAAATCGCCGATAAATCTCGAAGTGCACTGGTTTGGGCGAAAAAACTCATCGACATGGCTGCAACCGATTCGCTCGACAAGGGCTTCGACGCAGAACAAGACGCAATAGCCGAACTCATGGGCGGCCCGGAGCAGGTTGAGGCCGTCGATAAACGGATGGCGCAGTTACAGGCACGCAAGAAAGAACGCGTCTAACTTCCCTCACTACGGGACTAAGAGCCTTCGTGTGTACATCACAGTGACACACGAAGGCTCTTAGTTCATATAAAGACCTGGCTGGACCTTCCGAAAACAGACCAGTCAGCTTAGACTGTTGAGAGTTATGACGTATATCACCACACAGAGGAGAGGGCATGCCTAGGGATTTGTTAAACGTGTCCGGGCTTGAGCAGCTACAGCTCCTCTTTGACGAGGGACTCCTGGAACCCCGTCACCGTGAGCACACCGGACGAAATGACCGCTGACAGTGACATCACGGCCCTCTTCCCGAACTCAGTCTGCTAGCAAACCACTCGACCCTGCGGTGAGTAAACAGCCAGCTACTGACAAACCCAGAGTCTGGCCCCTCTACGTCGTCACATTCTTAGCCACCTACACGATCGCTGTGGCAAGCATTTCAGCGCCTGGAATTCAGCAGGCTCTGGGAATCCCAGACACCCAGACCTCTCTGGTGGTTGGATCCTATTCGGCCACCTTCGCCGCTGGTCTTATCATCTTTGGACGCTTAGGCGACCGCTGGGGTAGACGCCGGATGTTTCGATTCGGCACAGCAGGATTGGCCGTGACGTCCTTACTGGTCGCTTGCGCACCGAACCTGGGACTCCTCGTAGCGGCCCGGCTGCTCCAGGGTATTGCTGCAGCGATTACTACACCCCAAATCCTGTCCAGCATCCAAGCTATCCTCACCGGCTCGACTCGACTGCGAGCGGTCGGACTCTACGCAGTTTTCGCCGGCAGTGGGACAGTCGGTGGACAAGTGATGGGCGGGATCGTCAACAGTGCATTCGGCGAAACCTATGGGTGGCGCGCGGCATTCGCCAGTGTCACCCTTGCAGCTATTTTCGCCTGGGTGGGCTCCCGCTACCTCACCGAATCGCGCTCTCCGGCACCACTGGGGTTAGACATCCGGGGCTCAGTCATCCTCGCTATCGCCTTGCTATTGATGATTGCTGGGCTGACCAATGCGGCAAGCATCAACCTGCTGGAACCTCTCTCCCCCGTTGAACCCCTGGTGACCACCGCAGTACTTCTCGCCGGCTCGCTGCTCTTTTTCGTCTTATTGGTGCCACATTCTCGGAGCAGAGAGCGTTCACTGCGACCGTCCATTCTTCCGGTCTATGTCATTCGGGAACCTGGAGTGCGCATCGGGATAGCACTGGCCTGCCTGTTGTTCATGATGATCGGTGGGTTCATGTACAACTTCGCTATCCTCAGCCAGGTCGGGTTCGGTTTCTCGCCGTTAGAATCCGGGCTGTCCATGGTTATTTTGGCACTGGCATTTATCCTCACATCAGCCCTAGCCCCTCGGCTTGTTGCCCGACTCGGTGGCACAGCCAACGGGGGACGAAAAATACTCATCATCGCCTCTGTTGTCCAAGGAGTCGGGCTGGCCGGACTCGGCCTCGTCTCATTGTTGAATACGGACGTCACGACGTTTATCGTGTGGTTTCAAATCACGGCAGTGTTCATCGGCGGTGGCCAGGGCCTCATGATGGGACCGTTGATCTCCGTCATCATGGCTGCCGTCCCCGACGAAGTCGCCGGGCTCACCGGTGGATTGGTGGCAACGGGCCAGCAGACCGGCATCGGGCTGGGCGTGGCCGTACTCTCGAGCGTTTTCGCTGGGCTGGGTCAGATGCTGCCCATGCAGATTGCTTATGGGTGGACTGCTCTGGGCACCCTACTACTCACCGTGATTTTCGGGTTTCTCGCCGCCAGACTTGGGGCGTACGGGACCGAAAAGGACGCTACACAATGACGCACTTTGATCACACATACCAAAAGAAGGAGAGCGTTTCATGACCGAAGCGCAAGAGACAGTTCACGACCCTATCGGCTACCTCTCACCAGAGTTACTCAAGGGACACGTCGCATTTATCACCGGTGGCGGTTCCGGCATTAACCTGGGCATCGCCAAAGCGTTCGCGCGATGCGGGGCCGCGGTTGCTATTTGTGGGCGCACCGAAGAGCGCCTTGCCGCTGCCGCAACAGAGCTGGAGGCGCTAGGCGCGCGGGTTGCTTACAAAGCTGCAGATGTCCGTGACCCCGAGGCGCTGCAAGCATCGATCGATCACGCTGCCGAACAGCTGGGCGACATCAGCATTGCGGTGGCTGGTGCCGCTGGCAACTTCTTTGCCCGAGCCGAGGAGATGAGCCCCAACGCCTTCCGCACCGTGGTCGACATCGATCTCATGGGCGCGTATCACACTGCTCGCTTTGCTTTCCCGTACCTGCAGCGCACCCGCGGCTCGGTCCTGTTCATCTCAGCAGGCCAGGCATACAAAGCAAATAAATATCAAGCCCATGTCGGTGCTGCCAAGGCGGGCATTGAAATGCTCATGAAGGACCTCGCTGTTGAATGGGGTCCGTACGGCATCCGATCAAACTCGTTGGTCCCCGGACCGATCTCTGGCACCGAGGGCATGGCACGACTGGCCGCTCAGTCCGGTGACGAGGCGTGGAAGAGGGCGGTTCCGCTGGGCCGTTACGGGGACAAGGAAGAAATCGGTGCGATGGCCGCTGTACTCTCCGGTCCGCTGGGTGCCTACGTGACCGGTTCGCAATACATCGTTGACGGCGGGATCGGACTGACGAGCTCAGCACACGTCTCGGAAGCGGTCGAGAGGGAACTGTTCCGCACGGAGCAGTGACATCGATTGAACTGAGTGCAGCTCTGCCATTTTGGCTTGTAGGGCTCTGTCTGAGGAGTGGGAAAACATGGATTTGGGACTGAGTAAGCGCAAATTTCTGATCACGGGTGGCTCTTCTGGCTTGGGATTAGCCGCGGCACGATCGTTGGTGGCAGAGGGCGCTGATGTGGCTATTTGTGGGCGATCTGAGGAGCGCATAGAACAGGCGCTGGATTCCCTCAGGAGCGATGGGCAGGATGTCGTCGGCTTCCGAGCTGATGTCACCGACCCAGGAGCCTTCGGCCAGCTACGCGAGGAGCTCTCATCACGCTGGGATGGTGTGCTGGACGGCCTGGTCAATAACGCCGGCGAGCACACCTCGGGCAAGTTCGAGGAGACCACGGACACCCAGTGGTACGACGACTTTGACCTGAAGGTCATGGCCATTCTGCGCGGCGTGCGGGAAATGCTACCGCTGCTGCGCGCCAGTAGCGCCCCTGCAGTACTCAACGTCTTGAGCGTCTTTGCAAAATACCAATACAAAAATTCGATGCCCAGCTCCATGTTTCGATCAGCTGGGCTGAGCGCAACGAACGCGCTAGCTCGGGATCTGGCGGATGATGGGATCCGAGTCAATGCAGCCCTGATCGGTTTTATCCACAGTGACCAGTGGGTGCGCGCTGCTGGCACGGATGATGCACAAGCGGTCCAAGAATATGAGGACAACCGTGCCCAGCAACTGGGCATCCCTCTGGGACGAGCAGGCACGCCAGAAGAATTCGGTGACGTCGCCGCATTTCTCCTGTCACCCCGCGCCAGCTACCTCACCGGCACTGCCCTAAACGTCGACGGCGGGCTCTCCCCCGTGATTTAGTTCAAGCGATAAGTCATCTCACAAAGCTCAGCTCAAGCTGCAACTCAAATGATGAGAGTCAGGGCTGACGGTTATGCCTGCATGCTGTTAGAGTGATCTAGGACTCACATTTCAGTTACTGACGTCACATGGCGTGACGTTGAGGAGGAATCATATGCAGGTATTTGCGGTTTGTGCGCCAGGAGCGCCCGCTGAGGAAATAGAACTTCCTACCCCTGAACTTACGGGCAAGCAAATCCTTATTCAGGTAACGCACTCTGGCGTCTGCCACTCGGATGTTCACTTGCAAGAAGGGGCTTTCGACCTGGGCTCTGCAGGCGAGCTGACCTTTGCCGCCATGGGCGGTAAATATCCGGCAGTGTTTGGCCACGAAATTGTCGGCACCATAGCCGCTGCGGGACCGGAAGCCTCACTGCAACCCGGCGACACACAATACATCGTCTTTCCTTGGATCGGGTGTGGCGAATGCCAGGCGTGCCAAGAAGACCGCGAAAATTATTGTCCACGCGGGCGGAACCTCGGCACCATGGACATTCACGGTGGCTTTGCTCGTGAAGTGCTCGTCCCGGATGAAAAATACCTGATCGAGCTGGGTGATCTTGACCCAGCGTGGGGCGCGACACTGGCCTGCTCTGGCGTGACCTCCTATTCGGCCGTCAACAAGGTGCTCCCACGTGGCGATGACGACATTGTCGCAGTGATCGGCGCGGGCGGTGTGGGGCTGATGGCTGTTGCCATGCTCAAAGCATTGGGCCACAAGCAAATTGCGGTGGTGGATGTCAGCGATGAAAACCTCGAAAGCGCCAAAGGTCTTGGTGCAACGATCACATTCAATTCCAAGGCTTCGAACCCCCTAGAAGGGTTCCTCGCAGCGACCGGTAAGAAGGTCGCGGCGGTGATCGATTTTGTCAATAACGGTGGCACATCAAGCTTGGCCCTAGGCGCTTTGCAGAAGGGCGGAAAGCTCGTCAGCGTTGGCTTGTTCGGGGGCGAACACACCTACCCGACCGCCATGTTGGCGCTGCAAGTGTTCACGATTGAAGGCAACTTCGTGGGCAGCTTGCCGGAACTCAAAGCTCTGGTGGAACTGGCGAAAACAAAAGACCTACCGGTACTGCCGATCGCCGAGCGACCACTGGATGCTGACAACCTCAATGCCGCCCTGCAAGACTTGGCTGCGGGGAAGTCTCGTGGCCGCACAGTACTGACCGCCTAAGATACGGCATTTTCTTATGCCCCAATCTTCCATTTCTAAGCACATCGTTTACTTCAAAGGAGAGCTAGAACTTCTATGACTACTCAGTCCCAAGTAACTACTCAATACAAAGTTGTGGATCCCGCTACAGGCCAGACCGTCGAGGAATTCCCTACAGCAACAGATGACCAGATTCTGGACGCTCTGGAACGCTCAGATCAAGCCTTCAAATCATGGCGCGAGACTCCGATCCAAGAACGCACCGCGGTGCTGCGAAAGGTTGCGGAGATCTATGAAGAGCGATCGGAAGAATTAGCCAAGATCATCCAGACAGAAATGGGTAAAGCCATTCCTGAGGGTCAAGGCGAGCTCCAGCTAGTGAGCCTGATCTACCGGTACTTCGCTGACAACGCTGAAGCGTTCATGGAAGACGAACCACTCAAGGGGCCCAAGAATGCCGAGGCATTCATTGAGCGTCGCCCGGTGGGATCGCTATTGGGCATCATGCCGTGGAACTTCCCGTACTATCAGGTTGCCCGGTTCGCGGCGCCCAACCTGGCCCTGGGCAACACCATCCTGTTGAAGCACGCACCACAGTGCCCGAAGTCAGCGGCCGTCATGGAAGAGATTTTCCAAGAAGCTGGACTTCCAGCGGATGCTTACATCAATATCTACGCCACCAATGAGCAGGTCGCTGATGTCATCCTCCCGGATCCACGGAACCAAGGCGTCTCTCTGACGGGTTCAGAGCGTGCTGGTTCGGCAGTGGCGGCGGAAGCTGGCCGCAACTTGAAGAAAGTTGTGCTGGAACTGGGCGGATCGGATCCCTATATCCTGCTGGACACCCCGGATCTTGCCGCCACAGTTAAAACGTTCTTTGGCGCACGCATGGGCAACACCGGTCAGGCCTGTAACTCACCAAAACGCATGATTGTCATGGACGACGTCTACGACGAATTCGTCGAGCAGCTCACCGCTGCCGCCAAAGAATTCACTCCGGAGGATCCTTTGGCCGAGGACTCGAAGCTCTCACCGCTATCGAGCGTGGCAGCCAAGGAACGTTTTATGGAACAGGTCCAAGCCGCTGTCGCTGATGGTGCGACCATCCACACCGGACAGGATGAATATGACCTTCCCGGTGCCTTCGTCAAACCGGTCGTTCTGACTGATGTGAAACCTGGCATGCGCGGTTACCACGAAGAACTCTTCGGACCAGCGTTCATGGTCTTCAAAGTTTCTTCGGAAGAAGAAGCCATCGAACTGGCCAATGACACGCCCTTCGGCCTGGGTTCAGCAGTGTTCTCTTCTGACCAGGAAAAAGCCGAAAAGGTCGCCCAGCAAGTCGATGCCGGCATGGTCTTCATCAACACCCCAGAGCAGTCCCGCGAATTCCTGCCATTCGGCGGCGTGAAACGCTCCGGAGTCGGCCGTGAGCTCGGACCGCTGGCTATGGACGAATTCGTCAACAAGCGCCTGGTCTACAAGAAAACCAACTAAC
Organism: Enteractinococcus fodinae; assembly: GCF_031458395.1. Lineage (NCBI taxonomy): Bacteria > Bacillati > Actinomycetota > Actinomycetes > Micrococcales > Micrococcaceae > Enteractinococcus > Enteractinococcus fodinae. The sequence goes on from NZ_JAVDYJ010000001.1 coordinate 2,801,688, forward strand.
CACAGCAAGCAGATACGGGGCAAGGGTGGATCGCTTAACCTCAGCGATCCACCCTTGCCCCGTTTTTCTCAGCCCGTAACCGAGCTTGGTGCACGTCCAAATGCTGGTTCAACGCCCCGCTGGCGTCTCAGCTCGACTGAGGGCCACGAAATCAACGATGCTTTCCAGATGCTCAGCTGTTAGGCACTCGCGTAGGGAAGGGCTCAAAAGAAAGGTGTCAGCACACTCGAGCGATGTCGCCAACGGATCACATTCAACCTGAGTTTTCGGTAGATGATCGTCGATCCACAGGATCCGTTGTGGACGGTGCTGTAGTGCGTGAGCGCGTACGGCGGTGTGCTTTCGCTCAAACATTGAAACTTCGGCTGGGCCGGACAAATCGAGCCACTCAACCTCGGGTAACCCAATTTCGCGGAATAGATATGGCGCATCGGATTGCCAAGATGACGCGACGGTGATGTTTACTGAATGCTCAGCGATCACCTCGGCCAGAGCTGTGACGATAGTTTCAGAGTAGGCAACGGGTACGAACCGGCCGTCAGCCACCCGCACATCAAGTGCACGAAAGTCCGGAGGATATGGAGGGGTCGGTTCCATGACGAGAACCCCGTCGATATCGAGATAAAGCTGTGTGGTCATCGGGTCCTTTCTAAGGGCAAAGGGTTTTATCCGGAGTCGAGAGGCCGCGCTTACTCAGGCCTATGCTCTAACAGCACCTCTTCAAATACCCGTTCGGCCATCGGTGCGAAGTCATAATCATCCGGCTCATACCACTCATCTAGATCTTCAAATCCGCCAGCTTCTGTGTACCCGAGCTCTTCCGCTACCTCACTCCACCGCTCGCCTGACGCAGCGACGCGGTCCGCTATGCCGGACGGCACGTGACCAGACTCTTCAACTCCAGCCTGAAGTTCTTCATTGGTTTCGCCAAGGATCTGATCAGCGTTGTCGTCGAGTGGCCCTATTTCCCCACCGGCGCCCTTAAGCTGCTCTACACCGGCTGCATTTGAAGTAGCCGCGACCTCGTTATTGGTCACAAATCGCACTTCGTTAGCATCATAGATAATTTGCTGGTATGCCAGGGGTAACTGTTGATATTTAGCCCCTGCCAATACGGCGCCTGCCGCTCGACCAGGCAGACTGTTCTCTTCCGATGTATAGGCCACATAGGGGGCGACCTCAAGTAATCCAGCTTCTTCAGAAGGTCTAAATTGAGCCAACGTACAGTCGACGGTACCGCGTTGAAGAGCCTCGAAGACTTCGGTATACGCCATCGATGTAGGTGTGCCGCCCAAGCTTCGTGCCTGCTGTTCATGAGCGGAATTACCGACGCGTACTGTCCGGCCAGTCCAATCCTCTGGAGCTGTGCCAGGTTCAGCACAGACCGAAAGATATGTCCCTGTACTGATCATCGGTATCAGTGGCGTTACCCCTTGCGCTTCATATTCAGCACGTAATTCATCCGAGCTCGAAGCCAGCTCGATAACAGCTGCATCGCCGACCATTTCTCCTACGACGGGTGAGTTAGGCAAACCAGAAGTCGCAGCTCCGATGGCATCGAAGGTTGGGTATTCATTTGGTTTATAAATCGGTACTGCATACGCAATATCGACGCGTCCGTCGACGAGCGCGTCATCCAGTTCGGGGTAGCCAGCAATGGCCTGCCCCCAGACAATATCCACAGAGATCTGTCCGTTAGAGCGCTCTTCAACATACTCTTTGAAGGCAAGATCGTTGGCGGCCGAAATGGAATTCTGAGACTGCGCACCCGCCTGATACGTAATTTCTAATGGTTCTAAGTCTGCTAATACAGAATTCAGTTCTTCCTGGGAGGTTCCGTACTCGAAACCCTCCTCGGAACCGCCTTCCGTGCCTCCCTCGTCACCAGCGCAAGCACTCAAAATCAGAGCTGAACTGGCGATGAGTGCTAATGGTGTCAATTTACGCGTGTATGTCATATTTCTCGGTCCTATACTCCCCGGATTTGGTGTAGCTGAGCCTTTACTGGAATAGCGTTCCCGACTTCTTGCTTGAGAGCTGTTAAGCCACGGTAATATGAGTGTTGCAAATCACACTTCGTGACACGCCGTGACGCACAGCCACAATCTCGCCCCGAAGCATAAGGACTTACATTGAACACTCAGACCAAGCTCGCCTCTACTCGCTTCGATCTGCCGGAGATCCATCCGTTCGTGGGCGCAGATGTGTGGAGCATGCTCAACGAGTCAGCTGCGGCTGTCCCGGATAAGGAGCTACTCACCTGGCAGCCGTTCGATGCTGAGCCAGTTGTGTGGACGTATGCAACGTTTTTGGCGGAATGTCGCGAAATAGCAGCCGGGTTACAGGCTCGGGGGATCCAGGCTGGAGACCGTGTGGTGATCCATATGGAGAACTGCCCCGAGTTCCTGCTGGCTTGGTTCGCCTGCGCGGCCATCCACGCGGTAGCAGTCACGACAAACTCCCGCTCCTCAGTGGACGAGTTGGCCTACTACATCGATAACAGCGGAGCTAGGGCCGCGATCACGCAAGCTCAGTTCGCGGGACTTGTTCGGGAGGCGGCGCCAGGTTTGGAATGGGTCAGCGTTGTGCCCCATGCAGGAGAGACTGACACCACCGCTGTTGCCACAGAAGAATCCTTTGCGGCCCTGCACGGCGATCCCGCTCAACTGGTTCTGCCGGAACCGGATCCAGCAGCGTGGTTGTGTATTCAATACACCTCGGGCACGACCTCACGGCCCAAGGGCGTGCTGTGGACTCAGGCGAATGGGCTTTGGTCAGCTCGGGTAAACGCTCTGCACGAAGGCCTGCTGGCAAGTGACGTGCACTTGGTCTATTTGCCCCTGTTTCACACGAACGCCATGGGGTATTCGGTGTTGGCCAGCATCTGGGCTCGAGCGCGCTTCGTACTCACTCCAAAATGGTCGACGAGTCGCTTCTGGGACATTTCGGTAGCCCATGGTTGCACGTGGCTGTCCTTAGTCGGTCTGTCATCTCGGGCGATCATGGACTCAACCCCACCCGAGAACCACTCGTATCGTGCCTTCGGAAGCGGCGCGAGCAACCCGATTCTTGAAGAAAAATGCGGCGTTGAGTCCGTGAACTGGTGGGGCATGACCGAGACGGTCAGCCACGGCATCATTTCCGATGGACGCGCTACGAAGCTGCCAGGCAGCATTGGTCGAGCAGCGCCAGAGTACGAGATCGCCGTTCGGAGACCTGACGGCACTTCTGTCGTGCCGGGTGAAACGGGCGATCTGTATGTCCGCGGAATTCGTGGAGTATCGCTGTTCGCCGAGTACTGGAACAATCCAGAAGCGACAGCTGAGATTTTCGATGCTGAAGGCTGGATGGCCACAGGCGATCTCGTCCGGCTCAACGATGACGGCAGCTTCACCTTTATGGATCGCGCCAAAGACATGCTTAAAATCGGCGCTGAGAACGTAGCGGCTTCTGAGATCGAGCGGGTGATACAGCAGGTAGTTGGTACCGCTGAGATCGCTGTGGTCGGACGACCAGATGACAGTCTCGACGAGGTCCCGGTGGTATTCGTAGTCGACCCCTCCCCTGCCGAGGGCTTAGCCGATCACATCATTGATGCTTGCCGCAAACAGTTAGCCGATTTCAAAGTCCCCAGAGCGGTGCATTTCGTGAGAGTTCTGCCGCACTCCACCCTGAATAAGGTGAACAAGGTCGAGTTGCGTCGGCTACTCGCAGAGGGCGCGTCCCTGTCGGAGGCGCAAGATCGGTGGGAAATTGCCGATAAGTCTGACCCTTCTGGGGATGCTCTCCCCGGATAGGACCACGCGCCGCAGCCTAGCCACCGGGGGCGTTCTTACTCCACAGCAAATCTGCTTGGGAGTAAGAACGCACTGAACTGCAACGACGCTGCGACTTTTCGTTAGCCCGTGGTTGTGAGAACACCTTGATCCAGGACGATGTCTCCGTCGGAATCTTGGGTTTGGAAGCGGATGCCGTCGGCTTCTTGCCACATGGAGATGGTGAGGTCCTCGCCAGGAAAGACCGGTTTTGAAAAGCGTCCGGTAATGCTTTGCAGGCTCGACGGGGATAGTTCGGCTGCTCGTAGTACGGCTCGTGCGGTGATCCCGTAGGTACACATGCCGTGCAGGATAGGACGCGGGAACCCGCCGTTAGCGGCAAAGGCGGGATCCGTATGCAGCGGATTTCGATCACCCGATAGTCGGTACAGCAGAGCCTGATCGGGGCGGGTGGCAACCGTGATCTGTTCATCGCAGTCCCGCTCGGGGATGTTAGAAGTGGAAGACGGCCCACGCTCACCACCAAAACCACCTTCGCCCCTGATGAATACAGACGCTCTGCTGGTAAACCAGGGTTGTTCGGTGTCCGGTACGGTGCCTTGAGTTTCGATTGTCACTAACGCTCCGGAGCCTTTATCCCAAATACTGGAGATGGTATTCGTTAGACATACTTCACCTTCAACACTCAACGGGCGGTGCATCGATAGTTCCTGTTGTGCGTGGACGAGTTTTGCAGGGTTGAAATCACCAAACGGGATACTCAGGTCACGGGTACGTTGGGCAAGCACGATGGCGTAAGTCGGCAGAATCTCCTGCGTGACCCCTTCGGTGTTCTCGGTCGTCAGCGAGAGCTCTTCCAGCGGGTCCTCAGCGCCGGCCCCAACACCTAAAGCGTAGAGCATCGCATCTCTCGAGTCCCACTCGACTTTGACCGGTCCGGCGGAACGTCCTACAGCGCTTACATCGATACCCATGCATTAGCCTCCAGCTTCGTTGTTGATCGTTGACTTCAGAGGTTCGGTTTACCTGATGCACCGAACGTTAGAAATGGGGTGCACTTTATGCACCGAAAAATTCGACTTTGATATCGCGCTTCCGCACTTTTCCCGCATGGTCGCGGAGCCGTTGAGTTGTTGCCACTACACGACGGGGAAGCTTCACTCCGGAAAGCTGGCTGCTGAGGAAGTCATCGAAGTCCTCGGGTATGTTTCCGTGATCGGTTTCGATCACCATGGCCGGGACCTTGCCCAGCTCCGGATCATCGAGCCCGACTACGCACGAGGAGAGAACCGCAGGATGCATATCAGCCACGGCCTCAATTTCAGCGGGATACACATTGACGCCGCCCACCAGCAACATATCTGACCGGCGATCAGTCAGATACAGGTAGCCTTCGTCATCCATCCAGCCGATGTCTCCGACCGTTTCCCAGCCCTCATCTTGGGCTTCACTGTCGGCGCCGATGTAGTAGTACGACGGTGGTTCGTCTGCTCCGCGACGCAACCAGACTTCCCCGGTCTGGCCAGGAGGCAGCACCCGCCCATTTTCGTCGCGCACTGTGACTTCACCGATGGCGGCTCTGCCGACTGATCCGGGGTGGTCGAGCCATTCTCGCCCGGTGATAGTAGTTGCAGCCTGGCCCTCAGTGGGACCGTAGAGTTCATAGATTGTGTCTGCACCCAGCCAGTTGATCCATTCCCGCTTGAGCCATGGAGGGCAGGGTGCTGCCACATGGAAGAATGTCTCGACGCTGGAGAGGTCGTATTTGTATTTGATCTCGTCTGGGAGCCGCCACATGCGCTGCATCATGGTAGGGACCGAATAAACCCATGTGGCTTGGTGTTTTTCGATCATCTGCAGCGTAACTTCTGCGTCGAATCGCTCCATCAAGACTGTGGTGTTACCAAGGGCAAGAGCGGCGAGGGCATCGCTGAACGGTGCATTGTGGGAGAGCGCGGCAGTAATGAGACAGGTTCCGTTGGTCGGCACTCCCATCGCCTGGCCTAGTTGGATGATGCTCGCTGGATCGCCCGGGGCGCCCGAGATGATCAGTTTGGGCATGCCTGTACTTCCACCAGAGGTGGGTGCTTTGAGATGCGGTGGCACGACGGGAGGCAGAGCTTCAGAACTATAATCGTGCAGCTGATTGAGGCCGTCTATCCTTGGGACGCTGACTGTTCGGGAAGTCGTATCGACGGCGACTCGTGGGCGTCCGAGTTCGATAATTGCATCCAACTCTGCCTGCACCATGCGGTCTGATACCGGCATGGGCACGGCACCCACCTTCCAGGCGGCAATGGCCGATTCGAGCAGTAGCGAAGGTAGTGCCGTCGAGATGAGAACATAGTCCCCGTGGTCGACGTCGTGTTCCTGGAAGAGTCGGGCCAACTGATTTGTGCGGGTTTCCAGTTCCGCGAATGTGATAGCACCGCTGGAATCGACTATCGCGTCGATCGTCCCGTGAGTATCCGCGAGACGAGCAAACTGCTCGTTGAATGTCGCGGACCCCGCGTCTGCATTAGTCGTGTGGATGATGTCTGGAAACTGAGCGTTTGCTGCCACGCTGTTCTACCCTTCTCCAACCATGGTTTCGCAGTTGTGTCGGAGGTCACTTCTCTCCTACCCTGGAAGACTATACGGCATCGCGTGTGAGTCAAGACACACTTACTGGACTTATTACAACCCAGCACTTTCTGACATGCGGTGGAACTGCGCCACATTTTGCGCAAAGGCCTTATTGAGTCTTCTTTGCATGTTCGATAGCATCCACACTTATGTGACTTACGTCTCAGGTGATCTTCAGTGGGTTTCTGAGCAGCGATACCAAATAATAAAAGGTGGATTCAATGAAAACAGATCACGGACGACGTTCATGGACCAGGTGGGTGACTTCATCCGCAGCGCTGGCAGCCCTTGCCCTCGTGTTGACCTCATGCGGTGGCGAGGCCGCAGACGGAGATGAAGCCGCAGAAGAGCAGGGGTACGAATTCGGGGCCCCACAAGAAGAAGTGAATGCGGCGATTGAACAACTGGAACCGGTAACAGTCACTTACCAGATCCCTGCGACCTCCGAGCAATCACCGCAGGCAAACTTAGGGACCCACTATAAGGAAGCTGTCGAGGAGCGCTCCAACGGACAAATCACAGTTGAGTTGGCCTGGAATCAGTCCGTAGCTCCTTACGAGGATCTGCACAACGCACTGGCTGACGGACGGGTTGATATGGCGTTTACCCTGCCCTCATATGAGCCAGCAGAATTTCCTGCGTTCACCGCTCTCAACGACCTGCTGGGTGGTGACCCTGAGCCGCCCCTGACAGGTGAACTCGTGACGAATCTAGCGGCTGCTGAAACAGCTTGGCAGACCCCTGAAATCCTCACAGAATACGAACAAATTGGTGTCACCCCTTTCGTACCCGTTATGGCATCGGCTAGCTATTATTCGATATGTAGCGATGAAGTGACCGAACCGGAAGATTGGGATGGCCTTCAGGTGCGGGTCGGCTCGCCGGCAGCATTGGACCTGGTATCGCACCTGGGCGGATCGCCGGTCTCGATCGCGGGAGTAGAAGCTTACGAGGCATTGCAACGCGGCACCATCGACTGCACCCTTGGGGTGTTATCAGACGCAGCGCAAGGGGGCTTTTTTGAGGTCGCACCACATTTAGGGTATCCAACCACTACAAGCTTTCCGCGCGTGGCCGGTGCGATCCTTACGGGTGCGGGCGTTGAAGAGTTGCCAGTGGCTTATCAGCAAATCCTCTTCGACTCTTTCGATGCGTATTTCGATGGCAGCATAAAGGCGAACGGAAAAGATGAAGCTATAGCCCAAGTTAATGAGCTTGGAGGCAGCGTTGTAGAAGTGTCGCCGGAATTGCAAGAAGAAATTCAGCAGTTTGCCGACCTTCAAAGACAAGAGGTCGTCGAATCCGGCATTCTCGGTGAGGATATCGTCGATCGGCTTCAGGCATCCCGTGAAAAATGGGCGGATCGCGTCGAAGAGCTGGGCTATGAGGAACAGGGTACACTGGCCGATTTCGATGAGTGGTATGACCCCGAGGCCGATTACCGTCCATTAGCACAAGAATTATTCCAGGAAGTCATGCTGGAACATCGCCCTAACTAAAAATGAGGTGTTTGGTCTACCGCTCACGCATGGCGGCAGAGCAAACACCTCACTCAAGGACTCTTTCTAATTACTCTGCCATTCAGCGCGCAGTCTCTTCTTCTCAAGCTTGCCCACCGAGGTGCGCGGTAGTTCTTGAGAGACAACGACCTCATCGGGCAGTTGCCACTTGGCGAACCGATCGGCCAGCACTTCGTAGACATCTTCCTTGGTGACTTCAGCGCCGTCACGGCCCACGACGAAAGCCACCGGACGCTCTTGATACTTCTCGTCCGGCACGCCAATGACCGCTGCCTCCAGCACTTTCGGGTGGTCCATAATGGCGTTTTCCATGTCGATCGAGGAGATCCACTCACCACCGGACTTGATGACGTCCTTGAGTCGGTCGGTGAGTTTGAGATAACCCTCCGGGGTGATGACACCAACGTCACCCGAGCGCCACCAGCCTTCGTGAAACCTCTCGTCATTGTCATCGAGCTTCGGGTAGCTACGCGCGATCCACGGTCCTCGGATCAAAACTTCACCCATAGATTTGCCGTCGTGAGGTAGCTCCTCGTTCTCCGGGCCAACAACTTTGATTTCGGTGCCTAAGATAGGCAAGCCCTGGTAACGTTTCAGATCCCATTTTTCTGCCTCAGGGAGGTCCGCAAGTTCCGCTTTGAGTCGCCAGTTGTACGAGACCAGCGGGCTGGTCTCAGAAGCACCATAACCGTGAATAACATCGGCGCCGGTGAGATCCGAGAATCCTTTCATCAGCGACAATGGTGGTTCTGTCGACCCGGATACCAGGCGAGTGTTTGACAAGTCTGGTGCTTCGGGCAGCTGACGCAGGTACTCAAGCATCGGAGCGAATAACGCTGGGGCGCCATTGGCGACAGTCACGTTCTCCTCAACGAGCGCTTCAGCGACGAAACCAATGTTGTCGGCGCTAAACCGGCCCGGGAGGACGATCTTTGTTCCAGCACCCACTGCACCTTGAGGGAAGCCCCAGGAGACGGCGTGGAACATCGGGGTAACCGGCATGACGCAGTCGAGGTAGTCGATCTTGAGCGCCGAGATGAGGCCGAGGGTGTGCAGGTACATCGAGCGGTGCGAATAGTAGACACCCTTGGGGCGGCCTGTGGTTCCGGTGGTGTAACCGGCGTAAGCAGCACTTGTTTCCTCAATGAATTGAAAATCGTATTCTTCCGACTGTCCGGCCAGTAGATCTTCGTAGAAGTACACGTTTTCCAGGCTGGTAGAGATCTCGGATGAGGGTTTGTCTGTCATCACGACCCAGCCGCGCACGTTGACTTTATCGGCGAGACTCTCAGCTACTGAGAGCAATGATTCATCGACAAAGATCCACTGCGCTTCCGAGTGGTCGACCACGTAGACGAGATCCGTTGGAGCGAGTCGAATATTCAGCTGGAGCATCACCGCACCGACCGACGGCACCCCGAAATACAGTTCGAGGTGGCGCAGGTGATTCCAGTCCAGCACTCCAACCGTGGTCCCAGGGGTGATATCTAGTGAATCCAGTGCGTGCGCGAGCTGACTAACGCGCCGCAGCATCCCGGCGTAGTCCGTACGCGCCCAGCTTTCGTCGAGACGCCGATGGACAATTTCCGAGGTGGGGAAGGTTCCGGCGGCGTGCCTGAGCAGAGTGGTCATATTTAGGGGATATTCGTCGCCCATTGACGATGGGACACCTTTGAGCATTCTTGATCCTTCCGAGAGGAGTAGATGTGACCTCGAGCATAGTCGGCTGGGGTGTGTTCAGACAGAGTGAGCTTCCGGTCCTGACAAAATGCTTCCGCAAGCCAGCTACATGAATTCAGAGCAGTTTCGCGATGATGTCGAGCTGGACCGACGAGCTCGCGTGCTGCCCTCTGGCAGGTACCTCGTCAAACGACTGCTGCGCCATGCCCAGGACCGTGAAAGCGAGCACAAGCGGTCCCAGAACTAGAGGCTTCAACCTTTACTGTCTGACACCACCAGAAAAGTCAGCCCAGGCTCGAACTCATGGTGGCGCGAACCCCAAGGTAAATGTAAGCTATGTCACACTGTGCATTGATGTGCACATGAGGGGTTCCGGACAAGGCGCGTTGCGAAATTCTCGTGAATAGACGAAGCAGCATTTACCCCATCTATACCCGGGATCCTGTTTCACTCTCAACCAGATAGAGGAAACCGAATGACAAGCAAGAGCCCTAAACTATCCCGCCGTCGAAAAACCTATGGTGCAGTGAGCTTGCTGGCGATCGCCGGCCTGGCATTATCTTCATGCGCAGGTGACACAGGAGAAGCGGACGCAGATGAAGCGAACGCCGAAACGGAAGGCTTCGAATACGGCGCTTCCCAAGAAGAGGTCAACGAGGCCATCGCTGATTTAGAACCAGTTACGCTGACCTTTCAAAACGCAGCCCCTTCCGAAAACGCGCCAGCTGCTCAGCCTGTGCTGAAGTTTATGGAAGCAGTCGAAGAACGTTCCAACGGTCAAATCACCATCGAACCGGTCTGGTCGATGTCGGTTGCTAACTATCCCGAAGTTGTGGATGCGCTCCAAGATGGTCGAATCGACATGTCATATCACCTCGTCGGATATGAACCCCAGCGGTTTCCCGAAGCGACCGATATAGGTTCAGCGCTGGCGAATATTGAGTACTCCCCGATGGTGGGTGAGATGACAGCATACGCCGTAGGGGCCGAGATCGGATGGCAGAATCAAGGCCTTCTCGATAGCTATGAAGCAGAGGGCCTGACTCCGTTCGCGCCGTTTGTCGCCAACGGGGCGTATTCACTGAGCTGCAACTCTGAGCTCAGCACCGCAGAGGATATGGTTGGAGCCCAGATTCGTGCGGGCTCCCTCGCCCAAGCAAAGGCAGTGGAGCACTTCGATGCAACGCCCACAAGTATCGAATTTGCTGAAGCGTTCGAAGCGTTACAGCGCGGCACCATTGACTGTGACCTCTCCCCAATGGGAGCAAAAGAGATCTCAGGAGTCTACGAGGCAGCACCGCACTTGGGATACACCACCCAAGCCAGCTGGCCGAGATTCCCTGCAGCTTACTTAGCGGGCTCGACCTTCCAGGAACTGCCGTTGGCCTATCAGCAGATTATCTTCGACTCTCAGCAACTTGGGCTTGGCAATGACGTAGGAAACTACATCAATTCCAATGCGCTGTTTATCGACGACACCCTGTCCATCGATGGCACGATCAATGAATTCGACCAAGAAATGCAAGATGAACTAGCCAATTTCATTACCGTGCTACAAGACGAAGCCATCGAGGCCGGCACCATCGACGCTGACACGGTGACCCGGATTGAAGAACTGGACGAGAAGTGGTCTTCCGCAATCTCCGAAATGGGATACGCAGACGAGGGCGAAATGGATAACCTCAACGAATGGTACGACCCAGATACTGATTACGACGAGTTCTCCTGGGCCGTTTACGAAGAATCGGCCGCCATGAATTACAGGCCCGGCTCAGGTAATGGAAGCTAACCGTTGATTCACCTGCATTGAGGCCTCTGACCGCGCCGCACAGGCGCTGGTCGGAGGCCTCAGTGCGTGGGGAACTGTAAAGCCCTACATCAACATTAAAAGTCATGCTTCCACACCTACCGAACTAGTACTTGCCTTGCGTAGAGGCTGGCGCTGGATTTAGAGTTCCGGCCCTGAGGGGCATTCACCCACGCACAAGGGGTTCTGCTGTAACCTGTATCAGGACAGTAGCACCTGACCGCAGAGAGGCGCCCATGAAGTTTTCCCGTATGCTTCCCGATCAGTTGCCCCTGTCCCCTATTACACAAGCTGCACTCAGGTGCTTTGCCGTTAATGGGTATCACGGGACCACGATTCGCCAGATTGCTGCTGAGGCCGGGTTATCCGTGCCCGGGGTCTACCACCACTTCGATTCCAAACACGCCCTGTTGGTCGATCTTTGCAACGTCGCCATGACCCAACTGCTTGATGCCTCACATCGTGCGCTCGCTGCGGCGGGAGACGACGTACTTGATCGGTTCGACGCGCTCGTGGAGTGCTTGGTCCAGTTCCACACCGACTTTGCCGACGTCGCGTTCGTATCCTTCAGCGAGATTCGGGCGCTGCAAGGCCAAGCGCGGGAAGATCATCTGGAACAGCGACGCCAAGAACAGCAGTTAGTCACCGACGTGGTCGAAGAAGGCGTCTCCGCGGGTATCTTTGCAACCGATGACCCACGGCATGTGGCTCGAGCCATTACGAGCATTTGTTTAGGCATGTCGCAGTGGTATCGACCAGACGGAGGGCTCTCTGTCGATGAACTCGCTGGGACTCACGTTCAGATCTGTCGGGACACGGCGCGTTTTGTTGGAGACACAACAACCGCTTAAGACCGCCTGTGCCTATTCAGTCCGGTGCGCTGCTCAGCGGCGCATCACGAGCTATTAATTATTGCTGGCCAAGTCGCGTAGCGCGCGTTTGTTGATCTTCCCAACTGCGGTCTGGGGCATGGTCTCCGGGAAGATAATCTCCTTGGGCGTCTGAACGGATCCTTTGAGTTCTTTGACGTGTGCCACGAGTTCTTCGGAGTCGGCTTCGTGACCGCTCTTAAGAATCACAGCGGCAGTAACTTGCTCGCCCCACTTCTCGTCCGGAATACCGAACACGGCCGCTTGAGCTACCGCCGGGTGAGTAGTGAGGGCATCTTCGACTTCTCGGGGGAATACGTTGAAACCACCCGAGATAATCATGTCTTTCTTCCGGTCGACGATATACAAATAGCCCTGCTCATCCATTTTCGCGATGTCACCGGTGTGGATCCAGCCGTCGACGATCGTCTCTGCGGTGAGATCTTCGCGCTGCCAGTAGCCTTGCATTGCGCCCCGACCACGCACGCACAGTTCACCTGGCTCACCGATTTCGGCTTCCTCGCCCGTGGGGGCAAGAATACGTACGTCGACGGATTCGACTGGTTTGCCACATGACAGCAGCAAGTCTTGGTTCTGGTGATCAGCTTTGGAAAGGATTGACACTGGATAGCACTCGGTCTGACCGTAGAGCTGTCCGAATACTGGTCCAATCCGCTCCATACCTTCGCGGAGGCGGCTTTCCGACATCGGCGAGGCACCGTAGAGAATGTATTCCAGGCTCGAAGTGTCCCGTGTGTCGAGATCTGGGTGATCCAGCAGCGCATAGATCATCGTCGGCACAAACAGGGTGAAGTTGATCTTCTCGCGCTCAATCGTTTCCAATACTTTGGCCGGGTCGAAACCGTTCATCAGATGCACTGTGCCACCCTTAATGAGGGTTGGCAGCACATTGGTCCCGGCGACGTGACTCATTGGTGGGACGAGTAAGTAGCGAGGAGTGTCTGGCAGTTCGAAGTTGGCGAGGATATCTGCGGTCGAAGGGCCAAGGCTAAAGTGCTTCCGATAGGCGCCCTTCGGTTTTCCGGTGGTGCCGCCGGTGTAGTTGATTGTACTGAGGTCATCGTGTTTGACCGTGGTCTGAAATGGTTGGGGACCGATTTCCTTGGCTGCCGTGGCCAGGTCGGAGGCGAAGTCAGCGGGACTCATGGACCAGATCTGCAAGCCTGATTTTTGTGCTACCTCGGCCAGTTCCCGACCCCGCTGGGCATAATAGGTTTCATCAACAATCAGCGCCTTGACCTGGGAATCGTGCACTTGGAATTTTTGGTCTGCTAAGGAACCCATGGGATGCAACCAGGTAATGTACAGCCCCATCGACTGGACTGCAGAACCGAGGACCCATACTTCGAAACGGTTCGCGCCTAACGCTGCGACACCGTCACCGCGCTTTAACCCGGCGGCCTCCAGCACCGCTTGGTACCGGCCGATGAGATCGTATACCTCAGCGTAGGTCTGCTCGCCGCGTTCATCTTTGAAAGCCAGGCGTTCGGGGTACCGCTCAAGCGCGCGCTTGATCTGCACACCTTGGGTGGGGCCCAGCAAATGGGTAGCGATGTTCATGGTTGCTCCTTTGGGCGCTGGTGAGAGGTAAAGACGCGGGGTTTTCCCTTGTCGAATCGGTTATCTATCCCCGTGGAATTCTCGCAGCGTTTGGTCGATTATCTCTCGTGTCGCTGGCACATCTGACACGCCACTGACGGAATGTCCGGCACTCCAAATATCTTTCCAACGACGAGGGCCGGACTTATCTGAATATGCCGAGCCTCCGTACTGGGCTTGAGCCGAGGCGACGTCCGCATTGTGGTCGAGCGTGGCGGGATCAAGTCCGGCAGCCTCAATTGAGGGTAGGAGAAAACTGGTGTTCATCCCCGTAAAGGCTTGGGTGAGCAGCACGTCATCCATCGTGCTGTCGACAAGCATCTGTTTGTACTCTGGCTCGGCCAGGCTCTCTTGCGTTGCAATGAACTTTGTCCCGATGTAGCCCAGATCAACGCCGAGCTCACGGGCGGCACGAAGTGCTACTCCATCACTCATCCCGCCCGCTAAAGCTATCGGCCCATCGTAAAAGGCGCGAACCGCCCGGACAAATGCGAAAGGGTTCATCCAGCCGGTATTACCGCCGGCTCCAGCGGTCAGAAGCACGAGACCGTCAACACCTGCTTCGATCGCTTTCTTAACATGTTTCATGGTCGCCACATCGGCCAGGACAAACACTCCGGCCTCGTGTAAGGCGGGCACCACCGGTGCCGGAGAGCCGACACTGGTAATGACCATCTCAGTTCGGTGCCGCAAGAGGATCTCGATATCCTTTTGCGTTTCCGGCCTGCTCATGATGAGGTTGGCGCAGTACGGCGCATCGTTTTCTGAAAGGGTTTCATCGAGTTCTGTCAGCCAGTCATCCAAGGCTTCATGCGATCTCGGGTTGGCCGTGGGAAACGCACCAATCACACCCGCCTGGCAGGCCGCTTTGACCAGCTCGACCCCGGAGACCCGAAGCATGGGCGCGGCAATTGCAGGCAACCTCAATCGACTACTAATCGTCTCCGGCAGTCGACTCGTTGCCGTCGTGCTTTCCACTGCTGACATATGTTATCCCCTTCAGCTGGCTTCTCACCGCAAGTCGAAACCTCAGAATGTCAGGATGTCTTCATTCTCAAGGTGAGTGATCTCATTGCCGGTGAGCATCACTGCGCGATCCTCTGTGAAGCGCATGCGCGTAATCCCAGCGTGGGCCGGCCGGAACAAGAAGTCACGTTCCAAGCCGTACTCTTCGGAGATAAACGCGTTAATGACACCACCGTGGCATGCGATCGCGATGTTCTGATTCTGATGCCGCCGCACGATCTCCCAAATAGCGCCGTGAACGCGCCTGCGAAACTCAGCAGAGCCTTCACCGAGTGCAATCGAATCCCATTTGAGGGTTTCCATCATACGAGTCGTGGCTTCTTGAGCTTTTTCAGCGCCCACGGCCTGTTCGTAGCTTTGGTCTTCGGGGACGTCTCGGAAGACACCGATCTCTTTGAGCCGTGGGTCAACACAAACTTCGTGACCATGGGAGGCAGCAATGGCTTTACCGGTATCGTGGGCCCGGACAAGGTCCGATGAATACACCACGTCCAGCTCCGCGCCCTCGAGGGCGCGCCCCACCGCTTGGGCCTGTCGCCGACCCGTGTCAGACAAGTGCGCATCGTAACCCAAGGATTCGGGTGAATCGTGGCCACCTCGGACTTGTTGACCATGCCGGACCAGGTACACATTCGTGACCTGCATGGCTCGTGTTAGTAGTGCTCCCCCGAGGGCTTTTCCTAAGAAACTACTCATTATTTCGAAGCTCCACCATCGACGGTCAACAGGGCGCCTGTTGTATAACTGGCCATTGGAGAAGACAAGTACAGGACCGCTCCAACGATTTCTTCGGGCTCTCCACCACGTTTGGCAGCAAAGCTCTGGGCCCGTTGAGCAAATGCCTCTTGGTCCCAGTGCTGAGAGATATCCGTCAAGAAAGTGCCTGGCACCACGGCATTGACTCGCACGTCGGGCCCGTAGGTGTGCGCAAGCGCAACGGTCGTAGCGTTGAGGCCTGCCTTGGCCGCCGAGTATGGCACCGTGTCGGGTTTGGGATTCACCGAGGCGATCGAAGAGATATTGACGATCGCCCCGCCACCCGATTCAGCCATCTTTTCACCAAGCAGTGCCGACAAGCGGAACGGGCCTTTCAGGTTCAGCCCGACAACTTTGTCATAGAGTTCTTCGCTGATGTCAGTGACTTTGTCGTAGAGCGGGGACGAACCGGCGTTGTTGACGAGAACGTCAATCTTGCCGTGGTCTTCTAATACCCTGTGAGCAAACTCGGTGCACTGGTCCCAGTCCGCGGCGTGCAAGGCGTAGGCGTGCACCTTCCCGCCGGTTTCGGCGGTTATGGTCGAGGCTGCGGTCTGGCAGGACTCTAATTTCCGAGAGGCGATGATGACCTCGGCACCCAAGGAGGAGAAAGCACAGGCCATCTGAAAACCGAGGCCACGAGAGCCCCCGGTGATGACGACTTTCTTCCCGGTAAAATCGAAGGCCCATTTATTCATGATTCGATGATCTCCATTGCTTGGTCGAAGAGGAACAGTGTTCTGGCGTGCAGACGCTCGCCCACGGCCTCCGGGGCGAGACCGGCTGATGCTCGTGCTTGCGAGCCCTCGAGGATCGCTCCAAAACGGAAGCATGCCAGCACGTGGTAAAAGTCCACGTCACTGACGTCCCACTGGCTGACTTCTCCGTACGCTTCAATAACTTCAGACTTGCTGGGGGCTCCAGGAAGTTCATTCCCGTAGGAGGATGCCAATAGATGACCGAGATCCAAGAGCGGATCACCGAGGGTGGACAGCTCCCAGTCAACAAGCGCTGCGACCTCTGGGGTTTCGTGTTTGAACATCACGTTGCCGGCGTGGCAATCTCCGTGAATAATTCCTTCGTTCTGCGCGGTGGGCATGTGTTCTTCTAACCAAGCGGGAATGGTCTCGACACCGGGGTGGTCTATACCTGCCCAGGTCTCGTATTCACGATAGCTTTCGAGCTGCCGTACCCACCGGGCGGGCTGGCGTGCGAGCCATCCGTTTGGTTTGCCGAAGCCTTCCAGGCCAACCGCTTTATAGTCGACGTTGCCCAAGGCTGCCACTGCCCGTGCATGCGAGATGCCCATGGCATGCTGCCACTCGGTATCGGTTTGCACATGTTCCGGAAGTTCGCTGACACCATTGAAGCCTTCGACTGCACGCATGATGAAAAACGCGTTGCCGAGCACACTGAGGTCATCACAGGCCGCCATGAGTTCCGGGTGCGGTACCGGGCTGCCCTTCAGTGCTGCCAAGACGCGGGCTTCACGCAACATGATCGTGTCAGAGTGTTCCCGTTTGTGCACCGGGGTGCCACGGTATATCAGGCGTTCCCCGTTCCACGTGAATCCCAACAACACATTCTGCGTTCCGCCGGTGAGGAACTTCGGGTCCTGCAATTCGCCTGGGCCGAGTTGTGCCCGCAACCAGGTTTCGAGTGTGTCTAAATCAATGCCCGATTCTTCGGCGTGTTCTGCTGCGATCGAGGCGCTGATCGACAGATCGGTGCTTGGGTTTTGTTGTTTGCTGTGGCTCAAGAGATCGACTCCAACAGGCTCGCGAATTTTCTCTGGGCTGCTTCGGTGCGGGTTGGCACGTGTTCTGTCGGTACATCGGTTGGCTCGTAGTCGCGCAACACCCGGCGTGCAACGGTGACCTTATGGACTTCATCCGGGCCGTCGTAAATCCGCGCGGCGCGGGCGTCACGATACATCCGCTCCAACGGCAGATCCCCGGTAATACCGAGTGCGCCATGAACCTGAATCGCGCGATCAATCACGTTATAGAGCACTTGTGCACCCCAGAACTTGATCATCGCGATATCGGTCAACGCGTTCTTGGTACCACCCTGGTCCATCTTCCATGCTGCCTGCAGAGTGAGCAGTCGGGCTGCTTCCAGTTCTGCTTTCGAGGTGGCGATCATGTCTTGGATCATTTGTTTCTGCGACAACAACGAACCATGCACTTCGCGAGAGACGACTCGCTCGCACATCATGTCAAAGGCTCGCTGTCCCTGACCTAACCAGCGCATCGCATGGTGGATACGGCCTGGGCCCAGACGCTGCTGGGCGAGCATGAATCCGTCACCTTCGTTGCCGACCAGATTCGCCGCCGGGACCCGAACGTTTTCGTACAAAATCTCCGCGTGGCCTTTATCGCCGGCCGCGCCGGATTCGCCCATCACCGGAATGTTGCGGAGCACATTCACCCCCGGCGTGTCTGCATCCACAATGATCATTGAGGCACGTTTGCGTGGGTCGGCATCGGGATCGGTCACGACCATGACGATGAAGAAGTCAGCATATGCGCCATTTGAGGAGAACCACTTATGCCCGTTGATGACGTACTCGTCGCCTTCACGCACGGCACGGGTGGTCAGCATGGTCGGGTCAGCGCCGGCGCCGGGCTCAGTCATGGAGAAACAACTGCGCAATTCGCCGGCGAGCAACGGGTACATCCACTGCTCTTTTTGGTAATCGTTACCACCGATAGCCAGTAGTTCCGCATTGCCGGAGTCCGGGGCGTTATTGCCAAAGATCGGTGGGGCAAACACACTTTGGCCAAGAATTTCGTGCATCAGGCCAAGTTTCAACTGCCCAAAACCACCACCACCGAGCTCAGGTTCAAGGTGAGCAGCCCACAGCCCTTGTTCACGAACCTGATCCTTCAACTTATCAGTATGAACCTTGAAAGCCTCAGGACTCAGGTCAGCGACCTCCAGTGGAATGATTTCCTCGCGGACAAACTCCCGCATCCATTCCAACTTCTTCTCAAACTCTGGCTCAGTCGAAAAATTCCAACTCATACGTTATCTCCTTAGTAGAACTAGAAGTCGCTGCAGCATGCATCGCTTCTAGTGCGCGCTGGCCTATGTGGGCACAAGTGCACGTAAACCTCCGGCCCGAGGGGCCGGAGGGCTCTGTACTGGATTTTGTCGTTATTTAGACGACACCAGGGCGTTTTCCCGGATGGAATCCGGCTGGTCTGCCTCTGGCTTGACCTCGAGCAATACTTTGCCCAGCACGGCGCGCTCATCCAGGACGGCGAGCGCTTCACTGGCGCGGTCTAGCGGATAAATCGCATGGATATTCGGGTCGAGGCGACCTGCCGAAACATGCTCGTAGATCGCATCCCACTGCTCGCTAATAAATTCTGGTTTACCCTGCAGCGCGGCACCCCAGGCGACACCCACGACGGAGACGTTCTTCAGCAGGAGTCGGTTCACTTTTACGGTGGGGATTTCTCCTGCGGTAAATCCGAGGACGTGGAGCTGCCCGAAAGGCTTGAGTGAGCGGATCGAATCGGTGAACCGATCGCCACCTACCGGGTCGAAGACCAGGTCCACTCCATCGGGATAAATTTCTTTGACGGCATCTTTGAAACCGTCTGCTTTAACAACATGCTGGGCGCCGAGGCCTTTGACCATTTCGGCTTTGTCATCACTGGAGACCACAGCGACGACTTCTGCGCCCATGGCCAGCGCCAACTGGACGCCGGCTGAGCCGAGTCCGCCAGCAGCGCCGTGAATTAGTACAGTCTGACCAGGTTGCAGGTCCGCGCGCATGCGCAATGAGAAGTCTGCAGTCAACAGGTTCATGGGCATGCCGGCGCCGTAGGCAAACGGGGTGGAATCCGGCAGCTTCACGGTCTTGGAGTCTGGTGCAATGGCATATTCGCCGAAGGTTCCCTTGCCAGGGTTGGTCGCCACCCGGTCTCCTACGGAGAACTTCGAACCTTCTCCGACTTCAACTACAGTGCCTGCGGCTTCCGAGCCCAGGACGAACGGAAGTTCGTGGCGGACTTGATACATGCCACGCGTCTGGAGTACTTCCGGGAAGGTCACCCCTGCATAGGAAACTTCAATGAGAGCTTCGTTGGGACCTGGTTTGGGACGGTCGATTTCCCGCACTTCGAGCTTGTCTGGTCCGTCGAGCGAGGTGACGTGGATTGCCTTCATGCTTGTGTGATCTCCTTATGTGAGCGTAGGTGATGTAAAACACCATGATGGTGGCACCATATGAAGACTACGCATGTAATGCAGATCACGTCAACGCTTCGTATACATTGCGGGCACGAATTGCCCCGCAGTGGTCTACACCAGCTCTTAGAAGGTCATCTGGAGTGACTCAAGTTACATCTACGCCTAATGTAAGAAGCATGTCGACTTCTCTAAGTACTCAGATCCATTTATCGTCTCGTCCCGTCGGTTTCCCAACCCATGACAATTTCGATACCGTTCAGGTTGAATTACCGGCCCTCGCTGAGGGTGAGGTGCGCGTCCGAAACGAATTCGTCTCCGTGGACCCGTATATGCGCGGTCGGATGAGCTCGGCGAAGAGTTATGCGGCACCCTATGCGGTGGGTGAAGTTATGAACGGTGCAGCCGTGGGCTGTGTCGTGGAATCCCGTTCGTCGGAGTTGCCCGAAGGCACGCTTGTGCTGCACAGCATGGGGTGGCGTGATGTAGCGCAGGGGCCCGCAACGGCTTTTCAGCGCATAGAGCGCGCCTCTGAAGATACCCCTCTCTCCCTCTACCTTGGTCTGCTCGGCATGCCCGGGATCACCGCCTACATTGGGCTGACCCGCATCGCGGAGCTCAGTGAGGGTGAAAGCGTATTCGTCTCCGGTGCCGCCGGCGCAGTCGGCACGGCCGTGGGCCAGTTCGCCCGACTACTCGGGGCCAGCAAGGTATATGGCTCTGCAGGTGGGCCGGAAAAGTGCGAACTCGTCACGGAAAAATACGGCTTTGATGCAGCGATGGACTATAAGGCTGAGCCGATCCGAGAGCAAGCCAACCGGGTGATCGGTGATGATGGACTCGACGTGTACTTCGACAACGTGGGCGGGGACCACCTCGAAGCCGCACTTGATGTGCTGGCCCCCTTCGGAAGAGTCGCGGTTTGTGGTGCCATCGGCCAATACAACGCTACGGAACGACAACCCGGCCCCGATAATATGACCAATATTCTGCGACAGAAGCTCAAAGTCCAAGGTTTTATCCAATCCGATTATGCCGCTGAAGTCGGCGATGAATTCCGTCGCGTCGCCGGCCAATGGTTTGCCGATGGAAAGCTCGTCTACGACGAGACCGTGGTCGAAGGGATCGATAATAGCGTGGAAGCGTTCATGGGGTTGCTGCGCGGTGAGAACTCCGGCAAGATGGTCGTCAAAATCTAAGGGAAACCAAGCAATGACTGCCGGTGGCGACGAAACCATCGCCACCGGCGGTGCCATTTACAGTTTGAACGTCTCGCCAACCATCTCCTCGGAGAGTGACCAGAGCTCTTGGGCTGATTCCGGATCCGTGGCATAACGCATCACACCCGGACGTTCTCTCGGATCGTCGGTAACCGGGCTGACAGCGCAATCCTCAGCGTATTTCCCGCCAACATCGTCTGCATCTGCTGCGAACCCAGCCCATATCGTTGTGGCCGCTCCTTGACCGACGGTTTTGCGCTGCATCTTCCGGGCTCCGGACCGCTTACTGGTTTCCGGTGTCAGGTGACGCATCAACTCAGTCTCAATGACCCCTGGATGCACCGAAGTCGCCCGAATACTGCGGTCTTGTAAGCGGCGATCAAGTTCCAGGGCGAACAGGGCGTTAGCGGTCTTGGACCGACCGTAAGCCTTCCACTCCTCATACGGGGTGTGCTCGAAATTCGGGTCGTCGAGGTTGACGTCACTGTGTCGATGGGCCGCGGAAGACAGAATGACCACACGCCCATCTGCTGCCAGTTGCGGTACGAGGCGATTGACTAACACGAAGTGCCCTAGATGGTTGGTGCCGAATTGCAGCTCAAAACCATCTTCGGTGGTGGCCTGCGGGCACGCCATGATGCCCGCATTTGCGATGAGCACATCAATTTCCTCACCGGTGGCCTGGAAAGCATCGGTGAACTCGCGAACAGAGGCCAGCGATGCAAGATCCGCTTCGAATAGTTCGACCCCTTGCGCTCCGGCCTCCTCAAGGTTCGCTCGTGCTTTCTCTACGTCCCGTACCACGCCGGTGACCTGCGCGCCCCGGACGCTCAGGCTGCGAGCGGTCTCGACGCCAAGACCTGCGGATGTGCCGGTGATAAGCACCCGCGTTCCTCGCAAATCGGCGTCGCCGAGGATGTCGTCGGTGGTGGATTGGGCATCAAATGTCGGCATGAAATAGTTCCTTCTCGGTCGTACTTGGTTGTCTCTCATCACCCGCTGAGCCGTCGACTTTTGCTGCGCGTGGGGCACCGAGAGCGCGGGCATGATACTCGGCTGAGCCCAACAGAGCGTCGATGGTAAGGATGCGTTTGTGCAGGTGGCCGATCGGCAGTTCATCGGTCATCCCGACCCCACCGTGAATTTGAATAGCGGCTTCACCGACGCTGCGCCCGAGGCGTCCCACTTGAGTTTTCAGCACGGCGATATCGTGGGCGCTGGGCTGTCCTGCTTCGGCTACCGCCGTGGTGTGTAATAACGTGGCGCGACTTTTTGCATAGGCCAGTTTCATGTCAGCCATGCGGTGAGCAATCACTTGGAAGGCCCCGATGGGCGACCCAAACTGCTGTCGGGTGTGCGCATATTCCACCGTCTGTTCCAGGAGTGCGCCCATCGCTCCGACCGTCTCGGCGGCTAACACGATGATTGCTCGGTTCAACGCCTCGCGCACCCGGGCTTCCGCCTCGGAAGCGATGAGCTTAGCTGATGTGGCCTCAAAGCGAAGGTGAGCAGCTGGTCGACCGTCAATGGTAGTGAATTTCGTCGCTGCAGGTGCGGTGCCATCGACAATAAATAACGCTAGCTCACCATCGAGGCGGGCGGTCACGAGCACGATGTCAGCTGCTGCCCCATGCAAGACCATCCGCTTCTCACCGGTGAGCGTGTACCCCTCACCGGTTCGTTCGGCTTCCATAGTGATCAGTGCGGGATCTGGTGTTCCACGGCCTTCTTCATGAGCGAGCGCGCCGATTGCTTCACCGGCTGCAATCTGTTCTAGCAGCGAGCGCGCCTCGGGCAGGTCAGGAAACGCGGCCAACACCCCGCCGGCCAAGACCGTCGAAGGTATCCAGGGTTCTGCGACCAGATGCGCGCCAAATATTTCGGCCACGGCGACGAGATCAACGATCGAGCCGTCGAGCCCTCCGACCTCCTCGGAAAACGGAATAGCAGTCAAGCCAAGTTCAGTCAGTTGTTCCCACACTGCTGGGGACCAGCCGTCTTTTGAGGCGACGATGTCCTGGCGCTGCGCCAACGTATAGTTCCGGCGCAGTGCACTGACCAGACTACTGCGGAGCTGTTCTTGTTCCTCGGTATACGTAAAATCCACGGTGGGCCTCCGGTCAGGGTCGCTGTGTGCGGGCGATGAGGTCACGTTGCACTTCGTTTGTGCCCGCGTAAATGGTGGTCGCCCGGCTGTTGAGGTAGTAGGGCATGGCAATCAGGGAAAGATCATCACCAAGTGGTTCGGTATCCGAGCCGACGCTCAATGCATCTCGTTGGTCGGGTAGGGCATCCAAACCAACCACGTCGGTCATCAGGGTTGAGATGCGCTGGGTAAGCTCAGTGCTCAAAATTTTATTCAGTGAAGGATAAGCGCGATCTTTGACCATTGGATGTCCACTGATCGCAAGCTTTTCGAAATGCTCCAGCGAGCTGACCTCAGCTTCCAGTTCTCCCAGGTCGCGCTGGAAGGCCGCGTCATCCGCGAGGAAGCCGCCAAACGCGGAGGGTGTCTGGGCAGCGGCTTCCCGGACCACATCGAGTCTGTGGCGCAGCATGGGGCTTTGCGCTCCACCGCCGCGCTCGTGTTTGAGGAGTTGTTTGGATACTGCCCAGCCATCATTTTCGGCACCCACCCTGCCGGATTGTGGCACTCGAACGTCGGTGAAGAATACCTCGCACTGCTCGGGAGCACCGTCGAGTCCGATAATCGGCCGAACCTCCATGCCCGGGTAATCCATGCGGTCCAAAAGTAGGAACGTGATCCCGGCCTGTTTCGGTCCCTCATTGCTGGTGCGCACCAGCATGAACATCCGGTTGGCGTGGTGGGCGTAGGTGGTCCAGATTTTACTGCCGTTGAGGATGTAGTCATCACCGTCAGCCACAGCTGAACAACTCAGCGAGGCGAGATCGGAGCCGGCTGCAGGTTCAGAATAGCCTTGGGTCCAGTAGTCTTCGCCAGACAGGATGCCTGGTAGGTAGCGATCCTTCTGCTCGGGGCTGCCGAGTTCCATCAGCAGTGGGCCCACCATTTTCAGACCATTGGGTAACAGTGGCGGCAGTCCGCGCTTTTGGTATTCCGTGGCGAAGATATAGCGTTGCTCCACTGACCAGCCCGGTCCGCCGTATTCCTCCGGCCAGTCCGGGGCCGACCACCCGCGGGTGTGAAGTATGCGGTGCCAGGCCATAACTTGCTCGAAGGGAGCGAAGACACTGGTCGTTTTCCGCCCTGCTTCGAGGATCTCTGGGGTGGGCGCCGTATCCAAGAATTCGACTACCTCGGAACGAAACTCTTCCAGGCCGCTATCCGGCGTGATATCCATAAGTATTCAGCCTTTCATGCTTACTAATATGACGAGGCACTCCTGTACAGCCAAATCGAAATCGGGGCCGGTATCTCTCCCTGCAGTCACCGCAGAGTCCCCTACGTACAGAATCTGGAGTCACCTGATGGTCACTTTCCAGCTTGATGGGCCGAATCCGAGATCCGCCCACGCCGCACCTGGATATGATGCGACGATTCACGCTGAAACGTGTCGCTCGCCACACTGCATCCTATATCACTCCAAGCGAGCTACGGGAGCCTTGAGATGTCAGTGCGTCGCGATCGAACTTTCAGTGCTCGATGCCCGTCAGTCGAAGCGGCCCAGGTCAGATCAACTGTGATGTAGGATACACCTGAATCAGTCTTCATGGGCAACCCTACGTACGCGACACAACTTAGCCTCTCGGCGCATGACGCTTCATGGATGCTTAGAAGGAATAAAAAGCACCACCCAAGAGCACCCCGCCCATCTCACCCAAGAACTTCGACACAACACGAGACTCACGGAAACGGTGATCCCTGCATGAACGACCTAACAGCAAACAAGCGTCTACCAGCCGAAGAGCTCCCCATTGGTGAACTACTCCACCTGGGCTCCCATACGGTAACCGAGGAGGAAATCATCGGCTTCGCACAGCAATGGGATCCACAGTATTTTCACGTAGACCTTGAAGCAGCCGCTAACAGTGAATTTGGCGGCATCATCGCAAGCGGCATTCACACGGCCGCAATCTTTCAGCGACTATGTGTTGAAAACTTCTTTAACCGCTATGACATCATCGCCGGACGAGAGGTCTCTCAGCTGCGGTTTGAACGTCCGGTTTTTGCAGGAACGGAGCTGCGCGGAAGAGTCACGATCAAATCGGTCACGCCTACCGGCCCGGGTCGAGCTATTTTCTCCTCGACCGGAGTCCTCGTGGACAACGCTGACCGACCGGTACTTTCCTTAGTTCTTGACGCTCTCATCCGCTCTCGGGAGTAATACGGATAGCTCGGACAAGCGAGTTCAATCTGGATCC
Organism: Enteractinococcus fodinae; assembly: GCF_031458395.1. Lineage (NCBI taxonomy): Bacteria > Bacillati > Actinomycetota > Actinomycetes > Micrococcales > Micrococcaceae > Enteractinococcus > Enteractinococcus fodinae. Next base: position 2,827,131 of record NZ_JAVDYJ010000001.1, read on the forward strand.
ACGCCCCTTCTCGGCGAGAATCATCGCACCAAATTTCCAAAAAAGCATCGCTTTTATGGAGACATTTCATTAGTATATCGTGAGGTAGCTCACACTAAACACGGAAGGCTCTCACATGCTCATTCCCACCGTCCCAGACCGCCAACCATTTCATTCCCGTCGAATGCACTGGATGAATATGCTCGATCTCCATGCAACTGACCGGCCAGATGAAATTGCGGTCACGACCGAAGCGGAAAATATTTCTTGGTCGGAACTCCATCGACGAGTCCAGGCAATGGCCGCTGATCTCCAACAGAACCGCGGAGTACAGTCCGGCGACCGCGTCCTGATTCTTGCCCTAAACAGCGCCGAGTATCTTGCTGCGATGGTGGCGATTAATACGCTTGGTGCGGTCAGCGTTCCGGTCAACGTCCGCTCCGTCCCACGGGAATTGGACTACTTCATCTCCGATTCTGGTGCCAAGGCCATTTACGTGGACGCGATGGGTGCGCAGACACTTGCTGGCGCCGAACACAAAGATCAAGTTCAAGCAATCTCTTTTGTTGATGACCTGCCAGAGATTATCGCGGCCGAAGGACGCCCGGAATGGTTGGACGTTGATGAACATGCGATCGCCATGATCATGTACACCTCTGGCACGACCTCGGCGCCGAAAGGGGTCATGCTCAGCTACATGAATCTGTTGAGCCAGACGATCCCGCTGTTCCGCACGGCACCGGCCCCCGGAGAACTACCAGAAGCAAACCTCATCGTTGTACCAATGTTTCACATTGCCGGCGTTGGCTTCCTAACTCCAGCATTCTTCGCGGCCACTCGCCTAGTCATCGCGCCACCCAAAGTGCTCACAAATATCTCAGCGCTGGCCGACATGCTCGAAAGAGAACAGATCACCACAATGTTCCTGGTGCCCACGATCTGGCAAGCGCTGTGCTCGTTGCCGGGGATTAAGGATCGCGATATTCCCCTTCAGACCATCTCGTGGGGCGCCTCCCCAGCCTCGAAAGAGACACTGCAGCTCATGGCGGACACCTTCCCCAATGCCACCATTTCGGCCGCCTTTGGTCAGACGGAAATGTCACCCGTCACGGCCCAGCTTCAGGGACCGGATTCACTGCGCAAGATGGGCTCGATTGGCAAAACGATCGGCCCGGTTGCCGCCCGCATCGTTGATGCGCAGGGTAACGATGTACCACAGGGTGAAATGGGGGAGATCGTGTATCGCGGTCCCGGTCTGATGGCCGGGTATTGGAACAAAGAAGAAGCGACCGAAGAATCCACGCACGATGGCTGGTTCCACTCAGGCGATATGGTTCGCCAAGATGAGGAAGGCTATATGTATGTCGTGGATCGTACGAAAGATCTCATTATCTCCGGTGGGGAGAACATCTCTTCCATCGAGGTTGAACATGCTGTAGCCGGGCACCCCAAGGTGGCTGATGCCTCGGTGGTTGGCGCACCGCACGAGAAGTGGGTTGAGACCCCGGTGGCCATCGTGGTCCCGGCAGATCCCTCCGACCCGCCAACCCTGGAAGAGATCCAAGACTACCTCTCGGATAAATTAGCTTCCTTCAAGAAGCCCACCCGGCTGGAAGTCGTCGACGAGCTCCCACGAAATGCTTCGGGCAAGCTCCTGAAACATAAAATGCGGGCCCAGTACGCGGCTGAATATTCGACAACTAAATAGTTTCCAAAGCTAAAGAGGGGGTAGTGCGAGTTTTCGCACTACCCCCTCTTTGCGTTTCAGTCGTTACAAGGTCAGTCCCTTAGACCCTGGTGGTCTCGCCTGCATTGTCCAGATGCGTTTTAATTTCGCGTTTGAGCAGCTTACCGGCGGCATTTCGCGGCAGCTCGTCTTCCAGGATCTCCCAGCGGGTTGGTATCTTGAAGCGCGCGATACGATCAGCGAGGAAGGTCCTGAGTTCTTCGTCGGTCAGAGACGAACCAACCTTCGTTTGAACGACGGCTCCGACTTCTTCACCTAGAACCTCGTGCTCGACACCGATCACCGCGCAATCGGTAACGTTCGGGTGTTGGTGGATCGCAGCTTCCACTTCGGCCGAGTAGACATTTTCTCCCCCACGGATAATCATGTCTTTGGCACGATCGACGATGTATACGAAGCCTTCATCATCCAGTCGCGCCAGATCCCCGGAGTAGAACCAGCCGTCGACGAAAACCTCATCGGTAGCGTCGGGACGGTTCCAGTAGCCTTTGACGACGTTGGCGCCTTTGATGCGCAGTTCTCCAACTTCGCCAATTGGAAGAGGTTCTCTGCTCGCCGGATCGACTACTTCGACCTCACAAATCGCCACCGGCGGGCCCACACTATCTGGGTGGATAACATAGTCGATCCCGCGGTTGCTTGTGGTCATCGAGGAGGTTTCGGTGAGTCCGTAACCGTTCCCGGGAGCGGCCGCTGGCAGCAGTTGGGTCGTTCGTTCGACCAGCACTGGGGCGGCGGATGCGCCTCCGGAAGCCATAACCGTCAGACTACTGAGGTCACGATCTTCAAAATCAGGATGGTTGTACATCTGCGTGAGCATAGTGGGCACACCCGTGAAGTGGGTGACCCGCTCGCGCTCCATAAGTTCCAGTGCTGTGCCTGGCTCCCACTTGTACATGAGGACCAACGTGCCGCCACGTTCGAAGGCCCCCATCAAGACCGTGTGACAACCGGTGGCGTGGAATAACGGCACCGCCATCAAGGAGACCATGGGGGCTGGCGTTGCCGCCTGAACTTCGGCCAGTGTGTGGCCCAATCGGAGCATTCCCCTGACGCCGGAATAGACCTGGCTGACCACGTTGCCGCAGATGTTTCGGTGTGTCCCGAGGGCTCCCTTTGGGGTGCCGGTGGTGCCCGAGGTGTAGAAAAGCGTCGCGTCGTCCTCGGGATCAAGGTCCACTGCAGGCAGCTCTTCGGCTGAGGCCACGGTGGAGATATCACGAGTATTTTCGGGAAGCGGCTTTGTGGGGCGCGCCACCATGGCTGGTATCTCCAGCTCAGGCAGAACGGAACCCAACAGGTCCAACCGTTCTTGATCGGCGATGACGACCTTTGCCCCGGAATCGCGGAGGCCGAATTCGAGTTCTCTCGCCGTCCACCAGGCATTCAGCGGCACAACGATCGCACCTGTACACGAGGCTGCGAAGAAGGCGATGACCCATTCCGGATAGTTGCGCATCGCGATAGCCACCCGGTCGCCCTTGGCGATACCGTAGGTTTCCATGAGCTCTTTGGCTAGCCCGGCGACTCTGGTGAAGTGCTCCCGGTACGTGAGTCGCTCATCGTCATAGACGAGAAAGTCCTGGTCACCAAAGGCTCGAGAGTTTTCAACCATGGCGCGGACGCTGGGTGGAGCGTTTTTCCACGCCCGGACCGGTACGCCATCTCTGTCGATCTCGAGGGTCTCAAAAGGGGCCCCCTCTGCTGTGAGTTCTGCCTGAATATCCTCGTGAGACCTCTTTGGCTCCACGTACTCCACCTCCGCTATTTTAGTGTGATACCCAGCACATTCTACCCGTGGGGGTAAGGAGTTCAAGGTATGGCAACTCCGGTGCTCCGCTCTTTTCAAACCAGAGTTCGGATCCAGTCGCGGGTGAGTGCTGGGTCGATGACGTCGTCGATTTCAAAAATCATGGCGGCACTCATCGCTCTGCCTTGTTCGTAGAGCTGGTCGGTGAGTTCGGCTTCCTTTGCCTCACGAGCCTCAGGATCGTCGATTGCGGCAAGCTCTTTTGCGTACCCGAGGCGTACCGCGCCTTCGAGTCCCATGGGCCCGAGTTCACCGCTTGGCCAGGCGATGGTGAACTGCGGGGATTTCGAGCTACCGGCCAGCATTGCCATCGCGCCCAAGCCGTAGGCTTTCCGGATGACAACGGCCCCCACCGGGACGGTAAGTAAAGCGCCGGCCACGAAGAGGTCGCCGAATGCTCGGACTCCTGGTTCTCGCTCGGCCTCGACACCGACCATAAAGCCGGGGGTGTCGACAAACGAGACGACCGGCAAGCCATGATCTTGTGCGAGCGTCAGATGCTGGGTCATCGTCCGTGCGGCATCAACGTCGATCGCGCCACCGAGATGATGGTTATTATTGGCAATGATCGCAATGGGCTCACCATCAATGCGCCCGAAGCCGGTGATGGCGCCAGCGCCGAATTCCTGCCGAACTTCCGTAAACGTTCCCGGGTCAACAACCGAAGTGATCGCATCGACCATAGAGAACGCGCGGAGTCTATCCGCCGGCACGACGGTGCGAGCGGTTTCGGCGAGCTCTTCATCAACCTCTAAAGGAGAAACGTTCTCCTCTTGCTGCGAGCGCCGGGTTCCGGTGAGCGCGGACAATGCCTCTTTCACGTGGGCTACTGCTTCGGCCTCATCCTGGGCGAGGATGTCTATGACACCGTTGGCTAGGTGGAGCTCTGCCGGACCGATATCCTCGGGGCGGTATTTGCCGAGTCCCCCGCCTTCGATCATTGCTGGCCCGCCCATGCCGAGGTTGACCTCAGGCGTGGCGATAATGAGATCACAGACCCCGGCTAACGCTGCGTTGCCGGCAAAGGTGTAGCCGGAAACCACAGCAATCATCGGTACCTGCCCGCGGAGCGCGGCGAGGTCTGCGAAGGTCGGCACGCTCAGCCCTACTGAGGGCGCCCGGTCAGTTTCGCCCGGACGGCCACCGCCGCCTTCGGCGAAGAGGATCAATGGCACCTGGCGTTGCTGGGCCACCTGAATCAGCCGGTCTACTTTTGCGTGGTTGCGGGTGCCTTGCGTGCCCGCCAAGACCGAGAAGTCGTAGCTGATGACCACAACTTCTTGGCCTTCGATCGTGGCGACACCGCCCACGAGAGCGTCCCCAGAAGTCTTTTCAATAAGATCTTCAACACTGCGGCGCTTGGTTTGGGCAGCGATAGCCAAGGGCCCGTATTCCACGAAACTGCCCGGATCTACCAGGTCAGCAACGTTTTCTCGCGCCGTGCGTCTGCCACGATCTCTAATCTTTTTCAGATGCTTCTCGCGGGCTTCATCCAGCACCGCTGCGTGTCGTTCTTGGACCTCGGCCACACCGGGGTGTGGTTCTACTTCTAAGGCGGCATCCTCATCCTGCTCTGCGACGCCACTGAGCACAGCCAGAGGAGTCCCGGCGGAAACAAAGTCTCCCACCGAAACCAGGTGCCGGACGGTTTGCGCAACCGGCCCCGAGACGGGGTGATGCATCTTCATGGCCTCCAACAGCACATATTCGCTGGGTTTCTCCCCGACGGACACGACGGTGCCGGTCAGCGAGGCGCGAAGCAGGGTTTCATCGCTGCGAAGTTTCGGTTCAGCCACACCGTTGCCACTGATCGGCGGCGACTGGGAACCTCTGCCGTTGGCTCCAGGGGCTGAGGGGTTTCGAGCCTGTCTGGCCGCTTCGATCTCGTTGGCGCAGGTGACGATGTCTGCTGCCCGAGCATCAAACGAAGTTGTGGTCTCGCTTCCCGGCGCAAGGATCTGGCCGATCGCTTGTAATAAGGCGACGTTGGTGTCGATTCCTGAGATCCGAGTTTCGCACAGCGCCCGGTCTCCGGCTGATAACGCTGCCTCGAGGGTAGGTCCCTGGACGATGATCTTGCCCAGCAACGAGTCGAAGGCCCCGGTAACGGTCGTGCCCGGTTGAACCCATGTATCCACTCGCACCCCGGGGCCTGTCGGCCACGTGACCGCGTCAACTGTACCGGCACTGGGCATCGGCTCCCCCGAGGCTTGCATGGACTCGGCGGCGACCCGTAGTTGGACCGCGTAGCCGCGTGGCTCTGGTGCCTCTACAGAGTGATCATTCAGACCTACTGGTTGTTTGCCGGTGGCAACATCGAGTTGGCAGGCCACCAGATCAAGCCCTGTTACTTGCTCAGTGACCGTGTGCTCGACCTGGATGCGAGGGTTGACTTCGAGCAGCTCGTACCGGTCATCAGAGACGAGAAATTCCACGGTCGCCAATGACAAGTACCCCGCGGATTCCGTCAGTCGAGCAGCATCGGCGTGCAAACTTGCTCGTAGCTCATCGCTCAGCCCTGGCGCGGGGGCGATTTCCACCAGCTTCTGGCGTCTGCGCTGAATAGAGCAGTCGCGGTCCCCTAATACATGGACCCCGTCAGGGGTGCCTAAGACCTGTACTTCGATATGCCGTGCACCGGTGACTATAGCCTCGGCAAAAACACGGTCGTCTCCGAAGCCAGCTTGTGCTTCTGCAGCACACGCGTTGAGCGCATCGTGGAGCTTATCGGCATCGTGGACCATGCGGATCCCCCGCCCGCCTCCGCCGGCCACGGCCTTAATGGCAATACCACCGGGGTGCGCGGCCAGCAGCTCTGCCGCAGTAGAAACTGCCACTTCATAGTCCTCTTCTGCCGTAGACAGCAGGCCGGTTGAGGCGGGAACCGGGATGCCAAGGGATTCGGCGTGCTCCCGTGTCGCACGCTTATCCCCAAATAAGTTGAGCACCTCGGCAGAGGGTCCAACCCACGTGAGGCCGGCGTCTTGGCACAGCTGTGCCATTTGTGTTGATTCGGCCAAGAATCCATAGCCCGGGTGGATCAGTTGGGCACCGCTCGAGCAGGCGGCCTCAAGAACCGCTTGCGCATCGAGGTATGCCGCAGCGCCGCGACCTGGCAGCGTGACTACTTCGTCAGCAAGTTGTACGTGCAGGCCGGCTGCTCCAGCCAAGGATTCTTCATCCGAGGAGCGAATGGCAACGGTGCGTATCCCATAGGCCTGTGCTGTTCGGATAATCCGCGCGGCAATTTCGCCGCGATTGGCAATAAGAATTGTAGGGGTGTTGTCCATAGTGATGTCTTGGTCTCCGTTGACGCAGATTTTCAGTGGTGTGGTTGGGTAGGGAAAATCAGCTGCCTCAGGTCAGCTGATTGACCTGTTCGATGAGTTCGTTCTTGCGGATCTTGCCCGTGGCGGTCATGGGCATCTGATCGACAAAGACAAATTCGGGCACCTTGAATACCGCCATGTTCTCTTTGGCCCATGCGGTGAGCTCGTCGGCGTCCGGCTGGGATCCCGGGGTGGGGATCACGAATGCGACGGGAACCTGCCCTTTGGCCTGATCTTCGCGGGGCGCGACCGCGACGGTGTCCACATCGGGATGCATACGCAACAGGGCTTCGATTTCGGAGGGAAATGCACTCATGCCGTTGACTTTGATCATTTCCTTGGTCCGCGCCAAGTAGGTCAGCGCGCCCACTTCATCAAAACGGCCGGTGTCACCGGTGCGGAGCCATCCACCAATTAGGGTCTCTTCGGTAGCGGTCGGGTTGCGCCAATATCCGGTCAGAACCGAGGGCGAATTCACCAGAATCTCCCCTTCGTGTCCTACGGGGACCGGGTTGAGATCCGCATCGACCACCACGATGTTTGTTCCGGGCACAGGGTACCCGCAGTACACTGGCTCAGCTCGCAGATCCCGGTCTTCATCCTGCAGACCCAGCGTAAACGTGTCAGATGTGTGGGTTTCGGTCATCCCGTAGGATGCCTCTCGCAAGGTCAGACCGGTCTGGGCATGCCAGCGCTCGCGCAAGTCGATGTCGAGTTTTCGACTCAGTGAAAGCGCCTGGGACTGCTCCAGCGAACTGATGTCGACGTCCGCAAACTCTTCAGTCGCTAATAATTGCAGCATCTCGTCATAGCCTTCAGCAGGTGCGGCGAGACGAGTGACGCCACGGTCATGAATCGCCCTCAGCGCTACACGTGGATTCCACCGGTTCATGATCGCCACTTCCCCGCCGGAATAGAACGGCAACAACAAACCCAAATTTTGCCCCGCGATCCAGAACATCGGAAGGAAGCCTAGGGTGACATCCCGTGTGGAACTTGTGGAAGTTTTGCCCATCCCTGCGGCGGAAGCGGCTGCGGTGTACGCCATGTGGCCCAGCGTATGTTCGCATCCTTTTGGCCGCCCTGTTGTCCCACCCGTGTAGTTCAATGCCGCGAGACGGTCAGGGTCCGAAGGCACCGGAGGTACGGGCGAGGTTTCAAGGACTGCCGCCCAGTCCCCCGCTGTTTCAGCAGAGGGCACCGATATAGGCAATCCTGGGGTGGGCGCAGGTGCGCCCGCTTCAAGGAAAACGGCAGCCGGATCTGTCCATGTCACTGAGACCTCGTGGCCGAGCTCAGGAAGAACGCTATCAACGATTTCTCGCAGTTGAGTCGCGGCGATCAGGTGGACCGCACCCGAGTCTTCAAGTTGGTACCGTAACTCTTCGGCTTTGTACATCGGGTTGATAGGCACATAGACCGCACCAAGCCAGGCAATTGCAGCAAACGACTCGAAATACTGCGGGCTGTTTCCCATATAGACGCCAACACGATCTCCCACACCGACCCCGTGACCTGACAGCCAGCCGGCGAGCGCTCCCACCCTGCGTTCCACTTCTGACCAGGTCGACTGCCATCCGTAGTAGCTGACCGCTACCGCATCGGGGCGGGTCCTAGCCCAGTGTTGGATGGTCTCGGCCAGGCCGGTCCCTGCCGCCAACTCAGCGGGGTTATGCGGAACTTCTTCCGGCCAGAGCGTTCGCAGCGCAGCAAGTTCCTCTGCGGCCGCCTGCCATGCTGTAATTCTTGATGAAGTCTCTGGCATGATCCTGTCTGTTCTCCTTTGAAGATTCAACCTACGCGCCAGCATGATTCAGGCCGCTTCGTTATGTGAGGTATTTCGGGTTGGAGACTTCGAGACGGAGTCGCGCTGCTGTCTTGAGCACCGCGACGATGCGCCGGGTCTCCTCGGAACTTGCCGATGTGTCTGAGAGTTGCTGCACGCACTGCGCGAGCCCCTTTTCATCGTCCGCGCGTAGCTCGTGCAGCGCCCTTGCGTACCATCGATCGGCCTCTGGTCGTTGGCTGTTTTCACGACGCAGCAGGCTGACGACATTCTTGGCCACGCGAGCCTTGAAACGGTTGGGTTCACCTTCGCCACGAATAAGGTCCTGCGTTAAATAGGACTCGAGCCCGTTGAACAGCTCATCTGCGGTCGGCTCCGTGAACAAGCTTGGGGCGGACCGTCCGTTCTGCGGAGCACCATCGGTCGAGCTTGTACCAACCTCGGCGGGTTGCACCTCGGGGTATAACAGCTCGAGCAGGTCATGTTCCTGCTCGGCTGTACGACGTCCAATAGCCAAGAGCTCAAGTTCATTGGTATGGCCGGGTACGGAGCGCTGCATTTGTCGGAGACACCCAATACCCCACCAGGCGGTGGCTCGAGCTTCCCACCAGGTCAATTGCTCCTCGGAGGGGCGGAAACCGGTCTGCGATTCATAAGCATCCAGAAAATCGGATACCTCCCCGACTCCAGCTACTCGGCCGGGCCCGCCGAATCGCCAGGCTCGCATACAAACGTATCCCAGATCCTCAAACGGGTCGCCCAGGTGGGTGAGTTCCCAATCCAGCACAGCGGCCAGACCCGATTCGTCCACCATGAGATTTCCTAGACGAAAATCCCCGTGAACCAGGGTGCGTTTCGGCGCTGCCTCAGGTTTGCGGCGGGCTAGTTCGCGCAGTCCTAAGAGCAGTGCCGGACGGTCGACAGCCGTCGCGGCGTAATCATCAAGAAGACTGTCAATTGGGTCCTCGGCCTCTTCTAGCCCCAGCCCATCCAAAGGTACTGCGTGGATGCGTCCGATTGCTTCACCCAGTTGAGCCGGTAAGCGTTCTCGTGCTGTCGCGTATCGCTCATCCTTCAGGATGCGAGGAGCGATAGTCTCCCCTTCTATAAAGCTCAGCATGAGGTACGGGGTCCCCAGGATCTGGGGGTCCACCGAATGGTCCAGCACTGAAGGACTTGCGACTCCGGCGGCATGGGCCGCAGCGAGCACCCGAGCTTCTTGTGCATTGGCTTCGGGATCGGGATCGCTGGGATGGTCCATCCGCAACACGAATCGACACCAGTCCCCACTCAGGGTGGTTCCCACCAGCCACATCAACCTGCTGGCGCCACCGGTGAGTTGTTGTATATCGGTAATCTCGCCTGATGGGTGCCCGAGCTGATGAAGGCGCGATTCCAAGCGGGCTTTGAGGTCCTCTACCATCACGCTCTTTGTGTCGCCTCACTGTCAGCTTGCGTCTTGTACGTGTCGGTTGTAACTCCCTTAGGATTACGCTGGGACATGAAGCCGAACATGTAACCGGCGATGCGGCGCATCTGAATTTCATCGGCGCCTTCGGTGATGCGGTAGCGGCGGTGATGCCGGTAGATGTGCTCGAAGGGTTTCTTGCGGGAGTACCCCATTCCGCCGTGCACTTGCATGGCTTGATCGGCCGCCTCGCAAACCAGTCTGTTGCCCTGGTAATTCGCCATGGAGATTTTGTCGGAGACGGTGAAAGCGCCATCTTGGTCCATGAGCCATGCTGTCTCACGAATAAAGGAACGCAGCATGGAGGCACGTGCCTGAAGGTCGACCAGTGGAAATTGGATCGCTTGGTTGACCGCGAGCGGTTTGCCGAACGGCTTGCGCTCCTTGGCATATTCAACGGATTCGTTGATGCAGTACTGTGCTGCCCCCAGGCTCGACGCTGCCTGCCGGATTCGATTTTCGTTGAAGAAGTGTTGCACGATCTGTAGGCCGCGACCGAGTTCACCAAAGAGCTGGGTCTCATCGACTTCGACATTGGTAAACCGGACGTGGGCATGGTCGGTGGGCATGTTGAACGTCCAGACGTACTCCAGGATGTCGACTCCAGGTGCGTCTAACGGGACGAGGAAAGCGGTGATGCCCTCTGCGCTGCCAGGCTCGCCATGAGTGCGAGCAAAAACAATATCCCGATCGGCCGTATGCAGACCGGAGTTCCACATCTTTTCCCCATTAATGACCCAACCGGAATCGGTCTTCGTCGCGGTCGTTTCCATGTGGGTGGCATCCGAACCATGATCTGGTTCCGTGATGCCGAAGCTGAAGTGCGCCTCGCCCGCGGCAATCTTTTCTTTCCATTCATCAATCTGCGCTTCGGAGCCATAGTTCATCAGAAGCATCAGACCCACGTTGTTGCCGACTATCGAGTGTTCATTCTGCAGATCGTTATGAAGGCCAAGCCCTTTGGAGGCGAAGTGATCGCGAATGACAGCCATGTCTAGGTTTCCTAATCCAGAGCCACCTAGATGCTTCGGCAATTGGGCTCGATAGAACCCTGCTTTGTCCGCGCGACGCTTGGCTTCAGCCAACAATGCTTCCCAATCTGGGTGTGGGACCCCACCATTGTCCCAGTCGGTGCGTGCGTACTCGCGTCGATGATCGAAGAACCGAATATTATCGTTTTCGTTCTCCAGCGGGCGGATCTCCCGTTCAATGAATTCGTCTAATTCATTGAGCAGGTTCTGTAGGTACTCGGGAATTCGATAATCCATTGGCATTCCTCTACATAGGTCAGTGGTTCGCAACTGTGCCCGGTGGTATAACGCTGGGGAGCGATGCCAGGTACTAAGCCGGCGAGTACTATCGCGCGGACACATGGTCGTCTGGGATGAAAATTGGGTCGTCAGTGCCGTTAACGGAATCGACGGCATCACTTTAGTGATCGATCGCTAAAACCAGACTCTAGGGAGCACGCCCATGAGAGTCAATAGTCACAAGAGAATGCGAACAGAGATTTACTGGTGTCCGGGCAGGAGCTCTACAAACAGAGCATCAGCTTCGGCGCACAAGGTGTCGCCATGCCAGAGCTGTCCTGAGACGAACCGTTTCCGGCGCTCTACTGATTCGACTTTCGCCACCAGGTCCAACCGCTCATTCAACGGGGTGATCGCGCGATAATTCGTCGTCAGATACGCCGTGCGACACACTCGACCCTGCGCGCCTGAAGCCATCCGCCCCAATAACGCATCAAATATCGCTGCCACAATCCCGCCGTGCATGGCACCGTTCATTCCGATGTAAAACTCCTCTGCCACCGTATGCGCTTGGATGCGGTCCTCTTCCACGACATCGATGCGCAACTGTGGAGTCACCAACTGCAACTTGCCATCGCGCCCACCGCCACGTCCATACCAGCGCTCCACTTCGGGCACCGCCTGCGCTTCCAACATCGCCTGCATTTCCTGCAGTGAAGCCGTCATTTGCGCCAATTCTTCCGGGCTGGGATTGGCTTGCACTACCGCGTTCTGGAACCCACGCACCGCGGCTAACATTTCACGATACGCCTGCGTATGTGGCGTATCCTCCAGTCTTCGGCCACGGCGTTTAGCCATGGCAATGCCGTCTAAAGAATCAAGTGATGTCATTGACCCACCATAACAACGAAAGACCAATTCGTGACATATTTCACACGATGTGTAAATCTGGAGCCATCCAGTGATTTGCCCTTCGCCTCTTTGAGGGGGCAGCTGAACTAGTATTACACTGTGAGGCAGACCACAGACTTATCATTCCGGGCTTATGGTGCGTGTCCACCTGCTCGAGCTATGTATAGACCCGTAACTACAGTGAGGACGATATGACTGAAGCGCAAACGGTGCCCGCGGGGCTCGATGCCGAAAAGGTCGGCCGATGGATCGACCAGAAATTTGGTGTAAGTGAGGTGAGCTATTCGGTCCTATCGGTAGGACGCTCGAATCTTACCTACACCGTCGATGTCGGCGGAGAACCACGGTGGGTGCTACGCAGGCCCCCACTGGGCCACCAAGGCGGCAGTGCCCACAACGTTGCGCGCGAAGGCCGCATTATGGCGGCCCTTGGCTCGACACAAGTGCCCGTCCCGAACGTGTTAGAGATTGTCGATGACCCTGCGGTCATGGAAGTTCCATTCGTGTTTATGGACCACTGTCCTGGCTTCCCGCTCAATACACCTGAAGAATGGGCGCTAATCCCGGCAGAGAATCGGCGTGCAACTGCGTTTGGGATGGTTGACACCCTGGCTGCAATCCACCGTGTGGACATTGATGCCGCTGGTTTGGGTGACTTGCGTCGGCCAGGCAACTTGGTAGAACGTCAATTGCGGCGGTGGCTTGGCCAGTTTGAAAACATTACCCAACGGGACATTCCCGTGATCCGCGAAGTCCACGATGTCCTCGTGGAACGCATGCCCAAGGCGGACGACGTCGTTACCGGCATCGCCCACGGTGATTTCAAACCGAACAATATGATCTTTGCGCCCGACGGCACCATCAACGCGGTCGTCGATTGGGAACTCACCGCGATCGGCGACGTGTTTACAGATCTGGGCTACTTTGTGGCGATGTTCGAAACTCCACAGCAATACACAAACATTTGGGTGCCCGGGCAAGACGACGGGTTCCCAGCGACCCAAGAACTGATTGCGCACTATGAAGAGCAGACAGGCACGCGGGCTCAGAACGTCAATTACTATGCGGCATTTGCACTCTGGAAGCTAGCTTGCATCCGGGAAGGGGTCTACACCCGGATGATCAATGGCCAGATGGGCGATCTAGCATTTAATGCTGAAGAGACTGGTGAAGGCGTTGAAGGGCTCGCAAGACAGGCCCTGACGATGCTCGACTCCGACCTCCACAGCTAAGGCTTACTCGTTAAACGAGTCGGTGCCCGCTTTCAGAAGTAGATCTTCACTTCTGAAAACGGGCACCGTTCCCGCCCGGCAGCTGCGCATGGGCTAGCGGCGCGGGTGGCTCATGAGGTGCTTAGCTTGGGCGGTGTGGGAGCATGACTTCTTCGAAGTAGCGTTCACCGAACGGCACGAGGTATTCGGTGTCTTCTAGGTCGTACCACTCGTCGTAGTTCGCGAAAGTGCCCTCATCTTCATACCCGAGCTCCTCAGCGACGTCCCGCCAGCGGTTCAGCGTCTCTGGGATGTTCTCGGTCGAGCCTTCTGGCAGGGTGCCAGCTTCAATTTCGTCATCCACCAGGCCCTGAGAGACTTCTAAGAGCGCTTCCTGAAGGTCATCGTCCATTTCTTCAAATGAACCGTTGTATTCCCGGACCGCTTCTGCGGCGATGTGGTTGGCTGCCAGGTCACCACGGCGTGACTGGATGAACTCATCTTGCATGGAATCGAAAACCAACTGCTTCACTGCCAGCGGCCAGGAGTCCCAGGCCATGCCGGCATATACGCCACCTGGACCACGAGCAAAGGTCACATCGCTGGTGTAGGAGGCATGCGGGGCAACTTCCATGAAGCCACCGGCATCAGCGGCCAACGTTGCGGTCAGCGTGCAGTCGATGGTGTTTCGCTGCAACCCTTCGAATGTCTCGGTGTAGGCCATCGAGACGGGAGATGCATTCAATGCTTGTAATTGGGCAGTGTGTGCCGACGAAGAAGCACGCACCTGGTTACCGCTCCAATCGTCGGCGGTCAGCGTCTCATCAGCACACATTGGCAGCACCGCTCCAGCGGCGTTGAAAAGATTCAGGGGTTCAATACCTTGATCACGGAACTCATTGATCAGGTTTTCATCCTGCCAGGCCAGCTCACCCATCGCCGCATTCGCAGCAAGCTCATCAACCAGTGGAGAGGTACCTGTCAACGTGGTGCCAGCAACATACCCTTGGAAGATCGGGAACTGGTCCGGCAGATAAATCGGCAACATGTATGCGATGTCGACTCGACCATCGGCCAACGCGTCCGGCAATTCATCGTAGCCAGCGATACCTTGGCCATAAGTCGTATCGACGGTGATTTTGCCGTCAGACAGCGTCTCGAGGTTCTCAATGAAGGCCTCCGCGCGGTATGCTTCAGCACCACCGGGAGACTGTGCGGAGGGCTGATAGGTGATGGTAAGGGGCTCGACATCCTCAAATGCCGCTTTGATTTCCTCTTCCGAGGCGCCGTACTCGTAGCCTTCATCGCCAGCACGCTCTTCTTCTGCGTCACCACCGGCGCTCCCGGCACAACCTGACAAAGCTAACGCAGCGACCGCAACTCCAGCGATAACGCTCGTGGAGCTCCATCGATTCTTTTTCTGCATTTTCTGCATTGCAGTACTCTCCGTATATTATATATTTCTAAAGAAAAGACTGGTGCAACTGAAATTCGTTTGTTGCACCGGCGTATCGAATAAGTGACGTATGACACTTCATGCCGAAGGAGACTGTACCACATCGGAAGGAAAATCTGTTGTGATGTACTGTCTTAAACCTCGCTCCAAAACGAAGGCGCTAGTCAGGGACCGCGGTGCAACTTTGGCTCACGTCACAGAAGGTCATCACCGAGAAAGACCCTCTGTCGGCGCTCCCGTGAGGCAGCGTTCGTGGCGGCCCTTGGGGCTTTTACTCACGGAAGATCTAGGCGCCCCTAGGACACACCGCCCCGTGTGACGGTCCTGGAAACACGGGGCCTTCGCCTTCTGCACCGTGACGCTACTGTTCGGGTGATTCGGGAACGTTCTGTACGCGAAGCTGTCCTCGCGCCAGGTCCTTACCGGTAGCACTATCGGTGATCACCACTTGCCACAGCTGCTGCGTGCGTCCCTGGTATAGCGCCTCGGCCACCACCGTTGCATGCGTACCGGTGCTAGGGCGTAGAAAATCAGTGGAGTTATTCACCCCCACGGAATACTGTCCCAGTTCAGAGACTGCGTGGCTTGCTCCGGCACTGCCGATCGTTTCCACAATCGTGGCGTAGACTCCGCCGTGAACTACACCTTTGGGCATGAGTTGATCCTCGCCCAGATCGGCGTATCCCGTCGCACGAGTCTTTTCCAAGGTCTCGATGACCAGACCCGAGGCTTTCATAAACGCGCTGTCTTCTCGCACTGATGCGTTTTGAGCTGAGTTCATAATATGACTCCTTATATTGAAGCTTTAGGGCGTGACAGAAGGGGTGGGGCGATCTGGATCGTCCCACCCCTTCTGCTTGCGCTTGGGTTGTTGTGGTGTGTTAGCTGACTGGCGAGGTTGCGGTGAGCATGTTCGCCAGGCGGTTCTGGATGATCTCGGTCGCATCAGAGATGATGCGGTTGATGAGTTCTTCGTTGGTGGGGATATCGTTGATGATGCCCTGGACCATGCCCACGGTCCATTGGCCGGCTTCAATATCGCCGTCTTCGAAGACCTTACGTCCACGAGCGCCGGCAACGAGGTGCTGGACGTCTTCGAACTTGCCGCCGTTGTTGAGGATCTCGACGGCTTCGGTGGAGACCTGGTTCTTGCGGACCCGCACGGTGTTGCGCAGTGGTCGGAAATTCAAGATGGTGTCCAGTTCGGTGCCCTCGACGATGGCTTGTTTGACGTCTTCGTGAATCGGGGATTCAGCGGTAGCCATGAACCGGGTGCCCATGTTGATGCCATCGGCACCCAGGGCAAGCGCTGCGGCCAAACCGCGACCGTCAGCAAAGCCACCGGAGGCGATGAACGGGATCGACAGTTTATCGGCCGCTGCTGGGATCAGCACCAGGCCTGGGATATCGTCTTCACCGGGGTGGCCGGCGCATTCGAAGCCGTCGATGCTGACCGCATCCACACCGAGTTTTTCGGCTTTCAGTGCGTGCCGGACGGCGGTGCACTTGTGGATGACTTTGACACCGTGTTCTTTGAACAACGGCATGTAGGGTTCGGGGTTGGCCCCGGCGGTTTCGATGACGTTGATGCCTTCATCGACTGCCACTTTGACGTATTCGTCGTATGGAACCGGGTTGATGGTCGGCAGAATGGTCAGGTTGACCCCGAATGGCTTATCGGTCAGTTCGCGGGTCTTGCGGATTTCGTTGCGCAAATCTTCCGGGGTCGGCTGGGTCAATGCGGTGAGAATCCCCAGGCCGCCGGCGTTGGATACGGCTGCAGCCAGTGGGGCTCGGCCTACCCACTGCATACCGCCTTGGACAATCGGGTGCTCGATGCCGAGCATTTCGGTAAAACGGTTTTTAATCATAACGGTCTCCTAAAAGGTTAGACAGGTTTTGGACCGGGGAATTCGGGCAACCATTCGGGATAGTCACTCGGGATGCTTGCCGGGAAGTCCGGTTCGCGTTTTTCAAGGAACGAGGAGACACCTTCACGAACATCCGGCAGTTTGCCAAGTTCGTAAATGCCCTTGGAATCTAACCGGTGTGCTTCCCACGGGGAATCAGCGCTGAGCATGCCCCACAGCATCTTGCGACCTGCAGCCATGGTCAATGCCGAGGAGCCCTCGACCATTTCGCGAGCCAGCTCGTAGGTGGTTTCCATGAGCTGGTCGCCCGGCACGACGCGGGACACTAGGCCTGCCTCTTTGGCTTCTTGGGCGTCGAACACCCGGCCGGTGTAGACCCACTCCAGCGCCTGATTGATCCCAACCACGCGAGGCAAGAACCAAGTGGAGGCAGCTTCTGGCATGATGCCACGCTTGGCAAAGACAAACCCGAACTTGGCGTCTTCACTGGCAATACGGATATCGCACGGCAGGGTCATCGTCGAACCAACGCCCACCCCGGCACCGTTGAAGGCCACGATGACGGGTTTGCGCATATCAGCAATCGCCAGCGATACCCGGCCACCACCATCACGGCGCACACCATCGATCAGATCTTTGTCTGGATCAAGACCGTTGTCACCGTAGCGAGCGTCGTAGTCGAAGGTTTCTTCGCCTGCCGAAAGGTCAGCTCCGGGGCAGAAGAAGCGGCCCTTGCCGGTGAACACGACCACTTTGACGTCGTCATCGGCGTCTGCTCGTTCAAAAGCACTAATAAGCTCTTCGCCCATCAGAGCAGTAAAGGCGTTGTTGTTTTGCGGAGAATCAATGGTGACGGTCGCGATCCGCTCGGCCACCTCATACGTAATGTGAGTAAATTCGGACACTGTTGCCCTTTCCTTACAAAGACACTGCGATAGGCGTCGATCAGAAGATCGAGTACCCACCGTCGATGATGAATTGTTGGCCGTTGGTGTATGCGCTGCCGGGTCCCGCGAGGTAGACCGCTGCCGCAGCAAAGTCCTCGGGGGTGCCCCAGCGACGGATCGGGACGCGTTTGATGACTTTTTCCCAAAACACTTCGCTACCGACCGCATTTTCGGTCATGTCGGTATCGATCCAGCCCGGGAGGATGGCGTTGGTGCGGATGCCGTAGCGAGCGTACTCGGCGGCCAGACCACGGGTGATTGCCAGGACGGCACCCTTGGTTGCACCGTAGTGCACGTTCTGGCCTGCGCCTTCGATGCCGGCCAAGGAGGACACTGCCACAAGGGAACCGCCGGATTCTTGTTTGAGGAATTGCTTGATCGCAGCCTGGAAGCTCAGGACCACACCGTTGACGTTGACGGCGGCGAGCTCATCAAATTCCTCGATTTCCATTTCGTGGAAGGGGCCCTTCTTGCCTCCTCTACCGGCGTTGGCGATCAGCGTGTTAACCTTGCCGAACTTTTCAACGGTCCCTTCCATGGCTTCAGCCACCTGTGCTGGATCCGCGACGTCACAAGCAAATGCTTTCGCATCGGTGATTTTCGCTAGCTCGGCCTCAGCCTCAGCATTGCGCTCGGTATTGCGGCCCCAAATGGCCACTGATGCACCGGATTGTGCCAAGCCACGTGCCATGCCCAACCCGATGCCATTATTGCCACCGGTCACGACCACGACGTTGTCAGAGAGATCAAAGAGATTCGACACAATCAATCACTTCCCTGCAAAGACGGCTGGACGCTTCTCACGGAAAGCTTGGACACCCTCGACGTAATCTGAGCTGGCTCGCAGAATATTCTGGCCGGTCAGTTCCTGCTCGAGTGCGGCATCAAGATCTCCAAGCGTGACCTTGTTGATTGCGTACTCCGTCTCCCCAAGAGACAGCGTCGGACCGTTTGCAAAGCGTGCTGCGATCTCCTGTGCACGACTCAGGTACTCGCCTTCAGCGGTGACCTCGGTCGCCAGTCCCCATTCGAAGGCGGTCTCGGCGTGAATTTTTTCAGCGTTCAGTGCCATCCGCAGCGCGCGGTGGCGTCCAGCCGAAGCAGCGACCAGTGCTGTTGCGCCGCCATCGGGCATCAGACCGATCTTGGTGAATGCCAACATCAGGTATGCGCTGGGGTCCATGACGACGTAGTCACAAATCAATGCCAGGGAGCATCCGACTCCGGCAGCTGGTCCGGAGACCGCGGCGATCGTTGGGACTTTGAGGTCGCGGATTTTCAGCATGAGCTTGTTAATGATGTCGAGAATATCGACCTTTTTCTCCCCATTGCTCGAGGCCGCGAGATCCGCTCCGGAAGAAAACGAACGTGCATCGCCGGTGATGATAACCGCCCGGGCTTCGGACTGGGCGCGATCGATCGCAGCATCCAAGGCATACACCAGGTCCGGTGTGACGGCGTTGAGTGCCTGTGGACGGTTGAGCTGGATGGTCATCACGCCATCGGTAGTGGAGACGTAGAGAGACTCTTCAGACATGGGTTCCTTCTTAGTGCGTCGAGTTGAGTGCAAGTGATGGTTCAAGATCTGCGGCCTCGGCTTCAATAAGCCCACCGAGACCGGCGAGTTCTGCGGTCAGGCCGTCAGAGTCGTCAAACGTCTGGGAGATGACCGTCAGGCGTTTGGCGTAGTGACCGATGGGGTATTCCATTGCCATGCCGATACCGCCGTGCATCTGAATGGATTCCTGGCTGATGTGACGCGCTGCCTGGTCGATGATGATCTTGGCTGCGATCACGTCGCGGTGCCGGTTGGGGTTTGGCTCGTTTTCATCCTGCGACACTGCCAGCCGGGCATAGAGTGCCATGCTCTTGGCATCCTGCAGGGAGGCGTACATGTCAGCGGCGCGGTGCTGCAGTACCTGGTTACGACCGATGGGGGCACCGAACTGTTCGCGTTCGTGCAGGTACTCCGAGGTCATTTTCAGGGCGGACTCCATGGCTCCAACGGCTTCGGCCATCATGGCGGTATTGGCCATGTCGATGACCTGGTTGATGGCGTCCTGTGCATCGCCTTCACCGAGTCGAACAGCCGGGGCGTTGTCGAACAGGACCGATCCTGCCTTCAGTCCATCTGCTTGCGTCCGGATATCGGTGGTGACGCCCTGGGCGTCAGCGTCGACGAGGAACAGACCCACACCATTATCGACGGCAACGGAAACCACGAGCTGGTCAGCTGCATCGAGGCCCAGCACGCGTGATTTTTCACCATTGAGCGTGTACTGGTCGCCCGAAGCTGTGGCAGTTGTTGCCGGCGTGGTCAGATCGTAGCGGTTCTGCGGTTCATAGCCAGCAAAAGCCAAGAACTTCGAGCCTTCGGTCACTTCTTCCAGGATCTGAGATTTCTGTTCTTCGGTGCCGGCTGCGTTGACGAGTCCCCCGCCGAGAATGACAGTGGCCAGGTATGGTTCGAGCACGAGCGCTTTGCCGAACTCTTCCATCACGACTGCGACTTCAGCAAAGCCCATGCCGACGCCACCGTGGTCTTCGGAAAATGGCAGCCCGAGGAGCCCGATTTCGGCGTACTGTTCCCACATTTCGGTGCTCCATCCCTGCTCGGAAGCCAGGATTGAGTCACGGGTGCCTGCGTCGTATTTATCCCTCAGCAGGCGAGAGATGATTTCGCTGAGTTCTTGCTGATCTTCGTTTAGTTCGAGATCCAATGCGATTCTCCTTTATAAAGTTTCTAACGTTGCCGAGGGGTTTAGAGACCGAGCAGGGCTTTGGAAATGATTGAGCGCTGTACTTCGGAAGACCCGCCGTAGATGGTGGTCTTGCGCATGTTGAAGTAGTTCGGAAGGGCATCTGGCGCGCCGTGTGGCAGCGTCGTGAAGCCGTCCGGCACTTCGCGTGAGTCGACGAAGTCCAAGCCTTCGGGCCCGAGGACATCGACCTTGAGCTCGGTGATCGCCTGCTGCAGCATGGACCCGCGCAGTTTCAGGACGGAGGAGCGTGGATCCGGTTTATCGGCCCCTGCTGCCTGGGTAGACAGGATGCGCAACTGGGTGAATTCCAGCGCCGTCAGTTCTGCTTCGACGCGGGTGAGTTTGGCGGAGAACAGCGGATCATCCAGCAGCGTCCCGCGGGAGGTTTTGGTGTTGGCGGCAAAAGCCTTCACGCGTGCGAGCGCTACTTTTGAGCTGCCGATTCGGGCGATACCGGTACGCTCGTTGCCGAGCAGGAACTTCGCGTAGCTCCAGCCTTTATTTTCTTCACCAACGAGGTTCTCAACCGGAACTTCAACGTTATCGAAGAAAATCTCATTGACTTCGTATCCACCATCGATCAGTTTGATCGGACGGACCGTGACACCGGGAGATGACATATCGATCAGCAGGAACGAGATGCCGGCCTGCTTTTTGACGTCTGGATCAGTGCGAACGAGCGTGAAGATCCAGTCGCCATGCTGAGCCATCGTGGCCCAGGTTTTCTGGCCATTGACGATGTACTTATCGCCCTGGCGTACAGCGGCCGTCTTGAGGGATGCGAGGTCAGACCCAGCGTTGGGTTCGGAGAAGCCCTGGGCCCACCAAATATCGAGGTTTGCGGTGGGTGGCAGGAAGCGTTCTTTGAGCTCTTGGCTTCCGAAGGTGGCAATCACGGGACCGACCATCGAGGCGTTGAATGGCAGTGGTGTCGGGACCGAGGCGAGCTGCATTTCCTCGAGCCAGATGTGGCGCTGCACCGGGGTCCAGTCTTTTCCACCCCATTCGACAGGCCAGTTCGGGACTGCATACCCGTGTTTGTTGAGGATACGCATCGTCGTGACGTGATCCTCTTTGGTCAGCGATTCACCGGCGGCGTTTCGGCGCCGAATGTCTTCCGGAATCTCAGTTCTATAGAACTCACGCATCTGCTGCGCGAATTCAAGCTCTTGCTCGTTCAGTAGATTATCCATTAATCCCCCAGATCGTACATTTGAAAAAGACCCACGCTCCCCCAAGGGAAGTCTTCATGTAGATCGTTTCGCAGTATGTTGGTTATGGTTTGTGTGGTTTTGTCCGCAGGCGGGCCCCGGAATACGGTGTCTTAGCGGAGCGTATTCCAGGGCCCTACCTTCGGATTAGGCATATGCAGGCTGCGGTTGCTTGGCAACCTGGTACCTCTTGCTGATGTCTTTACCGATGATGTACTTCATGACTTCAGAAGTACCGCCGTAGATGGATTGAATCCGGCTATCGCGGAAGGCCCGCCCGATCGGGTATTCGAGCATGTAGCCGTACCCGCCGTGCAGCTGCAGGCAACGGTTCACGACTTCGATTTGCAGGTCCGCGCCCATGAGTTTCGCTTTGGATGCTTCCACCGCAGTGAGTTCACCCGCGTTGAGCGCCATCGCGCAGCGATCAACATAGGCTTCGAGCATGTCGACTTTGGCTTCCATCTCGGCCAGTTCAAACTGGGTGTTTTGCAGATCGCCCAGGGTGCTACCGAACATCTTGCGCTGGAAGACATACTCCGACGTCCACTGCAGCGCAGCGCGTGCTCCGGCGAGCCCCCCGGAAGCAATGCCCATGCGCTCGTACGGCAGGTTGGTCATCAGGTGGATGAAGCCTTTGCCCTCTTCGCCCAGCAGATTGGCGTGTGGGACGCGGACGTCGACGAACGACATTTCCGAAGTGTCCTGGGCGTCCAGGCCAACTTTGCGAAGCTTGCGGCCACGCTGGAAGCCAGGGGTGTCGGTGTCGACGATAAATAGCGAGGTGCCTTTAGAAGCCGGAACGTCTTTATTCGTGCGAGCAACAACGATGACCCAGTCGCAGTGCTGGCCGTTGGTGATAAAGGTTTTGGCACCGTTGATGACCCATTCGTCGCCATCGCGGACGGCCTTGGTCTTGATGCTTTGCAGGTCCGACCCGGCTTCGGGTTCGGTCATCGCGATCGCGCTGATCTTCTCACCGGAAGCCAGACCGGGAAGGTACCGCTGTTTCTGCTCCTCGTTGGCGAAGGCCTCAAAGTAACCGGGGACGATGCCGTCGGACACGCCCCAGCCGGAGGTCGCCGGGGAGACACCGCGCTTGGCGACTTCTTCCCCACGGATCATTTCAAACCGGTAGTCCTTGACTCCCAGTCCGCCGTATTCTTCTGGCAGTGAGAACCCAATGACGCCCATTTCGGCGGCGGCTTTCCACATCGACCGATCGACGAGCTTGTTCTCTTCCCACTCCTCAAAGTAGGGAACCACTTCTTTGTCTAGGAACGCCGCGACCGTCTCACGGAAGGCCTCGTGTTCGTCTGTATACAGGTTACGTTTCATATCGAATCTCCTGATCCGCTCGAGGCGTGGGTTAGAGCAGTTCGAGGATGGTGGCGTTGGCTTGTCCGCCGCCCTCACACATCGTCTGCAGGCCGTACTTGATGTCGTTGTTGACCATGTTGTGCACCATGGTGGTCATCAAACGGGCACCGGAACCGCCCAGTGGGTGACCCATCGCAATCGCGCCACCGTGTGGGTTCAGGCGCGCTGGATCTGCGCCGAGGTCTTTCAACCAGGCCATTGGAACCGGGGCGAAGGCTTCGTTGACTTCGAAGGTGCCGATGTCATCAATGGACAGACCGGACTTCTTCAGCGCCTTCTGCGTGGCTGGGATCGGAGCGGTCAACATGATGACCGGATCGGAACCAGCAAGTACTGCGGTGTGTACGCGCACCAGTGGTTTCAGACCCAGCTGCTTGGCGCGTTCCGAGCTCATCATCAACAGGGCTGCGGAACCGTCGGAAATCTGTGAAGCGTTACCCGCGTGGATCACGCCGTCTTCTTTGAACACGGTGTCGAGCTTGGCAAGCTTTTCTACCGTTCCGCCGCGACGGATGCCCTCATCTTTTGTAATGGTGCCGTGCTCGGTTTCAATCGGCACGATCTGCGAGTCAAAGAAGCCACAATCGGTTGCATAGGCGGCCTTTTCGTGAGAGGCCAGTGCAAACTCGTCGAGTTCGGTGCGGGAGAAGCCCCACTGCTCGGCGATCATTTCCGCGCCGATACCCTGGTTTGGTTTGATGCCGTTATAGCGTTCTAAGAATTTTTCACCGTACGGGTTTTTGCCCTGCGAAGACGAACCCATTGGGTTGCGCGACATCGATTCGACGCCACCGGCGATGACGATATCGTACTGACCGGCCATGATGCCGGCGGCAGCGAAGTGCACGGCCTGCTGGGATGAGCCACACTGACGGTCAATAGTCACGCCAGTGACGGTCTCGGGGAAACCAGCAGACAGGGCTGCGGTGCGTCCGATGTCCATGGTCTGCTCACCGGCTTGGGTAACACAGCCCCAGACAACATCGTCAATAAGTTCTGGATCGATCCCGGCGGTTTTGACGAGGTCTTCGAGGACGGTCGCTGAGAGGTCGGCGGGGTGGATACCTGACAAAGCACCGTCACGCTTTCCGGTTGGGGCACGGCGGGCGGCAACAATAACTGCATCTGACATGGAAACTCCTTGTGGTGGGTGGGCCTCATCGGTCATGAACAGCTCGACTTTGACCCCGATTACGCACGGTGCGCAAAAAAATATTATGTGTCAAGCTTCACATATTCGACAAAACCAGTCAAGATAGACTGGTAAGCATTTTTTAGTGCTGCAATTTCACACAGGACGTTTTCAATGAGGAGTACATCACATGCAGATTAAAGACCAGGTTGCCTTCATCACCGGTGGAGCTTCAGGACTAGGCTTCGATACCGCCAAGAAAATCATTGCCCAGGGTGGGAAGGCGGTCATCTTCGACCTGAAGGGTGAAGACGCGGTAGCTGAACTCGGTGACGATGCAATCTTCGTCGAAGGCGATGTCACCAACGAAGAGCAAGTATCCGCCGGCCTTGAGCGCACCAAAGAACTCGGCGATCTGCGTATGGTCGTCAACTGCGCAGGAATCGGCAACGCCATTCGTGTCTCCGGCAAAAATGGACCATTCCCACTCGACGCATTCAACAAGGTCATCCAGGTCAACCTGGTCGGAACATTTAATGTCATCCGGTTGGGTGCCGCTTTGATGCAGCAGAACGAACCGATCGACGGCGAACGTGGCGTCATCATCAACACCGCCTCGGTCGCTGCCTTCGACGGCCAGATCGGTCAGGCAGCATACTCGGCATCCAAGGCTGGCGTCGCAGGCATGACCTTGCCGATTGCTCGCGACCTTGCTTCGACCAAGATCCGCGTCATGACCATCGCACCGGGCATTTTCGAAACCCCAATGATGATGGGCGCTTCCGAAGAAACCAAGAATTCGCTGGGCCAGCAGATCCCACACCCATCTCGTCTTGGGAAGCCGGATGAATTCGGTTCGCTTGCACAGCACATTATTGAGAACCCTATGCTCAATGGTGAAACGATCCGCCTGGATGGTGCAATCCGGATGGCTCCTCGCTAACCACCGATGACCTCTTCAGAAAAGAAATTCACGTCGCCTAACGCCTCGGGGGCCACTGGTCCCCAGGCGTTGGCGGACGTGTCTTCTCCCGACACCACTGAAATATTCGACCTCGACTCCGAAACACAAACTGGCCAAATTAGGGGCCGGATCGCCCGCGATCAGATCCTGACCGCAGCCATCGAATGCCTGCTGGCCAACGGCTACGCAGCCACAACCACGATGAAGGTTCAGGAACACGCCGGTGTTTCACGCGGCAAACTACTGCACCATTTCCCCTCGAAGCGGGAACTTATCACGGCCGCGATACGCCGATTAGCAGCCGATCGTCTCACGACGTCCAGCGCGGACTATTCCAATGCACCGCCGACTACGCACGTCAAAGAACGCGTAGCATGGTCCGTCAACGCGTTATGGACCAGCTTCTTTCACCCGAATTTCTGGGCGGCCACAGAAACCTGGATCGCGGCCCGGACTGACCCAGAACTGGCAGCCGAATTGCTGAAACACGAACGGGCCGTTTTGCGTCGGGTGCGGGAAAACGCGCATCGA
Organism: Enteractinococcus fodinae; assembly: GCF_031458395.1. Classification (NCBI taxonomy): domain Bacteria; kingdom Bacillati; phylum Actinomycetota; class Actinomycetes; order Micrococcales; family Micrococcaceae; genus Enteractinococcus; species Enteractinococcus fodinae. Next base: position 2,852,877 of record NZ_JAVDYJ010000001.1, read on the forward strand.
CTGTTTGGTGAGCACATCAACGCCAACCCGCAATTCTCTAGGATGCTCGACGTCATCTTCACCAGTATGCGTGGCATGGCCCTGACCTACACCTTCTCCGGTCGCAATCCTGAAACCGAACCGATGATCGCGACCTGGACCTCGACTGCGCTCACCCTGCTGGGAGAAGACGAAGAATAATCCAGCTGCTTCGGAGAGCGAATCTGCCGGTATGAAGCGACACTTCAACACGTACTAGGAGCACCAGGATGACTGACTCAAACATGCCCGATTCCGCAGAGGAGCGGGTTTCGTTAGAACAACGCGGCCACGTGCTCATCATCCGGATGGAGCGGAACCGCAAACGCAATGCGATTGACTCGCTCATGACGCAGAGCCTCGATGCCGCGCTGAACCGGCTCGACGATGATCCTGATCTGCGATGCGGCGTCCTAGTCGGTGGGGAGCAGGCTTTCTCTGCCGGAACCGACTTGGCCGATGGTCCCGGAGAACCAACAGATCGAGGCGGGCCCTACGGCGTCATCAGAAGACGACGTCACACCCCGCTCATCGCAGCGGTTGAGGGTATCGCCTATGGCGGCGGCTTTGAGGTGGTCTTGGCCTGTGACATGGTCGCTGCCGCGAAGTCTGCGCAATTTGGTCTGCCCGAAGTTGCTCGGGGCGTCATCCCGACGTGTGGCGGGCTCTTCCGTCCGTGGCAGAGTCTGCCTCTAACCGTCGCGAAACAACTCGTGTTGACCGGTCAGCCGATGAGCGCGCCACGTGCATACGAATTAGGGATCGTCAACGTGCTCGCCGAAGATGGCGATGCTCTTGAAGCGGCCCTGACCCTCGCGGACCAGGTTTGTCAGAATTCACCGTTCGCTGTGTCAACCAGTCTGTCGGTGATGAATGATGTGTTGGAGGACGAGGAGAAGCTCGGCTGGTCCAGCACTGAGCAGGCGACAGAAAGGGTGTTGGTCTCGGAAGACCGTCAGGAAGGCGTTGCTGCGTTCCTGGAGAAACGGACACCACAGTGGCTCGGCCGCTGATCACAAGATAACGCAGACTGAAGAAGCCGAACCCACGTCCGTGGGTTCGGCTTCTTCAGTCTGAAATGCACCTTCTTGATGCGGGTTCCATGTCCTCAGTAAGAGATTCCTTGTACTACTTATCGAGCTGCCTGGGTCTGCAGAGCGCGGATGCCGCCTCGGACCTCCAACGAATCCGATACGGGCGGTAGCCAGTCAAGCAGTAAGTCTTCCTGTACCTTCATCTCCAGATCTCTGAAGATATGGTCTGGAAAATTCGTTGCGCGTCGTGTTTCCATATTCACATGGATGCCGAGTGACTCATACACGTTCACAAGCACCTCACGCTTATAATCGACCACCAGCACGACCGTGTGGACACTTTTCGGACCTACATCAACGAATCGGAGATGTCCCGTGAGTGCGTCGCCAATATGCGACTCGTTGAGGTATCGGATGTGAGTCTCAGCGTCGAATATGCTCGCGCGTTCTTCCTCGCGATATTTCTGGTCAATTCCGCAGGATTCGACACCCGCAACGGTGGTTTTTGACCCGATTTCCAAGTAATGCCGGATATTCATATGTCCATTGACATCGATCCAATCGGGCATGACCTGGACGGAAACTAGGCTCGGGAGCTGGCTCACTTGTTCAAGTGAGGGAAGAAATTGACGTTGCACTGCGTATAAACCTTCTATCATCTGCTTCGGAGTCCGAGTTTCTCGGTAGTGTTCGGGTCACCACGGCGGAGTACTAAGCCCAGCTGTGAGTCGGCTCCATGTCAGGGTATTGAACCGCTGACGGTCTTACTAAGATTATCTACAACGAACCTAAATGTAGCACGGGTCACAAGTGCACGGATAGATCGCTTCTACTCCGCTTGAACTGGAAAAACCCCTTGAGACGCTCCGTGGTATTACCCCAGGGCTCTTACTGGCGGATCTGCGCTCTCCAGGCTTCCACCGATTCGGGGCGGGCACCGTGCTCAGTCAACCAACCAACAGGTCCACCACGCCACGACATGAACTGATCCAACACGAACTCAATTGCATCTTGCGGCGTCAGCAGCCACTCCTCGGCTACGGTAATTTCTCTACCTTTGACGTCCCACCGGTTCCGCAATGCCGCCATGCTCGCGGCAGTGGCAAGATAGTCCTGCATGACCGCTTCGGGCTTTACATCTGCGGCCAACAGTAAAGCCGCCACAGTGATACCAGTACGATCCTTGCCAGCTGCGCAATGAATTAACAGCGGAGCTTCGGCCTCTGCAGCAACATCCACGACCGCTGCTACACGATGAGGAACTGCCTCAAGAATATTGCCGTATAGGTCAACCAAGTTCGGCGCATCGCGAGAGATCGGCGCTGCTTGATCGTAGAGCGGCCAGTGGTACAGCTTCGAATCTTCGGTCCACTCGTGCCCAACGTCGTCGCGCTCACGCTGAGACCTCAGATCAAGCACAGCTGCCGGAGGCCACTGGTCGACAGTCACCGGGTCGCTATCATTCGGGTAGGGCGCGTCACTGCGATACAGGACGCCATGCCGGGTTACGGTGCCATCTTGGGTCGGCATACCACCGAGGTCTCGCAGATTCACAAGCGCCGAAGCACTCTCGGCTGCGCTGTGGCGTTCTTCTACTTGCGTGTCCCGTTCGGTCATGTAAACCTTCTTCCTAGTATCGACGCAGCAGGTGATTTCTGCTGCAGCTACAGTCCGAGCGCAACGTGGCTCCTCCCGTTAGGAGGAGGCGTTCGTGGACGACTTCGAGTCGTTGTGTTGTGGAGACAGTAAGTAGTAATTCTCTGCACCAGGAAAACGAACCTTGAAGGGCTTGGCACCGGCGAGGACTTCAGGTTCAATGGGTGCAGTCTGGGGGGTTGCGGCCAGTGCGTCCTCGACTGAATTAAACTCTTTGAGCCGATCAAACTGGGCCCAGGTAGGCGGCATTAAATAGGTAGCGCCCTGACCAAACATGTCCAGCGCTTTTTGTGGTTTGATCCAAGACGCTGAGGTCGCTTCTTCAGTGACCAGTCGAGCCTCTTGCCCATAGGGGAAAGCAGCGAGAAAGAAATGGGTGTCGTAGCGTCTCGATTCGCCAACCGGGGTAACCCATCGCGACCAAGGACGCAGATAGGAAAAGTCGGGGGCCAGTTGATTCTGAGCCAGGAAATCTGAAAAGACGAGTTCACCCGCCTCGATGCGAGCGCGTTCTTCTTCGAACTTGCTTGGATCCACCAATTCCCCGCCACTGATTGGCCGAGCAAAGAGCACACCGACCTCTTCGAACGTTTCGCGTATTGCGGCCATCATGAGCCGTTTTGCTTGCTCACTTGAGGTGCCGAGCGATTGCTGCCAGTACGGCATTTCTACGTCGACAAAGAGCTCGTCGTGGACTGTGTCAGCGGGGTCAACTTTACCTCCGGGAAACACCGTGGCCCCTGCCGAAAAAGCCATGGTCATGGCGCGTTCCATGACGAACGCTTCAGGCCCTCCCGGAGCGTCGCGCAATAGAATCACTGTTGCAGCGTCTTTAACAGGAACGTCAGTATTTTTTGTCATGCTCAAATCTTTCAAGTGATGTCGGAGAGAACTAGCGCAGTGCGCCTCTGATGGGCGCCAGTGAAGACCCTTACTAAGCGGCCTAGTTCTTCTATCAGGAGTAACTCTACCGTGACTGTCGTCACTGTGAAGTTGTGTAACAGCTAAGGTCGATCTACCCTTCGGACAGGTGTGCAACCAGTTTTGAACGAATATCTTCTGGGAGCGCCATGGGTTTCACGCTCTCCGCGTCCACCCAGACATATCGGTTCGTCACTTCGGCTACGAGTTCTTCAGGCTTATGTATTTCGAACCGAAGCACCATCGAGGTCGTGCCGACGTGATCGAGGAATCCTGACACCACGAGCTCGTCACCCGCAGTACACGGCGCCAGGTACCGAACACTCGAATCTGCCACCACGAGCCCTATTCCCCGATCCGCCAGGTCCGAGTATGGCCCTGTGGTCGCCTCGAGGCAGTCGAAGCTCGCCATGTCTGCCCATGTCAGATAATGCGGATGAAAGACGATTCCTGAAGGATCGCATTCGTGATAGCGCACTTGTACCTCGGTGCGGGCAAGGGGTTTTCTTTCACTCATGTTGTTCTCGACTTCCCGTGTCAGATGGTTATCAGCTAAATTCACTTTCGCAAACCTCGATAGCCCCGGCAATAGTGCCTTGCCTCATCAGCCTCATGAAACGCCAGTGCCTTCGGTTGAATAGACCATTACGGTCATGGATGAGTGGTGCAACGATTTCGTGGTATAAGCGACATAGACCACATCGAAGATACGATGTATATCCTTTCGTCGGAAGATTTTCATGCACAACAATCATTTCTCATCGCCCACGGCTACGAATCTAGATGCTCCTGCTGAACTCCGTGACGGCATAACAGCTATGCGCGATTTGGCCTCCAACGCTCGCCGGGACTCACCACTGTTCAGCTCATACGGTCAAATGATTGATGCGCTCAAGCCGTTTCTCAATGCCCTCGCCGGAGCGCACATCGATGAGCAACAGGCAACACGTTTAGCTCAAGATCTCGAGCAATGGACTCAGTTCCTAGGAAACCAGCAAGTTCCTGACCCAGAGCGTCTGTGGGGTCACTGGCCCCAACGCGACGACCGCGGCCAAGCACTTGTGCCCACTGTCTACGACGATGTCGTACTGAAACAGCGCGACCAGGGCCTTAACGGTTCACAACCACCCCAGGAAGAAATATTTGCTATGGAAGGCAAGGTCACCTTCGGCAGATTCTGGACCGGAATGAACAACGCCGTGCACGGTGGCGCGGTCACGCTACTCTTTGACGAATTCCTCGGCAACGTGAGCACCAGAGCAAAATTACCCACCTCTCGCACTGCCTACTTGAATACGGACTTCCGGTCTATTACACCGGTGGATAAAGAACTTACGATTCAGGGACGGGTAACCAGGGTCGACGGACGCAAACAGTTCTTGAGTGGGAAACTGTTTGACGGACAAACACTGTGCGCTGAAGCCGAAGGTTTATGGGTCGCACTCAAGCCCGGACAGCTATAAAAACATGCGCGCAGGGTCTCAGTTCATAACGGAAGCTCACGCGCCGAGACGCTGCAACGCTGGATGAGACCAAGGCCCCATCCGGCGTTGCAGCTACCTACGCACTTCGATTCGCTCTTAAACAGTCGTAGTCTCGGTCAGCTTCCGCTTGACGAGTTTGCCGGTCGGTGTGCGCGGCACTTCATTGATGAAGTGGAAACGGCGAGGAATCTTGTAGCGCGCGAGCTTATCGCTGAGCCACTCGCGGATCTCTTCGGCCAATTCCTCACCGGGTTGCGCATGATCCTCAACTTCAAGATAGGCCACCACGATTTCACCAAGCTCATCGTCCGGGGCACCGACGACGGCTAGATCTCTGATATCCGGGTGCAGGGCAAGTTCGTTTTCGATTTCCTGCGGGTAGATGTTGACCCCACCGGAGATAATCATGAAGCTCTTGCGCTCAACGATATACAGGTAACGGTCTTCGTCGAGGTAGCCCAGATCCCCGGTGGTCGTCCACCGCTCATGTACCGGGTGCCTGCTGCCTCGAGTCTTCTCATCGTCTTTGTAGTAGACGAATGGCTCGCGGCCTTCTTCGATCTCAAAGTAGATCGTTCCTATTTCACCGGCGGGCAGCTCTTCGCCATCGGGACCGACAATGTGCGCGGTGCCCATCAGTCCATCGCGCCCCACGGAACCGGGTTTGGCCAGCGCCTCTTCGCTATTGAGCACGGTGATGCCGTTGGCTTCTGTCGCTGCATAATATTCGTGAATAACCGGGCCCCACCATTCGATCATTTTCTGCTTGACCTCAACGGGGCAAGGAGCCGCAGCGTGGATGGCAGCCTTCATGCTCGAGACATCATATTGATCGCGTACCTCTTGAGGCAGCTTGAGCATCCGAATAAACATCGTCGGCACCCACTGCGAATGGGTGACCTGATACTTGTCGATGAGCGACAACGCCGTTTCTGGATCGAACTTCGGCATGACGACTACTGTGCCACCACGAGAGTGCGTGGTCATCACAAATCGGATCGGGGCCGCGTGATACAGCGGAGCAGGTGACAGGTACACCGAGTTCTCGTCGAAACCATACAGCTGGGTAAAGAGCTGCACCAACGGGATATCCTCGTCTTCGACCGGCTGGTCTTTCAACGCCGGCAAGATCCCCTTCGGATTACCGGTGGTACCCGAGGAGTAGAGCATATCGTCACCGCGCGGCTCATAATCTGGCCGAACAGGACTCGCAGCAGCCAATACGGCTTCATATTCTTCAGCCCCGGGTAGAGTGCCGCCCACGGCAATGCGATGCGGGATGTCTTGACAGACCTCGTTGAGTTCTTCAGCAATCGACAACCCAGCAGAAATCAGCACGACGGAGGCATCACAGTCGTGAATGATGTACGAGCTTTCCCGCACGGTGAGGTGACGGTTCACCACGGTGATGAAGGTTCCACTGCGCAGCGCGGCCCAGTACGCTTCGATGATTTCCATCCGGTTCTCGGCGATCATGGCCACATGATCCCCCGGCTTCAGACCGAGACTGCGGAAATGATTCGCTAGCCGTAGCGAGCGATCTTCTAACTCGGCATAACTGAGCGTCTCCTCAGTGTCAGCCATAATAACGGCGGGCTTCTCGGGGTTCTTGGCAGCCCAAAGACCTGGATACATCTGCTCACTCTTCCTACACGGTGTGGTGTGACTAAACATTTAACGGGCTCGCTTGTGAGCCCAATCACTGTGATGCATGTTACCGAGTGAACGCCCGGACTGTCCATGGTTTCACGTATTTACTTCAGACGTTGTCCCGAGCACGTACGACCTCCCAAGAATCGTGCACCTAAAGCAGGTGGTTCACACGTTCAGGACGCCCTGCCCCATAGCAAAGTGGGCGATAAGGCTTAGTCGTTTTTCCGTGCGAAAGCTAGTGCGAATTCTTTCCTTGAGTCAGCAACCGCTTCTCGTTCGAAGGTATTTTTCCAGGTTCGAAAGAGCCGCTTTTGCTGCGCAATGACTTCACGGTCCGATTTCATGGTGTCCCACAAGTACGAGAGCGCCTTTTCCTCAACATCTGCCTCGGGCACCACATAGTTCAGGAAACCGTAGCGTTCCATATCATCTGCGGAGAATTGGTTTCCCGTGAGAATCAGCTCATGAGCTTTCGTCCATCCCATGAGTCGGTGGAGGTTGACCGATTCGAGCACTGAGGGGATGCCGATGCGGACCTCAGGCATCGAATACCAAGATGAGGTACTCCCTACGCGGAAGTCTGCTGCAGCGGCGATTTCTAGCGCTCCCCCGATAACGTAACCACGCATGGCTACGGCAACCGGAAGCTCGCAGTCTTTTACTGCCTCGCATACACTTCCCAGCAATGAGATCGTCTCATAAGCACGCGTGGAGCTCGTGTGATCGAATTGGGCCGTGTGCATTCCCGCCGAAAAACCTTTATCGCCGGCTGCGGTCAGGAGCACTCCACGCAGCTCAGTGTCGTCAGATGCCTGAGTAAAGGCTTTGCACAGCTCTTCTAACGCTTCTGCAGTCAGGGCGTTCGCCTGGCTCGGATTATCAATTGTCAGCGTGAGAATGCCATCGGAAACCGATCGACGAATCATGAATGCTCCTGCGAAGTCTATGAATATCTTGTTCATTCGATAGCCACGGCTAGCATGGCCAGCACACTGCCCGGCATCTTTTGAAGGATGCCATACAGTCATCCACGAAGCGATACCTCCGCTGCGCGTCCTTACTTCGGGCTGCCCTAGCTCAGAGCACGAATGCCTACCGTTTAGGGAGCTGAGCCACGATAACGTATCTGCCCATTATCTTGACAGTGCCCCAAGTCACACTTAGGCTGCATTTTGAGTCGACAGCTGCTTCTAAACCAAATTCACTTCCTACATCGTGCGGACCGTCAGCAGTCGCAGCCCGGACTGACATCTCAAGAACCCCCGTACAACGGTTATTAAAAGCCCCCTCACTTCTCAGCCTGTCGGCCGAACCGGCAATTCGTTAGTAGTTTTATCGAAAGGACACCCCGATGACGAACGTACAAGAACTGGCCGACGGTTTCAGCTATCTCGAAGGACCCCGGTGGCGCAACGGCAAGCTATATGTGTCGGACTTCTACACTCACCAGGTCCTTGCCATTGATGAGTCTGGAAAAGTTGAACTAGTGGCCACTGTGCCGGAACAGCCTTCGGGGCTCGGCTGGTTACCAGATGGGCGACTTCTGATCGTATCGATGCGGGATCGTCGTGTGCTACGCCAAGAAGAAGACGGCTCGCTCACCGAACACGCCGACCTGTCGGAATTAACCACGTGGCACCTCAACGACATGATTGTCGACGAGGCAGGACGAGCCTACGTCGGTTCGTTCGGCTTCGATCTCATGTCTGGTGCTCCTGTGCAAACCGCAAATATCGTACTCGTCCAACCGGACGGCTCGGCTGAGGTCGCTGCTGACGATCTCGCTTTCCCGAATGGGATGGATCTTCTCGACAACGGCGGTACCCTGGTGGTCTCGGAATCGTTCGGCAATCGGCTCAGCAGTTTCAACGTGGACTCCTCAGGTGAGCTGTCAGCCCGGCAGGACTGGGCGAGTTTCGGACCGGAGCCCACGAGCGAGGACATCGCCGAGGTACTCGAGTCAGTGTCAGCAGTCCCAGACGGGCTGTGCAGAGACGAGGACGACACCGTTTGGGTTGCAGACGCGATCGGACAGCGAGTAGTTCGCGTGGCCAAAGGCGGCGAGATTGTCGATCAGGTTTCAACCGGCGACCTCAACGTGTTCGCGTGCGCTCTCGGGGGCTCAGATGGTCGAACCCTTTTCATGTGCGCCGCACCAACCTTCGCTGAACACGAGCGACGTGACACTCGCGAAGGTGTCTTACTGACAGCAAAAGTGTAGAGGTTCCACCTCGTCAAGGCGGCTCATAACTTAGCTTTCGCTACTTCAGCGCGGTGCTCTAGTTATTCTGCGCGACGCCCACGGCTGCAACATCCTGCTCTTGAACGGGTGGGCGTACTTTTCGAATCACCAGAGCGATCCCCACTACTAAACCAAGTGTCACAACGAGACCGATGATGCCGCTTTGGGTCAGCGCATACACTACGTACCCCGCTAGAGCTGCGAGCGCTCCGACAAAAGCGTAGGGCAGCTGGGTAGAAACGTGGGTGGGGATCGAGCATGCAGCGCCAGTACTCGACAGAATCGTGGTGTCCGAAATCGGTGAGCTGTGGTCACCCCATACCGCACCGGCAAGGACGGCACCGAAGCTGGCGATCAAGAACGCATCGCCGCCGGATACAGCGTTCATCATCTCACCGGCCAGGGGTAACAGAATGCCGAAGGAACCCCAGGACGTCCCGGTCGCAAAGGCAATGAGCGCAGCAATGACGAATAGTGCCGGGATCAACCACACGGCCGGCATCGCCAGCGCCTCGACGAGTGATGCCAGGTATTCACCGGTGCCAAGTTCGCCGATCAAGTCACCCAGCACCCAGGCGAATAGGAGAATCAGCACGGCGCCCGACATGGATTTCGCCCCATGCAGCACTCCCCGACGGCGGGTGCCCGTCGGAAACTGTGTACTGTCTTTCGTGTAGCGCAGGCAGTAATACAGGGCGACAAGTAAGGCAGCGATGCCGCCGACGTTGAGCGCGATGGCGACATCTGTGTTTTCCAGGGTGTCGAGCAGCGCCCAGCTGCCGCCGATGATGCCACCGGAGACATACATCCCGATGATCACGCCGACGAAGAGGACGATAAACGGCAGGAGCAATGCGCGCATAACACCCTGGGTGGGCGTTGGCACGGTGTCATTGAGTTGAGCCGGTGCGACATCGTCGGCTCTGTAGAGACCCTCACCGGCTACGGCGCGGTGTTCTTCACGGCGCATCGCACCGAAATCGATCCCCAGGAAAATCGTAAGCCACAGCAGCACGAGTGCGGCGATCGCGTAGTAATTCATCGCGGCCGCCAGCACGAAGGCCTCAAGCTGGGAGACCATCAGCGCTGAGGCTGCAAGTACCGGAGCCATGATCCCCATGATGGTGGCACCCCAGCTCGACAGGGGCATCAGCACGACCACCGGCGCCGAACTGGAGTCGATGAGATACGCCAACTTCGCCCGAGATACTCGATAGCGGTCGGTAATCGGTCGGGCAACCTGGCCGACGGCGAGCGCATTGAAGTAATCGTCAATGAAGATGATCATGCCCAGCAGCCCGGTGAGCGCTTGAGCGCCACGACGGGATTTGATGCGTTTTGCTACCCATTCGGTAAACGCTGCTGCCCCACCCGACATCATGACGAGCGAGGTGATGATACCGAGGAGGAACAAGAACGCCACGATCAAGATGGTGAACCAGTTGAGCTCGCCGTCGGCCCAGACGAGCCGGACGATCGCATCCCAGATCCATATCACCATGGTCAGTGGGTTGAATTCAGCCAGGATCAAGCCGGCGGAAACGATTCCGGCACCAAGCGAGATCAGGACTTTTCTGGTGACGATGACCAGGATGATTGCCACCAGTGGCGGCAGCAGTGTGAGTATCGGATAGGCATCTAGCATGAGCGACCTCATCAAGAGTTATGCAAAGTATTCACATAAGAGTAGCAGCGGCAGAGCGCCCACTCAGCCGTATCGTGCGTGCGCCACCGAAGCGACATCCGCCGAAGAATATAGACGTAGTTCAGGCTAACCGTAGATTTCCGATAATTTAAATCCCTCACCGAACGCCTTTGTCTTGTAGGCGTTCGATGAGGGATGGCAAACATGAAGCCGGTGCGCATTAGAAGGGCCGGACATCGGCCTCACACGAGACTGAACCCCGGTGCGCCTGGTACAGAGTTGAGCAGTTTTCTCGTGTACTCTTCTTTTGGCCGAGAAAAGACCTCCTGCGTGGCTCCTGATTCAACTACCTGACCTTTGAGCATTACAACAACCTCATCACAAACAGCTTGTGCAACCGCTAGGTTGTGGGTAATGAAAAGCATGGAGTAGTCCATATCCTCGCGTAGCTCTTGGAGGATGCGAATTACTTCAGCTTGCACTGAAACGTCAAGTGCCGAAGTGATCTCATCGGCAACGATCAGCTTGGGCTTGACGATTAGCGCTCTCGCAATTGCGATTCTTTGGCGCTGTCCCCCCGAGAATTCGTGTGGGTACCTACTCGCGGACTGCGAATCAAGTTGCATCGCCCCAAGAGCCTCGCTGATTTCCTTCGCGTGTTTTCGAGGGTTAGCTCGCATCGGATCGAGCGCCTCAGCCATGGTTTGCCCGATGGTGCGGCGAGGGTTAAGAGACGAATAGGGGTCTTGCGGCACATACTGGATCTGCCTATAAAGTTGTTTCCGTTGAGCAGGAGTCGGATGAGACATATCTTCACCCGCAATCATAAGCTTGCCCGATGAGATTCGATTCATGCCCACAATCGCCTTGGCTAAGGTCGATTTGCCCGACCCTGACTCCCCAACCAAGCCAACAGTACGGTTATGTGGGAGAGAAACTGACACGTCCTTCAAGATATGAGCCGATCCGAAGCTAAGATTAAGCTCTTGCGTGGCTACGAGAGGTTCTGTATTCGGATTCTTCATGGTCGTACCTTCTCAGTTGCTGCTATCTCCTGCTCTACGTCAAGTACCGGGACCGCCTCAAGGAGCTGGCGCGTATAAGGGTGCGAAACGTCATGCGTTCTGATCTGATCAGGTTGCAGCTCCTCAACGATTCTGCCCTTTTCCATCACGAGTACGCGATCACAGAATTCTTGTACTACCCCAATATCATGCGAGATGAATAGGATGGCAGTGCCGTGTTTTTCTCGAAGCTTGCGGAACTGTCGCAACACGTCAACCTGTACGGTAACGTCCAGGGCGGTTGTGGGTTCGTCTGCGATAAGGAGTGACGGCGATGTCACTACAGAGTTTGAAATCATCGCCCTCTGCCGCATTCCCCCAGAGAGCTCATGAGGATGCTGGTCTAACCTATCGTGAGGTCGATCAATACCTACCCTCTCGAGTGCATCTGCCATGATTGCTCTGGATTCTTTTTTCCCCTTGTTCGCATGCTTTCGAAGCACCTCGGTTAACTGACCACCCATTTTGAGGGAGGGACTAAAAGTCGTACCTGGGTCCTGATACACAATGCTGATTTCCTTCGCCAGCTCTTCTGGCCGAGGGGTCGACAACATGTTCATCGTTCCTACCCGGACTCGTTCCGCGTTGATGCTCAAGTTGTCTGGAGCGAGTCCTGCTACCGTCATCGCAGTTAGCGACTTTCCGGAACCAGACTCACCGACAATGCCGATGATCTCCCCAGGGTCGATAGAGAAACTCACACCGTGTACTAGTTCGGTTCCTCCGCCCTCTCCAGGCATGGTCACTCGCAGGTCTTCTACCCGAACGAGCGCTGTGTCTTCCTGCGCAGTGTTATCAATGGGATTACCCTGCGGCTTACGAGGACTCCAGACACGAGTGGTGCGAGGATTAGCATGAGCTGCCAGAGCGTCGCCGATGAGCATCGCTCCGATGCTGGCCACCACGATGAGTACGGCTGGTCCGACCGCTTCAGCTGGTTGAGTATATAGCGAATCAAGGCTGTCGTTCAGCAGAGAGCCTAGGTCATATTGAGGCGGTTGTACCCCGAGACCGATGAACGATAGAGCTGAAATTTCGACGAGAGTTGATGCGAAAATAGTGGTCGATAGGACGAGCAATGGCTCAGCCATCGACGGGATCATGTGTCGAGTTGCTAGCTTGGAGGGTGGTACTCCTAGGAACTTCGCGGTAACAAAATAATCACTTTTCGTTACCTGCTGGGCGAGGTTGGCCGTAACCCTGGCGAAGCCCGGTATTCCTGCGACGCCCATAGCAATAATTGCTGTCATTGCTCCAGGCTGAAGGATCGCGGCGATGATCAGAGCGGTGATCAAAGTTGGGTACGCCACCATGGTTTCGAGTAAGCGCAGCGAAAACTCGCGGACCTTTGTCGGCGCGAGCCAAATGGCTATCCCGATAAGCAACCCGAAACCGATTGAAATTGCCGAAGCAGCCAAGGTCATGAGCAGCGTCAATCGGGTTGCTACTAATACACGCGCGAGATTATCTTGGCCAAAATTGTTCGTGCCTAACCAATGCTCGCTCGAAGGCGGCAAGCCCCGATTATCGGTTAAGTCGTTCGCTGCGTCTTGCAGAAACATAGGCGCGAAAATTGCGATGAGAGTGAGTACAGCAAGGAGCGCCAGGCCAACAATTAGTCCCGGACTCCATAGCGAGCGTTTTGGGTTAGCCATTGTGGCCTTTCTCAAGGTTTCTAGGATCGATTATCGCCAGAATGACGTCGACAAGGATGATGAGGAGGGTAGCTAGGAGACCCAATAGAAGCACAATTGCCCGTATCACTGGATAGTCACGGAAAATGATTGCGTCTACCACGCCCTTACCTAACCCCGGCCATCCAAATACAGTCTCGATCACGACAGCCCCGCCGAGCATTCCTGCCAAAATCAGGCCTGCCAAGGTCAAGGTGGTGGTGAGTAGATTCGGAAGTACGTACCTGGAATGGGTCCGCCAAGTACCTAAGCGCCAGCCGCGGGCTGTCCGTACATAGTCTTGCTCGAGGATGGTGGCTGCTTCTCGGCGCACCACACGGGCAATGACGCAAGTCGGTCCAATCATTACCGCCGCTGTTGGTAAGACTAAGGAAGCGAGTGACTCTGCTCCCCCCGAAGGAAACCACCCGAGTTGAATCGCAAAAATGAAGATCAAAAAGGTGGCGAGTACATAGTTCGGCACCGCATAAACGAAACTGGTCAAGAGATTGAAAGAATGGTCAATCCAGCGGTTGCGTCCGCCTCGTGTCAGGAGAGCTGCGCACATACCTGCAGGTACACCGATAAGAAGCGTGAAGCTAATCGCCAGCAGTGCAATCTGAGCGGTGTACGGAAGGCGGGTTAATACAACATCTGTAACCATTGCCCCAGAGGAGAATGAGTATCCCATGTCTAGGGTGAAGACGCCTACAATATAGCTCCAAAATTGAACAAGAAAAGGCTCGTCCAGGCCCAAAGTTTGCCTAGTTTGTTCTATTTGCTCCGCGGTGGCTCCCTCCCCTGCGGCTACCACGGCCGGGTCACCCGGTATCAAGGGCACTATGAGAAAGGTGACAACGATTAAGATTGCTGCAGATAGCAGGAATCCACCAGTGCGCACCAGCGCAAACCGAGCCCAGGGATGGTCTCGCAGTTGACGGGGCGGCCGCCCGTCTCCGGGAAGCTGCTCAGCTTTCCCGGAGACGGCGGCGGTATCAGTATGAAGTGAGGTCATGATAGATACTTACTTCGTGATTCGCATCGTTGTTGGCTGGATGCCTCCATTGACCACCTGGACACTGAAGCCTTCAGCAGCGGTCGCCTGAGCAGCCAGGGTGCTCAACGGCACAAAGTGCGCGGAATCGATGAGACCCTGCTGGATTTCCTGATAAATCTCACAGCGCTTCTCCTCGTCTGGCTCTGCTTGAGCTTCGCTGACCCGTTCAAGAACCTCAGTCTTCTCACTGCCGGTGCTATTACGGCCGCCGTCTTCAGGAGCAGGTCCAGTGAATTGGGAAAGCCCCCCGTACATCGTTCGAGATTGGTTTAACAACGCCGACACTGTAATGTCCCAAGACTCTGGGTTTGAATGTAAATCGGTAGTCCAAGTGGTGTTGTCCACGTTCCGCAGATCGACATTAGCTCCAACCTCTTCCAGAGCCTGGGAAACATAGGAGTTGCCGGCACCGTTAGGGCCTACAGCCTGGGTGCCAATCTGACGAATTGCCTCACCCTCTAGAGTGGCCTGTGCCGAGTCAGCATCCTGTGGCAAGAGCAGTGAGTCGTCTGTGAGTGCGCACTGGACTTCTTGTGGCACAAAGCTTGTCAATAACTCGCCATTACCGTTCGTGGCGGCCTGATTGAACGCTTCCCTGTCTAGGGCCTGAGCCACTGCCCGGCGGTTCTCTTCATCAGCAAAGGGTGTCCCCTCGCGCTCATTGAACATTATGAACTGCACAGCGGCCGGATACCGCTCTGTGTGAAAGTCATCCTTGCCGTCGAATCGTTCCATCGGCTCTCCAGTAATATGGGAGACGTCGATGGTACCGGTGAGTAGGCCATTCGCGACGCTGTTGTAATCGCTGTTGATTGCGTACTTGATCGTGGTGGCAGGTACTCCTTCCAACGGCGTTTCATACTCTGGCCATTCGTATTCCTCCCGTAGTGAGAAGTCTATGGTGACGCCAGGCTGAAAGTTATCTAGGGTGTAGGGCCCGGAATAAGCTCCGTCGACTTCCCCTGCCGCCAGTTGTTCTGGATTCTCAAGCCCAGCTGGACAGATGATTCCCGTTTCCGGCAAGGTCAGCCCGTGAACCATGTCTGCCCACGGAACTTCTAATTCGATGGTGATAGTTCCAGCTTCGTCGTCTGCTGTGAGTTCTGGATCTGAAGGTCCGAATACGATCTGCTTATTTCGTGACTCATCAATGAACGCTTCGAGCGAATCAGCTACCACTGTCGGAGTGATTTCTGTGCCATCCGAACAAGTCGCTCCCTCACGAATAGTAAAGACACCTTTCTCAGGGGTGACATCCCAGTCAGTGGCGAGATTGCCTACAAGTGACCCGGCAGGATCTTGGGAGAGAAGTGTCCCATATAGGAGAGCGTCCACATAGGCGGCACTGGAGCCCTGAGCCTCTAGTGGGTTGAAGCTGTTAGGGTCAGCGATCATCGATGTGCGAATCGTGTCAGTAGACATTTCACCTCCGGCTGCGGCGCTGCCTTCATCCGTTGTGCAGGCTGAAAGTGTAAGAGCTAATGCCGACATTCCTGCAACTGTGCTCACCAACAGTTTGGGGCGAGACCGGTTGGTCATCGGAAGCTTCGGCCTACTAGAGAGCATGTTCATCTGTCCTCGCATTTTCGCGTAAAAATTCTTCGTGTGTGATTAACGTGCGGTTCGTTTACTGCCCTTCATCGAACAGACAGTGATGACAGGGGCGTAAGAGCCTCTGTCACATCAGCCGTGAGATAAGCAGGGACTCATCTCACACCCGTATGTTGCGTTTGAGCGAAAATGTGACCCGCTCAAAGGCATGAGTGATCTACTCGAAGGTTGAAGTGACGCTCTCGACAGTAAGCGTGACGTGTAGCATTGTCAAAATTATTACACGCCCGAAAATCAGCCAACATACAGCTCGAGTTGTTAACGCAGAGACTTTGCGTGAATGTGCAACTCAGCTTCGTTACACCGACATCTACTGACTTCCACGCCGCCACAGCATCGCCACCTGTCAAATTTTGGAGGTCTCTGAATAATTAGCTAATCCCATGGATCCAGTGTTGCAGAACAGCGCGCATCACAACGGCTCTCAAATCTCCGAGGAGATGGAATCAAGACGCACAGAATCCTGTTCGGTGGGAGCATAAACCCAATAGATACTCTGCCACTCTCATACAGATGCTTTCGTCCGCCGGATAGTCAGGCACACGAGCAGGCAAATCTGTGACCGCAGTGCTAGCCGACTGGCGCGATGTCTCGCCACGGGCTGTGGTCTATTTTGCGATACACGCCTGAGGCCTCACAGCACCTGCGTGGCTCGCGATGTAACTCGGCGCTCTCTTATATCCGAGCCCTCTCCAGAGACCCGTGACGCCCCTACTCACGATGAAACAAAAACTCCACAACTTGAGAGCGAATGTGATTTATGCCAATGTAGGGTCGGTCACACGTGGAGTCCTCCTTACCGCTCATCCACTCAGAACGCGAGGTAAATATGTCTCTGCATGCAGAGGCTCTTCAATTACAACCGCACCTTGTCAACCTTCGGCGCTCCCTACACACCGAACCAGAAGTTGGCCTCAACCTTCCCAAAACGCAAAGAAAAGTCCTCAATGCCCTGGAAGGTTTGCCGCTTGAAATCACTTTAGGAGAGCAACTCTCGTCTGTCGTGGCGACCCTACATGGCGCTCACGAAGGACCCAGTGTACTTCTTCGTGGCGACATGGATGGTTTACCCTTGCAGGAAAAAACGGGACTGCCCTATGCGTCGAGCAACGGAAACATGCATGCTTGCGGGCATGACCTACACACAGCAGGTCTCGTAGGGGCTGCCAAACTGTTGTCGGGTTACAGGTCTAAACTGCACGGTTCAGTAATCTTCATGTTCCAGCCCGGCGAAGAGTCATATGGCGGAGCCAAACTGATGATCGAAGAAGGCGTCCTCGAGGCTGCAGGTGCACCCCCCATCGCCGCGTACGGTATTCACGTATCCCCTGGACCGAAGGGCACATTCGTACATCGTGCGGGTCCCGCCTTAGCTGGATCGAACCAGTTAAGTATTAAAGTTCACGGCAAAGGTGGGCACGGATCGCGGCCAGAGAATGCAGTCGATCCCGTCCCGGCGCTGGTCAAGATCGCTGGCTCCCTCGGGGAAATGATTGCGAGTAAGTTTTCGCCTTTTGACCCTGTGGTTCTTACTGTGACACAGCTCAAAGCGGGGCAAGCGATCAACATCATTCCCGAAACCGCAGAACTTGGGGCAACAGTGCGTACGTTTTCGGCCGAGGCCATCGAACTCTTACGGCACCATACGTCAACTTTTGCGGCAGGGATAGCTTCTTCGTTCGGTTGTACCGCAGAAGTCGAACTGCAGGTACGATACCCCGTCACCATGAATGATCCTTTTGAGACGTCTGAAGTCGCGCATACTCTAGAAAACCTTTTCGGACCGAATCGGGTCTTGCAAGCGCCAGAACCTGGGATGGGATCAGAAGATTTCTCAGAGATTCTAAAACGAGTGCCAGGATCGTTTTTCTTCCTTAGAGCTAGTCCGCCAGACGTTGATCATCAAACCAGTGCTTGGAACCATTCACCAGAAGTACTTTTTGACGATGGCGTACTCGGTGACCAAGCACTAGCACTGGCATCGTTGGCGCTAAATAAGCTGGGGCAACCTCATACTCTGAAGCCCAATGCGCGACAACATCTAATTCGATAATAAACCTTGCGTGTAATTGAAGAGCAAAGGGCTTGCACAGTGCGTTACGGGCAGACAGGAGCATCAATTGGCTCGTTACTTCGTGCACTGCATTGCGCGCCGTCCCTTCATCACCACATTGTTGAACTTGCCACCACCCACTAGATAACTACGAAGAAAGCGAGCTAGCTTCACATGTCCAAAACCACTACCGTCACCTCTAGCCATGTCACTCAAAATCGGAAAGACCCCATGACTGACACCCCTATCCCGGCTATTCTCGATTCTCTCTCCGGCTACGTCGACGGGGTTCTCCCTGAGCTGGTTGATCTCGCAATGAATATTCACGCTAATCCTGAGATCCGCTTCGAGGAGTACCACGCGGCCAAGGTGCTTACAGAAGCCCTGGAAACTGATGGCTTTGCAGTGGAACGCGGGGTGGGCGGCCTTGAAACCGCATTTGTCGGACGCTGGTCAACGAGCACTGCGACTCCAGAATCCACCACGATTGCAGTGTTCTGCGAATACGATGCACTAGAGGGCATTGGGCATGCTTGCGGCCACAACTTAATCGCAGCGTGTGGCCTCGGCGCCGGGCAGCTGGTTAAGCAGTGGCTCCAAGAAAATCATGACGTGCCCGCCAACCTCATGGTTATCGGCAGCCCTGGTGAGGAGGGCGGCGCAGGAAAAGTTCCCCTGATCGAGGCAAACGTCCTTGACGGTGTGGATATCGCGATTATGGTTCACCCCTCGAGCTACAACGCTGTAGTGGGTGCTTCCATGGCTCGCATCGCCCTGGATATTAAGTTCACCGGACGCGCTAGCCATGCTGCAGGCGCCCCCGAACTCGGTCGCAATGCGCTCGATGCCAGCGTCCTGGCATTGAACGCTATCGGTCTACTTCGTCAGCAGACCCCCGACGGGGTCCGCATCCACGGGATTGTCACCGATGGTGGCGAGGCCCCCAATATCATCCCGGAGCACACCGCCCTGCGGGTTTTCCTCCGTTCGGGAGACCAAGAGAACCTGATCAGCGACATTCTGCCACGAGTGCGGGCGTGCTTCGAAGGTGCTGCTATCGCGACGGGCTGTGAAGTCGAGATTCAGGAGAATACTCCTCGCTATGAATCTGTAATGCAAAACCGGGTCCTGGCTGGGCTCGCCCAAGATGCCTACGAGGCGTTAGGTCGAGACCTCGTAGTGCCAGCCGGTCCCCGCGGCTCCACAGATATGGGGAACGTTAGCCAGCGCGTACCAGCGATGCACCCTATGATGCGCTTGGCTGATGGCTCTCCACACACTCGTGAATTCGCCGACGACGCTGCTGGCCCCGCCGCCGAGGGCCTGATCCGGGACGGAGCGCTCATGCTCGCCGCAACTGCGGTAGCCGCATTCGCTGACCGGGATATCGTCGAGCGTGCCCACGCCGCCTTCGAGGCCGGTGAGACCGCGCGGTAGCCAGCAGAGGTGATACCTTCTCGGCGGTCGAACACGGCCGGGAAGGTACATCGTGCTTCCATAAATATGGTTACTCGATTAACCGGCTGAGTGATGCATTAATACGGCATCCTCGGATTGTCTCCAGTGTTCTGTACTCCGGACTAGATTTAGACACGTATCGCATGCCCGTCAAAGTGAGCGAGACACTCTCGGGATGCGCGCCCCGCCACCGGTGACCTAGTGTGACGGCCGCTTCGGCGGCTGGTTTCTGATGGTCGCCATTGACACGATGACGGCAACGACGACCAGTACGCCGTGGCCCACCGCGAGACTAAAGATAGGTACGAAGTCCGCTATTTGTCCTACGACGAGGCTCGGGATCGCACCGGAGCTGTAACAGATTAGATACATGGTGGCTAGCACACCCGCCCGGTCTGGGGCAGACGATACATTCAGCACACTGCGCATCCCGCCGGTGCTGGCGGCGCCTTGTCCGAAGCCGGCCACAATGGCGGCTACCAGGAACCAAAGAATTGATCCGAATTGCAAGGCGGTGATAAATCCGATGACCGCTAGCATGAATACGATCAATCCGGTACGGACCGCGGTGGCTACTTTGAGTCGTCCGCTTATAGCTCCGCCGATGGGACTGAGTAAGACAGGTGCAGAAAAGACGAGCGCAATGACGAACGTGTCACTCGAGCCGAGGTAGTCGGCTGTCAAAGAAGCCGAGAATGATTGAAAAAACCCGCCCATCGACCAGGTGGCGGCAAAGGCCGCGCCCGCAGCAAAAATCATCCGTCCCGAACCCTCCGGGATGCGGACATACGGTCTAGTCGAGCGCAGCGCCCCCGGCTTGGGTCGAACAGTATCTGGACATAAGAATATGCATACGGCGAGGATCACCAAGAGGGCGCTCAGTATGAGGTAACCCAATGTGGGCGTCACATCTGGAAGCTTCATTAACGCTCCGGAAAATAACGCCCCGATGGGTATCGCGAACGGTGGAGCGCTGCCGGTAATCAACGCGGCTAACCAGTCTGACCGAGGCGGTGCCGTATCTACGACAAACGCGCCGAGCGCAGTCGACCCCATCCCGCAGGACAGTCCTTGCAGAAGACGTCCAATGGCCAGCACTGCGGGCCCATCTATCTGCGTTAGTACCAGACAGCCGAGGGCGCCGATTAGCACGGCAGCGATGGAGACAGCACGGCGGCCGAGATAATCTGATAGCCGCCCTAACAGCAGTAAGGATAATGCCGTGGTAGTGAAATATAGCGAGGTTGTCAGCGCGAGGTGTGCGTCTGTAATGCTGGTCGTCTCGCGGTACATATTGAACAGCGGAGTCGGTGAACCGGAGGCAACGAAGATGAGGAGCAACGCTGCTGCAGAGACCGCAAACGGCCACCATCCCTGGTGACTCTGTGCACTGGTATGCGACCTCACCTGCTAACCCCCATGAATACTCCTCCAAGCCATCAACCAAAGCCCCAGAATACACCGTAGCCAGTCTGACCTGGTGATAGACGCGATTAGACACGCATTTGATCAAACGCTATTCGGCCAGACCGTTCTCCATAACCAACAGCAAGACCAGGACGGTACCCCACATCGATTTCGAACCGTGCGGTACTCCCCGACGGCGGATGCCTACTGGAAACTTTGTACTGTTGTTATGTATCGCAGGCAGTAGTACAAGGCGACTAATAACGCAGCGATGCCACGGAGATATATATTCCGATCATGACGCCGATGAAGAGGACAGTAAAGGGCAACGTGGGCCGATTGCAGCGGGCTACACCCCCCTGAGGGTGGCAACCAGCCCGCCAGGGCATCAACACAACCACTGGCGCTGAGCTGAAATCGGATTGAACTCGGCCAAGATGAAAACCTGCGACGACGATCTCGGCCCCGAGCGAGAGAACGGGGTTCCTTCGTGGAGCGTGGTGATGCCACTGAAGCAGTTCGCACCGAACGCTCTCACGGAGGTTACCGCATCACCCGTCACCGTTCAGTTCAGTCTCTCAGCCTCGAGGGTCGGCATGACAAGCCTGGTGACCAACTCTGCGTAGAAATCCGCTACCGTGGCTGCTTCCTCACGTGTGCGACTGTCACATATTGCCCTGGCGCCAGCACCAACAGTTGCCGTTACAGCAGCCGCCAGCAATTCGCCATTCTTTTTGTCATCGAGCGCTAGTTGATCGAAGTTTTCAGCAATCCACAATCGGAGGGTATCTCTCGCAAGCAGTTCAAACCCCGGGGCTGTGTCGCCCCAATAAAAGAGCTTAGTCAGATCGCGCTCTTCCCAGCATTCACGAAGATACGCCTTGAGGCCTTCAAGATATTGTCTGAGAGGATCCGGTTCTCCCGCATCTCGGGAACCCTGTATGGCAGCATGGCTAACCTGCCATAACTTGCTGTGATAGTCCTCGTACAGTGCAAGAAAAATCTCAGCTTTGCTTCCGTACTGATTGTATAGACTTCCTAAACTCGACTGCGATCTCGCGACTATGGCATCTATCGACGTCTGGGCAAATCCGCCGTGCTCCACGAATGCTCGTCTAGCACCTTCTAATAGCGCTTTACGTGTTGCTAGAACTCTCGGCAGGAATTGCGGGACAGACTTTCCTTTTGAGGAACTTGTCTCTGACTTCATACTCTCGCCTCCTGCCGCAGGTGTGTCATCACTACGAGTCTAGTGGTAATCAATGGGACCAAGGCAGCGATCAGTCAGTGCGATGCTCCGTGAAACGCTTACTCTTCAGGAGGCGCTCCATGCAGCGCGCAGGCGTTTCTTATCGAGCTTGCCCACTGAGGTACGTGGCAACTCCGTCGTCAGGTGAACATCGTCAGGTAGTTGCCATTTGGCAAATCTCTCGGCCAGTACTTCATAGACTTCATCTTTCGATAGCGGATCGCCCTCACGCCCTACGACATATGCCATCGGTCGCTCTTGGTACTTGGGGTCCGGAACGCCGATGACGGCTGCCTCGAGCACCTTGGGGTGGTCCATGATCGCATTTTCCATATCGATTGAAGAAATCCACTCTCCGCCAGATTTGATAACATCTTTTAGCCGGTCTGTGAGCTTGAGATAACCTTCCGGAGTAATTACGCCAACGTCGCCAGATCGCCACCAACCATCAACGAAGCGTTCGGAATTGTCGGCAAGATTGTGGTAGCTTGTCGCGATCCATGGTCCTCGCATGAGCACTTCTCCCATAGACCTACCATCATGAGGCAACTCGGCGCCTTCAGAATCTACGACTTTGAGCTCAACGCCCAGAATAGGAACGCCTTGGTAACGTTTGCGATCCCACTTCTCTTCTTCCGACAGTTCAGCGAGCTCGGGTTTCAGTTCCCAGTTGTATGTCACGAGCGGGCTCGTCTCCGACGCGCCATAGCCGTGGATGACGTTGGCTCCGGTCAGTTCGGCGAAACCTTTCATCAAAGCCAGCGGTGGTTCCGTTGAGCCAGAGACCAGTCGGGTATGAGATAAGTCCGGCGCCTTGGGTAGCTGACGAATGTGTTCCAACATGGGAGCGAATAATGAGGGAGCCCCGTTGGCTACCGTCACGTCTTCCTCCACAAGAGCATCCGCCACAGCTCCAATGTTGTCAGCAGTAAACCTTCCAGGCAGCACGATTTTTGCACCAGCGCCGACCGCAGCTTGCGGGAATCCCCAGGATAAGACATGGAACATAGGGGTGATCGGCATGACGCAGTCAAGATAATCGACTTTAAGAGCAGAGATCACACCCAGAGTGTGCAGATAAATTGCGCGATGCGAGTAGTACACACCCTTCGGTCGCCCAGTGGTTCCAGTAGTGTAGCCGGCGTAACACGCGGTGTTCTCGTCGATGAGCTGCCATTCGTATTCATCCGGTTGTCCGGCCAGCAGGTCTTCATAGAAATGCACGTTTTTGAGGCTGGTTGTAATTTCCGACGAAGGTTTGTCGGTCATCACCACCCAGCCGTGTACATCCACCTTGTCGGCTATCTCCTCAGCCACGGGAAGCAACGACTCGTCAACGAAAATCCATTTCGCATCGGAATGCTCAACGACGTAGCTCAGGTCCGAGGGTGCCAGGCGAATGTTGAGCTGGAGCATTGTGGCACCGACGCTAGGGACCCCGAAGTACAGTTCAAAGTGACGCAGCTGATTCCAATCGAGCACTCCCACCATCGATCCAGCAGCGATCCCCAACGAGTCGAGTGCGTGCGCCAGCTTGTTGATGCGTTTCATGGTCGCGGCATAATCCGTACGGGACCAGGAGCCGTCTAGGCGTCGATGAACGATTTCAGTGGACGGAAATACCGTCGCGGCGTGTTTCATCAATGCGCCAATATTCAGAGGAATATTATCCCCCATAGTCGATCTAATACCAGTTAACATCATTACTCCTTAAGAATTTGTTCAGTGCTATGTAGGACGATGAGTATGTTTCAGCTTGTCGCGCTGCGAGTTGGTTCTACATTCGTAAATAAGGCGAAAATAGTATGAGGCAGTACTAAACCCAGCCCACGTTGTAACAACGTGAAACCGGAAACTGCGTAAGCGAAGTCCTACGATTCCCTCAAATAGGTATGTGCCAGTCGCTCAACTTTGAAATGAGCACCGAAACCGCAGGACCGTTTAGCACACAGCTGCGTAGGCGCCATATGTTCGAGTGCTGAGGTAGTTAGCACGTCGAAATATCCGATCTTAATAGGTCCCCAAACCGACGATAGATATCCTCCGCTGCATTTTTGGCTCCCTCAGATTTGTGAGTCATGCCAGCAAATCCATGAATCATGCCGTCATAACACACAACCTCAGCGAATACCCCCGCATCGCGCAATGCTGCCCCGAACGCGGCCCCCTCGTCTCGCAACGGATCGAACTCAGCAATCGCAATCAGCGAGGGTGGTAGCGTTGCAAGGTTCTGAGATCGAAGAGGCGATACGCGTGGGTCCGTTTTATCGTGGTCACCGAGGTAACTCTGGACAAACCAGTCCATTGTGGTGACTTCGAGGGAGTAGCCACGCGCGTTTTGAGATCGGGAGGGGTAGGCGGAGCCGTCAATTTCAACTGAGGGATATATTAACAGTTGCGCTTGCGGTGGCGTGTGTTCCGAAGTCAGAACCTCGGAAACCACGGCGGCAAGATTTCCTCCGGCACTATCGCCGGCCACGGCCCAACGCTCATCACCACCAAGGGAGGACAGATTGGTGTGGATCCACCTCGCCGCTTCCACGGCATCTTGCAGTCCGGCGGGGAACCTGTGCTCCGGGGCTAGGCGATAATCAATTGAAACAACCACCGCCTGGCTGCCCCTGCATAGGCCCCGCGCGGTGTTCTCGTGTGTATCTAGATCACCGATTACCCATCCTCCACCATGTATGAACAGGATCGTCGGGAAGGGGCCTTCGCCTTCGGGACGATACACTTTGGCATCGAGTTCACCCGCCCCGCCGGGAACCTTAATGTACTCGGTCGATGCAACGGGCACTATTCGCCCATGCGGGATCGAGTCGAAGGTGAGGCTTCTATATTGGATACGAGCTTTTTCGGGGCCCAGGGTCTCTAAACGTGGAGCCCCTGCTTTTGCGGCTGCAGCGAGCGTTTCGGCAAGTTCAGAATCGAGCGGCATCGTGTCTCCTTAATAAATGATGTGCCCAATGCAAGAGACTCAAAGACTCTGCGCGCCGGTAACGGCTGGGACACCGTCGAATCGAATAGGTTCGCCCTTAGAACGGTAAGTTAAGCCGTCGTTGAGATCTGCGTTAGGTAACAAGGTTTGATCATCTGGATATTCATTCCAGTTAGACCAGAGTGGTTTCGTGCCGCGTTTAAAAAATTTCTTATGCGCGCGCATAACATAGCCAGCATTGAAGTTGTCAGGATTACCCCAGTCGAGTATCTCCATGTCGGCGTCTTCTGGGCGCAGTTGAGGTACCACGACGGCAGCGTCCTTCGATTCCATGTAGTCAAAAAGACGTATCAGAAATTCTGAAACAAGATCCACCTTGAGGGTATAGCTGTAACGAAAGTAGCCCATTACATATGCCATATTTGGTATGCCTGTGAGCATCAACCCTCGATAGGTAACATGGTTGGCGAAATCCACGGGTTCCCCATCCACCACAAACTTCACATCTCCAAGGACGTTCATATTAAATCCTGTGGCCGCGATGATGAGGTCCGCTTCAATCTCCTGTCCTGACGACAGTCGGAGGCCACCCTCGAAAAATGTTTCGATCGTGTCCGTAACGATGTCCACCTTGCCAGCTCGGACCGCTGAGAAGAAATCGCCATCGGGCGTCAAAACAATCCGTTGTTGGGAGGCTCGATAGGGCGGTTTGAAATGGTGATCCACATCGAAGCCCTCCGGTAAGCGAGCGCGAGTATCTTCAAGTAGAGCCTCTTCTAGGACCTGAGGGTTCTCAAACGTCATACGCACACGCTGGTTCGTCTGGTCGATGTAATAGCGACGCATAATCTCGTGTATCCACTCACCAGGGATATCTAGCTCACGAAGTGTATTGACTAGCTCAGGAGTGGCTGGACGACTAGCAAAATAGGTTGGAGTTCTTTGGACCATTGTTACTTTTTCGGCGCGGTCGCTCATAGCTGGAATAAGGGTGGCTGCCGTTGCCCCCGAACCAATCACAACTACTCGTTTACCAGTGAAATCTAAGTCTTCAGGCCAGTGCTGCGAATGAACGATCTGTCCGCTAAATTCATCCATGCCCGACCACTCGGGCAAGTAGCCACGATCGTGATCGTAATAACCAGAGCACATCCAAAGAAAAGCAGTCCTATAGACCTGACGACTCCCGTTGGCCCTACTAGTCGTCACAACAGTCCACAAGGACTCCTTAGACGACCACGATGCACTTTCGACGTGGATGCCGGTATGGATGTTGTCCCTCAGTCCGTAATCGTCTACTACATCGTCAAGATACGAAAGAATCTCTTGGCCGGTGGCGATCGCAGGACCGTCCCAGGGACGAAACGAGTATCCATAAGTGAACAGATCGCTGTCCGATCGAACGCCCGGGTATCTATGGGTCACCCATGTTCCGCCGATCTCATCTTTCTTCTCGAGCACAAGGAAACTTTTCTCGGGTAAGGACTGCCTCAATTGAGCAGCCGCACCTACACCCGCTACCCCCGCTCCAATGATCAATACATCAACGTATATCGAACCCGAATCAGTAGCTTTCGGATTATCAACCGACCAGCTGTTCGCCATCCTTTTACTCCTTCGTTACGAGTGATCGAAATCACACTTGTAATCGTACTTCAAGTTGAAATGAGATTACAATAGCTTTGAGAGGTATTTTGTACTTAGTTCTAGCCCTGGCCCTCACACCCTCGGGTAACACAGCGGTCTGCATTCGCCGGTGGGGCGCGAGGACAGATCAGTCCCACTTACCGACGTCAATTTCAAGCCGCTGCTGATAGCGAGCAAACACCCCAGAGCACAAGGATGAAATGACGGATAGGTTCAAGCCCCTGAAGCAACTACGCCGACGAGTTTGAACGATCATCCACAACTCGTCTAAGCCTTAGCGTTGGGTGCCAGCAAGGCTTAAACCAGCGATACCATCTGTCTTGCTGCGGCAATCCAACCACGCCCAGGATGGAGTTGATCATCGAATGCGTTTACTGGTCCTGCGCACGGCAAAAGTAAGGGCTGTCAGACTTGGAGAGCTTCGTGTTTCTCAACCATCCCAGCGACAATAAACTCAGCGATCGCCATTGAGGAGGTTGCGCCTGGTGACGGGGCGTTTCGAACGTGAGTCACTCTAGCCTCATAATCGATCCTGAAATCATCGACGAGGCTGCCATCCGCATCCATAGCTTGTGCGCGGATTCCACGGGTGAGGCGAGTTACGTTCGCACCCTCAAGCGAAGGAACGTACTTCTGCGCCTCACGAAGAAAGAATGTCTTCGACAGCACAGTTCGTCCTTCCCGAACGGCGCTCGGAAGGTTGTTCCGTGCGAAATTCAGGAAACCACGGTCCATGAGCGTTTCCGCTAGGTCTCGCAGGTTCAATCCCAGCCCGCGGTAAACCTCACGTGAGGGTGACAGGAAGGCATTAGGCCCCACCAACATTTCCCCATCGACACGTTTTGTTAAATGCACCCCTAGAAAAGGAAACTTCGGGTCTGGCACTGGGTACACCAGGCCATTGAGTATGTCCTTATGCTTTTCGTCCAACCTGAAATACTGCCCGAAGAACGGGATTATACTCGGATTCCGCGCGCCCCCTGCCAGACGCGCGATGCGGTCGGACTGGAGGCCTGCGCACACAATCACAAAGTCGGTCTCGCGATCACCTTGAGAAGTTTGAAGAATGACTCCACTATTACTCGGGGCGATATCGTAAACTTCACAGTTCAGTTCCACTCTCCCACCCAACTCGACCAAGTCATTGGTAAGAGATCTCGTAACCGCAGCATAATCGACAATCGCCGTGGTTGGAGAATGCAGAGCAGAAATACCTATTGCGTTCGGTTCGATTTCGCGAATCCCGGCGCCGTCGACCATCCGTACTCCAGGAACACCGTTCTTCTTCGCCCGCTCGAACATCTCGCCCAAGTGACGCGCTTCTGCTTCGTCTAGCGCCACCACCAGCTTGCCGCACTGCTCGTACGGCAGCTCTCGCGCTAGGCAATAATCCTCGAGAAGTTGCGCGCCCCGTCGGCACAGCTGCGCTTTCAAACCTCCCGGCTGGTAGTACAGGCCAGCATGCACCACGCCTGAGTTATGCCCAGATTGGTGACTAGCAACTTGAGCTTCCTTCTCTAATAAGGTAACGGTTGAATCGGGAAACCTGCTCGCGAGCTCACGAGCGACAGCCGCTCCGACAATGCCTGCACCGACTACCGTGAATGATTTGGTAACGGTCATATTGAAGCCTCCTTACAAGAATGATCAAACGTTGCTCAGGAGTCCCGGCATACATTTCCCCGCCGGAGTTCCGCTCCATGCCTCAGTGGCGAATGAGCACGAGTGGGAATTGCAAATTACTCTGGTCGGTGCTCCAGGAGGACCTCTTCATATACCGCGTCGGCGTAGGGGCGGAAATCTGTATCCTCGTCATACCATTCGTCAAAGCTGGCGAAGTCTCCCTCATCGACGAAACCCAGCTCTTCGGCCTTGGCGGTCCACTTCTCTCCAGAGGCGATAACGCGGTCACGGAGGTCTGACCCGTGCGTTCCGTTGTCTTCGATCTCGGCGATCAGCTCTCTATTCGCCTTCATGATCGATTCTTGGACCTCTGGGTCCATCTCCTTAATGGTGCCGCCGACCTCGTTGACCTTCGCAACACCCTCGTAGTTGCCATCTATCACGACTTCCGCGCCTCCGATGAAAGCCCCCACGAGAGAGTCGAAGACGACCTGCTGGTATGCAAGCGGCAAGTTAGCGATTTTCGAACCGCCCAGCACAGCGCCCGGAGCTCGCAAAGCGCTTGTATCTGCTGTGTAGCTAACATGCGGTGCAACCTCGAAAAAGCCGTGATCAAAAGAGGAATTGAACGAGTTCATCGCACAATCGGCGGTCTTTCGCTGCAGGGCTTCATACACCTCGACGTACGACAAGGACACTGGGGTCGCTCCAATGCTCCGTATTATCGTCTCATGGGCACTCGAGCCTGCCCGGATCTGACGGCCTTCCCAATCTTCAGCTGACTGGGCTTCTTCGGTACAGGAGGGGTAGGCATTCGCAGACGCCGAGATCGGGAAGAGGGGAACTAAGCCCTGGCTCTCAAACTCCTCGAGAAGTTCCTCGGACTCCCATCCGAGCTCCACTCCGACAGCGTTGGCGACAAGTTCACCGACGAGCGGCGAACTCGACAGCGCCGAAAGAGGGTATGAGAGCTCGTCAAAGATGGGGAACCTCGAGGGATCGGCGGCGGGCAGGGTGTATGCGAGGTCCACGCGCCCGTCGGCCAGTGCATCATGTATTTCGTCAAACCCCGCAATGGCCTGTCCGTAGACGACGTCCACGGTGATCTTTCCGCCGGAGCGCTCCTCGATTTCCTCTGCAAAGATGGTGTCATGGGCCATCACAGAGTTCGGCGAACTGGCTACCGATTGATAGGTCAGAGTGACTGGTTCAAGATCGGCAAGAACCGCATCAATCTCGTCCTGGCTAGCTCCAAATTCATAGCCAGAATCTTCAGCAGCGGATGATTGCCCCGCGCTACCGGCACAACCCGTAACCGCCAGCATGAACACCGTCCCACAGGCGGCAAGCGATAGATATTTCATTCTGATTTTCCAATCTTAGAGATCATATGTTGTGTTTTCAGACTGAGCCTTGACCGCCTACGACGGCACCCGCTCTGCAAATAGCTTGATGAACTGACCCAGAGATGCTGCTCCATGCATTCGCTGTGAACGCTCGCACTATCGAACAGGTCCGCGTTAGATACTGGGAACCTGAATGGCGATTGAGATAGGCATGTACACGTCCTTCTTCAGCCGGTACGTGATCGGCGAATCGGTACCGCCGTGCACAGCCCTCTCTCCGTCACCGGATAGTTCTCCTCATACTTGAGAAAGTTACGTGGAGCTCAATGAGAGTACACTCTCATTGCTTCAATGAAGGATATTGTGATCTACCCAACTTTGTCAATCATGCGCCTGGACACATTGACGACCTCGTGCAGATGTAGTCATACCTCAACACTTTTCTTCAACAAGCGCATCCGGAGCCTCAGATTCACACTGTTGCTTGTCAGCCTGACATCGAACATCGAAAGATGGACGCACTTATGCCCGATATACGGGAGCAAAATGGATCGGCCATCAAAAGAAAAAAGTTTGCACAAGCTCACTACTGAGCCAACCGACCCCACCCTCGACCGGTGATCATAAACCTGACTGCATGGCGCCACGTGCACAGAAGCCGGAGGCTCACCTGTAGGGCTACGATTGGGTCAAGGTGAAGATTTTCGCGAACGGCAACATCGTGCATTCTCGAGGGGATTACACAACAGGGGATGCGCACGTCAGCCTGCCAAGCGAGTTACTCTCTAAGTACTCGCTTTCGTTATACGGGTCCGTAACGGCCACACTTAAGATTCACTATGGTTCGACGAGAGCGCTTTCCAAAATAAATTCAATCCGCGGGCGCAGCCTGTCCCACATCTGCGCGACGGCATATTCCCGGAGCGGAGTACGGATTATCTCGTGAAGCTCTACG
Source organism: Enteractinococcus fodinae (assembly GCF_031458395.1). Classification (NCBI taxonomy): domain Bacteria; kingdom Bacillati; phylum Actinomycetota; class Actinomycetes; order Micrococcales; family Micrococcaceae; genus Enteractinococcus; species Enteractinococcus fodinae. Next base: position 2,883,611 of record NZ_JAVDYJ010000001.1, read on the forward strand.
GCATGAATGTTCTCTGCGATAAGGCGCGGGGACCCACCAGTTCGTAGACGACCATTCTCGCTGGCTTCCACCAAGACGGTCTCGACTAGGCGGATCATCCGCTCCCCCTGTGAGAGCGTCCGCGGCTTTCGAGGGCTGCTGGGGTCGAAGGAAGCAAGAACGTATTCTGCCGCATTTGTAAAATTGTCTTGATAATACTCAGCACGGGCTTGATATATTGCCAATATCCTGTCTACGTAGGCAGCGGCCGTCGTGCTGGATTTGGTGGAGTATGCGATCTCTCTTTGTTCGCACGAATCCATAATAAGATCCATTTGATGCCCGTATACCGTCAAAAAAAGATCTGTTTTTGACGTTATATGCCTGAAGAGGGTTGCCTCCGATATCCCTGCACGTACTGCAACGTCGCGTGTTGTGATTTCTGCAAAAGATCGCTCTTCAAGTAACGAGGACGCAGCGGCCTCTATCCTCTGACGAGTATCAACTGCCACTCTTTCCCTACTTTCGAACTTCCCGTTCTAAGCCTGTTGTGACATTAACACCTTCGACCCAGGAATGAAGTGAACAGTACGGTGACATCTCAATTCAAAGCATTTTAGGTCGATTCGTCTATATCGCCACTAATGTCAGCATGCTACCACCCAAGCGATGGCTTCAGCGCTCGTCATCGTAACGCGGTGGTCTATGCAGGACGCAGTGTCGCTGGTCATAAGGCTGCTCTAATTCCCGAACGCACGAAGCCTCAGATCGGGTGCGAGAAAGAACGTAGGTTAGGACGCGCCGAGACGTTCTTTGCACACTCGGGGTCTCATTTTCTCCATGATCGTGCTCCCTCTTCACCCAGAAGCCCGAAGACCCGGGTAGTCCGCAGTTGAATGGGGCTACCCGGTGCCTTCGTCTACCAGCAGGTCGAGGGGGCAGTAAACGATGCTCGGTAGATTTCGACCTCTTTTGGGGTGAGTCCGATGTGCCGGTTACGGTTGGCCTGTCGAGCCTTGTCGAGCTCAGGTTCATTAGCTCACGCGGCTGGCGGGTGCTCCAGTTCAGCCGTAAACGGTTCTATGGAGCGAAAGCACGAGGCTTTTATTCAGACCAGGAAGGTCCAAGCTTTGTTTGCCACCTCGGATGCGGCGGGGATGGCTACTGAGATGCGGTCTGAGCAAATCGCGGCGCTAGCTGAGCAGTTTGCGACCCATCACAAGACGCTGTACCTGGTTGGTGCCTTCGTAGATCTGGGTGATCTTGGCGTCGCGCATCATGCGCTCAACCGGGTGGTCCTGCACGTAGCCGGCACCCCCGAGCAATTGCACCGCATCGGTGGTGATCTCCATGGCGACATCGGAGGCGAAGGCTTTCGCGGCCGCACCGTAATAGCCCAAATCCGAGTCGTTGCGCTCACTCTTGGCAGCAGCAACATAGGTGAGCTGGCGGGCAGCTTCCAGCTTCATGCCCATATCAGCAACCATGAATTGAATGCCCTGGAAGTCGGCAATGCGTTTGCCGAACTGCTGACGTTCCTTGATGTAATCAATCGCGTAATCCAGGGCGCCTTGAGCTACTCCCACGGCTTGAGCCGCAATAGTGACGCGCGTGTGGTCAAGGGTCTGCAATGCTAGCTTCAGGCCGCCGCCGATGTCTCCGACTACTCGGTCACCGGGGATCCGGCAGTTATCGAATAGCAGTTCCCGGGTGGGGCTGCCTTTAATCCCGAGCTTGCGCTCTTTAGCGCCGAAGCTAAAGCCTTCATCAGATTTCTCGACCACAAAAGCGGTGATGTTGCTACCGCGTTTGCCGTCCGGATCGGTCACGGCCATCACCGTGTAATATTCGCTGACCCCGGCGTTGGTGATCCAGGCCTTGGTTCCGTTGAGAATCCAGTCATCACCATCCCGAGTCGCGCGAGTTTTCATGCTCGCGGTATCAGAACCGGCTTCTGGCTCCGAGAGGCCATAGGAGATGGTCGCTTCACCGGCGGCCAACCGTGGCAGGTACTTCTGTTTGATTTCCTCATTGCCGCCCAGTTGTATTGGCAGCGAACCGAGTTTATTGACCGCTGGGATCAGCGACGATGACATGCAGCCACGTGCGACCTCTTCGATAATGATCGCCACTGCGAGCGCATCAGCCCCGACGCCGTCATATTCTTCGGGGATATGTGCGGCAAAGAAATCCGTGTCCACCAGCGCATCGTGGGCTTCTTGTGGGTACCGTGCTTCCGCATCAACCTCGGTCGCATGCGGGGCGATTTCTTTATCTACGACATCGCGTACCGCAGCACGCAGTTCATCGTGGTCTTCGCTTGGCTTGTACAGATCAAACATATATGTCTCTTTCGTCAGGTACTTAGACTCACGTCAGCTCGGTGCAGAGGTACCTCCGTGGAGGGACTTCTGTGACACGCCCAACGCTCCTCATCGTATTCAATTACTGAATTGATGGCATCTAGTCCACAGTGGAAGATACCTCTTTGGTGTATTTATCTTCTTCGGTCAGTCTCGCTCCGTTGTCTGGTCACGATTCCACCACCGAAGGTGTGGAATCGCCCTAATGCAGGTATCCCGCCGTTAACCGCTCCCACAGTTCATCGGGATCTTCTGAGTCACCAGTCTGTGCCAGTGCCTGCTTAACTAAGAGCCGGCCGGTCAAAACCAGATGGCTCTGCATTGCCTCAGCCGCTGCCCGATCATCACCACGAGTTATGGCGTCGATAATCGGATCATGCTCATCCACAATCGTGTCGAACCCTCTATATAATCCCACCGTCGACGGCGTAAGCAGTCGGGTATTCAAGCGAAGCCGCTCAACGATGTCCCGCGCCCGACGCGCGCCCCCCGTCACCAGAATTACATTGTGCAGTTCTTGGTCCGCACGGAAAAACCGTTCTTCATCATCGTCTGCCGCAGCCTGCTGCATCTCTATACGAAGCTCAGCGAGTCGGGCCGATTCATCCGCTTCCGATAAAGCAGCACGACGGGCTGCCGGTACTTCAAGAGCAATTCGAATAGAGAAAATCTCAGCTATATCGGCGGGCGTCGTAGGAATAACCTGAAATCCCCTATTCCGGGAAAACCGAATCATGCCGGCTTCTTCCAAACGTAAAAGTCCGTCTCTCACCGGCGAGCGTGAAATCTCCAGCTCTTCGGCTAGTTGATAAACACTGTAGAGCTCCCCCGGCTGCATCTGTCCATTCATGACCGAAGTGCGCACGTAATCCATGACTTGCTGGGTGAGACTTCGGTGTGGACGGACTATGGGGGAGGATTCAGAACGTGGCATACCGCTATTCTGCCCGACTTTCATATCTCGTATTGGATGCTCATAGCAACGCAGTGAGTCGTATATCACGATGCATCTTGACATGCCCAGTATAATGTTACCCAGATTACTGAGTAACATGTGACACGCGACGTGATCCATCTAACGACAGGTAATCCTCGGATGACAATTGCGATGCATGAAAGCCGCATCAACCGCTACTTAGTTAAAGACGAAATTGTGTAGCAAACAAAAATATACGATCTAGAAAGGCAACGTCATTATGAAAAAATTCCCGCTCGCTGCGGCTGGTGCAGCGCTCGCCCTAATAATCACTGGTTGCGCTAACGCTTCAGACCAACCCGGGGCATCTGATGAGACCGGGTATGAATATGGAGCTGACCAAGAGGAGATTGACGCGGCACTCGCAGATCTCGAACCGGTCACTCTGACATATCAGGGTGCTGCTAGCTCACCGGACTCGGTTCAGGCGAGGGACAAGATCTGGGCCGAAGCCCTTGAAGAGCGGTCCGGGGGGAAACTTACCATGGACATCGTATATGGGCAGGCAATTGCCGGATTCGACGAAGTTGATGCTGCACTTGCAGACGGGCGCGTTGATTTAGCCTACACGCTTCCTGGCTATGATCCCTCGACGTACCCTAACTTCGATGACCTTTCATATTCTCTTTCTATGCTTCCGAACTCTCCACTTGTCGGTGAACTGGTGGCCAACGCAGTTGGTTTGGAACTCTCGTGGCAATCAGAGGAAGTACTCGAAGAATACGAAAGCCAGGGACTTGTTCCTCTCTTCCCCGTCTCGGCATCAGCGAGTTTCTATCCGGCATGCACACAGGAAGGGACCTCCGAGGCGGATTGGAACGGACGCCAGATTAGAGCAGGCTCGAGAGCTCATGAGGCTATGGCCCAAGGCATTGGCGCCACTCCCGTATCGTTAGATTTCGTCGAGGTATACGAAGCCCTTCAGCGTGGAACCGTTGATTGCGCCCTGAACTCAATGAACTCCGCATATGACTATGGATTCATAGACGTTGCTCCCCATGTCAGCTACCCAACCGAAACTAGTGTGCCTCGAGGACCCGGGGCGATCATTGGAGGGATTGACGTCGCTAATTTACCTCTAGCTTACAAGCAAGTCCTCTTCGACTCGCTTGTTGAGGCATTCATGGGGAGTGCAGAAGTTGTCATCCATGGAAATTATGAGGGAGTCGCCGAGGTGCATGAAGTTGGTGGCACGATCCAGGAGATGGACGCTGCGGTCCAAGAGTCAATTGCAGCCACAAATGAAGAACGCATCACTGAAATTGAGAACGATGGCACTCACGGCACGGATCTCAGAGAGCGCGTCCTTGCTTCTGGAGAGAAGTGGACGGAAAAGGCCGAAGAACTTGGTTTCGTAGATGAGGGCGAATTCTCTGATTTCGATGAGTGGTTCGACCCGGAGACAGATTTTCGTCCTTTTGCCGAAGCTGTCTATGAAGAAATCCTGTTGGAGCATCGACCAGAATGACAAATGGAATGAGTAGGAGGGGCGGATTGACTCCCCCCTTCTACTCACACCGACATGTGAGCCCCGCATCTAACGGTTCTTTGGGCCCTTCCGTTAAAAGCGGAGCCAAGCCTAGGAGAAGAACATGAGCTCTCGTCATACCAGTATCGCCACGATAATGCGCCGCAAGAACGGGCGTTTAGCAATCCGTCAGCAGGCTCGACCTTGACCTACGAATACGCCAGAGCGGTCCCTATTCCCAAGGATTGGGCAGCCGAATTCTAGGGCTGGTCCTGTTTCCGTTTCTTCTGCCTGTGAGGTGCGATATGAATGGAAGCATCTCTTCAGTATCTTGAAGATCTACGGCGTTTGGACGAACTACAACACCCAATTACTTCGCGGATGGGTCAGTTTAAAGAGTAACCAGCTCGTTCAGTGAAAGTCTTCCCGACCCAACCACGGCGCGGGTGAAGCATTGTCAGAGGCCTTCCTCGATATGAATACCTGTCACGTACCCCAGCCGGATTTACCCCCAGACCCTTTTGATGGCCCTCTTTATTGTTGGTTGACCCGGTCTCAAGCTTGATGCGCTCCAGATTTCTTGGTGCCATGCTTTGCAGACCGCAGCTTCCCCACGTATCACGATGCGGCAGTTGTCTTTAACGACGGGTTACAGCAGTGCCGGTCTAGCTACCCGCGATCCTTGAAGCCTGTGAGGGCCTCTAGGGTTAACAGTGGCCCCGCCCACTTCCTTGTTGCCACTAGCGAGTGTTCTCATTGAACCGCTATGGCTACTCACGCGAGATGTCCCTATATTGATAACTGGCAGGGGGTTCTCTACCCTGCCACCGTGATGGACTGCTATCCCAGGGGTGTAACTGGGTGGGCAATGGCAGCTTGTAAATCGCTTATTCAACAGTCCTATATTCAAGCACGCCCCGGGAACCGAAGACCTCACAAGGTCGTCGGTAGAAGCAACAGAGAAGTCTGGTGGGTGACCGTGTGCTGTCTCGATTGAGCTGGCAACTGGGCACCTCCCCACGATCGTTGCGGGGTAGGGCGGTGTTCAGCCGGTCGTGGTAACGATCCAGTCGCCACCGCGCAGATTCGTGTTGAATGCTGCGTCGTATCGATCCAGGAGTGGATGGCGCGCGTCGATCATCCAAGGATTATGGTGATCGGCGATGAGAGTCACTGTCTCGTCCTCCCAGCGAACCAGCTCGGGTACGCCATGGACGAACCCGACAAAATGACGACGCACCAGCGACCCGATCTCGCGGTCGGTGACGTTCGGTTTGGGGAACATCACCTGTCCAAGTTCGACGTCGATGCCACCGAATAGATAGCTGACGTCAATCGCATGAGCCGCGCCAATCCCTTTAGCTGGAGCGGAATCGAAAACGACGCCATAAGTCTGTCTCGATGCCGGCCGCGCACGGAGCAGATCGACCGCCGCCGCGGTGAAGAACCGGTCCGTCATAGCCGACTCGGCAACCTGGGGCGCTGAGAAGGACCCTGGATACCCCGCTGAGTTCGCTCCAGTCAGGAAGGTCAGGCCCTGGGCTGCCTCAGCTGACATCGACTCGAGCGCACCAGCCAGGTGCAGGAACAGTCGGTATTCCCCTGTCGTGTGTGAGATAAGAGCGGGTAATCTCGACTCTGCAAAGGCTAGAAAAGGTGACTCGCGCACGATCTCACCATCGATGACTGGTAGAAGCGGAACACCGCCGACGCCGATCCGCTTCCAACCGAGTCCGTTGGCCGCGATGAGATCGGGACCTATCTCGGCGACGTGTTTCGCCGCCTCGTGGGGCCCCACCTCGGTGATCCCGGTTCCGTACTTCTCCCGATGAGCCGCATCAAGCTGCTCAAAGACGTCTGCGGCGAGTTCCAAGGAGGTAAGGAGTGCGGGCGGGCTCTGCAGGATGAGGCGCTCTACGAGCCCCTTGGCCATATCGCTGACCCCAACAATGAGGGCGAGTAGTGCCCCGGCGGACTGACCCGCCAGAGTGAGTCGAGCCGGATCCCCCCCGAAACTTGCGGCGTTCCTCTGCACCCACCGCAAGGCGGCGACGACATCGAGCACCGCACGATTATCGGGATGGCCAGGGATATGCAGAAAACCGTCCACGCCGAGCCGGTATGTGATAGTGACAACCACGGCCCCCTGGGAGGCGAGTTCCACCGCGTCATAGCTCGGGCTCGCTGGGGTTCCACTGATGAACGAGCCGCCATGGACCCAGACTATGATCGGCAGCGGAACCGAGTCATCTTCGTTCACGGCGTTTCCGGTTCGAGGAGAGAAAACGTTGAGTGTGAGCCATTCGTCATCGTCTTTGACCTGCGGGTAGTCGCGGTCGATGCCAATTGAGATCTGCGGAAGCACGGTACCGGAGCGCGACCCATCGATCTGAAGCTCGGGCGAATCGAACGGAACGGGTGCGTCGAAGCGTCCCGTCTCTAGCGGAGAGCAAGCATAAGGAATGCCTCTGAACACCTCGACACAACCCTCGGTCAGGCCCGTCACGATGCCGGATGAGGTATGGATGACAGGAACGGACATCTCTTCACCTTCGTTCGTTGTTGAGAGACTGCGAGGCTTGATTAGTGCCTCAATGCTGGAGCGATCACGCCAAAGTCGGAGCGGCCGATGATCTCGCCGTCCTCGTTCCACAGATAGAAGCCCTCGCCGTCTGCGAGACCGGCTTTGCCCTCGGTAATGCGTTCTTCGAGCAGACCAGCAAAATCACGTACCAGCGGGTTCTCACTATGCTTGTTGATGAGCGCCAGGGGACGAAAGCCGATAACGTCCATCGTGGCCATAGGTCCCTTGGGCGCCTGCGTAGACACCGTCCACGCCTTGTCGATGTCCTCGACCGTGGCTAGACCGGTCATGAACATCTCGACACCGGCGTCAAGGAAAGGCTTGATCATCTTATTGAGGATGAAACGTGAGCTCTCTCGCTGGACGACTACCGGGACGAGGTTGACGGATTCGCAGTACTTGACCGTTCGCTCGACGTAGGCAGGATCCGTGCCGGAGTGGCCCATCACTTCGCCAATGTTCTGGATCCAGATCAAGTTCGCGTGATGGAGGGCAAGAAAATGCTCGGGATGACCGCTTGCGTCCGCGAATTCACTCGGCAGCAGTGATGAAGTGTTCGTCAGCAGCACGGCATCCTCGCGAACGTGTTGGCCGATCGTTTTCCACACTGCTCGCTTGATCTCGATATCCTCAGGAACAGCCTCGATGACAAGGTCACAGTTAGCGAACGCCTCGGCGTAGTCTGAGGTTGGCGTGATCCGGGCGATCGCGGCATCAAAGGCCTCCTCTGTGAACTCAGGGAGGTCCTTCCGGTAGTACTTGCGCATCCACTCCCACCGGGCAGGCAGCTTCTCGAGTACCGCCTGTTCAGTGTCGAAGGCGTGAACTTTCATTCCCGCGTAGGCATTCTGCATGATTATCTGTGATCCGAGCACTCCGGCTCCGGCGACTGCCACCGTTGTAATGTCCGACACGAGGACCTCCTACTGTTGTGTCTGCAGAACTATTGAAGATTACCCATACTTCAGAGACTGAAAGTTCGGGCAAATTTTATACTTTTGTTCGCTGGATATTTATTACAGTTATATGTGCCATAAACCGGCTCACTCTTGCTGTGGGGGCTTGCGGGATTTTGTAGATCCGTTCCACATTGGTTTCGAATTTCAGCATAAATACCACCAGCCAGCCTCGACAGCGTAAAAGAAAACACTCACTCCACTGTCCGAGATTCGCGCAGCATAACTGAAGCGTGCTCAGCGTTGCCGGCGATATTATGCGAATTCTCGGCGGAAAAGGAGCTTACTTCGCCGGTCTCGACCAATTGACTAGAGACTTGACCGAAATTATGCCACAGCGTATTTAGATGGCTCGAGCACGTAATCATCGACATTAAAGGTTCCAAAGTCGTCAGCAAATCGAGTCATAAAATCAGGCCACAGCGAGGTCAGCCGCCCAGTGCCATCACCAAGATAAAACGAGTCGCAACCTCCTGTGAGCCACACGGTGCGAGCCGCGCGCTCGTCGAGAAAGTCCGTGAAGGACCTTTGACGATCCGGGCGAACACGAATGGTCGGAGTGTCCGAATCCATGGCAAAACGCAGCGCATCGGCAACGTGACCAGCCTGCGTCTCGATCATAAATATGATCGAACCGAAACCCAAGCCCACATGGGGACCATTGACGAAAAAGAAATTGGGGAATCCGTCGACGCTCATACCCCCATAGGCTCGAGCACCTTCTTCAGCCCACAGATCTGAAAGTCGAGTATCGTCTTCTCCGTGGATGATGCGGGTAATAGGAAGTCCCTCGGTGTCGTAACCGGTGCACACGATTATGACATCGAAATCTCGTTCCGCACCGGCCGCATCAATGATGCCTGTTTCCGTCATCTTCTCTGCCGCGTAAGGTACCAGCTCTACGTTCTCACGCTGCAAAGTAGGGTACCAGTCGTTCGAATTGAGGATGCGTTTACAACCGATGGCATAGGTCGGTCGCGTCATTTCTCGAAGTTCTGGGTCCTGGATCTGATTCTCTCGGTGAGCGTTGGCAATGCCCGTCATTCTGTCGATAGCAGCCTGTGCTCGGGCACGCTCTGGAAAACGCGTCTCATGCAGCCAGAAAAGGAATTGTCTATATTCCTCAAGAGTTTCTGGAAGACTTTCCCACATGCGCTTCTGCGCCTCGCTGTATTTGATGTCCACCCGCGGAACTATCCACGGAGGAGTGCGCTGAAAAACTGTAAGTGACTCGACATCATTAGCGATGGCCGGCACCACCTGGATAGCGGAAGCTCCTGTTCCGATAACCGCAACGCGTTTACCCTTGAGGTCGATGGAACTGTCCCACATGGCTGAGTGCATAAGATCGCCTTCGAAACCCTCGATGCCAGGAATCTTGGGCATCTTGGGTTCAGCTAAGGATCCGGTCGCGGTGACCACATAGTTGGCCTCATACGTCTCATGATCAGTCGTCACGATCCACGTTTGCGTACCGGTGTTCCAGCGGACTTCTAGGACCGATCGATTGAAAACGGTGTTCTCAGCGAGTCCCTCTTCTTGGGCAACGGTAACGAGGTAATCATTAATCTCAGCACCCCCAGCATAAGTCTTCGACCACCGAGGATTGTGACGGAAGGAAAAGGAATAAAGATGTGATTGAACATCGCATTCCACGCCTGGATAGACATTGTCGCGCCAGGTACCGCCGAACGTCTCACCTCGATCAATAATCGTAAAATCAGTGATGCCTCGACGACGCAGCATTGTTCCGGTCGCTATCCCTGCGACTCCTGCTCCGATAATAAGAATCGGGGTATGATTCGACGTCATAAATTTACCTTCTCTTTCAGTAACGATATGCAATCGTCAGGCTTGATTCGGAACTAGCCGGGAATGCGCTGAAATTTGACCACGGATGAGCTGGTCGTGTGCGTTATAGACCTGACTGACCCGCTCGGCAAGGATCCCATGTCCGGCGTCAACTTCCATGAGTGAAGCCCCCTGGATCGCACCGTAGAGTTCATATGAATGCTGTGGAGGGACCTTGAGGTCACGCAGCGGCACAACGATGAGAGTCGGACACTCCACGCGTGTGGCCTCGTCTGACACGTCTAAATGGTAGGCGGCGTTCAACCTGCGCAGCACCCGTGGATCTGCCACGGGCACTGCAGGGATAGTCGGATCGTAGGAAACACCTAGATGACGCCGGTATTGCGGTGAGTGCTCAAGAAGTGACGAATACCTTTGTGAAAGATGTTTGTCTTGGGACCAGAGTGCCACTCCCAAATCGATAGTTTCCTGCATGAGACGGTCGGACCGTAACCAGCCTGCAACTAGCGTTAAGCTGCTCACCAATCCGTTACTACGCGCCGCTGCTGCGACACTCACACCAGCACCGAGACCAAACCCTAGGAGGTGAACCACTCGTTCAGCTTCTACTTCTCTGCGTATAGTGCCAAGCACGGTCTGAACTCGTTCGTCGAAATCCGTCTCAACTTCAGAGCTCACCGTCCAGCCGCTAGGAAGGGGCCGGTCTGCCTGTGGTGGGTCTGCGTCAATTGTTGTGACGTGATAATCCCGGCCGAGCATCTCACCGTAGATAGCAAACTGTGCATCCGCTTGCTGCTCACTGCCGCCAACCTGAATGATGCTATGTTGAATGTTTCGCATAGATGCCTCTGCCGATTCGTATATTTGCATTTCAGTGCGCAACACGGCCGACGGTGAACCCACCGCATACATTGTGGATCTGCCCAGTTACGTAGCTGGTCCGCTCATCGAGCAAGTACGCTACCGTATTAGCAATATCCTTCGGTTGCCCCATGCGCTGGATCGGCAAGGAATTAAGAGCTGCCTGCACATTGGGATCCGACAGCGGGTTACCGACCGCGAACATCTTCGTTTCGATTGCACCGGGTGCGATCGCATTCACGGTGATGTCATGCTGGCCGAGTTCGAGTGCCCAAGTCTTCGTTAAGCCCAAGACAGCCGCTTTCGTGCTTGAATAAGAGGTTTTCTCAAGCTTGCCGTAGGCCGCCACAGAGCTAATATTGACAATCCGACCCATTCCGCGAGCCTTCATTGATGGAAGTAACGCCTGGGTCGCGAACACGGCGGCTTTAACGTTTATCGCCCACAACTCATCCATTCCGGCCTCGTCTACTTGCTCGAGCGTGGCACCGTTCGTTCCGCCCACATTGTTGACGATCCTCTCGATGGGGCCGTCCTTGAGCGCTTCTGCGACCGCATCCTGGACTTCTTCCACATCGGAAAGGTCCGCGTTAATTCCGGGACCCTGAAGGTCGATGGAGATCGGCTCGTAGCCGTCAGCCTCTAGTCGATTAATGATCTCAGAACCGATACCGCCATTGCCGCCTGTGACTATAACTCTTTCCGCCATAGGAAAGTCCCCCTCAGTGAGAATAAGTATTTGTTAGCTAATGAGAGTGCACTCTCATTTCATCGCTGCGTCAATATTAGCAATGTGACGTAGATTGTCAACAGAGTGATTTATTTCATACATAGTGAGACGCTCCACCGAAAAACAAAGCGCAGACCGCCAACTCAGAGCGAGGGACGAGCAGCAATGATTGCAGCTTATGACTCACACTGGCGGTGACTCGAATCCACGAATACTCGACATCACAGATCCATAAGGGCGGGCGTCAAGTACTGCACAGGCAAGAAGGTGTCGGTCGCATGGCTGCACAGCCGAATCTCTTTGAAAGGGGTCGGGTGAGCTCACGGAATTCAAGGGCATGAATATCTTGGGCGCGATAAAGTGCCTAGCAACTCCAGATCGGAGAACTCCGTACCCAGACGCCACAGTATTTCTCGCTCAAGTGAAAGTAACATGTTACTATCGGAGCTATTCGATTGCGGCACAGATCACAATGAGCTCCAAACCATATATGCCGCCAAGATGTTCCGCTCCAACCCTTGATGGAAGAGGTCCTAATGACTCTGGAAAGCACAGCTAACGTAACAGCAGAGGGCACCGCCCGCCGTATTCGAACAACCGACTGGGAAATACACTTCCATGAGGCCGGGAGCGGGCATCCGCTCATTCTTATCCACGGTTCAGCGCCAGGAACATCAGGCTGGAAGAACTTTTACCCGAACATTGAAGTCCTCTCGAAATCATTCCGAGTCTTGGCGCTCGATCTTCCTGGTTGGGGAGATTCCGACCCCGCATCCCCTGATAAAGCAAACCATGTTGAGGCTGTGCTCCAATTTATGGACGCACTACAAATCAATCAGGCAGCGCTCGTAGGCAACTCTATGGGAGCGATGACTGCACTACGGGTTGCCTCTGAATGGCCAGACCGCGTCTCACATATCGTAGCCAGCGGCTCTGCAGGACCACTGGCTCCAAAGATATTCAGTCCCGAGGGGATGAGTGAGGGGCTTAGGGCGCTAATATCAGCCTATCAAGAGCCAAATCAACAGAACATGCGAGAATTCTACGACGCCATCACATTCGAGCAAGGCGTCATCTCTGAAGAAGCCGTAGCCGAACGCGCAGAAGCCGCTGCTGCGCGCGAGGATCATAGGAATAACTTTCTCGCAGGAATCAGCACGCCGGGCTATCTCCCCATGTCCACGATCGATCAAGTTTCAGCCATCACAGCACCGACACTACTGATTCATGGACGCGATGACCGAGTGGTCCACTTCGAAAACTCGTTACAGTTATGTACGCTCATTTCCTCGGCGCGACTATATCTGATGAACCAATGCGGCCACTGCCCGCAACTCGAGTACCCCGATGAGTACAACCGAGTCGTCAAGCAGTTCATCGAGGCCTCCTAAAACACTTTCACCCTAACTGCTTGTAACATGTTACTTATCCCAGTAGCATGTTACACGTCTCGATAGTCGTCCTCCCCTGAGAGTGCAGCCATACAATGCGAGGTCATTACGACCCCTGCTTAAGGTTTGACGGCTACTCTCAAAGTCTTTTCTGGCGCTTTTGCGTCTGCTCATCATAAGGAAAACGATGGAAACCACTGATACTCTGTCCACCAGTGTCGAACTGCATCATCTCATTGCCGGGTCGTGGCGTGAGGGATCTGGCGCAACGCGAACTTCGTTAAATCCGGCACGACCCGAAGAGATCGTCGCGACGTACAGGCAGGCAGAGACCACCGACGTCTACGATGCAATGTCGGCCGCTAGAGCTGCGGCCCGAGCATGGTCTCAAACTCCTATTCATGAACGCGGTGCTGTTCTGCTGCGAGCCGCTTCGATTATCGAGGCCGACACAGACACTCTCGGCCTCGAACTCACCCGTGAAGAGGGTAAGACTCTGTCTGAGGGTATCGCTGAAGTCTCCCGAGCGGTACGGATTCTCCGCTATTGGGGCAACGAAGGCGACCGGATGGCCGGTGAATCTTATGCATCGCCCCGCCGTGGTGAGCGCATATTTGTCACTCGTAAGCCACTTGGGGTTGTGGGAGTGGTGACTCCTTTTAATTTCCCGATTGCTATTCCAGCTTGGAAAATCGCACCCGCACTGGTGTACGGGAACACCGTGGTGTGGAAACCTTCGTCGGATGTGCCATTGTTGGCATACCGCTTGGCTGAGGCACTCACTACTGCCGGTTTACCCGACGGTGTGCTGAACTTATTCATCGGCCCCGGGTCGCTAGGCAACGATTTGCTGGAACATCCTGAACTCGACGGGCTTACCTTCACCGGCTCAACCGAAGTCGGATTATCGTTGGCGAGCAAGGCTGCCTCCAAAGGTATCCCCATGCAAGCGGAGATGGGCGGCAAGAATGCTTCGGTGGTACTCGAAGACGCCGATCTCGACCTTGCAGTCGAGGAAGTAATAAAGGGCGCGTTTCGGTCCACCGGCCAAAAGTGCACAGCCACGTCGAGATTGATCATCGCTGAGTCCGTGGCTGACGAGTTCCTCGCGCGCCTAGTGGCACAGATCAAGGAATGGCGAGTCGGTGATCCCTCTGATCCAGCGATGCATATGGGCCCCCTCGTCTCTAGTTCTGCCGCAGCCAGGGTACGCGAAGGGATTTCTCGCGCAATCCAAGAAGGGGCGCAGGTTGTTTATAACCCAGGGGACGAACCACTCCCCCCAGTAGACAGTTACGTGGCGCCGACGGTGCTGGAGTTACCGCCTGGTGAGGCTGCGCTGGCAAACTCAGCGTGGCACCAAGAACTCTTTGGTCCGGTGCTGACAGTGCGGCGGGTCCGCGACAGTGCGGAGGCTTTCCGACTAGCTGGGGACAGTGAATTTGGGCTCTCCTGTGCAGTTTTCTCTCAGGATATTACTCGCGTGCTCGAGGCCGTCGAGGGAATCGATGTCGGTGTGCTGCATATAAACTCTGAATCTGCCGGTTCGGAACCACACGTGCCTTTCGGCGGTGCCAAGAAGTCTGGCTACGGTCCGATGGAACAGGGGGGCGCAGCCAAGGAGTTCTTCACCCACACCACCACGGCGTACATTAGCGGAGGCCATTCGTGACGTATTCAACGGCTGGTGATACTGAATCAATAACCAATTTATCCAGCATAACTAAAACCTCTACAGTCGACATTCGTGACCAATTCCGCACCGACCTTGCAACTCTGGGAGCGTATGTATCAGATGCGTCTGTCTTCCGGAGAACGCCCCAAGCTGTCTTTGAACCTCGGAATCTCGAGGAAGTGCGCTCCGCACTTGAGGCTGCGCGCGAGGAAGGTTGGTCGGTTACCGTACGCGGTGGTGGCACTTCAGTGGCAGGAAATGCGATCGGGCAAGGCCTGATTATCGACACATCCCGCCACTTTAATCGCATTTTGGAGATCGACCCTGTCAATCGCACCGCGCGTGTCCAACCGGGCGTCGTCTGCGATGTACTTCGTGAGGCAGCGGGCGAATATGGTTTGACATTCGGTCCCGACCCTTCGACTCACAGTCGTTGCACAATCGGCGGAATGATCGGTAATAATGCGTGTGGTTCCCACTCTATGCAATGGGGTACCACTGCAGACAACGTCGTGGAGCTAACGATCATGCGCGCAGACGGCGAACTCGTTACCCTTGGTCATGGGACAGTCAGCGATCCTAATCTTGAAAAGCAGCTTATCGCGCTACGAGACGAAAACCTCGCGATGTTGCGTACTGAGCTGGGTCGGTTTCCCCGCCAGGTCTCCGGTTATGGTCTGCACCATCTCACACAAGAAGCCGGCTTCGACGTAGCAAAGGCGTTTGTTGGTAGCGAAGGCACTAGCGGAATTGTCGTTGAGGCAGTGGTGCGGCTCGTCGAACGGCCGGCAGCAAGCGCACTGGCAGTCATGGCTTTCGAAAGCGTCTTCGATGCCGCCGGCGCCGCACCGCTGGCCAAGCGCGCAGGCGCTTCGACCGCTGAGGGTATGGGTTCAGACCTGTTAGATGCCTTGTGGATGAGCAAAGGAGATACTGGCGCAGACGAACTGCTACCAGGCGCCCATGGAAATCCACGTCCGGCAGGTGGCTGGTTATACTGCGAGACAACGGGAGACTCACCTGAGCAGGCAGGACAACGCGCTGCTGCCCTGGTCAGAAAGTTTGAATCGGAGTCAAGCCACCGTCTCGTGGACTCCGTCGTCGTGAGTGACCACCAAGAGGTACGGCAGCTGTGGAAAATTAGAGAATCCGCAGCGGGCCTGGTCACCAGGCTCCCTGACGGTCGTGAGGCGTGGCCATCGTGGGAAGATTCCGCTGTGCCTCCTGAAAAACTCGCGGATTACCTCAGAGATCTCTACGGGCTGCTCGATAAACACGGTCTTGAGGGCGTCCCCTTTGGCCACTTCGGTGATGGTTGTGTGCACATCCGGATCTCGTTCACTCCTGGTACCGATGCAGGCATGGCAACTTATCGGACTTTCATGGAGGAAGCCGCTGCGACGGTTGCCCGGTATGACGGATCGCTTTCTGGTGAGCACGGTGATGGTCGAGCCCGTTCGGAGCTCCTACCACTTATGTATTCACCAGATGCCTTGTCAGCTTTCACCCGCTTCAAGCAGATTTTCGATCCGACAGGCCTCTTCAATCCTGGAATACTAGTCGATCCCGAAGCTCTCGATGACAATCTGCGGCCCGGACCAGGCCAACGGAAGAAAGAATTCATCCCGTTACATGCACTTTCACGTGATGGCGGGTCTTTGGTCAATGCAGTCAACCGCTGCGCCGGGGTCGGGCTGTGCCGAACTGAGTCCGATGCCATGTGTCCCTCGTTCCAGATCACAGGAGATGAGGTGCATAGTACACGAGGACGAGCTCGAGTTCTTTCAGAGATGTTGCGTGGCGAAGTGTTTACTGAAGGAACTGATTCCGAGCAGGTAAAAGATGCACTCGATCTTTGCCTGTCATGTCATGCGTGCGCGTCAGAATGTCCGGTGAACGTTGACATGGCGACATATAAATCGGAATTCCTGCATCAGCACTACCAGAAACGCCGCCGTCCAATGGCCCATTACTCCATGGGTTGGCTGCCACTTACTTCACACCTTCTACACCGAATACCCGGTGCAGCATGGTTCGCGGATAAAGCATTAAGAATCCGTCCTGTCGAGCAACTGGTGAAGCGGCTGGGAGGCATTGATCCCTCCCGGAAGATGATTAACTTCGCCTCCAGTAGCTTCCAATCACGTGCGCGACGGCGTCGTAGAAACACTCAGGTAGAACATACACGGGGAAAAGTCATTCTGTGGCCAGACAGTTTCACGAACCACTTAGATCCCGCCGTGCCTATGGACGCCCTTGAGGTTCTGGAAGCGCTTGGTTATGAGGTCACAGTCCCTCAGGGGTTCATTTGCTGTGGACTCACCTGGCACTCCACCGGTCAACTGGACACTGCACAGAAGGTCATCACCAGAACACTCGACCAGCTAGAAGACAACCTCGACGGGGAGACCCCTGTGGTATGCCTAGAGCCTTCGTGTGCCGCAATGTTAATCGATACGGCACCAGAGTTGCTTCCTGACGACGCCCGTGCGCATTCATTAGCTCAACAAGTCGTCTCTTTCAGCGAATTCCTCACCTCCCACAAGCAGGCTGGCGGAATTTGGCCCTTTGAAAAGCTCCAAATGGACGCGCTTAGCCAGACCCACTGTCACGAACGCTCCCGGGGCGGTCATGATGCCACCTCCAGCGTCTTAGAAGACGTTGGGGTTAATGAAGAATCCATCCAGACCGGTTGTTGTGGCCTGGCTGGCAACTGGGGCTTCGAGCCTGGACACGCCCAAATGTCACGAGATCTGGGTGAGCGTGAGCTCTTCCCTCGCGTTCGGGCTGCTACGCAAGGCGAAGCTATCCTTGCAGACGGCTTCTCATGCCGGACACAAATAGAGGAAGGCACTGGAGTACGTGGCAAACACCTTGCGCAACTACTGAAGAACGCGTTGCATAGATAGGCCCATAGTTTGCGAGCAATAAGAGAAGAAAGCTCTAAGTTGTCGTTCCTGGCTGATGATCGGCATCTGTGAGGACGGGAGAATCCACTCCCGTGACGCGCATTTCAATTCCAAATGCTTCCCAGCGAAAATCTGTCTGAAAAGGTCGTTCCAACTCCACAGGCTAACCATCAGCCAGTTCCTCTGGCCATCAAGGAGGCCGTCACTCATCGGTCCGCGTGATTGCATTACTTCCCCGCAAGTTATTACCAGCGGTTTCTCCGCCGTCAATCACAAATGAAGCTCCGGTGACGAAGCTCGACTCTTTCGAAACTAGATAAACGATCAACGAAGACACTTCTCTCGGTTGCCCTACTCGACCCAGAGGAATCTGACCAAGTCCTCGCTGCAGATCTGCAGTTAGAGGGGTTTCGATGCTGCCCGGATGTACAAGGTTCACTCGTATCCCATGCTGCGCGAGATCTAATGCGGAACTTTTAGTAAGACCTTGCAGCGCTGACTTAGCGGTGCTATAGGCTACTAAATCCTTGAAGCCCGAGAAACCTGCAATTGAGGAAATATTTATGATCGATGCCGCTTCAGATTGTTTCAGTTGGGGCACGGCTGCTTTCATCCCATAAAACGATCCATGTAAATTTACTCCGAGTGTTTCGTGCCACCCATCGATAGTCTCTACTTCGACTGAGCCCGTCGTTCCCATCCCAGCATTGTTGACAAGTGCATCGAGACGCCCGAAACGCTCCACGGTCTTGTCTATTGCTTCCAGCCAATTGTCATAATCACTCACATCGAGCCGGAAAAACATCGTCTCGTCTTTATCAATAATGTTGGCTAGGTCACGTCCGCCTTCTTCGTCAATGTCTGCAATGACGACAGATGCGCCTTCGCTAACAAGATGCTTTGCGTGAGCTGCGCCCATTCCTGACGCTGCACCGGAAACGAACACAACCTTACCGGCCAACCTGCCCTCTACCTTTGTCTGCATAAAACCTTCCATTCATTATTTTCAACTCGAGCCTGAAGAGGATAAGAACTTTGGGAGACCCTGACACACTCTATTAAGTCATGTCAAGAGTGGAACGGAGCCCGAGACCCACTCAACAGTTTTCCAAGCCCGGGACCAGGCCCACTTACAACTAGCTGCATTACCGCCGAATGGTGGGTCCGAGCATCACTGCCTCGTAGGTAAGACTAACGACGTGATTGATGCAGCTCCCCCGGAAAGGAACCATCCCAGCTGAATCGCAAAGACAAATATCAGAAAGGTCGCAAACACGTAGTTCGTACTGCGTAAACCAAACTGGTTAGGGCGTTGAAAGAGTGGTCTATCCAGCGGTTGCGTCCGCCACGTGTAAACAAGGCTGCGAACATACCTGCAGGTACCCCGATAAGTAGGGTGAAGCTGATCGCAAGCAGCGCTATCTGTGCCGTAAATGGAAGGCGGGTAAGCGCAATATCCGCGATCAGAGCTCCAGACGAAAAAGAGTAGCCCATATCCAGTGTGAACACCGACGACATAATGCCAGAATTGGACGAGCAAAGGCTCTTCCAATCCCAATGCCTGGCTAGTTTGGCCCTACTTGCTCCGCAGTTGCCCCCTCGCCTGCGACCACTACAGCAGGATCACCAGGTATCAGGGGCATGATTAAGAAAGTGATTACGATTAACAGTGCGGCCGATGAAAAATCCACCAGTGCGCACTAGCGCAAACCGTACCAGGGATGATCTCTCAGCTGGCGAGGCGGCCGCCCGCCTCCGGGAGTATGTGCAGCTTTCCCGGAGACGGCAGCCGTATCAGTGTGAAGTGAGGTCATTATAGATACCTACTTCGTGATACGCATCGTTTTTGACTGGACTGTTCCGTCAACTACCTGCACACTGAAACCGTCAGCAGTAGTTGCTTGGGCAACCAGGGTACTCAGTGGAACAAGGTGTGCAGAATCGATGAGGCTCTGCTGAATTTCTTGATAAATCTCGCAGCGTTTTTCTTCGTCTGGCTCTGCTTGAGCTTGACTGAACCGTTCTAGGACCTCGTTTTTTTCACTGCCAGTACTATTGCGTCCGCCATCTTCAGGAGCAGCGCCGGTAAATGGAGATAATCCCCCGTACATCGTGCGCGATAGATTCAACAACGCCATCACTGTCATGTCCCACGATTCAGGCTTAGAGTCGAGCTCAGTAGCCCAGGTGGTATTATCCACATTCCGAAGCTCCACTTCCGCTCCGAGCTCACGGAGGGCTTGATCCACATAAGAGTTGCCGGCACCGTTGGGACCTACAGCTTGGGTGCCGATTTGTCGAATGACCTCACTGTCTTGCAGAACGGACTGCGATGAGTCGACATCCTGGGGAAGAAGAAGAGTGTCGTCTGTGAGTGCGCACTGGACTTCTTCTGGCACGAAACTTGCTAATAACTCGCCGTTACCGTTCGTCGCTGCCTGATTGAACGCTTCTCTGTCTAAGGCCTGAGCCACTGCCCTGCGGTTCTCCTCTTCAGCAAAGGGGGTCCCTTCGCGCTCGTTGAACATTATGAACTGGACAGCTGCGGGATACCGCTCTGTATTAAAATCATCGTTACCGTCGAACCGTTCCATCGGCTCACCAGTAATGTTGGCAATGTCTAGGGTGCCCGTGAGTAGGCCATTGGCAATGCTGTTGTAGTCGCCGTTGATCGCGTACTTGATTGTCGCGGCCGGTACGCCCTCCAACGGTGTCTCATACTCGGGCCATTCATATTCCTCACGCAGTGCGAAGTCAACTGTGACGCCAGGTTGATAATTGTCTAAGGTATAAGGTCCAGAATAAGCTCCGTCGGCTTCACCTGCTGCCAGCGCTTCCTGATCTTCCAGTCCCGCTGGACAGATGATTCCCGTTTCCGGCAGGGTAAGCCCGTAAGGCATGTCTGCCCAGGGAGTTTCTAATTCTATCGTCACAGTTCCAGCCTCATCGTCGACTGTGAGTTCCGGATCTGAGGGACCAAAAACAATGTGCTTATTTCGAGATTCGCTGATAAACGCCTCGAGCGAATCGGCGACGACTGTGGGCGTAATCTCTGTGCCATCAGAACAAGTAGCTCCCTCACGAATGGTGAACACGCCCTTTTCAGGAGTCGCTTCCCAATCACTAGCCAGATCCCCTACAAGCCCTCCTGAAGGATCTCGTGAGACAAGAGTCCCATAGAGAAACGCATCCACTATGAATGCACTGACACCCTGAGCCTCGAGGGGGTTAAAGCTGTTCGGATCACCGTCCATTGTGGTGCGAATCGTGTCCGTAGACATCTCACCTCCGGCTGCCGCGCTATCTTCGCCAGTGGTGCAAGCGGAGAGGGTGAGGGCTAGTGCAGAGAGCCCTGCGATAGTGCTCATCAAAGGTTTTCGGTGGGCACGGCTAGTATTTGACGGTTTTGGCCTACTTAAAAGCATGTTCATGTGTCCTCGAATCCTATGTAGGGAATTTCAAGCGTGAGTCGATAATTGGTTTGGGCCACCGTAGGCATCTGGAGGATGGGAGATGCGCGGAAGCTTCGAAGCGTCATTGATGAGGTACGCCGTAGCTATGACACGTCTGGATGAGGTAAGTGGTAACTACTCAAAAATTCGTTATGATGACAGCGAGATTACAAGTGACCTAGATCACTGTCAAGCAACCATCCGCATCGAAGCTCATTTATCTTCACTCAGAATGGAGTATCCGTGCCTTTTCAAACAGAAACTAGCCCACTCTTGGAAACCGACCATCTATTACCGGACCTTGTGGCTCTTCGCCGCTCTCTACATTCCACACCGGAAGTTGGTTTGCATCTTCCTGAAACGCAAAGGACAATCCTCGCTGCCTTGGAAGGACTACCGCTTGAAATCAGCTTGGGCAAAGGCCTCTCCTCAATTGTTGCAGTGTTACGAGGTGACTACGGCGGACCAACGGTCTTACTCCGTGGAGATATGGATGCTTTGCCGGTGCAGGAGAATACCGGTTTGGCCTATGCGGCTACTAACGGAAACATGCATGCGTGTGGCCATGACCTGCACACGGCTGGACTTGTAGGTGCGGCGAAGTTGTTGTCAGGACTGAAGTCGGAACTGCACGGCTCTGTGATATTCATGTTCCAGCCCGGCGAGGAAGGGTACGGTGGAGCCAAAAAAATGATCGAGGAAGGAGTGCTTGAAGCTACCGGAGAGCGCCCTATCGCCGCTTACGGCCTTCACGTGGCTCCTGGTCCTAGAGGGACGTTCATGTATCGTAGCGGTCCAGCCTTAGCCGGGGCTAGCGAGTTAAATATCAAGGTTCATGGAAAAGGAGGACACGGGTCTAGACCAGAAAGCGCTATTGATCCAGTTCCAGCCCTGGTCAAGATAGCTGGCTCTCTTCAAGAGATGCTTGCGAGCAAATTCCCCACCTTCGATCCAGTGGTGCTTACAGTGACACAGCTCAAAGCGGGTGAAGCAATCAACGTAATTCCAGCGACCGCAGAGCTCGGGGCTACAGTTCGAACGCTCTCATTTGAGGCAAATGAACGGTTGCGAATCCATACAAAAGCACTCGCCGAGGGAATAGCGGCATCCTTTGGTTGTACTGCAGAAATCGAATGGCACGTCTCGTATCCCGTAACTGTCAATCATCCGGATGAAACTGCCGAAGCTGCTACAAGTCTAAAAAAGCATTTCGGACATGAGCGGGTGGTGGAATCGGCTGAGCCTGCGATGGGTTCAGAAGATTTCTCTGAAGTTCTCCAGCGGGTGCCTGGTACTTTCTTCTTTTTAGGAACCAGCCCACCTGAAGTAGACTTCGAGAAAGCTGCGTGGAACCATTCGCCAGAAGTTCTCTTTGACGATGCGGTGCTCGGCGATCAAGCGGCAGCTTTGGCATTACTTGCGATGCGGAAATTGACACCAAGCGGTTAGTGTTATGCGCCGCGAAGTCACTTCCAGATGATAAGTCGAATTGGAGATACCGACTGCCCCACGTAGCCTTGATCGCCGATCCATGATGTGCGTGCTTGTTGATCCTGTGGCGAGTATCCAAGGTGGAATAGCCTAGGCGATGCGATGCTAGCGTTTGGTTCTACCAAGGGACTGAACGTTGCATGGCTACTATGAGTGTGGTGGACTACCGCATTTCCTAGCCAGATACTGACAGCTTTTCAAAACCCCGTTAGAGCAGGCGGATGAACCGCGGCCTGCTCGGCCTGCCAACCCTCGACTGCTTAGATAACGGATCTCGACCTCCTCGGAATGAACAAAAAGGGCCGTCACGGAATACATCAGCGGTGTGATACCGCGCTGTACCGTGACGGCCCTTGCTTGCGTACCGAAGCTTAGCAAGACATGTTTAAGGTCCTAGCTGGCGTCGGCTGATTCTTTCGCCGCCTCTGTAATGACAGAGTTCTTGCGGCGGTGCGACATGTACGCCATGGCACCGCCGATGGCAACGATGATGACCATCATGATGATGGTTCCGGGACGCTCGAAGAAGATGCCCATGCTGCCATCGCTCATCACCATGGTGCGACGGAAACCGTTTTCGATAACCGGGCCCAAGATGAAGCCCAGGATGACCGGAGTCATGTCGAAACGATACTTCTTCAACAAGAATCCGATGATGCCAAAGACTGCCGCTACGAACACATCGAACAGCTGGTTGTTGGCACTGTAGACACCACAGAACGCGATGACGACAACGAATGGGAACATCAGTCCGGCAGGGATCCGAAGGATCTGGACGAACGCTCCGATGGCCGGCAGGTTGAAGAGCAACAGCAAGGCGTTGCCAATGTACATCGAGGCGATAACACCCCAGAAGACATTCGGGTGATCTTCAATCATGGTCGGGCCAGGAGTGACGTTGTGCAGCATCAGCACACCGAACAGCAGTGCCAGCACCGAGTTGGGTGGCAAGCCTAAGGTCAACAGCGGGATAAACGCGGAGTTCGATGAGGCGTTATCTGCGGTTTCGGTTGCCGCTAGCCCATCGATGGCGCCCTTGCCAAATGCTCAGGGTTCTAAGGTCGGAACTTGGCGGAGAGGATGTTGAGGCTGGCTAGTGTTTGGGCATTCGTAGGGTGAAAAAGAGGATTGGGATGACGAAAAGTCCTAATCCAATCCAGATAGCTGGAGTCATTGCCCAGTCACCAGCGATGCCGCCTAACGAAATAATCAGCAGCACGGTGGCACTGAAAGTCATCCACACCATGAGCTGCACGCCGTTTTTATAGTGCGTTTGAATATTGTTCTCGGTGGTCTTCCCAGTGCCGTAGTTGAAGATGCGGGGATACCGGGTAAGGAGCGCACAACCAAGGATTGTGGCCAGCAATAACGCTGCAGGAATGAGTAACTCCCAAGGGGAGCCATAACGGTTCACAGAACCATCTGCAGCAAAGTGCATCGGAAGCTGGTCTGGCATCGATGGGATGCGAAATATCATCCAGATGGTATAACCGATAGCCACCACCACGCTGCTGATCAATAGGAACCGGTGGAAAGTATCAAGAGTGAAGGTGGGCTGCGGCCGGCTCCGCTTGGTGGGATAGTGCAACACCCCTTCTTCATCCCGAAAAGGTACCCCACGCCGGATCGCTTCAACGTAGGTATGAGCCGGTTCGTGTGCTGAAGTATCTTCCACCTGAACTATCGCTCCTCGCATTCTTCATGAGGTCGTTTATCGCCGATCGGTGCTCTACCATTCTCTCAACCCACTGTGACATATCCAGAGCCCATGGCTCCTAGGGGTGCTCTGCCCTAATAATCATAAGGACACCAATAAGAGAGTCGCGGCGAAGACGAGTCCGGAAGCAATGAGCACGATCGTGGTGTAGCCGAGTAGGTCGCGCATCTTCAGCCCCGCGATGGCCAACAACGGAAGGGCCCAGAACGGCTGGATCATGTTCGTCCACTGGTCACCGTACGACACCGCCATGATGGTGATTTCGGGATCGACATTGAGTTCAGCACCGGCCGAGAGCATGATGGGGCCCTGGACGGCGAATTGTCCACCGCCAGAGGGGACGAAGAAGTTCACCAGTCCAGCTGCTAGGAATGCCAACACCCCAAAGGTGACGGGATTGGAGACAGCCACGATAGCTTCGGAGAAGATCTGGATGAGTCCGGATCCCTCCATGAGTCCCAAAATGCCCGCATACAGGGGGAATTGCAGTAGGATCTCCCCCACGTTGGATGCTGCGTTTTTCGTCAAGGCGATCAGTTCAAAGGGATTGCGCACCAACAGGAGAATGAGCCCAAGGAATGACCAGTTCACCGTGTTGAGTGTCAGGGTGCCACCCTGAGCAAAGTGCAGCACCAGATAGGTGACCACCATCAGTCCAAGTAACAGAGTGACGATGCGACTGGCGTCGATGCGGTCAGCGGGGGTGACAACTTCTTCTTGTCCATCAACGACTTCCTGGCGAGCGTCGGCGGTGAACTCAATAATGTGGTCGCCCTTCCGGGGTGCGATCAGATACAGCGCCAGAGCGACCACGATGATAGTGACCGCAGCCGCTATCATGTTCCAGCCCGAAAAGACCGTCTGACTAAGCGGGATGGTTTCGCCGCCCAATGCTTCAGCCATGAAGGAATCCTCGGTGGCAGCGGTCAGTGGGCCGGACGCCGAATAACCCATGTGCCAAACAATGAATCCACAGAAGCCCGAGGCTACCAACATTGGGAAGTGCAGCTTCAGCCCACGTTGAGCACCCTGATAGGCGACTTCTCGAGCTAACAGCGCTCCGACAATGAGGCCCAATCCCCAGGTGATGAGACTGGCGATTGCCGCGACAAGAAAAACGAACACATACGCAAAGAGTTCACTCTGCGGCACACTTCCGAGAAACGCTAGACCGCGCCGCACCGGACCTGTGTTGGCCAGAATATGGCCGAAGAGTAAGATCAAGGCCATTTGCGTGATGAAGTCCAACAGGCCGGCCAGGCCGTCACCCCAGTGCAGCATGAGGTCGGTCGGTGGAGTATCAGTCAGAAACAGCGCGAGAATGACAACGATGAAGGTCAGCAGAATCGAGAAGACCAGCGCCGACGGGATGAACCGTTCTACCAGGTTATTCAGGGGCCGCATCGCTCGCGAGATCGGTGTGCCTTCTTTATCTTTGGCGGCTGTATTGCTGGAGCGTGAATCGGTGGATGACATACTGAGCTCCTCTAATTCAGGGTGTGAGTCCTGCACACTATGTGATATGCATCATAGTTCAGCGTGACTTGGGGAGGAAGGGAGCACTGTTGGCCCACCTGGACTGGTGCCTCAGTGTCCCCAAGAGTTACGAATGTGTGCGCTCAGAGGCGTTCGAGCGCAGACGATGGCGATACAAGCGAATGTTGAGTGCAGTCAGTCCTGCGGTAAGCGGTAATGCCAAGACCGCGCCGATAACACCGGTCGCAAAGAAGGCGAAACTGAAGTACATGCGGCCGAACTCGGGTAGCGAGAAGGCCAGAACCGGCACGAGCAGCAGAACAAGCGTCGCCACAAGTGACCACGCGAAGGTTTTTCCCACCGAGAGGTACATCCATAAGCCGCGTCGTCTCCGAGACACAACAATCGCCAGGTAAACCGCCAGAGCGACAACAAAGACTGCGACAACTGAGTACAGGACTGGGTCGAAGAACCTCTCGTGGATGAAGCCACCTTGATCAGTCGTCAGTCTGAGAAGGAAGACCACCTGACTCAGCAAAATGCTGATTGCCGCTGTCAGAAGGCCCAGTGCGAAGCTTGTCCATCCGTTGGGTGGTGGAACAGACGCGTTCACGAAATCAATCCCTCGTATGTCAGTGACGGTAAACATCAGCCACCCTGAACCCGGATAGTCCAATGTTCAACCAAGCTCAGGCTACACGGTGGGGGTAACCAAGCATCGAAACCGATATCAAACTTCAGATTGTCGGGCTCGCGTTTGAAGTGCAACGGAAAAGCTGCGCTGATCTCGGTTAGTTTATGTGAAATAGTCGTCGTCGATCTCGACCACGCTATATGTTTGCTTCACTTCGACACCTACGCGGTATTGGATCATAAGTGACACAAGTTGCTGTCCGTCGACCAGGATGATGCGGTCCGGACTGTTATTGACGTACTCTAGAGCGCCCGAGGTAAACCTACCCGTGGTAATAAACACTCCACCGTCTGCCTTGCCACGCAGGGCTCCAGCGAAGCTTTGTACTTCTGGACGTTGCACCGCAGTGTTCGCCCCGTATCGTTTGGCTTGGATATAAACTTTATTTAGTCCGAGAGCGTCTTGGTCGATAACGCCATCGATCCCGCCATCACGGGTAAACCTTGTGACTTGACCACGTCCGTGGACTCCGCCGTACCCCATTTTCAGCAGCAGATCTACGACCGCTTCCTCAAAGAACCCCCACTCTCGTTCTTGAAGTCGAGATAGTAGTTGATAACCGATGTCCTCATGGATTCGCGTTATGCCTTGCTCGACTTGGGCAATGGGATCAAGCTTGGTGTCAACCTGCTCCACTTCATCGGATTTCTGCGCCCCATCCTCGTGCTTGGGCACAGTGATCCACCATTTATCATCAGGCTTGGCTAGCATTCGAAGATGATGCTCAGTGACACGGTCCGGGTGCTCAACGAGTAACTGTCGACCAATCCCTGTGATCCGATAGTGAGCTCGTTGGGGTCGCTCGAGCGCATCAACTCGAGTCAAGTATGAAGCGGCCCAACCAATGCGATTAGCAACCATAGATTGACCACTACTGACGGTGGCACTCAGCTGCTCTTCTGTCAGCTTCATCCTCACTGGCACTTCTCGTCGCAGTTCTCTAATCGATAGTGTTTCGCCCTCATTGAGAACTCTGAGAACCCACACATTAAAATCTTCCCATGATGGGACGCTCATACTCTGCAAAGCCTTCCGGTTATCTGTTTGATCAAGCGTGCCGTCTAGCATCCTAGTTACTGCACCTAGCTAACCTTGCCAACAAACATCCTCGAATCTCAGCTCCGCGTGCGCACGAGAGCTCGAGACGCAGTACCGCGCTTCCAGCATGAGGCTACGGTCGAGAAGCTTACGAAAAGCTCCCGCTTCTGAGAGCTTGGACGGAGGGCGTTGGCGACGCGAGCATCGGAAGGTGGACGGCATAGACTTCGCCGCGGAGGGGCAGATGCACGAGCACCTCTGTCGGGAATGCACCGGTAATACTACGCAAGGCTTCCCGGTAAACCTGCAGTTGGCCAGTATATGACGCAAGAATTTCTTGTTCCGGTTGCTCGCCGGGATAACTCTTGTGATCAACGACGACGTAGTCACCCGAAGACAGTTCAGTCAGTTGGTCGAGCCAGCCCTGGGTACGCTGGTGCTCAGGGTTCGTCCAAGTGAACGGTACTTCTGTGTGCACGGTCGCATCGAGATAGCGTTGGTCGTGCCACTCAGCCCACCGGTCCCCTGCTTCGATGACCAGTTCTGGAGACAACACATCAGCAACGGCCCATCGTTGGATGAGCCTGGCGGCGATCCGGTGCTTGCCGGCATCGTCCAGGCTCCGGTACGGCACCGCAAGATACGCGTGAACGCAGTCTCCGACCCGGTCCCAGTCCATGCCGCCACGTGGCACGAGAGCAGGGCCAAGGTCTGCAATCTTCTCGACCCGTGTCTCAGCCACCAGGGTGGCATCAGGAAGACGATGACTGGCTTTGAATGTGGCCGGTACGATCTGGTCAGTAGCTGGGGCTTGGTTGCGGCCAGCAAGAATACGTGCGGCGGGTGGATCAGCCACCGGAGGCCGCTGTTCGGCCACCAGATCCAATGCATCTTCTTCAGAAGAGATGTGCTTGAGGTCGAAACTGACGGTGTCTTGGATGGTCATCTGCTGACCCTCGTGCACTGGTGAGGAGCTGATCGTCAGATGAGCAACCTGCTCCGTCGGCTCTTCGGTGAGTTGCAAGTCGACCGTGCCTGAAGCGAAGGCCTGGAGCTTTTGCACTTCGGTTTTCGGGGCCAACACGGTGGTGTGCACCGAGCGGGTCATCGCCACATAGAACAGTTGTTGTTCTTCTAGTTGTTCGGCCTGTGAGCGCTGCACCTGTGAGGGGTCTTCGACGATGCGCTGCTTGAGGGTGTCCGAGTGGAGCAGCGTCTCTGGCCAGAACCGCAGTTGGCGGCCCGCCAGCGGAGCGTCCATCGAGATATCTTGGGTGACGTGCACCCACTGTCCTGCGGGCCGAAACTTCTCGGAACCATCTGGTAGTGCCACAACAACAGCGTCCCATTCAAGCCCCTTGGACTGGTGAACTGTCCCGACAAACACCGCATTGGTATCTTGGGCTGCCTGCGTGACGGCATCCGGAGAAACCTCGAGGTACTCGAGAAAGTCCGCGGCGATGGGAGCATCAGCTTCATCCGTGAACAGCGCTGCCGCCCTCAGGAGACCGTTGAGCGCTGCGGTGCCTTCGCGAGCCCGACCCCACGCTGCAACTTTCGTGCGAAGGTCCAGCGCATCGATGACTGCGGCGGTGAGTTCCACAGGCTTCGAGTCTGCGATGAGTTCACGAACTTCGCGAAGCGGGGTCAGCGCGGGATCCTTGCCCCACTCGGCGAGCTGCTCACGCCGCTGGGCTCGAGTCTCCAGCGCTGTCAGCTGTTGGAGCCAGGTCTCGTGGGCCTCGTGCTCGTTCAGCAATATGATGAGCTCGACCAACGCTTGGGTATCGTTTGGATCGAGCAAAAACGCAATGCCTGCTCGGACCGCAGCGCCCTCCCGAGTATCCAAGAGCGGTGCGCCGCCACCGGTCACCGGAATGCCGTGGGCGGTCAGCAGGCGTTGAAGCTCTGCGGCCTGGCTATTGGTTCGAGTCAGAATCGCCCGGCTGCCAGGCTTCGCCTCCGCGTTTTCCTGGTCAATCAAGCCGTGCACAATGCGCTGATACCACTGGGCATTGTTGGGTTTTTCCGTATCTGCATCGACCCACAACTGCACTTCTCCACCCACATGGGCTCTCGCCCGGGGTGGGGCGACATCCAACCAGACTTCTGGGTTCCGACAGGTCGCGGGGTCTATCCCGGCAAATAGCTGGGAGAAGATCCGGTTGGTGACGTCGAGTGGCACTTCGTGGGTACGCCAAGAATAGCTCAGCGTATCGGTGGTACCGCCACCGTCTTCAATGGCGGTGATGGCCGCTTGCATCAGGTCGGGGTCAGCACCGCGGAAACGATAAATTGACTGCTTTGGGTCGCCGACCCAGATGACTTCTTCCACGAGCCCACCGAGCTCAGTAAACAGTGCTAATTGCAGTGGGCTGGTGTCTTGAAATTCGTCGACGGCCAGGATGCGATAGCGCTCGGTGATCGTCTCGCGGACCATCTGGTTGGTGCGCAGGAGCTTGAGGGTGAGGTGTTCTTGGTCGATGAAGTCGATCAGGCCGAGCTCATCTTTGTATTCACGGTATGCTGCCATGCACTGTGCGGCCGTGGTGAAGACCAGCCGCACAAGCTCGGTCATGTCACGTTGAAATTGCGTGTCAGTCGCAAGCGCCTCGGGATCCAAGAGTGCCGCTAAAGCTTTCTTGAATGCCGCCGGAGTTCGGAGACCAGGGAATTTCCCTGCGGTCGCGTCGAACCATGCTTTCCACGAGACACCGTCTATGCCGTCGAGCTCGATGGTGTCGACGAAACGCACTGCAGCCGAAATCGCTCGTTCATTGGGGCTCACCGAACGACCCTTGATCACACCGCTATCCAGGTCTTGTTGTATCTGTTGGATGACCTGGCGGAGACCTGCAAGCACTTGAGTGCGTTGGTCGGTTTCCTCTTCCGCGCCGATCAAAGTGTGAATCTCTTGCACACTCTGCTCAGCAAAGTCGGCGAACTCCGAAGGGTCGATATCATTGGTGCGCGCCAAGTTGACCACGTTGCGGATCGTGTCACTCCAGTTGCGTCGCAAGTCGTGGAACGAGGTCCAGTCCGCTTCGGTCAGGTTGTATCCGGTACGAGCCAATAACCCGCGATGTTCTTGTTCCGCCGCAGCGATGATGTCATCAGCGGCGATGGCAAACGCGCGCCGCTCAGCGGTTTCTGTCAACACGGTGAGGTCTGGTGACAGACCGATATCGACCGCAAAGTCTTGGAGAATGCGTCCCGTCACGGAGTTCACGGTCCCAATCAGTGCCGCTGGCAGCGCTGCGGCCTGGGACAGCTGATTCTCGTCGACGAGGTATTCCCGGATGCGATGTTTGAGTTCTTGGGCGGCTTTGCGGGTGAAGGTGGTGGCAATGATCTGCGACGGGTGCAGTTGTGCTGAGCTCTCGCCATTGGCAAGCCGGTTGGCGAGTTCTTGGGTCAGTCGATAGGTTTTCCCGGATCCCGCCGAGGCTTTGATGATCGTGTACTTGGTCAGGTCCAAGGTCATAGCTCCTTCACACCCGCGATGAAATCGTAGGTTCTATCGCGATACGACCGCTCTGGGATAAACCCGTCGACTCGAGCCGCCTGCAGGGGCCCATAGAGTTCCCCATCGCGCGGGACTGTGGCCTCATCGCCCTTCTTCATGGCCCGCTCGTAAGCTTTCCATTCATCACGATCCACGAGCTTCCCGAAGTCAAACATCACGCCCTCGCGCAACCGATCGAAGAATGCGTTGAGACCGGTCACGGCTCGCTGCCATAACTCATCCGCGCTGGCGGCACCGTATTCACTGGGTTCAAGTGTGATGACTTCCCGAGCGCCGAAGCCGTTGAATTCGGTGGCCATGTCGCCATCTTTGAGCATGAAATATGCGGTGGGGATGTGGGCCAGGCCCCGATCCTCGGTTTGCGCGGCACGAATCGAGTGGGCGTAGACGACCAGCTGCATCGCCTGCCCGGTGCGGATTTGATCCTGATAGCGGGTTTTGGAGTTCGTGTACTTCATATCGATCAGCCCGAGGCGACCATCGGTGAAAACGACGTCGACGTCCCGGCGGCCAGTTAACTGCAACGGCTGGCCGTGTTGGCCGCGAGTGCCAGGCACTTCGCACCCGATCTGGCTCTCGACACCGCTGATACGAGTACCAGTTTTGCCCAGACCGGCAAAGAGCGCGCTGATGGCGCGGGTGCCGTGGTTTAGCAGCGTGGCGCGCTTTCGGCGATACCCCGGCAGCATGAGTTCTGAGGCGTGATAGGGCATGAGCTCGATGAGTGTCTCACGCACGTCGTCATCCGTGACATCAATAGCAACAGGCTGACCCGGTTCCTCGATGTGACGGTTGACGAGGGTTTCGACGGTCGCGTGCAACCACAGTCCAATCATACGGTTGTCGGTTGGGATGTGCGTGCGTGCCGCTGAGGTGATCTGGAGTTGACGTTCGAGCAACCAATCGGTGGGGTGCGTGAGCAGCCGCTCCCACTGCGAGAAACTGATCCGCGACGGAATGAGTTGCTCCCCCGGTGTGATCTCCCAGCGCACGGGGCTTCTGGTCGTCAGTTCCACCGCGGGTGGCGCAACAGTTTCTGCGGGGAAGACATCATCGACCGTGCAGGTCACCTGCTCGGCAACCTCTCCCAAGCTGAGATCCGGATGCTGCGAGCGCACGTCGTCGAGCAGAAACGTCAGGAGTGGGTGTGGCCCAACTGGTTCCCCATCGACAGTGGTTGCCGGCAGGATGGCCGTGACCGAACCGCGCTTGCGCGCTGCACGGATTTGCGAGTCCAAGTGCAGGGCTGCCAGAGCTTCGGGTTCGGCGGGCTCGACACCGATGCTGTGCAGATAATCGAGTTCTGTTAACCGGCTATAGCAACGTTGCACGGGCGCATCGTCGAGGGGCAACCACCAGACCACCGGCGCAGTACCGGTGCCTAACTGCGACGGTGACGTCACCACGTCCATGAACTCCGACGCGCTTTGCCGCTGACTATCAACAATCGGTCCGACATCACCGGCAGAATCATTAATGATGGCCCGCAATTCCTGCATCGAGACCGTGCTGCCGAGACTGCCGAGCACCTCGATAACAGCTGTCGCGTGTGTGATCGCTACCTCAAGCCCTTGGGTCTGGGAGGTCTCCCCGAGTCCGCGACGCAACGCATTCAGCCGTGTGACCAGCCAGGTGAGGTGATCGACGACTTGTGCCGTCTTGAGTCCAGAAGCGTCGAGCTCGATTGGGTTGACTCGGATGACCTGATCGAATGCGTCAGCCAGTTCGCTGTGCCGTTCATTCCCCTGGGCCCAGATTTCTTCGAACGCAGCGCCCCAGGCCGATCCACCTATCCCGGGCTGTTCGCTGAGTGCCCACAGCAGTTCTCGTCGGACGGCGTTAGGCAGCAGCCGGATTTGGCGTCTGATGCCATCGTCGCCTTGCTGCACCGCCAAGGGCATATCCAGCAGGTTGGCCAGTGCGTGCACATCATGCGGTGCCATCGCTGCGGCCAAGAAAACGCCCAACACCTGCACTCCGGGTCTGGCACTTCCTGGCTCCCGCACTCCTGCGGTCGGGAAGCCATAGCGGGCCAGTTCCGCATCTAGCAGTTGAGTTGAACGACCCGCGACGAGCGTGAACGGTGCATGGGCGTGAGCCTGTACGGCTCGAGTCGCCACAACAGCGGCATCCCATTCAGAGTCGGCGTGCAGAATGCGCAGCTGAGTCAGTGGCGCAACCTGTGGCACATTTGCTATTTCAATCCCCAGTGCCGCAAGGTGGCTAAAAAGCTGTTGCCATATTTGAGGCAGCGCGGTACGTTCATGTTCGATACGGACCGCTTCAATGCCAAGTTCAAAAGGCAGCTGCGCAGAAACAAGCCACTGAAGCTCTGCCGCAACATCAGCTAAGAGGTCGGCTCCACCGGGAGCCCAATCTGGTTCTTGGGCCAGGGTGGTTTCGATTCGTGCCATCGTTCGCAGACGGGGTGGCACTGACGCGTCCGTGCACTCTTCTGCGTGCCAACCGGCAGCTACTAACTCATCACGCCAGGCAAGCACCTGTCGAGCCGTAGCCCAGGGATCTTTGACAAAACTGTCGGCAAACCAGGGACCGTTCGGCGCAGTGTCGACTTCAGTTAGGTACTTCTCCAACGCTCGCCGGTACACGGCAATCCGCTGCACCTGTGAAATCGCGGGAATATTGAGGCCTAGCCTGGTAGCCAGTAGAGAGGTGAGACCCGTGGGGCCGGCTGTATATTGCCGCAGCGAATCCTCATGGTTCCATCGAGCTCCGTCATATCCCCAACCGAAATGTATCTGCATGACCTACCTCTCACGACCGGTTATACCAGAGGAAACCGCTACGTTCAGCCTTTTACTTTTTTCCTATATAAATAATCATCGGAGCCGACTTTCAGATAGTTACTTCACTCAATTCTGGATGTCCTTTAGGAGCATGATCAGAAACTGCAAATGGTATTTACCTGCAGAAGAGAGGGGAATACGATCTCAACCGAGCGATCTGTGGCTTACAATAACGAACATTATTCCAATCGAAGAGAAAGCACAGGAGAACGCTCTGAGCAGGCATTACCGTCGAGGACATTATCGCCGCGGAAAGAATGGGCAAAGAGTTTGGGTTAGGGGTCATACAGTAAATCGCCATAGATCGGGTTCGTATATACAAAGTTCTACCCGCTCCGCCAACAGATATCAGCCAGCACGGACGCGGTACCCTAGAGGCAAACTTACACCCACTGCTCACCCCTTAATCCCGGAGAAATTAGTAAGAATCTTTCAGGATTATCATGAGGGCCTCCCTCCCAATTCAACCTGCCCTCTTTGCGGAGCGGCCGTATGGTTCATTGCCGTCCCGGGCTCTGCTCAAAAACGAATTTACCTCGATGCATTATGGCCTTCTTGGCCCAAACATCCATGCGTGAACGTCTATTCCGTGTCCCAGCGAGACCATGCACTTGAAGGTATAAAGCGCGCCTATGCGCTATATCGCGAGCACAATGAGCCGCGCCACAACACCTTCCGCCGTGTGCCGCCCGCATCGCGCTCACGTGATTCCAGCGCGGGATGCGGCGTCCTACTTCTTATCTCATTCACCCTGCTCGGTATGTGGATGATTGATTCTTTCTATAATTAACGTTGATCGAGAAGAAAACACCAGCAGCGTGGGTATCAACATCTTAGTCTCGAACCACGCCCTTGGGGGAGACACAACGACTCCGGCATCGGCGTTGAACACGGACCATAAGGCTTAGTTGCTTATCTTTCTTACATAGCTATCCCTCGGCGCTGATTTAGCCCAGCCGATCACAGGTCGCACAGTGGGCAAATATCGGAGTTCTTGGTGACGGCTGAGTAGACGTCTCGGAGTGACTCTTCGACTCGCCACTGCGGGAACGCATCTGATTCGAGCGAGTAGGGCCGGTCCCAAAATATCAAAGTCAGACGGTCTACCCTTAGGCTTTCGACCCTCGGATAAATAGACGGTGCGCAGCCGGACGAAAATAAGCTGGCAGGCTACGGCGGCGAAGAATGGATAACCACCTTGAGGCCTAGCGTGCGTCCACCACTTTGCAAAGGACCAAAAACTAGGCCTGCATATCCCGTAATCGGCTCCACGACAAAAACGAGTCGAGCGCGAAATAACGGTCAATACCAGACAGACCGGATAGCGACTTAGTAATAATGCTACCCCCACCTCTATTAGCGAGCGGGACCCTGCTCTGCAGTCCCATGACTCCCCAATTTTGGGCTCGTTCGCTCAAACAGGCCTCGCAAGTCTGTCTAATATTCGAAGACACCGATGACCTATTGCATAAAGAATCTGTAGATAGTGAGATGATAGGGAGCAATATAATATCTCACACCCACACACACCTATCTCTAACCATGAGAGTTAGAGCGCTGAACTTGTTGAGGAAACTCTATGAAAGCCAACCCGACATACTTACTCGATTCCCTATCGAATAATGATGTAACCTTCTTCATTCCGCCTTACCAGCGAAATTATGAGTGGTCGACAGATAATTGCAAGGTGCTACTCTCAGATGTGAAAAAGGTAGCCAAGTCGAACATGGCGGGCGGTAAGACTGAGCACTTCTTTGGCAGCATTGTTTATGTGGTGGAGGAGTCTGGCTTTGGTCGGCCTGATAAGTACGTACTAACTGACGGCCAACAGCGCATAACTACTACGATGCTCATGTTGATGGCCTTAAGAGATAGTATCGAAGACCCTATCTACCAACAGACTATCCGGCAGCGATTCCTTGAAAACGATAGAGCTGATGAGAGTGTTGAATACAAGATTAAGCTCAAGCAAGTTGAATCAGACTGGGAAGCCTATAAACTCCTTGTTCTCGGTGATGAAGTTCCTGCGGAACTGAAAAATTCCGCAGTGCACCAAAATTATCTTTTCTTCCGCAAGTCGATTGAAACTTTAACCGAATCAGAAAAGAAAAGTCTCCTTGAACAAGGGTTAATGAAATTCAGCATTATCGCGATACAGCTGGAGCCAGACCGGAATCCTTGGGAAAACCCCCAAGAAATATTCGAGTCTATGAACTCTTTGGGCAAGCCGCTATCTTTAGCTGACTTAGTTCGCAACTATCTGCTAATGGGTAAGAGCACAAGTGATCAAACTGAGCTCTACAACGAATACTGGCTGAGACTAGAGAAAAGACTCCCCGGGAAACTATCGGAGTTTATACGTGACTGGATGCAAGCGGACCAGCATAAGAGCTACAAAGTGGCTCGAGAAAACAACTACAAAGAGCTATACGGAGGATTTAAAGAGATAGTAGGCGGTCGCAGTGTTGAGGAGCTTTTTAGAAGCTTTGTGCGATTCGCTCGGCCGTACTCCATCGTCTGTGGGCTCGAACAGACAGGCATTCATCAAATTGATCAAGTCATCTCCGACCTCAACGTAATTGGCGTTGCACCGGCTTATTCTTATCTGACAGAGGTACTGGCAGGCTGGGAATCGAAGTTCCTGTCTAATCGGGACGTTATGGAAGTTCTAGTTGGTATGAGAACTTATCTTTTGCGCCGCCGCGTTCTTGGCATGACGACTGCTGAAAACAAATTTTACCCGGTATTAGGGGCTCGGCTCGACGAGCTAGCGAATTCCCAAAATGTAACCAACACCTTATATAAGCAACTATCTTCTCAAGAGTATGCTCTGCGTTTGCCCAACGACGACGAACTGGCGTCGCGGCTTCGTACCATGAACTTCTACAACCTTGGGCGTTCAAGGAACTACCCTCGCCTAATCTTGTCGATAGCTGAAGAGTATCTTACGAAATCGCGCCCAGCCTGGGATGATTCCTTGCTGCAGCTAGAGCACATCATGCCACAGAAACTGAACGCGGGCTGGCGTGAGATGCTCGGCGATGAGCACGAATCAATTCACCAGGAATATCTGAACAACGTCGGGAATATAACGTTAATTCGACATAATCAAGAACTAGGTAACAAGTCATTTATCGAAAAGAAGGTTACGTACGCCGGCCGATCAGGCTTACAAGTTACTCAGAATCGTATTCTTGATCGAGAAGTTTGGGACCTAAGCGCGATAACCCGGAGACAAGACTACATAATCTCCCTCATCATCGACCAAGTTTTAGAGGTCCCCCAGCGCTTTAAACGCGGTAGCAACTGGAGTCAGAATGGGCGTGGTACGTCCCAGTTTGATTCGCGTGAAATGTTGAACCAACTCATTGGCGAAACGATTGAATTTGTTTCCAATCCGGTTATTACCGCAGAAGTGATTAGCGATTCTAGGGTTTGGTTTGAAGGTGAAGAATGGGCGTTGGGCCCGTTAACGAAGGAACTAAAGGAACGAAGCGGCGCGCGAGTAAGTAGAACGAGTAACTTTCATGGCGCATCTAATTGGAGTTGGGATGGCACCAGATTGGTTGATCTGGATATTTAGGTGCGAGGCAAACCTTTTAGAATTCTTCACGCCCACACTATCGCTGAACTAACCGCGGCTGTCGCACGGGAAAGTCCGTTCTAGGACACCCAGTATAAATCTATACGGCCATACGTGCGCCTGACTATCGAACGGGAACAAGGGATTTGGGATATAGGGCCAAAGATATGCTCCCGTACATAGCCGTGAGAACACGGATTTGTAACTGAAACTAATCGAATATGTCAAGTCACATACCTGGAGGGTAAATGGACGAGGAATTATTATCACGAAATTGGACCGATACAGCTCTCCTGACGCTGTCTCCAGCCCTCGATGATCACATTACGCGTGTTATTGCAAAACTCATTGGCGACGATGTCCCGTGGCCATACGTACT
The DNA here is from genome assembly GCF_031458395.1 of Enteractinococcus fodinae. Taxonomy (NCBI): domain Bacteria; kingdom Bacillati; phylum Actinomycetota; class Actinomycetes; order Micrococcales; family Micrococcaceae; genus Enteractinococcus; species Enteractinococcus fodinae. The sequence goes on from NZ_JAVDYJ010000001.1 coordinate 2,921,478, forward strand.
CCAAGAACTCGATTCTTTGAAAGGAAGGGGTCCGGTTGAGTTGAGTCGACGGGATCCGGCAGTTCAATATCGGATGCTTACAGAACGATTGGGGGACCTCGGCTACCCTTTCGACAGGAACAATCGGCATCGCTTATTTAGCACATATGGCCAAATGCTTCGGTTAGCACGTAATCAATTGTCACACCCCGATGACGTGATTGAACCAGTACATGCCATGACCACCATAGTCACTGCTACTCAACTCGCGTCGCTAATTGGAGCGACAGCTACTGTCGATAAACTGAATGATTTACAGAACGAAGTTCTAAGCTTCTTATGGTCAGACCAAGAAGATGACACTGTACAGATCCCTTCGAACTCTAAGAACAGAGAGATTTCGAAGCCCAACCCGCCGAAGTCGCTGACCCCCACCACCTCCCAAGCATTTACAACCCATGACGTATCGAGTATTAAAGGGACGTTATCAAAGCGTATCGTCGAGTGGGAACCCATTCTCATTAATCCCATCGGCGAGAAAGATGATCTGGACAGCCTGCGTCGAGTCAGTTCGAAGAGAAAAGTCATTCAGGCAATCGAAACTGTCGTTAGTAACTATGGTCCCCTCAGCGAGGACCAGTTACTGACCAGCGTTGCTCGCGCATTTGGGTTACGACGGCGCTCGAGTTCCTTCCAACGAAAGATCAAACACCAAGTTGCAAGTGGCAACGCTGAAGTATGGCGCGATCAAGATGGATTCTACTGGCCGAAAGGTGTGGAACCAGAAAAGTGGCGCCTGTACCGTAGAGACTCAAGTGGTAAACGCACACTCAAAGATATCTCGCCATATGAATTGGTTAATCTCCTTGAAATTATAGTTCGTGAGAAACCAGCACGATATAGTAAGAGTGATCTACTAAATCAAATACGAGATGAGTTTGATCTTCAACGACTTAAAGGACCCACCCGGGAACAAGCAATGAAAGCTGTCCATAAGGCCGTCGATATTGGATTACTAAGTATTGATGAGCATGAAAAATTCTTGCCTGCACCCCTCTAACTTAGCTCTCAGGAACCTCGAAGTGTCGTAGCTCTGCTAGCAATGCCGGTGCGACAAATCCTCCTGTCATCGCTGAGGGCGCCACCTGTCATTGTCTGTGCCTATGCCCGCCGCTTGTGCGATGCCTACCTCCAGGCAGACCGAGAACTCGTGCTCATTGCGACGCTGCTGCATGACACCGGCTGGGCCCACGTCGACGAAGAACGCATCATCTCTGAGGACTTCTGCGGCGACGGGCTCAAAGCGAAGATCCGCTATGAACACGAAGTCCAAGGCTGCGAAGTCGCCAAACGCGTTCTCCCGGCCTGGGCTACTCCGATGAGTTCATTGCAAAAGTCACAGCCATTATCGATGGCCATGATACCCGGCAAGAAGCCCACAGCATCGAAGACGCCTTGATGCGTGATGCTGACCGGTCCTGACGTTTCGACCGCGTCGGAATCGCCCTGGCCTCTGGATGGTTTAGCCAAACTCCCGATTACTACACCGACCGGCTCGAACACGAAATTATCCCCGAACTCATTACCGAAGCAGCCATCGCCATGGCGCATGCTGACCTGAAACGCTCCTGAGACCTACTGAAAACGGCGGTGCTCCGATGACCACGCAAACCCCACAGCAGCTCACCCGCGACACCATCGAGATCCCCTACCGGCACGTCACCACCCACTTCATCGACGGCGCCTGGGGGCAAAGCCAGGGACAAGACACCATCGAGGTCACCGACCCGGCAACCAACACCGTCTGGGGCTCGGTGCCCGTTGGAAATAAGGACGACGTCAATGCGGCCGTCGAAGCCGCACACGCAGCCTTCACCACCGGACCGTGGTCGAAAACCACCACACCCGAACGCGCCGAGATCATGCTGCGCATCGCCGACGAAATCGAAGCACGTGCCACCGAGCTGTCGCTAACGCACACGCTTGAGAACGGGTCCCCCGTCGCTGAGACATCGGGTGCCGCAGCCAATGCCGCCAGTATCTTCCGGTACTTCGCAACCCTGGCTCCAGAGCTTGAAGCCGACGACGTACACCCCTTCCCCAATGGCCAGGGCGAATCTCTCGTCCGCAAGGACCCCATCGGCGTCTGTGCACTCATCGCGCCATGGAACTTCCCGATCAATCTGATGGTCACCAAACTCGCCCAGCCCTGCTGGCCGGGTGCACCGTCGTGATGAAACCCGCCTCCCCTACCCCACTGTCGTTCCGCATCATCGTCGATGCGGTGAGAGCGGCCGGAGTGCCTGCCGGGGTCGTCAACCTCGTCACAGGCCCGGGACGGATGGGCGACCTGATGGTTCACCATCCGAAGGTCGCCAAAGTCGCCTTCACCGGCTCCACCCCGATCGGACGCCACATCGCGGCCGCCTGCGGTGAACTCCTACGACCTGTCACCCTCGAACTCGGCGGAAAATCCAGCGCCATCGTCATGGAAGATGCTGATCTTGACGAGATGTCGGGTCGACTCATCCGCTCGTGCATGCGCAACACCGGACAAACCTGCTACATCTCCACCCGAATCCTCGCACCAGCCTCCCGCTACGACGAAATCCTCAACATGGTCACCGAAACGATTGCCGCTGCTCCGCAAGGCGACCCCTTAGATCCGGCCACGGTTTTCGGTCCATCGGCAAACCAGTCACAGTACGAATCCGTGCTGGAGCATCTGGAATCCGCGAAACAAGAAGGTGCGCGTGTTACCACCGGCGGTGAAGCAGCCCAGCTGAACGGGGAACTGGCAGAGGGACTGTTTATCCAGCCAACCGTACTGGCTGATGTCACCCCGGACATGCGAGTCGCACGCGAAGAAATCTTCGGACCCGTCATCACCATCCTGAAATATAACGACCTCAACGAGGCAATCGAGCTGGCCAACAACACCGAATTCGGTCTCGGCGGCATTGTGTTCGGGAGCGATCAAGACAAAGCCCAAGAAGTGGCCGAGGCGATGAACACCGGCAGCGTCGGCATCAACTTCTTTGCCTCAAACCACGCAGCACCCTTCGGCGGCCGCAACGACTCCGGCCTTGGGGTTGAATACGGACCAGAAGGCTTAGCTGCGTATCTGTCATACAAGTCAATCCACCACCAATGAGCGGTGGGGTTCGAAACCAAACAGAACTACAGCTCGCCAGGGTTGGCACACACCCCAGCCCGCAGCGGAGTAAAGCCTCAAAACGTCATATAACCTAACCTCGTACGAGGGGAGCCTGGGACGCTAACGCTGAATGCCTCACGTTTGGACGATCAGGACCTCTCACCGATGGCGCATCATCATCTATGAGGTGCCACCAGCTCCCAAACTCCTACACGTATATGGCATAAACTATCCTCTTCGTATGCGAGTATCGCGGAGCTGCTGAGCCTAAGATCGATAACGCCGCCTATAGCCGTGACCTAACCGGCGACCATGGCAAAAGCCGTCCTTGAAACAAGGCATAAACGGCGCTCAACACCAAACTACCGCTCTCGGACACCGTCCTGTACGCAGATAAGTAAGCTGCATCATGGGTGGGGTGTGTTGCGTGGTGGTGCAGTATTTCTGGGCTGTGTTTGTGAGTGGATATCATAGAAAGGCCGCTGCCCTAGTGTCGTTCACTGGGATGGGGGCGTTTCACACACTCACACATGCAAGGGGTAGTAATACGGTGTCTAGGCTGACTGATCTCCTGCGGCAAGTGCGCCAAGCCGATACGCAATTGGCCAAAGACCTCGAAGCCGAGATTAACCAACTGACCAACCGGCGCACCTTCGGTCTAGTCTTTGAGCCCCACCAGCCCGAAGCCGTGGAACTGCCCGGACGCAGCATCCGGCGTGGTGACAAAGTCCGTCTCCTGCCCCCGCGCGGTGAGACCAAATCAGCAGATTCCCGGCTCTGGCGCGTCCAGACGATCGAGTCTTCCAACGGTCAACGAATCGCCCACCTGCTCGAGGCCAACACCGACCAGCCTGACAGCTGTAGCGCCCCCACCGAGGACCTCGTTGTGATCGCGGAATTTAGCGACCGGATCTACCCTGGCCTGGTGGAAACCGGGCGGGTAGAACGCGGCGGAGATAAACCCTTCCACACCGTCATCAACGCCGAAAACTATCACGCCCTACAATTATTGACCTACACCCACCGGCAGACCATCGATGCCATCTACATCGACCCGCCCTACAATTCCGGGGCCAAAGACTGGAAATACAACAACAACTACGTCGAAGGCGACGACGACTACCGCCACTCCAAATGGCTCGCCTTCATGGAACGCCGCCTCAAGATCGCCCGCGATCTGCTCAACCCCGACGACTCCGTGCTCATCGTCACCATCGACGAAAAAGAAGTACACCGGTTAGGACTCCTGCTCGAACAGACCTTCCCCGAAGCCGATATCCAAATGATCACAAGTGTCATTAACCCTAGTGGATCCAGTCGTTTAGGTAGCTTTTCGAGGTCTGACGAGTACATACTATTTGTATTTGTAGGAGCTGCTCAAATAGTCCCTGGTAGAGATGACATGTTACGGGGCAATCTAAAGGAACGCCCTGTCAGATGGGATGGTCTTGCTCGTCGGGGCGCGACAGGTAGACGAACAGCGAGGCCAAACCTTTTCTATCCGGTCTTCTTTCACAAACACAACGGTCGATATCACTCTGTAGGTGAACCCTTAGATATTTCTGAAAGCCGTCACGAGGTAGATTCTCCCGCTGGGACTTTTCCTGTATTCCCGATCTCTCAAGACGGTTCAGAAGCAACATGGGGAATCTCCCATATTAAGTTTGATTCACATATCAGAAACGGCTACCTCAAATTTGGCCCTTATGACAAAAAAAGACGTTGGCGAGCCATCTACCACGTACAAAGCGGCACCATTAAAGCGATTGAGGCTGGAGAGATCGAAGTCCATGGCAAAAATGAGGATGGCACATTGCTTCTGGGTGCACTCAATAAGCCAGTGCGTCCGATGACAACATGGAATAAGCAGTCCCACAGTGCTGGAGACTATGGTAGTTCCCTCCTGCGTCGAATATTGCCAAATCGTAAGTTCCCGTTTCCGAAGTCGTTGTATGCGGTCGAGGACACGCTGCGGTTTTTTGTCAAAGATAAGCCCGAGGCCAAGGTCCTGGATTTCTTTGCTGGCTCAGGCACCACCGCGCATGCCGTAATGCGGCTCAATAAACAAGACGGTGGGCGGCGACAGTCGATTTCGGTGACCAATAACGAGGTCTCTGCAGAAGAACAACGCACCCTGCGCAAAGCCGGGTTGCGCCCCGGCGATCCCGACTGGGAAGCCCTCGGGATCTGTGACTACGTTACCAAACCTCGTATTACTGCTGCCATCACCGGCCAGACCCCAGAGGGTCAACCAATCAAAGGCGACTACCGGTTCAACGATGAATTCCCCATGGCCGACGGGTTTAACGAAAACGCCGCCTACTTCACCCTAACCTACGAAACCCCACTGGCCGTCCGCCACCACCGCGCCTTTAAACGCATCGCCCCGATGCTCTGGCTCCGGGCCGGCGCACACGGCCGGATCATCACCGATCTCGGCGACCAGGGCTGGGACATAGCCCAAGCCTACGCCGTGCTAGCAAACTTCGATCAGACCGATGAGTTCCTCACCGCCATACGAGAGCACCCAGGGTGCTTAACGGTCTATCTCATCACCGACGACGACACGGCCTTCCAGATGATCTGCCGCGAACTGCCCGAACACCTACGCCCCGTCCAACTCTACGAATCCTACCTGCATAACTTCACCATCAACCAAGGACAACCACACTAATGCGCTACACCCTCAAGGACTACCAAGCAGAAGCCGTCGAAAAGGTCCTCGACCGCATAACTCAGGCGCAAGACATGTATAAGCGTCATGGTGCCCTGTCTCAGTTTTCTTTGTCAGCGACAACCGGCGCCGGAAAGACGGTCATGGCTGCTGCTGTGATTGAAGCTTTGCTGTTTGGTTCAGATGAGTTCGACTTTCCTAGAGATCCAGGTGCCGTCGTTCTATGGTTCTCCGATGACCCCTCGCTTAACGAACAGTCACGTGCGCGAATCCAGTCAGCGGCCAGCGAGTTGGATTGGCGTATGCAAATTATCTCTAACGATTTTCGTCAGAGCACTTTTCAGCCAGGGCATGTCTATTTTCTCAATACTCAAAAACTCAGTAAGAATTCACTGTTAGTAAAAGGCCATGAGCCAAGCTCAGATGACGAAGGCACTCTTCTCACCTTGGAGAAACCGCGCCCCGATGAAGTTCAATCAACTATTTATGACACCATCGCAAACACGGTTAAAAACGAGGATCTCACCCTTTATTTAATACTTGATGAAGCACACCGCGGTATGAAACCGGAACGCAATCGAACCACGATTGTCCAACGCCTCATTAATGGCCACGGCAGCGTTCCATCGATTCCTATCGTCTTTGGTATTTCGGCCACGGTTGAGCGATTCGACCAGGCAATGAAAAACATAAAGGAGCGGACGGCCCTACCAAGCGTTGAAGTTGACTCCGCTTTGGTTCAGGCTTCAGGCCTCCTGAAGGACGACATCGTCCTGTCGATTCCAGCCGAGGCGGGCTCATACGAATCAGTATTGCTCCGCCATGCCGTAGAGAAGATCAGGTCGTCGACAGCCGCTTGGAATGAATACACGAGTACGCAAGAGGGCACCGAGCGAGTCGAACCGTTACTCGTGGTTCAAATGGCAGATAAACCTTCAGCGGAAGACTTAACGGCAACCTTGGATACGATTTACGAGGCCTGGCCAGAGCTTGAGCATGACGCTGTTGCGAATGTTTTTGGTGAACGCGAAAAACTTCACTTCGGTAGTTATGTCGTCCCCTATATCGAACCGCAGCGTGTTCAAGACGCTAAACATATTCGAGTATTGTTAGCGAAGTCCGCGATTTCAACTGGTTGGGACTGCCCACGCGCTGAGGTGCTTATTTCGTTCCGGCCCGCTTCAGATCGTACGCATATTACTCAATTGCTGGGCCGAATGATTCGTACGCCTCTTGCGCGGCGCATTCCTGGCAATGAGCTGTTGAACTCGGTTGACTGCATTTTGCCTTATTTCGATAAGAAAACTGCGAAACTCGTCGCCAATATGCTCATGCAGGGTGCCACTCGAAAAGACGACGAGGCAGAAACCGGGGGTGGAGAAGGTCGTCGCGTACTGTTTGAACCAGTCGAGTTACATCCCAATCAAAAGATGCCAGATGAGCTGTGGCAGAAGTTCACGGCCCTTCCTACAGTTTCAATTCCACAACGACAAGCCAAGCCCATCAAACGGTTCACCGCTCTCGCGGCCGCTCTGGCAAAAGATGGGATCGTGGAGAATGCTGTAAAACACTCCCGCAAAACGTTAAACAAAGTCATTGCATCCCGTGTTGTGCAATATAGAGAAGAAGTCGATGCCGCTCGCGAAGATGTTCTCACGATGTCGGGGGAAACTCTTCGTGCACGTATAGGCGGAGGCCCTCTCATCAGCACTTCGTTTAATCTCTCTGCTGATCCCCGGGCGATTATAGAATCCTACAACTCCGCTTCCAGGCGCCTCAGCGCAGCTCTTTGTTCATCTTATGTTGACTACCTTGTTCCAACAGACGCAAATGAAGATGATCTGTTAGAGGCTTATGTCGAAGTGGCAGCTATAGGTTTGGTCCCTGAACTTGTTGAGAGTATTGAAAGCGAAGTGGGACGTCTGGCAACAGAATGGCTCGACGATACGCGTGTGGATCGAAAAGATCTACCCGATGAACACCAAGCCGAATACGAACGACTCGAAGGCATGGCAACTAGTCCCGAACGCGTTAGTCTCGCGCTGCCACAAGCCGGACAAGCTGATACAAAAATGTGGCGGACAGAAGAGGGTGACCCCATCACATTACCTGTCGACAGAAACCATCTGCTTGTATCCGATGAAGGTACGTTCCCACTTAACCTCCTCGGCTGGGAACAACATGTGCTGAAGACAGAATCTACGCGAAGCAACTTTGTGGGGTGGTGGAGAAACCCGGATCGCGCCGTCAAAGATTCATTGGCGATCGCGTATCGAGATCCTTCAGGGCAGTGGAAAGCTCTGCGCCCAGACTTCATCTTCTTTGCTGAAGGCAGCAACGGGATAGTCGCCGATTTGGTAGATCCTCATGGATATCATCTTGCAGATGCGCTTCCGAAACTCCGTGGTCTCGCCAAATTCACAGAGGACTACGGCACCGAATTCCGTCGCATCGAATCCGTGGCCGAAATCAACGGAGTATATCGCGTGCTCGACCTCAAAAAGGATCAGGTTCGAAAAGCCATCCGTGAATATCAGGACGCCAAAGCACTGTACACCTCCGATTTAGCAACAGATTACAGATAAGCCCTGCGATATGGAACTCACTGCGTACCAGTCGAAATACTACGCCCACCAATTAACGCGGTCCTACGCTTCGGATCACGTGGGAAAACTTGCGGGGTTGCTCTTCGATGCTCAAATCGAACCTAAACCTCACCAGATCGACGCAGCACTTTTTGCCCTACAAGCCTCATCTTCGCCTGGGGTCATCCTCGCAGATGAAGTCGGGTTAGGGAAAACCATCGAAGCCGGTATTGTGTTATGTCAGTATTGGGCTGAACGCAAACGGAAGATCCTTATTATTGCGCCTTCATCGCTACGCCAGCAATGGCAACAAGAACTGGACGAAAAATTTGCTTTACCTTCACGCCTTTTAGAGAGAAAGAACAAGAACGAGCTACTAAAGCCCCATTCCACCCTTCCGACTCACATCTTGATATGTTCATACGAGTTCGTACAACGAAATAAAAACGAGCTCATAAGGCATTGGGATGTCGTGGTTGCGGACGAAGCTCACCGACTTCGGTCCTTCTGGAAAAAAGACGCTAAGATCGCGCAATCTGTCTCGGAAGTTATGCGTTCCTCCAGAAAGTCTCTATTGCTTACTGCAACGCCCCTGCAAAACAGACTTGAGGAGCTCTATGGGCTCGTTTCAGTTTTTGACCAAAATTTCTTCCATTCTTTCGAAGGTTTCAGAGAACGTTACATAGAACATCCTTATAACACCAATAACGATGACCTCTCCAAACGAATTTCTCATTTGGTAAAACGGACGTTGAGATCAGAGGCTCAGAAATATATACGATTTACGGAGCGTATACCCCGCACGTTAGGCTTCATGCCATCTTCAGAGGAGCGCGAACTATATGACAAGGTGAATACTTACCTTCAACGCCCATTCCTCTATGCTTTCGCTAAGTCTCAACGGCACCTATCAGCCCTGATCATTCGCAAGCGTCTCGGTTCTTCGACTTATGCAGTTGCTACAACTCTCGAAGCCATTGCCAGCCGACTCGAGGCAGAGATTAAGTCCGGGCAGATCCGAAATAACAGGGGCGTGCTCCTAGACGATGACATGACCGCTGAAGAGTTGGAAGCCTTCGAGGGCGACTCCGAGGATGCGACTGATTTTCCTCTCCTGAGCCACCGACAAGAAATGATCGACGAAGCTCGAGAGCTGCGATCCTACGCGGAACTAGCACGATCTATCCGCGTCAATCAGAAAGCTATAAAGCTCATAGAAGCACTAACACTAGGATTCGAAAAACTTAGAGAGATTGGTGCCCCTCAAAAGGCAATAATTTTCACGGATTCAACAGTAACCCAGGAGTACCTCGCAGAAACACTGCGAAATTCTGGATGGGGCGATGGTTTGGTCCTTTTTAACGGGGCCAATTCTTCACCAGAAACCAGAGCTATCTATCAACAATGGCTTGCGACTAATGAGGGATCAGATCTCGTCACTGGCGTCCAGTCAGTCGATATAAGAAAAGCTCTCGTGGACGAGTTTCGAGAGCGCGGTACCATCATGATTGCTACCGAAGCTGCTGCAGAAGGCATTAATCTCCAATTCTGCTCTATGCTCGTAAACTACGATCTACCCTGGAACCCCCAAAGGGTTGAGCAGCGGATCGGGCGTGTGCACAGATACGGTCAAAAGCACAACGTCGTCGTTGTTAATTTTTCGAACCAAGGAAATGTTGCCGAGGAACGTATTCTTGAGTTACTGACTGATAAGTTTAAACTCTTTACCTCCGTTTTCGGTGCTTCTGATGATGTTCTGGGTTCGATTGAAGACGGCTTCAATTTCGAGAAGAAGATCGGAGAGATTCTCCAAAACTGTAAAACTTCTGATGAAATCAATGCCGCTTTCGAAGAACTGGAAACGCAGTACCAATCAGAGATTCAAGCAGAGATGCAGGCGACACGTGCTCGGGTCTTCGATAATCTCGATCCCAATGTGCGAGACAAACTAAAAAATTATGATGCGGAGAAAGACTCCGTACTTACGAAGTTTGAGCGTCTTCTACTACAGGTTACTAGACGAGAACTGAATGACCTTGCGGTCTTCGATGACGGTGCTCACAGTTTCACCCTCCAACGGCCGCCCGCGCCTGACATCCCCCAAGGCCGCTATTTCTTCAAATCAAAGCCTGAAAAAGGCGCTCACCAGTATCGTTTCACTAGCGATTTGGGACAATACGTCGTCACCTCTGCACTTTCCAACCCTACGCCCGAACGAGAGCTGCTCTTCTCGCATTCAACATCGAAAAGAGCATCCGCCACCACCGAAGCACTGATTGGACAGCAGGGTGTCCTACGCATCGAATTACTCACCTTTAGCATGCAAGCCGGCACGGACATTGTTAAAGAGTCGTATATCCTCGCAGCAGGCATAACAAAGCAGGGTGAGCATCTTGATGCAGAACAAATCGAACAGATTCTCGATTTAAACTGTGTAGAGGTTGGTTCTGTAGAACGAATAGATAGCACTACCATCACACCTTTGTTAGCATCTCAAGCTTCTTCTATTCAAGAAGAGGTTCAGACGCGATCCGCCACTTACGCTATCGAGCAAAGTGACCTTATCGATTCACGTCTAAAAGACCATAAGGCAGAATTCGACGCTGAAATTCGCAATATAAACCAGAAAGAGGAACGGGCTCGCTCTCTAGAAAGAAGAACAACTGATCTCACCGAACGCCTGCGATATCGAAAAGAGATACGACGATATTCACGTCAAGCCGACGACCTCTACGAAACGTACCGTGAGGAACGGTCTCAGCTAGACCGTCAAGCTGAAGAATACATAGATATGATGGAAGCAGCGCTCGGAGGCACGAGTAAACAAGAGCACATATTCACAATCCGCTGGAGCATATGCTAAGGCTCACAATAAGAGACTGTGGGGGCGATGCTCTTGCAATTGGAACAATCAAATACCCAAGTATGCCTCCCAGTTGCTCCTTGTTAAAATGAGCCAGAGTCCAACCTGCTCAGTGAAGCGCATCCATGAACCCCT